>JAJOLK010000006.1 GCA_021173225.1 Phycisphaerales bacterium PN19_bin_20 | reverse complement strand
GCCAGTTTCTGGACGACCTTGGCAATAGCGGGGGTAGGATTTGAACCTACGACCTTCGGGTTATGAGCCCGACGAGCTACCGGGCTGCTCCACCCCGCAATCTGGAAGAAGTTTATCCTTCCGGGTCGCGGAGTCAAGCCTCACGGCTCTCGCGCGGCGTCCGCCTGACCGTGCCGAAGCCGCTCAAAACTGAGCGCGCCCTCCGCCCAGAAGCAGCCGAAAGCTCAGTTCGGGATCAGCTTCTTCAGTTCACCCAGCTTACTGACGAACGTGTCCCACATGCTCTTGGCCTCGCTCATCACCCTGCTGTAATCGCCCTCGCCGGCGGTCTTAAGCCTGCTGACTAGCCCCTCCACCTGCGGCACCCTCGCCTGCAGGTGGCTTACCAGGCCCTGCGCCTTCGTCTGCGTCGCGCTATCCTTGATATCTCCGACCTTGGCGGCCATGGTCTCGAGGCTCCTCTTCGCCTCGGGCCACTGCTTCTCAACCGTCTCGCTCACCCACTTGGTCCCTTCGGCCTTGATCTTCCCGAAGCCGCCGGCCACCGCGTCGCCCGCGCCCTTGGCCATTTCGCCAGCGCCCTTGGCGGCATCGCCCACGGCCCCGCTCATAGCTTTGCCCGCGTCGCCCATTGCCTTGCCGGCCGAGGTCGCTGCGCTGCTCACCGTCGTGGGCTTCTTCTCGTCACAGCCAAACACCAGGCCCGACGCCAAGGCGGCGACCGCCAGGGTCGTCAGGACCATCGGACGCTTACCGGACGTTTTAATGATGCTCTTCATACTTAAGTACTCCCACGAAAACAGCCGGGCCCACGAGTGCCCGGCTCACCTTTTGAGGGTAGCCTGCGTAGGTGGCATGTCCAAGAATAGAGGCGATGAGGGGATTTTTTCACGCCTCAACGGCCGGTTAGCGGCGTCTCATCAACTCGGCCATCATGGCTGCTGCCACCGCCTCGCGGTCGAGGCCACCTCTCGCGCTCGATGCCCGGGTTCGGAGTTTGCTCCACGACGTTGAACTCGCCCGCCAGAGCGCCTAATGTCTTAACCAAGAACCGGGGCCGGGCCCCGGAAGGAAGCAGACTTCATGCCCAGCAGCGCCGAGCACAAGACCCAGCTCATCAAGACCTATCAGACGGCAGGGACCGACACCGGTTCCCCAGCTGTCCAGATCGCCCTGCTCACTGAGCGGATCAACGATCTTGCCGAGCACCTCAAGCAGCACCGCAAAGACTTCCATAGCCGCCGCGGGCTGGTCATGATGGCTGCCAAGCGCAACCGGCTGTTGCGCTACTTGGCCGCGACTGACCGGCCCCGCTACACCGAGCTTATCGGCAAGCTCGGCCTGCGCAAGTAAGCCACTAAACCCACCAAGCCCGTGTGCCAACCGCGCCCGGGCTTGCTTGTTCGATTGGAAACCGGGGTCCCAGTGTTTCTGCCGTTGGCAGTGGACACAGCCGCACTCGCGCTCTCGCACGGCCTCTGCCGGTCGCGCCCAGCGTCGAGCGCGTCCGTGTCTTCTGCCCAGGGCGTGATGCGAGGCCCCCTTCGCGTGGTCCTTTGGTGGGCGCCTGCGCGATGACCCTTGGGTGCGCCCGCCGCACGCTCAGAAAGGGCATCATATGCCGCACGTTGTCGTTTCCCGCCAGTTTGCCGGGCGGACGCTCACCATCGAAACCGGGAAGGTTGCCAAGCTCGCCGGCGCAGCCGTCATGCTGACCTACGGCGGCACCACCGTGCTCGCTGCGGTCGTCCGTGGCAAGTCTCGCAACGAGATGCCCGACTTCCTGGGCCTGACCATCGACTACCGCGAGAAGACCAGCGCCGCGGGCAAGTTCCCCGGCGGGTTCAAAAAGCGCGAAGGCCCGCCAAACGAGAAGGAAACCCTCACGATGCGGATGATCGATCGCCCGATCCGTCCGCTCTTCCCCGACGGGTACTACGACGAAGTGCTGGTCCAGTGTTTCGTCATGAGCCACGACCAGGAGAATGACAGCGACGTGCTCGCCGGCACCGCTGCCAGCGCCGCCCTAGCCATCAGCGACATTCCCTTCGAGGGGCCCATCGCGACCGTCCGCGTCGCCCGCATCTACACCGACGCCGGTGCCCAGCTTGTCTGCAACCCCACGACCAGCCAGATGGAGTTCAGCGACCTTGATTTGGTCCTCTCGGGCCACAAGGACGGGCTGAACATGATCGAGGTCGGCGCCGCCGAACTTCCCGAGGCCGACGTCGTTGCCGCCATCAAGTTCGGCCAGGACCATGTCGCCGAGCTGCTCTCTCTGATTGATGAGCTGCAGGCCAAGGCCGGCGTGCCCAAGGTCATTGGCGACCTCTTCCTGCCGACCCCCGAGATCACCGAGAAGGTCCGAGTCGCCGCCGAGGCCAAGATGGTCACCGCCCGCCAGATCAAGGGCAAGAAGGACCGCCACGAAGCCGTCGACAAGCTCCGCAAAGAGACCCTTGACACGCACTTTGTCGTCAAGACCGACGGCACGTACGGGCAGTGGGCTGACAGCAACAAGGCCCGCAACCTCGCCAAGGACGCGTATAAGCGCCTTGAAGAGAAGGTCACACGCCGCCTGATCGCCACCAGCAAGGTTCGCGCCGACGGCCGCAACGCCACACAGATCCGCCCCATCACCTGCGAGGTTGGCGTCTTCGCGCGCACCCACGGCTCCGCCTTCTTCCAGCGCGGCGAGACGCAGAGCCTCATCTCTGTCACCCTCGGCACCGGCAAGGACGAGCAGATCGTTGACGGGCTCCTGCCCGAGTACAGCAAGAAGTTCATGCTGCACTACAACTTCCCGCCCTTCTCTACCGGTGAGGTCAAGCGCATCATGGCTCCGGGCCGTCGCGAGATTGGCCACGGCGCCCTCGCCGAGCGAAGCCTCCTGGCCATCCTCCCCAGCCCGGCAGACTTCCCCTACACCGTCCGCGTGGTCAGCGATATCACCGAGTCCAACGGCTCGTCGAGCATGGCCAGCGTCTGCGGCGGTTGCCTCGCGCTCATGGACGCGGGCGTACCCATCAAGGCCACCTGCGCCGGCATCAGCGTCGGCCGCTTTACCGATGACGACGGCAACAACGAGGTCTTCGTCACCGACATCATCGGTGAAGAGGACTTCTTCGGCGACATGGACTTTAAGGTCTCGGGCACCCGTGACGGCATCACCGGCATCCAGCTTGACCTCAAGGCCCGCGGCATCGTCCTAGAGCAGGTCGTCCGCGTCTTCGAGCAGGCCCGCGTGGGACGCATCGAGATCATCGACATCATGGAGCGGACGATCGCCAAGCCCCGCCCCGAGATCTCGCCCAACGCCCCGCGCCTAGTCACCATCCAGATCAACCCCGAGAAGATCGGCAAGCTCATCGGCCCCGGCGGCAAGGTCATCCGTGGCCTGCAAGAGAAGTACGGCATCTCCATCGATGTCGAGGACGACGGCAAGGTCGTCCTGGCCAGCCCCAACGGCGAGACCATCGCCGCCGCCCGTGCCGAGATCGAGGCCCTCTGCGAAGAGATCAAGGTCGGGACCGTCTATCTCGGCAAGATCGTCAGCATGAAGGACTTCGGTGCCTTCGTCGAGCTCGTCCCAGGCACCGACGGGATGTGCCACATCTCTGAGCTGGCCGACGGGTTCGTCAAGGCCGTGGCTGACGTGGTCAAGATCGGCGACATGGTCAAGGTCAAGGTCATCCTGATCGATGAGCAGGGCCGCATCAAGCTGTCTCGCAAGGCCGCCATGCGTGACGAGGCCGCCGGCGCTGCCGCCAACGCCGCGACCATCACCAGCCAGCCCGCCGGCTCGAGCAACTGAGGCGAGGGCTTGAGCGGTCGCCCGTTGAGGCCAACCTTAAGAGCCCATGCAATTTCGATGATTGTCCAAGGGTCGGGCTCATGCCCGGCCCTTGTTTTGTTCTGAGAGCCTTTGTTGAAACAGCAATCCTGATGAACGGTCGGCCCTTTCCGCGCACCACTGCCTTGAGCGTTATGATTAAAACCCTCGGCAGTCGCCCCATTTGCGTGGAAAATCGTCGATCTTGACCGCAATTATGCGACGTGACTTGCCAATCTCAGGTATGCTGCAATGGGCGGCGTGGTGCGTAATGCCACGCGCGTCTGGGACGCCGTCGGGGCGGCCATCTGAGCAGGGCCTCTTAAGGCAGCAATTCGTATGACTACCGAGAGCGAAAATATCTCTGGCACGGCGCAGACCAACAGCGCCAGCCCCTCGATTTCCAGCAACACGTTCACGGGGACCAGCCCCGCCCAAAGGCCCGAGGCGATCGTGACCGCGGACCGCATCACGAATGTTGAGGGCAGCGTCAAGTGGTTCGACCCCAAGAAGGGTTTCGGCTTTATCGTCGGGCCCGCGGGGCAAGACATCTTTGCCCACTTCTCACGCATCGCTGGCGATGGATTCCGCGTCCTCAAAGACGGCTCGCGTGTGCTGTACGACGCGGAACGCAGCGACAAGGGCTGGTCGGCCACGCGGGTGGTTCGGGTTGACGAAGGCGACCCCGCCGTCCGCCGCCACTACCCCCGCACGCCACGCCGGTAACGGCTCGCAAGCCGCCCGTCACGAGCACTGGGCACGCTTGATTTCGCTTGTCTTGGTACCCCCACGCTCCGTGTGCGTCTTGGCCACTTCGACGTTGGCTCGGATTGCGAGCAAAGGTGTGAGCGAGAATCCGCGTAAGCTCTCGCACGCCTGCGCTGAACGCTTGAAATCAATGAGTGCTGATCCGTCCACGTTGACGAGGGCCGTCACGCCCCGCGCCGACCCGGCCCGACGCCTGCTGAGGCGGGCCGTGATCGCGTGCGCCGCCGTCGTGCTGCTCGGGGGCACGCTGGTGCTCACCGGGGTCATCGGCGGTCCACGGGCCCCAGCCGTGATGCGCTGGGACGCCGACGCGCGGACCACGGTGCCCGCGGACTTTGGCTTTCTGGTCTTTCCGCGCGAGGCGAGCGGTGCCAAGCTGATCGACTCCGCCGGAGGTGCGACGCTCGTTCAGCACGCGCTGTTGATCACCAACCGCAACTTTTCCCAGCAATCCTGGCACCTCACCCTGGGCCAAAGCAAGGTCACGGCGACGCCCCACGACTGGACTCTCGCCGCGCCCGACGACTACGTTGAGCGGATCGCCGCCCTCAGCGCCCTCGAGCACCCCGGCCCCCCGCCGCTGGGCAGCGACGGCCGCAGGCTTCACTCGCGCGCGATTCAAGCCTGGGCTGAGCTTTACGCCCACGGGTCCGACCGTGTCAGCGTGCTGCGGTGGGTCGGAGCCCCCGGCTCGAGCACAGAGCTCCGTATCCGCCACGTCTACAACGTCTACCGGGCGGTGCCTAGTGGCAGCGCTCGGGGCCTGCCGCGCGGAAGCGCCGGCGTCACACCCGCCTTCGACCCGACGGTCAAAGTGCAACCCCTTGAGCTTCAGATTCGCCCTGCTAATGAGGGGTCCGAGCAGGAGCGCGTCGGCCCACGAAACACCTCCGCAAGCAGGCCCGATCCTGACGCCGCACGCTTGCCCGCGCCGCTGCAGCAGCCCGCGGTGAGTCCCGCCGTCACGCCCGCCGCCGATTCTGGCGATGACCAATCATCACCCGTGAGCGGCGCGACCATTTTGCTTGGCGTTGCCGGCGCGCTGGCCCTTGGCGCGCTCGCCGGCGCGCTGCTGACCCGCGCTTACCTGCGCCGCAGCGCACGGCAGCGCCAACACGAAGACCTTCGCGCACGCCAGAACGAGCGCCTCGCCGAGCTGGGCAGCATGACCGGCGGGCTGGCCCACGAGATCAAGAACCCCCTGAGCACCCTGGGGCTCAACGCCCAGCTCATTGCGGAGGCCGTCGATGAACTCCCCGACGATCAGCCCGTCAAGGCACGCCTGCGCTCACGCACGGGCGCGCTGCGCCGTGAGAGCGAGCGGCTCCGCGGCATCTTGCAAGACTTCCTCGACTACGCCGGCAACGTCCGGCTTGACAAACGTCCGCTCGACATCCGCGAGGTGCTGATTGAGATGGTCGACTTTCTGACCCCCGAGGCCCAGCGCGCCGGCGTCCGGCTGAGGCTTGACGCGCCCGAGCAGCCGCTGGTGGTCCTTGCCGATGAACGCCTGCTCAAGCAGGCCCTGCTCAACCTGCTGCTCAACGCCGTGCAGGCCGTGGGTGGCCCGGTGCCGATGCACCCGCAGGGCACGGCGACGCAGCCCGCGCCATCCAAGGGCGAGGTCATCTTGCGCGCCCGCCCCCAGCCTGTAAGTGCCCAGTCTGCGCGGGGCCAGTCTGCGCGGGGCCAGTCTGCTCGGGCCCAGGCTTCGCGCGTCCAGTCGGCTCGCGCACAGTCAAAGCTCGGCAACCTGCCCAGCGGCACCAACCCCGGCGTGATCATCGACGTGATCGACACTGGTCCGGGCATCGCCCCCGACAACATCGACAAGGTCTTCCGACCCTACTTCACCACCAAAGCCGGCGGCACAGGGCTCGGGCTGCCCACCACGCGGCGCTACATCGAAGAGCACGGCGGGACCATCGCGCTGCAATCAACGCCCGGGCTTGGCACTCAGTTCAGCATCACACTGCCCGCCGAGTGACCGCCGTCGCACTGTCCGCGCGAATGTCCGCGCGTACTCCCACGCAAAAGTTCACCGACCCTGAAGCTCATCGGCCAGCGCGCCCGCCCCGTACACGCTTCGCAGCAGCTCGACGATCGCACGGCTGTCCACGCTTACCGCGCGGTTCCGCTCGCTGTCATAGACAAACGCCCCCCGCAGCGACTGGATGTTCCCGTCGAAGATCAGCCCGACGACCTCGCCCTTGATGTTGACCACCGGCGAGCCGCTGTTACCCCCGATGATGTCCGCGTCGCACACAAAGTTGAACGCCGTCGCCTTGTTCACCGTTGACTCCGCCTTCGCCCAGCTCGCGGGCAGCACAAAGCCCTCGATCCCCGCCATCAGCTTTGCTCGTTCGAAAGTGCCCCCGATGGTCGTGAACGCCGGCACCGCCGTGCCGTCCGGCTCGCGGTACCCCTTCACCACGCCGAAGGAGAGCCGCAGCGTGCCGGTTGCGTCGGGGTAGACCTGTCCGCCGCCCTCGCGCTGCGCCATCGCAAAGCGAGCCGCCGCGACCTTTGCGTACGCGGCCCGCTCTACCGGCTCGACCTGCTCATCTTGCAGCTTGCGCAGCTCGGCGTAGAACGGCTCCATCGCCCGCGCCAGCACCAGCGCCGGGTCTGCGCTCGCGTTGATCGCCTCGGGCCCGCCCTCAATCAGCGCCGCGCGGACCTTCGCATCACCGAGCGTCGAGCCCGCGATGACCTCTGCCGCGCGATCCCGCGGGGCCTTGCCGTTCAGCAGCGCCTTGGCCAGCGGGTCGTCCGCGCCAAGCCGCTCGCAGATTTCGCTGAGCATCGACGCGAGCTGGTGTCGCTCGAAGGCCGCATCCACCGGCACCTCCGCCAGCACGCGCCGCTTCCACCCCGGCAGCGCGCCAGCGCGAAACTCCTCGTACCGCCGCTCATCCGCTAGCGGCAACTGCCCGGCGTAGCGGTGCAGGCTCTGACCAAAGTCGGCCACGTCGCTGCGCATTCCGCGGCGGATCAGCATCCAGCGCCCGTGCCACGCCACGCGCCGCCCAGCAAGCTGCGACAGATCCTCCCACGCGTCGCCCCAGCGCCCGCGCCAGCCGTCGTCGCCCAGCACAGCCCGCTGAAGCTGGTCCTCTCGGCGCGTCATCGCGTCGATGGTTGCGCCGTCCAGCAGGCCCGCGAGCTGACCAGTCACGGCCTTGCGCGAGTTGGCCACGCCGAACAGATCGCTTTGCGCGATCCGCGCCTGCTCGGGCCCGCGCCCCATGAACGTCCGCAGCGAGCTCTCGGCGCGCCAGAGCGAAGCGAGCGTCGCCGGCAGCTCG
The DNA here is from genome assembly GCA_021173225.1 of Phycisphaerales bacterium PN19_bin_20. Classification (GTDB taxonomy): domain Bacteria; phylum Planctomycetota; class Phycisphaerae; order Phycisphaerales; family UBA1924; genus JAJTGZ01. The sequence goes on along the minus strand of JAJOLK010000006.1, from coordinate 150,342 downwards.
ACGTCACGCCGAAACCTCACGTCCTCGACCGTCAGCCCGCGCTGCGTCCGCCCCGGGTGCCCAAAGACCATCACCAGCTCGCCCTCGCTGGCACCCGCGGCGCTGAAGGGGAAGTACGCCGCTGGCACGTAGGGCTTGCCACCGCTGTACACGCGGTAGAACGCCGCGTCAAAGGCGAACCGCGGGAACTCAAAGTTGTCGGTATCGCCACCAAAGAACCCCGCGGCCTTCTCGGGCGCAAATACCAGCCGCACGTCGGTAAAGTCTCTCACGATGTACGCGTGCGTCAGCGCACCGCCAAAGAGCGTCACAATCCGGCACCGCACCCTCGTGTCCGGCACGCTCTCGCCCGCCTCAACGCCCAGCTCACGCTCGATGGCGCTGCCCTCAGCCCGCACCGCGGCAGCGATCGCCGCCTGCACCGCCGAAGCCTCAGGCGGGGTGCTCGCCTTGCCCGCGGCCTCGCGCACGCGCGCCTCGGCCTGCGCGATCCGCTCGGTCACGTCCACGATCCGCTCAAGCACACTCACGCGCCCGCCGGGGATCTGAAGCTCCTCTTCGGGCGCCCTCGCAAAGAACCCGTTGGCCAGCAGGTCGCGCCTGGGCGTGCTCAGGTCTTGCAGCGCGCCAGTCGCCACGTGGTGGTTCGTCATCACCAGCCCGCGCGCCGAGACAAACGCCCCCGACGCCCCGACGTTGACCGCCGCCCGCTGGGCCTTGGCCAAGAACTCGGGCGTCAGCGTCACGCCGTGCCGATCTTGGATGATGGTGGTGGGGGGGTCGTTCAGCAGCCACATGCCCTCGTCGGCGCGTGCTGTGGGCGTGCCCGCTGCGCCCGCGAGAGCCAGCCCCGCCAGCATCAAACGTCCAACGGTCCGCCGCCCAAGCACGCCAGCGCAACTGCTCATGCCGTCAGCATAGCGAGCACCGGCCCGCCTGCAAATCTACTGCGGTAGCGGCTACAACCGGTTGAGCCGCCCGCACTCCCAGACCGATATACTCAGTGACATGGGCAAGATCGGACCGATCCCGCAACTGATCGATACTGGCAAGAGCTACGTCGGCAAGCTGCGCATCCGCGCCGTGGCCTGGACGCTCGGCCTCGGGCTTGCGGCCGCCGTGCTGATTGTCTGGACGCCCATTGGCTGGGTGCCCGCGGTGGGCGTAGCGGTCGCTGCCGCGGTCGTCACGATGAGCAAGATGGCCGCCCGCCTTGACAAACCTACCTGCTACGCCTGCGGGCACGACCTTGCTAGCGTCCTTGACGGGCCCCACGGGATCGCCTGCCCGTCCTGCGGCTCACTGCACCAAGGCCGCCGCCGCATCGCCACCGGCAGCGTTGACCCCCGCGCCATCGCCCAGGCTGAGCAGGCCGCCGCGGACCAACTGCGTGCCGAACAGGCGGGCGAGCAAGCGCCGGGCCCCGACAAGGCCTGAGTCGCCTAAGTCTTCCCCTCACCGGCCCAGCACGCGGTGCCCCTCACGCGCAGGACGGCACGTGCTGCCTCGCACGCGCGGCCTACGTTCGCCCATGACCATCTTCAGCAAGATCCTCGCGGGCCAGATCCCTTGCCACAAGCTCTACGAAGACGCCCACGTCCTGGCGTTCCTTGACATCAAACCCATCGCGCGCGGGCACACGCTGCTCATCCCTAAAGAGCCCGCCGTAACCCTCGATGCGCTCAGTGACGACGCCGCCGCCGCCATTGGCCGTGCGCTGCCGAAGGTCTGCCGAGCCGTGATGAAGGCCACTGGCGCGACCTCGTACAACGTGCTGCAAAACAACGGTGCCGCGGCCCATCAGGCCGTCTTCCACGTTCATTTCCACATCATCCCGGTCCTGGAGGGACGACAGCTCGGCATCGCGTGGGACGCCGCCGCATCAGACCAAGCCCTTGACACGGTCCTTGCACGTCAGATCGCCACGCTGCTGGGCTAAGCACAGGTTACTGCCCTGTCGGCGCAACCATCGGGCGCGCGTGCAGCAGGCTTAGCGTGTCCTGCACGCCCAGCGTGCTGTAGATCTCCCGCGTCGCGCTGCTCTTGTTAAGCGTGTAAAAGTGGATGCCGCGCACGTTGTTGTCCAGCAGGTCGCGGCACTGCTCCGTAGCCCAGTGCACGCCCACCTTGCGCACGCTCTCGGCCACGCCGCCCGTGCGGTTGATCGACCGCAGCAGCGGCGCAGGAAAGTGCGCCCCCAGCGCCATGTCCGCCATGCTCATCATGCCCTTGACGCTTGCCACCGGCATGATGCCCGCCACGATCGGCACCGAGATCCCCGACAGCGTGCAGCGATCACGGAAGTCGTAAAAATCCCGATTATCGAAGAACAGCTGCGTACACACCCAGTCGGCCCCGGCATCCACCTTGGCCTTCAGGTGCTCCATCTCGCGCACACGATTGGGCGTGCTGGGGTGCCCCTCGGGGTAGCCCGCCACGCAGATGCCGAACCCGCGCGGGTCTGGGTGCAGGCCGCGCTCGTTGAACTTCTTGATGTGCGCGACAAGCTGTGCGCCATAACGAAATGCGTCCTTGCCGCGATCGTGATCCGGCATCGAGCGCGGGCTGTCGCCGCCGAGCGCAAGAATGTTTGATACGCCCGCCGCGGCGTACCGCTCCAAAATCGCGTTGATCTCCGCCTCGCTGTGGCACACGCACGTCAGGTGCGGCACAGGGTCCATCGCCGTCTCTTTCTTCAGCCGCACCACCAGCTCGTTAGTTACCTCGCGCGTGCCCCCGCCGGCGCCGTATGTCACCGACACAAAGCTCGGACGCAGCGCCTCAAGCTCGCGGATGTTCTCGTAGAGCGCATGGGCGGCCTCGGGGGTCTTGGGCGGAAAGAACTCGAAACTAAAGGTCGTTGATTGCTGGGCGAAGATGTCGCGGATGTGCATGCTTCGTCCTTCCAGCCAGACCCTCTGGCCCGGCGCAACTCTGCGCCCAAACCAACCAGCGTCATCGGTCCGAGGCCCCGGACTCTTCAGTATATCCATTCATCCGAATGAACGGCAGTTTTCCCGAACCGCCACGCCTTCCACGCTAAGGCAGGCAAGCACCGCTCCCCCTTCCCTCTACGGTACCGCGCGACGCCGGGCCGCGGCCAGTGGACGGCCCGCGCGGGCGTTCCTAGACTCTCGGCTCGACGCCGAGGTAGCTCAGCTGGTTAGAGCGCTGGATTCATAACCCGGAGGTCGGCGGTTCGAGTCCGCCCCTCGGCATTTCCTTCATCCGCCTTGAAGGCCCGGCGGTAGGCCGAAGGCCCGATTCACCTGAGGCTTTTGCGCTGCATAAAGCGGGCTCCGGCGCTGCGCGACGTCGGCGTAAAGCGGGCTTTTGAATGCGCGAAGGGCCGTGCGTTTGCCGAACCAAGCCGTGCGCGACCCAACCTTGAGCAACGTCGGTGCGCCGCGCGCGGTCGTACTGCTTTCGGGCGGGCTTGACAGCGCGGTGGTGCTGGCGTGCGCCCAGGCCTCGGGCTTTGAGGCACACGCCCTAACAATCGACTATCAGCAGCGGCACCGGGTTGAGCTTGCGGCGTCGGCACGCGTGGCGCTCCAGCTAGGTGCGACGAGTCACCGTGTGCTGCCGCTGAACCTGCGCCTGCTCGGCGGCTCGGCCCTGACCAGTGATACGCCGGTGCCCAAAGACCGCCCGCAGCATGCGCGTGTCGCCGGCGCGCCCGAGGACATCCCGGTGACCTATGTGCCGGCGCGAAACCTGGTATTCCTCTCGCTGGCGGCGGCGTATGCCGAGGCTTTGGGCACGACCGACTTGTTCATCGGCGTCAACGCCGTGGACTACTCCGGGTACCCCGACTGCCGCCCAGCGTTTGTCGAATCAATGATCCGGACGCTCAACCTGGCGACCAAGTCTGGCGTGGAGTGGGCGGGCGGCGAATTGGCACGTGGCGGGCCGGCGCGTGGCGAGCCGGGGCGTGGCGCGTGGCGCATCCACACGCCGCTGGTAGAGCTGAGCAAAGCGCAGATCGTCACCTTGGGGCTGAGGCTGGGGGTTGACTTCGCCCTGACGCACTCGTGCTACGACCCAAGCCCATCCGGCCTGGCCTGCGGGCACTGCGACAGTTGCCTGCTGCGGGTCAAAGGCTTTGCGGACGCGGGCGTGCCCGACCCGACGCAGTACGCGTGAGCACCTTGGTGCCGGCGCGCGGCGCATGCGCGGTTGCTATCGCGCGGGGCGCGCGGCGACGAGAATCAGCGGACCTGCCGAGACGACCACGCCGCCGGGCTTCTCGCGTGTGATGACGAACGCAGCGGGCGTGCGGACCGGCAGCCGCGCGGCGACGGGGATGGTGACGTTGCCCGAGGGCGGCACGTCAAAGACGCCGCCGTCAACAGGCCGGGCATCGCGCGTGGGGTCAACGATCCAGAGCTGATACTGCGTCGTCGTGCGGTCGTTGGCGGGCAGGCCCGTGAAGACAAGCGTGCCGACTTGGAGCTTGTCACTCCAGCGGACGCTGCCGCGGACGCCCTGAAGCTCGCTGCCGCCGGGCGCGAACTGGAACTGCTCGACATCGGCGGTGCTCGCCAAGGCGCGCTGCACAACCTCAAGGCGCGGCTGGGCTTGCACGGCTGCAAGTGAACCGGCGTCACGCGCCGAGCCAGCGGAGGTGCCACGGATCGCCCAGAGCGCACCGCCGACCGCTAAGCACGCCGCGGTGGCGAGGCCTGTGGCGATCAGCGCGCCGGCGAGCCAAGGTGATCGAGGCGCTTGGGGTGAACGAGGCGCTTGGGGCGATCGACCAGAGGGCACTGGAAGCAAATCGGCAAAGTCTGGTGCGGCTTGCGGCGTTGACGCACCCATCGTTGGCGTCTCCAACGTTGGCATAGTCAGCGTTGACATAGCCAGCGTTGAGGAGAGAGGTGCTGCGTTCAGCAGCCGGGCCCGCAACCCAGCACTGAGCGGCTCGGGACTGAGCGGCTCGGGACTGGGAGGCTCGGCGCTCTGCCGGGCCTGGCTATTTGCAAGGTCGAGCACAAGAGCCGCGAAGACCACGTCGAGAGCGCGCTGATCCATGCCGCCGTCGGGGGTTGCGTCGGCGGCTGATGTCGGGTCACCGGCGAACTGGCCGGGGTCGGCCAACACATCCTCGGGCCTGCGGTCTGGAGGTTGGCTGTTCAGGGCGTTACCCCCTGCTGACGCGCCGCGCCCGCCCCACTGAGCGAATCACGCACGCGGACAAGCGAGCGGCGGATCATCGTCTTGATCGTGCCCAGCGGAAGGGCCATGTGGGCCGAGATTCGCGCGTGACTCCACCCGCGTGCGGCCGAAAGCTCAAGAGCCTCGCGGTCGGTCGCTGGCAGAAGCGCCAGAGCGCGTCGGGCACTGGCCAGATCATCGTCGAGGTTCGGCGCAGAAGCGTCTCGCGACATTTGGGCCGAAGTGCCCTTGGCTCTTACCTCGGCGGCCCAGCCCGCGCGGGTGTTGGCCCGCGACTGCTCCTTGCGGCCCATGTCAATGAGCGTGCGCCTGGCCAACACGCAGACCCACGCTTTGGCCGAGCCCTTGGCGGGGTCAAACCGCGGCGCTGAGGCCCAGAGCCTTGCGAAGACCTCAGCGCAGGCGTCGTCGGCCAGCGCGCGGTCGGCCAGCACGGTGCGCGTGATGCTCTGGACCAGCGGGCCGAAGGTCTCGATGCACGCGACAACGCTGGGCTCATCGCCGCGGGCCACGCCCAGCAGGATCTGCTCCTCGGTAGCGCTCAGCGTGCTCTCCGTGTGCGTGCATGACGTTGGCGTGCATGACGTGGGCGTGCGCCGAGGTCGGCACGCGGGTGCGGTCTCTGCGCAGATTGTGTGCGTTGCGTAGGCATCGTCAAAGCTCGCCGATGGTCGTGCAGGGTCCCATGGCGTGAGGTCCGGTCGCGTGAGGTCCAGAATGCCGACCAGCGCGTTGGGCACATAGCCGTTTCGTGCGCCGTGTGCGTGTGGATGTGATTGTCAGCGCGCCAACGCGCAAGTGCAAGCGCCCGGCGCTAAAAGTCTGCGGGGCACTCCAGCACGACTGGCAGCCCGGTTGTCGGATCATTGAACGTGAGCATCGACGCGTGCAGCATCATGCGCGGGGCCGTGGCCGAGCGGCCGTGGCCGTAGAGCACATCACCGACGATCGGACAACCCAGGCTGGCCATGTGTAAGCGCAGTTGATGGGTGCGACCAGTCCGCGGGACCAGCTCGACGCGGCTCCACGTTTCTTTGCTTTCTGCTTCAGGCAAAGGCCCGCCCGTTGCCGCGTGCTCGCGCGACACCACGCGATACGTAGTGTGTGCCGGGCGGCCTTGGGCAAGGTCGATGACCTGCCGCGGGCGGTGTTCCAGGTCCGCCCGCATCGCCGCGGAGACCTCGCCCTCGGCACTTGGCGGCACGCCCTGCAGCAGCGCCACGTACCGCTTCTGCACGAGGCGCTGCTCAAACTGCGCCGAGATCGCCCGCTGCGACTGCGCGGTGAGCGCCAGCAGCAGCAGCCCGCTGGTGTCCATGTCAAGGCGATGGATCGTCGCGGGCCAGGTGATTCTCGTGCCAGCGATCAGGAACCGCTCGGCCAACCACGCGACGGCGTGCGGGATCGTGGTGTCTTTGGCCGGAACGCTCGGCAACCCCGCGGGCTTGTTGATCGCGACCCAGCCAATACTTTGCGCCACGATGCAAACCTGATCGAGCAACGATGGGCCCGGGCGAGGCGCTGGCGGTGGCGGCGGCGCAGAAGGTGGCGACCCTGCCGGTGTTGATGAACCTGGAAGCGGAACCGCGGGGTGGTGTTCATCGCGCTGCACGGGGGGCTCAGCGTACGCTAGGCCCTTGGTCAATTTCGCCCGTGCACTATGGCTTGTGATAATCGTCGGCATCTCGGCTTCTGCCGCACTCGGGCAGGGCGCGCAGCCAATTTCTGTGCCCTCGACTACGCCCTCGCCGGCACCAATGAACGTGCCTTCGTCTGAGCTACCTTCCAGCCAGCCGCCGATTGATTGGAAGGCCAACGAGCCCTTGCTCAGTGAGTAGATTCAACTCACCTTTCCCTCTCAGTTCACGCGCGCGGGTGAAGCGTACTTGGTCTACGCGACCCCGCCGCGCTGGATTGCGCTTCAGGCGACGGCACGACCGGTGCCCGTGGCGATCTTTGGCTTGACGGGCGAGGACAAGCTCGCCTCGCCCGCGACCGCGACAAGCCCGCACTACGCCATGTACGTGGCGCGCAGAAGTGTGACGGCGACCGCGTCGTTTACATCGAGACCCCGCTGTGCACCAGCCCCGAGGACGTTTGCTCGACACTAACGGCGTGCGGCAAGAGGTCCCGACCCCGGGCGGAAGTGGGTACGCCGCGGTGTGCTCGTTGGACCCATCCAGCAGCAACATCCTCTTCACGCACGTTGACCCCGCGAACTACGCCCCGGACCTGTGGGCGTTCTTTCCAAAGTCGCAAGACGCCGTCAAGGTCGTGGCCGCCAAGGGCTACGACGGCGGGGCCTTCTTCTCGCCTGACGGCCAGTGGATTTGCTACCGCTCAGACCGCAAGGGTGACAACAACCTGCAGCTTTTTCTGGGCGAGCTTGAGTTCGCCGACGCGACGCATCCCGTGCGGGTCACGGGCGTGAAGCGTGAGCTTCAGATCACCGCCGAAGCTGATGTGGTCAACTGGGCCCCGTTCTGGCACCCCAGCGACGAGTGGCTCATCTACGCCAGCAGTGCCCAAGGGCACCGCAACTATGAGCTGTTCTCTATCTACGTTCAGCGCGTGCTGATCGGGAGCATCAAGCCTGATGTCCTCGCGGCCAGGCCGCTGCCGCGCGTCCGCGTGACGCCCGCCACAGGCTTGGACGGGCTGCTGGCCTTCGACGCCGCCGGCACCCGCCTGATCTTTACCAGCCAGCGGGCCAACACCGCCGTTGGCGATGAACGCCGGACCAGCCAAGTCCGGGTTACGCGGATGGGGGAGCCGCAGTGGCCTCACGAACGATTGAGCCCGCCCTTACATGACGGCCGGGTACCGGCAAAGTGATCGTACCGGTGAGTTGAAATTTGCGCATCGGCGCATGCCTTCACACCAGCACCTATGCTCTCGCCCACGTGTACCAAGCCCTCCTGACACGCATCTATCTGACGAGCAAGGTCATGCCGCTGCTGGCGGCCGTGGCCGTCACGCTGTGCACCGCGATGGTGCTGGTCGTCTGGTCGGTCATGGGCGGGTTCCTGACCATGCTGCTCTCGACCGGGCGCAGCATGGTCGGTGATGTCTCGATCACCTGGCCAACCACCGGCTTTGCGCACTACGAGCGGCTCATCGAGCTGCTTGAGCAGGACAAGGCGATGGTCCTGGCCGCCACGCCGGTGATTGAGACCCTCGCGATGGCCAGCTTGCCCGACGACCGCGTCGAGGCCGTGACCGTGCGCGGGATTGACCCCGCGACTTACTCGAAGGTCGTCGACTTTGACCAGAGCCTCTGGTGGCGGCCCGTGACCGAGGCGCTCCCGCGTGACAAGTCGCGCGCCGACGTCAGGCTTGACCCGAACTACGCCACGGACTTGGACCAGGTGCTCACTGACGGACGCAGGCTTGCTGAGCCTGACCGCAACGTGGGCCCCGGCGCGCTGGTGCCGGCCGCGATCCCCGGCATCGAACTGCTGGGCCTCTCGACGCGCTCGCCCGAGGGGTTCTACAGCGTTGACCGCGGGCGCGTCAAGCTGACGGCGACCGGTGACGTACGGAACGTCGGGGTCTTTGCGCCAGCCACCCGGATCACACTGCGGGTCGTGCCGTTTGACAGTCAGGGCCGTGAGGTCTCGCTGGTGCCGGGGGTTTTTCCGATCGCCAACGAGTTCCGCACGGGCGTGTATGAGGTTGATCGCCGGACGGTGATGGTCCCGCTGGCGCGCTTGCAGCAAATGCTCAAGATGGACCAGGCGACGATCGTCGACACCCAGAGCGCCGAGAACGACGCGTTCTCGCCCGACGCGCCCAAGCCCGGCGTGCGGATCGCCCCGGCCCGCGTGACCACCGTGCTGGTCCGCGCACCAAACGGGATCAGCCCCGAGACCCTGCGCGAGTACTGCGAAGGGGTTTATGCCAGTTTCGCCGCCGAGTTTGCCGGGCAGGTCCCGTCGGGTGACCTCATGGCCCGAAACCGCGGGCGGATCGTGCGAACCTGGGAGGATCAGAACGCCACGCTGGTCGGCGCTGTCCGCAAAGAGACGGGGCTGGTCCTGATGCTGCTGTGGCTCATCAGCCTGGTCGCCAGCTTCCTGATCTTGGCGATCTTCTGGGCCATGATCAGCGAGAAGACCAAGGACATCGGCACGCTCCGCGCCATCGGGGCCAGCGGGCGCGGCATCGCGGGCATCTGGCTGGCCTACGGGCTGGTCATCGGCATCATCGGTTCAGCCCTGGGCCTGGCCCTCGCCAGCGTGATTGTCCTGAACATCAACCCGATCCACGAGTGGCTCGGCAGCGCGCTGGGGCTTTATGTCTGGGACCCGCGCGTCTACTACTTCGCCACCATCCCCAACAAGATCGAACTCCACCGAGCGCTTACCGTCGGCCTGTGCGGCGTTGGATTCTCGCTGCTTGGTGCGATCATCCCGGCCCTCCGGGCCGCGGCCATGAAGCCCGTCGCCGCACTGCGATTTGAGTAGCCTTAGCCCGCCGATCCCCCCCATGGACCTGCACGCGGCCAACCTGTTCAAGACGTACACGCTGCACCGCAAGCGCGTCGAGGTGCTGCGCGGCGTCTCTCTAGAGGTGCCGTCGGGCGCCTGCGTGGCGGTCGTCGGCAAGAGCGGCTCGGGCAAGAGCACGCTGCTGCACCTGCTCGGCGGGCTTGACCGCCCTGACAAGGCCAACCCCGGGCAGGCGGATTTGGGGCCGGCGCAGGTTCGCGCGGGCGAAACAGACGTCACGCGTCTGCGCGGGTCGGCCCTTGACCGCTACCGCGCGCAGTCGGTCGGGTTTGTCTTCCAGCTCTATCACCTGCTGCCCGAGCTTTCGGTGCTGCAGAACGTCGCGATCGCCGCGATGGTGCGCCACGGGCTGGCGTTTGGGGCCCAGCGGGGCGCACAGATGGCCAAGGCCGCGGCGTTGCTGACCAGCTTCGGGATGGGACACCGGCTCGAACACCGCCCGGCGGAGCTCTCTGGCGGGGAGCGGCAGCGGGTCGCACTGGCCCGGGCTCTGATCAACCGCCCACTCCTGCTGTTTGCCGATGAACCGACAGGAAACCTCGACCCCTCGACAGGTGGGCAGATTTTGGACCTGCTGGACGCTTACCGGCGTGAAACTGGGGCAACGATGGTGATTGTCACTCACTCAATTGAGGTAGCAAGTCGCGCCGATCGGGTCGTTCGTTTGGTAGATGGAAGGATCGTGGTGGATCAGACCGTCCAAGCGGTGGGCTGATCGGGTAGGATTGCCTTATACGCGTCGGGCCCTGCCTGTCGCCCGGAGACCTCTGAGCATGTCGTTGCCGGCTGGAGCTCACACCAATCAGACTTCGAGCCCCGTGCAGGTGCTGGCCTCTTGCGGGCCGGTGCCGGGCGATTCATCGGCCCATCGGTCGGTGTACGCCGGGGCGACCAGCGCCACGAGTTGGCCGCTGTACACGCCAGATTCGCCGCACGCGAAGCACGCTCTGGCGGCTGAGGTGCTGACGTACGGGCCGACGGCTGGCACGCCGGTGGTTTTTTTGCACGGGCTTGTTGGTCTGAACGATCATTGGGAAGAGCTGGTGGCGCTGGTCAAGCACCGTCTGCGGTGCGTGCTGCTTGAGATGCCGCTGCTGGAAATCCCTAACGAGGATTGCTCCATCGAGGCGGTCACGACGATCACCGAGCGGTTCCTGCGCGAGCGGATCGGTGGCCCGGCGGTGCTGGTGGGCAACAGCTTTGGGGGCCATGTGGCGCTGCGGCTGGCGATCGAACGGCCCGAGCTGGTGCGTGGGCTGGTGCTGGCGGGCTCTTCAGGGCTGATCGAGAAGTCGATGGTCAGCACGGTGGAGATCCGCCCGACGCGGACGTGGCTTAAGAGCAAGATCGAAGAACTGTACTTCAACCCCTCGAACGTGCGCGACCAGGACGTGGACCGCGCGTTCCAGGCGCTCTCGCGTCCGCGCGGCGCGCGGGCGATGGTCAAGCTCTCGCGCTCAGCAAGGCGTGACGTGCTGCGAAACCAGGTCGGGCGGATCGCGGCCCCGACGTTGCTGATCTGGGGCAGGCAGGACGTGGTGACCCCGCCGGAGGCCGCCACGGCGTTTGCGCAGCTCATCCCCAACGCGCGTTTGGCATGGGCGGACAACTGCGGGCACGTGCCGATGGCGGAGGGGACGGGTGTCTTCGCGGGCGAGCTGCTGAAGTTCTGCGAGCCGCTGGGGGCCTGAGCGCGCGGCGCGGGCTCAGCTGACTCGCGTTTCTGGCGCGCGTCGACGGGCTGTTGACCCCGCGCGGGGTCGGGGGACAATCGCACCATGGCGTGGACTTCACTGGTCGGGCTTGGGCTGAAGGCGTTCGTGTCGGGGCGGACGCGCCGGCTCAGTGACGTGGCGTACTGGCGCAACGACACGGCGCGGGTCCAGCTCACGCAGCTGCGCTGGCTGCTGAACACCGCCGCGGATACGCGCTGGGGCAAGCAGCACGGCTACGCGCGCATCGCGGCGCTGCCCAGCGAGCAGATGCTGGCGGCGTACCGGGCGGCGGTGCCGGTGCAGGACATCACCGGGTTCCGCCCGATGATCGCGGAGATGCGCGAGCAGGCAACGCCCGACGTGCTCTGGCCGGGGGTGGTGCGGAACTTTGCGCAGACCAGCGGGACGACCGCCGGCGACAAGTTCATCCCGGTCTCTGACCAGATGCTCAAGAGCAACTACCGCTGCGCGCTGGACATCTTCGCGCACGCGGAGAGGTTCGGTGTCTCGCTGCCGCGGCTGCTAAGCGGCAAGTGCGTGTTCCTGGGCGGTAGCACCGACCTTGAAACCAGCGAGCAGGGGATCAAGACGGGCGACCTTTCGGCGCTGGTGACGCCGCTGATCCGCTGGCCGCTGAGCGAGATCTACCTGCCCGGGCCGAAGGTGGCGCTGATGAGCCACTGGCCCAGCAAGATCCAGGCAATCGCGGAGATGTGCCTGGCCAGCGACGTGCGGATGATCTCGGGGATGGCCTCTTGGAGCTTGGTGCTCCTCGAGAAGGTGCTGGAGCTTGCGCGGGCGCAGGGGCGCAAGGCCGACTGCGTGCGTGACGTGTGGCCGAACTGGTCGCTGTTCGTGCATGGTGGCGTGCGGTACGCGCCGTTCCAGCCGCGGGTGGCCAAGGCGTGGAGCGGCGACTTGGGGACGGACGTCCCGAACCGGCTCGAGCTCTACCCGGCCAGCGAGGGGTTCATCGCGATGCAGGACACGCGCGGCGACCCGGGCCTGCGCCTGCAGGCGGACGCGTGGAACTTTTACGAGTTCGTCCCGCTCGAAGATATCGACAGCCCCAGCCCGCGCGCGTTCATGTGCCACGAGGTTGAGAAGGGCCAGCGCTACGTGGTGACGATGAGCACCTGCGCGGGGCTATGGCGCTACGTGATCGGCGACGTGGTCCAGTTCGACACCATCTGCGCCGCGCCCGAGTACGCCCGCGGCGGCGACACGGGGCACGGCGACGGCCCAGCGCGCCTGCGGATCGTCGGGCGACACCGGCACTTCGTCAACGCCTTTGGCGAAAACCTGATTGTTGAGAACATCGAGACCGCCGCGGCGGAGGCGAGCGCAGCGCTGAGCGTAGAGATGGGTGAGTTCACCGCGGGCCCGGTCTATCCGACCGAGAGCACGCGGGCCGGGCATGAACTGGTGGTCGAGGTGCCAGGCGGCGCGCTCTCTGCGGACGTGCGCGAACGCTTTAGTCAGGCCTACGACGCGAGCCTTAAGCGTCAGTGCGTGGACTACGGGATCAAGCGGACGGGCGAGCTGGGCATGCAGCCCCCGACGGTCACGCCGGTAGCAATGGGAACTTTCCACGCGTGGCTGGCCTCGCGCGGGAAGCTGGGCGGACAGAACAAGGTTCCGCGGTGCGCCAACCAGCGTGATTACGTAGAGGGCGTTCGGGCCGCGGCGGGTATTGGCGTGGTCAAGACTTAGGCTGGCGGAGGCGGGTCTGAGCGCGGGTGCCGCCGCGTGATGCGGGATGGGTCCTTCCGGCGTGGCTCTGGCGGGTCTGATATGATGTCATCAAGCCGCTCGCGGGGTTGGAGCCCCGACCGGCCTCACCCTTGCGCTCTGCCGCGGGCTCGCCCACGGATCGGGCAGAAAACGAGCGACCTTGGTTCCAAACGACAACGTGATCAGTGCCGGTTCAGCGATGCGTCAGCGGGCTATCGAGTTGATCGAGGCCAAGCCAAGCCATGGCGCGGTGCCGACCCATACCAATGGTGAGAGCACTGCCAGCGCTCCGCGCGCAGTCGCGCCAAGTGGCGCAAAACCCCGCACGGCCGAGCGGGCCTACGGCGGGGTTGATGGGCACCTGCGCGAGCATACCATCTCAGGGGTCGAGCGCCTGGCGGTGGTGGTGGCGGTCGGGCTGCCGGTCCTTGGCGTGCTGGCGGCGATCGTTCTGACCTGGGGCTGGGGCGTGCAGCCGGTGCACATCGCGCTGCTGGTGGGTGGGTATCTGGCGACGGGCCTGGGCATCACCATCGGGTACCACCGCCTGTTTACGCATAAGAGCTTCTCGACCGGCCCGGTGATCACGGCGCTGCTGGCGATCTTGGGCTCGATGGCGACTGAGGGGCGGGTCATCCGCTGGGTCGGCACGCACCGGATGCACCACCAGTTCAGCGACGATCACGATGATCCGCACAGCCCGACGCATCACGGCGGGGGCGCGCTGGGCGTGCTCAAGGGCCTGTGGTTTGCGCACATGGGTTGGATCTTTAAGTCTGACCCGGCCGAGGGCTTCGAGCGGTATACGCCCGATCTGAGCAAGAGCCGTCTGCTGCGCACGATCGATCGCCTCTTCCCGCTGTGGGTCGCCCTTGGTCTGGTTATTCCCGGGCTGATCGCCTGGGCCGTCACCGGCACGGTGGTGGGCGGGCTGCTGGGGGTGCTGTGGGGCGGGCTGGTGCGGACGTTTGTGGTCCACCACGTCACGTGGAGCATCAACAGCGTTTGCCACGTGTGGGGCGCGCGGCCCTATGACAGCCACGATGAGAGCCGTAACAACGTGCTCTTTGGCTTTGTGGGCATGGGCGAGGGCTGGCACAACAACCACCACGCGTTCCCGACCAGCGCCCGGCACGGGCTTGAGTGGTGGCAGTTTGACCTCAGCTACGTCATCATCAAGGGCCTGTCGTACGTCGGGCTGACGTGGGACGTCCGCACGCCGGGGCAGGAGCGGCTGGACTCCAAGCGGACTTGATGTGGGCGGACCTGACGTGGGCGGACCTGACGTGGGCGGACCTGACGTGGTCGGGTCGAAAACCGATCGGGCCCCTCAGCCTGAGGAGAGCGCCCCGCGAAGCGATTGTTCGAGGCGGACTTCTGCCGCGCGGGAAGGATCGAGCTTCACGGGCAAGATGATGGAGAACATCGACCCCTGGCCGACCTCGCTCTGAACGTGCACCTCACCTTGCAGCAGCGTGGTGAGCTCTTTGACGATCGATAGGCCAAGGCCCGTGCCGGCGTGTTTGCGACTGAGGCCGACATCGAGCTGCGTGAACTTCTCGAAGATCCGGCCTTGGTCGTCGGGCTTGATGCCCGGGCCGGTGTCCAGCACGCTCAGACGGACGCGCTCGACCGCGTCGGGCCCCTCGGCCGCCCTGGCCGGCAGATGCTCGGCGCGGAGGGTTACAAAGGCGTTGCGGCTGAGGCGGTCGGCCGACTCGGGATCCATCTGCGCCATCTGGCTCTGGCGGGCGTCGGCGGCGTCGGCGGTGAACTTGATCGCGTTGCTCAGCAGGTTGTAGAGCACCTGTTGGAGCTTGCGCTGGTCGGTCAGGATCGGCCTGAGCTCTTCGACCCCCACGGTCTCGATGCGCAGCTCAACCTCGCGCTTGTCGGAAACGGGCTTCATCATCGCGGCCATGGTCTCGCAGAAGTCACGCAGGTGCACGGGCCCGATGACCAGCTGGACCTTGCCCGCTTCAACCCGGGCCATCTCGAGCAGCCCGTTGATCAGCTCGAGCAGTGAACGGCCCGCGGCGGTGATGTTGTCGATGTAGCGCCGGCGCTTGGCCAAACGCTGCGGGTCGTAGCCGGTCTCGGCATCGCGCGAGAGCTGCTCGTCAAGCAGCTCGGCGAAGCCGATGATGCTGTTGAGCGGGGTCCGCAGCTCGTGGGTGACGCTGGCGAGAAACTCGCCCTTGAGCCGCGTGGCGTCGGCGAGGGCCAGGTTGCGCTGGCCCAGCTCGGTGAGCTTGTCGTCAAGCTGGGCGTTGAGCGCGCGGAGCTGGCCCTGGCTGGACTGGATGACCGCCAGCATCTCGTTGAAGGCTTCGGCCAGCTCCTCAAACTCGTCGCCGGTGTGGATGTCCGAGCGGGTGTCCATGTTGCCAGAGCGGACCAGCTCGGCGGTTTGCCGCAGGCGACGCACGGGCGAGAGGATGATCTTGCTGCTGATGAGGTAGAACACGAGCACCGCGAGGGCCAGCGCGACGCACCCGGCGGCGAGCAGTGCACCGGTGTTCAGCAGCATCTCGCGTGCCGCCTGTGGGCTGGTGCGCGTGAGCACGATCACGCCCTCGATGGGCCCGGGCTCACTCCTGACCACACCGGTCGGGCCGACCTCGGTACGGGCTGGCTCGCGGATCGCCCGTGCGTAGACGTAGCGCCTGGCCGAGAGGCCCCAGCTGCTGTCTGCAAACTCGCTGCGCGCGGGGTTCAGGCTCAGCGCTTGCCATGCTTCGAGACTCGCGAGTTCTTCCTCAGAGGGGTCTTTCAGCTCGGCAAGCTGCTTGGCGCGCGCGGGGCCGATGACCTCGGCGCGGGCTTGATCGATAAACAGCCGGTCGCCTGGGCGCAGGCCGGTGAGCGGCGTATGCGTTGTGGCCTTGCGCGAATCTGATCCGGTGGAACCGTCGGCCGGAGCGGGCACAGGCATGCTCGGTGCCTGGGAGGTCAGCTCTGTGCGGCGTACCGCGGCCTCCCATGTTGAGACGACCTGCTGAGCGGCGGCCAGCTCAGCCTGATCTACCATCAGGTTCATGCGGGCCCACGGCACCGCGAGGGCGGCCACGATGATCAGCACGACGGCCAGGCCGAACAGCAACAGGCACTTGTTGGCCAGCGAGACGCGTCTGAGCACCGCTGAGCATAGAGCCCGCGCGAGACTCGCAGCGCGGCCCCCTTGGCGGGCGTACATTTGGGCTCGCTCAGTGGGCCCTTTGCCGGCGTGCACGCCGACGCACAGGCCCGGGCCGTTGGAGTAGCGCCATGTCAGGCTCGATGTCTATCTGGGACCGTCTCAAGCACGAGTTCATCGACATCATCGAGTTCCTTGACGACACCAGCAACACGCTGGTGTACCGCTTCGACCGGTACCGCAACGAGATCAAGAACGGCGCGAGGCTGATCGTGCGCGAGGGCCAGGCCGCGTGCTTCGTGCGTGAGGGCCAGCTTGCCGACGTCAAGACCCCGGGCACGTACACGCTTGACACCAAGAACCTCCCGCTGCTGGGCACGCTGCTGGGCTGGAAGTACGGGTTCGAGAGCCCGTTTAAGGCCGAGGTCTACTTTGTCAGCACGCGGACGTTTACGGACCTGAAGTGGGGCACCGCCAACCCCATCATGATGCGCGACCCGGAGTTTGGCCCCGTGCGTGTGCGGGCCTTTGGCACGTACGCCATGCGCGTGAGCGACCCGGGCGTCTTCCTCAAGAAGATCGTGGGCACCGACGGGCGATTTACCACCGAAGAGATCACCACACAGCTGCGGAACCTGATCGTCAGCCGCTTTGCTGACATCGTCGCTCAGAGCAAGGTGCCGGTGCTTGATCTGGCCGGCAACTACGACAAGCTCTCAGGCTTCATGGGCGGAAAGATGAAGGCCGAGTTCGGCGAGTTCGGGATCGAGGTCCTGCAACTGCTGATCGAGAACGTCTCGCTCCCGCCTGAGGTCGAGGCCGCGCTCGACAAGCGCACCAGCATGGGCGTGATCGGCAATCTGAACGTCTTCACTCAGTTCCAGACCGCCGAGGCGATCCGCGACGCGGCGAAGAACCCCGGGACCGCTGGCTCGTTCATCGGGCTGGGCCTGGGGCAGGCGATGGCCGGCGGGATGGTCGGTGCGATGGGCAACGCGCAGCAGGCGACGATGGCCCCGCCCCCGGTGCCCGGAACGCCGCAGGCGATCAGCTTCTTTGTTGCGCTCAACGGGCAGCCCTCTGGGCCGATGGACGCCGCGGGGCTTGCTGCGCAGGTCAGCGGCGGGGCGCTGTCGCGCGAGACGCTGGTCTGGCGTGCCGGGATGTCAACTTGGGCGATGGCGGGCTCGATGACCGAACTTGCAGGGCTCTTTGGCCCGCCGCCGGTGCCGGGTGCCGGATTGGGTGGCGGCGTGCCGCCGGTTCCGCCCGCGCCGTAAGCGAGCGTCCAGCGTTGTGGTCTTCGAGGTGGCTGTCCACGGGGCGATCGTGCGCGAAGAGCAACCCACGCAGTTTGACGATGAGCCGGGCGACGGCGTCGCGCCCGGAGCGGCGCAGGGTGATCGCACGGTTACTTCTGCTCCTGCTTCCAACCCTACCCCCGCGCAGGCACGGCACAGCGTACAAAGCTTTCCGTGCGCACAGTGCGGCGCGCGGCTTGAGTTCAAGCCCGGCACACGCTCGCTGGTCTGCCGATTCTGCGGGCATACTAACGAGGTCGCCAGCGCGGGCCTTGCGGTCCTCGAAGAGCTGGACTTTGAGGCCTATGCAAAGTTGCGTGACGACGCTGCCGAGTCGATGCAGGCCCAGGTTTTCACGTGCCAGTCGTGCAACGCGAGCGTGACCAAGCCTGGGCATATCGCCGCCGGTTCATGTCCGTACTGCGGGAGCAACATCGTTGCCACGAGCGTCACCAAGCGGGTGATTAAGCCCAACGGCGTGCTGCCCTTCGCGCTGCCGCGTGACACGGCGATTGCGGCGTTCCGCGCCTGGCTGGCGTCGCGGTGGTTCGCGCCCAGCGCGCTCAAGCGTCAGGGCAAGCTCGACGCGGGCGTGCAGGGGGTCTACGTGCCCTACTGGACGTTCGACGCGCGCACCGTCACTGAGTACTCCGGCCAGCGCGGCGACGCGTACTACGTGACCGTCCGCAGCGGCAACACCACTCAGCGCGTCCGCAAGGTCCGCTGGACGTCCGTCTCGGGCACCGTCGAGAACCGCTTCGACGATGTGCTGGTGCTTGCTGGTAGCGGGCTGACCGAGGCCGAGGCCAGTCAGCTTGCGCCCTGGAAGCTGACTGACTGCGTGAGCTACGACGACGCGTACCTTGCTGGCTATACCGCCGAGAGCTATGCCGTCACGCTCCCCGAGGGCTTCGGCAAGGCCAAGGTCGAGATGTCCGGGTTCATCGAGTTCGCCGTCCGGGGTGACATCGGCGGCGACGAGCAGCGCATCAACCACATGGACGCGCACCACTACGACGTGACGTTCAAGCACATCCTGCTGCCCGTGTGGATCACCGCGTACCGGTACATGAACAAGGTTTACCACGTCATCGTCAACGCGCAGACCGGCGAGGTGATGGGCCAGCGGCCGTACTCGGCCTGGAAGATTACCGGGTTTGTGCTGCTGTGCATTGCCGCCGTCGCGCTGGTGATCCTTATCGTCAACGTTGCGGACAAGTGATGCGCGGCGAGCGACGTGCCTGCAGCCGAGCGGCCGGATGAAAAACGGTCAACCCGGTAAGACGAAGCGGCAGGATGAAATCCTGCTCCACGCGAACGTGCTGGCAACGCACCTTGGTAGCGGCGCTAAATCGCCCGCCCGCCGACGATCACCCGCGCAATCGGGCTGGTGCCAAACTCAAAGCCCAGCGCCCGCTCGTCGGTATCTTTCAGCAGCAGCACGTCGGCCCGCGCGCCGGGCCCGATCCACCCGCGGTCAAGCAGCCCCAGCACCCGCGCGGGGTTCAGCGTCGCGGCGGTGATCGCCTCTTGCGGCGAGAGGCCCAGGTGCCGCACCGCCAGCGCAACCACCAGGGCCATCGACCCGCACGGGGCCGAGCCCGGGTTGCGGTTGCTGGCAATGGCCAGTGCCCCGCCCTGCATGACCAGGCTCCGCCCGCGCGCGTAGCGCCCGTCGGTATGGAAGCCGCACGCCGGGAGCATCACGCCGATGGTCTTGCTCTGGGCCAGGCTGGTGAGGTCTTCCTTGGTCGTCGCTTCCAGGTGGTCAATGCTCGTGGCCCCCATGTGCAGCGCCGCCGCGACCATGCCCAGGCTGTTGAACTGGTCGGCATGAACGCGCACGCCCAGCCCCAGCTCGCGCGCCCGCGAGAACAGCTTGACGCACTGCTCGACGCTCCACGCGCCTTTCTCGCAGTACGCATCGACCGCGATGCCCGGAAACTCCGCCGCTACCACGGGCACCGTCTCGCGCGTGATGCGCCCTACGAAGCCGGCCTGAGACTCGTCGATGGCGTGCCCCAGCAGTGCCGTCGGCACCAGCAGACCGGGAAACTTCGCCTGCGCCTGCACCACGGCGTGCAGCATCTTCATCTCGTCGACGGTCGTCAGCCCGTAGCCGCTTTTGACCTCGATGGTCGTGCTGCCCAGGCGGAGCATCTCGATTGCGCGCTCAAGCAGCCCCTCGGCAAGCTGATCGAGCGTTGCCTCGCGCACGGCGCGCACCGTCGCCATGATGCCACCGCCGCGCTCCAAGATCTTGAGGTATGCCACCCCGCGCCGGCGCTGGTCCCACTCATCAAGCCGTGAGCCCGCCCAGCACGCGTGCGTGTGGCAATCCACCAGCCCGGGCATCAAGACTCGCCCGGCGGCGTCGATTTCCGTCACGCCCGCCAGCGGTGCGCGTGGCTTGGCCTTAGGGCCGATCTTTTTGACCTCTGTCACACGTGAGCCGGCGATGAGCACGTCGGCCCGCTCGATCACATGCAGCTCGCCCATTCCCTCGCCGCGGGCCGGGCCCGCTGGCGCGCTGCCGTCTTTGGTCATTGTCACAACGCGGGCATTGCGGATCACTAGGGTGGCCTGACCGCTGGCCGAGGCCGCGGGCGAAAGTGGACCGTTGGTCTGTGTCATTGCTGAGCGATGGTAGAGCGGGGGCGGACGGGCAACAATGGGCCGATGACCATGAGTAGCCAGTCTGCCAGCAGCCAAATCGCCAGTATCCAAACCAGCACCGCTCCCGCGGGCGCAGTGCCAGCGCCGGGCGCGATCGTGCAGGCCACGGCGCGCGGCCCTGACGACGTGCGGTCTGATCGCTTGCGCGGGCTCCCGCCGTTCTTGTTCAACGCCATCGATGAAAAGAAGCGGGCCGCGATCGCCGCTGGCAAGGACGTGATCAACCTGGGCGTGGGCGACCCTGACCGTCCGACCCCCGCCTTCGTGATCGACGCGCTCGCGAAGGCCGCGGCCATTCCCGCCAATCACCAGTATCCAGACTGCTACGGGACACAGCGTTTCCTGCACGCTGCCGCAGCGTTCATGGATCGCCGCTTCGGCGTCAGCGTTGATCCCAAGCGGCACATCTGCGCGACCATCGGTGGTAAGGACGGCATCAGCCACCTGCCGCTGGGCGTACTCAACCCCGGTGAGGGCGCGATCGTCTTCACGCCCGCGTACCCCGTCTATGCGCAGGCCAGCTTGCTTGCGGGCGCAACGCTGCACCGCGTGCAGTGCGACGCCCAGCACCGCTGGCGCCCCGACTTGTCGCCTGGTAATGAGGCCCTGAACGCCGCCCTGCCCGGCAGCCGCCTGATGTGGCTCAACTTCCCCGGCAACCCCACCGGCGCGTGCGCAGACGTGGGCCTGCTCGCCGCCGCCGCCAATCTTTGCCGCCAGCAGGGGTTGATCTTGGCCAGCGACCTGGCATATAGCGAGGTGTACTTTGATGCGCCCGCCAGCGTGCCGAGCTTGCTGCAAGCCCCGGGCGTTGACATCGAGCGCGACGCGGTGATCGAGTTTCACTCGCTGAGCAAGACCTTCAATATGACCGGCTGGCGCCTGGGCTTTGCCGTCGGCAATGAGCGGGTCATCAAGGCCCTGAAGCAGACGAAGGACAACTACGACAGCGGCCCGTTCAACGCGATTCAGGACGCCGGCGCGCTCGCGCTGGAACGCTTCGACGACCCGCTGCTGGCAGAGATGCGCAGCGAGTACGCGCGTCGGCGCGACATCGCCGTGGCTGGGCTCCGGGCCATCGGTTGTGAGCTGACGCCGCCCGAGGCCGGGATCTTCGTCTGGGCGCGTTGCCCGATCGACACTACCACCGGCAAGCCCATGAACAGTTGGCGGTTTGTCGAGAAGCTCATCGATGAGGCCGGCGTGGTGACCGTCCCCGGCGCGGGCTTCGCCGACACCGCGCACGACTGGTTCCGCCTCAGTCTGACGCGCCAGACCGACCGCCTGGCCGAGGCGATGACGCGGCTCGCCACGCTGAGATTCTGAAGCATCAGGGCGTCGGTGCGGACGGTACAGAAGGTGACAACGGTGTCAATGGCGGCACCGGCGCAGATTCCTGCTCGACCGGGGCATCATTTGGCGAAAGAGGCGCGGCTATCAACTGCTCGCGCGTTGGCCTGAGCTGGTCCAAGTCCTTCGCGCTCGCCACGTAGTACCAGTCCGCAAACCGCGCCGAGAGCTGCGCGGCCTTCTCTCGCGCTGACCGCAGCCGCTGCGCGTGCGCCTCTGCCAGCGGGAGGTACGCCTGCCGCGCGCTGGCCAGCGCGGCCTTGTCACCGTCGCTCACCGGCGTCCCGTCCTCTTTGGCCGCCGCCGCGTCCAAGCCCTCAAGACGCAGCAGCTCCTCAGGCTTGGTCGGCGCGGGGCCGATGACCGCTTCATCCACCGAGACAGTCAGCATCACATAACGCCCCGGCCCCGCACTGCCCTCGCCCGCCGTTTGCGTTGCGTCGCTGGCGTTGGAGGTCGCCGCAGGGCTCGCGACTGCGCTCGCGCCCCCGGCCTGCTCCTTGGCGACCTCGTCAATCGCCAGCTCGCCAAGCCATAGCGTGTAGATCACCCCGTCGCGTGTCGTGATGTTGATCTGCCCCTCGTTGGCCATCATTGAGCCCTGCGGCGTCAGAAAGAACCCGCGGCTCTGCAGGTTCGCCTGGTCCACGATCGTCATTCGCCCCTCGCCGCCGCCGCCCGCGAGAAGCTTGGCGAGGTTCGCGGGCTTGGGCTGTACGCCGATCACCTCTATTTCGCGCAGCGCGCCCAAGGCCGCCTCGACCTTTGTCGCGTCAACACTCTGCCCCGCGCCAAGGCTCCCCTCGGGCTCACTCTCGATGGTCCAGGTTGGTGCTGTCGGCACCGGCGGCTGACCCGGCATCTTGAACACTGGGCTCGGGGACTCTGGGCTCGTGGCCACCGCACCAGGCTCGCCCCGCGCAAGCGCAAGCCGACTGAAGTTTGTGACCTTGCCGGTGCTCTCATCGATGCGGTACCGCACGACCTCAACCCCGCGCACCTCATCGCTGGGCACGCTCACAAGGTCAGCGTTCAGCCAGTCAACCAGGCGCGTGCTCAAGGCCATCTGCGCGCTGGTCACGTACACGCGGCTGCGGCCCGCCTCGCGCACATACTTGCGCGTGATCGCCCCGGGTGTCCCCTCATCAACCCCTTTGCCCAAGATCAGGTCGGCCAGCACCTTGCCGCTCGCGTCGCGCAGCGTCACGCGCGACCCGCGGCCGGTGGTCGCGGTCGACGCCTCGTCAGAAGGGTCAACCACGCCCAGGCGCTGATGCTCCTGCGTGTTGTCAGTCGCGACGCGCTCTTTGAGCAGGTTGACAAACCCCGCCGCCGCCGTGGCCATCGTCTGCGTCGCCTCCACCGGATAGTCAAACGCCGAGGGGATGACCCAACGCTTGCGCGACGCGTCGAAGGCGACCTTGAAGCCCCGCGCGCGGGCCGACTGCTCATCAAACCCGATCACCTCCAAGCTGCGGACCGCCAGCGGGTCAATCAGCAGCGGCGTCAGAGGCTGGCCCAGCTCGCTCTCGGCCGAGCGCCCCACGGCGCGCGGGCGCGTGCCAGCCGTCACCGCTATGGCGGCAGCCGCAATCACCACCAGGCTCAGCGTCAAGGCCCACTTGTTCTTGATCGTGCTCATTTGGATGCCCCGCGCTCCGTTCTTCAATCCGTTTGGACCGCCCGCCTGCTGCGGCCCACCCGCGCTCACGCCTTCCGCTCGGCCTCCGCGCGCCAGCGACGACGCACCGTCACCACCAGCCCCACCAGCAGCGCTGGCACCGGCGGCAGCACCACCGCCAGCGCACGCACGCTGCCCTCGATGCGATCGATGTTCTGCTTGCTCTCCAGACGCGCATCCTGCACGCGCCGCAGCCGGTCTGCCTCGATGCCCTGGCTCTGCGCGTCCAGGCGGCCCTGCTCGGCACGGCGCACGCTGTCGAGCATGATCGCCTTGGTGTTCTGGTCCAAGTCCGTGCGGTCCTCAACCTCCTTGACCTTCGCGTCCAGCCGCCCGCGCGCCTCGGCCACGCGGCTCTCCGCGTCAGCACGCGCCGACTCCTCGATCCTCAGCGTGTCCTCAAGCTCGCCCTGGCGGCGCTGATCAATCCGCTCAAGCGTGCGATAGACGCGCCGCTTCCGCCGAAGCTCGAGCAGGCCCGTGTCACCCGCCAGGCGGTCAATCGCGTTGAGCAGCAGCGGCACGTTGTCAAACTCAAGCTCCACGTTCCCGCTCTCTCGGATCGCGAACAGCTGCGGGCTGAAACCATCCACGTCGCCGATCAGTACAACATTGATCTTCTGGACTCCGCCCGTCACGTGCGCCGCCAGCGTCTGGGCCGTGCCACGCCCCGTCGGTCGCCGCTGCTCGTTGAGTGTTGGCATCCCAAACATGTTGCGCGAGATCATCTGCGCGTAAGGCACCAGGCCACCGGTCGGCCCGCTGCGGACCAGCGGCGTGAACTCCGTTGCGCCCGCGTCGCCGGCCGCTGGGGTGATCCGCTCAACACGCCCCGCGAACAGCAGCACCACCTCTTGCAGGCCCGCGCTGATGTCGCTGCCCTGGTTGAACGGGTCAAAGAGCGTGCCCGCGGCCGTTACGCCGTCGTCGCGCACGAGCCCGGGGCCAACCTTGCGCGCCCGCAGCCACAAGATTTCACCCGGGCTGTTCTCAAGGCTCGGGCGCGGGTTGTAGCTGTCCCAAACCACCTGCTCGCCCGTCGCCTTGGCACCAAGCGCCGTCCAGAGCGCGTCAAGCTTGGCCTTGGGCGTGTTGTCCTGCTGCCCCATCATCGGGTTGCCCTGCGGCCGCCTGGGCTCGCTGGTCGCAAGCTGCGGATTGATCAGCGGCAGCGCGTCCTCCATCAGCAGAGCGGCCTTGCCTGCGCTGACCCACGCCGTCACGCTGTCCAACTCCTCTTGCCGCAGGCTGCTGGGCTGCGCGACCACCAGCACGTCAATGTCCGTCGGGATCTCAGCCCCTGCGCTGACGCGCTGAACGTTGTACTGCTTGCGAAGCTCGGCCACCAGCGGCCAGTCTGGTCGCGACTGCATCGTCTGAAAGTCAAAGGATCCAAAGACGCCCACCGGCGTCTCCATTACCCCGATGGTCTTACGCGTGCTGCTACCCACCGCGCGGATCGACCGCGCAAGCTCATACTCAACAGCCAGCCCGCGTGCCAAGAACGGCATCAGGCTGAACTCACCGCCCGCCCCCTGCGTGACCACCGAGAGGAATACTGGCCGCGCGCCCCCGCCGTCGGCCCCCTCCCCAGCGACCTCACGCGGGCGCACTCCAAACGCGCGCTCCGCGTCGCGGGCCTCGGGCGTGTTGACGTCTGTGGTTTCTACGCGCGTGCGAACCCGCCCGCCGCTGACAGACTCAAGCTCGCGCAGCGTGCCTAAAAGCTGGGCCCGCTGCTGCGCCAATGACCCGGGCACCTCGGCAGAGACATACGCCGTGATCTGCACCGGTGCCTCGGCGGGCACGGCCTTGGCAATCTGTCTGGTCTGCTCGCTCAAGGTCCAGAGCCGCTCGCTGGTTCCATCGGCCCGCGTCCCAAGGCGATCAAGCAGGAGCACCGTGCACGCGCCGATGGCCAGCACGCTTAGGCCCCGCAGCAACCCGTGCAGCCCCGCGCCGCCCGCGGGCAGGCCCACACTGCGTCGCCGCCGCAGCACGCCCGCCGCCGCCAGCACGCCCGCCGCCGCGATGCTCACGAAGTAGGCAACGTCCGCCAGGCTCACGACCCCGCGTGTGAAGTTCTCGAGCCGCGCGGGCACGCTCAGGCTGCGCAGCAGCTCAGCGGCCGGGGCAAGCGGCCCGCTGAGCACGCTGTTGCTCAGGCCCAGCCCGACCAGCACCGCGGAGGCGATCGCCGCGGTGATAAAGGCGACAGTCGAGCTGGCACTGATCGTGCTGGCCAGCAGGCCCAGCCCGCACAGCGCCGCACCGGCCAAGAAGTAGCCCAGGTACGTCACCGCCAGCAGCCCCACATCCGGCGCACCCAAGTACGCCAGCACCAGCACGTGCGAGGTGCTAAACAGCAGGCAGACCGTGTAGACCACCACGCAGCCAAGATATTTGCCTAGCGCAAGCTGCCACTCGCTGGCTGGCAGCGTCAGCAGCAGTTCGTCGGTGCCCTGCTTGCGCTCCTCGGCCCACGCGCCCATGGTGATAGCGGGGACAAGGAACAGCAGCAGCGCCGGAAACCAGGCGCTCAGCTCGTCAAGGGTTGCCATGTTCCGGGCGAAGAACGCGTCACCCCAGAACGCCGCGACCCCGGAGAGAAAGACAAACAGCGTGATGAAGACATACGCCGTCGGGTTGGTAAACGCGCTGGCCAGCTCGCGGCTGAGCAGTGCGGCAATCGGGCGTGGAGGCTTTGAGCTCATCGTTCAGGTCTCGTGTTGCTTGCAGGACTTCGCGTCCACTCGCTGGCCGAGATGTGAAGGGCCGCGGTCTGATATGTGTTGGTCATGCAATCCGGGTCAGCCCGCCGTCAGGGCTCGGAAGCGGTGCTCCATCTCAGCCTCGGTTCTGCCCAGTGACTGTCCCGGCCCGTCGTGTACCAGCCGCCCACGGCTGATCATGATGATCCGCTGGGCGATCGCCCGGACCTCCGACAGGATGTGCGTTGAGAGCAGGATCGCGCGGGTCTTGGCCAGGTCGGTCAGCAACTGGCGGACGTGGTCAACCTGCCGTGGGTCGAGCCCCGCCGTGGGCTCGTCCAAGATCAGCACCGACGGATCGTGCAAGAGTGCCGCCGCCATGCCAACGCGCTGACGGAAGCCCTTGCTGAGCTTGCTCGCAGGCCGCCCGAGCACATCGCCAAGCTGCGTCTGGGTGATGACGGCGTCCATTCGTGCGGCCAGTTCGCCGCCGCGCAGACCGCGCGCGTTGCCAAGAAACCTGAGAATCTCTGGCGGGGTCATCTCCGGGTGAAGCGGGCCGTTCTCAGGCAAGTAGCCGAGCTTGGTCATCGCGAGTGATCGGTCGGTCTGAACATCGAGGCCCGCGATGTACGCCGAGCCGGCGCTCGGGGTCAGGAACCCAGTCAGCAGTCGCAAGGTAGTGGACTTGCCAGCCCCGTTTGGCCCAAGGAACGCCACCAGCGCCGGGCCGGGGATGGTGAAAGAGACGTCTTGCACGGCCGCGAACGCCCCGAAGCACCGGGACAGGCCCCGGGCCTCAATCGATGTGGTCGGTGCATCCGGCGAGGGCGGGCGAACCACGGGCGAGGAAGCGGTGGTTGTGGGTGGGCTGGCCATCATGAGAGAGTAATGGTTGCGGGGCGGAGACGGACAGTCCAGAGCTCTGGAGAGAGAGGCCACGTTGGCGGGCGGCGCACTTGGGCGAGGCCATTTACGGTAGGGATGAGGAAGACGAAGCTTGATCGAGTCGGGTTCGCGGGTCGTGGTGGCGTGAACTTGGGGTCTTCACCAAACCTTAACGAAACGCCTGACTCCGTGAGGGTCCAGTCCGCTAAGACTTCTACGGTCTTGGAGTCTCACCCTTACGGAGTAGCCTTTGATGAACACGACCTTTGCTCGGATGATGTCTGGTGCGGTGGCGGTAGTTGCGTTGGCCGGGACCGCTTCGGCGTCTTCGGAGCCGGTCGTCGACAGCGCGCTGCCAACGTACAAGGTTGCGCAGAGTGTCGCTGGCGAGGTCAAATTCGTCGGGTCTGACTCGATGCTGACGCTGTCGACGCACTGGGCCGAGGAGTTCACCAAGCTGTACCCCAGCGTGGGCAAGTCGGTCGAGGGCAAGGGCAGCAGCACGGCACCCACTGCGCTGATCGAGGGCACGGCCACGTTCGGCCCGATGTCACGCCCAATGAAGAGCGAGGAGACCGACAAGTTCGAGAAGAAGTTCGGCTATAAGCCCACGGGCCTGCGGGTCGCGATCGACTGCCTGGCGATCTTTGTGAACAAGGACGCGCCGATCGCGGAGATCTCGATCGAGCAGGCCAAGGCGATCTTCTCGGTTGAGGGTAAGGACATGAGCTGGGGCGACCTGGGCGTGACGAACGCCGACTGGGCCTCCAAGCCCCTTGCGCTGTACGGGCGTAACAGCTCGTCGGGCACGTACGGCTACTTTAAGGAGCACGTGCTGGGCAAGAAGGACTTCAAGCCCACGGTCAAGGAGCAGCCGGGCAGTTCGGGCGTGATCAACGCGATCGCGACCGACAAGTTTGCCATCGGCTACTCGGCGATCGGGTACCGCACGGCTGACGTCAAGGCGCTCAAGGTCAAGAAGACCGCCAAGGACGCCGCATTTGCCCCTAGCGCCGAGAACGCGTACAGCGGGGAGTACCCCGTCGCCCGCTTCCTGATGGTCTATATCAATAAGAAGCCCGGCGAGGCGCTGCCCCCGGTGCAGGTTGAGATGGTCAAGATGATGTTCTCCAGGCAGGGCCAAGAGGGCGTGCTGAAGGACAAGCTGATCCCCGTGACGGCGGACATCGCACGCGAGGATCTCAAGGCCGCGGGCGTGACCCCCGGTTTCTGATCTGGCTCGCGGATCGTGGGTGATTGGAGTGATGAAATTGAAGCCCGCCGTGCGCAGATCGCGTGCGGCGGGCCTTTGTTCTAGCGGGAACCGTTCGGGTGTCTGCAGCCGCTCTTAGCGGCGTGCGGTGCCTGTGGCGTTGTTAGCTGTGGGGTGACGATCGGGGTTGGTTGAAGCGGGCGTGTTCGACGGTACCATCCGCGTCTGACCGGCGCAGCGTCTTGCGAAGGCTTGGTGAGCGCAGCGGGGTTTAGTGAGCAGCGATTGAAGCGATCCACCCACCCACGCGTGCGCCTGATGGACTCGGCCAGCCGGGTCGTGATCACTATCGGCGGGTTTGGGGTCATCGCTGCGGTGCTGGCGATCCTGGTGTACCTGGCCGCCAACGCGTTGCCGCTGTTCTCACGCGGGCGGGTGCTGGCCAGCGCTGGTTTCTCAGTAAGCGGTGCGAGCTCGGCAGAGCGGCTGCGGGTGGACGAGTACCGCGGGCAGGGCGTGATCATCAGTGCCGACGGCTCGTGGCGCTGGTTCATGCTTGACGGCAGCGGTGGGGGCGATGGAGGTTCGCTGGTGCCGGCGGGCGTCGCGGTCACGGCCATCAGCGAGCTCAACGACCTTGGCAAGCTGGCGCTTGGCCTGGCCGATGGGACAGTCTCGGTGGTCGACGTTGGGTTTGTGACAGACTTTTTAGACCTTGCGGACGTCACGCCCAGCATGAAGCGGCTGATGCCCGGGCAGCGCGAGGTTTTAGCGGACGGCGGGTACGTGCAGGTGACGCCCAAGTTGCAGTTCAGGCGAACGCGACCGAGAGTAGTGGCCGCGGCGCCGGTGGCGGTGCCGGTGGGCAGCGGCGCGGTCGTGCGCGTGGACTACCGGGCCTCGGCGGCGGCGCAGTTCTTGGTGGCGATGCGTGAGGACGCGACGCTGGCGTTCAGCACTGTGCGGGTGACGACACCGCTGGGCGGGGGTCGCCCGCGAACGCGGCTTGAAAGCACGGTGGTGCCGTATGCGCCGCCGGCGCGTGAGCTGCTGAGCAAGGTGCCTGACTATCTGTTTGCCACCGGCGAGGGCACGGGGGTACTGGCTCTTTGGAAGCAAGGGACGATGCAGCGCTATGTGCGCGTGGGGGCCGGCGAGTTCTCGCTCGCAGAAACCGCGAGCGTTGGCCCCGTTACCCCGCGCGCGAGCATCACACGCGCGCGGATGCACATCGGCGGCAAGACGCTGATTGTCGGCGGCAGCGATGGATCTGTGCTGGGATCGTTTGCGGCACGAACTGACACGCTGACCACGCCCGACGGGTACCAGTGGGCCACGGCGCATCGCCTGAGCACCGGCGCAGGGCGCGCGGTCACGGCCATCGGCGTCTCGGAACGCGACCGCTCGTTTGTCATCGGTGACGAGGGCGGCAACCTGCGGCTGTGGAACATGACCAGCCAGAAGCTGGTGCTGCAGCGCGACGCGGAGACCAGCGCGACGGGTAGCGCGACGGGTAGCGCGATGAATGGCGCATTAGGCGGCGGGGCTGGCGGGCTCAGCGGCGCGGTCGGGCTGGTGACGATCTCGCCAAAGTACGACGCGGTGGTGGCGTTGAGCGCACCGGCCGCGCGTGGGGCGGGCGCAGCGCGCGGCGCGGGTGGAGCGGTGGGGGGCAGTGTCGATGGTGAAGTCGGTGGCGGTGAAGTGGGAGGCTTGCTGCTGGACATCGATCCGGGGCACCCTGAGGTCTCGGTGGCGTCGCTGTTTGGCCGGGTATGGTACGAGGGCGATCCTCGGGCGCAGATGACGTACCAGTCGTCCAGCAGTGAGGAGAGTGCCGAGACCAAGTACAGCCAGATGCCGCTGATCTTCGGGACGCTCAAGTCAACGCTGTACGCGATGCTCTTCGCGGTGCCGATCGCGCTTCTGGCGGCGATCTACACCAGCGAGTTTTTGCACCCGCGCGTCAAGAACGCGGTCAAGCCCGTGATCGAGATGATGGCAAGCCTGCCGAGCGTGGTGCTGGGTTTCTTGGCGGCACTGGTGATTGCGCCGCTGTTTAGGGATTATCTGCCCGGCGTGCTGATGGCGTTCTTTGTGCTGCCAGTGACGGTGCTTATGGCGGCGTACCTGTGGCAGATGCTGCCGATACAGACGCGTTCGCGTCTGACGAGCCTGCAGCACGCGGGGGTGGTGACGCTGCTGGTTATTGTGGCAGCGCCGCTGAGCGTGGGGCTTGGTCGCATGGCCGAGCGAGCGCTGTTCACGCCCACCACCGGCGAGGTGCTGGTGCTGGCGCGAAGCTTCGAGCCGGTGCCGCGCGAGCAGTGGCCCGCGGCGCTGCAAGACCGGCGTTCACTGGCGACGCAGGACCTTCGCCCGTACCGCGCCGCGGGGCTGTACTACGCCGAGGGGACGGTTGTGCGGCCCACAGGCAGCCTCGGTGATGCGAAGGTCGTGAAGGCGCTGGCGGAGTCGGAGATCGGTCGCGCCGAGATTCGGCGCTGGCTTGATGGTGTCGTCGGGCTACCGCTGCCGGGGTGGCTGATCGTGCTCACGGGCCCGGGATTGATCGTCGCGTCACTGCTGCGGTCGCGGCTGGTTGACCGGCTGGTGTACGAGCTGCTGCCAGCAACGCGCACCGGCCCGCTGGCTGCGCCGACTGAGCTTGGCAAGTTCATCTTGACGCTCGTGGCTGGCGTTGGGCTTGCGGCGCTGGGGGCCGCGCTGCTCTCGGGCTTTGGCTTTGATGCGCGCGACTCTGTGCTGGGCAGCTACACGCAGCGCAACACGCTGGTGGTGGGCGTGGTGATGGGCTTCGCGGTCATCCCGATCATCTACACCATCAGCGAGGACGCCCTGAGCGCGGTGCCGGGCCAGCTCCGCAGCGCGAGCCTTGGCTGCGGGGCCACGCGATGGCAGACGGCCACGCGCGTGGTGCTGCCTATCGCGATGTCGGGGATCTTCTCGGCCGTGATGATCGGCCTTGGGAGGGCGGCTGGTGAGACGATGATCGTGCTGATGAGTACTGGCAACACGCCCGACATGGACTGGAATATCTTCTCAGGCTTCCGGACGCTCTCGGCCAACATAGCAGTTGAGATGCCCGAGGCCGCGCGCGACGGCACGCACTACCGCGTGCTGTTCCTGGGCGCGCTGTGCCTGTTCGCGCTGACGGCGGTGATCAACACGCTGGCCGAGATTGTTCGGGCGCGCGTGCGCCGGCGGATCTCCAGCCTCTAGACCGGCTCACAGACGGACGACTCGGAAGACCACATGAACGGCGGTAAGACGAGCATCCCGGGCAAATCTGAAGCGAAGCCCATCGGCGATCGCGCGGGGTTCACCGCTCGCAACCGGGCAACCCGACTGGCATCGCGCGGCGAGCCGATGGTCTGGCTCACCGGCGCTGCGCTGGCGCTGTGCGGGCTCATGGTCGTGTGCCTGCTGGCGGTGGTCGTGGCCGGTGGCGTCGGGGCGTTCTGGCCGCGGACTATCGAGCGTGTGACGCTCACGCGCCCTGCGCTATCTGGTGAGGGTGACGGCACGAGTCAGTCCGTCACCGAGGTGTTCTTGGGCAACGTGGTGCGGGTTGAGTCGTACACCCCTACGCCGCAGGAGCGGGCGACGCTTGATTCGATGGCGGCATCGGGCAAGCTGGTGCCCGGCGCGCTGGACGAAGACGGTCTGGCGGTCCGTCGCCTGTACCGTACAGGCAACAAGGAGTTCCGCTCCCAGCCGTTCTTGTGGGTGCCGGTGTACCAGATTGTGTCGGCTCAGATTGAGCCCTCGGCAACGATCCTTGAGAGGACCGAGTGGGGCGTGTGGCACGGATATCCAAAGGCCGTGGTGCACGAGCAAACGGTAGAGCTTGACGGCCCGGCATCGGCGGTGCGACTGGCAGAAGGCAAGCCCGGCGACGCGCAGCGCGTCGAGCGGCGCGTGACAGCCGAGCTGCCCAGCGGCAAGGTCAAGGTAATCGAGCGGACGATCTTCGACGCCTCGGCCGAGCTGGCGTATGCCAAATTCTTGGAGGTGCTGCCGCAGGCGCGCGAGCGTCGCGAGCAGATAGTGCGGCTCAAGACCGAGGGTGTCGGTGCGATCAACGCGCAGCTTGAGGCTTCACGCCTGAGCGTCCGCAAGGCTGAGATTGTGCTGGAGCGCCAGCGGATCGGCGCGGATAGTGGGCTGCTGGCCGGGGCCGGGCTCGGCAAGTCGCGCGGGGCCGTGGCGGTTATCGCGGGGGTGCTGGCTGTTGGTTGTGTGGTGGTGGGCCTGCGACGGCTCTCGCGCCGCAAGGCGGTTGAGCCTGGGTTTCTGCCGCCGCCCGACCCGCGCGGGACGCTTCTAGGCGTGAGCCTGCTGTGCCTTGGCGTAATGCTCGGGCTGCTGGCGTGGCTTGAAAACCCTTGGCTCAGCGGGCGTATGACTCCTGAGCGGCTGGCCGAGGTTCGCGCCGCGGCCAGTGAGCAGTCGGCCCGCCTGCAGGTTGAGTACGACCAGATCATGCGGCAGGTTGCGGAAGTGGACGCCGACGACGCCCAGTGGCGGGCGGTGTTTGTTGAGCCGACGACGGGGCGTTTCGCGCCCGTGCGGCAGACTGAGCCCGAGACGCCGATGCGCATCTCGCAGGTGGTGCGCGCCGTGCAGCCCAACGAGCTTGGCTGGTCGGCGCGGCTGGCGGTGTACTTAGACCGCTGGGGTGAGTTCCTCTTTGACCTGCCGCGCGAGGCCAACACCGAGGGCGGGATCTTTCCGGTGATCTTCGGGACTGTGACGCTGACGCTGCTGCTGAGCGTGGTGGTGGTGCCGCTGGGAGTGATCGCGGCGCTGTATTTGCGTGAGTACGCCAAGCAGGGCCCGCTGACCAGCGCGCTGCGAATCGCGGTGAACAACCTTGCGGGCGTGCCGAGCATCGTGTACGGGGTCTTCGGGCTCGGGTTCTTCTGCTACACCGTCGGGCAATACATTGACACGGGCAGCGGGGTGCTGGCGAGTGAGCCGGTCAGTCTTCTGGGCGCGTCGCTACCGATGCGGTCGGTGGTCTTCTGGTGGGCGGGCGTGCTGAGCCTTGGGCTGCTGGTGGTGGGCGTGGTGCTCGTCGGCGGGTTCGCGCGTCCGCAGCCGGGCAAGCATGCCAGCGATAGTCAGCAGTACCTGGCGCGGCTGGCGTTCGCCGGGTGGATCTTGGCGGCGTTTGGAGCGCTGGCGCTGGTGGCGTACACCCCGTACTTCCGCGGGTTCTTCGAGGCGCGATCGCCGGCGCCGACGTTCGCGGCCAAGGGGATGCTGTGGGCGGCCTGCACGCTGGCGCTGCTCACGCTGCCGGTGGTGATCGTGGCGACCGAGGAGGCCATCGCGTCAGTCCCGCGCAGCATGCGCGAGGGCAGCTACGGGTGCGGTGCGAGCAAGTGGCAGACAATCCAGCGGATCGTGCTGCCGCGGGCGATGCCAGGGATCATGACAGGGATGATCCTGGCGATGGCGCGCGGCGCAGGCGAGGTGGCCCCGCTAATGCTGGTTGGCGCGGTCAAGCTGGCACCGGCGCTGGCGATCGACTCGAACGCGCCGTACGTGCACTTTGACCGCCCGTTCATGCACCTGGGGTTCCATATCTACGACGTGGGCTTCCAGAGCCCCGACGCCGAGGCGGCCCGCCCGGTGGTCTGGTGCACCACCTTCCTGCTGATTGTGGTGGTGGTGGCGCTGAACATCACGGCCATCCGCGTGCGAGCGAGCCTGCGAAGAAAGTTCATGGGCGAGGCGTTCTGACCGGCAAACTCTTGGACTAGAGACCAATCGGACCGGAGATTTGCGGCGGCTAAGGCCCGCGGAAAGTGACCGAGACGTGCAGACAGAACCCACAAGCGTGATCAAGGCCGCGAGCGTGATACCCGCGGCGGTCTCCGTGGGTCGCCCCGCGGCGGCGGGCCCGACGGTTGAGGGCGTGCTACCCCGCACCGGCGAGATGGACTTTCAGGCCTGCGTGCGCCAGGGGCTGCCGTTCGCGTCGGCGATCCACCTTGCGGTCGCGCGTGAACGGCCGCTGATTGAGGTGCAGGACTTCAGCCTCTATTACGGCAAGGCCAAGGCGCTGCACCACGTCAACATGCCCTTCCCTGACAAGCGGGTGACGGCGCTGATTGGCCCATCGGGCTGCGGCAAAAGCACGCTTCTGCGGTCGATCAACCGCCTCAACGACCTGATCGACAGCGTGCAGTGCACGGGCGAGATGCTGCTGAACGGGCGGAGCGTCTACGCGCCCAACGTTGACGTGATCGACATTCGCAAACGGATCGGGATGGTCTTTCAGAAGTCCAACCCGTTCCCGATGAGCATCTTTGAGAACGTGGTCTACTCACTGCGCATTGACGGTGAACGCCGGCGCAGCGTGCTGGAGGATTCGTGCGAGCGGGCACTGCGGGCCGCGGCGCTCTGGGACGAGGCCAAGGACCGGCTCAAGGACAGCGCTCTTGGGCTCTCGGGCGGGCAGCAGCAGCGCCTTTGCATCGCGCGGGCGATCGCCGCTGAGCCTGATGTGTTGCTGATGGACGAGCCGTGCAGCGCACTGGACCCGATCGCGACGCTGAAGGTTGAAGAGTTCATCCGCGCAATCGCCGGACGGATCACGGTGGTGATCGTCACGCACAACATGCAGCAGGCGGCGCGGGTCAGCAACTTCACGGCCTTCATGTATCTGGGGCGGCTGGTGGAGTACGGACCGACGGCGGACGTGTTTCAGAACCCCAAGCTGCCCGAGACTGAGCAGTACGTGACGGGCCGGTTCGGCTGAGCGGCCAACTCGGCTCAGTTGACCGTGTCGGCTCAGTTGGCCCAGTAGAGCGCAGCGCCAGCAGACCGCACCATTTAGACCATCGAAGCCAGCAGGGCCGCGGGGTCCTGGCCTTTGTCGATCGCGTCGATCAGCGCCGAGCCGACGATCGCGCCGTCGCAGTGGCCCGCCAACGCGTCAACGTGGGCGCGCGTGCGGATGCCGAAGCCCGCGCACACCGGCACAGGCGAGAGCTCGCGCAGAGAGTCGAGGTACCGGTTGGGTGACACCGCCGTCGCGGCAGCCGCGGCGGGTGCCGAGCCGCCTGTCACGCCCGTGACCGTCACCGCGTACAGGAACCCATCGCTAGCATGCGCGATCGTCCGCGCCCTGGCCTGCGGGGTCACCGGTGAGACAAGCTGCACCAGCCCGACGCCCTGAAGGTGCAACTGCTCGCGCAGCTCGCCCGATTCTTCCAGCGGCAGGTCGGGGATGATCAGCAGGCTCACGCCCGAACCGCGGCACGCCTGCGCGAGCGACCGCAGCGACGACCGCCCGGCGCCAAACGAGCTGATGACCGGGTTCAGGTAACTCATCAGCACCAGCGGCGGCTGCTGCGGCCAGTGCTCGGTGGCCTGCTGGTTTCCCGCGGTCATCGCGCCGAGCTGGTCGAGGATCCAGCGAAGCGTCACGCCGTTGTCCAGGGCCTTGCGCGACGAGCCCTGGATCGTGACCCCGTCGGCCATGGGGTCAGAGAAAGGCACGCCGATTTCGATGGCCGCCGCGTGCGGCGCGAGGGCCCGGAGCTGCGCACTGAGGCTCTCAAGCTTCGGGAAGCCGGCGGTAATGTACGGCACCAGCGCGGGGCGGCCCCGGGCGCTGCGGCGCAGGATGGAGTCAGAAACGTGCTTGGCGATGGTCATGGTCGGTGCTGCGTGTCGGTGCTGCGTGTCGGTGCTGAATGTCGGTGCTGCGTGTCGGTGATCAGTGTTGTGCGCCGGAAGCGCGGAAAGGGCGATGTGTATGAGTGGCTGCGCGGTTCGGCGCTCGCGCAACTTTGAACTCAGACAAGGTTCTTCATCAGGATCGGCATGTCCTTGTCGCCGCGCCCGCAGAGATTGATCAGCACCGTCGCCCCCGGATTGGCTTTGGCCCAGGCCTTGGCGGCGGCAACGGCGTGGCTCGGCTCAATCGCCGGCAAGATGCCCTCAGAGCGGCAGACCTCGCGGACGGCATCGAGCGCCTGCTGGTCCGTGACGGGCACGTACTGCACGCGACCGATGGCGTGCAAGAACGCGTGCTCGGGCCCGATGCCCGGATAATCAAGCCCGGCAGAGATCGAGCTGGTCTTGACGACCTGCCCGTGGTCATCTTGCAGCAGATAGCTGTAGCTGCCGTGCATAA
The DNA here is from genome assembly GCA_021173225.1 of Phycisphaerales bacterium PN19_bin_20. Classification (GTDB taxonomy): domain Bacteria; phylum Planctomycetota; class Phycisphaerae; order Phycisphaerales; family UBA1924; genus JAJTGZ01. Next base: position 114,072 of record JAJOLK010000006.1, on the reverse strand, counting down.
CGCCCGGGCGACCGTGGGCCATGGTGGCGGCGTGCTGCCCGGTCGCATCGCCGCGCCCGCCGGCCTCAGCGCCGTAGATGAGGACGCTTGGATCAGCGAGGAAGCCGTGGAACATGCCGATAGCGTTTGATCCGCCGCCGACGCACGAGAAGACCGCGTCGGGCAGTCGCGCGGCACCGGCGGGGCTGAGCATCTGCTCGCGAGATTCGGTGCCGATGACGCTCTGAAATGTGCGGACCAGCCACGGGAACGGGTGCGGGCCAACGGCGCTGCCCAGCAGATAGTGCGTGCCCATCGGGTCGCAGACCCAGTCGCGCATCGCCTCGTCGATGGCGGCCCTGAGCGTCGCGTCACCGCTCGTGACGGGCACAACCTCGGCCCCGAACCACTTCATGCGCTGCACGTTGGGCTGCTGCCGCTCAACGTCTACCGCGCCCATATAGACGCGGCACGTGAAGCCCATGCGGGCGCAAGCGGCCGCGGTCGCGACGCCGTGCTGACCCGCGCCGGTCTCAGCGATGATCCGCGTGACGCCCAGGCGTTTGGCGAGCATGGCCTGCCCGAGGGCGTTGTTGATCTTGTGCGCGCCGGTGTGGGCCAGGTCCTCGCGCTTGAGCCACACGTTGCAGCCCCAGGCGGTGCTGAGGTTGGCCGCACGCATCATCGGCGTGGGCCGCCCAACCCACGTGCGCTGGTGGAAGGCGAGCTCGGTCGCGAAGGCTGGGTCAGCCAATGCGAGCTTGGCCGCACTCTCAAGGCGCGTGATGGCGCCCCAAAGCGTCTCGGGCACGTAGCGCCCGCCAAAGGGCCCGAAGCGCCCGCGCGCGTCGGGGTACTGGCCGCTAAGCAGACGCCCAAGCTCGAGGGCGGGGTCACCCAGTTCACTGTGCATAGCGGTGGTCATGGTGTGGGCCTATCGACGCTTGACGCGCGATGGGAAGTGGTCGCGTCGGCGTCGCGTGTGAGTATGTCGTGTCGAGCGCCAGATGCGGCGCCAGATGCGGCGGCAGATTCGGCGCCAGATGTGGCGTTAGGGGTGATGGCAGATGAAGTCATGGCCGCGCGGGCCGCGAGGATGAACTCAGCGATCTTGACCGGGTCCTTCACGCCCGGCGAAGACTCCACGCCGCTCGAGACATCGACCATCGCGGGGCTCAGCAGCCGCACCGCCGCTGCAACGTTGCCCGCGTGCAGTCCGCCGGCAAGCATCACGCGCGGGTGCGGCGTGGCGTCCAGCGCGCGGGCCAGCCGGCCCCAGTCTGGCTGGCGTCCCGTCCCACTATCGGGCCCTTCAAGCAGGATCAGCCGCGCCGCGGGCCATGTGCTGGCCTCGTTAGCCAGGTCGATCCGCAGCGTCGGCACGTCGCGGAACACGGGGATGAACGTGACGCTCCGCATCGCTGGCGCACGCCACACGGCCTCAGCGATCGCCTCATCAAACACCGGCTCGTCGATCCAGTCGGCCTGCACGTGCGTCAGCGGCACCAGCGCCAGCACCGTGGCCAGCTCGCCAACCTCAAGCCTGCGAAAGACGCCAACGCGAAAAACGCCCGCAGGCACGAGCTCACACAGAGCCACGGCCTGCTCAGGCGTCACGCGTCGCACGCTCTGCGTAAGCACGAAGCCGACCGCCGCCGCCCCGGCCTCGCACGCGGCGCGGACGTGCTCGGACGTGCTAAGGCCGCAGACCTTGACGGGCGCTCTGGTCACGCACGCCTCCGATCGCTCGCACCCGCGCGGGCCTCTCGCCCGGCGGAGAGCATCGACTGTGCGAGCGCGAAGGGGTCTTCGCTTCGCATGAGCGATGAGCCCACCAGCGCGCCGTCGTAGCCCAAGGCCGCGACGCCTGCAACGTCAGCGGGCATTGACAGCCCGCTCTCAGCCACCGCCGTGAGCCCGCGTGGGAAGTGCGCCCGCAGCTTCGCGAACCGCGCCTGATCCATAGAGAGGTCAGAGAGGTTTCGGCAGTTGAGCCCAACTAATAGCGTGCCCTCGCTTAGCTCGCGCCCGCGCGTAATCAGCACGCGCCCGAGGCGCTCGAGATCCTCCTGGTCGAAGGCCTCTACCAGCGCGAACATGCGCAGGTCGAGCGTCAGGTCCAGCATCTCGAACAGGTCCTCGTCGGCAAGCATCCGCACAATCAGCAGCACGCCCGACGCGCCCGCAGCCCTCGCCTCAACCACCTGATAGTCCGCGACCAGAAAGTCCTTGCGCATCACCGGCACGTTGACCTCACGCGCCACGCTGGCCAGATGCTCAAGGCTCCCGCCGAAATGCGTCGGCTCAGTCAGCACACTCACGGCCGCGGCACCGGCCCGCGCATACTCAAGGGCCTGCGCAACAACGTGGCCTGTCTCGCCCCCAGGTGCCACCGCGCGGAGCGTGCCCTCACTCGGACTGGCCAGCTTGCACTCAGCAATCAGGCCAAACCCACCGGGGCGAAGGTCAATCTCGCGCGGCGGCGGGGCCTTCAGTGCCGCGTTCCACACGTCCTCAAAGGGCCGCTGGTCGCGCGCAAGTTCGTATCGCTGCTCACTGGCGCGGGTCATCTCGGCCAGCAAATCATGCGGCGCGGGGGTCGGCGGAGTATCGCTAGGCTTGTTCATCGGGGCGTCTCCGTGGTGTGCTGCTGTGCGTGGCAAAGTGATTGAAGTCGAGGCCCGAGCGCCGCGATCAGATCGAGCAACCGCCGTGCCCGCCCGTCGCTGATGGCGTTTCGCACCTCAGCAACCGGCCAGTCGCGGTCAAGCTCGCTGCGCAGTGTTGCCAGGGCCAGCGCTGCCGTTAGCACCACACTCTCAGCAAAGGGTGTCGGCGTGCCCGAAAAGGCGGCGCTGATGGCGTGAGCGTTGAAGGCCGCATCTTGGCCGCGCAGCGAAGCCAGTGAGGGCTCGCCACCGCGGGCAAACTGAGGGCGCGCGTCAAAGTCCTGCTCTCGCACAAGCGGGCCAGCTTGCGAAGGGTCAAGGCCAGCGAGCGTGACGGTGAACGGCGCGCAGGTCGTAGCCTCATCGCACGGGCCCGCCGGCGCAGGCGTGTGGACGACCGTGGCCCGCTGCCCCAGCGCGTGCGCCGCCAGGGCCATGAGTTGTGCGGCACGCGGCGAAGCAGCGCCGATCAGCAGCGCATCAGGCCGGCCCGGGTTTGTCAGCGGCCCGAGCAGGTTGAACACCGTCCGCACCCCGAGCTCTCGCCGCACACTTTGGACGGCGGCGGTCGCGCCGTGGTAATGGGGGGCAAACAGGAACGTAAAGCCCGTCAGTTCCAGCATCTCGCCCGCGGCAAGTGGCGTCATGGGCATAGGCACGCCCAGTGCCGCCAGCACGTCGGCGCTGCCGCAGGATGAACTGATCGCACGGTTGCCGTGCTTGATAACCCGCCAGCGCCGCGCACGCGGCTCTGCGCCGTCTTCAAGCCCCGCGGCTGCCAGCAGCAGCGCCGCGGCGGTCGAGATGTTCAGCGTCTGCGCGCCATCGCCACCGGTGCCCACGATGTCGATCGACGGCGGCCCCGCCGGAAGCTGCGGGCTGAGTGCCGCCTCCCGCATCGCGCCAGCAAGCCCCGCAAGTTCCTCATGCGTCTCGCCCTTGCTGCGCAGCGCAATCAGTGCCGCGGCGACGCGCGTCGCTGGCGTGCCGGGTGCAATCAACGTGCGCAGCAGCTCGCTGGCCTGGACCTGCGTCAGGTCGCGACGATCCAGCAAGGTGTTGAGCAGATCGGTCATGCGGCAAGCTCGAAAGGCACCTTTGTTCTAGGCGTGTGGTGCAAGAAAGCCGGGCTTCAGAAAGTTGGCGAGCATCGCCGGCCCGGTCGGGGTCAGCACGCTCTCAGGGTGAAACTGCACGCCCTCCATGCGCAGATCGTCACGCCGAATGCCCATGATCTCGCCGGCCTCGGTCCGGCTGGTGACGCTGAAGCCCTCGGGCACGCGGCCCGTCAGCACGCACAGCGAGTGGTACCGCCCAACCTCCAGGTCCTGTGCAAGCCCGGCATAGAGCCCGCGCCCGTCGTGGGTAATCGTGCTGGCCTTGCCGTGCATCAAGCGCGGCGCCCGCCCAACGCTGCCCGCGCCGCCAAAGACCTCGGCCATGCTCTGGTGCCCGAGGCAGACACCAAGGATTGGCAATCGCCCCGCAAACACGCGGATCATCTCCATGCTCACGCCCGCGTCATACGGCGTCCCCGGCCCCGGCGAGATGACCAGGTGCGTGTAAGCGCCGCGGCGGTCGGGCTCACCCGCGCCAGCGACCCGCACATCACCGGGCGCAATCGCATCGTTGCGGAAGACCTCAACCGCCGCCCCTAGCTCGAGCATCGCCTGCACCAGGTTGAAGGTGAAGCTGTCGTAGTTGTCGATCATCAGCACCCTGCCACGAGGCGCGCCGCCATCGCCCGCGTTCGGCGGCAAGTACTGCTCACCGCGCGCGATCGGCCCGGGTTGTGGCGCGTGGTTGCTCACAGGCCCTCCTCCGCCAGCAGCATCGCGGCCTCAAGGATGCCGACCTTGTGCCGCACCTCGTCGTGCTCACCCTCTGGCGAGCTGTCAGCCACCACGCCCGCACCGGCCTGATACGCGTACGCGTCGTTGTGGAACATCATCGTGCGAATCGCGATCGCCTGGTCCATCTGGCCACTGACTGAAAGGTAGCCAACCGTCCCCGCGTAGAACCCGCGCCGCACCGGCTCGAGCGCATCGATAATCTGCATGGCCCGCACCTTGGGCGCGCCCACCACCGTTCCCGCAGGGAATGTCGCCGCCAGCACGTCGAGCGCATCACGCCCGGGCGCGACACGCCCAGAAACACCGCTGACGATGTGCATCACATGGCTGTAACGCTCGATACTGCGGAACGGGTCAACCCGCACGCTGCCGCCCACAGCCACGCGACCAAGGTCATTGCGGGCAAGGTCCACCAGCATGACGTGCTCGGCGGCCTCCTTCGGGTCGGCCAGCAGCTCGGCCTCAAGGGCCTTGTCAAGCTGCTCGGTGGCCCCGCGTTTGCGCGTGCCAGCAATCGGCCTGAGTGTGGCAAGTCCGTCTTGCACCTTGACTAGCGCCTCGGGTGAGCTGCCGACAAGCTGCGTTGAGCCAAAGTTGAAGTAGTACATATAGGGCGAAGGGTTGAGCAGCCGCAGCGCGCGGTAGACCTCAAACGGGTCGGTCCGGCACCCGCCCGTAAACCGCACGCTCAGCACAAGCTGAAAGATGTCACCCGCGGTGATGTGCCCCTTGGCCTTGCCCACCGCGCTGATGAACTCATCGCGGCTCATGCTGGTTGATGGTGGCGCGTGCCCGACGCGCACGCTCGGCGCGGGCAGGCCACCGCGTAGCGCGTGCACGATCTCACGCCGCAGGCTCTTGCGCTCCCACTCTGGCCCGCTGTGGACAAACGCCACCCGGCGCGTCAGGTGGTCAAACACCAGCATCGAGCGCGGCGCCACCAGCATGACCTCAGGCTCGCCTTGAGCCGCGGGTCGCCCGGGCCCAACGGGCTCAAGCCGCCTGACAAAGTCGTAGCCGATCATCCCGACCAGCCCGCCGTCGAGCGGCACGCCTGGAATCTTCGGTAGCAAGCGCGGCGCGCGGGCCAGCACTTCCCGGATGGCCTCCAGCACCGCGCGCTCCGGTGGCACGGGCGTCGGCGGCCCCTGGTCAATGCTCAAGCCCTCCTGGTCGATCCGTAGCGTCATCGCGCGCCCGAGCCCGATGAACGAAAACCGCGCCAGCCGCTCGCCGCCCTCCACGCTCTCGAGCAAAAATACCGGGTCGAAGGCCGTCAGCTTGCGCAGCGCGCTCACGGGCGTATCCAAGTCTGCGGCGATGTCAAAGGGCGTCTGCACGTGCGCTCCTGCCACTAATTCGCCGGAGCAGCCCGGCCCCAGTCACCATCCAGACCCGTCCATCGACCAACGCAACACCTCGTCGGAAGGTCCTCCGCTGGCTTCGACCAACGCACCGTGTCTTCAACGGTTATCGGTCGCCAGCCGCCTGAGCGTGCCACCACCAACCACCGTCGGCGGGTTGGCGCGGGCTCGGGCTTGGCGAGGGCGACGTCACGGCGTCAGTATGCGCCCCCCGAACGGTTAAGGCAAGTCCCTTGGCCTGAGGCCGGCGTGATCCGGCGGCGGTTACGCTTCTGCCGTGCTCAGCGTCGATCTCAGCCCGGGTGCGTCAATCGCTCGCGCGTCGCGCAGGCGATCGCAGCTTGCCCCGCGCGCGCTCGCCGGGCTGCTGCTCGTCTACCTCTTGACGGCCTGCGGCCCGCGCCCGATCCCAGACCAGCCAGCACCTCGCGCTCAAGTGGGCTCCCCCGAAACGCCCCTCGCTGTTGTCAATGGCGAGCCAGTCACGATCGCCGAGCTCGGCCCAGAGCTGCTGGAGAGGGCCGGTCGGGCGGCGCTGGAGGGACTGATCCTTGATCGCGCCCTGGCCGCCGAGCTTCAGCGCGTGGGCCTCTCGGTGACCAGTGCGATGGTCGACGCCGAGCGGGCCCTGCTCGTGGCGGCGGGTCAGGGCGATAGTGGGGGCTTGGCGGCCCCTGGCGATGCGTCGCAGCGCCTAAGCGAGTATCTAGCCAGCGCAGGCTTAGACCGCGCGGCGCTGACCCGCCAGCTCCGCCGCAACGCCGCGCTGCGTGCGCTGGTGGCACCCGGGGTCGTGCTTACGCCGCAGCGGCTGGCCCTTGAGCACCGCGTGCGGCACGGCGAGCGGAGCATCGCGCGGGTCATCGTCGTGGCCTCTGCGAGTCTTGCGCAGCGACTCCGTGAGCGACTGACGGCACCGGGCGATGGCACGCCGCTTCCGGCACGTTTCGCAAGCTTGGCCTTTGAGTTCTCTGCCGACGAATCGGCCCCGCGTGGCGGGCTGCTAGCCCCGCTGAGCGTTGATGACCCTCGGGCCCCGCTCGCGCTACGTCAGGCGCTGCTGAGCACCGAGCCCGGGCAGCTCTCGGGGCTTGTCGGGCTGCCGAGTGGCTACGCGCTGGTGCTGGTCGAACAGCGCCTGTCGGCCACAGGCGTGGCACTCGGTGCGTTCGAGGCGTTGCAGCGCGACTCGATCCGCCACGGGCTCGAGCGCGAGGCCATGGACGCGCTGCTGGCGCGGCTGGTTTCACGCGCGGTGGTCGTGCCAATGGGCGCGTCGTTCGGGTCTTCGCTAGGCACCCCAAGTACACCAGGCACGCCTGCGCGCTGACTATGCGGAACTCATCCGCAGCGTCAGGCACCCGGTTGCGGGCCACTCAAAGGTGGTCGCGCGCGGGAAAACCCCTATACGGCAACGGAAGGTCCTCCGATCACGCGGACGCAGTTTCTGCCGGATTCGCCCGATGATCTACGCGGAACGAGCGCTCAGGGTGCTCGGCCGAAACAACGGAGGAACTAGATATGAAGTGGACCATCGGCAAGCGTCTTGGTTTGGGCTTTGGAACCCTCTGCCTGCTCGTGGCGGGCATCGGCGGCATCGCCATGTGGAAGGCCGACCAGGCCGTCAGCACAGCCCAAGAGTTGGGCACGGTCGCTGAGGACCTCACCGTCGGTGCCGAGCTGGGGGCCACGATCGTGCGCACCCGCGCGGCGATCAACCGCGTTCAGATCGAGCCGAGCGCCGACAAGATCAAGAATTACGAGACCGTCGTCGCCAAGTCGAGCGAGCTGCTTGACAAGGCCGCCGAGGTCATGACCGAGGCCGACCAGGCCAAGCTCGTCAATCAGCTCAAGGAAGATTTCACGAGCTTCCAGGCCTATGCCAAGACGATGATCTCCGGCTATCTGGAGCGCGACAACATCTTTTACAAGCAGTGCGGCCCAACGGGCAAGGCGCTCGAAGAAAGCGTGACGAACCTGGCCCGCGAGGCAGCCGCCGACAACCGCGACCTCGCGTTGGCGCTGATGGAGGTCAAGGCCGACATCAACTCAACGCGGCTGGGCGTGGCCCGATTCCTAGTCACGTTCGACGGCGACGAGTTCAAGATGGCCAGCGATGCGATCGCCCGCGTCCAGCCGCGTTTGGCCTCGCTCTACGCATCGGCGACGGGCCCTACTCGTGACCGCCTCGGCACGCTCAAGGCCGACTATGACAAGTACGTCGCAATCGGTACACGCGTCAAGGTCATGGCTGATGAAATCCAGAGCACTCGAACGAACAAGCTCTTCCCCGCCGGTGATCGGATGACAAAGACGAATAACGAGCTGATCGCTGTGCTGGCTGAGTCCGGTCGCAAGACGGAGAAGACCGCTGTCTCGACTATGCAGTCCGCCATGGTCCAGACCGCAGTAATCACGGGCGTGGCAGTCCTGATCGGCGTCGCCTTCGCGTTCTTCATCGCCCGCTCCATCATCACCCCCCTCCGCCTGGTTAACGAGCGCCTCCGCGACATCGCCGAGGGCGAGGGCGACCTGACCCAACGCGTCGACGAGAACCGCGGCGATGAGCTCGGAACCCTCGGCAAGTGGTTCAACAAGTTCGTCATCCGCATCCAGAACCTGATGCTCGAGGTCTCGGCCTCCAGCAAGCAGGTGGCGGCGGCAAGCACCGAGATCGCCGCCTCCGCCGAGGAGATGGCCGCCGGGCTCGACAAGCAGACCCAGCAGACCCAGCAGGTCTCCGCGGCGGTCGAGGAGATGTCAGCCAGCGTTGTCGAGGTCGCCAAGAAATCCTCAGAAGCCGCGGCCAACGCGGCCAGCGCCGGGCAGCAAGCCACCGGCGGCGGTGAGGTTGTGCAGCAGACCGTTGACGAGATGAAGGCGATCGCTAAGCAGGTCGCTGAGAGCGCCAGCAACGTCAACAGCCTGGGCAAGAAGAGCGAGCAGATCGGCCAGATCATCGGTGTCATCAACGACATCGCCGATCAAACCAACCTGCTGGCGCTCAACGCCGCCATCGAGGCCGCACGTGCCGGCGAGCACGGCCGCGGGTTCGCCGTCGTCGCTGACGAGGTCCGCAAGCTCGCCGAGCGTACGACCACGGCCACCGAAGAGGTCGCCAAGAGCATCCGCGAGATCCAGGCTGAGACCAAGAGCGCAGTCACGTGCATCGAGGCTGGCACGCAGAAGGTCACCAGCGGCGTGCAGCTCGCCACCGACGCGGGTAAAGCGCTCGAAACCATCGTGACCAGCAGCCAGACGCTGGGCGTGATGGTGCAGTCAATCGCGGCGGCGGCGGAGGAGCAGTCAGCCGCGAGCACGCAGATCAGTAAGAGTGTTGAGTCGATCAACGCCGTGACGCGTGAGGCCGCCGAGGGCGCTCAGCAGAGCTCCAAGGCCGCCGCGGACCTCTCAAACCAGGCCGAGAACCTCCAGAAGCTCGTCGGCCGCTTCAAGCTCGCCTAAGCCAGCGGGCCCATAGCCCGTCAACACATTCGCAACACATCCTAACTTCACCACGCGACCCGGGCAATACCCGGGTCGCTTTCTTTGATGCTGCAGCGGCTAAGTACTCCCACGCTTCGCGAGAAAAAGAGTGAGCAAGAGTATCTACTACTCGGCCAGGCTGGCCCGCCGCCCGACGCACACCACGGTGATGTCATCGATCGCCGGCCCGGTGCCGTCGCCGCGCGACAGGTGCATCAGCTCGGCGCATGTGGCCTCAGAGTCCAGGTGTGAGAGGTTCGTCAGGTGCGCGTCGAGCTGATCCACACTATTGGTGCTGCCCAAGTGGCTGCTCTGGGCCAGTGAGTCGATCAGCCCATCGCTGTAGAGCAGCACGCGGTCGCCCACGCGGAACTCCGCCTCGGCTTCAGGGAACAGCATGCCCGGCTCAAGCCCGATCAGCCCGCCATTGGCGTGCTCAAGGCTCAGCACCCCAACGCCCGAGCGAACCAATCGCGGCGGCGGATGCGCGCCCGTCGCGTACACCACCCGGCCCATACCGCCCTTGGCACCGGGGTCGATCTCCAGCACCGCGGCGGTAACAAACTGACCCTCCATCAGCAGCGGGTGTATCCGGCTGTTCAGGTGGCTTAGCACCGCGCCCGGGCCCGCGCTCAGCGGCGCATCGCCACGCAAGATCGCGTGCAGCATGCTCATGACCATCGCCGCGTCGGCGCTGTGCCCAGACACATCAGCCACGACGGTGACCAGCCGCTCACTGTTCGTTGAGCCGTCCAACCCCGGCAGCGGGAAGAACTGGAAATAGTCGCCACCCGCGCGGATCGCCGGGCGGTACGCCAGCCCCACGTCAAGCCCGGGGCAGTGCTCCTCAACCCCCGCCCAGCGCCCGGGCCGCTCGCTGTGCGCCCGCGGCAGCAGGTGCTTCTGCTGGCGACTGACACGCTCAAGCTGCACCGAAAGCTCACGCGCGTACGCCTCAATCCACCGCGCGCTCTGCAGGTTCGCAATCGACGTCTCAATAAACCCCGCCAGCAGCATCGCACGCTCAACGCCCGAGACCTCTACCGCCCCCCAACGCGGACGGAATACCAGGTACCGCCGCCCGACACGCCCCTCATGAAACACCGGCAATACCAGGCACTCGCCCAAGCCCGCCAGCTCGTCGGCCAGCGGGTCCTCGGCGCGCAGCTCAATCTCACGCACCAGCTCAGGACGCTTCTTGCGCAGCAGGCTCGCCACCACGCCGCCGCGCAGCACCGGGGCCACGCTCTCATCCTCAAATGACTCGACCACCATCCGACGGTGGGGGGTGCTCACAAGCCGCCGCGTCACGCGGAACTCGCCCGGCCCAAGCCCGGCGTCACTGACCACCAGCACCGCGTGGGCCGTGTCGTCACCCGTAGCACCCAGGATAAAGTCGGCGGCAAGCTTGAACAGGTGCCGCGGCTCGCCGGCCTTGCTCAACTGCTGCATCGCCGCCAGCGCCTGCAAAAGAGCCTCGTCGTCGCCCCCGTCATCAAAGACCGCCCGTGCCGCGGCATGCCCGCTACCACCCGCGGCACCGCCCGGAACGCCGGGCCGACCAACCAACCCCCCCATCGGCGGCAGTGAAGTCATGCCGGCAATGTAGCAGACCGAACGGCCAAACACAAGCAGAAAGAAGCCGCCACGACCGGCCCCATCGGGCTTGGTCTCAAGCGGCCCCAAGCCACCGCTTTAACGCGCGATCTCGATCGCGCGCGTCTCGCGAAGCACCGTCACCTTGATCTCACCGGGGAACGTCATCTCCTCGCTCACACGCTTGGCAATCGACAGCGCCACCGCGTACGCCTCATCGTCACCCACACGGTTGGCGTCCACCATCACCCGCACCTCGCGCCCGGCCTGGATCGCATACGCCTCCGTCACGCCCTGGTGCTTCATCGCGATGTCCTGCAGCTGCTCCAGCCGCTGGATGTACTTCTCAAGGCTCTCACGCCGCGCACCCGGGCGGGCGCTGCTGATCGCGTCGGCCGCCATCACAATCGGCGTGTAGAAGCTCGTGCTCGGCACGTCCCCGTGGTGCCCGGCGATCGCGTTGAGCACCGGCTCGCGCTCGCCAAACTGCTTGGCAAAGTCGTAGCCGATCTTCGGGTGCGTGCCCTCCACCTCGTGGTCCATTGACTTGCCGATGTCGTGCAGATAGCCGCATCGCCGCGCCAGCGCCCCGTCAAAGCCGAGCTGGTCGGCAATGAGCTGGCAGATGTATCCAACCTCGATAGAGTGCTTCAGCACGTTCTGCCCGTAGCTGGTGCGGAACTGCAGCCGCCCCATCGCCTCGTTGATCTTCGGGTGCAGCCCGCGCAGGTTGACCTCCGCCGCCGCGTCCTTGCCGTGCTTGTTGATCCGCTCCTCCATCTCTGAGCGGACCTTCTCGACAACCTCTTCGATCCGCGACGGGTGCATCCGCCCGTCGGCGATCAGCCGCTGCAGGCTCTCGACCGCCACGGCCTGGCGCACCTTGTCAAAGCAGCTCACCACGATCACCCCGGGCGTGTCGTCAACGATGATGTCCACCCCCGTGGCCTTCTCGATCGCCCGGATGTTCCGCCCCTCACGCCCGATGATCCGGCCCTTCATGTCGTCGCTGGGGATCGGCACCGTCCGCACCGTGCTCTCGCTGGTGTGCTCGCTGGCGTAACGCTGGATCGCCATCAGCGTCACCTCGCGCGCACGCTCCTTGGCGTGAGTCTCCGCCTCCTCGATCGTCTTCCGCGCCACCTTGGCCGCCTCAGCGCGGCTCTCGTTCTCAACCCGCTCCAGCACCTGCGCGCGAGCCTGCTCCACGCTCATCTGGGCGATCGCCAGCAGCTTCTCGCGCTGCTCCGCCACTGCGTTGGTAAGCTCGCCCTCGCGCGCCGTCACGCTCGCCAGCTTCACCTTCAGTTGCTCGTCGGTCCTGGCCACAGACTCTTCGCGGCCCGTGAGCTGCTCAAGCTTGCGGTCAACCAGGTCCTCGCGCTTCGTCAGCCGCCGCTCGGTCTCGCGCAGCTCCTCGCGCTTGACCGATGACTCGGCCTCGAGCTTCTGAGACCGCTCGATGCCCCTCTTCTCCGCGTCGATCTCCGCCCGCGTCACGATGTCCTTGGCGTCCTGCTCGGCCTTGGCCTTCACCGCCGTCGCCTCGGCCTTCGCCGCCCCGACCGTCCCCACGCCCAGCCGCTTGAGCACCGGCACGCTCACCAGCAGACCAATGACCAGCCCGATCACCGCGCCGATGGTCGCGTCACCAAAGTCGATTTGTCCAAGCACATAGAGCACAGACGCCCCTTTATCGAAGTGTTGTTCCGAACCGGGCTTGACCACCAATCAACCCCACCGACCGCCAATCCCAACGCCAAGCCCAACGCCAAGCCCCACGTCAATTGAACGACCACCGCCGGGCCTCTCAACGCGCCCGTCGCCGCTCACACCAGTCTCGCTCAGCCCAGCCCCGCCGCGCCAGAACACACACATCAGCGCGAAGCACCCTGTTACGCCCGACTCAGCACCTGCGTCGCGGCCCATCCGCCCGCGACCGCCCACCAATCGCCACACCAAACGCCCCACCAATGCTCCGCCAACGCCCAGCGCCCAGCGGCCAAGCCGCCCCGCAGAGCCAGCGCCAGCAACCTTCCGCCCAACCTGCCGCCAAAGTGCCAAGCCCAACTGTCCGATCCAAGTGCCCAACAAAGGGGTTGAAGCCAGCCAGATCTATGCCAAGAACGTCCGAACGTCCCGGCGGGCCCGCACGCAGGCCCAGGCCGCGAGCGAACCCTGTGAACGGCGTCCGCCCGTGCGGACCACCGAATGTCCCGTCCCAACAAACGCTCCACCATTATGAAGCGGGTGTAACGCTCATGTCAAGGTTCCATCAAGACGCACCTGGAACCTACGCCCACCACCGGCCTTGCCCTGCCCAAACCCCGGGGGCCCGCTGCAACGAAACGGGGGCGACCCATCAGGCCGCCCCGCGTGTCACGCACATCAAATTCACGCCTCATTACCGCCCTTACGCATCATGCTCGCTGTCAATCTGCATCCCGTAGAACGAGCGGTAAACAAAGAACGTCGACGTCAGGAAGAACGCGATCGCCAGCGCGATTGTCAGCGGCGTGTGCACAAAGCCCGGCAGCTTCATGTGGATCGCCAGCTCCACCGCCAGCAGCCCAAACAGCGTCGTGAACTTGATCACCGGGTTCATCGCCACGCTGCTGGTGTCCTTGAACGGATCGCCAACCGTGTCGCCGATCACGCAGGCCTTGTGCAGGTCGCTGCCCTTGCCGCGACCGGTGCCCTTGTACATCGGATCGGTCTCGACGATCTTCTTGGCGTTGTCCCACGCGCCACCCGCGTTGGCCATGAACATCGCCTGGTACAGCCCGAACAGCGCAATCGAGATCAGGTAGCCCACGAAGAAGAACGGCTCGATGAACGCGAAGCTCAGCGTCGCGAAGAACACCCCCAGGAAGATGTTGAACATCCCCTTCTGGGCGTACAGGGTGCAGATCGTCACGACCTTCTGGCTGTCCTCGATGCTCGCCTTGGCCGCGCCGTCAAGCTTCATGTTGTTCTTGATGAACTCCACCGCGCGGTACGCGCCCGTGCTGACCGCCTGCGTGCTGGCGCCCGTGAACCAGTAGATGATCGCCCCGCCCGTGACCAGCCCCAGCAGGAACGGCGCGTGCAGCATCGAGAGCTTGGCCACCAGGTCTGGCTGCAAGCCCCCAGTCAGCACCACGATGATCGAGAAGATCATCGTCGTCGCCCCGACCACCGCCGTGCCGATCAGCACCGGCTTGGCCGTCGCCTTGAAGGTGTTGCCCGCCCCGTCGTTCTCCTCCAGGAACTGCTTGGCCTTCTCGAAGTTCGGCTCAAAGCCGAAGTTCTGCTGCAGGTCCTGGCGGATGTTCGGCAGATCCTCGATCGTCGAGAGCTCGTACACGCTCTGGGCGTTGTCCGTCACCGGCCCGTAGCTGTCCACCGCGATGGTCACCGGGCCCATGCTGAGGAACCCGAACGCCACCAGCCCGAACGCGAACACCGCCGGCGCAAGCATGATTGCGCCAAGCCCAAGCGTGCTGATGTAGTACGCCACGGTCATCAACGCGACAATCGCCATACCCAGCCAGTACGCGCTGAAGTTGCCCGCCACGAGCCCGGAGAGAATGTTCAGGCTCGCACCGCCCTGCTCGCTGGCCTTGACCACCTCACGCACGTGACGGCTGTGCACGCTGGTAAACGCCTTGACCAGCTCCGGGATGATCGCGCCCGCCGCCGTCCCGCAGCTGATAATCGACGCCAGCATCCACCAGAAGCCAGGGTTCAGCCCGTAGTTGCTCGCCGCCTCGCCACCGAGCATGAACCAGCTCACGGCGTACGTCAACGCAATCGAGATGCCGCTGGTCAGGAACACCAGCATCGTCAGGGGTTTCTCAAAGTCCATCTTGTCGACGTTCTGATACCTCGCCTTGGCGATCGCCTCGTTGAGCCAGTACGACCCCGCAGACGCCATGACCATGATGATCCGCATCACAAACAGCCAGACCAGCATCTTGATCTGGATCGTCGCGGCCTTCTCCTGCGCCGGCACTACCGCCGCCGTCGCCGCCGCCACAGCCGCCGGGGTCGCCACGTCGACCTTCAGCCGCTCCAGCTTGAGCTTGGTGTCCGCGTCGGTCGACTTCGCCAGTCGCGTGTCCAGCGCCCTCGCATAGTCAGCGTTGCCCGCCACGTCCATCACGCTGGTGGCGTAGGCGAAGCTCTCCATGCGACCCCCGCCCAGGTCAACTGTCTTGGGCGCAAAGATGCTCGGCGTCACCGCGATCATCGTAAAGACAATCAGCGCCACGCCCGTCACGCCGTAGGTCTCAAAGCCGTCCGCGCTGGGCCCAACGCTGTCGCCCGCGTTGTCACCCACGCAGTCGGCGATCACACCCGGGTTCCGCGCGTCGTCCTCCTTCACGTTGAAGACGATCTTCATCATGTCGCTGCCGATGTCGGCGATCTTCGTAAAGATCCCGCCCGCGATCCGCAGCGCTGCCGCACCAAGGCTCTCGCCGATGGCGAACCCGATCAAGCAAGAGCCCGCCAGGTCGCCCGGCAGCAGCAGCAAAATCGCCAGCATGATCATGAGCTCAACGCTGATCAGCATCATCCCGATGCTCATCCCCGCCTTCAGCGGGATCGCGTACGCCGGGTAAGGCTTGCCCTTGAGCGTTGCGAACGCCGCGCGGCTGTTCGCGAACGTGTTCACCCGGATCCCGTACCACGCCACCAAATAGCTGCCCAGCACGCCCACCACCGTAAACGCCAGAATTAGCAGCACACGCCCGACCGGAAAGCCGCTCTCGAAATCGCCCGTCGCCGCGTCAATTGTCGGCGTCGGCGCAAACACCCCGAAGTACAGCGCCGCAATCGCCCCAATGAACAAAAACAGCTTGGCCAGGAACTTGCCCTGCTGGATCATGTAGCTCTGGCACGTGGCGTAGATCAGCTCGCTGACCTCCAGCATGCTCTTGTGCACCGGCATCTTCTTGAGCTGGTTGTAGATCACAAACCCGAACGCCAGCCCCGCCAGGCACACCAAAAAGCCCCACAGCAGCAGGTCGTGCCCGCCCACCGCGTCACCAAAGAACCGCACCTTGTTCAGGTCCGGGATCACCAGGTTCGCCTCGCCCCCGGGCTTTTGGAACACCGGGGTGTCCACCCCGACGGGCCCCGCCGCGAGCGCAAACGGCGCTGACAGCAGCACCCCCGCCGCGGCCACCGCCGTCGAGCCCACCGACTGGAAACAGCGCTTCAAGACGCCATGGTCCACGTTCAACCTCCTGAGGCTGTGTGCTTGTTTCAAACGCCCGCCCAGGGCTGGACACTGGTCCTACACCCAAGGCCGGGCCGACGCCCAACAGTCGGGCCCGACACTTCACGCGAGCAACGCCAGAACGGGCCGTCTCGCTGTACACTACCACGGCGGCCAACGGGCCACCGATCAGTTAACACCACGAAGCCACGCCCGATCAGCCCTTGCTGATACGCGTCGGCTTGATCTCGCCCGCGATCATCGCCTCGCGCAGACGACGACCGATCGCCTTGCGCACGTCACGACGCGCACGCTCGCTGGGCTTCTCGTAGTACTCTTTCCGCTTGATGTCCTTGGTCAGCCCCTCCTTCTCGCAGAGCTTCTTGAACCGACGCATCATCTGGTCAACCGACTCACCAGAGCGGCTTTTCACACGGATCGCCATAAACCTTGACCTCTTCCAGCGCAGAAGGACCAACTATCCAATCGCACAGGCCCGCGGCCTGAGCCCCTAAGGTTTCACGTAGGGTCGCAAGTAAAGCCGAACACCCGCCCGGGTTCAAGTCCCCACCGATCATCACCCCGACAAACCCGACGAATCCCATCCCAGCCAGTTCAAGGGTATTTACCACACTCGCCCGCGACTCCGCGCCCCCATAGCCGCGCCCCTGATGCGCCGTGCCCATTCCTCCGCCCTCCTCATTCCTCCCCTCGTGCTCCCCGGCTCCCCGTGCTCATAGTCGACGTCTACAACGTGCTCCACGTCACCGGCGTGCTCCCACCAGAGCTCGCCGGGCTCGACCCGCTCGGCCTGGCCGATCTCATCGCCACCAGCCGTTACGCAAAGCGCGAGGCCCTGCTGATCTGCGACGGCACCCGCGCCGCCCTCGACCGCGCCCACCCCGGCCACGCGCACCACTCACCCGCCACGCTCCCGCCAACCATCCGACTGCAGTTCGCGGGCCTCGCCCATACTGCCGACGACCTCATCGAGGCCCAGCTCGAGATCACCGCAAGGTCCAAGCGTGTCATCGTCGTCAGCAGCGATCACCGCCTGCGCAAAGCCGCCGGCCGCGCCCACGCACGAACACTCCGCAGCGAAACCTTTCTCCATCAGCTTGCCCTTGACCGCGCCAGCCACCAGCGCGGCCGCCCGGTCGCCCCCGGCAGCCGAACCCCAACCCGCCCGGCCTTCGCCACCGACATCCCGCTCAACCGCGCCACCCTTGAACGCTGGCTCGCCGAGCTGACCCCAAGCGACCTGGCCGACCTTGCCGCCATCGAGGCCGCCATGAGCCTGCAGCCACCATCTCCTATCGCCGCCCCGCGCCCAGTGCCAAGCCCCAAACCCGCCTCAGCCGTGCCCAGTCTCCCGAGCCCTGCCAATCAGACCAAGCCGCCCGCCCGCCGCACACCTCCTGCCGCCGAACCGTCCACTTCGACGCCCCTTGGCCCCACACCACCGCGCGCCCGGCCGTCCATGCCGCCAGACCTTGCCGACTGGCTCTTGAGTCACGGCATCGATCCAGCCGATCTCAGCATGGAACAGTGGCTCAACCTCAGACCCCCGCCCAACCCGACCGAGCTCCGACCGACGCACGTCGAACCCGGCCGTCGCTCCGGCACGCCACGCGCCGCCCGCAAGCACCGCTAGTTGCGCGGCTCAAGCTGGGCAGGCTCGCGTTGACACTACTTACCGCAAGCCTCGTCGCCGCCTGTACGCCGCCCAAGCCCATAGAGCTTGACGCCACCGGCGTCAGCGTCATCTACGCCGCCGGGACGCTTCAGGCCAACCTCCCGCCAAGCTATTCCAACGACCAGCTCGCGGCCCTCGCCGCCGTCACGCTCCGCGCCCGCGGCTACTCGATAGACAGCGCTGATCGCACGCTCGAAGAGCCCGCGCAGCTCCGCGGCAAGCGCGGCTCCGCCCGCTGGATCCAAGAAACCCTCATCGCCTGGCGACTCACGCCCAGCAAAACCCGCCTGTTCGTCCGCGTTGACCCTTGGGGCCATGAAGAAGAATCACGCGTCATCATGCGCGACATGCTCGCTCGCCTTGGCTACACGCCCGGCAACCGCGGGCCACTCGCCGCCAACAACCAGCCCCCCGGCACCAACACAGATGCCGACGCGCCGCGGCCCGACTCGCTCTTTGACCCCTACGCCCAATCGCCTCGCTAGCCACACCAGCGGCCCAGCCCGCGAGCGGCACGCGCGAAAACTCGGGCTCACCCCAGCACGCACGCTATCAGCACCTCGCCGCCGTCGACAGACTCAACCCGCGTCGCGCCCGCAACGCTTGCCGGCACCAGCGCCGTCTCTCCCGCGCGAACCTGCACCGGCCGGAACATCGCCCCCGTGCTGATCAACGTCACCTCGCCGCTGATCGCTACCACCACACGGCACCGCCCGCGCTGCCCACGCGCTTCGCCGTTGCCCTCCACCGGCTCGCTCATGCTCGCGCCGGTCCCGACGCCGATTCGCGCCTGATCCAACGTGAAAAACTCGGTCGTCACCAGCCGCGAGCGGGCTTTGCCAACCTCCAGCCGCGTCGCCGCTGGCGCGGGGCCAAAGTCGATGCACGCCAGCGCTTGCTCAACGTGCAGCTCGCGCCCCGCACGGCCCCAGTCATAGATCCGGAACGTCGTGTCGCTGGGCGTCTGCACCTCAGCCACCAGCACCCCCGCCCCCAGCGCGTGGCACGTCCCGCTGGGTAGGTTGTGGCACTCGCCGCGCACCGCCGGCACCGCGATCAGCAGCTCCTGCACCGTCCCACCCGCAATCGCCGCCGCGAACACATCGCGCGTCATCCCGGGCCTCACGCCCTTGTAAATCACCGCCCCGGGCTCGTGGTCCATGATGTACCAGCACTCGGTCTTGAGCTTGCACGCCGGGTTTGCAGCCGCGTACGCCGGGCTCGGGTGCACCTGCACGCTGAGGTTCTCGCGCGCGTCCAGAAACTTCACCAGCAGCGGGAAGCCCCCGGCATCGCTCAGCGCGCTCGCGCCCAGCAGCTCCTCACGCCGTGACGCCACCAAACCCGTCACGCTGACCCCCGCCAGTTCGCCCGACGCCACCACGCTGCGAACCGCACGCCCACCTGCGCCTGACGCGCTGGTGGTCGGCATGTCAGCAACCTCCCAGCTCTCGCCGATCATCTCGCCCGCTGGCAGCCGCTTCCCCAACCGCTCCAGCGCGCGGCCGCCCCACACCTTCGCAAACAGCTCGGGCACCAGCAGCATCGGGCTCAGCGGCGTCTCGTCCATGCCCCATTATCGGCCCGCCAGCCACCGGCGCTCAGATCACCTCACGCGCCCGTGTCAGATCCCAAGTACCGCGTCGCCACCGGCGTCGTCACCGCCTCAGCCCCGCGCTTCGCCACCATATACACGCCCTTGCCGCGAACCTCGCTGACGCCCCCGACCAGCTCTCCGTTGCTGTAGTGCGCCGCCGCGTGATCGTCGCACGCCACACCCCCCGGCAGTTTTCGCCCGGCGATCAGCCCCTCAAACATCGGCCGCCGCTCGCGCTCGCCGTCATAGTGGGGGCACGCCGCGCCCTTGAGCAGCCCTAGCCCATCGCGCATCGGCGCGACCGGCCCGAACGAGTCCGTCAGGCACGCCTCAAACCAGCACAGCATCCCGGCAGAGACCCCCGCCAGCACCGCCCCGCCCCCTTGCTCACGCCCGCTCTTGTGAGCTCGCAAGATCACCTTGTCCAGCCCGTGCGGCCGCCACACCGCCAGCAGGTTCGCCGTGCTCCCGCCACCAACATAGATCACGTCCTGCCCCATGATCTGCGACTCCAACGTCCTGCGCCCGCGCGCAAACAGGCTCACGAAGCTCGCCCGCGCGCGGTCAGGCCCAAACGCGGCGCGGAACCGCTCGATGTACCCCACGCTGTCGCCGCTGGCGGTCGCCACAAAGCAGACCCGCGGCCTGACCTTCCCCGTCAGCCCCAGCACAAAGTCGTCAATCAGCGTGTGCTGCTCGCCCCCGCTGAAGCCGCCGCCGCCCAGCACCACCACGTGCCTGCTCGCCCGCTTTCGCGCACCAGCGCCGCTCTTGGTCCGTGCGTTCATAACCCAGACCTTAGCCGCAAGTGCCCGCCGCACGAAAGCACGGGCCCATAACCCCGCCCGCGCCGCCGCCAGCCCGCCACCAAATGTCAATCTGGATGTGACTGCGCGGCCTGCGCCGGGCCCGCACGCTCGCGTTGCACGCAACCGCGCCACCACCGCTGGCCGCCGCCCCGCTCGCATCGCATCTTCTGGCTCAACGTCACCGACGCAGCAGACCAGACCTCCGAAGGAACCAGACCAATGAGCCTCAAGACCATCGCCATCATCCTCGCCGCCGGCGCGCTGACCAGCGCCGCCTCGGCCGGCATCCAAATGACCGCCACCATCACCGCCGACAACCACTACGCCCTCTTCACAGGCACGCCGTTGAACCTCACGATGGTCGGGCACAATGAGCTCGGCGCCGCCGGCAACCCCGGCCCGTTCAACTGGTCTCAGGCCGAGACCTTCAATTTCATCCCCGGCACCAACATCTACATCGCCGCCTGGTCGGATGACTCGGTCGCCCAGGGTCTGCTCGCCCAAATCTCACTGGGCGACCAAACCTTCAACAGCGGCGATGAGCGCTGGCGCGTCTACAAAACCGGCGTCAACCGCAACGACAACGACCTAGTCCCCACCCTCGCCGAGATGAACACCCACATCATCTTCGCCAGCGACAACGAGCGCTGGCGCACGACCTTTGTCGGCGACGCCAACGGCGCCCAGCCCTGGGGCACCATCGCGGGCATCGGCCCAAACGTCCGCTGGATGTGGGCCGACGTCGATGGCGACCCTGACCCCACCCGCGGCGGCAGCGACGAGGGCGAAATGCTCATCTTCCGCATGACCAACGTCCCGACCCCAGGCGCCGTCGCTCTGCTCGGCCTCGGCGGCCTGGCCCTCGCACGGCGTCGCCGCTAAGCGGCTCCGCTGATCGACATGCAGGTGTGCCCCAAGGGGGCCGGGGCTTTTGCCCGGCCTCTTTGCCGTTGTATGGCGGACTTTCCAATCGGCCATGCCTTCTGCCTTGCGCGGGGCAGGATTCCATCCTTCCAACGGGCCACAGGCCCGACCGTCCTCGCTCCTCAGTCATCGCTCACCCATTCGCCATCTACCCTCCGCCCATGGTCCGTCTGCTCACCGCCGACGCGGGCTCTCGCGCGCAGTCATAACCGAAGCGATCACCCGCGCGCAAGCCTGGCCCGGGCTCGCCGCGATCCAACTGGGCATCAGTGACCACCCGTCAGAGGCTCAATCGCTCTACCTCAAGCTCGGCTTTTTTTCCATCGGGCATGACCCCGACGCCATCGGCGTCAATGGCCGTTGCTTCGGCGAGACCGCCATGCGCCCGGCACTCTGAACGCCGCGCGCATGAGCCCGCGCGCAGGAGCCCGCGTGCATGAGCCCGCGTGCATGAGCCCGCGTGCAAGAAGCCGCGCCAGAATCCACGCCCCTCACGCGTTGAACAGCCCTCACGTGTTGAACAAGAAGTGGCAGATGTCCGCGTCCTGCATCACATAGCCCTTGCCCTCAACACGCATCTTGCCCGCGTCCTTGATCGCCTTCTCGCCCTTGAACTGCTGCAGGTCCGCCACCGAGTAGATCTCGGCCCGGATGAACCCGCGCTCAAAGTCGGTATGGATCACGCCCGCGGCCTGCGGCGCCGTCGCGCCCACCGGCACCGTCCACGCCCGCACTTCCTTCTCGCCCGCCGTGTAATAGCTCTGCAAACCCAGCAGCGTGTACGCCGCCCGCGCCAAGGCCGCCAGCGCCGGCTCCTCCATCCCATACGCCAAGAGCATCTCGCGTTTCTCGCCGTCCGAAAGGCTCGAAAGCTCGCTCTCGATCTTCGCGCACACCGGCACCACCTGCATGCCCTCCTGCTTGGCCCGCGCACGCACCTTCATTGCCATCTCGCCCTGCCCATGCGGGTCCGTCTCGTCCACGTTCGCCACATAAAGCACGCTCTTGGCGCTGAGCATCCCCAGGCTCTTGACGGCCCTGAT
Source organism: Phycisphaerales bacterium PN19_bin_20 (assembly GCA_021173225.1). Classification (GTDB taxonomy): domain Bacteria; phylum Planctomycetota; class Phycisphaerae; order Phycisphaerales; family UBA1924; genus JAJTGZ01. The sequence goes on along the minus strand of JAJOLK010000006.1, from coordinate 91,853 downwards.
CTCCTCCGGATCAGTCAGATCCTTGATCACCCCGCGCGCGGGCTGCGCATCGTTGAGCATTGGCGCCAGCTTCCGAAGCACGCTCAGCCGCGCCACGTTCTCCTTCTCACCGCTCTTGACCGCCCGCTCCGCCTTGGGCAGCGCGGCATCGATGGTCTGCAGGTCCGCCAGGATCAGCTCCGTCTCGATCGTCTCGATGTCGCGGATCGGATCGACCCCGCCGTCAACGTGCGTGACCTCTTCGCCGCCGGGCAGGTTGGCAAAGCACCGCACCACGTGCAGCACGGCGTCAACCTCGCGAATATGGCTCAGAAACTTGTTCCCCAACCCCTCGCCCGTGCTGGCACCGCGCACAATCCCCGCAATGTCCACCAGCCGAAGCGCCGCCGGGATCACCTTCTGCGTCTTGATGAAGCCCGAGATGATCCCCAGCCGCGGGTCCGGGATCGGCACCACACCCACGTTGGGCTCGATGGTCGCAAACGGGTAGTTCGCCGCCAACACACCCGCGTTGGTCAGGGCGTTGAACAGCGTGCTCTTGCCCACGTTGGGCAGTCCGACAATCCCGGCTTCCATGAAGATCGCTCCTGCAAAGGCCGCGATACTAGGTGCCACCGGCGCTCTGACCAATCGGCCCGGCCCGAGCTTTTCGAACTCACGCTAGCCTTCAATCATCTACCGCCCCCTCAGCCCGCGATCTGATAGATCGCCGTGCGGTACCGGGGCGCCGACACGGGCGACTTCGACCGCTACGACAAATCACTCATCACCCTGGTCCAGCACCGCCATGAACGCCTCCTGCGGGATATCCACACGCCCGATCGACTTCATCTTCTTCTTGCCTTCCTTCTGCTTGTCCAGCAGCTTGCGCTTACGGCTCACGTCACCGCCGTAGCACTTCGACGTCACGTCCTTGCGGAACGCCTTGATCGTCTCGCGCGCGATGATCTTCCCGCCAATTGCCGCCTGCAACGGGATCTCGAACTGGTGCCGGTCGATCTGCTTCTGCAGCTTCTTCAGCAGCAGCCGCCCGCGATACTCGGCGTTGTGCCGGTGGCAGATCACCGCCAGCGCCTCCACGATGTCGCCGTTGATCAGGATGTCCACCTTCACCAGGTCGTTCATCCTGAAGTCGACGATCTCGTAGTCCATCGTCCCGTACCCGCTGGTCATCGCCTTGAGCTTGTCGTAGAAGTCGTAGATGATCTCCGCCAGCGGGATCTCCCAGCTCAGCATCTGGCGGCTCTCGCCGATGACCTGCTGGCTCTTGAACACCCCGCGCCGCTCCGTGCACAGCTTCATGATCGCGCCGATGTGCTCGTTGGGCACGATGATCTCCACCTTGCAGATCGGCTCGAGCACCTCCTCGAACGTCCCCGGGTTCGGCAGCTCGCTGGGGTTGTTGATCTCCATCACCGTCCCGTCGCGCATCCTGATCTTGTACGTCACCGTCGGCGCCGTCTGCACCACCTCGGTGTTGAACTCACGCTCCAGCCGCTCCTGGATGATCTCCATGTGCAGCAGGCCCAAGAACCCGCACCGGAAGCCGAACCCCAGGGCCTCAGAGTGCACCGGCACAAATGTGAAGCTGCTGTCGTTGAGCACCAGCTTCTCGATCGCCTCGCGCAGGTTCTCAAAGTCAGCACCCTTCGCGTCTGCGCTGGTCGCCGGGTAGAAGTCGCAGAACACCACCTGCACCGGCGGCTTGTACCCGGGCAACGCGTCCGTCGCCGGGTCGATGTCCAGCGTGATCGTGTCGCCGATCCGCACGTCACCGAGGCTGCGAATCGCCGCCACCAAAAAGCACGTCTCGCCCGGGCCCACGCTCTGCACACGCACCGGCTTGGGCGTCCGCTTGCCGATCTCGGTGATTTGGAACTTCCGCTCCGTGCCGATCATCCTGATCTTGTCGCCAACCTTCAGCCCGCCATCAAACACCCGGCACGCCACCACCACGCCCCGATAGTCGTCGTACTGCGCATCAAACACCAGCGCCCGCGTCTGCTTCATCACCGCCGCCCGCGGCCCGGGGATCCGCTCGCAGATCGCCGCCAGCAGCTCAGCGATGCCCTGCCCAGTCTTCGCGCTCACCGGGATGCAATCCTCGGCCCGCAGCCCCAACACCTGCTCAACCTCCATCGCCACCTCATCAACCCGCGCACTGGGCAGGTCGATCTTGTTGATCACCGGGATGATCTCGAGGTTCTCGTTGATCGCCAGGTACGCGTTGACCACCGTCTGCGCCTGCACGCCCTGCGTCGCATCCACCACCAGGATCGCGCCCTCGCACGCCTTGAGCGCTCGGCTCACCTCGTAGTTGAAGTCCACGTGCCCCGGCGTGTCGACAAAGTTCAGCATGTACACCTGGCCCTGCGCGTTGTCGCTCGCGCCCTCCAGCGCCGCCTCGCCCTCCAGCGCCCCCGCGTCGTCCTCCTCAAGCTGATCCTTCGTGCTGCCGGGCTTGTGGTGGTGCGTCACCGTCACCGCGCTGGCCTTGATCGTGATCCCGCGCTCACGCTCGATGTCCATGTCGTCAAGAAGCTGCGCCCTGGCCTCACGCGCACTTACGGCCTTGGTCGCCTGCATCAGGCGGTCCGCCAGCGTGCTCTTGCCGTGATCGATGTGCGCAATAATGGAAAAGTTGCGGATCAGCATGGGTGCGAACACATTCCGCCCACGTGGGCCGGTAAAGGGATGGTGGTCAAACCCATCATACGGACCACGCACCCCCCACGCCGACTCTGACCCGCGCCGCAGACCTGCTGCCTCTTGCCTCGCGCGGGGCAGGAATTCATCCTGCCATGCCTCTTGCCTCACACCCCCAGCGCGCCCGCCCACGCCGCCGCCGCACGCCGCACCACGCCCGCGTGACCACTGAGAAGCTCGCCGTCCATGCCTTCACCGCGCGCTGGCCGCACGCCGCGCACGTCCAGCGTCACATATCCCAAGCGCCGCCCGGCATCGCGCGTCGCCAGGCCCGCCGCGTAGCTCACCACATCTAATCGCCCCGCCCCAACCTCCACCCTTCCCAGCGGCCCGGCATCACTCAGCCGCGCTGCCATTGCTCGCCCCGCCCGCACCAGCACATCACGCCCCGTCAGCATCTCGCCCGCCGGATCAACCCCCAGCACCATGCTCACGCCCTCGGGTGTGCCTGCGCCCTCGCCCGCCCATATCCCAGCGCCAACATCAGCCACGAGCACCCCCAACCCCGCGCAAAAACTCGCGAGCGTCGTCGCCGCTGCGCCAGCTTCCGCCGCGCCCGTCGGCAGCTCAACCGTCAGCACCCCCGGCCCCGCGCCACCCGCCTCAGTCAGCCGGTGTAGGTCCGCCAGAAGGCCCAGCGCCTCGCGCGCGGCCTCGAACGCCCGATCAACCCGCGCCGCCTCTGCCCAGTGCCCCGGCGGCACCCACAGATCAAGCCCCACCACCCGCACCCCGGCGCGCCGGCACATCGCCGCCACGTCACGCCGTGCTGATTGGTCAAGCTCTCGCGCCCGCAGCCCGGCGCCCGCGGCGTCCAGCACCACCAACCCGCAGCCCGCCTCACGCACAAGTTCAAGCTGGGCCGTCAAGTTCCCGCGCGCTGGGCGGGCCCCGGCCACTTCAGCGGCATCGGCCCGCAGGTCGCACAAACTCACGGCCAGTGGGGGCAGCATCATCGCGACGGATTATCCCCGCCCCAATCCTCTGGGCCCGGCCCCGAGCCGCTGGGCCCCCCCAAGGCCGCTGGGCCCGCGTCGCGTGAAACAGGCAAGAACACCGCCAAAGTGCGCACCAAAGCGCGGATGCGCCACGATCGCCCCAGGGGCGTTTGCCGCCCTGAAACATACCATGTGGGGTGGGTCCGGGGCCGCGAGGCTAGAGGGGGCATCGGCGCGGCCAATAGCGGGTCATCGGGAACCCAAGTCCGGCGATATCCGCGCGGTTGTGCGCAAAGGCGAGATGAATCCACATTCCACCCCTCAAGTTGGCATCGGGGCCTGACCGAGGTACTATCAGACGTGTGCCGCGCCGGCTTCGCATCCGCGAGCCTGGCCTGCACAAAGGCCTGCACAACTGCTGTTACCCACCGCGACGCCGGACGGAGCAAGCCTCCGCGACCGACCTCGCAGCGTGTGCCCGGAGCCGTGCTCTGTGGCAGGCAGGCCTCGCCGACGCCTCGACGCCGTCTTACCCAACCCGCGGTCCGCGTGGGCCCAGTGGTGCGAAGCGGCGGCGGGCTTGGTGCGCGGCTCTAAGCCCCACGCCGACGCGCGTGAGGATCAGCCGCCGCCCGATCGCCTTTCAACCGTCGCACTCCGCGGCTTCTCACGCATCTTTCACTGTTCACATTCCATGCCTCGCACTCATTGAGGATCAAGCCTTGTCCAGCAAGTCCAGCGGTTTGTCAGACTCACCCGCCCAGCGCAGCGCCGCCTTTGATGGTGCCAGCGGGGCCGCAGCCCACGGTGCCAGCAATGACAGCAGTGGCGGAAGTAGTAGTGGCGCCGGCAGTGGCGGCGGCGGCTCGGGCGGAAGTGGTAATGGTGGTGGTAGTGGTTACAGCAACGGCGGGGGCCCATCGGGCGGACCCGGAGGAAACTCAGGCATGAGCGGTGGCAACATGAGTGGCGGCGGCGGTATGGGCGGCGGTGGTGGCATGGGCAACCGTCGCCGGAAGAAGAAACGCCGTGGCGGCGGCATGGGTGGCGGGATGGGCGGCGGCGGCGGGCCCGGTATGGGCGGCGGTGGGAGCGGCGGCGGCGGTGGTGGGGGGGGCGGTCCGCCTCAGCCCGGTGCACCCGATGCCGGCGGCGAAGTCCGCGGCGTGCCCGGCCAGCACGGCCTGCCCAGCGATGAAGACCTTGAAAGGGAAGCAGCCGAGCTTGAGGCGATCGTCGCCAAGGCCGACCCGAAGGCCATCATCAAGGACAGCCTGACGATCGCGCAGCTTCAGCGGATGGAGATCGACGAGGTCCACGCGATCGCCAAGAAAGAGGGCCTTGAGGGCTTCAGCCAGCTCAGCAAGCAAGACCTGATCTTCAAGATCCTCAAGGCGCGTGCCGCCAAGCAGGGCCTGATGGTCGGCGACGGAACGCTGGAGGTCATGCCCGACCAATTCGGGTTCTTGCGAAGCCCGGAGAACAGCTATCTGGCCGGCCCTGACGACATCTACGTGAGCCCGACACAAATCCGGCGTCACGGGCTCAAAAAGGGCATGGTTGTGCGCGGATTCATCCGCCCGCCCAAAGAGAGCGAGAAGTACTTCGCGCTGCTGCGGGTTGATTCTGTCAACGGCCAGAAGCCCGGGAAGGTTGGCGAGCGGAAGGTCTTTGAGAACCTCACGCCCCTGCACCCAGAGTCGCGGTACATCCTTGAGACGACGCCCGACCAGATCGAGTGCCGCGCGGTGGACTTGGTGGCGCCGCTTGGCAAGGGCCAGCGGGCGCTGATTGTGGCCCCGCCGCGGACGGGCAAGACGGTGCTGCTGCAGAAGATCACGCGTGCGATCAGCAAGAACTATCCGGACGTGAAGATCATCGTTCTGCTCGTAGACGAGCGGCCCGAGGAGGTGACGGACTTCCGGCGCAACACGACCAAGGAGGCCAAGAACGTCGAGGTCGTGGCGAGCACCTTTGACGAGCAGGCGGCGCGGCACGTGCAGGTGGCCGAGATGGTCATTGAGAAGGCCAAGCGGATGGTCGAGTTCGGGGACGACGTAGTGATCCTGCTGGACTCGATCACACGCCTGGCCCGCGCGTACAACAACGAAATGCCGCACTCGGGCAGGATTATGTCGGGCGGCATCGACGCGGGTGCGTTGCAGCGGCCCAAAAAGTTCTTTGGTGCGGCCCGCGCGATTGAGAACGGCGGGAGCCTGACGATCATCGCCACCGCGCTGGTTGACACGGGCAGCAAGATGGACGAGGTTATCTTCGAGGAGTTCAAGGGCACCGGCAACAGCGAGCTGCACCTTGACCGCAAGCTGATGGACAAGCGCATCTACCCGTGCATCGACGTGGCCGCCAGCGGCACACGGCGCGAGGAGCTGCTGATGGACAAGAAGGAACTCGAGCTGGTCTACCGCCTGCGCAAGGTGCTGGCGGACATGAATGTGGTGGAGGCGATGGAGCTGCTCAAGGCCCGCCTGACGAAGCAGAAGACCAACGCCGAGTTCCTGATGGCGATGGCCATCAGCTAACGGGCGGCATCTGATCCGCAGGTTTGTACCTTGCGTTCGGTAGCGGCGGCTGATAATCTCGCCGCAAGGTTTGAACGCCCGGGGCGACTGACCGTGAGGCCGCGGGTTGCGAGCGGGCATTCTTTCTTGGCTTAATTCTCTTTGGAGCGCGCATGAAGACTTCGAGGATCGTTTCTGGGCTGGCACTTTCACTTGCGGCCGGGCTTCTGGTTGCGGGAACATGCGTGGCGCGGGCCGATGGGCCCACGACCCCCACAACCCCCACAACCCCCACAGCCCCCACAGCCCCCACCACTGGTGGGCCTGACGCGGCGGCGATCCGCGTTAAGGAGCCGGCACCCGAGACCAAGGCGATCGGCCTCTCGGTGGGCGACAAGGCCCCGGCGCTGGCCGTCGAGACGTTCATCAAGGGCGCGCCCATCACCGTGTACGAGCCCGGGCAGGTTTATGTGGTGGAGTTCTGGGCGACGTGGTGCGGCCCTTGCATCCGCGTGTTCCCGCACCTTTCTGAGCTGCAGAAGAAGTACGAGGGCAAGGCGCGGTTTGTCGGCGTGAACATCTGGGAGCGTCCGTACGACGCCAACACGCTCAGCAAGGTCATCCAGTTCGTCGAGAAGCAGGGCGACAAGATGGCCTACACCGTGGCCTTCGATGGCGAGGCCAAGAAGGTGGACACCGCCTTCATGCAGGCGGCGGGCCAGAACGGAATCCCCGCGGCGTTCATCGTCGATCAGACCGGGACGGTCGCGTGGATCGGTCACCCCGGGGGTATGGATGAGCCGCTGGCGAAGGTGGTGGCCAAGGAGTGGGACCTGAAGAAGGCGGCGGCAGACTTCGCCGCGGAGCGCGAGAAGGACACGGCGGCGCAGGCGAAGATGGAGGCGCGCCAGAAGACGCTGGGGCCGCTGAGCAAGAAGGTCAGCGAGGCGGTCGCGGCCAAGGACTGGGACGGCGCGGTGACGGCGATGAACGCGGTCAAGGCGGCCTTCCCTGACATGGCGGGCCGGATCGAGATCAGCAAGTTCAACCTGCTGCTGCGTCAGGCCAACCAGCCCGACAAGGCGTATGCGATGAAGGACGCGCTGCTGGCATCGCCCGAGCTGGCGACAACGCCGGCGGCGTTGAATCAGATCGCGTACACGGTACTTGAGGGGCCGGGCGTGAGCCGACGTGACTACCCCTTTGCCCTGGCGTTTGCCGAGAAGGCCGACGAGGCGGCCAAGGGTCAGGACTGGTCGATTGCCGACACGCTGGCGCGGGCGCAGTTCGCGACGGGCGACAAGGCCAAGGCGGTTGAGAGCCAAACGCGTGCGATCGCGCTGGCCCAGGCCTCGAAGATTGGCGGCGATGAACTGGCTGAGCTCGAGACAATGCTGAAGGTCTTCAATGGCGAGCAGAAGCCCGCGGAAGAGACGAAGTAAAACGGCCTCTCGCTCAAGTCTTGTGCTCGCCAAGTGAGGCACAGGCGAGAGAGCCAAGACCCGCGCGATGCGGGCGCACCTAGACGCGGTGGGTTGAGCAGCATCAAGTAGGAGGAATGGCCCGGGCTGTCCCGGGCCTTCTTTGTTTAGCGGCGGAGCGATTGGCCGTTGGCTCGCGCGCGGGTTGAAAACCCGAGGCGACGGAAGCGCAGGTGGCTCTCCAACGAGATCACCCAGGCCGTTCACATGCTCAGTGAGTATCGCGCGGCACCTTCTGCCAGCAGCGCGGTGCTGTCATAAACCGGCAGCGGGCTTTGAAGCGGGCTGATCAGCAGCGGTGCCTCGCTGCAGCCGAGGATGACGCCCTCACACCCGCGGGCCATGAGGCGTCCGAGGGCCAGGATCCAGCCGGTCTGGCTTTCGAGGGTGACCTCGCCGTGGACCAGTTCGTTCATGATGACATCGTGGATCATCTCGGCATCGTGCGCTTCGGGCGCGACGACCTTGACCCCGCGGATGCCAAGGAGGGTCTGGTAGGTCGAGCCGTACATGACCAGCTTGGTGCCGATGACCCCGACGGTCTTGCAACCGTCGCGGGTGATGGCGTCAGCGACGAGGTCGGTCATTTTGAGCCAGGGGATGGGGCTGCGCGGCTCGGCCATGTAGACCCCGTGCTGCATGAGGTTGTCGGGGGCGATGGCAAATTGAGCACCGCAGGCGGCCAAGGCGCGGGCACTCTTGAGCAGCAGCTCGCCGACGGTGTGCCAGTCGTCTCGCTCGACGGCGTCGAGGTAGTCTTCGAGAGGCTCGTTGTGAACGCTGACGCGCGGGTGCCCGCTGTCGCCTACGAGCTTCTGTGCGTGGCGATAGACCTCGCGGTAGACCAGGCTGGAGCCCTCTGGGCTTGCCGCGGCGATGCCGATGTGCTTGGCCAAGGGTTTCCTTTCGCTGGCCCGTCGCCCACGCGAGGTCGGGGCGTTCCGGCGCAGGACAGTTTATCGGCGCAGGAGGCGTGCCGGAACAACTCACGGCGTGAGATTCGTGGCGACCTCGCTGGCGGCCTGCAGAGTGCGTGGGGCCCCTGAAGTTTGGCTGAGCGTTTGGCTTGGGGCGTGCGCGGGGTGCATTTGCTACCATCGCGATGATGTTGACCGCGGGCGGACAGGGTGCGGAAGGGGCTGGCTGGACGCTGCGCGAGAGCGAGCCGGCGGGCGGGCTTGCTGCGGCGGGGCCAGGCCCGTTCGCGGTGCCTGACGCCTTCACGGCACTGGGGCTGCCGCGCAGGTTTGACCTGAGCCCCTCAGAGATCCAGCACGCGTACGTGGCGGCGAGCGTGCCGGCGCATCCGGACCGTGCGGAGGCGGGTGCGCCTGCATCAGCGGTTGAGCTGGTCGCGGCGCGGCTGAACGCTGCGAAGCGAACGCTGGAGGACCCCGAGCGGCGCGCCGTCGCGCTGCTTGCGCTACTAGATGGCGCGGGCGCGGCGTCGGACCGGTCGTTGCCTGAAGGATTCTTGATGACGATGATGGAGCTGCGCGAGGCGGCCGAGGCCTCTGCTGCGCGCGGCGGGGCGGGTGATCGGACGCCTGACGTGATAGCAATGGACGCGCTGCTCAACCGGGCTGGCGCGCTGCGGGCCGGGCATGTCACGCGGGTTGCCGGTCTGTTCGCGTCGCTGCTTGGACCGGGGGGCGCCGGTGTCGAGGGCGATCAGGCGACGCGGCGCGGGCTGCTGAGCCATCTGCGGCGTGAGCTGAACGCGTGGCGGTACATTGAGCGGATGCTGGACCAGCTCGACGCCCCGCAGGAGGGGCCGGTGTGAGCGGAATGAGTCGTTCGTTGTGTGAATGTGAGAAGGCGTCTGTGCCGGCGTTGGGGTGTGTGCGTGGCGTGACTGAGTGTGCGGGCGTGGTCTTTGAGGGCGACGGTTGAACATGGTGCTGGAACTGCTGCCGCTGCTGGCCCCGCTGCCCGTGCCTCTGGCGGCGGTGGCCGTGCTGTCTGGCTGTGAGACGGCGCTCTTTAGCCTGACGTATCAGGACCGGCTGCGGATGGCGCGTGGGAGCCCGCGGGCGGCGCGTGCCGTGGATTTTTTGCTGGCGCGGCCGCGGGCGCTGCTGGTGCTGATCTTGCTGCTGAACACGGCGGCGAGCACGCTCTACTTCTTGCTCACGTCAATTGCGCTGCTGCGCGTGCCGGAGCTTTGGCTGCAGATTGTGCTGGCGGGTGTCAACCTGCTGGCGATGACGCTGGTGGGCGAGGTGGTGGCGAAGATGCTGGCGGCGCGGTACCGCGTGGAGATCTGCCGGGTGATTGCGCCCGGGGCGAAGGTGGTGTTCATGGCGTGCCGCCCTGTGGCGGTGGGGCTTGAGCGGCTGGTGATCGCGCCACTGACGCGGCTGCTGGTGCCGGCGCGTGCGCCCTCGCCGCTGACCCCGCGCGAGCTTGACGAGCTGGTGAGCCTGGGTACGCAGGAGGGCACCATCGACGCCGACGAGCAGCGCGTGCTGCGGCAGGTGATCCGTCTGAGCAGCCTGCGCGTGCGCGAGGTCATGACGCACCGGACCGACGTGGTGAGTGTTGAGCCCGGCACCACGCCCGCGGAGATCACCGACCTGGCCCGACGCGGGCTGACGCGCGTAGTGATGACCAGCGGCGGGCTAGACGGTAAGGTGCTGGGGGTGGTGGATATCAAGCGGTACCTCTCGACAGTCGCGCTGAGCCGGCCCGCGGCGCTGGGTGACTTTGCGTCACCTGCGCGGTACGTGCCAGACCGCGCAAGCCTTGACAAGCTGCTCGAAATGCTGCGGACCACCGGGGCGAAGGTCTGCCTGTGCGTCTCTGAGCACGGCGACGTCACGGGGCTGATCACCGCGCAGGACGTGGTCAAGCGCCTCTCGAGTGAGCTGGCCAGCGGCGACGACGCATCCATGAGCGCCGACATGCGGCAGATCGCGCCGGGGACGTGGAGCGTCCCGGGCCGCTTGAGCGTGCGGCAGTGGTCAGAGATGTTCGGGGGCGAGGCGATCCCGAGGGTCGCGACGGTGGCGGGGCTGGTGTTTGCCAAGCTGGGGCGCGTGCCGCGCGCGGGCGACAGCGTGCAAATCGGCAACGTTTACCTGCGGGTTGAATCGATGCTCGGGCGCGTGGCAGACCGCGTGACGGTGAGCATCGACGGTGGCGCGGTGCAAGCGGACGCGGATGTGACAGTGCCGAGCCGTGGGGGTGCATCATGAGCGCTGCTGACGTGGTGACGCCTGTGACTTCAACGGCCGTGGGGCGCGCGTCCACGCCGCTGCCGTCGGCGTTTGAGTGGCTCGACGCGTGGATTCCCAACTGGCCTTGGCTGCCCAGCGCAGCAGAGACCGGCTGGGTGCTGCTGGCGCTGGTGGGGATGCTGGGTGCGGCGTTCTTTGCGGGCAGTGAGATCGGGCTGTACAGCGTCAACCGCGTGCGGCTGCGGATCCGCGCGGCGCGCACGAACCCGACCGATCGGCTTGCGCGGATGCTCTCGGGTGACGTGCAGCGCGCGGACCGGACGCTGCCGGCGCTGCTGATTGGCTTCAACTTGTTCTCGGCCGTCACGAGCCTGGGCGTGACAGCGCTGCTGACGGCGCGCGGGTATAGCGAGGTGCAGCAGGTCATCATCAACGTGGTGGTGCTTACGCCGCTGCTGTTTGTGCTTGTGGACACGCTGCCTAAAGAGGTGTTCCGGGCCGATCCCGACCGCTTCACGTACGCCGCTGCACCGGCGGTGCGTCTGTGGCGGCTGGTGGTGACGTGGACGGGCGTGCTGCCGGTGGTCCGCGCGATCGCCGGTGTGTTGTCGCGCGTGGTGACGCGCGGGGCGATAGACGACCCGGTGCAAGCGCGCCAGCACATCCAAACGCTGCTGAAGGAAGGCGCGGAGCACGGGGTGATTAGCCTGAGCCAGCTGACACTGCTGGACCAGGCCTTTGCGCTGCGCCTCAGCCGCGTGCGTGACGAGATGATCCCCTGGGCCCGCGCGCAGACCATCGACGTGAGCTGGCCGCGCCGGCGCGTGCTGGAGTACATCGCGGCGCACAGGGCGAGCCGTTTTCCGCTGGTAGATGGGCGTGGGCTGATGCTCGGGCTCGTCAGCCATCTTGACCTGTGCACGCGCCTGGGCGATACCGGCGGCCGGGGCTCGCAAGTGACGGACGCAGAGGTGCCCGCGCTGCTGCGCAGCTTGGTGACGCCGGCGGTCATGCTCGGGCCCGACACGCCGGTGCGCGCGGCGCTGGCGACGCTGGTGGACCAGGGCACGAAGATGGCGATTGTCGTCTCGGGTGCGCGGCCGGTCGGGCTGGTAACGGTTAAGGACCTGATCGAACCGCTGACCGGCGAACTGCAGGCGCTCTGAGTAGCGATGAGTGATGAGCGAACGAGTGTGGAGCCTTCAGACCGATGGCCGGTTGCAAACTGGCACCCTCAAGGCGCGGATGCAGAACAAAATCCTGCCCCACGCGAGGCGGAGTCAGCCGCGCTCGTGCTTACATTCCAGGCGCGGCGGCGGGCCATCGTTGCACCAGCCCGGTCCAGTCGTCGGTGATGATGGTTGCGCGTACGTCGGCCATGAAGCGCTGGAAGTGCCGCAGGTTGTGCAGCGTGATAAGCATCGGCCCGAGCATCTCGTCGGCCATCACGAGGTGCCGCAGATAGGCGCGGGTGAAGTGCCCGGTGTCGTGCCCGCTGACCGGGTCAGTCCACCCGGCGCAGGCGTAGCAATCGCACGCGGGGATGCCCAGCGCGGGGTCGCCGGGCCAGATCGCCGCGTCGTCGAGCGCGAACTTGGCGTTGCGCAGGCGCACCTGCCCCACGGGCGTGAAGGCGTTGGCGTTGCGGGCGTTGCGCGTCGGCAGCACGCAGTCGAACATATCAACCCCGGCCCGTACCGCGGCCAGCAGGTCACGCTCATAGCCCACGCCCATGAGGTAGCGCGGCTTGGCCTCGGGCAGCAGCGGGGCAGTGTGGCGCACGACCGAAACAATCGCCTCGAAGCCCTCGCCCACGGCAACCCCGCCGATGGCGTAGCCGGGCAGCTCGATGGCGGTGATGTGGCTTGCCGACCAGGTGCGCTGCTGGAGGTTGGTGCCACCCTGGACGATCCCGAAGAGGGCCTGCTCGCGCGGGCGCGCGTGGGCGGCCTTGCAGCGCTCAAGCCAGTGGACGGTGCGCTCGTTGGCGACGCGAACGCGATGGGCGTAATCAACCTTGCCCGAGACCTTGTCACGTCGCAATACTCGCGTCAGGCGCGGGTCGGGCTTTGGGCCTGGGGCGCCGCGCGGGGTGGATCTTGGCGCGATTGCTGTGTCACTCGCCTCGGGCTCGTCGCCCGTGCCCTCGGCCTCGGCCTGGCTGGGCGGGCAGTCGTCAAAGGCCATGATGATGTCGGCCCCGAGCTGGTTCTGGATCAGCATCGAGCGCTCGGGGGTCATGTCGATCATCGCGCCGTCAACAATCGAGCGGAACCGCACGCCCTCGTCCGAGATGCTGTTGAGGTCGGCCATTGAGTAGGCCTGATACCCGCCAGAATCGGTCAGGATCGGCCTGGGCCAGTTCATGAAACGGTGCAGGCCGCCGCGCTGCGCGATCAGCTCACTGCCCGGGCGCAGCAGCAGGTGGTAGGTGTTGCCGAGGCAGACCTGCGCGCCGTTTTCTGCCAGCGATGATGGGAGTACGCCTTTGACGGTGCCGCGCGTGCCCACGGGCATGAACGCGGGCGTGTCAAACGACCCGTGGTGCGTGGTGACGCGACCGACTCGGGCGGCACAGACGCGCGAGCGAGCGGCGATGTCGAATCGCAGCGGCGCGTCGCCCAGCGGGGCTGAGGTCGGCATAGGGCGATCATGGCTTATTGAACGCTCGTGGCTCACGCGCGCGGCCCAGAAGTTGTATCCGACACTGAGCCAGCAGCCGGCGGCGCAGCACCACCGAGCGCACGCGACGCGCTGGCAAGCGTCGCCCGCTCTGCGTCGGTCAGCGCGCCCTGGCCCTCACGCCCGAGCTTCGCCAGCACGCGGTCAAGCTCGATATCCTGCGGCGTCGGCGCGGGCTTTGTCGAAGGCCCACCAGGCCCACCACTCTCTGGCGGCTCATCACCCAGCACGTCAAAGAAGTCGCGCAGCAGGTACATGCGCCGCACGAAGAAATATCCCGCGATCGCCCCGCCGATATGTGCCGCCTCGCCCCCTGCGTTGGGCGCGCCCATGAACAGTTGCACCGCCGCCACCAGCAGCATGCCGTAGGCCAGCACACGCAGCTTGACGGGGATGAACCCCAGCAGGTCGACGATGCGCTGCGGCGCGATGTAGGCCGCGGCGAGGATGATCCCGAAGATCCCCGCCGACGCGCCCAGCAGTGGGGTGGTCACGTCATCAAATAGCAGGCCCGGCACGCGCCAGGTCTGGCCCAGCGTGTTGCCAAGCAGGTTCAGCAGCAAGTAGGCCACGGCGCCAAAGACCCCGCAGGCCAAGTACAGCGCGAGGTATCGCCTGCGGCCCAAAAACTCTTCAACCTCGTGCCCAAAGACCCACAGCCCCAGCATGTTCAGGCCTAGGTGCAGCCAGCCAAAGTGCAGGAACTGAAAGGTGAGAAGGCGCCAGACTTCAAGACCAAAGAAGCCCTTGGCGGTTGAGAAGTGGCCCCAGTGCTCCAGCGGGCGCACGGGCGTGACGACCTGCCGGTCAGGAAGCTGGACGCCGATGACCGTGCGCGTTGCGGGGTCGACAATCGCGTAGCCCTGCTGCTCGCCCGAGCGCAGCAGGGTGGCGCGGTCAACCACGGCCCGCGCCTGAACCTCAGGCGGGGTGTTTGGCAGCAGGTTGATCGCGCCCGGAACGGTTGAACGCGCGCCGACCACCACCAGCATGTTGAGCACAAAGATCACCACGTTGATCGCGATCAGTGAGGTGGTGATGGACCAAGGCAGGCGGTCGATCCATGCGCGACCCCCAGCGCGACCCCCGGCGCGACCCCCGGCGCCGCCGCCAGCACGCGCGCCCCATGATCCGCCTAACCCCGCTGCGCGTGAGCCCCCGCCACGAGCGCCCGGCCCGCGCGAGGCTCCGGGCCTTGGGGCATCAGCGCGGAGATAGTCACGGTCGGAGAGGCCCATAGTGGTGTGCTCTGAAGCGGCGGCGGCAGACCGAACGTAGACGCCAGGGCGCTCCGCCGCGCCACTGGGCGTCGAGTGTACGTAACCCTTAGTGCTGCTGCATTTTCTCACGCGTACGGCGCAAGAACGTCTGTTCGGTGCTGGTCAGCGAGCCCATGCCGCGGTCCTTGATCTTCGCCAAGATCCGGTCCAGCTCCTGACCCTCGACCTCGCGGGCCTTGCGGGCGGCCTCAGCTTCCTTGCGCCGGCGCTCCGTCACCCGCGCGGCGTCTGGCGTATCGCCGACGGGCCCAACCGCGCCTTGCTGCCAGGTCTCAACGCCCTCGGGTTCCGGGGCGAGGTATGCCAGGCGCTGCCGCTCTGAATAGCACGTGAAGCCGCCGAAGATCGCGATTCCCAGCAAGACCATCGACCCGGTGGTCAGCGCAAACAGCCCGAGTGTCGCGGCGACGACCAGCCCGACCATCGTCGAGATCGACATCGACCGCCGGTAGCCCATCGAGCGCCAAAGCAACGCCTGCATGAGCCGCCCGCCGTCCATCGGGTACATCGGGAGTACGACGTTGAACAGCAGCAGCGCCCAGTTGGCGGTGTACGTCCAGAAGAGAAGTTGCAGCGCCATCGCGGGGATCGGCGCGGCTCCGTAGTCCAGCGCGCTCCAGCCGCTGGTGATGTTCAGGGGGCTAAAGAAAAGTGCCCCCGCAGGCTGGCCCAAGATCAGCAGCGCCCCCGCAAACACCGGCACCAGCGCCACGTTCACCACCGGGCCACCCGCGGTGGTGATGAAGCTCGCCCGCCAATGGTGCGGAGGCCGGCAGAAGGCCAGGCCACCAAGAGGCCACATCAGCACTTCGTCCGCATCCCCGCCAACAAACCGGCACGCGAAGCAGTGGCCAAACTCATGCATCAGCACGATGATGAACAGCGCGCCGACCACAAACGCCTGCTGCGCAAAGCCCAGGGCCCCGCTCTGGCTGGCCGCCGACCCGACCTGAAACGCCATCCACACCACGTAGATCAAGCTGATGCGGACCGCGATGCCCCAGTATCGACCAATTGGCAGCGACCATGTCAGCGGGTTGTCGCCACCAAACACGCGCCGCCACCAGGGCTGCTGGGGCGACCACGGAGGCTGCGGATTGGGAGGGCGAAAGACGCTCATGCGCGGGGAAGATTCGTTGGTCCGGCGGGCTCGGTAACTAGCCACCAGGGTCGGTGGCAGGCGTGGACGAAGGCGAGGGGTTCAAGAAGTTGAGGCTTGCCCACTTGTACCGGCAGGTTATCGGCAAGGTTCAGCAGAAACTGGCGTGCAACCCGCGGCTGGTGATCGAATCGGCCGCTCGCTGACCGCCACTCGCCCGGTTGTGGTTCGCAATTTCCTTAGAGCAAGCGTTAGTGGCCTGATCCGCCGCCGTACCCCTGCGCAGGCGGCTTGATGAACCCCTTCTGGAACGCCAGCATCAGCGCGGCAATCGACTTGCCGTCGCACAGGTGCCCCTTGGCGATCAACTCAAGGGCCGTGCTCAGGGCCGTGGGCATCACCTCGATGCACTCGTCGGCCTCAAGCTTCTGGCCCACCGAGCGCAGCCCCGTTGCGCCCACAACCCGCATCAGCTCGTCAGAGAGCCCCGGCGATGTGTAAAACTGCCCCAAGCTCTTGACGTAGTCGGCCTGGTACCCGGTCTCTTCCGTCAATTCTCGCGCGGCGCACGCCTCGGGCGCCTCGCCAGGCTCAAGGGTCCCCGCGGGCAGCTCGATGAGCCACTGGTTGAGCGCAGCCCGATGGTTGCGGATCAGCACCAGCCGCCCATCGTCCAGCATCGGCACGATGACCACCGCCCCGGGGTGCCGCACAAGCTGGCGCTGATGCGTGGTGCCGGTCCGCGCGTCGCGCAGCGAGAGCTCGACATAGTCAAACTTGCGGCCCGTGTGCAGCGTGCGCTGGTTGATGATCGTGGGGGGTTGCATGGCACCGCAAGTCTACATGCTCGCGTGGGGAAGGACTTGATCCGGCCATCGGGCCAGGGGGCCGACCCTCATCGCGCATCGCCCGTGCGCATCGTTGGTCGCGCATCGCCCATCGCTCAGCGCTCGTTGCTCAGCGCTCGTTGCGCATCATCGGCTATCCTCGGCGCGATGTCCCCACCACCAGGCCCACCACCAGGCCCACCACCGGGCCCACAATCGGGCCCACCTTCAGGCCGCACGCCCGCCTTCACCGCGCCCGGCGGCAGCGTCTTCGACCAAACCCACGCGCTCGTCCAGGCCGGCAAAACCGCCGAGGCCATCGCGCGCGTCCGCGCGGGCTTGGCACGCCGCCCGTCTGATCCTGAGCTCAACGCCTACCTCGCCGGCCTTCTGCTCCGCACCGGCCAAGCCCAGCAAGCCCTTTTTTACGCTCAAGCCGCCGTCAAGGCCCGCCCTGATGATCCGGCCTGCGTCTTTGCACTCTTCAGCGCGACCGCCGCCCTGCGGCGCATGGACGACGCTAAGGCCCTGGGCGAGCGCCTCGTCAAGCTCGCCCCCGACAACCCGCAGGGCTATCAAGAGCTGGCCCGGGTGCTAGACGAGGTTGGCAAGGTCGATCAAGCCGCCGAGGTCTGCGAGCGTGGCATCACGGCCCTCGGCGGGGTCGTCCCCGCAAGTCTGCAACTGCTGCACGCCGCCCTGCTGCACCGCCTGGGCAACCACGAGCGTGCCCGCGCAATTCTCCGAACACTCCAGACCACCGAGCCGACCAACGTTGACGCCGCCGTCCAGCTCGCGGCCCTCTCCAACTACGACGCCGGGATCACGCCGGAGCACTCCGCCGCGGCCCACTTTCGCGCCGGAATGCTGCTGGCCGACCATGTCGGGTGCGGGCCCGCAGGGATCTTCAAGCACGCCGCACGCAAACCCGGCGCGCTCCGCCACGCGGCCCTCATCTCGCCTGACCTCGCCGCCCACTCCGTCGGCTCCTTCGCGCTGCCGCTGGCCCGCGCCATCAAGGCCGCCGGCTGGCGGCTGACGCTCTTTAACACCGGCCAGCGCGACGATGAAGTCACGGCCCAGTTCAAGGCCCTTGCCGACGCTTACATCGTCACCGCCGGGCTCTCAAGCTATGACGCGGCCTGCAAAGTCCACGCCCAGAGCGTTGACGTGCTCTTTGAGCTCTCGGGCCTGACCGAAGGGAACTGCCAGAAGCTCATGGCCCTCAAACCCGCGCCCGTGCAGGTCACCGCCATCGGCTACCCCGCAACTACCGGCAACCGCGCCATCGATTACCGCCTGGTAGACGCCGCGACCGATCCGCCGGGCAGCGAGGGCCTGTGCGTTGAACAACTCGTGCGCCTTGATGGCGGCTTCCTTTGCTATCAACCGCCGCTCAGCGCCCCCGAGCCGCGCCCGCCGATTGCCGAAGATGAGCCGCTGGTGCTCGGGTCGTTCAACAGCTATCAGAAGCTCTCGCGCTTGACCCTTGACCTTTGGGCCCAGGTGCTTGAAGCACTGCCGCAGGCCAAGCTGCTCGTCAAGGGCGCGATGGTTTCGGGCCGCACCGGCAGCGATCGGCTGGCGCAAGCAATGGCCGACGCCGGGCTCCCGATGGACCGCATCGAGATGCTTGAGACCACGCGCGACCGCTCCGAGCACCTCAAGATGTACCACCGCGTACACATCGGGCTCGATACCTACCCCTACCACGGCACCACGACCACCTGCGAGGCACTGCTGATGGGCGTGCCGGTGGTCACGCTCGCGGGCGGGAGCCACGCGGCCCGGGTTGGTGCCTCACTTTTGAGTGCCGTCGGCATGCCCGAGCTGGTCGCGCACAGCCCCGCGCAGTACGTCCAGATCGCGCGCGATCTCGCCTCTGACCGGGCCCGTCTACAGGGCATTCACCGAGAGCTCAGAGGCCGCCTGCTCGGAAGCTCGCTGACCGACGAGGGTCGCTATGCAGCGCAGATTGCCCAAGTTCTCTCCCAGTTCACGAAGAAGGCGTGAAAACTTGTGCTTTGCAAGGCTGCGGGCCCGGGAGGGGCTCATCCCAAGATCAAAAATGGCGCGATCTCTGCGATTGCGGCAAACTTTCCTTGCAAAGGACCATCTCAAAGATTAGACTGTTCTACCGGGACGTTCACGCATGCTCCAAGTGTTTTGGGGCAGAGCGTTCCGAGGGCGGCGTGAGTATGTCACGCCGACCCGACAAGTCGGTGGCGAGAGGGTATCTGTTAGCAGTGCGCGCGAGCTTCGTCCTTTTAGGCCGGACTCTGACCCGTGCGCTAATTGTTGCCTCAAGCCACCGCCTTGTCCCGCCGCTCGGGGTGGGTCTGTCCTTTAGAGGAGGGTTGATATATGACTCGCAAGATCGCTTTGATGTCGTTCGCTGGCCTCGCCCTGACGACCGCGGCCCAGGCCCAGGTCAACAGCTTTGTGCTCAACGACGGGGCGTTCCGCTTCGTCGGTGGCACGACCAACGGTGGGGCCGCGGCCCGCACCGGCGTCACTGCCGGCGGCTTCACTAACTTCGGCCTCATCGGCACCAACACCTCCGTGGGCAACAGCTCGGTCACGGCCGACTACCTGTTTGCCAGCGCCTTCTGGTACCGCTCCGCCGGTGACACCCGCGAGTTCGCGCTCTCGAACATGACCTTCTCGACCGCCCTGGGCGGCAACGGCATCTTCACCCGCTACGTTGAGCCAATTGGCGGCAACGCCACGGCCAACGGCACGCTGACCTTCGAGCTGACCTACACGCTCAACCAGATCACCTCCAGCAGCGCCGCCCTGACCATCAACTGGTCGATCACCAACAACACCAACGCCAGCCAGCGGACCAGCTTCTTCAGCTACGCTGACTCGGACATCGGCAGCTCCGGCAACGACCTCGGCAGCTACACCGCCGGCTCGGGCGTCAACTTCTACCGCAACGACGATGTGGTCGTCAACGACATCTCGTTCTTCACGATGGGCGCTGACCTCCGCCTCAACGACCGGTGGAACATCGGGCCCTTCAGCGCCGCTGGCTCGCCCCGCGTCTTCCTCACCAACGCGGCGGTTAACAACTTGACCGACATCGACACCACCGCTCTCGGCCTTGACAACAACGCTGCGTTCCAGTGGCAGGACATTGACATCGCCGCCGGCGGGACCATCGGTGGTCGCGTGACCCTGGGCTACAACTACGCCATCCCCGCCCCCGGCGCTGCCGCGGTGCTGGGCCTGGGCATGCTGGCCGCGGGCCGTCGCCGCCGCTAAGCCAACCTGCGGCTCCGCCCGTGGGAACCGCCGGTTGATGTGAGGGCCGCTGTGGGCCCGGCCTGAGGCCGCAAAGCCCCCATGGCTGCGCGGGCCAAAGGTCAGCAGTCTGTGAATCCACCGCAAGCCCCGGCCATCTGGCTGGGGCTTGTGGCCTTTTGAGTCGGCGGGGTGCGAGTCTGGCCGGTTGGCTCGGCGACTTCTATACTCGCCCCATGCCGACCAAAACGATCGCTCAACTCGACGTTACCAACAAGCGTGTGCTGTGCCGGGTCGACTTCAACGTCCCAATTGAAGACGGCGTGATCGGCGACGACCGCCGGATTCGCGAGGCGCTGCCGACGCTGCGCAGCGTGCTGGACCGCGGCGGCAGCCTGGTGCTGATGAGCCACCTGGGGCGGCCCGAGGGCAGGGGCTTCGAGGCGGAGTTCAGCCTCAAGCCCGTGGCGGCCAAGCTTGGCGAGCTGCTGGGGCGGCCGGTGAAGTTCCCGAGCAACGACTGCACCGATGCTGTGAGCGCGGCGGCGGCTATGGCACTCAAGCCCGGCGAGGTGCTGCTGCTAGAGAACGTGCGGTTTGCCAAGGGTGAGAAGAAGGGCGAGGCGGAGTATGCCGCCAAGCTGGCCAGCGACGGGCACGCGTACTGCAACGACGCGTTCGGGACGGCGCACCGCGAGGACGGGAGCATGTTCGCGGTGCCCAAGGCGATGAAGGCGCAGGACAAGGCGTGCGTCGCGGGGCTGCTGCTGATGAAGGAGCTGAAGTACTTGGGCGAGGCGCTGGCCAAGCCGGCCAAGCCGTTCTGCGTGGTGCTGGGCGGCGCGAAGGTGACCGACAAGATCGGCGTGGTTGACAACCTGATTGCCAAGGCCGACTCGATTGTCATCGGCGGGGCGATGGCGTACCCGTTCCTGAGGGCGATGGGCAAGAAGATCGGCAGCAGCCGGGCCAGCGACGAGGACACCGCGGCGGCCAAGGCGCTGATCGACCACGCGGCCCGCAGCACGTGCGAGCTATTCCTGCCCGAGGACCACGTCTGCTCGACGCATTTTAGCGAGCGTGACGGGAACATCGAGGTCTTTGACGGCGCGATCAGGGACGGGTTCATGGGCCTGGACATCGGGCCCAAGACGCAGCTGAGGTACGCGATGATCATCAAGAAGGCCAAGACGATTGTTTGGAACGGGCCGATGGGCGTGTTTGAGTGGTCGCCGTTCCGCGTCGGGACGATGATGGTCGCGCAGGCGATGGTCGATGCGACTAAGGCCGGGGCGGTCAGTATTGTGGGCGGTGGTGACAGCGCGGCGGCGGCAGAGATGCTGCACCTGGCCGACAAGTTCAGCCACGTCAGCACCGGGGGCGGCGCGAGCCTTGAGATGCTTGCGGGCAAGCCGTTTGCGACCGTGGCGCTTCTTGACCAGGCTTAACTGGCTTAACCAGGCTTGTGACCTGCTTAACCGGCTTGAATGTGAGGCGTGGGTTCGTGTCTTGCGCTCAGGGCTTTGCCGCGGGCTGGGCCGCCGCCTTGGCTTGCGTTTGGACTTTCGCGCGGGCCTGATCGGCGGCTTTGGCCTGCGCCGCTGCGCGGTCGGCGGCCTTGCGGTCGGCCAGCTCGGCCATCTGCGGCAAGAACGACTGCTGGTACCAGCGGGCCCACGCGCGCGGGTCACGCTTGAAGGCGCTGGTGTCCTGCCCCGTCAGGTTGCTGCTCATGCCCACAAGCACGGCGTGAACATCAGGGTTTGAGACGTAGGTGACCACTGCGGCGTCGTTGATGGCCAGCACCACGCCATCAACGATGACGCCGGGTGTGGGGTCAAAGCCCACGGCACCCTCGCTGGTGACGGGTGTGAGGTCGGCGATGAACGCGCGCTGGTTGCCAAACTGACACCAGGCGATGGCGGTGCCGCCGCCGTCGCCACCACCACCGCCGCCGCCTGAGCCGCCGGCCTGGGCCATGATGAGCTGCGGGATGGCCTGGATAAGCCCGAGGCTCTGCACGAGGCGGGCGGCGTTGCCCGCGGCGGCGCGATCGTTGCCATCGAGGGCCGCGACGACCGCCGTGGTGAGCCTGGCGGGCACCTTGGGCCCCGCGGCGGCGAGGATCTGCACGGCGGATGGGCCGGCGCGGTTGTGGTTGCCGGGAGCATCAGGGGTAGTGTTGGCGGTAGGGGTGGCGTTGGAGGCGGCCTGGTCATCGAACGATGCGGGCGGGAAGCCGGCGGTCGTCAGCGACTCAAGCCGACGGGTGGCCTTGGCACGGAACTCCGGGTCGCGCTCGTAAATGGCGATGAACGTGAGGGTCGCGACGGCCTCCGGGCTGGCAACGCGTGAGAGATGGTTGGCGACCGCCTGCTGCACATCACCACGCTCGTTGCGGAAGACCTCGATCATCGCGGCGAACGACGCGCCGTCGGTGAAGGTGGCGAGCTTGGCGATGCCGGCCTTGCGGACGTCCTCGTCGCGCGTGGTGCGGAAGTGCTCGGCGCGGATCCGGCGCAGCGCGCGGGCGGCCTCAATGCGGCGCGCGTTCCACTCGCGCCGGACGTTGTCGATCTCAAGTGAGTCGGCAGGCAGTGAGCTGGGCGCAAGCGTGGGCGCTTCTGCCGGGGGCTTTGGATGGGCGGTCGGGGCCGTGGACGGGGCCGCGGCGGGAGAGATGGTGGTAATGGGCGCGGCCAGCGCGTGCGTGGCGGCCCAGGCGAAACTCAGGCCCGCGCCAAAGCCAAGCACCAGCGAAAGGGGCGCGCGTGCCGCGGGACTGTTGCGCTGGTTGGACATGGGTGTTGATACGCCCGAGGTGGCCGGAAGTTCCGGATGTTGCGGGGAATGCGGCCGGGCCGGGGCTGCGTGGAGCCTGGGCGGCTCAGCTCGCACGGCGGCGCGTGACGGCGCTGCCGGGCTGGGCGAAGCGCGTTCGGGCGAGCCGGGCGGCGTTAACGCTGGAGTAAGGGCCGACCTGCACAGCAAAGAGCGTCCGCCCGCCGGTGGGGGTCTCGATCACGATCAGGGCTGGGTCGCCCTTTCGGGCTGAAGTTCTGATGAGCTTCTGGGCCTTGGCGTCGGCGGCGGCGCGGGTCGTGAAGGCACCAAACTGCACGAAGTACGCCAAGGGCTTGGAACGCTCGGTGAGCATGGCCTTTAGCGTTGGGTCGCCGGCCTCGGCAACGCCCGAGGCGTACTGCTTGGAGGCTTCGTCGCGCAGGCCGATGCGTTCCATGGCGGCGCCGGCGTGGAGGTTGGCCAGGGCCGCGTCTTGGCCGTCGAGCTTGCGGGCCCCGCTCCTGAGCAGGGCCGAGGCGGTGCGGTCGTCGCCGGCCTGTGCGGCCATGAGACCAAGGGTGGTTTGAGCGCGACCAGATACGATGTTGTCGGTGCTGCCACGCAGCGGGGTTAGGAGGTTTTTGGCGTCCTGACGACGTCCAAGAGCTTGGGCGCTCATGCCGGCGACAAGCTGGGCCCGCTCGCGGTCTGGGGCCTTGGGATCTTGGGCGCGCTGTGAGGCCTTGGCAAAGGCGTCGGCAAACTGCTTCTGCTCATAGGCCTCTAGGTAGCCAACCTCGGGCGCGGGCTTGGTGGCGCACCCGCCCACCCCCGCACCCACCCCCGCCAGCAGCACGAGTAAGGCCACAGAAACAGGCACCAAGACGGCGGCGCGAGCTGAGGCGGTAGGCGGCGGCATGCGGGGCTCCGAGCAGTGGGGGGGCACTGGTGACTATCGGATGGCGGGCCCGGATCGGGTCAGTTCTGAGCCCACGGGGCCGCCCCGCCTTCAGCTTGCGGCTGCGTGCCGGGGTGTGAGCGTGTTGAAGCGAGGTCAGGCAACTTCGGGTAGGCTTGGGGCCGTTGCGCGGTTGGGCTTTGGGCGGGCATTATGGAGGCGTGCACTTGAGCGTTCATTGGCCGATCATCAAGGCGTGCCTTCGCAGGCCGCTGGGCGTGGCGTGTGTTGACGAGACGGGCATCTACAAGCGCTTGCAGATGCTTGTGGCGGCGATGAACCTGGCCGAGGACCTCGACCGCGTCAGCACGACGCGGACTGTCGGGGTCATGCTGCCAAGCTCGGCGGCGTTCCCGATCGCCGCCTTGGCGGGGTGGATCAGCGGTCGCACGGTCGTCCCCCTGAACTTTCTTCTCAAGCCTGAGGAGCTGCAGTACGTCATCGACGACTGCAAGCCCGACACGGTCATCACCGCCACGGCGATGCTTGACTACCTGGGCTACCGCCCGCAGCGCGTCCGCCTGATGGAGATGAACAAGCTGACGCTCAAGCGCGTGCCCGACTGGCGCTTGCCCGCGACAGCCGCCGACGAGGACTTGGCCGTGCTGCTGTACACCAGCGGGACCAGCGGGAAGCCCAAGGGTGTGATGCTCAGCCACGGGAACCTCAGCGCGAACATCGAGCAGTGCCGCGTGCATGTGGGCTTTGACTCGCGCGAGGTGCTCTTTGGGGTGCTGCCGCAGTTTCACAGCTTTGGGCTGACGGTGCTGACGCTGTTGCCGCTGACTATTGGGTGCAAGGTGGTGTACGCGCCGCGGTTTGTGCCGCAGCGGATCGTGCGTTTGTTCCGCGAGCACCGCCCGACTGCGATGATCGCGATCCCGAGCATGTACAACGCGTTGCTGCACGTCAAGGACGCGGAGGCGGCAGACTTCGCGAGCCTGAAGTACGCCGTCTCTGGCGGCGAGCCGCTGCCGGGCGCGGTGACCGACGGCTTCTTCGAGCGATTCGGTGTGCGGATTGCCGAGGGCTACGGGCTGACTGAGACAACGCCAGTGACGAACTGGTGCCGCCCGCACGAGTATCAGCGCGGGAGCGTGGGGCCGGCGCTGCCGGGGGTGGTTGAGAAGATCGTTGATCTCGAGAGCGGGCGCGAGCTGGGCGTGAACGCCGACGGCGAGGTCCGTATCAAGGGTCCGAACCTGATGCAGGGTTACTTCAACCAGCCCGAGCTCTCGAAAGCGGCCCTTGACGAGCAGGGCTTTCTGCGGACCGGCGACATCGGCCGCATCGATGACCGCGGGCACCTTCACATCACCGGGCGGCTCAAGGACATGCTGATCATCGGCGGCGAGAACGTCTTCCCGCGTGAGATTGAGGAGGTCCTCAACGCGCACCCTGACGTGAAGGATTCGGGCGTAGTTGGGCGCAGCGACCCGATGCGCGGCGAGGTGCCGCTGGCATTCATCGAGCTGAAAGAGGGCGTGAGCTTCAACCGCCAGAGCGTGCTGGACCACTGCCGAGGGAGGCTGGCGGGTTACAAAGTGCCCTGTGAACTGGTGGTGATGCCCGAGCTGCCAAGAGGGCCGACTGGTAAGGTGCTGCGCCGCGCATTACGGACGCAGGCCGCTCCCACTATCACGTGAACGCTTTTCTTGGCGACAATGAAGGTCCCGAGCGGCAGGCCGGGTTGCGCTGAAAGCAAGCCGCCCGTTCCGCCTTGTTCGCTGCGCTCACGTGAAACCTTCGGGGGTTGAGAACCACCGCTCCGTAAGGCCAAGAAGGCACGATGGAATCCTGCCCCACGCCAGGCAAGAAGGCAGGATGAAATCCTGCCCCACGCGAGGCCAAAAAGGCAGGATGAAATCGTGTCCTACGCGATCTCGCCAACGACGCCTCGATAACGCCCGCCGAGCCGGGTTGCGCGTCACAGTCCGCAGCCGCCATGCTCGAACTGGGGCCTCAAGGGTTGAGCGGGGCGGGAAGGTTTCCGATGCTCTGGCTCGGGCCACGCGTGGAGGCGAGGCCCGAAGTCAACGCGACCGGCCCGACGTTCGGGTCCGGCGCAAGCAGCACGAGGAGCAATTGCATGCGTAAGGCCTTTACCCTGATCGAAATCCTGATTGTCGTGGTCATCCTGGGCATTCTGGCGGCGATCGTCATCCCGCAGTTCACCCAGGCAAGCACCGACGCGCAGATCGGTAACGTCAAGACCCAGCTGAACACGATCCGCAACCAGGTCGAGATGTTCCGCGTCCGCAACAACGGCAACTATCCCTTCAGCGCCACGGCTCTGGTCTGGACGCCGCTAGTTGGCGCCAACTACCTGCGCCAGGCCCCGGTCAACCCCCGCACCAACAACTCGACGGTCATCACGGGCACCAGCCACGCCGCTGGTACGGCCGCCAGCGGGTGGGTCTGGAACGACACGACCCGAACCATGTTCGCCAGCTACTTCGATGAGGCCGCCAACAACGGCGGCGGCGGCTGGACCAACTAAGCCCCGCGGCTTGATCTGATTTCAACCCCCTCGCGGCTTCCTTGATCGGATGCCGCGAGCTTTGCAGGGACAAGTGAGCCTGACATGAACGAAGCCAGCGAAACCGCGCAAACCCGCACCATGTTCACGCGTTTGACGCGCGCGGGGTTCACTCTGATAGAGGTGCTGATTGTCGTGGTCATCCTGGGCATCCTGGCCTCGGTGGTCATGGGCTCGTTCCTTTCAGCCACTGAGCAGAGCGCCCAGACGGTGGCCATCAGCGAGCAGGCCAAGGTGCGTCGGCACGTTGAGGCCTACCGCGCCATGTACCGAAGTGCGATACCCGCCGTGACCGAGGGTGACGGCACCTGGGGCCCGCTGGTGAGCGAAAACTTCATGACCCGTGCGCCGAGCAACCCGTGGGTTGGCGGCGTCAACGGGCGCAGGATCATCTTCCGCGCTACACCCGACACCGCCTACACCGACCAGTACGGGTGGGTCTTCGACGCCGCGACGGGGCAGGTCTGGGCCGCGAGCGTTGATGCGTCTGGAAACCCGCTGCCGAAGCCTTGAGGTTTGCGGCCGTCGGCTGCTGGATTCACGCCCGCAAAGGGTCGATGAGCAGCAGACCGCTCGCAGGCCCAAGCCCATGTGGCCCTGCCGGCGATCCGCACGACCCTTGTCCGCCTGGAGCAGCGTTATGAGCAACGAATCACGATCGATGAGCCGCGGCGAGAAGCTGATGGTCGCCTTGGGCGTCCTGCTTGCTGTCAACCTTGCGCTCACGCTGGCGGGGATCGCCGGGGCAACCAGCTCTGCCAGTGCGCAGGTGCAAAGCTTTGGGCAGCGTCCGCAGGCGTCCGAGGCCGGCGCGGGCGGGGGGCCCGTGTCGCCGACTACCAGCGTGCAGGTCCTCAGCCGCCTGGGTGACCAGATGGCCGAGATGAACCAGCGGCTTGATCGCATCGAGCGCAAGCTCGACGGCGAGCTGAGGGTCAAGGTCACATCGATGCCCGCGCAGGCCCAGCCCAAGCAGTAAACCCGCGCCACCAGCGACGGGCAGGAGCCGACATGAACCGTGCAGGGAAACCCCAGGGTCGATCCTCCGCGATGGCCACCCGCTATCGCAGCGCTCGCGGGCTGACGCTCATCGAGGTGCTGGTGGTGGTCTTCATCCTGGGCCTGGCCGGGGCGATGGTCATTCCGACGATGGGCAGCACGGGCATCCTGCGAGTGCAGGGCGCGATCCGCACGCTGGTGGCTGACATCACCTTCGCGCAGTCGGACGCGATGGCCTTTCAGCAGGCCCGCGCCATCCTGTTTGATCAGCCCAACAACTCCTACCGCGTCGTGCAGGTCATCAACGGGACGGTCGATGCCGCGAACACGATGTACGACGGGTCTCGCGAGGGCAAGCGGATGCTCGTGAACCTCAACTCGCCGGACTTCGGCGGTGCGCGGATGACCAGCGTCAATTTCGGCACGGGCGCCGCCGCCAGCTTGCTGGTCTTTGACGATCTGGGCACCCCCGTGGCCGACCCCTCGGGCAACACGCCCAGCAGCGGCGGACGGATCCGCGTGCAGGGTCAAGATTCGGTGCATGAGATCATCGTTGAGCCGTACACGGGCCGGATCAGCGTGCGTCGCATCAGCGGAGGCTAAGCCGTGAATGACCCTGCGATGGCCTCTAAGCGATGTGGGCGGACCCTCTGTGGCGGGCGTCTGAGCTTCACCATGTTCGGTGCGGTGGTCTGCGCCTTTGGCATCTTGCTATGGTCGCGTCTGCTGCTGGTGACCAAGCCCCCGCGCGTGGCGATGGCCGAGCCGGCCCCGGCGCTCTTGGAGGACGCCCCAAACAACTTACAAACACCGCACGGCGCAAACCCGGGTCGCGCGCCGTGGCAGCCCCAAGCCCAGCCGGCACGGCCCGCACAGCCCGCACAGCCGGCACAGCCGGCAGAGATTCCCTAGCTTCCCAATCGATCGGCTCCGCATGAGGTTCTGACGGGTCGCAGGCCAATCACGGCCAGCCACCCCGGGAGCCTCATCATGAATCTGTCCTCCGATCGACCTTTCCTTCTCACCGCGAGCACACGCACGCTGGCCCTGACCACCCTGGCCGGGCTCGCCCTCGCCTCGCCCTTTGCCACAGGCGTTGCGCTCGCCGGCGGCGCGGGCTGCAACATCAACCAGTTCGGTATGCCCGACTTTGACCAGCGCCGCCAAGGCCTGGCCAACAACGGTTCCAACCACTGCGTCCCCACCAGCAACGCCAACGTCCTGGGCTACTTCGCCACTCGCGGCGCTCCCGGTGCCTTCCCCGGGGTTGACAAGACCTACGGCCAGGAAGACTACAACCAGATCACCGCCAACATCAACCTCCTTGGCGCCTTCATGAACACCAGCGGCACCGGCGGCACCACCGGGACCAACGGCTACAACGGGCTCGTGGCGTGGACGCAGCTGTTCGCGCCGGGACAGTTCAGCGTCTACCGCTTGGGTGGGGCCCAAGTCAACCCCGTCAACTTCTTCATCTACCGCGTCGTCTACGGCGGCTATTTGTCCCCCTGCTACGGCCGATACACGTTCGTCGGCGGAAACACCGGCTGGAATCGCAACGGCGGGCACTGCGTCACCCTGTTCCAACTCGAAAACTGGTGTGCTAACAACCCGACCTTCCACTACCGTGACCCCGCCGCCGATGAGGGCAACGTTGCCAACCGCCTGACTAGGCAGTCAATCGGCGGCGGCACGAGCTTCACCTTGTCCAAAGATACCGCCCGCTATGAAGGCACCAACAAGAGCCTCTGGCGCATGAACACGGGCGCCAGCGACGGGGTCAAGCGCGCCCTCGACGGGCTCTACATCATCGTCCCCCACGTTTCGATTCAGGCCACCGGCAGCGTCGTCAACTTCGTCTTTTCCTTCCCCTCGAATAGCTTTACGCCGCCGCCCTCGGTCCCGACCGGCGGCACCGTTCTTAACCACTCGCTCCTCTCGGACCTTGCCTCGCTGGCGGTGATCCACCCCAACCGTCTGGGCACCCCCTCGGCCGTGACGCAGGTCTTCCCAGGTGACAACTCCCGCCGCACTCTCGGCGACGTCAGCACCACGCACCTGGCCATCGGCCGCCGCGGGCAGGTGTACGTGGTTGACACCGGCAACCTTGTTGCCATCGACAGCAACCCGCTGCCCCCGCTGCCTCCAGTCGAGCTTGCCCGCTTCAACCTGGGCACTACGCCCGAGGCCATCGGAGTTGACCCCCGCACCGACGAGGTCGTGGCGTTCATCCCCGCTGGCGCGGCCGGGCCACGGGTTCAGCGCTTCACCAAAAACCTTGTGCCGCTCGGCGGCGGGTTCTACCCCAGCGTCCCCGGCAACGGCGCACTGAAGATCAAGCCGGGCCCCCAGCCCGGGCACTGGTACCTCGCACGCGTCGGTGATGGCTCGATCAAGCGGATCATCCCGCCCGCGGCCGTCGGCGGCAGCTTCACCGCCGGGCCGATCATCGACCTCCCCGGCACCGACACCCTCCAGGACTTCAACTTCCATGAGGCGGGCATGGTCTACAACCGGCCGATCGTCGGCACGCCCAGCTTCCAGCTCCGCGCCATGAAGCCCGACGCCAACGGCCGCTGGGCCGCCGACCCGACCAACCCCTTCGACGGCCGCCCGAGCGTCGGCATCATTAGCTTCAGCAGCAACGCCGACAACTACGACATCGCGCTCGACGGGCCCGACGATGAGATCGGCCCCAACCCCGAGGACTTCCCCTCCGTCCCCGACTGTGTTGCTGACATCGCCAGCGCCGGTGTTATCACCGACCCCGACGGCGAGCTGACCTCAGACGACATCATCCTGTTCATCCGCTGGTTCACCACCCGCGACGAGCGCGCCGACGTCGCCAGCTCAGGCCCGGTCGCCGGTCCTGACGGCGAGTTCACTGCCGACGACATCATCTTCTTCATCAACAGCTTCTTCCAGGGTTGCTAAGCCGCGGGGCACCTCGCCCGCCACAGCTAAAGCACGCACGGTGAGTCGGGGGTGGGTCAAGACGCACGCGTCTGGCCCGCCCCCGCTTTTCATTGCGCATGTTGAGCCGTACGCCACGCAAGTTCCGAGCAGCACGCTCACGGCTTGTCGAAGTTCAAGCCCTTGGTCACCATCTGGGCCCGCACCGGCGCCTCGTGCTCGGAACCAACCAGGTCTCGGGCTATCGCGATCATCTCGGGCTGGTCACCCTTGGCCTCGGCAAGGTTCCATGCGAGCGTGAGCGCCAGCAGCGTTGCGGGGTCTCTCGGGCCATAGACCGCCCGGGCCCGCGTCACCAGCGTCTCGATCGCCACCCCCGCTTCGTCAAGCCGCTTGAGCTGAAGCAGACACGTCCCGTACAGGCCCAGGGCTGTGAGCGTCTCGCGATGCTCGGGCCCAAAGCGCTGCGTCCGCGCGTCGAGCACGGCCTTGATGTCGGGCAATGCCTGATCGAAGCTGCTCATGCGCATCAGAAACTTCGCGCGCATGGCGATCGAGAACAGCGTGCTGGGATGCGTGAGGCCCAGCACCCTGCCGCGCCGCTCAATCACCTGCGTCATACTCACAATCGCCGGTGGCAGGCGGCCCAGCTCGCCTGTGTACGTGGCAATGTTGTGCAGAGTCAGCAGGGTGTCGGGGTGGTCGTCGCCCAAGCGGTTCTTACGCGAGACGTAGATCTCGCAGATGATGCGAAAGGCTTCCTTGCGCTCGCCAAGCTCTTCAAGATCTACTGCCAGTTCAGACCGGACCAAGTCGATCCGCGGGTCGTTCTCGGGCAGCGCCGGACGCATGTCCGCCAGCAGCGCGCGATAGCCCTCCACCGCCGCGACCCGATGCTCCTTGCTCGCGAGCACCACCCCCGGCTTGCCCGCCGCGATTGTCGCCAGCCGCGCATTGAAATGCGCAGGGCTCTGGGCGCCAAGTTGGCCCGCCAGCTCCAACGTCTGCCGGGCCATGGCCTGCGCCGCCCCGGCCTGCCCCATCGCGATCTGCGCCCGCACGAGCGTGCAGCGGTTCTCGATCGCCGCCACGCTTGCGCCGCGCGGGGTTGAGTCCAGCAGGTCCATCGCCCGCCGCGCGTGCTTCTCGGCCAGCGCGTAGTCGCCCAAGGCCAGCCGGGTTTCGGCGATCGTCGCCAGCGTCGTCGCCAGCCCGTACGCGTCCTTGCCCGCGTCGCCCAGCTGCTTTGCATCCGGCGAGAGCTCGGCCTCCGCCGCCGAGAGCATCTGACGCACCGTGATGTCCTGCCCGCGCGTTTCCGCCGGGCTCGCCGCCGTCAGAATCCGCCGCATCATGTCCGTCGCCGCCCGAGCGCTAAAGGCCTCTTGCTGTGCTGCCTGACGCTCTCGCCGCGCCACCGCCGCCTGCCAGCTTGTCGCGACGGTCCCGCCCGCGAGCGCCAGCACCAGCACCGCGCCGGCCGCCACCGGCAGGCGGTTGCGCCGCACCACTCTGCGCAGCCGCTCAACGCGCGTGTAGCGCCGCGCGGTCACCGGCTCGCCCGCCAGGTAACGCTCGATGTCATCCGCCAGCGCCGACGCGTGCTCGTAACGGTCCTCAGGCCGGCGCGCCAGAGCCTTGACCACGATCGCCTCGACCTCCACCGGCAAGTCACGCACCACCGTGCGCGGCGTCGGCGCGTCGGTCTCCGCGATCGACCGCAGCGCCGCCGGAAGGCTCATGCTGTCGGTCTGCCGCGGCGGGCGCCCGCATAGCAGCTCAAAGCCGATAGCGCCCAGCGCGAACACATCGCTGCGGACATCGACCATCGCGGGGTTCCCGCCGGCCTGCTCGGGGCTCATATACGCCAGCGTCCCGACGATCTGGTGCCCTGTAGCGCTCAACGTGGCGCTAACGCCAGCGCCGCCAGCCCCAAACCGCACCAGCCGCGCAACGCCAAAGTCCAGCACCTTCGCTTGTCCCTCACGGCTCACGATGATGTTCCCGGGCTTGAGGTCACGATGAATCACCCCGCGCTTGTGCGCGTAGTCCACCGTTCGCGCAATCTCCGCCACCAGCTCCAGCACGCGCCGCATAGAAGGGCGCTGCTCCTGCACGAACCGGTCCAGCCGCTGGCCCTCGACAAGTTCCATCGCGATGTACGGGCACGCGACCCCCAAGAGCTTCTCGGTCCCCGCGTCAAAGACCTGCGCAATACCCGGGTGCGTCAGCATGCCAAGCGCCTCGGCCTCGTGCGCAAACCGCCGCGCAAGCCCCGGCGTGACCACCCCCGATCCCAGCACCTTCACCGCCACCTCGCGCCGCGGGGTCGCCTGCTGCGCGCGATAGACCACGCCCTGCCCGCCGCGCCCAAGCACGCCCGTGAGCGTGTACCGCCCCAGCGTTGCCGGTAGTGCCAGCGCAGGCTCCGCCTCAGCACCATCGCCGCCAGCGGGCACGCCCAGCCGCGAGGCCACCTCGCCAAGCGGCGCATCGAGCAGCTCTACGTGCCCCGGCTCGCTGACCGCCAACAGCGCCGACAGCTCATCACCGAGCGACTCATCGTGCCGGTACACCTCGCGCACCACGGCACTGCGCCCCGCTCCGTCCAGCGGCATCGCCTCCTCGTAGAACTGCTTCAGCTTGCTGTGCCGATCAACGCTCATGGCCCGCTCCACGCCTCAGGCGCACGCACCGCCAAACATCCACGCCACCAACGCCGCAATCCCATGTCACCCCACGTCACCCCACGTCAGTCCATGTCTGCCAATGTCGGCCCATATGAGCCACGTCAGCCCACGTCACGCGCGGGCCGCGGTCCGCCGCCGCACCTCGCTTGTCAGCCACGCGCGCGCAAACGCCCAGTCGTTCTTGATTGTCGCGGGCGACACGTCCAGCACCTCACCGGTCTGCTCAACCGTCAGCCCCGCAAAGAACCTGAGCATGACGACATCATGCTGCCGCTTGTCGCGTTGAGCCAGCTCGTCGAGCGCCCCGTCCAGCTCGAGCAGGTCCTCGGGCGTTGAGCAGGCCGTCCGCGAGTCCATCGATGGCAGCTCGCTGGCGACTTCAGCCTCGCGTTTGCGCCGCGCCTGCACCTGCCTGGCCCGGTCGATCAAGATCCGCCGCATCGCCGTCGCCGCCGCGCCAAAGAAATGGGCTCGGTTCTGCCACCTGACCTGCCCGGGCCCAACCAGCCGCAAATACGCCTCGTTTACCAGGGCCGTGGGCTGCAGCGTCTGCCCGGGCTGCTCACGGGCCATCAGCCCACCTGCGAGGCGGCGCAGCTCGTCATAAACCAGCGGGAACAGCCGCTCGGTGGCGCGCAGGTCACCAGCTGCCGCCGCGTCGAGCATCTGCGTCACATCCGAGTTCAGCATGGGCCTGTCATCACCGGCCATGAACTCCAGTCTATCACAGGCCCGCCAACGTGCCACCCGAATAGACGCCCCACACGCACCCTTGATCTTGCTTCCGGACGCGCACAGCACCGCCCATTACCCGTCCACGCACCGTAACATCCGGCCATGAGCATCGCCCCGACGCCCGCGAGCCCTCACGCCGCCGCCCCTGTCCTTGCCCTCCGGACCGTCCGCGCGCCCCGCGGCACCGCGCGAACCTGCAAAACCTGGCAGGCCGAGGCCGCGCTCCGAATGCTCATGAACAACCTCGACCCAGAGGTCGCCGAAGTCCCCGAGCAGCTCATCGTCTACGGCGGGCGCGGCAAGGCCGCACGCTCATGGCCCGCCTTTGACGCCATCGTCGCCGCCCTGCAAGCCCTTGATGCTGACCAAACTCTGCTGGTCCAGTCGGGCAAGCCCGTCGGCGTCGTCCGCACGCACACCGACGCGCCGCGCGTGCTCATCGCCAACAGCAACCTCGTCCCGCACTGGGCCACCCAGCAGCACTTTGACGATCTGGAGCGCAAGGGCCTGATGATGTTCGGGCAGATGACCGCCGGCTCGTGGATCTACATCGGTACCCAGGGCATTCTTCAGGGCACCTTCGAGACCTTCGCCGAGTGCGGACGCATGCACTTTGGTGGCGACCTCTCCGGCCAGCTTTGCGTCACCGCTGGCTGCGGCGGTATGGGCGGCGCACAGCCGCTGGCCATCACCATGGCCAAAGGCACGGCCTTGATCGCCGACGTTGACCTCGACCGACTCAACCGCCGCGCGGCCGACAAGTACCTCGACGAGGTCATCACGCCCACTGGCAACACCCGCGCCGAGATCGACGTGGCCATCGACGCCGCGATCGACCGCGCCGTCAAGTATGCCAGCGAGAAACGGGCCCTCTCCGTCGGCGTCCACTGCAACGCCATCGAGCTGCTCGAACGCCTGCTCGAACGCCAGATCAAGCCCGACGTGCTCACCGACCAGACCAGCGCCCACGACCCGCTCATCGGGTATGTACCACTGGGCATGACCGAGGCCCAGGCCAAGCTCGAGCGCGCACGCGACGCCGTTGGCTATCAGCGCCAGTCCATGGCCAGCATGGCCCGCCATGTCCGCGCCATGCTCAACCTCCAGAAGCGCGGCACCATCACCTTTGACTACGGCAACAACATCCGTCAGCGCGCCCTCGACGCCGGCGTAGCCGACGCCTTCGACTTCCCGGGCTTCGTACCCGCCTTCATCCGCCCGCAGTTCTGCCTGGGCCGCGGCCCCTTCCGGTGGGTTGCACTCTCCGGCAACCCGCGCGACATCTACGTCACCGACCACGCCATGCTCAAGCTCTTCCCGCGCGGCGGCAGTGCCTACGCCGACCGCATGCACAACTGGATCCTCGGCTGCCACAAGCACCCCGAGGCGCTCCTCGCGGGCGACTTTGACAGCTGCGCACCGCGCTTTGCCTTCCAGGGCTTGCCCGCGCGCATCTGCTGGCTTGGCTACGGCGAGCGCGACAAGGCCGGCGTCATGTTCAATGACCTCGTCGCCACCGGCAAGGTCGCAGCGCCGCTGGTCATCGGGCGCGATCATCTCGACTGCGGCTCGGTCGCCAGCCCCAACCGTGAGACCGAAGCGATGCTCGACGGCACCGACGCCGTCAGCGACTGGCCCCTGCTTTGCGCGCTGGTTGCCACCGCCAGCGGATCATCGTGGGTCAGCATCCACCATGGCGGGGGCGTGGGCATCGGCTTTAGCCAGCACTGCGGGCAGGTCGTCGTCGCCGACGGCACGCCCGCATGTGCCGTGCGACTCCGCAATGTTTTGACCAACGATCCAGCGATGGGCGTGTTCCGCCACGCCGACGCCGGCTATCCCGACGCACAAGCCTGCGCCGACGCCAAGGGTGTCAACATTCCCATGCGGAACTGGTAGCTGGCCTCGCCTAGTCCTTGCAGAGGGCGAGTTTTCCAACCCGCCTCCTTCCTGACTGTCTCGCTTCACCCCACTTCGCGCCCTCGGGGTTGCTCCTCAGCTCATCCGCCTTCACGCGCGATGCGCTACCAGCACGCGGTCAAGCCCATCAAGGTCCTTGACCACCGCGGCCTCCGCAAGCCCCTGCGTCGACCGGGCAAGTTTGAGCACCGCCGCGCTGGTACATGCCGCGATCTCGACCAGCAGCAACCCGCCGGGCCCGAGATAGTGGGGGGCTTCACGCACGATCGGCCCAACCAGCGCTAGCCCGTCAACGCCGCCGCGCAGCGCCAGCGATGGCTCATGCTCACGCACGTTCGTCGGCACCGCCTCCCACTCATGGTCCGGAATGTACGGCGGGTTCGCCACCAAATAGTCAACGCCCCCGCGTAAACCTTCCGGCAACGCGCTTAGCAAGTCGCCCGCGTGCAAGCTCACGCGGTCGGCGAGGCCCAGTGCCAAAGCGTTCTCACCTGCCAGCGCCAGCGCGTCCCGTGAAATGTCCGTTGCGTGCACCGCCGCCCCGGGCAGGTGCTTGGCCAGCGCCAGGGCCACACACCCGCTGCCGGTGCACAGGTCAACCACCACCGCGCCCGCTTGCTGCGTCGGCCCTGCCTCGGCCAGCGCGCGCCGCCGGGCCCGGGCGTGCTGCAGCACGCGCTCGACAATCAGCTCGGTGCAGGGCCGCGGGATCAGCGCGCGCTTGTCGCACCGCAGCGTCAGGCCAAAGAAGAACGCCTGGGCCGTGAGGTACTGCACCGGCTCGTGCTTGAGCGCCCGGGCCATCAGCCCGCGCAGCGTCGCCAGCTCGCTCGCGGAGGCGGGCCGGTCCGGGTCGGTAAACAGGTCGAGCCGCTTGCCGCCGATCACGTGCGTCAGTAGGATCTCGCTGGCCAGCCGGGCTTCTTGGACGCCCTTTGCGGCCAGCGCTTGGCCCGTCCAGGCCAATAACCTTCGTGTCGTCCATGCCTGGGCGTCAGGGCTTGCCAGCGCCGGGCGTGCATCGGTCATGTTTGCAGTGTAGATTCATTGTCGGGTTCCCGGCGGACGCGCGGCGTCCGTGCCCGCCAGCGATCAAGGCTCGTGGCTATGGCCCAACCGCACCTGTCATCCTGGGACCGGCTTGATCTGGTCTATGACGAACTGCACGCGACCGTGCGCGGGCAATCGTCCGCCGCCGCGGCCATACGCGCCAGCGCGCGATGCGAACGCTACGAGCGCGCCGCCAGATCGCTCGAAGACCGTGGCGCGGCAGACCCGTTCGTGCAGGCCCAGCTTCAAGAGCTGGCCGAGGACTACGTCAAACGCATCCGCCACTGGTCAACCCGCCGGACTGGTGAGGACCACCCGCCGGCGCTGGGCGTGTTTATCGCCGCCGTGGGCTTTATCGGCCCGCTGGCGCTGGTGGCGGCGGTTGGTGCCGATGACCGCCTTGCGCCCCTGCGCTGGTGGCCGACGGCGATGCTCACTGCGCCGCTAGCGCTGCCCTCTGGCTGGCTGCTACTGCGGTCGATCTTGCGCGGGCTGCGCGGCTCAACCAGCCTTGATGAAGCGCTCGACGCGCGCCTCTGCCCCGACTGCGGCATGCGCCTTGAGGGTCAGGCACCCGCGGTGCGGGCCGAGCTGATCGGCGGGGTTGATGTCGGCCCGCGGCGCTGCCCGCGCTGCGACTGCCCGTGGCCCGTGCTGCCGCCGCCCGCGGGCCTGCGCGAGCGTCAGACCGACGCGCTGGCGCACGAGGCGGCCTGAATGTTCCACGTGGAACATTGGCGACCCAGTTCGCCGTAACTTCGGGCCGCAGCGCAGGGGCGCGGTGTTCAGAGCCCTCGAAGCGCACCCGAGGTGATCAGCTCGGCGATCGCGTGGATGTCAGCGGTCAGCGGGCGGTCATCACCAACGGGCTTTACGCGCCCGCGGATGATCGCGTGTGCGGCCTCGACCCCGCGGCCGCTGCGGAGCGGGCGGTGGGTGTCGATACCGGCGGCGGCGATGAGCAGCTCGATGGCGACGACGTTGGTGGCGAGCTCTATGCCGCGGGCGGCCTTGGCGGCGCTTCGTGGGCCGAAGCTGTTGTAATCTTCAACGCCCGCGCAGGTCGGGACGTTGGCGACGCTGGCGGGGTTGGCCAGGCCGATGAGCTCGTTGACGCACGCGGCGGCGGTGTACTGGGCGATCATCAGCCCGCTCTGCAGGCCCGGCTGCGGCGCGAGGAAGGGCTTGAGGTGGCTCTCAGGCTCGAAAGCGCCGGTCATCAAATAGCTGCGGCGCTCGCTGACGCCCGCGAGGTGAGCGAGGCCAATGGCCAGGCAGTCAAGCGGGATGGCCAGGGGCATGCCGTGGAAGTTGGCACCGGAGAGGATGGCGGCGCCCTGGCTGACGGTGCCGGTGAGGAAAGTGTCGCCGTCGGCGAGTGTGTGCGGCGTGCTGGGCGCGTCGGCGAATGGGCCGGGGAGGTGGCGAGCGTCGGGGATGACCAGCGGGTTGTCGGTGACGGCGCCAAGCTCGTAGCCGAGGGCCATCTCGACGTCGGTCATCAGCGAGGCGACTGCGCCGAGGATGGTGGGCGCGGCGCGGAGTGAGTAGGGGTCCTGCACGCGGGGGTCGTTCTCGACGTGGCTGGTAAGGATCGTGCTGCGGTCGAGCAGCTCGGTGGTTCGTGCGGCGACCATGCCGGCCATGAGGTGGCGGCGCGCGAGGTAGAGGCGCGGGTCAAGAAACGCGCTGGTGGCGCGGCAAGCGTCGATGCTCATGGCCAGCGCGAGTGTGGCGGCGTCGAGGAGTTGATGGGAGTCTTCGACAAGCAGCGCGCCGTGCCCGCACATCAGGTGCGTGCCGTTGATGAGGGCCAGACCCTCTTTGGCGGCGAGGGTGAGCGGGAGCAGGCCAGCGGCGCCGAGGGCGCGCGAGCTTGACATAACGCGGCCGGACTTGTCGCGGGACTCGCCCTCGCCGATTATCGCCAGCGCGACGTGGGCGAGGGGCGCAAGGTCACCTGATGCGCCGACGGAGCCGAGAGACGGGACCACGGGGGTGATGCCCGCGTTGAGCATGGCGACGAGCAGATCAACTACGGCGGGACGCACGCCCGAGAGCCCGCGGGAGAGCGAGCCGGCGAGGCAGAGCATCATGGCGCGGGTGACGTCGGTGGGGAGCGGCTCGCCAATGCCGGCGGCGTGCGAGCGGATGAGATTGCGCTGCAGGGTGGCGAGGTCGCTGAGGTTGATGCGTTTTTTGGCGAGGCTTCCGAAGCCGGTGTTGATGCCGTAGTGCGGCTTGCCGTCGGTCAGGCAGGCATCCACGACGCGTCTGGAGGCTCGCATGGCGGGGCCAGCGGTTGAGGAGAGGCGGACGCGCTGGGCGCTGCGGGCGACGAGGGCGACCTCCTGGGTGGTCAGCGCGAGGTCTGGCCCGAGCGTGACGGGGTGGGCGGTCGAGGGCTTTAAAGGTTTGACGGTTGCGCGGGATGCGGAGCTGTTACGGCGGCTGGGCATAGTCGGGAAGTGTTGCCGGTTGGAGGCGTGCTGGCGCGCGATGCTGATGGAGCGCGGCGAGCGGTCTGGCCGATGTGGGAGGGGGGCGAGTTGGTGTTGGTGGGACGGTGGTTTGAGGTTGAATTATGGTGTGATTGGGCGCGCTGCGAAAGGTCCTATAATCAACGTTATGTAAATCAGAGTGTCGGAGAGGGGTGAGGAGCGCGAAGTCAAGGGTGATGAGGGTTTGGCCTGCGGCCCGATGGCAGGATGAAAACCGGCCTCACGCGAGTCAGAGGCGGTCAGGTCAGTGAGCGTTCGAAGTAGAGCGTGGTTGGGTCTGGGTCTTGGTTGTAGCGGTCGCAGGGGGTGAAGCCGGCGGCGCGGTAGAGCTTGATGGCCTGGGTCATCTCCGCTGAGGTATTGAGCTTGAGGGTGCTGTAGCCGGCGGTGCGGGCGTGGTACGTCAAGATCGAGAGCAGCGAGGCGCCGATGCCGCGGCCACGGTGGCCCGGGCGAACGTACATCCGCTTAACCTCGGCGACGGTTGGCGGCGCGTTGCGATCGACGGCGTCAAGCGGGCGGAGCGCGGCGCAGGCGAAGGGGTGAGGTGGGCCAGGGATGTGAGCGGCGATGAGGATGATGCCACGGGGCGGTGCGTAATAGCCGGGGAGGTTGGCGAGCTCGTGCGTGAAGCGCTGCTGGTCGAGCGAGCCCGAGGCGAGGTGGGCGATGCTCATCGCGTATTCAATGAAGAGCGCGCGGGCCGACTCAATGAGCGGTGGCGCGGTGGCGTCCAAGATTACATAACCGGGAGGGGACAAATGGGAAGGATGCGGGGAGCCAGGGATTGAGCGAGCAAGGGATTAAGAGGTACGGTGGGTTTAAAACCCGCCCCCCGTTAGACGCAGGCGAAGGGTCACGTCAGGGCGGTGACGACGTGGTCGACGATCTGCTCGGTCGGGATGTTGACTGGTTTGTCCTTGCTGTTACGGGCCTTGAACTCCACGGCGTTCTCAGCCAGGGCCTTGTCGCCGAGCACCAGGCGGACGGGGATGCCAAGGAGGTCGGCGTCTTTGAACTTCACGCCGGGGCGCTCGTCGCGATCGTCGATGAGCACGTCGATTCCTGCGGCGCCGAGGCGGGCGGCGAGGTCTTTGGCGGTGGGGATGTGCTCGGGCTTGAGGGTTTGGATGATGACGTGGTAGGGCGCGATGCCCACGGGCCAGATGATGCCGTCGGCGTCGTGGTTCTGTTCAACACTGGCGGCCATGGCGCGTGAGACGCCGATGCCGTAGCAGCCCATGATCACGCTCTGACTCTGCTGCTGTGCGTTGAGAATCTTGAAGCCCATGGCGTCGGAGTATTTGGTGCCGAGCTTGAAGATGTGGCCGACCTCGATGCCGCGGCCGGTGACGAGGGCCGTGCCTGCGGCGCGGGGCGAGGGGTCGCCGGCGAGGGCGTTGCGAACGTCAGCGACGATGATGAAGTTATCTGTGCTGCGAAGGCCGGCGGCGGGGTGTGTGTCGGGCTTGTGGGGCGTGGCGTTGAGCGGGTCTGTGCCGAGGTCGCGCTGCCAGTTGAAGTGCTTGACATGATAGTCTTTTTTGTTGCCGCCGGTCATCCAGAAGCGTGGCTTGTTGGCGGCGTCGTCGTAGCTGAGGGCGACGTCACGATCAACCAGGAGCAGGACGCCCTTCTTGGCGGAGCCATCGGCGTTGCGTGCGGCGCGGGGCGAGATGAATCCGATGGCGAAGCCGACGGCGGCGGCCTTGGCGGGGTCGGCCAGCTCTATGCCCCCCACTCCTGCGGCGTCGCGGACCTTGCCTTCGTTGACGTCATGGTCGCCACGGACGACGGCAAGGATGTACTCCTCGCCGAACTTCTCGAGCTGCTCGGGTGTGCTCTTGACGTGGAAGAGCACGCTCTTGAGCATGTTCTGCGGCTTGACCTTGGTGAACTTGGCGACGTCTTCAATGCCCGGGCAGCCGGGGGTGTGGACTTCATCGAGCGCGCCGGATGGGTCGCCCGCGAAGTAGCCCTTGCTGGGGGCGTTGCGTGGGCCGATCTCGCATTTTTCAACGTTGGCGGCGTAGCCGGTGGCGGGGCACTTTAGGATGGTGTCTTCGCCGGATTCGGCGTTGACCATGAACTCGTGCGACGCTGAGCCGCCGATGGGCCCGGCCTCGGCTTCGACGGGGGTGAAGTCGAGCCCGCAGCGTTTGAAGACGTTGGAGTAGGCCTGGTGCATTTTGTCGTAGGTTTCGCCCAGGCCGCCGGGCCCGTCAACGGCGGTGTGGAAGGAGTAGGCGTCCTTCATGATGAACTCGCGTCCGCGGAGCAGGCCTGAGCGCGGGCGGGCTTCGTCACGGTACTTGGTCTGGATCTGGTAAAGGTTGATGGGAAGCTGCTTGTAGCTGGTGACCGAGCCCTTGACCAGCTCGGTGATGGGCTCTTCGTGGGTGGGGCCCAGGGCGTAGGTGCCGCCCTTGCGGTCGGTCAGCTTGAAGAGCAGGTCGCCATAGTCAACGTCACGGCGTGTGCCGGCGTAGAGCTCGGTGGGGATCAGGGCGGG
Source organism: Phycisphaerales bacterium PN19_bin_20 (assembly GCA_021173225.1). Classification (GTDB taxonomy): domain Bacteria; phylum Planctomycetota; class Phycisphaerae; order Phycisphaerales; family UBA1924; genus JAJTGZ01. Next base: position 50,295 of record JAJOLK010000006.1, on the reverse strand, counting down.
CAGGAGCAGCTCGGTGGCACCGGCGGCGTCCATTTCCTCGCGGACGATCTGGCTGACTTTGCGGAGGACGCGCCAGCCCAGGGGCAGGTAGTCATAGATGCCTGCGCCGAGCTTGCGGATGTAACCGGCGCGCGAGAGCAGGATGTGCGAGGGGCTCTCGGCATCGCTAGGGGCCTCGCGGGCGGTCGGGATGAGCGTGCCGGACCAGAGGGTGACGGTGCCGGTGTGAGGCTTGGCGAAGGTGGCGCTGGGCATAGGCGGGGAGCTTAGCGCGGGGCGTTGGGTCGCAGGGTTGCGGGGCGAGATCGGGCGTTGGACGGCGACTGGACGTGCGTCGGGACGTGCGCCGGGACGGGGTTCGGGCACACTTGCGGATGAGTTTGGTTGGCATGAGTCTTTACGCTGCAGGGCCTGTACGATTCCCTTATGCGTGTTGCGCCGATCGTGCTTGGGTTGTGCATGCTGGTGCTGTTGGCGGTGCCGATTGGCGCGCGCCTGAAGGCCGGGCGCGAGCGGGCCGCGATCGCCGACGGCACGCCCACGCTGGTGGTCATCACCCCGCACATCGAGCAGATCCGCTTTGAGTTTGGGCGGGCATTCGAGGCCTGGCACATGCGGACGCAAGGCACGGCTGCGCGGATCGACTGGCGGAGCCCGGGCGGGACCAGCGACATCCGCAAGCAGCTTGAGAGCCAGGCGTCGGCGGCGGTCTCAGCGGGGGCGTTCTCTTTGCGCGAGGCGCGGAAGCTCAAGGCCCCGGCGCGCGGTGAGACCGCCCCGCTCATTGAGGCGGTCATCGACCCCAAGCGTGCCGACTTGCCTGATGTGTTCATGGGCGGGGGCAGCTTTGAGCACAACGCCGTGCGGAGCGGGCTGGTGATGCGCGTGAGCGTCAATGGCACGCCGACGGACGTTCGCGTTCGGCTGACGGCCCCGCCGGTGGGTGACACGCCGAACAGCGAGGGCTTTAGCCAAGCGTTTTTGGACACAACTTTCGGCGAGAACAAAGTGGGGATCGAGCGGCTGTACGACCCGGATCAGTTCTGGCTCGGGACGGCGCTCTCGGGCTTCGGAATCGTCTTCAATCGCGATCAGCTTCAAGAGCTTGGCCTGCCTGAGCCGACGAGCTTTGCCGAGCTGGGCAACCCTAAGCTGGCCGGTCGGCTGGCGCTCTCTGACCCCCGTCAGAGCGGGAGTGTGGCGACGCTGTACGACTCGATCCTGAACAACCAGGGCTGGATCCGCGGGTGGCGCGTGCTGCAAGAGATGAGCGCTAATGCGCGGTACTTCACCGCCAGCAGCACGCAGCCGCCGATGGACGTGAGCCAGGGTGAGGCGGCGGCGGGCGTGGCGATTGATTTTTACGGTCGCGGTCAGGCGCAGGCCGTGGTGCTGGTGGGGCAAGACCCAAGCACGGGGCGGGTTGGCTACGTTGATCCGCCCGGCGCGACGTATATCGACGCGGACCCGGTCTCGATCGTCAACGGCGCGCGGAGCCCCGAGCTTGCGCGGAGGTTTGTGGAGTTTTGCCTGAGCGATGAGGCGCAGGCGCTCTGGCAGTTTGCGCCGCGCGAGCAAGTGAAGGGCGGGGTAATAGCTGGGGCGTCAGGCGGGGCGAACCCGACGGTGAGGGTCAAAGACCACGCGGGCAACGCGCAGGAAGTGGTGCTCGGGCCGCTGGAATATCGCCTGCGCCGGATGCCGGTCAAGCGGAGTTTCTACGCGGCGTATCTCCCCCACTTCGCTGACAAGACCGACCCGTTCGCCATCGCGATGGACACCAAGGTGCGCGGGTGGCGCGACCTGCTGGGCCCGCTGATGGGCGCCTTTGCGATCGACAACCGCCATCAGCAGCGGGCGGCGTGGGACGCGCTTGTCGAGGCGCGGGCCATGGCGAGTGCCGGCAAGTTTGGCACCACGGCCTTAGACGAGATGGAGGCGCTGTTCTACGCGCTGCCAGAAACTGAGGTCGAGGTGCTTGACCAATCGGGCAAGCCCACGGGCCAGACAGAGCGGCTGGCGATGACCGAGGCGAACTACAAGCGGCTCAGCGATGCGACTGGGCGCTGGCGCGACCCGGTCAAGGGCGCGCGGGCCAAGGTGGCGTACACGCTGGCGTTTCGCGAGCACTATCGGCGCGTGGTCAAGCTGCGCGAGGCCGGTGAACGCTGAGGCGGTTTTTCCTGAGCGCGTGCGCGAAGCGCGATAGAGGCAAGGGACCTCAGACTTACGCGGAAGGTCGGAGATTCCAGACGTGGGCATCACGCACGCGCGGGCTGCATCAGGCAGGCGCGGAAGGCCTCGATGGCGTGCGCGAGGCGTTGTGGGGTGACATCGAGGTGGCAGACCAGGCGCATGCGCTGCGGGCCGCCGGGCATGGTGATCACGCCGTGGACGCGAAGGCGCTCGCACAGCGCGGCGGCGGTTCCGAGGCTCGCTGCTAGATCGATGAAGACCATGTTGGTGTAGACGGGGAAGGCGAGCGTGACGCCGGGGATGGCGGCGAGGGCCGCGCCGAGCTGGCGTGCGTGGTCGTGGTCGTCAGTAAGGCGCGTGACGTGGTGATCCATCGCGTGCATGGCGGCGGCGGCGAGGATGCCGGCCTGGCGCATGTTGCCGCCGAACATTTTGCGGAAGCGGTGGACGCGGGCGATGGTCTTCTCACTGCCGACTACAGCGGAGCCCGCCGGCGCGCCAAGGCCCTTGCTAAAGCAGATGCTGATGGTGTCGGCGTGCTGGGCGAAGTCGCTGGGCGCGAGGCCGCTGGCAGCGCAGGCGTTCCAGAGGCGTGCGCCGTCGATGTGGACGATGAGCCCGTTGCCGCGCGCTTCGTTTGCGCAAGCGGCGAGGCGGTCTAGTGGCCAGACAGAGCCGCCGCCGCGGTTGTGGGTGTTCTCGATCAGGAGCATCTTTGAGTTGGCGAAGTGGTGTGAGCGGGCGCGGACCAGCGGGGCGATCTGCTCAGGCGTGAATTGGCCCGGCTCGACGCCTGGGGGTGTGTCGAGCGGGGCGATCATGACGCCTGAGAGTGCAGCGGGCGAGCCGGTTTCGTAGTGGATGATGTGCGAGTCTTTGTGGCAGATGATCTCGTCGCCGGGCTCGGTCTGCGCGCGGATGGCGGTCTGGTTGGCCATGGTGCCGCTGGGCACAAAGCACGCCGCGGGCTTGCCCAGCAGGTGGGCGATGCGCTGCTGAAGGGCGATGACGGTGGGGTCGTCGCCCAGGACATCATCGCCGACCTCGGCGGTGGCGATGGCCTGACGCATGGCGGGGGTTGGGCGCGTAACGGTGTCGGAGCGGAGGTCAACGAAAGGGGGCACGGTGGGCGTGCTGGCGTGGGTGCCGTTGGTCGAGTGCGCGTGGTGCATGGGCGAGTTTAGTGGCGGAGTTGGTTTAGGGCGAGATTGGAGGGGGCGGAGATGGGCGAGGAGCGATGAGAGACAAGCGATGAGGGCTGGGGCGTTGAACTGATGGCAGGATCAATTCCTGCCCCACACGCGCGAGTGCAAAGGGACAAAACGACAACCGCCCGCCGGGGTGAGCCGACGGGCGGTCGCGATGGATCAAGACCGGTGCGGCGAAGGGCCCGCTCCGGCGGAAGTCAGGTCAGTCTCAGGCAGCGCGGCGACGACGCCCGGCGGCGAGAGCGCCCAGGCCCAGCAGCGCGGCAGCGCCGGGGGTGGGGATGGTGGTGAAGTTCTGGCCGTCGATCCAGCCTTCCTTGTTGAAGGACCAGCTGGTGAGGCGGCCCGAGCCGTCGGTGGTGCTCTGGAGGCCAGCAACGCTGTGGAACCAGATGCCGTAGCTGGTGTTGAAGGAGACGCCGGTCCACTCGTTCCGGGCGCGATCGATGGGATCGAGGGGCAGGTGGCTTTGGATGCTGGAGGCGTTGAAGGAGACGCTCAGGGTGCGCCTGCCGGCGGCGTCGGTGCGGGCCATGTTGGCGTTGACGCCGTTGACCAGAGCGCCGATGAAGTCGGGGGTCTGGACGCCGGCGCGGGCGGTGCCGTCCTGCCAGCTGCTAGGGCCGTTGAGGCCGTTGTAGGCGTAGATGCTGGCGGTGATGTTGGCGGGGTTGGAAGCGTTGAAGTAGATCATGGCGAGCTCGCCGGAGTGGCCCTTGGGGTTCGGCCCGGGGCTGACGGCCAGCCAGAACCCTTCGGTGATCTGGTTCTGGTAGGTGACCGAGAAGCTGAACTGCCTGGTCGCCGTGTTGTAGGTGTTGGTGAAGGTGTCGACGCGGCCGCCACCATCGTTGATGCCGTAGTCGCCGGCCATCCCACGGGTGAAGTTGAAGATGCGGTTGCTGGCCATGGCCGGGGCCGCGGCGGCAGCGATCACGAGGACGGTAGTTAGAGCGATACGCATTGAAACACTCCTTCAACAAGGCTGTTATTCGACGATCTCACCGATCCGGGCGGCCCCACGCGGACTGCCCGACGACTGACCCCTAAGGGATCGAGCCGGTGATCGGAGCGGTCGAATGGACCCACCCCCCACACAGGCGTGAGCATGAGTCATTAGACCCCATGTTTCAAGAAATCTGATGAAAAATCGGGCTTGATCGAGAGGTTTTTGCAGATCTTCGGACCCTCATCTCGCCCATCTTCACAGAACGATTAGCCCGCGGCGGAACGCGAACGACGGCGCGCCCGAAGTGGGCGAACCGTCTTGGTTAAGTCCTTGCGCAGTGTTGACTGATTCTTGGCCAAACGCCGTCGGGGCCGGTTGAGCGCTCATCAGCGGCGGCGGCGGCGGCTCATCGAGGTGATTGCGCCGAGGGCGAGCAATCCGGCGGCGGCGGGCGTGGGAACGACCGTGAAGTTTAGGGAATACTCAGTGGGAGGGCCAATTTGCTGGACCCAGAAGGTATAGGTGCCTGCGCCGAGGCCGCCGGTGAAGCCCGTGCCGTTGATGCCTATGACGGCCAGGAGGTCCTGCCCGACGAGGTCTCCGCCGAAGAGCGCAAAGCCGAGAAGGTCTTCGGGGCCGACGTCATCGGGGGCGAAGGGGAAAGTGGACCCGGGGGCGACGCCGATGAAGGCGGCCTGATCGGAGGAGATGTAATTGTCAAGGGTGATGGACTCGAGGCGTTGGCCTGCGGGGATGGTGATGGTGAAGTAGTCGCGGTCGATGGTGTCGTCGAGTCGGATGCCGCTGATGACGCCGAAGAAGGAGTTATTGCCCAGGGCAAGAGCGATGGCGGTGGGCGCGAGACGGTTATCGGAGACGTCGCCGTTGACCGGCTCGTTGTAGACGACGCCGGCGTGGGCGCTGGTAACAACCAGCCCGGCGAGCAGAAGAGCCGAGAGCACGGCTCCGGGTGGCGTTCGGTCGGGAGTTTGCGCGGGCAAGGCGTAGCGAATGGCTCTGGTGGCGTTCTTCAAGCGTTTGATCCTTGGGTTCGTGCGTGCCGGGTTACGGAACAACGCCAGGTGGGCGGCGCGATTGCTCGGGCGGATCAATCTAGGCTGGCCAGCTTTGGACAGTCCGCCACAGGAACATTGTGCCGATGGTCCGGGGCAAATGCCAGTGAATTGAGGAAGAATGCGCTCGGTTTGCCGCGAGTGGAAGGGATTGGGGTCTTTGGCTCATTGGATAGGGTGTGCTGGGGGGCAATGGTCGCGCTGTCGAGGCGCTGATCGGGCCTGGACTTGACGCTCAGGGCGGATGGCGTTCGACCCAGTGCGGGGTTGAGCCCCCCCTCGACCGGTGCGGAATTGACTGCGCTCACGAGCTTGGAAGAGTCGGGGGGTCGGCCCGACCGGAGCCCGAGCCGACGCGTGAACGAGACGGGCGAGCAGGTGGTTCGGCGCGATCCTGAGTTCTCTTTGGGCACGAGCAAGGCGTCGCTGTTCTATTACGCGCGGTCAACGGCGGAGCTTGCATAGTGGATCCGGCGTGCTGATTTGGGGCTGTCGGTGCGCTGCAGCGCTGCAGTGACGGGCGAGTGCACGGTGAAGGTCGAGGAAGACTACTGGCGGCAGAGCACCGCCAAGGTCCTCGACGGTCATGGACGGTGGGCCCGGATGAACGCGCCGCGCTGGAGCGGCAGCTTCGAAATTGCGAGGGGATCGACTTCAAGACGGGCGAAGGTGAGGCGCGGCGAGGGCGCGCATGGAGTCGGAAGCGGGAAGAGTTCAGTTAGAAACTGGCTTTCCAAACGCACGGACGCCTGATCGAATACCCCAACACCCAAGAGACGGCACATCCACGAGGATAATTTGAAGCCTGAACGTAGGGACCGTTCCGCGAAAAACCCGCGGGCGATGGTCGGCCGGTGGACATAGCTCCCGTCCGTCGTATCGTCATCATGTTCCGTGGCATCAAGGCCGCGGCAGGGCAAAGCAACACGAAGGAATAGACCATGAGCTCAATGACAACCGCGCATCACATCCAGGTCGAGGGCATGAAGGGCGAGGCGTGTGTGCAGAAGGTTCGCGGCGCGCTTGCTGGCGTCGCGGGCGTGACCGTCGACTCGGTGAAGGTCGGTTCGGCCGAGATTCACTGCAAGGACGACGCGCTGTGCGCGAAGGCCTGCTCAGCGGTGAGCGACGCTGGCTACCGCGCCAGCGAGGCAAACGGCGACTCTGACAAGGCCGGGATCGGGTCGGCAGCGGCCACGGGCTCTAGCACTTCGGGGTCCAGCAAGTCGAACTCGGGCATGTCTGACTCGGGCATGTCGGGCTCGTCAAGCAGCGGGAACTCCGGCTACGGGTCGTCCGGGTCGCAGTCCGGGATGAACAAGCCCAACGCGCATCAGGGCAACGCTGATCACAGCTCGGGGAACAAGGCTCGCGAGTCCGACGCCGCCAACACTGCCGGCCAGAAGAACCGCGACAACAAGTAAGAGCGGTCCGGGTTGAGTGAGAAGCAAACCGTGGTGTGGCGGTGGCCGGGTCCACCGCCTCCACGCCGTGGAAGATCAACGGCGGTCTAAAAGGAGGGTGTGAAGATGAACATTGCTATTAAGACGTTTGTTTGGTTCGGCTCGATGGGCCTCTTGGCGGGTTGCAGCGGACTGTCAACGGACGCTGAGCAGCGCAACCCGGCCTCGGTGCGGATCGAGGCCTCCTCACGCGACATTGTCTCGGGCGAAACGGTTACACTCACGGCGCGGACGCGTGACACCTACGGGCGCAGCCCGACGGTGCGGTGGACTTCATCCGCTGGCAGCTTGACAACTGAGCAGGACGGGCGGGTCGCTCGGGTTCGGTTCAACGAGCCAGGGACGTACAGCGTCAAAGCCGCGCTCTCGATCGACGGGCGCGAGGTGCAGAGCGACATGGTAGAGGTTCGCGTAAAGCCCGTGAGCTGAAGCGCAGCAAGCGATCGGATCGGGATTGAGACGGGATGTATCGGGTCGGCGGCGGGTGCTTGAAGGGCCCTGCTGCGGACGAAGTCAACACCCTTCTGACAAGCAGGAGTTTAGAATGTCGCAGAGCAAAAGCCCCGTGGCGGGCACGTGGAATGACGGCCAGCAGTCGGCGGACGAGCCCTCTCGTTTGGGCGAGCACGTTGACCATTTCAAGGAGCATCTGAGCGCGGCCGGGCAAGATGCGGCGAACGCAGCCCGCAGCGGTTTGACTGCGGCGCAGCAGGCGGCTTGCCGGTCAATGGATTCGGCCAAGCGTCAGGGGCAGGAGGCCATGAGCGCGGTCTCGAAGAAGGTCAGTGACAATCCGATGGTCAGCCTTGGGGTTGCCGCGGGCGTGGGCCTGCTGGTTGGTCTGCTGATCTTCCGTCGTCGGAGCTGAGGTTAGGAGTTGAATCTTGAAGCGCATTGCGGAGCTGATGGTACATGCGGCGAACTTGGCCGAGGCTGAGGGGCGGTCTCTGCGCGGAGTAGTTCGCGAGGAGGCCGCCTCGGCACAGAGGGGGTTGGCAAAACTAGGGGTGGCGGCGTTTCTGCTGTTTGGGGCCGTCGTGCTGATGCTTGGCGGGCTGGGCCTCGCGGGCGTCGGCGCATTCAGGGTGATCCAAGGGGCTTGGGGCGCGACGGCGGCCTCGGGCCTGCTCGGGTTTGCGCTGCTGGCGCTGGCAGCCGTGGCGCTCTGGCGGTTTTATGAAAGGCTTGGGCGATGAATGTCGAGCAAGCGAAGGCCAACCTGCTGGTCTGGGCCGTTGAGCAGGACGCTCAGCGAGAGCAAGCGGCGAGCGAGGCGCGGCGCAAGTGGCGGCGCTGGGCGCCGCTGGGCGCGATAGGCGCGGGTGTGGTCGCTGGCGGGTTGCTGCGGCGTCCCCGAGGTGGTGGGGTTGGGATGTTGGCGTCGGTAGCGGTGCTGGCGCGCTTCTTGCCGATTGCGCTGCCGCTGCTGGGGCCACGCCTGACCCAAGGGCTGGCGCGGTTGTGGGGCGGTGGGGCGCAGCCTAAGGCTGGATCGGCAGAGGCCAAGACTTCGAGCGAAGCGGCTACCGCTGCTTCCGCTGGCAGTGCTGCGGCCAAGCGAGAGACGACTACGCGCGAAGCGGCCGTGCCGAGTGCGCGTGCCGCAAAGGCCGGACCGAGCGGCGCGTAAGCGTTGGGGTTTTCAGCTCCCTTGAAACAGATGGCGGCCAAGCCGGGGGGCCAAAACCGCGCGCCTGGCGCTCAAGCGCCGGCGGTAGCCTTGTCGCGCCCTTGCCGCTCGGTGCGCTTTCGCATGCTCTCGTCAAGGATGCGCTTGCGGAGGCGGACGGTCTTGGGCGTGATCTCGACGAGCTCATCGTCCTCGATGTACTCAAGGGCGGCCTCGAGGCTGAGCTTTCGGTGGCCCTTGAGCACGACGGTGGCTTCCTTGGCCGAGACACGAAAGTTGGTAAGCTGCTTGAGGCGCGTGATGTGGAAGGGCAGGTCGTTGTCGCGGTTGTGCTCGCCGACGATCATCCCAACGTAAACCTTCTCACCCGGCGCGACAAAGAGCACGCCGCGTTCTGAGGCAAGTTCGCACGCGTAGCCGGTGACCTCGCCGGGATCGGTAGCGATGAGCACGCCCTGGAGACGGTGGGGCGTCTCGCCCGTGGCGGGGGCAAAGCGGAGGAACGAGCTGTGCATGATGCCCTCGCCCTGCGTGGCGGTCAGGACCTTGCTGCGCAGGCCGATCATGCCTTTGGCTGGGATCTCAAACGACAGGTGCGTGAGCGTGTCGGTGCGGTTGTCCATGTTCTTCAGCTCGCCCCGTCGCGCGCCGATGAGCTCCATGACCGAGCCGACGGCGTGCGGGGGCACGTCGATGACGAGCTGCTCGATGGGCTCGTGCGGGACGCCGTCGATCTCCTTGATGATGACTTCGGGCTTACCGACGGAGAGCTCAAAGCCCTCGCGGCGCATGGTCTCAAGCAGGATGCCCAGGTGCAGCAGCCCGCGCCCGCTGACGGCAAACTCATCGCCCGAGCGGCCCGGGGCGATGCGCATGGCGACGTTGGTCTCGGCCTCGCGGTAGATCCGCTCGCGGATCTGGCGGCTGGTGACTTTGTCGCCGTCTTGACCGCCAAAGGGCGAGTCGTTGACGCGGAAGACCATGGTGATGGTCGGCTCGTCGATGGTGACCGGCGGGAGCGCCGAGGGGTGCTCGGGGTGGCACACGGTGTCGCCGATGTCGCAGCTATCGAGCCCGACGACGGCGCAGAGGTCGCCGGCGTGGACCTCGTCTGCCTCGACGCGGCCGAGGCCTTGGAAGCGGTAGAGCTTGCCGACGCGGTTGTTGACCTGCTTGTTCCCGCTGCCGGTATCGCGCTTGACGCTGGTGACCTGCTGGCCGGTGCGGATGCTGCCCGAGTAGACGCGCCCGATGCCGATGCGCCCGACGTACTCGGAGTAGTCAAGCGTGGTAATGAGCATGGCCAGCGGCTTGTTGGGGTCGTCCTGCGGCGCGGGTACCTGCTTGCAGATGGCCTCGAACACGGGGCGAAGGTCGCCGTCCTTGCGGGTCCCGTCGGCGGCCTCAAGGGCGTGCTCGGCGGTTTCGTAAGCCCAGCCCTCGCGGGCGGATGCGTAGATGATCGGGAAGTCCATCGCCAGCTCTTCGGCACCCAGCTCGACCATCAAGTCAAAGACCTCGTTTTGTACCGCCGAGGGGCGCGCGCCCTGGCGGTCGCACTTGTTGACCACCACCACCGGGCGCAGGCCTGCGGCGAGGGCCTTGCCCAGCACGAAGCGCGTCTGCGGCATCGGCCCGTCGAAGGCGTCAACCACCAGCAGGCAGCCGTCGGCCATGCGGAGAACGCGCTCAACCTCGCCGCCGAAGTCGGCGTGGCCCGGGGTGTCGATGATGTTGATGAGCATCGGCTCGGTCTGCCCGTCGGGGACGTACTGGACCGCGCAGTTCTTGGAGAAGATCGTGATCCCGCGCTCGCGCTCGAGGGGGTTGGAGTCCATGATCAGCCCGTGCTGGCCGCCCTGGAGCTTCTCGAGCTCGCCTGAGCGGAACTGCCCGCTCTGAAACAGCAGCTTGTCGACAAGGCTGGTTTTGCCGTGGTCAACGTGGGCGATGATGGCGACGTTGCGGATCCGCTCTGGAGGAAAACTCGGCATTCTTGGCCCCGATCGTGCCCGCCCCGGGGGCGCGCACGCAATGTGCAATCAACGCTCAGACCGCCCGACTGGAACCCACGCACCGGGGCTCACGGCCCCATCGTGCGCAGGCAACCCGGGCCCGCTCCTTCGGCGCGGGGGCTCAACGCACGCCCCTGACCGCCGTAAGGACGCCAAGGTTAGGGTCGCACGGCGCGATTGTCGCTTCCGCGTGCAAAGCAAGGGGTTCTGTGGTGCTTAGCCGGCCCAAACAGGGGCCGCGGGCCACCACCGCCGCGGCTATGGGCCCCATAGCACGCGGACCTCGACGTGCTGCAGGATCTGCTCGGGCCCAGCTTCAGTCAGCCACGCATCAAGATCGAGCCGGTGCAGCGATGAGACCTGCGCGCCGATCAGCGCCAGCGCCGGGGGTAGCTGCGCGAGCAGCCCGCGCGGGCTTGAGCGCACCCGAACGGTGTATCGCCGCGCGGTGGCAACATCCGCCCCCACTTCTGCCCCCACTTCTGCCCCCACGTTTGCCCCCACGTTTGCCCCCACGTTTGCCAGCCCCGCCGGATCGGGCATGATCGCGCCGCGCAGCGCGGCTTCGGCCGTCTCGGGCCCCGGCCAAACGCCGCCGCCGTCTGGTGCCTCTCGCGGCTGCGCGGGTGTGGCCTGCCAGACGCACCAGGCATTGCTCGATTGCACGCCAGGTGGAATGTCCGCCTGGGCCGCAGCTTCCGTCCAGCCCCACCAGGCCAGCTCGGCCCCATCACCGACCCACGGGAAGCCCGTCGTGCCCGGTGGAAGCTGCGCGCGGACCGCCCGCCGCCCGTTACTGCCGGCGAGCGCGAGCAGCTCAGCGCTCGGAGGCGTGGCGCGATCACGCAGCACCTTTAGCAGCGCAAGACCGACGGCGTCGAGCGTGCCGGCGCTCTGCGATTGATCGCACCGGACCGCGAGCTGCACGCTCATGTGCCCGCCGCTGGCCGGCGCACGAACGACCGCGACCACCGGGCCCACAAGCGGGGCCTGCGACGCGCCAGCAGCGACCGCTTTGCCAGCGATTGGGCCGCCTGGAACTGGCCGGCTTGGGACTGGGCCGAGCGTCAGCTCGCGGCGACCGGCGTCAAGCCAGAGCAGCTCTTGCCACGCGGCGTGAGCGGCCAGCAGCACGCCGCCGCCAGCTGGCTGCGCGAAGAGCTGTTGCGTCTCGGGCATCAGCCGATTGATCAGCCCGGGGTCTAAGAGTTTGCGGGCCGGCTCACCCCCGCGCGCGACGGCCGCGAGCTCTGCCGGCCCAGAAGTGTGGCTCGAAATGCTCCGGAGCGTCCATCGGTCGCCCTGAACCATCAGCCCACCCGCCAGCGAGTGGTCGGGCTGACCGCCCCTGAACCAGCCGTGCACGCGGCCATGCGGGCCAGCCAGACCGTTCCACGCCCTGGCCCGCTGCCAGAGTGCCAGCGCGCCGAGTGATCCTGCTGGGCGAAGAGTGGCGGGCGGGGCGGGCGGGGCAGGCGCATCTGCGCCGACGAGGACGGGGGGAGAATGGCGGAGCGATGGTTGAGCAGGTCGGTTGCTTAGCAGGCCGGTGAGCTTGGCCATGATCGCTGGCGGCGTCTGAGCCGACATAAGCACCGCCGCGTGATTGCGCTGGGTTGCGCGCGGGGCGTCGCCGCCGTCAACAGCAGCGGGCTCACCGGCGGGTCGCTCGAGCCGGCGGACCATCAGGGCCATCGAGCCGCGGTCGATGCTGAGCACGGCCTGCGCGCCTGCGACGCCCTCAATGACGCCGCGCGGCGCAGCCTCAAGGCGCGCGGTCAGGCGATCAACCGTGGCTTTCGAGACCAGCGTCACCGCGCACCACCAGCGCTCACCGGCTGACTCAGCCGCGGTCGCGCGAACGCCCACGACGCAGAGGCCACCGGCGAAAAGCTCATCAAGCAGCTCATCGCTCGTGCGGCCCATGGCCGTGCACAGGTCTTGCCAAGGCGCGTCCAACGTCCGCAATAATCCGGAGCGGACCAGCACGCGCGAGGGCTCACTGCCGATCAGCTGGGCGCGCAGCGCAAGTGGGTCGGCACTTACCAGCAAGATCTCGACCTCCGCGCCGCCCTCGGCGTCAAGGCTCAGGCCCTCGGCCAGTGACATGATCGTGGGCCCGCTCTCTGCGGGTGCGGGCTGGTGGGCGGTGGCCGCTGCCACGGCGGGGCCTGCGAGGATCAGCGACGCCGCGAGCGTGAACCACGCGGCCAGAGTGGGCCAACGGGGTAGTGCGAGCGACATCGGCCGCGCCGTCAGCCGCGGGCCAGCGCAGGCGCGAAAGTTTTGTAGGGGACGCACGCACCCGGTGATGATCACCGAGGCCCGCTCAGCGGCGCGCCCAGCACCCCGCCGGTCAGCTCATCAAGCAGCGGGCACCCGCCACCCTGCAGGCAATGGGCGTCAGGCGAGGCGACGGGCTCGAAGCCGCCAAGCGGTCCACCACGTGAACCGACGCGAGAGCCGACGGCGGCACCGACCGGCTCAGCCAAGCTGCGGGCCCGGCGCACGATCACGCGGACGGTCTGCTCAGCGACGCCCTGCTCAAACATTGCGTCGTCGTTGATCAGGGAGCCGCGCGTTTGCCAGCCGAGACTGGGCACAACACGAAGGCTTGTGGCCATCGGCAGCATCGGCCCGGCCCAGCGGGCCAGCGGGGCGCGTGAATCGATGAAGGCGTCGGCGTCACCACCGGGACTGCCCAGAAGCACGGCGGCCTCAAAGGCCTGCGGCGTGCGTTCGATGGCGCGGAGTGTCATTGCCGCGCGGCTTGAGGTCTCGCTGAAGGCGCGCGAGAGGGGCCGTGCGCCGGGGTTTGCCCAGGGCATTGCCTCAGGGGCCCACATCGCGCCGATGGCCACAGCGGTGCTCATGCCGACCAGCGCCGCGCCGCCAACGAGCCTTGCCCACCGGCGCGTCCGGCGGCGATGCGCATCAGCAAACGGCGTGGCGCGGTTGACGCGCGAGAGTATCGCGGCTGAAAAGTCGGGCGATAACGCCTGGCCCAGCGAGCGAAGCTGCTCTTCAGGCGTGGGCTGCCCGGCGCTATCGAAAAGCGGCAGGCCATCAGAGGGCTCAGAAGGGCGAAAGCCGAGACTGGCGGACTCATGATCGGGCGTGCTCACGCGGGCACCTCCGCCAGCCAGGCGACGATGCTGACGTCTTCGGCCAGCGCGCTGCGCAGGCGAGCCCGCGCGCGGAATAGGTGGCTCTTGACCGTGCCTACCGGCAGGTCCATGTACTGGCCGATCTGCTCGACGGGCCAGCGGAGCTGATAGAAGAGCACGATGACCTCGCGCTGCTCGGCGCTGAGCCGTCCGAGGGCCCGCTGCAGCGCGCCAGAGGCGCCGTCGATCAACTCGGCGGGCGTGCCTTCATCAGACGGACTCGGCGACGACCCAATGTGCCCTGTGCTTGAAGCCGCGCCGACTACGCCGGAGTCGAACGTGGGCGCGAGCTTGGCGCGGGCGTTGACGTGCAGGCGCTTGGCGATGGTGAACAGCCAAGTGCTGAAGCGGTACTGCTCGTCGTAGCGGGCCAGGTGGGTGAGGGCCCGGACAAAGGCCTCCTGCGTGACGTCTTCGGCGACCTCCGGCCGCCCGGTCATCCGCAGCATGTAGCTGAACAGCGGCCCCTGATAAGCCCGCACCAACGCCTCGGCGGCGTCACGATCGCCCGCGACCACGCGGCGGATCAAGGCGCGTTCTTCCCGGGCGCTGAGCATGCACAAGTGTACAACCCAAACCGTACAGGGGTTGCAAATCGCAAAGGCGGTTTAGCGGGACTAAGCGACCGCCGGGGCGGCTGGTTCTCGGGCCAATAGTTGGGCCTATGCGGACGCGAGTTCAAGATCGACCGCCTCCCGCCCCCCCACTTTCTGCTCCACTGCCGCGGGCTTGGTTCGCGCGCGAGGCACGGGCAGTGGCCCAGGGGTTGATCGGGACGATGCTTGTCCGGGCCTGGCCCGACGGGCGGCGGTTTGCGGGGCGTGTCGTCGAGACCGAGGCGTATCTGGGGCCTAGGGACGCGGGGTGTCACACCTTTGGGGGCCGGCGCACGCCGCGGGTTGCGAGCATGTGGAAGCAGGCTGGCACGGGCTACATCTACTTCACCTATGGGATGCACCACATGCTCAATGTGGTGTGCGGGCCAGCGACGGTGACCAATCCGGGGGGCGGCGGGATCGGCATGGCGGTACTGATTCGGGCAGTTGAGCCGATTGTGGTTGACAGCGTGCTCATCGACGCCGAAAACAGGTCTAAGTTCCGCGATTTGTGCCGCGGGCCGGGCCGGCTGTGCAAGCACCTAGAAATGGACCGCGGCCTTGATGGTCTGGATCTGACCGTGGGTCAGGTTCTCTGGTTGGGCTTGCCGGGGGAGGTTTCGCGCGTGAAGGTGGCGACTTCCGCGCGGGTTGGCCTTGGCAATACGCCCAGCCCTTGGCTGGAGCGCAAGCTGCGGTACTTTGACGGCGCATCGTCTTGGGTAAGCGGACCCCGTGCAATGCCTGTGAAGCCCGCGTAGAGTAGGAATATGTCTTTTGAACGCGAGCCAGACTGGACCATGATTCGGGCGCGGGCGGCGGCGCTCTCGCCCGGGGCGTTCGCGTTCGTGGTCGAGGGGCTGCGGTTCGCGGTTGAGCAGGTCTACAAGGCTCGGGCCCGCGGCGGTGATGTCTCCGAGCAGCGCGGCTTTGTGATCGAAGAATCCCGGCACGTCACGGGCCAGCAGCTCTCGGTAGCGCTGAAGGTCTTGGCCCAAACCCGGTACGGGATGATGGCCGGGACGGTGCTGCGGCACTGGGGCCTGCGCGGCACGGCGGACTTTGGCGCGATCGTCTACGCGATGATCGACCGGGGCGACATGCGCCGCAGCGATGACGATCGCTTCGAAGACTTTGTGGGGGTCTATGACTTTGACGAGGTCTTTGCGTTGGGCGCTGAGGGCGCGCGGGCTTAGCGATTCGCGCACCGGGCGAAGCGAGGGCCGAGCGAAGTGTGGTTGCAGCTTTAGGGGGCAGCGGCTTGTGTGCCGGGGTGTGTCCGGCGCTGAGCATCAAGCTTGCACGCGATTGAGCCCCGCGTCTCTTTCAACGTGCGTCAGTTGGCGGGGGCTCGACGTCTCACGCCGTGCGGGCCGCGGTACCGATAAGACGCTGTGGCCCCAAACACCTCTCAAAACGACGGCGAAACGCAGTCGCCGACCGCACCCCCCGTGCCCGCGCAGGGCGCGTGGTCAAGCCTGCACCTGTGGCAGATTCAGCCGCTGCGCGACGTGCTGCTGATCATGTCAGTGTTCGGGGTGCTGTGGCTGGGGTATCGGCTCAGCGTGGTGACGGTGCCGATCCTGCTGGCGATGCTGCTGGCGTACTTGGTAGAGCCGTTTGTAAAGTGGCTGACGAAGTGGCGGATCGTGGGGCGTCCCGGCGCGGCGCTGGGGCTCATCTTCGGTGCGCTGCTGGTGATTGTGGTGCCAGCGAGCGTCGGCCTGAGCGTCGGCGGCGTTCAGGCCGCGTCGTACGCGCAGAACCTCAGCCGCAAAGTCGGCGCGCTGCTGACGAGCATCGAGAAGCCGCAGGACGCAGAGCTGGCCGGCAAGGTCGATGCGCTGGGCCCGGCGTGGAACAAGATCCGCACGCGGCTGGTGGCGCTGCAGGTTGAGCACGAGCGTGTCGCGGCAATGGACCGCGGCGAGATCCCGCTGACGCCGCCACCGGGGAGCGTGCCGGCGGGGCCGGAGGCAACGCTCCGCGATCAGCCCGATCGGCTCGCGGCCGCGATGTACAACGTTGGGCAGAGGTCGATTGTCTGGCTTCGTGAGAACGCGCAGGACGTGGGCGGACGGGCGCTCTCGACGGGCGCGGGCGTGCTCGGGGCGCTCACCAGTGTCGCGGGCTCGCTCACGGCCGTGGGCTTTGGCGCGTTCCTTACGGCGTTCTTTTTCTACTTCTTTTGCACGGGCTGGGGGCGTGTCATGGGCTTCTGGGAGAGCCTGATCCCCGAGCGGCGCAAGGGCTGGGTGATTGACCTGCTGTCGAAGATGGACTTCGTGATCGCCGGCTTCGTCCGCGGTCGGCTGACGATTTGCGCGGTGCTGGTGGTGCACTACACGCTGGGGTACTGGCTCGTGGGCGTGCCCGCGCCGCTGGTGCTCGGGCCGATCATCGGGGTGCTGGCGCTGCTGCCATATGTGGCGGCCATCGGGATGCCCATCGCCATCGCGCTGATGTTGCTGAGCCCGCCCGAGGAAGGGATTCGGGCGGCGATGTGGTGGGCGGTGGTGGGCCCTCTAATTGTGCACGGGCTTGCGCAGGTGGTGGACGACTACATACTGACGCCGCGCATCCAGGGCGATCGCACGGGGATGGGCACGCCGAGCATCTTGTTCGCGAGCGTGGCGGGCGGCATCTTGGCCGGCTTTTACGGGTTGCTGCTGGCGATCCCCGTGGCGGCGTGCCTGAAGATCGTGCTGCGCGAGGTGGTCTGGCCGCGTTTTAAGGCGTGGGCCGAGGGCCGCGCCAAAGACCCACTTCCGGTCTCGCGGTAAAGCCGGCAGTCAGCGTGTGGGCTTGAAGCGCGCGGCGGGCTCAGTGGGCAACACCGTGGCGCACGTCGGGCAGCGCGGGCCGCGCCCGCGCAGGTCGGCCGCGGTCAAGGCTTGATCACAAGTGGGGCAGTTGGCCAAAACCTTTGGGCGTTCGCGAGGCGGGAGCAGCTCGCCACACTCCGGGCAGCGGGTGCCCATCGCCTCGGGGGTGAGCCCTTCAAGGTCATAGTGGCAGCTCGGGCAATAGACGTGGAGGTTGGGCGGACGGCGGAGCGTGGCGATCCACAGGCCGATGATCGAGACAAGCGCGGCTTCGGCGTAGATCAGCACGCTGATGACCTCGCCACCCTTGGGCACAAAGCTCTTAATCGTTGGCGCCAGCGCCCAGACCACCGAACCGGCGACGATGGCCAGCACAAAGCCGGGCCAGGTCCGCCGAAGGCGGTAGATCAGGAACCAGACAATCACGGGATAGATCGCGGCCAAAATCAACGCGGGAGCGGGACACCGTGGGCGCTTTGATCGCCCCGTCGGCGGTGCCGGGGGCGGGTTGAGGTGCACGGTGGCCGGCGCTCGGCGGCTCCGCGGGTGGGCACTGATCATTCGCCGTCGGCGGGCGCGGGGCCAGCGGGTTTCTCAGCTCATATGCTGCCCGTGCCATGAGCAAGCCGGCGGCAAAGGCTGAAGGCGGCACGCGCGAGCGAATCGACGCGGACGCAGCCAAGCCTAACCCGGCGTTGCCTGCTGTCGGCGTCACGCTGCCGCGCGCCACGCGGGCCCAGCGCGACCGTGCCACGCGGGCATTGGCGTTGCTGGCTACGCACTACCCGCACGCGCACTGCGAGCTGGTCCACAGCCGCCCGCACGAGCTGCTGGTGGCGACGATCCTCTCGGCGCAGGCGACCGACGTGAGCGTGAACAAAGCGACGCCCGCGCTGTTCGCGGCCTTCAAGACGCCGACGGACTTCGCGGCCAGCACGCCCGAGGCCATCGAGCCGTACATCAAGTCAATCGGGCTGTTCCGGTCAAAGGCCAAGGCGGTCCAATCGGCGATGCGTGACGTGGTCGAGCGATTCGGCGGGCAGGTGCCACCGACGATGGACGAGCTGCTGACTCTGCGCGGGGTGGCTCGCAAGACCGCCGGCGTCGTTCTGGGCAACGCCTTTGGCATCAACATGAACGTGGTGGTGGACACGCATGTGCACCGCCTGAGCCAGCGGCTCGGGCTCGTGAAGCTCGGCGCGAACGTCCAGCAGACCGAGCGGGCCCTGATGGCCAGCTTCCCGCGCGAGAGCTGGTGCGACCTCTCGCACAGGCTGATCTTCCACGGGCGGTACGCCTGCAAGGCCCGTGGCGTCGCGTGCGGGCAGCACCCGATCTGCGCCGAGCTTGGCCAGCGCTGCGAGTTGCGGGTGTCTGCCAAAAGCGCACGTATGAGCGAGGATGCTGGACGCAAGAGCTCAACTGTCATTGGCCAAACGGGCGCGAGCGACGCTCGCAAGACCGCGGCCCCGAAGCGTCGTTAAACCGCCGCTATACCGCCGCCTCTTCCACCGGCGCGTCGTAGCCTCCGCCGCGCAGCTCTCCGGCCTCGAAGCGGTCCAGCAGCACACGGCAGTCATCGGGGGTTGCTGTGCCGCGCATCGCTTCGCGCAGCGGTTTGCAACCCGTGGGGGTGCCGCGATAGTCAAGCTCACGCCCCAGGCGTTTGCCAAACCAGCTGATCCGCCGTCGCATCTGCACCATCGCGTAGTGCTCGCCGCGGAATTCGATCATCCAATCCAGATACATGCGGATCAAGTCGAGCTTCTGGCGCGTGGTTGGCTCGCTTGGAACAAAGCCCTTCGTCTGCAGCGTCCACGCGTCGCGGAAGAGCCACGGCGTACTCAGCGCGCCGCGCCCGATCATTACGCCCGCGCACCCAGTCTTGGCGATCATCGCCACCACATCGTGCGCATCGCGGACGTCGCCGTTGCCGATTACCGGGATCGCCGGCGTGCGCTGGCTGGCCCGCCCGACAGCCTCAACGACGCGCGCGATGCCCTCGTGACTGACCACGCCCATGAACTTCTGCTGTGTCGTGCGCCCGTGCACCGTGATCGCCTGCGCGCCGGCATCGATCAATCGCGGGGCCAGCCAGAGCGCCACCGGCGCGTCATCAAACCACCCCAGCCGCATCTTGCACGTTAGCGGCACGCCGTGGGGCTCGAGCACGCGGGCGCAGCGGCGCGCGATCTCTACGGCGGTGTCCGGGATGCACAAGAGCCGCGAGCCGCCGTCCTTCTTGGTCACCTTGTCAACCGGGCAGCCCATGTTGATGTCAACGACGGTCGCGCCGTGCCGAACGGCCCACAGCGCGCCCTCGGCCATGATGTCAGGGTCGCTGCCGTAGAGCTGCATACCCACGGGCTTGTCCTCGTCGCTGGTGCGTGCAAGGTCTAGGCTGCTGGCGCTGCCGCGGAGCAGGCCCTGCGGGCTGAGCAGGTCTGTGCACGCGAGCCCGACGCCGCCGGTGGGTGTGAAGGTTGAGCGGGGGTCAGCCTCTGGCATGAAGCTGGCGTGGCGACAAATTAGACGAAAGGCCAGGTCGCAATACCCGGCAATCGGTGCCAAGAGCAAGTTGGTGGCGAGTTTGACCGGGCCGATCTGCAGCACGAGATTAGGATAGGGGTGGGTGTGGCGCGGGTGGGGCGCGGGTGTCGCGCGGGTGTCACGCGGGCCCTCGTGGTCGGCGGTTGATCGCCCGCCGCAGGCCTAAACTCGCCCTCGCCGCGGGCAGTTGAGCGCGCGGCTTGCACGGAGACACTCCCCTTGGCCACCAGCTTCCTGATCCGCCTTGTCACCCCGCAGGGCAAGCTCCTTGACGAGCCGGCGACCTACGCGAGCATCCCCGCCCACGACGGGCAGATGGGCTTCGCACCCGGGCGCGCGCCGATTGTGCTCAAGCTGGGCCTGGGCCCAATGACCGTCTCGTTCCCGACTACCGCCAAAGGCGGCGGCGGTACACGCAGCTACTTGGTTGAAGACGGCTTCGCCCAGATGGTCAACAACAAGCTCACGGTTCTGACCTCACGGGCCATCCCCGCCGAGGAGCTTGAGCAAGGCGCGGCAAGCAAAGAGCTGGCAGCTGCCGAGGGCCAGAAGGCTTCGAGCGTCGAGCAGTCAGTCAAGTTGACGCGCGACCGCGACCGGGCCCGACTGAAGCTGCGCATGGCCCAGAGCCGCGCCGGCAAGGGCATATAAACCTTCGAGCGTTGCCGATCTTCATCGCGAGTTACGCCGCCGGGTGCTGATCGATGACCGCGCTGAGACGGCCCCCCACCCCCACTTCAGCCAGCTTGGCCCGCGCGGTTGCCGCGTCGATGGTGAGCCGGGCCATGACGACGGCGACCTTGGCGTGCCCGTCGGCGCGGTCGAGCAGCGCGAGCGCGGCGGCGCGGTCAAGGCCTGTGAGCGTTGAGACCACCCGGGCGGCCCGGTCGCGCAGCTTGTCGTTGGTGGCGCGGACGTCGACCATCAGGTTGCCGTAGACCCGGCCGGACTGGACCATCAGCGTGGTGCTGATGGTGTTGAGGGCCAGCTTGGTGGCGGTGCCAGCCTTGAGGCGCGTACTGCCGGTGAGCACCTCGGGCCCGGTCGCCAGCAGGATCAAGTGGTCGCACGCGGGCGGCTTGGGTACTCGCGCGCACGTCAGCAGCCCCGTCAGGCAGCCGGGGGCAAGGGCCTTGGCCAGTTGCAGCCCGCCCAAGACGTACGGCGTGGTGCCGCCAGCGGCAATGCCCAGCACCGTGTCGCGGCTAGTCAACGCCAGGGCTTCAAGATCAGTGCGGGCGCCGTCGGGCTCATCTTCTCGACCCTCGCTGGAGCGGCGCAGGGCCCCCTCGCCCCCGGCGATGATCCCGACAATCAGCCCCGGCGGCACGCAAAAGGTTGGCGGCGCTTCGCTGGCGTCGAGCACGCCCAGCCGCCCTGAGGTGCCAGCGCCGATGTAGATCAGGCGGCCGGGCGATGGGGAATCGCAGGGGCCGAAACGGCTGGCAACGGCCTGGATGAACGCGACGAGTGCCGCGCGGGCTTGGACGGCGGCGTCAAAGGCGGCCTGGTCTTCGGTCTGAAGTAGCTCGACGCACGCGCCGACATCCAATTGGTGCAGGGCCCTTGAGCGGGGGTTGTCGAGCTCGGTGTCGAGTCTCGCGCGGTTGGGGGGATCGGTGGCCATGTGTTCTGCGGGTTTGGGGGGGCCTGGCATCTGAGACGTAGGGTCCTAAGGGACCAGAATCCGAACCTTAGGGGGGGGGTCTATGAGACGGCACCCGTAACCCTTGAGGCCCTTACGCCTGCGGGGCTGGCCGATTTCCCGCTTGGGGCGTGGGTGAGAGGCGTGAGGCGTGACGCGTGCTGGCCGAGTATATCGAGTCGGGCCCTCCGGGCGTCGAGACTCTTGGAGGGGTGGGGCTGAGCGGGCAGGGGGTCGGCAATGACCATGGGCTCAAAGCGATCAAAAAGTCGTTGCACTTTGGCCAACTCTCCGTTATACTCTACTCAGCGGCCTCGTTCTGAGGCTTTGCCCTGGGCTTGGGCGTTCAAAGGAACTTTGTCTAGAAGGGGAGTCGCATGAAGCGTTCTGTGCTTCGCGTTAACGGCTTTACGCTGATCGAGTTGCTGGTGGTCATCGCGATCATCGCGCTGCTGGTGGGCATTCTGCTCCCCGCGCTGGCAAAGGCCCGCAAGGCCGCGCGGGAGACCAAGTGCCAGACGCAGCAGTCGCAGTACGCCAAGGTGGTCTCGCAGTACGCGGCGGACAATAGGGACCGCTTCGCAACGTATAGCTGGATCCGAGGGCGCACGTTCCGCTACGCCGACGGGGGCTGGTCTGGCCAGCAGGCGCAGGACAGCGAGGCCGCGACTCGGCAGATGATCAGCATCACTCGGCAGTTCTCGCCGGTGCCGAACTTTGACTTCCAGCTCAACTTTGTGCCTTATGTGAACGCCTCGGCCGGGATCTTTACCGAGTACCTCAGCCAGAAGCTGCCCGAGCCGGTGGCGGTCTGCCCGGACGACTTTAGGTTCCAGACCGCGCAGGAAGACGCGCGGCGGCTCGGTCCGGCGTACATGAGCGATCCGCGGTACACGGGCATCAACCGAGTGATGTTCATGCGGTCGAGCTACCAGGTGCCCTACGCGTTCTGGGCGGTCGACAGGATCACCAACAGCGGGGCGATCCGCTATCAGACTAACGGCTCTCTGATCATCACCGGCACGCCCGACCTCGGCCGTCGCAAGGTGGTGGACATCGTCTTCCCGGCCAACAAGGTGCTGTTCTACGAGCAGATCTCGAGGCACGCGACGTTCCCGCAGTACCACCTGCACCCGGAGTCTGACAACCTGTTCACGGCGGCGGACGGCTCTGTGCGGAAGATGCTGGGGCGATCTCTAAACCGCGGCGGATACATCGAGATCAACGGCGCGATCAACCGCGCGACGATCAACTACGCCGAGATCCCCGCTCAGGACGTGCCGCGCTGGCGCGGAACTTATTACAGCACCGGTGGCGCGATCCCGCTGCAGTGGCTGTCGACGCTGTACGGGCTCAAGGGCGTGGACTTCGGCGGTTCTGAGCCGATCCGCTGAGATGCCGGCGAACCCCGGGCTGCTGAAGAAGGGTACGCGATGACCAGCGTGGCGCGGCTTGGCTTTACGCTCATCGAACTGCTGGTGGTCATCGCGATTATCGCGATCCTGGTGGCTCTGTTGCTGCCTGCGCTGGCCGGGGCGCGCAAGGCCGCGCGCGAGACCAAGTGCCAGGCGCAGATGAACAACTACACGCGCCCGTTCATCCAGTACGGGACGGACTACAAGGACCGGATCGCGACGTTTAGCTGGGTCCGCAACCGGACGTACCGCTATGCCGACGGGAGCCAGACGGGCGTGGCCACGACCGACTACGGGGCGGCAACGCACCAGTTGATCAGCATCATTCGGGCCAGCTCGCCGGTGACGAACCTCACTACGGCGCAGCGGCCGCTGAGCTTGATCCCGTACATCAACCTCTCTGCGGCGGTGCTGGTGGACTATTTGACCGGGCGGCTGCCGGAGCCGATCGCCGCGTGCCCGGAGGACCTTCGCCAGCTCCGTGCGCAGCGCGATGCGCTCGAGAACCGGACCGGCTACCTGAGCATGCCCGAGTATGCGCAGGGGCTGCCGGGCAATGCCGGGAGCGACAGCGTGATGTTCGCGCGGTCGAGCTACCAGTTCCCGGCGCCGTTCTGGAGCCGTGACCGCGACGGCGCGGGGGGGACGAACGTTCGGTTTACCAACAGCACGCTGCTGAACATCGGCGGGAACGCTGACCTTGGCCGCCGGCGGTTTGATGAGATCATGTTCCCGGCGCAGAAGGTGATGTTCTACGAGCGGATCGCTCGTCACCAGCGTTACCCGGTGTACTTCAACCACCCTGAGGCGGACAATCTGCTGGTGACCGCCGACGGCGCGGTGCGTCATGTTGCGACCACGGCGATCAACCCCGGTGGATACGTGCTTTTGAATGGGCAGATCGAGCGGGACACCTACGCGTACGGGCGGTACATCGCGCAGGAGGACCCGGTGTGGCGCGGCAGCTACCACGCCAACGGCACGCAGGTACCGGTGCGGATCCTTGCGACGCTCTTTGGCCTCAAGGGCGTGGACTTCGGCGGGACCGAGCCGTACTCGGTGCCGTGATCGAAGGTGACAGCTGCGTGTTGTGGCGGGCCGGCGTAGCGGGCTGGTGCGGGTCGCTGGCGCGCGGGCTCATGTGCGTGCCGCGCGGGTTGTCGTGCGTGGAAGTGGCGTTGTCTGCGGGTCAAGGTGTGTTCCACCTCCGCGGGTTCCAGTGGGTGTGACTGGGTTTTAGTGCGTGATATTCGAGCCGAAAGGGTCGGGGAGGCTCCCGTGAGTGTTTCTGTGCGCGCGTGTGGTGGGGTGACCAGTATCTTGGTGGCGTGTGGCCGGGGCGGTTTGCGCGGGACGGCGACGACCGATACAGGTGGGCTGCTGCATGTGATGGTGGGTGAGACGGGAATCTTCGAGGATCCGCGTTTTCCAACAGACTTTTCTATCGGGCTTGCTAGCTTCACCTTCGGCGCCAGCACCATCAAGGCCCTCACCGTGACCGGCGACCTGCTGACGCGCAGCCGCCTGGCGGCCAATCTGACCAACGGCGTCGGCGACCGCGTTAAGACGCTCATCGGCCCCGGCAACGTCCAAGGGACGTGGGCCGCTTTGCCTTGGATCTTGAATCAGCCCCGGCGCTAGGCGGCGTTGCACACTGCCGAAGTGGGTTGGGCGCGTCAACTCGAGCGCGAGAGACGGCCCGGTATTCGCCGCGGCCTTCACTGCTGGCGGTCGCTGGGGAGTGGTCGCAGGCCGGTGACGCGGTGGATCAGGCCGTGGCCGAGGTAGAGCACCGAGGTGGCGACGAGGGCCAGGACGAACTTGAGTGTGTAGCCGGTCATAGCGGTCTTAAGGACCTCGTGCAGGCTCATCGGCTCGCCCGAGCCAGCGATGAGCTTGCGGCCAATATAGAGGGCCAGGAAGGTGACGACCAAGGAGTCAACCAGCTGGCTGATGAGCGTCGAGCCGGTGGCGCGGAGCCAGATCATGCGTCCGCCGGTGGCGCGTTTGAAGACGCCGAAGAGGAAGATGTCCAGAAAGTTGTTGACCAGATAGGCGGTGATGGAGGCGAGGTACATGACGCTGGCGCTGCCGAAGATCGCCTCGAAGGCTTGCGGGGTGACGTTGAACGGCGCGGTCCAATAGGGCAGCGCGCGGGCGGCCTGGATGACGATGAACGCCAGCAGGGCCATTGTGAAGCTGACGAGCACGGCGCGCCGGGCGGCGCGCTTGCCGTAGTAGTCGTTGAGCCAGTCGGTGATCAGGAAGGTGATCGGGAAGGTGAGCATCCCGGCGGTGTGCTCGATGGTCGTGCCGAAGAACGGCAGCGAGACTGGCAGGTGGAACTGGAAGAGCTTGACGCCCAGGATGTCGGCGATGAGCAGGCACATGACGCTGGTGGCAGTGAGCCATAAGTAAACCTGCGAGGCGCGAGAGATCTCGGGCGGGCCCGGGTGTGCGAGAGCATCTGCGGGCGTGTTGGTGTCGCGCGGGTGCAACTCGGCCATGGCGGATTGTTCGCACGTGGTAGCGGCTGCGGCGGGGCTCGCGACGAGGGAGGCCGGCGGCGGCTTGCTCAGGCCCCGATGGCCCTGAGGGCGTGGGCCCGCGCGGCGTTGAGCGCGTCTTTGACCTTGGTCAGGTCAGTTCCGCCGCCCTGGGCCATGTCGGGCTTGCCGCCGCCCTTGCCGCCGCATGCCGCGGCGGTGTCACGGACCCAGTCACCGGCCTTGAGCCCGCGCTTGACCAGCGCGTCGGGCACGGCGGCGACGATCGAGAGCTTGCCGCCCTCGGCATCGGCGCTGATGAGCAGCACGGCGTGCCTAGGGCGGGCCTCACGCGAGGCGTTGATGGCCGCGGCCAGCGCGTCTTTATCGCTGCCGGCGTCGATGGTCGTGGCGATAAAGGGCATCAATTCCCACTCGCTGCTGGCGGCCATAGAGCGCGCGAGCGACGCGACCTCTGCCGCACGAACGCCCGAGGCGGCCTTGCTGGCGGCCTTGAGCTTCTCTTGAAGCTCGGTGAGGGTTGTTCGCAGCTTGTTGCGGGCGATCAGCGGCAGCGGCATGGAGTCAAGCTGACCCGAGATCGCCTTGACCTCTTCGGCGAGCTCGGGGCTCGCGGGCAGAGCGCTGGCCGCATCGATGCGGTTACGCAGCCCGTGGGCGGCTTCGTCGGCGGCTTTGGCGGCAACGCCGGTGACGGCGACTAGACGCCGGATGCCCTTGGCGACGGCCTCTTCACCCATCAGGGCAAAGCTGCCGATGCTGCGCGTGTTGGCGACGTGCGTCCCGCCGCAGAATTCGGCAGAGACCTTGCTGGCGCCGGCGGGGTTAGTAAGCTCTTCAATAGGCCGTCCGACGCTGACCACGCGGACGGGGTCGGGGTAGGCCTCACCAAAGACGGCGCGGATGCCGGCGATGGTCTTGGCCTGTGCGAGCGGCAGCAACGAGGTGTAGACCTCGTGCTGGGCCTGGATCTCGCCCTCAACAATCTGCTCGATCTTGAGCAGTTCTTCAAGGCTGACGGGCTTTGCGTGGCTGAAGTCAAACCGCAGGCGGTCGGGGGCAACCAGCGAGCCCTTTTGCTCTACGCCGGCGCCCAGCGCTTCACGCAGGGCCAGGTTGAGCAGGTGCGTGCCGGTGTGGTTGGAGGCGATCATCGCGCGG
This sequence comes from Phycisphaerales bacterium PN19_bin_20, assembly GCA_021173225.1. Lineage (GTDB taxonomy): Bacteria > Planctomycetota > Phycisphaerae > Phycisphaerales > UBA1924 > JAJTGZ01. The sequence continues at coordinate 23,895 of JAJOLK010000006.1, read as the reverse complement.
CGCGACTGGTCAAGCTTGACCAGCACGCTGTCACCCACGTGCAGCTCGCCCTTGACCACGCGGCAGACGTGGGCGACGAACCCGCCGTAGGCGCGGGTGTCTTCAACGCGGGCCTCGACGCCGCCGGTGGTTGGCGCATCGGCCCCGGCCGAGCCTGAGCGGCCCATCACGTCGATCTCGCCGTGGTCGGCGCTCTGGCCGCCCATCTCGGCGTAAAGACATGTGCGATCAAGCACGACGGCAACGGGGGTAAGGCTGGCCTCGCCACAGCGGGCGACCTGGTCAAAGCTTGCGCCGTTCCAGATCGCCTTGACGGTGGCGCGGACCTCGCGCCCGTGGAACTTGTCGCTGTCCTCAGTAGCGTGCACGCCCATGGCGCGGAGCTTGGCGATCGCGTCGCCGGTCAGGGCCAGGTCTGCGGCGTGCGCGGCGAACTTGCCGCCGGCGCGGGCGCGGTCTTTGGCTTCTTCCATCAGGCGGGTGAAGCCGGTCATGTCAACGGTCATGCCGCGCTCGGCGGCCATGAGGTCTGTCAGGTCGATCGGGAAGCCGAAGGTGTCGTAGAGCTTGAAGGCGTCCTCGGCGGCGATGCCGCGGGCGCCGTTCATCCCGGCGGGCGCGAAGTGCGCGTCTGCCCATGCGGGGGTCATGCCCGCGAGTCGCGTGTGCGCGACGGGCTTGCCGGCCTTGTCGACAATAGAGACGCCCAGGCCGTGCTCGTCCTTGGCGACGCTGGCGGTGTGCCCGGCCATCTGGTGGTGCGGTGCGAGGCGGCTCTTGGCCAGCGCGCGTCCGCAGGCCTCGTCAAAGAGCACGATGCCGCGGTCAAGCGTGCGGGCGAAGCTCTCTTCTTCGTCGCGGACCATCGCGGCGACGCGGGCGGGGTCACGCGCAAGCTCAGGGAATGCCGGGGCCATCTGATCGCAGACCACCGGGACGAGCTGGGCGAAGAAGCCGGTCTTGGCGCCGAGGGTTTGGCGGCCGTAGCGGACGGCGCGGCGCAGGATTCGGCGCAGCACGTAGCCGCGGCCCTCGTTGCTGGGCACGGCGCCGTCGGTGATGGCAATTGTCAGCGTCCGCGCGTGGTCGGCGATGACGCGATAGGCCATGTCTTTGTGGCCGACGTCGGCGGTCCCGAGCCGACCGGTGTAGGCCGTCGCGCCGGTGATGCGCTCGATGGCGGCGAACAGCGGCATGAATACGTCGGTGTCGTAGTTGCTCGGGACGTTTTTGAGCACGCTGACAAGGCGTTCAAAGCCCATGCCGGTGTCGACGTGGCGGGCCGGCAGCGGGCGGAGCGAGCCGTCGGCCTCGCGGTTGAACTGGATAAAGACGTTGTTCCAGACCTCGATGACGCTGGGGTCTGAGGCGTTGACGAGCTTGGCGGCGTCACGCCCGCCGACGCGGTCGATGTGGATCTCGGTGCACGGGCCGCAGGGGCCGGTGTCGCCCATCTCCCAGAAGTTGTCCTTCATGTTCCCGGGCAGCACGCGCGCGGGCGGAAGGTGCTTGAGCCACAGCTCGCGTGTCTCATCGTCGGGCTTGAGCCCGGTGGCGGGGTTCCCGCCAAAGTACGTGGCGTAGAGGCGGTCGGGCGGGATGCCGTAGACCTTGGTCAGCAGCTCCCACGACCACTCGACGGCCTCTTGCTTGAAGTAGTCACCGAAGCTCCAGTTGCCGAGCATCTCAAAGAAGGTGTGGTGGTAGGTGTCTTTGCCGACGTCCTCGAGGTCGTTGTGCTTGCCGCCGGCGCGGATGCACTTTTGGCTGTTGACGGCCCGCTTGAGCCGGCCCATCGAGGTGCCCGGGTCGGCCTGCCCGAGGAACAAGGGTTTGAACTGGTTCATGCCCGCGTTGGTGAACAGCAGGGTCGGGTCGTCAACCGGCACACTCGGCGAGCTGGGCACAAACTCGTGCCCGCGAGACACGAAGAACTCGATGAACGCGCTGCGCACCCGCGCTGCACTCCAGTGCGAGTTGGGGAAGCTGCCTGCGTGACCGGTGTTGTTGGGGGGCATCTTTTATGGCAGGGGGGTTGGTCGGTTTTTGCACGGCGGATGCGGGCGAAGGCCCGTGAGTTCGAGCGTAGGTCAAGCTGGGCGGGTGGACGTTTGCGCTCGATGAACTGCCCACCCACGAAGTTGGCGGGGGTAGCGGAGAGCGTCGCATGGCGGGCCCTCGGCCGCCCCTTTCTCAGCGCGATGGCCGGTAGGAATCTGGCCCTCCGAAAGGCAAAGAGGTAGGATGAAATCCTGGCCCCCGCGATCCTTTACTCATTGGGCCTGCGGTAACAATCCGAGCTGCCACATGAAGAACATGCGCGTGTCCACGGCGTCGCGGATCCGTAGGTTCAGCGGCTTGCCCGCGCCGTGCCCGGCGTCGCGATCAACCCACAGCAGGACGGGCTTGTCCTGCGGGTTGCTAGTAGTTGCGGCCTGCATGGCCGCCGCCATCTTGCGGGCGTGCAGAGCGTGGACGCGCGTGTCGTTCTCGCCGGCGGTGAAGAAGACGGCCGGATACTGAGTGCCGGGCTTGATGTTCTGGTAGGGCGAGTACTGCCGGAGGAATGCGAAGTGCTCGGGGTTGGCGGGGTCGCCGTACTCGGGCACCCAGTACCGGGCCATGAGGAACTGTTGGTAGCGGAGCATGTCTAGCAGTGGCACCGCACAAATGATGGCCCTAAACAGCTCGGGGCGCTGGGTCATCAGTGCGCCCATCAGCAGCCCGCCGTTGCTGCCACCCGAGGCGCCGAGCTTGGCGGGACTGGTGTACTTGTTGTCGATGAGCCACTGCGCCGCGGCGATCATGTCGTCAAACGTGTTCTGCTTATTGGCGAGCATCCCGCCCTCGTGCCAGGGCTTGCCGTATTCGCCGCCGCCGCGCAGGTTGGGCAGCGCGAAGACTCCACCAGCCTCGAAACACGGGAAGAGCGTGGGCGAGAAGAAGGGCGTCTCAGAGATGTTGAAACCGCCGTAACCGTTGAGGATCGTTGGGTTGTTCCCGTCCAGGGCGAGGCCCTTCTTGTGGACGATGAACATGGTCACGGGCGTGCCGTCCTTGCTGCTGAAGCTGACCTGCTTGACCTCGACGGTCGTCGGATCAACCGGGACCTGCGGACGCTCCCAAACCGCGGGCTCGGCGCTGGCCTTGGCGAGGTCAACCTTGAAGATCGTGCTGGGGTAGTTGAAGCTAGTGAAGCTGAGGTATGCCTCGGTGCGGTCGTGCTCGACGCTCAGGCCCGCGCTGCCGATGCCCGGGAGGTTCAGGTCGCCGGCCAGGTCGCCGTAGGGCTTGCCGTCCATGCTGAACAGGCGGATACGGCTGGTGGCTTTCTCTTCGTAGTCTGCGGCAAGCAGACCTTTGGCAACGCCAAAGCCGGTAAGCACGGCGTCGCCGCGCCCGGGGATGATGCTCTTCCAGTTCGCCTCCGCCGGGTTGTTTAGATCGACCGCGAAGACCTGCTTGTTGGGGGCCTTGTAGTCGGTGAGCATGTAAAGCGTGTCGCCCTCAATGCTGCCGAAAAACGTGTTGGGCGAGCCGACCTTGATTTCGGCGAGTTCGATCTTGGCACCCTCGGCGACCTGCCCGACGACGCCACCCTTCCACCACTTACGCAGGTCAACCGCCCAGAGGTCGTTGCTGCTGGTGCCCGTCCAGTAGCTAAGCACCAGCCACTTGCCGTCACGGCTGACGGTCGCGCCGGGGCCCCAGGTCGTCGCGAGCTTCTCGTTTTCCTCTTTGGTGAACTGCTTGAAGAGCACGGGGTTGAAGCGCGGGTGCTGGCCGAGAGTGTGGAACATGATCCGCGCCGAGTAGGGGTCGTTCACGTCGGCGAGACGCCTGTAGAACAGCCCAGAGTTGTCGGGCAGCCACTGCACTGGATAGGCCTTGCTGTCAAGCGTGTCGGGCAGCCAGCGGCCGCTGTCTACGTCCATGAAGTAGATCGTTGTGTTCTCGTCGCCGCGGCGGTAGAGGCTGAAGGCCAGCAGCTTGCCGTCCTGGCTCGGCAGCAACCCGCCCAGGGCGGTCAGGCCCGAGGGGTCGATCTTCGCCGGGTCCAGGATCACGCGCGGCTCGCTGACGGTCCCGTCCGCGGCCTTCACGCGCATCAGCACGCGGGGCTGGTTCTCTGTGCCCTCACGCTTGGTATAGAAGTAGCGATCGCCGGCCATGGCCGGGGCCGAGACGCTGCCGATCTGCATCAGCGGGCGGAACTTGTCTTCGACGGCCTTGCGACCGGGGAGGTTGTCGAGCACCGAGCGGGTGTGAGCGTTCTGCGCGTCGGTCCACGCTGAAACTTCGTCATTGACCTTGCCCATGGTTTTGGGGTCTGAGTTGTCGCCCTCAAGCCAGCGGTAGTTGTCAGTGAGTGTGACGCCGTGGAGCGTTTCGGTCGCTGGGCGAACCTCGGTCTTGGGCGGGGCACCGGCGGCCTGAACAGAGCTTGTGATCATGGCGGCCACCAGCGTGCAACCAATCGTCAGGCGAGTCTTCATGAGCGAAGCCTAAGCGCGCGGGCCGGACGCGGGCACAAGGCCGTGGCCCCAAGGCACTAGGCCAGGGCCTCCATGCGGGTAGGCCCAAACGCCTGAGATTGGGGCCCGCCCGTCCGTCATCCGCACGCCCGTTACCACGGGCAGCGTGATAGGCACCCCATCAGCGCACAGCAGGCCGAGGATCGCAAACGCCATCGCTTCACGAGCTCCGGCCGGGACGCCGAGTGCGTCGGTGCGGTCAACGCGCGCGGTGCACGCCGACGCGATTGCGTGAACCAGCGCCGCGTTGTGAACCCCGCCGCCAGCGAGCAGCACGCGTGGCAGCGACTCGGAGCCAGCAGGATCAGCGAGTGACAGCTCAGCGATCAGGCGGGCGGCGAGCGTCTGGCCGATCGCCTCGCACGCGGTGGCAGCCAGTGTGGCACCTGAGCAACCAGCCCCGCCGCGCCAGTGCCGCCCGATCCACGCCGTGGCTTCATCGCCGGTGCCAAGCGAGCGGCCCGAAGGTCCGACCTGACTCGCCAGCACGCCCAGCAGATCGTCGAGAGCTTCCTGATCAGGCTCGGCACTGAGGGCCGCGCTGCCACCGTCGTCAAAACGTACGCCCATCACGCGCCACGCCACGGCATCAAGCAGGAGATTGCACGCGCAGAGGTCAAAGCCCCTGACACGCTGGGGCGTAACTTCGCCGGGCGCGAGCATTGTGGCGTTACAAAAGCCGCCGAGGTTGACCACGACGCGGAGCTCGCCGCCGTCATTGGGCCTGCGGTGGTCGCGCAGTGTGAGCCAGTCTGTAATTGGGGTGACGGGCGCGCCTTGACCGCCCAGGGCCAGGTCCGCCGCCCGGACATCGCCGACGACCGTCACGCCCAGCTCTGCAGCGAGCACCGGGAGGTTCAGCAACTGCCAGCTCACCGGCGGCTTGTGATAGACCGTCTGCCCGTGCGGGCAAACCAGCGCAAGCTCGCGCGCGCTCACGCCCGCGCGATCGAGCAACTCTTTGACGGCCCGCGCGTGCAAGAGCGCAAAGTCATGGCTCAGCGTTGCGATCTGCGCAGCCGTCATCGCCCGCTGCTCGGCCAGGTCTTTGAGCGCGGAGCGGAGATTGCCGAGCTCGACACTGTGGCTGGAGAGATGCCGCGCACAAAGGCCCAGGCCGCGCCCCGCGACCTCCACGAGGGTGCAGTCGAGCGCATCAATTGAGGTACCCGTCATGCACCCGACTGCCAGGCGCGGGCGAGGGTCATGGCGCAGCGGCTGAGGTTGGATCTCGCCCTCGCCCCGGCTCACGCGTGCCCCCGCAGCTCGTCGATGACTCGCCGGTAGTGTGCCGCGGACTCATCAAGCCCGCCCGGACGGCTGCGGATCATCCACAGCCGCTTGTGATCGTTCAGAACGTGGTCGGCCAGTATCGCGAGCTGAGCGCGGTTCTCAGCGCTCAGGCCGCCCTTGTACCGCCGCGCCACAGCGCGGGCGGCCGCGAGGCGCGAGCCATCAAGGGCGTGCTGAAGCTCGTCTGCGAGCAGTGCTGGCAGCCCGACCGGAACGCGCAGAGTTGAGAGCGTGTCCGCGACCGTCCGCCATGTGCTCGGCGCGCCAACCTCAGCGGCGCTGAACAGCCCGTGCGAAAGGTCGGCAAAGGTCGCGCTCGCGTTTCGCAGCGGGCCGGTCTTGCCGCTGTGCGCGTACCCCGCACCCACGCGCCGAACCACCACGTCAGCCTCGCCGGCCTGCTCGCAAAACTCCGCGGCCTTCAGGCTCGGGTCTTTCAGGGCGTGCAGGCTGATCGCCCGCAGGTTGGGCCTGATCGCGTTGTGCGGGTTCCACGCGGCGCCCGCGGCGTGCCCGAGCCCGATCGCCGAGATCGGCCACGCTTGGCGGTGCCCCTCGTCACCCCAGTCGCACGCGAGCAGGCCGCTGGCCCCCTGCTCGGTCGCCGCGCTCATGGCCGCCGCGATGTTGGCGCTGCGCTCACTGGGCCGGCCAAAGAACGTCCGCCAAGAGCTGGTGCCCGGACAGACCCATGCCTCCAGCCCCGCGCTGCGGGTCTGGTTGAGCCACTGCGCAAATGGCGCGTCGGGCTCGTAGCCCCAGCACAACGCCAGCATGTCCTTAGGCACCGCGGGCAGACTTTCGGGCTGGTGCAGCGCGATGTCGGCCCAGAACATGGCGCGCTTGCCGCGTACCTTGCAAAGGCCGGCGACGGCGCGGACAAACTGAAGGTAGACCGCCGCACGCCCGTGCTGCTCGACTGCCTCTTTACTCCGCCCGTACGCGATGTCGTACGTCTCATCACAGCCGATGTTGACAAGCCCCGAGTGAAAGCACGGCAGCAGCTCATCAAGCAACCCGGCGATAAACTCAAGGCTCCGCGGGTCCGTCGGGCACAGGCTAAATGGTCCCGAGCGCGGCGAGGTGTCGAACATCCAGTCGCCGTGCGTCTCGGCCAGGTGCGTGTATGCCGGCAACTTGAGCCACCGGTGCAAGTGCCCAAAGCAGTTCTGGTTCGCCGACAGCTCGATGCCCAGCTCGCGGCAACGCTCGTCCAGCCGGCCGATCTCGCTGCTGGTCATCGGCGAGCACCCGCCCCAGACGTCATCGTGACCCGAGTACGCGAAGGTGTGCTCGGTATAAAGCTGCAGGTGGTTGATCTTTAGCCGCGCGAGCGTCGCCGCTACGTCCAGCATGTGCTGCATCGTCGGCACGCGGGAGCGCGAGATGTCAAGCATGACCCCGCGCGTAGCCAGCGACGGTTCGTCCTCGATAAGTATCGACGGCAGCGTGCGCCCGAACCGCGTGAGGAGTTGACCGAGCGTCGCCATCGCGTGCCGGGCGGCAGTGACGCTCGCCGCAGTGATCCGCACCGGCCAGTTGCCGGGGACCTCCATCGGAGCTACCCGGATCGCGTAGCGCTGCTCGCCGCATGAGAGGCGCGGCGCGTCGGCCGGCGTGTCAACGGTGACCCGAACGCACGATGGCACATCGCCGGTTGGCCCTGCAAAGGCGTGCCCGCTCGCCAGGCTCGCAACACGCGGATCAAGGCCATCAACGCTCAGCCGCTCGGGCAGCATGACGCTTTGCCCCAGGCGCGTCACGCGCCGGGGTTGTGGCAGCAGCAGCAGGTCGGTATCCGCGTCGGCCATGAGGTTCCGCCTCGATATCGAGGCTCGCCCTCGATCGATACTGGGCAGATCGACGCTCGAACCCCCGCGCCTTGAGAGATCTTCCGGCAGCCACCACAGGCCGCCCGCTGGAGTCCCCGTCGCTCCCGACTTTCAGACACTGCGCCCCCCACCGCCTGAGCTACCACCAGCCGCCCCCGACCGCAGCCGGAGTGACGCCTCAGTAGTTCGGCGTCGGCGCCCTGAAGCTCTCCATATCGATGCTCTTGAAATACGCGATGGTCCGCTCAAGGCCCTGACGCAAGCCGACCTTCGGCTCCCAGCCCAGCTTCTCACGCGCAAGCCGAATGTCCGGCTGCCGCTTCCGCGGATCGTCCGGCACCGGGGGCTTGACCACGATCTTGCTGTTGCCGCCCGTCAGCTCCAGCACCAGCTCAGCAAGCTGGCGCATCGTGAACTCAGCCGGGTTGCCGATGTTGACCGGGCCGATGAACGAGTCGGGGCCGTTCATCATGCGGACCATCGCCTCGATGAGATCGTCAACGTAGCAGAAGCTGCGAGTCGCCGAGCCGTCACCAAAGAGCGTGATGTCCTCTCCGCGCAGGGCCTGGCGGATGAAGTTTGAGACCACGCGACCGTCGAAGGGGTGCATCCGCGGGCCGTAGGTGTTGAAGATCCGCACCACGCGGATGTTGACTTTGTTGTGGCGGTGGTAGTCAAAGAACAGCGTCTCGGCGGCGCGCTTACCCTCGTCATAGCACGCGCGCGGGCCGATGGGGTTGACGTGCCCGACGTAGCTCTCTGGTTGCGGGTGGATCTCAGGGTCGCCGTAGACCTCACTGGTGCTGGCCTGTAGCACCTTGGCTCGGCAGCGCTTGGCCATGCCGAGCACATGGATCGCGCCCAGCACGCTGGTCTTCATCGTCTTGATCGGGTTGTACTGGTAGTGCCCCGGGGCGGCCGGGCACGCGAGGTTGTAGACCTCGTCCACCTCCAGCCAGATGTCGCGCGTGATGTCGTGGCGGATGAGCTCGAAGTTTGGCCGGGCCAGCAGGTGGGCCACGTTGCTCTTTTGGCTGGTAAAGAAGTTGTCCAGGCAGATCACGTCTTGCCCGGCCATGACCAGCCGCTCACAGAGGTGCGAGCCGAGAAACCCCGCGCCGCCGGTGACGAGGACGCGCTTGATCGACTTGGGCAAGGCCGTCTCCTTGGTCGTGCTGGTCGTGGGCGTGGTGAAGGTCGAGGGAGCCGAGGGCGATGATGTTGGGGTCGAAGGGGTCATGCCGGGCCGAGCATAGGTGCGCAGGGCGGGCAGGCCGTGTGGCGGGCAGGACGATGCTCGCCGGGAGCCATGGAACAGACACGCCCCTGGGCAGAGCACGCCCTGCGCGGGTCAGAAGACCAGCGCCGCTAGCGATTGCGACTAATGCTCTTTAAACTCGGGTAGTCGCGACTCACCTTGGCTGGCCCGCCGCGCTCAGTGAACCGGGCAGCGAAAGTACGAACGCTTTGATCTCGTCGCGCACACGCCGGTAATGTGGCATCGCCTCCTCATCGCTGGCGGATCCGCGTGCCAAACGCGGCGGGTCGTCAAACCCAACGTGCATCACGCGTGCGCCCGGCAGCACAGGGCACGACTCGTGCGCGGCGTCGCAGACGGTCACGACAACATCGAACGTCACCTCAAGGTCCGCTGGCCGCTTGGACGTGTGCCCCGAGATGTCGACCCCCACCTCACGCATGGCCCGCACCGCCAACGCGTTCAGCCCTTGCGGATCGGTCCCGGCCGAGTACGCCGTGATCTCACCGGCCTTCAGTGCGCGGGCCCAACCCTCGGCCATCTGGCTCCGGCATGAGTTACCCGTACACAAGAACAGCACCTTGAGTACATTACGTTTTCCGGTCACCTGAGCCTCCGCTCTACGTACGGCCGACACCTAACAACCCGGCGCCGTCACTGACGCCGAGTGCCCCGCCTTCGCCGCACCCGCGCGTCAAATAGGCCACGCCCGGCGCGACGATACCACAACCGCGTGCGGTTCGCGGTGAACGCAGGCTATTCACGCGGCCCCTACGCTCACAGAGTGTTCCGGCTCCAAAGTAGACTGAGAGGGGCCCGCCCGTGCGTCACACCGAATCTCACCGTTCTCATCGCATCGGCTGGCTCCGAGCCGCGGTGCTGGGAGCCAACGACGGTATTGTCTCGACCGCGAGCCTTATTGTCGGCGTCGCCGCGGCCGACACGGCGCGCAGCGGCATCCTGGTTGCTGGGCTTGCCGGTCTTGTGGCCGGCGCGATGTCGATGGCCGCAGGCGAGTACGTGTCAGTGAGTTCGCAGGCCGATACCGAGTCTGCCGATTTGGCCCGCGAACGAAGTGAACTCGCTACGCAGCCCGAGAGCGAGCACGCTGAGCTGGCGGCGATCTACGTCACGCGCGGCCTAGACGAAAAGCTCGCGGGCGAGGTCGCCTCGCAGCTGATGGCTAAGGACGCCCTGACCGCGCACGCGCGCGACGAACTGGGCATCACCGAAGAGCTCGCGGCCCGACCGGTACAAGCGGCGTTTGCCTCGGCGGCGACGTTCACTGTCGGTGCCGCACTGCCGCTCTTGCTGGTGCTCACTTTGCCCCAGGGGTATCTTGTGTGGGGCGTGAGCGGCGCTTCGCTGGTGTTCTTGGCGGCGCTTGGCGCGATCGCGGCCCGCGCCGGCGGCTCACCAGTGCTCAAAGCCACCGCCCGGGTCACCTTCTGGGGCGCTCTAGCCATGGGCCTGACGGCGGGCGTCGGAGCGATCTTCGGGGCGAAGGTGTGAGCACACTCTGACCGACGCACGGCTTGGCGGCGAAGTGGGTCCGTGTGAACGATGGCGTGCGATTGGTGCGTGACTCTGCGACTTGGCCCGATTGGGGTTGCGGGCTTAAGCCAATAATCGTGCGACAAGGCTTCGGACTTAGCGAAAACTGTGGACGGCCTGAAACAAGCAGAGAGTAGTCCGCCAGCGGACACGAACCTATGGCCGCCGATGCGAAACCGACATGTATGAGAGGACGCAAATCGCAATGCGATCAAGACGGCCTCTGCAACCACGATCATCGAGGCACACGGAGCTCGGCGCTGGCGATGAACGCGCTATGTCCCGTCCCTGACACACACTGCGACTCAACGACGTCTGCGGCAGGCTAATCCAATTACCGCGACGCCGATCAGCAACGAGGCACCCGGTGTTGGAATGCAGGCCGCCGTGATGACATTTGAGTCCATGGTGACCGCGCCGCTTTGAGCGAGTGCGCGGCCCTCAACGATGGAGGCACCAGTGTTCAGCGTGATGCTCGTCATTGCCAGAATGTTCCCTTGGAACGAGGTGTTGGTGCCAAGCGTGGCCGCACTGCCCACCTGCCAGTAGACATCGCATGCATTCGCTCCGTTGATCATCACGACGGACGCATTGGTGGCGGTGATGAGGGTGCTGCCGGTCTGGAACACAAAGCGGGCACCCGGATCGCCCATCGCATCGAGGGTCAAAGTTCCCGTAAGGAACGCTGAGGATGAGAAGAAATAAACGCCGGGTGTGAGTGTCAAACCTCCGAGGTTGGTGCCGGTCAGGTTCTGTGTCGGAACCAGGCCAGCGAGCATGTTGTACGCCGTGACCGCGTCACGTTGCGCCTGCTGCGCGACAGCATCACCGGAGTGGATCGTCCCATTGACAACTCCCGGCGGGAATCCGGTGACCGCAGCACCAGGCCAGACGCCCAGACTACCGTTGCTGATCGTCGGCCCGGTGTTCGTGACAGTTGAGCCTCCCAGCACCGCAAAGCTTTGGGCGCTGCCGAGAATGGCTGCCTGTGATTGGCAGCTCAACGCCGCGGCAAAGGCTGATAGAAGAACGGCACGGGTATTGCACTTCATAAACGTCTCTTCTGACTCTCTCCTATACAAGTTACCGACTATCTGCCCTGACACGCACAACTGCGGACGGCAGTCGCTCAAACGCGGCGAATTTGCCTGATCGCGATCGGCAGCGGTTGCCCTAAGTGCGTTACTAATAGCAGATGAAGGACGCTTTATCTGCTATCAGAACACGAACATCGCTTTGATCAGGTCCATCTTTAAGCTTGTAGCCGTTATCGAGCATGCACGCTTGCTCTCGTTTCGGAGCATGCGGCGCTCTGACCGCCCGCGTTGACCTCGCGGTGCCCTCGGTCGAAGGGTGGAATAAGGTCGTCGACGGTGCGCACTCGGTCTTCAACGGGACGGTTGAAAGGTGGGACGGCCGGGAAACGAACGATTTCGCGCCGCCCAAGTCGCTTCGAGGGTCGGAGGTCATCGGCGAAGCGCGCATAGACCGGCTTGCATCTCAGGCCTGCTTGCGATCATCGGGGCGTTGCAGTGAGCAGAGCTTACGGACGCGCGTCCGGCCGTCTCGGAACGCTTGGGGCCGCGGAGCGCCGCTGACGTTGTCCTTTGCCTCGATGTCTGTACGAACTTTACCATGCCTCGATAGGCGTGGGCGGGTGTCGCCTCGGCGCGAATCGCTTCATTAGGACGAGTTACGGTGCAGCGGTGGCGCTGGTCTTCACCTCTTCCACTGGTCCCTTGGACTGCGTGAGCGACGTAAGGAAGTCCGCTGCCCATCGGTAAATATTGAACTCCTCGATACGCAGGCGCATTCGCGTCATACGTTGGACGCGTTCCTTGGCCTCCATCGTGATGGCTTGATGGATCGCTGCCGCGAACTCTTCAGTGTCGTAGGGGTTGATGATGAGCGCCTCGGGTAGATCGCGGGCCGCGCCGGCGAACTCCGAGAGGACCAGTACGCCCTCGGGAATGCCGTGGGCGTCTACGCCCTCGTTCGCCGCCTCAGACTTGGCCGCGACGAACTCCTTGGCGACCAGGTTCATTCCATCGTGAAGCGAGCTGACGATACAGACTGAGGCCATCTTGAGAAAGGCGTAGACCGCCGGTCCTTCGTGGTGATCCACCAGGAAGTGGATCGGCTTCCACCCGTCTGCTTGAAGCTTCCAATTGATCGAGTCGGCCAACTGCTCGAGGTCTGTGACGAGGTCGCGGTACCGAGGAATGTGAACGCGGCTGGGGGCGCCGAGCTGAACGAACGTGAACTTGCCCTTGAGCTCAGGATGCTTCTCGAAGAGCCGCTCGATCGCGCGGAAACGCTCGGCGATGCCTTTGGTGTAGTCGATTCGATCAACGCCGACACCGACCATGCAGCCGTTGAGCTGATGCTGCTGGCGGAGCAGCGCGATCTGTGACTCGAGATCGGCCGGCGCAGCGACGCCGCGCTCGGACCAAGGTTGCACGCTGATGGGGAATGGACGAACGAGGCACGTGTGCCCCTTACGTTCCGCTGAGAAGTGGTCCCAGTTGAGCTTGGCCTCGACCATGCGGTCGACAGTCTCGAGGAAATTATTACAGTGCTGCTGGAGGTGGAAGCCAAGGAGGTCAGCGCCGAGCATGCCCTGCAGGAGTTCCACGCGGTAAGGGCAGATGCGGAAGGCTTCGGCGTTAGGCCACGGGATGTGCCAGAAGAGGCCCACGCGCAGGTCGGGCCGCTTGGCCTTGAGCATGCCGGGAACGAGAGCAAGCTGGTAGTCCTGGACCATGATAACGGCCTTCTCGCTCCCGATCTCCTCGAGAACGGCATCGGCGAACCGCTGGTTGGCTCGAACATATTTCTCCCAGTCACCGGTCCGGAAGGTGGGCCGCTCGTGCGTGAGGTGGCAGAGCGGCCACAGTCCTTCGTTCGAGAAGCCGTAATAGTAACCCTGCTCTTCTTCCTTGGTGATCCAGACGCGCTTGAGTGTGTAGCGAGCATCCTCGGGCGGGACCGGGATGCAACCCGAAGCGTCGGCGGTCTGCCGATCGGCATCGCCCGCGCCGTGAGCCACCCAGAGCCCGCCGGTCGCACGAAGTACCGGGTCCAAGCCGGTCACCAGGCCACTGGCGGGACGCACCAGTGTTGGCTTGCCATCCCGAAGCTGGTGCATGTACGGCTCGCGATTGCTGACCACAACCAGTGACTCGCCGCCGAGCGCATCGATCGCGTGTGCGCGGAGTCGATCTCGAGTCCAGGCCTTGTCAGAGCGAACGATCTCCTGCGCCTCGTCGCGTTCTTTACTGCGGGCGGCTCGGAACGACGCCGCCAGATGCACGGTTTCGTCTGTTAGCTTGGCAACGGGCAAGCCGCGCGGCGGCAACTCGGGCGTGTTCCCGAACCGCAGCCGCCGCATCCACGCCGCAAGTAGGTGCAGAGGTCGTTCAAAGAAAGTCCACGCGATGCCGGTAGTGATGAAGAACATGGCCGCCGCGATGCTTAGTGACCAGAGCAGGCCGCGGAGGATGCCACGGGTCATCCGCTCTTCAAGATAAAGCGCGTCGTGGAGCACCACGACCGCCCCTTTCAGATCACCTTTCTCGTCGGCGATCGGCTGGACGAGCACGTGCGTGCTGCCGCTTCGGTCACGGCGCAGTTCGCTAAATTCGGCCTTGTTGGCGAGCCCCTGCTTCACGGACCCTTCAACTGATTCAGCGGACTCGGAGAGTCCTTGTCCGCTTGCGATCTTGGTTCCGTCCGCGCGGTAAAGCGCCATCCCGAGCAAGCGTGAGTGCCCGTCGAACCGATCACTGATAACCTCGGCGACCTTGGTATCGTCCCGTTCGAGCGCCTGTCGCGCCATTGGAGCGATGCGGTGCCCAAGAAGCTGCGCCCGACGGGTCAAGTCGTCGAGACCCTGCCTGTGCTCGCCGTTGACCTGAAACCAGAAGATCAGCCCAGTGGCGATGCAGGAAAGCATGGCGATGAGCACGCCGAAGCGGAGCGACCTAGACGAGAATGGGTGCTGTTTTTGTGACATGTTTTCCTTCTACGGTGTTTGCGAACGGGCTCGATCAAGGGCGACCGCCGCATCGATGAAGGCCAAGTGGGAATACGCCTGCGCGAGGTTCCCGACCGCGAGTCCAGTCTGCGGGTCAAACTGTTCGGTGAGAATGCCGGGACCTCGAAACAGGCTAGCGAAGTCGTCGAAGAGTTGAACCGCCTCATCCACGCGTCCCAGTGTAAGGAACGACTCGATGAGCCAGCCCGTACAGATGTGCATGCCGCCCTCGCCGCCACCGAGACCGTCGTCGACGTCATAGCGCCGCACCGTCGGCCCGTCGCGTAGTCGCTTGGCGATGAACTCGACGGTCAAAGCCCATCGCGGATCACTGGGGTGCAGCAACCCGCTAAGCCCAATGCTGAGCACAGCCGCGTCGGGATAAGACTGTCCATAGGCGCCGGTGAATGCGCTCTCGGCCGAGTTCCATCCGTGAGCAAGGACATCCTCTCGGATAGTGTCGCGAAGTGCTATCCAGTCAGCATTCTGTGTGCCACACACCGCTTGTTCTACAACAAGGGCCTGATCCACGGTGTGCCAGCACATGACCTTGGAATGGACGTGATGCCGTCGTTCCAGTCGCATCTCCCAAATGCCGTGGTCGGGCTCGGACCACCGGGCCGCAACCGCTCGCACCATGGCGCGCGTCAGCCGCCAGTGGTCAGGTGCTATCGGAGCACCACGCCCTGCCAGGAGCGCAACCAGTTGTACGATCGGTCCGAAGACATCGAGCTGCACCTGGTTCGCCGCCGCGTTTCCAATCCGCACGGGTCGGCTCAGCCCGAATCCGCTTAGGTGTCCCAGCTCGGCTTCTGGCGGCAAGTGGCTGCCCGAGAGCGTGTAGATCGGGTGGAGCCGCTCAGGAGTCTCGCAGCCATCCACGACTTCGAGCATCCAGTCGAGGAACTTCATAGCGTGCCCGGTGTTGCCCAACCGAACCAGCGAGGCCGCGGCCTTGGCCGCATCCCGCGGCCAGCAGTATCGATAGTCCCAGTTGCGAGTACCTCCGATCAGCTCGGGAAGACTGGTCGTCGCGGCGGCGGCGATCACGCCCGTCGGCCCGTAACAAAGCGCCTTGAGCACCAAGGCGCTGCGCTTGACCAGCTCTGGGCATCTCGACGGCAGCTTAAGAGAGCTCGCCCAGCCTGACCAGAACCGTCGGTTCTGGTCGCGACGCTCCGGTTCGCCCTCGATATTCGCAGCGAGATTCGCGGTGCCGTATCGAAGTTCGAGAACCACCGCTCCCAACGCGGGCTGGATGACCGCCTCGGCAGTATGGTGAACGCCCTCGCTCGAAATAGTCCACGTAACGCCGCTGGAGCGAAGGACGACCGGATCGTTGGATCCTTCGATTTCCAGCCCATCCTCTCGGGCTCGCAGTTGCGTCGCGATGCGGCCGTAATCCAGCCGTGGCGCAAAGCGGATGCGAGCGGGTGTCGTGCCTTCGATCACGCGGATCAGATCGGCCCTCCCCGCCTTCTGAAATGCTCTCCCGGCAGAGCCATCCAAATAGTCCGTCACACGCAGCCCCGGCCACTCGGTCACGAGGACGAACGAATCACCGTCATACCCGCAGCGACTCGGCGCGCCGCCCTCGGCAGGGGCGATCTCAAACATGCCCGCCGTCGAATCGCCCACAAGCTCAGCGAACAAGGCGGCGGAGTCCAATCGAGGCAGACACAGCCACGAGATGCGCGCCCCTGGCGAGACGACCGCGGCCGTCCGCTGATCGGACAGCACCGCGCACGAGTCGAGCCGTACCAGCCATCGCGACTTTGCCCAATCATCCCGGATTGACGCGACCAGCTGCAGGATCTCCGCCACGTCGGGAACGCCGCTGACACGATGCCGCGCCGCGGTCTCGCCCTCTCCAACCTTGATCCCAAGGTCCTCGGCCATCAAACCTTTGAACACATCCTCGTCGGTCAGGTCATCGCCGATGAAGATCACGCCCGTCGCGCCGGAAGCGTGCCGAGCACGACGGACGGCGTCACCCTTGTTCGCGGCGACGACCATAAACTCGACGACTTGGCTGCCGTGACGGATGTGGACACTCGGCATCGATCCGCAGAGTTCCATCGCCGATTCGATCGCCTGTGTCGCCACCGCGGGGTCGGCCGCGCGGACGTGCAACGCAACACCGGCGGGCTTGAGCTCATACCTCAGCCCGGGCCAGCGCTTGACGACCGCGGCGATCTTGCAGGTGACTTGAACCAGCCGATCCCGCTCGTCGGTGTTGAGTGTCACGCCGGCATCCTGCCACTCCGCCCCGTGCGAGCCGACGGTGTAATCAGGGCGAAACGGACCGAGAAACCTGGCAAGATCGACGGCCGATCGACCTGAAACAATCGCGGTGCTCGTCCAAGGCACTTCACCAATCGCCAGCAGGCCCTTGAGCGCGTCCGCGTTCGGCAAGGCAACCGCGGGGTCGAGGACAATCTCCGCCAAAGTCCCGTCATAGTCAGAGGCCACTAGCAGCAGCGGAGATCGAGCAATCGCGTTGAGTCTGTCGAGAAAATCCTTATGCATCCCGCTAGGCCCTCCGGCGGCTGCACCCGCGTGTGACGGGCCTGTTATCCCAACGAGCGCACTGCTCATGCTACCCACTCCTTGAAAACGTATGGACCGTCGCGATCACCCCCGCGACCGGCATCGACCAACGCCGCTCGATCACGCACTTTCCGTTGGCTCCGCCAAGTAATACCTTGGTCCCGCCGTTAGCACGGCGGCCTACCCGCCGCGGTCAGGTGAAGCGACGTGCAACGTGTGCGAGAGTTCACGTCGGTTCATAGTCCAAAGGCCCTCGCCAGACCGTCGCCGATAGCCTTGGTTGACCAAAGGCACTATCTGCCCACGATCCGCCGAACTTTAGCGTGCCACGCTCACTGAACCACCATCATCTTTACTACTTCTAGCTAGCCGCTCACTACTGCAGTGTCACCCGAGAGGCCAAGGAAGCCGGTTTGCCGCAGCCGACCGTGAGCTGCTCAGGACCTTCGGTGCCCACGGCTGTCCGAAACCCCCCCCCGGTACCTTTGGTGGGTCGGCATAGTCCGACCGAGGCATTGGTGAGCATTCGAACCGTAAGTATAAAGCATATTTGCTCGGGAACAAGATCTTAGAATAAGTCAATTCAGCCTGCTTACGCACGGCTTTTCAAGAAATTCGGCTCTCAGCCGACCGCTCATCGCTATTCTCGCGGGTATGGCTACGAAAAAGAAAACAAAAAAGGCAGGAGTTGGCAAGGCCAAGTCCAAGAGATGCTGGACCGGCTATGAGCCGACTCCGGGTGTAACGGCGGGGGCAAAAGGTAGTTGCAGGCCTAAAGCAAAGAAATAGGTACTGCTTCATCGAAGCGAAACCATTCTCGTTGGAAACGCTTGCAATTTACATGCCGCATTTGGGCAACGACCCTAAGGTTGCGAACACGCGCGCGGGTGGGCATCACCGTCTATCGCTCGGTCGTGCTCGCACCCCCGGCACTCCGCCTCTTGCACTACCTCGGCTTCAGCACCGTCTACCTGCTGTAGTGCGAGTTCAAGATGGCCGCCCCCCTATAGTTTCGCAAGTAAGTCTTCGCCGAGAACCGGGCGGACAACGCGATTGTGGGGCGGCACAATATCGTGTTCGATGACTTCCTGACGCGACGCTTCGAGGCGCTCAAGCCGCATTTCGAGAAGCACCGCTTCCGCCCCCGCCCCTCCCCCCACACACACAGTGAACCGCTCGCACGGCATCGAGATGCAGGGCTTTGAGCGCATTGAGTTTGCTGACGCCGTTGCGGCCGTAACCGCTGAGTGCGGCGAACCCGCGAACACGCAGGGCTGGCACGAGCCGAATCGCAAGCCCGCTCCCACCCTCACCCCCACGCCGCAGCAGGCCGCGCGCAATGCTGCCAACGCTGCCACGCAGGCGGACGAGCCGATCCCCGCGACGCTCGGAAGCGATCAGCCGCTCTTCGAGGTGCCCGAGGGGCTCATCCGCATCTTCGATCGCGACCTGGTCTTCGCCGGTCTGGCCCGCATAGAGAAACGCGGCGGCAAGGAGGTCGTCGTCAAGACCGACGAGCGTGGCCGCACAATCGACGTTCATGCCCTTCGGCATACCTTCGGGACGCACCTCTCGAAGGCTGGCGTGCCGCTCCGGACGGCGCAGGCCGCGATGCGGCACAGCGACCCGAGCCTCACGGCCAACGTCTACACCGACCCGAAACTCCTCGACGTGGCCGGGGCGGTGGCGAGCCTGCCGGACCTGCCGTTGGGCAAGGTCGAACGGCTCGCGCTGATCGCCGCCCGCTCCTGATCAGTCGTCGTGCGCCGCGACCACTGACTCGCCCTTGATGAGCGATTCGTAGTCAGCCATTGTGCCCCTGCTCAGGGTGCAGTCGATCACTTTCTTGCCCAGCGGGTCAAGATCTTCCACGATGAACTCTCTCAGATGCTGCCGAAAAAACGCCTCGAGCTCGGCCGCCCCAGCGTCATAGGCGACTTCGCCTACCGCCGCCGATTTGTCCACCTGCAGCATCGAGAGCGGCACGCGCTGCCCTTCGATGATCAACTGCTGGAGTGCAAAGCCCAGCAAATGACAGCGCGCCGGGGTCAGGTCCGCGGGGCCGAACTTCGCGCCACCTCGCCGGGCAAGATATTCGCGGGCAAGCCACTGTGGCATAAATCCAACATTCCAACTGCCCACGTGCTGGTTCGGGCACAGGATGTAACGTACGCGCGGCGTGTCAACGATCTGGCGCAGAAGCAGATTCGCCTGATCCACGCGTCGGCCCGTCGCGAACGGCCAATAGCTCCCCACTCCTTCGCTGGACATTCCTTCCGATGCGACGATGGACGGATTGGCGTGCCCGCGCGGGGCGACCAGCCGCCAGATCCACGCCAGCGCCGGTGGGAGGACATGGAACATTCCGATGATGCCGTAGCTGGGGTTTTCCTTCGTGCAAGGTGGCGTGCGAACGCCAAAGCTGCGGATATCGATGCTGACCGCTCCGTGGACGATGTTGGGGACATTGTTGCGGGGGATGACCACGCGCGGGTTCGGGCACCGCTTCCCGGGCGAGTCTTCGATGTGCTCCCAGATCAGCGCCGTCGCCCCGGGCGCTGCCTTTATGTTCAGGAATAAGAGCGGCTCCTTCGGGTGAATCGTCACTTCTTCCAGGTGCGGGGCCACGCCGTAACGCTCGATGTGATTGACGCGGACGAACCACGCTTCTTCCGCATCGCGCAGCTGAAGCCGGCCATCACCTTTCTGGAAGCTCGGATGGCACAACGCCATGTCGTCGGTGACCGGATGGAGGTCGCACGTGCGCGGCAGGGTCATGTATCTCTGATCACTGCTGATGACATGCGTACCCAAGAGCAATCGGCCATCGCGCTCGCGGTGCGAGTGCTCCAGCATCTCGGACTTTCCGCCGCCAGACGCGCCCTCGTGCATAATGGTGATGCGGTTGCCATAGGGCGTCACGACGCGGACCGTCGAGCAGTGTGCGGTCACCCAATGCTCCTTCTCTCCGGCCGTCAGCAGCACGCCGTAGATGCCCTTCTTTGCACTCGGACCGGGATAGAGGTTGTAGCTGAACAGCTCGTGCAGATTATCTAGTCGGTTGTGAACAACGACCTGCTTGCCGTCGAAGTGGGTGTGCCGGAACGGCGGCGCGACGTACACGACGGCCTTTGGGTTGAACTCACGATCGAGCTTGGTGTGGTCGCGGATTCCCTGCAGTAGCGCTAGCCCGAGCGCAAAGAATCCGCAGTTGTCCGGCGCGACGACCACCGCGTCGATCCCCTTCTCAAACCCGCCGGCAACAAATGGAAACACCGCAAGCCTCTGCGTCTTGAGCCACGCGAACGTTTGCTGGCGCGCCTCGGCAAAGTCGACCTTATAGCGATCCCGGTACGTCGGTTTGTTCGTCGGCTTGGTGTCGCCAATGATCATGCAATCCGGGTCGCGGCGACGCATGTAGACCTCAAGGTAGTTGGCCGCGATCCCGTTGCTCACCCTGCAGGCACGTGCCTCAATGACGCGGCCCTTGCCGGGCACATCGAAGGCGATCTCTTGCCACCCCGTCGCGTCCGCATCACGCGTCGACAGATTGAGCAGCTCGTCGATAGTGGTTGCTACGGTGTAGCCTTGGCACGAGTCGAGCACGTCACGAAGCTCGACGGGGACGTTGAACAGATCGAATCGCTTCACAGATTGCCTCCATAGCGTCTAGGGTCCCAAATTGATGGCTCAATTGATCCCGCTGAGTGATTGTTCGCCAGGGCGGCCGGTGTCTTGGACCGACGATTGACGTCAGGATCATTCTACTCGCCGCTAGGAGTGGCATTGAGGACGCGGTGATCGGGGTTTGGCCGCCCTCTGATCGGCACCGCGATCCCGCGACACCTTGCACACCCGCTTGCACACGCGCTTGCACACGCGCTCGCACCTGCGCTTGCACACCCGCTTGCTCCCGCGCTCGCACCTGCGCTTGCATACCCGCTTGCACACGCGCTCGCACAGGCCAGCGTCCAGCCAGGTCATTCCCTGTCATCGTCCGGCTGTTGGAATCAATCCGCCCGCCACCGCCGCGTCGCCAGAACTCGCGATTTTAACGGGGTTTGTCAACGAAAAGCCGCCGGTGTCATCGTGTGACATCGGCGGCCCAGTATCAAACTAGAAAGCGGGCGACCAGGATCGAACTGGCGACATTCAGCTTGGGAACGGCCGGGATCGCGATCAAATCTCCCGTGAATCTGGCCGCTTTCAACGCGCGCCGCGACCGCTTGCACACGTGCTTGCACAAGGGTGCGAATGTACGGGAATCCCGCTTCCGCGCCAGCCCCGCCACGTTACACCGAGGGCGGCCGGGGGCCCTTCGTCCACGACACCTTCATCCGGAGGATTGGCGAGGCGGTGCCCTGTTGTCCCTAAACTGGAGCGATGGCAACCTCACCACAACACTACATGAGCGGTTCCGGCGAACCCCTCGTGCTCCCCTCGTACTGCGTTTACGCAGACCTGTTGGGCTTGCGCCACCGTATTCAAGCCTGCAAGACCAAGGCGGCAACGGTCGCGCTGTGCAAGCAGATTCACGGCCTCTTCGAGGGTGTTTCGGACGACCTTGGGGAACAGTTCAACAGTGCCGAGAACGCACAGTCGTACCAGTTCATTTCTGATGGACTCTTCCTTGGTGCTCCTACCGACGATCGGGGTGACGACGCCGATCTTGGCTTCCCGGTGATGGACATTGCCTACGCCCAGCTTCGCCTCGTGCTGGCCGGGTTCCCGATTCGTGGTGGATTGACGTTCGGCGACTTGCATATTAGCGAGCGGCTGGTGTTCGGCCCGAGCGCGATCGAAGCCTACGAACTCGAAACGAAGCGGGCGATTTACCCGCGCATCGTCGTCTCAGATGAGGTGCTATCCGACGCCGCGCGACACGTCCGCTACTACGCCAAGCCCGACCTTTGCCCTCATACGGCGTACTTCTGGCGCGCAAAGAGAGATGGTGCTGTGTTCATCAACTACCTCGAATGGACCAATGAGGAAGATGGGGGAACCAACTGGACCGTCCTGGAGAAGCACAGGGACGCGATCCAGAAGGGGTTGGTGGACAGCGCCCGCAACGAGCGGGCACGCCGAAAGTTCGTGTGGATGCGGGACTACCACAATCACTTCTGCAGAACGGCGTGGCGAGTCGAGAGCGAGGAAGATGTTCCAACTTCCAAGTTCATTCAGTCGCTCCTGGTACAACCCCATCGGCGAGCTCAACACACGTTCGGGCGCTGGGGGATCAAAGGGCGCATGAGCAAGACTCGGTAGCCGTGCAAGAGTCACTCGACCGAGCGAATCCGAACGGTCGGCGGCCCGAGACCCAGGCTTCGCCCAATGGCCGCACGTCGGGGCAACGTGGCGGGACGTGGGCGTACCTGCCGGAATCCGCGGCGCGGGCGGCGTCTACGCGTCTACGCATACAGAATCCGCGACGATGCCGCCGTGGGCGGGGATTCTGTAGACGTAGACGCCCTATGGGCCGCGTAGGTACTCCGCCGGGGGGGACCGGTCCCGACACGCCTACGGGAACAGCCGCGCGGGTAAACAGAGTTTGTTTCGCGCGGAGATGGGTGCTTTTCGGCTGAATCCGCCCGTTTGCCCACATGGGGCCGAACTTGCTCACATGTCGCGGAATGACGGCGAAATCGCTCCGGTTTGCCTTGCCTGTTCCCGGATGTCATGGCTTCATGTGTCACAACGCGGGGCGAAACCCCGCGATGGAGAACACGAACATGAACGCCACCACGAAGAGCACGATCGAGATGACCACGATGCTGGGACGCCGCGGGTTCGCGGTGCGGAGCGTCGAGGTCCAGACGCCCGACGGCCGCTGCTGGTCGATCGACACGATCCCAGCCGGACGCGGCCGCCACGCCGACGGGCACTGGGGGCCGATGGCCGGAGCGCCGGGCGGGTTCCGCCTGTTCGAGATCGACCGCGATCACGACGATGCACCGACCGAGCACGACCCGGTGGATTACGACACCTGGGACGCGGGCGACCTGATCGACTACCTGAACGCGGTCGGGCAACCCAAGCCCCGGCCGAGCACGACTCGCACAACCGACCCGACGACCTGAAGCCCGCGTGATGCGGGCTTCGCTGTTTACCAGAGAACCCCAACCCCAAGGAGCACGACCATGACGAAGCGCACGACCAAGCCCGAACCGACCGCCGCCGAGACCTACGCCGCCCGCCGCAACGACATCGCCCGCCTGCTCGACGTGCTGCAGATGGAACTCGACAAGCACGACACGGAGCAGAAGGCCGACCCGCGGAACTGGGGCCACGCGGGCGACCTCGGGAAGGTCCGTGAGGACCTGATCAACCTCGCCGGGTTCATGAGCAACATGGACCCCGAGCACGTCGAAGCCTTTCTTGCCGACGCCGAGTGATCGCCACGCGGCGTCGCGGGGAACCGCGACGGCCACGTTTCCCCGCCGCAATGTGCGACGGGGTTCCGCACCCGACAGAAGGAGTCCTACATGGCACGCAAAGGCACGATTAAGAACATGGGCAAGGTGCATCGCGAGATGAGCGATGCACGGAAGTCCCGAAAGGCGGCGAAGGCCGCGCCGCCCGCCAAGGAGGCGACGCCCGCGCCGATGAAACGCCTCAGCGCCCTCGACGCCGCCGCACAGGTGCTCGCCGCCAGCGAGGTGCCGATGCGGGCCAAGGAGATGATCGCCGCGATGGAGGCCAAGAAACTCTGGACCAGCCCCGGCGGCAAGACGCCCGAGGCCACGCTCTACGCCGCCATCATCCGTGAGATCGCCGCCAAGGGCACCGCCGCCCGCTTCAAGAAGCACGAACGCGGCGTGTTCGTCGCGGGGAAGGGAG
>JAJOLK010000052.1:1821-2934 GCA_021173225.1 Phycisphaerales bacterium PN19_bin_20 | reverse complement strand
GCTGCAGATGAGCCTGGCCGCGCTTGGAGCGCTCGAGGTCCGCCAAGTCAGGCGCACCGCCGAGGAGGCGTTGTTCAACAGCCTGGTGCAGCAGCATCACTACCTGGGCTACACGCAGCCCGTCGGGGAGCATCTGAAGTACCTGGTCTACGCCGGCGCACGGCCGGTGGCCTGCGTGGCGTGGAGTTCGGCGCCACGCCACCTGGG
Source organism: Phycisphaerales bacterium PN19_bin_20 (assembly GCA_021173225.1). GTDB lineage: Bacteria > Planctomycetota > Phycisphaerae > Phycisphaerales > UBA1924 > JAJTGZ01. Next base: position 2,727 of record JAJOLK010000052.1, on the reverse strand, counting down.
CAGCCGCGACCGCTTCATCGGCTGGTCAGCGAAGGCGCGGCTGGCCAACATTGGGCTGCTGGCCTACAACACGCGCTTCCTGATCTTGCCCTGGGTCACGGTGCCGCACCTGGCGTCGCATCTGCTGGGCCGCATGGCGCGCGGCTTGTCTGCCGATTGGCAGCGCGTGTATGGGCATCCGATCTATTTCCTGGAGACCTTCGTCGATCCACAGCGCTTTGCCGGCACTTGCTACCGCGCGGCCAACTGGATGCACCTCGGGGTGACGACCGGGCGCGGCAAGGACGCGCCCACCAAAGCGGTCAACCGGCCGATCAAGAACGTGCTGGGCTACCCGCTGGTCAAGGACTTTCGCCAGCGGCTGTCGGAGGTCCTCGCGTGAAGCGCCTCGATCACGATCGGTGTGTGGCGGCCACCGCAAGCACGCGCCGGGTCGTCGCGGCAATGGCGTGCAGCGCCAGCCGGTGCCCGCAGAGCACGCCCGAATTCGCTGATGCATGCCCAACTGATGCATGCCCAACTGACGCATGCCCAACCGACCTATGCCCAACCGACACATGCCCAATCTAAGCGATCACGATCTGCAGCAGATGGACCCGGCGTGGCAGGCCGGCCAGCCCGAGCCGGTGGTGCGCGGGTTGCTCAAGCGCGCGTTGGAAGACTTGAGGGTGGCGCGGGACCGGTTGAACCAGACGCCGAGCAACAGCTCGCGTCCACCTGGCAGCATGCCGCCATGGCCGCGTAGCCCCATAGCGCAAGCCGCAGCCGCAGCCGCAGCCATGCCCCCTGGCGCAGCGGGCAAGGTCATTGGCGACAACCAGCAGGACGCTGATGTGCGCGTTGATGACGCATCACCCGCAGTGGCGAGCGGCGATGGCGCAGGCCCACAGCACGATCTGCACGATC
>JAJOLK010000052.1:0-1721 GCA_021173225.1 Phycisphaerales bacterium PN19_bin_20 | reverse complement strand
GATCCGCATGATCGTGCTGCGGCGGGCGAGGCCGATCAGGCGCGACCCGAGGACGGTGGCGGCGGGGCGAACAACACAGCCACAGGCCCATCAACCACTGGCAAACAAGCGTGCGCCGTGTCGCGCCCGCCAGCCGGGCGTCCCGGGCGGCGCTTCGGGGCGCTGGGCCATGGACGCGAGCAAAAACTCCCGCCCACGCGCACCCAGGAGCACCGCCCGCTGTGCTGCGTCGCTTGTGGGCTGACCTTGCCAAGCGATGGCCAGGTCCAGGCCTGGACCGGCTGGGACACGCTGGAGATGATTCCCTTGAGTGCCCCTGGGCAAGCTGCCCCGCTCGTTTTAGGCGTGCGCATCGAAGTCACCCGGCACCTGTTGATGCAGCAGCGCTGCCCCTGCGGCCACACGACCCAAGCCCAAGCGCAGCGTGCCGATGACGACGCGTTGTGGCCCGGGGTGCCCATCGGCGAGCAGCGCCTGCTCGGCCCACGTCTGGCCGCCGCCGTCGTACACCTGTGCGTGCGTATGCGGCTGCCGCGGCGCAAGGTCAGCGAGTTGCTGCAGGAGTGGTTCGGCCTGCAGTTATCGCCCGCGCTGATCGACCAGACCGTGCATCAGGCCGCGCGCAGCGTGGCGCCGTTGGAGCAGCAACTGGCCGCCGACATCGAGCAGGCCGTGCTCGTGCACGCCGACGAAACGTCCTGGCCCGAGAACGGCCTGGCGCTGTGGCTGTGGGTGCTGTGCTGCTGCCACACGGTGCTGTACGTGATCGGTGCACGCACCAAGGAGATGTTCGACAACGCCTTGAGCCCCGACTTTGCCGGCCGGCTCATGACCGATGGCTACGCCGCCTACCGATCGCGCCTGCTGCGGCTGCGTTGCTGGGCGCACCTGCATCGCAAGCTGCGCGGTCTGGCCGAGTCATGCGACCGGCAGACCGCGCAGGCCGGCAAGGCGATGCAGCTTGAGTTCGACTTCCTGATGGCCGCAGTCTTCGAGGCCCGCAAATGCTTGGAGCATCCGCCACCGGCCATCCAGCACGCGCATCGGCTCGCGCAACTGCGCTGTCTATGCGAACAGCACCGCGACGCGCCGCAAAAGGCGCTGCGCGAACTCGCGCGCGAGTTTCTCAATGACTGGGATGTCATCGTGCTGCCGCTGCACGACCCCCGGTTGCCGCTCACCAACAATGCCGCCGAACGCCAACTGCGGCACTACGTGATCGCCCGACGCATCAGCTACGGCACCCGCACGGAAGTAGGCTCGCACAGCATCGCCTTGTTGGCCAGCATCATCGACACCTGCCGCCTGCGTCAGGCCAGCGCCACCGACTTGATCGCTCGCGCCATCCACGCCGCCCGCATGGGTCTGCCCACGCCTACCCTGCCACCGATCCCGCTCAAGCTGTCCACCCAGAGCGCTGCCTTTGCCGCCGTGTGAGGGTGGGGGACTAAACGATTACACGGCTATAGCTTCACCGCATCACATATCTCGGGCGCGTATGAGGCCGATATCTGGGCCTACAACGTGGCCAGCAAATACACCGCCGGCACCAATGTTGAAAGGGCAGCCGGGGCACCTCAAGATTTTGCAGACGCGCTGCTTGATGTGATTCAAAACACCACACCGAACACAACAGCTAACAAAGTCGTCGTCAACCTATCGTGGGCGGCCCTTTGCAGTGCAGAATTGACAATTGCACCGGAATATCAGTTGATACAGAC
>JAJOLK010000051.1 GCA_021173225.1 Phycisphaerales bacterium PN19_bin_20 | reverse complement strand
TCAGGTTCCTTCCCGGCCCGAGAGGGTGAAGTAAAAGGTCGTCCCCTCGCCCGGGACCGAGTCGATCCAAACCCGACCATGGTGGCGTTCGACCAGTTTCTGAACGATGGTCAGCCCGGCCCCGGCCCCGCCCCCGTATTCGTCACGCCCGTGCAGCCGCTTGAACATCTTAAACACATGTCCGAAGTACCGCGCCGAGATGCCGATGCCGTTGTCTCGAACGTAATAGATCATAAGCTCGGCGGACCCGCTGGGGCAGCCGGGCCGAGGGTGAACCTCGTGCGGCGCGACGAAGCCTACCTCGACCTTCTTCTGCGCCTTGTCGTTGTATTTCAGAGCGTTCGACAGAAGGTTCACGAAGATCTCCCGGCATCGCACCCGGTCGCATCGAACATGTGGCATGGCTCGAGGGACGATGATCTCCATTTGCCCCTCGGCTCGCCGAGCATCCACCATCTCGAGCGACTCATTCACTACTTCGTTGAGGTCCGCATCTTCAGTCTGAAGCACGGCCCGGCCCACGCGAGAAAAGTGCAGCAGAGAGTCAAGCAGGCCGTCCATCCGCAGCGTCAGCCGCAACAGCCCGTCGAGCTTGCGCCGGTGTTCGTTGTCTACGACGGTCGCGCTATCAAGCAGTTGGTGCGCGTATTTGTAGATGCCTCGCAGCGGTTCCTTGAGGTCGTGCGACGCCACGTAGGCGAACGAGTCCAGCTCCTCGTTTGATTGCGTCAGATCAGCGTTCAAATCCGCCAGCCGCTGGGCCCGGTTGACAACTAGTTCCATCACCAGCATCCGCAATCGTGCGGCGGCATCTATTTCCACCGCCAGCCAAGGTAACGAGCGCTCTCGGACCGATTCTTTGAAGAGTTCAAAGCTTACCCGCGGGGTAAGCCGCGGGCCCAGCGGGCCAGGGACGGTCGGCTTATCGTAAGGGTTGCCACCCCAGTTGACGGTGTGAATCGTCTCGGGCCGAAACCAGAGCATCCAGTTGCGATTCGCGCGTGTTAGCGGCATGGCCAGCAGCCCGCTGGCCACATCCGCGAACGCCCTCGCTGGCGGGTAATCTCTGGCAAGCGAGTCGGTTGCATAGAGAGGGCGAAGCTGAGAGCTCAACTCCGGCCGGTCGTGCAGCCACTGGCTCAGAGCTTCCATCTCAGTTTCAGTTGGCGTGTTCCCGACGCACCACCAGCGGTCTTGGTGGTATAACGCCGCCCCGCCTGCCACCACGCCATCGAGCAAAGTCGGTCGACCATCGGTCATCGTTGCAAGGTCACCATCCTTTGCCGCTTGCGCGACTAATTGTTGGTGCGTGCCGTCGAGTTTCAGGCGGTACACCAGGTGCTCCCGGTCCTCGGCCGCCTGATATTGCAGCGAGACGACCTGGGCTAGGAACTCGCACGCCGCTCGCACCTGATACGGCACAAACTTCGGCCCGGAGTAATGGTGACAGGCGATCAACCCCCAGAGCTCGTCGCCGTGCCGGATCGGCATCGTGAGCGCGGCCGTCGCCGTCATGTTCTTCAGGTACTCGGTGTACATGACCGATGCCCCGCGCAGCGCGCAGTAGGTCATGGTCAACTGCCGGCCGGTGTCTGGGTTGGTGAGCGGGACCATTTCCGCCAGCGCGCCCGACACGTCTGGCATCGGGCGGGCCCAGACCATTCTCAACATGTCGCGAGCAGGCTTCGGGATGTCCTCGGCGGGGTAATGCAGCCCGAGCCACGGGTCCAGATCGGCTCTTTTGCTCTCGGCGAAGACCTCGCCATGACCGTCCGCATGAAACTTGTAGACCATGACCCGGTCCAGGCCGGTAAGCGACCGGAACTCATCAGCGGTCAGGTCGCAGAACTGCTGCAGGCTGTTGGCAGTCTGCAACCGGGTGACAGTCTTCTTGACCAGCGCGTAATAATCTGGTTCGCCAGCCAACACGCGCCCGGTGGCCTCAAACTCGATCACCGCCGCACCATCAATCGTGTGGATCGTCACATCCAGCGGCGGCACGTCAGCGCGAGCTGGCAGTGTGAACACATACAGCGGGTTGCGGTCGGTGGGCTCGCTCGCCAGAAACGCTTTCAGACTTGCTTCTGCGTCCAGCCCGATGGCGGCGCGAACAGGCTTGTTCAAGAGCGCCTCCACCGCAAAGCCCAGCAGCCGGTCGGTGTTCTCGCTGGCCTGAAGGATTGTCAGGTCCTTCAGACGAAGAACAAGTAAAGCTCCGTGCGCCAGCACGCACCCAGGAGTCTGCACCGGCTCGCTGTCGCAGTTGGTAAGCGTGGTCCCGTGCCGCTTGATGCTGTACGGCTGGTTGGCCCAAGGCGGCGAGGCATTGGTAATCGAAGTCGTCAAGCAGCACCTCCAGCTGAAATCCAGCGGTTTAGACGACCACTACAATCTCGCATGCGTGATTGGTTCATCGAGGGGCGCCTCCGGTAGACATCCAGCGGTGCAAACTTTGAAACGTCTTCTTCGCGGCATCCACCGCTTCGTCCTGATCAGCGACAGTAACTACGCACGTGCTGATGGCTGTTCGGAACGCTTGCCACATCAAGCCGGTGCGGTCGCCGTAGCTGTGAAAGAACCGCCCGCCGGTCTCTGGCGTCAGGCCTAGAGACTTTGCCACCGCCTTGCTGATGACCTGTCCGCCAAGCGTCGCGCCTTCCATGACATACACACAGCCCAAAGCAGCAGCGGCCGTGCCGTGCGGCGGAAGGTCGGTGCAGAGCGGCAGCGTTGTCAGGTCGGCGGCGCCTAGCGCTCTTAGATCGGCTGCTAAGAGCGGCGCTTTCTGTCGCTGCGTCAGGTCTAGACCGCGCTCTATCCACCCGCCAACCTGCGCGAGCTGGGCTTCGAGCGGGTAATAGAAGCCGTAGGAACGCTCCAGCGTGTGGCGATACGCGTCCAGCGTGAGCGTTTCACTTGTCAGGTCAAGAGCGGCTTCAATGGCGTCGTGCTCAGGACGAGTTTCGGCCCTGAGGCGAGCAAGGATGGAAACTGGTATGTGCGCTGTTTC
>JAJOLK010000001.1 GCA_021173225.1 Phycisphaerales bacterium PN19_bin_20 | reverse complement strand
ACACCATCAACTGGACCATCGTTGCCAACAACGTCGTTGGCCCCATCCTCGACCGGACGGCTCCTGCCAGCGCCGCTATCAACGGCAACTCCGCCCCCAGCAGCCTCGGCACCACCGACGCCAACGCCAACTTCACCTACTAACCCCGATCGCCCGGCACCCCCGGACCGGCGCGCGGCATCACACCGACTCTCCGAGGGCCTCCGCGCGTGCGGGGGCCCTTGTTGGTGAGCGGTCGGGACGGGTGTTCCACGTGGAACATTGGCGACCCAGCTTGCCGGAGCTTTGGGGTAGAGCGCACGGGTGCGGCGGTTGGGCGGACCGGGCCTGCTGGGACGGTGCTAATGTCTGGCTCGCGGGCGTAGCTCAGTGGTAGAGCATCTGCCTTCCAAGCAGAATGTCAGGGGTTCAAATCCCCTCGCCCGCTTTGGTCTACCGGTGCTTCACGCGGCTCGGCCAGCTTTGGGGCCAGCGGGGCTTTGAGGTTGTGGCGGGGCTGGCGGTGCCGGGTTGGAAGACCCGCCCCTGAGCACGACAACGCAGCAGAGCTTACAGGCGGAGCATCGCGGCCTTGGCCGCACGCACGATCTTGCCCTTGTGCGGGAGGAATTCCATCTCAAGCGCCTTGGCGTACGGCGCCGGGACGTCGTCGGTGTTCACGCGCAGCGGCTGATGGTCCAGGTAGTCAAAGGCTTTCTCAACCACCTGCGTCACAACCTCGCTGGCGATGCTCGCGAAGGGCCAGCATTGATCGACGACCACGATGCGGCCGGTCTTCTTGACGCTGCGGACGATCGACTCGATGTCCAACGGGCGGACGGTCCGCATATCCAGCACGTCGCACTCGATGCCTTCCTTGGCCAGCTCGGTGGCGGCCTCGAGGCAGAAGTTGACCGGACGGCCGAAGGAGACGAGCGTCACGTCGTTGCCCTGGCGGCGCAGGTGGGCCTTGCCGAAGGGGATGTAATACTCTTCGGCGGGGACGTGGGCCTTGTCACTGAGCATGCGCTCAGACTCAAGGAAGAAGACGGGGTCCTGGTCGGCGATGGCGGTCTTGAGCAGGCCCTTGGCGTCAAAGGGGTTGCTGGGGATGGCGATCTTGAGGCCCGGGACGTTGGAGAACATGGCCTCGATGGTCCACGAGTGCGTGCTGCCAAGCTGGCCGCCGGCACCGTTGTTGCCGCGGAAGACCACCGGGCAGCCCCACTGCCCGCCGGACATGTAGAGCATTTTGGGGACGTTGTTGAGGAGCTGGTCGGCGGCGACGAGCGAGAAGGACCAGCTCATGAACTCGATGATGGGGCGCAGGCCGTACATCGCGGCACCGACGGCGAGGCCGGCGAAGCCGTTCTCGGAGATGGGGGTATCGATGATGCGGCGGGGGCCGAACTCTTCGAGCATGCCCTGTGAGACTTTGTACGCGCCGGAGTAGTACGCGACCTCTTCACCCATGAGGAAGACGCGGTCGTCGCGGCGCATCTCCTCGCTCATGGCCTCGCGAAGAGCCTCGCGAAACTGGATCGGCCGCCCGACGCCGTCGGCGGGGTCAAAGTCGGGCAGGGGCTTGGTGAAGTCAGGCTTGGTGTGGCTGGGGAGGGTGAGCATGGTGGCGATTGGGGGGCTGGTGGCGGGGGAAAGGGGAGTATAGGTGCGGGCCGCGCGGGCGGGCAGGGGCGGGGTGCGAAGGCGGTGGCGGGTGGCCGCGCGGGCGGGCAGGGGCGGGGGGGCGGGGGGACCGGAGAGACCGACCGGTTTCCTTGACAGGCGGGAGGGCACGTCGCATAATGTAGTGGCGGTGTGCCGCTCTTACGTGTCGGTGTCGCGTGACGATCGTCACCCAGAAGCCCTTATGGAGCGAGTTATGAACCGTTCAGCACTTGTTTCGCCGCTGTTTCTCGTGGCCGCCGCTGGCGTGTCGATCGCGCCGTTGGGCGCGGTGGCCCAGTGGATTCCCAACTATCAGATCTACACGATCCAGCGGACCGGGCTGTTCGGGCCGCAGCAGACCGGCAGCGCCGGGCTCCAGCTCAGCACAGCGAACTTCCTGAACACCGCCGGGCAGGTCGCAGGGCGCTCGAACCGCTACACCGGCGTGAGCACGTTCAACGGCCTGAACACCTGGGTCTACAACCCCGTCAGCAACACCACGACACAGATTGGCCTGAGCGGCGCCACCTACACCGGCAGCGCGGGGATGCAGCAGAGCGGCAACGACTTCCAGAACGACGCCGGGCAGGTCGCGGGAGTCTCGGTCCGCTACACCGGCGTGAGCACGTACAAGGGCCAGAACTCCTGGGTCTACAACCCCGTCAGCAACACCACGGTGCAGACGGGCCTCACCGGCGCGGCCTATACCGGCAGCGCGGGGTTTCAGTTCATCGTCAACAGCTTCCAGAACGACGCCGGGCAGGTCGCGGGTCTCTCGTGGCGCTACACCGGCGTGAGCACGAACAACGGCCGGAACACCTGGGTCTACAACCCCGTCAGCAACACCACCGTGCAGACGGGCCTGACCGGCGCGGCCTACACCGGCAGCACGGGGCGGCAGGAGAGCTTCAACGGCCTCCAGAACGACGCCGGGCAGGTCGCGGGTCTCTCGTGGCGCTACACCGGCGTGAGCACGAACAACGGCAGGAACACCTGGGTCTACAACCCCATCAGCAACACCACCGTGCAGACGGGCCTGACCGGCGCGGCCAACACCGGCAGCGCGGGGTTTCAGCAAAGCTTCAACGAACTCCAGAACGCTGCCGGGCAGGTCGCGGGGTCCTCGCAACGCTACACCGGCGTGAGCACGGACAACGGCCAGAACACCTGGGTCTACAATCCCATCAGCAACACCACCGTGCAGACAGGCCTGACCGGCGCGGCCAACACCGGCAGCGCGGGGTTTCAGCAAAGCTTCAACACCTTCCAGAACGCCGCCGGGCAGGTCGCGGGGTTTTCGCGGCGCTACACCGGCGTGAACACGAACAACGGCCAAGACGCTTGGTACTTTGATCCGATCACCAGCATCACCAGCGCGATCATCGGCAGCATTCGCACCGCCGACAGCTTTGCCTCGTCCACGCCCACCATCCTGACCGAGGCCGGCTACCTGCTAGGCAACTACCAGTTCTTTGCCGGTGGCATCGGCGCCGGCGAGCAGCGGGCTTTTATCTTCCGGCCCGATCTTGGCCTGACCGACCTTGGCAATCTCGTCAGCGGCGGCCTCACCGCCAACGGCTGGAGCACGCTCCAGAACCCCGTCTTCTCCGATGCCCTTCGCACCATCGTCGGACACGGCCACGTCAACGGCCAAACTTCGGGCCAGAGCGTGTTTGTGATGGTCGCCGCACGGCCATGCACGCCATCGGACATTGCCGGGTCTGGACAGTCAATTGGCGCAGATGGTGAGTTGACCGCCGACGACATTATTGTGTTCATCGGGTGGTTCGTTGGCGGCGACACGCGGGCCGACGTTGGACGGGCGGGCCAGATCCGGGGGGCCGACGGCGAGTTCACCGCCGACGACGTCATCGTCTTTGTTCAGGCCTTCGTGCAAGGCTGCTGAACACCCGGCGCTGAGGCCGAAGAGAGCGTTCACTTTCCCAGTCCCACTCCGCGCCTATGCCCTTGGGGCAGAGACTTTGGAAGCTCGCAACCAAGCCTTGCTTCACGGGAGGGGTTTCAGAGCGGGCGAGTTGCCCGGGCCATTACGTGCGGCGTCGAGGATCTCAACGGCGATCAGGTTGAGCTCTATGCTTGAGAGCGGATCGACGGCACACTGGCCGCGGACGACCTGACGCAGGTACGTCCATTCGTTCTCGATGTCGGCGCGTTTGGGTGAAGGTTTGACGGGCTTCAGCGGGCCGTTCTCGTCGCGGACCTGGAGGTCATCCCACTTCGCGGCGTGGATCGAGCCGCGCTCGGTGTAGATGTCGGTTTCTTTGTTGTCGTGCGTCCAAGCCCACGAGGCCTGGATGGTTGCGGTGGCTGTTGGGTACGTAAGAATAATGGTGGCGTCGTCGTCCACGTGCGGATACACGCCGGGTTTGACGGTGGTGATGCTGGCGGTGATGCTGGTCGGTCGCTCGCCGTTCATAAACCATGTTGAGAGCACCGCGCCGTAGCAGCCGAAGTCGACGACCGCGCCGCCGCCGTTCTGCGCGGGGTCGGTGAGCCAGGCGAGGAACTCGGGCGAGCAGCCGATCTCTTTGGGGCCCTTGTGGCCGTGGCGGAAGACCATCTTGCGGATCGGGGTGCGGTCGCCGGAGTCGACGAGGCGTTTGGCTTCGCGCAGCGAGGCGTACCAACTAGTTTCAAAGTTCGTGAGCGCGAGGACGCCGTGCTTGAGTGCGAGGGACGCGATGTGGCGTGCATCGTCGTTGCTGAAGGCCAGGGGCTTTTCAAAGAGCATGTGGACGCCGCGCGGCGCGCAGGCGTCGGCCACCATGCGGTGGTCTTTGATCGAGGTCATGACGCTGACGGCCTCGGGCTTGGCTGTGTCGAGCATCTCGGGAAGCGAGGCGCGGTAGAGCGCGGGGTCAAGCTTGTACTTGGCGGCCATGCGATCAAAGAGCGCGCGGTCGGGGTCGTAGATGCCGACGATCTTGAGGTCGGGGCGTTGTGTGGACTGCCAGAGCAGGCCCTCGACGTGCCCGTGGACGAGGCCAACGACACCGATGCGGAGCGGGCCGGTCGCGGTCGAAAACTTGGTTTGTGCCGCGCTGTCGACGCTGGGCGCGAGGCTCGCGGGCGCGGCCGAGGCGCGTGCGAGCAGCGGGCAGACGATGAGCAACGCGAGCAGCGTGAGTGTGCGCATTGCCAAGCGTACCCCGAGGCGACGCGCAAGGGATCGGTGCGGCGAGCGCGAGGGCCTGAACAAGCCTTTGCGTGAGCGTACGCTGGGCTGGGGTAGGGCTGCTCGACGACGTGTTCATGGTTTATTGCTTGCTGAGCGATCGGTGTTGATAAACTTTTGTGTCGACGCCACAGGGCGCGTTGTCCACAAAGGCGAAGGAGCTTTCCGTATTGGGCGGGGGGTTGTATTATTAAGGCAAGGGAGTCTGCGGGGATGTCTTCGCGTGACTAACAGCAGCGCTCCGTTGACGGCATGGTCGAGTATTGCCTCAAGGGCTGCCGCTGCTCGCAAGAGCGTTGCGGGGAACTCTGGCAGAGTAATGATTGTCGACGCCACGGCGTTTCTGCCGCACGCGAAGGGCCCCGTGTTGCTGCTGGTAGCGGCGAGCAGTGCTGTGGACCCGGCTGATGCAGGCGGTGAGAGCGGTGGGCGGCGCTGGGCGTTGCCGGGTTGGTGGCGGCGCGGCGGATGGTTCATATACTTAGTCGCATGAACCCGAGGAGTATTTATTCGGATCAGCCGGTCTCTGCGCTTGACGGCGAGCGGGATGCGGCCGTCGGGCACGACGATGTCAGCGGGGTCGTGTTGTCGGTGGTGGTACCGATGTACAAGGAAGCGGCCAGGATCGGGGCGACACTGGACGACTTGACGGCGACCCTCGCGGGCTCTGCCGTGGGCGGCGCGGAGATCATTCTGGTCGACGATGGCTCGCCAGACGCGACGGCGGCGGTGGTGGTGCCGTGGTTGACACAGACGCAGCGGGGCAACTTGCTTCGCGTGGTGCTGGTGCGGCACGCTGTAAATCGCGGTAAGGGGGCGGCGGTGCGGACTGGGCTTGCCGCGGCGAGCGGGCGGTGGGTGCTGATGATGGACGCGGACAACGCGGCGCGGGTGCGCGAGCTGGAGCGGCTTTGGCCGTTGGCACTGCGGGGCTGCGCGATGGTCTGCGGCTCGCGGAACACGCGCGACGCGCGGGTGACGTCGCGAGCGTTCCGGCGGCTGTCGGGCGGTATCTTCCGTCTGGCCCTTGGGGTGCTTGGGCTCAATCTATTGCGTGATACCCAGTGCGGGTTTAAGCTCTACCGTGCCGATGTGGCGCGGGCGGTGGTCAAGCTCGGGCGCGAGGACCGGTTTGCGTTCGACCTCGAGCACTTGCTGCTCGCCAAGGGTCTGGGCCGGATTGTCGAGGTCGGCATCGCGTGGGAGCACAAGGACGGGGGCACGGTCAGCCCGGTGCGTGACGGCTTGCGGATGCTGCGCGAGGCGGCCCGCATCCGCTGGCGGTTTGTGACCGATAGTGACGTGGGCCAGCGCGCGACTGGTGCGGGGGCTGATGTGGCGGTTGAGATCGAGGTCAAGCCGCAACGGCGTGTTGTCTCGGTGCCCGCCGGGCCGCGCGTGGAAGTGATGGGCCGCGGGTCGGGCACGCTGCCGCGCTGAACAAGGCGCTCCGCGGCGACGGGTTGCGCGGCGACGGGTTGTACGGCGACGGGTTGCGCGGTGACGGGTTGCGCGGTGACGGGTTGCGCGGTGACGGGTTGCGCGGTGACGCCGTGATTATCAACGCGCTCGAACACTCTTTCCCGCAAGTCTTTCCTTGAGTGACGGCGGTCAAGGTCGCTGCGCGGGGTTTATAGTAAGCCGTGCGGTTGTCCCGCGAGCCGCGCTATCGGGCGTTCCCCGGTAATAGAGACCTAAACGAGTGCGACAGCGCCACCGCGGCTGATCTCCAGCCGGGCGCGATCGCTGGGCCGATTTACGTATAACATAAGATCATTACCGGCACGGCAATTGCCCCCACCGCCCACACGGGTCTGCCGCGCGCGGCCGATGGGCGTTCTGAGCACGGGAGTCTGGCTCACGCTGATCGATGCGGGCCAGCCCGCGTCCGCCGACCCGAGCCCGCTGGCCTTTCTCACGGTAGCCACCAAACACAGCATGCGCGCCGACTTAAAGCCAGGCGATGGCGGCACAATCTGGGGATGGCACCGCTTACATGGCCCGCCGGACCAACCCGTGGGGGGACGCGGCGACAAGGGGCCGTGGTCGGAGATCGCGAAGGTGGCGGTGGCGTCTTAGCGGACGATATTGATGCCGGGAAAGCGTTTCTTGATGGCCGCCGCCCCCGCGTCCCCGACCTTGGTGTTGACGAGGTACAGCCAGGTGAGAGCCTTGAGGCCGGTGTCCGGGGCCGCCAGCGCCGCCGCCCCCGCGTCCCCGACCTTAGTTTCGCGGAGGTTCAGCCAGGTGAGAGCCTTGAGGCCGGTGGATGGCTCTGCCAGAATCGCGGCACCGACATCAGTCAACGTGGTACTTTCGAAGCTCCGTGCGGTGACCCGCGCGCGCTCAGACGCTCCCAGCAGCGCATCGGCCGGAAGATTCAACGCTGCCCGGATCGCTGCGTCGATGAGCGCCCGTTGCTCCGTTTTCTCGCGGGCCGCCGCCACAGTGAACAATCGCTGTTGAGCCTTCTCGATGCCAGTTTCGGCGGGCGGCTGGGCAGTCGGGTTGGCCCGAGGGGGAGGTGATGTCTTCGATGGCGTGGTGCCTTGTTGTCCGTACGCTACCAGCGGCAAGCCGCCCATGACCAAGAGCATCAAGCAGAGAGGGCGGAGAAGAGCGGTCATCGAGGTTTCCTATTTTGATAAGTCTTCACCCGACTGCAAACACCTTTGCCGGCAACAGTAGCGGCATAGCGGCCGCCACCGCTAGTGCTCGGTGGTCCCCCCTCCCAAATCCCTCGAAGCGCAAAGTAACTCGCGCGGTGGGTGAGAGGCCGCTTGGCGGGTGAGGTGCCGGAGGTGTGATGGACACGCGGGGTCGTGCTGTCGCCGTGCCAAGGCCAGCTCTCTGCGGGCTGACACAATCGCAAGAGCGCGCCAACCCGCTCGCAAGCGTGGCCGTAATCGGTAAGTGTCGGCTGTCGACAAGCTGCGTTTCGCTCGACCCGTGGCGTGGGGAGCAGCCCGCAAGGGGCAGACCGTGGGACTCGCCGCGCTGGGGCGACGAGCAACCCCATGCCGTTCACTCCTCTCGGGGACGAGTTCCGCCGTGCCCATCCCCAAACTTCATCCCCACGCACCCCCACCCCTACGCACCCTCATCGCCAAGCACCCCCATGCACCCCCACCATCCACCCCCCCAACCTTCACCCCAACCTTCTTCCCCGCCGCTCGTCGCCGCTCCGCCCCAACCTATCCTGCAACATGAGCGCAACTGCCGTCAGCAACCCGCAGGGCAACAAGGCCCGACGCCACCTCGACGAGAAGACACCGTTGATGCAGGTCCGCGACCTGGCGGTCTCCTTTGACAACCGCAACGGCCCGCGGATCCAGGCCGTCGACGGCGTCCGCATGACCATCTACCCGCGACAGACCCTCGCGGTGGTCGGCGAGTCAGGCTGCGGCAAGAGCGTGACCGCGATGAGCACGCTGCACCTGATCCCGCGCCCGCCGGGCCGCTGGGACCGCGGGCAGATCCACTTTGAGACCGACGCGGGCCCGCGCGACCTGCTGACGCTCAGCGAAGAGCAGATCCGCACGATCCGCGGCAACGAGATCGCCATGATCTTCCAGGAGCCGATGACCAGCCTCAACCCGGTTTATTCCATCGGCGACCAGATCATGGAGGCGATCCTGCTGCACCAGAAGGTCGGCCACGAGCAGGCCCGCGCGATTGCCATCGCGGCCATGGACGACGTCGGCATCCCCAAGCCCGCCGAGCGCCTCTCGGCCTACCCGCACCAGTTCTCTGGCGGCATGCGCCAGCGCGTCATGATCGCGATGGCCCTGGCCTGCCAGCCCAAGCTGCTGCTCGCTGACGAACCCACCACCGCCCTTGACGTCACGATCCAGGCCCAGATCCTTGACCTGCTGCGCGAGCTGCAGAAGCAGCGGCAGATGAGCATCATGCTCATCACGCACGCGCTGGGCGTTGTTGCTGAGAACGCCGACGTTGTGTGTGTTATGTACGCCGGGCGCGTGGTTGAGTACGCCAAGGTCTTTGATCTGTTTGACAACCCGATGCACCCCTACACGCGCGGGCTGCTCGCTAGCATCCCCAAGACGCGCGAGCTGACGGCACGGCTTATCACCATCAAAGAAGTCGTTGACGATCAGGGCCAGTTCGAAAAGCTGGCCGGGCACGAGCGCGGCCTGCGGCCCTGGTGGCCCTGGCACCAGCCGCCCGCCGACCTGACGCGCGCGACCGACGCCAGCGGCAAGCCGACCGCCGGCGGCGACTACGAGCTTGTCGAGGTCGCGCCGAACCACTGGGTCGGCGTCTGGCGAACGCCCGCCGCCACCACGCTGCCCAACCGCTTTCCAGAGCTTGACTATCGCATTGCCGACCAGGCGTGACCGCCGCGGGCCGGTGCGAGAGGCTGGGTGAGCTGGTGATTTGGCACCGCTACGCTCCGCGTGAATCTGCGCTTCTTGCGATTAGCTCATTTCGCGAGCACAGGCTTGAGCGAGACTGCACAGCTTTGCACTGCAATAGAGCTTATTTCTTACTTTCGGCGGCGTCGATGCTGGCCTTGGTTTCGCGGAGGATGTCGATGACCCGCTCGTCGCTGGGGAGGTTGGCGAGCCACCACGTCAGGGCCGCGTCGATGTCGGCCCGGGCGGCCTTGAAACCCGCCGCGTCGCGAGCCTTGATCGCCACATCCCGGCGGATGCTCGCCCGCGAGGCGTAGTCGATGGCCAGCTTCCGCTTGTCGCGTGAAGACTGGGCCTCGCCCCAGTCGATGCTCTTCTTGATGTCGGCCTCGGCCCCCACGAGGTCGCCGCGAAATTGGCGGATGCTCGCCCGCGAGGCGAAGTGGATGGCCAGGCTTCGCTCGTCGCGTGGGGACTGAGCCTCGCCCCAATCGATGCTCTTCTGGATGTCGGCCTCGGCCCCCGCGCCGTCGCCGCGATGTGGGCGGATGCTCGCCCGCGAGCCGTAGCAGACGGCCAGAGTTCGCTCGTCGCGTGGGGACTGGGCCTCGCCCCAGTCGATGCTCTTCTTGATGTCGGCCTCGGCCCCCGGGAGGTCGCCGCGATCTTGACGGATGTCCGCCCTTGAGGAATAGCAGACCGCCAGGCTCCCCTCGTCGCACTGCGCCTCGTACCAGTCGATCGCGGCGTCGATGTGCCGCGTGGCATCGGCGAGTTGGCCTGTAACGTGTAAGTGCAGCGCTACTTCGGCGCGCAGGTGTGCGGCATAAGCGCCCGCACCGGCCGCCGAAGCCTGTTGGCAAGCGTGGGCGATGACCGACTCGGCGTGGGGCATCGCGGCGGTGCGGGCTGCGTGCTTGGTGTGCAACGCGGCGTTGTCGAAGAGTTCGATCAGGGCGGCGAGCAAAACGATTAGGACCGCGGAAGTTTCTTCTACACCCCGTAGTTTCAGCCGCCCGCGCAGGAGTGACTGCGTGAGCCGGTGCATTGCCGCCGTTTCGGTGAGCGTGATGATCGATCGCTGGTGCAAGGCTCGCAGGGACTTTTCGACCATGGAGTCTGGCTTGCCGCTGGCGGCGACGAGCAGGTTCACGGGGATCGCGGCGGGATTGCAGAAGGCCATGAGGTCGGCGAGCGTCAGCGCGAGTGGGTCGTGGCCGTATGATCCCGCTTCGGTCAATTCATCGAGCAACAGGCCCAGCGACTTGGCTAGTCCGCGCTTGGAATTAATGCCCAGGTCTTCTTCGGTGAACTCGCTGAGGATGTTGGCCTCGTCGCCGACGTCGGCCTGGCTCATGCGGGTGAGAATGGCCTGCGGGGCTTTGATCGGCGGGCGCGCGAGGGCGGCGGCGGCGTAGGCTAGGGCCAGGGCGTGATGGCCCAGGTGAACCGCGATGTCATCGAGGTCTTTGGCGTGGCACGGAGCCTGCAATTCGGGCCGCTGGGCGGCGAGCAAGGTGCGGGCGTCTTCGGGTGACGTGATGTCGAGCGGGAACTCGTGGGCGATTGCTCCGGCGATGGGCTGCCTGCGAGTGGTGGCGATGAGGCGGCCCGCGTTGGCCGGGCGGTAGTCTTTGATCTGCGCGGGGCTCTCGGCGTTGTCGATGACCAAGAGATGCTTTCCTGTCGAGCAGGCGGCGGCGATGGCTCTTCTGAGTTGCGTGCGAAAGGCCGCTGCGACCGGGGCCGCGTCGGCATCGCGAGTGGGCTGGGGCTCAACAGGAAAGGGCTGGCTTGTGATGGCCTCGTAGTGCTGCCGTAGGCTGGCGGCTTCGCCACCTTTGGCGCCATCGAGCCACCAGCGGTGGGTCCACTGGTCGGGGGCAAGCGCGGCCGGGCTTGCGCCCGGCGCGGCGGGCTTGGCGCGGGTGTTGACGAAGTGCTTGGCGAGTTCGCTCTTGCCAAAGCCCGCGCCAGCGACGATGGCGACGGCGGCGGGGCCGTCGGCGGCGTTGATGAGCGCGGCCAGAGCATTCAACTGCTTGACGCGGCCGATGAAGGCGGGGTTTTGCTGGGCGCTGGCGGCGGCGAGGTTGTCGGTGCCGTGACGTGACGGATTATGCTCAATGAATATCGCCGTTCGTCCTGCGGCGGGGATCAGGGGAATCGAGATCACTCCCGAGTTGTCATTGACGTTGACCTGCACCACCGTGTCGATGTGGGCGTTGCTCGCATCAATGTCTCCCGTGCCACCGCTCATTCGCGCAATCCCTTTAACTTAGAGGTTGATCTCGCCGGAGTTGTGGCCAACGTTTACCTGCTTGACTGTTCTCACCGTCGCCCCGTCGAGGTTCATCGAACCCAAAGTGCCGACCGAGACGCCCCCGACTTGCTGGTGGTAGTCGTTGAAGATCTGGTGCACATGCGTCGCGAGCGCTGGGTTTGCAGCAAGCGTCTTCTCGGCAAGTGCCTTGACTTCGGCAGGAGCGGGCTCAGTGGTCCAGCCCAGCACACTCTTCAGGTTGACCCACGCGGCCTTGGCGAACTGCGTTGCGGTTTCCTTAGTCGCGTCAATCGCGACGGCGGTGATGGCGGCGACTGCGGCAGTTACGTACTCATTCATGGTGGGCATCCTCGTTCGCCAATGATACGTGGCACCACCCGCACACCGTTCTCCGCCTCTTGCATGCAATCCCAGCCCCGCCACCACCGCCACCACCGCCACCACCGCGCGCTGGCCACTTCACCACCCCCACTGCCACTTCAACGCCCTCAGGCCCGCCGCCAGCCGATAGACTTTACCAGTGAAGGTTCTGCTGCTGGCCGATCCCGCGTTTGCGAGCACTGAGCACGCCCTGCTCCGTCGGCTGGCCGCCGGGCTCGCCGATGAGGGCGTCCGCGTGCTCAGCGCCGTCCCGTACGACGACCTGCCCGAGGGCGTCAGCTACGGCAGCCGCCTGGGCGTCTTCGCCACCGATGTTGGCTACGCGCCAACTGGCCTCCCGCTTACGACCCCGCGCCGCGCGCGAGACCTGCTCGCCAAAGTCACCGGCGGCACCAGCCCCGAACGGCTCGACCTCGTCCACGCGTGGGGCCAATCGCAGTGGGAGATCGCCTGGGCCGTCGCGCAGGCCGCTAGTTGCCCGATGCTGCTAGAGGTCTGGGACTGGCCCAGCGCCCGCGCTGCGGTGAGCTTTGTTACGCGTCTGGCCAGGCTCGGCCGTGCCGTGGGAACGATCCGCCTTAGCGCCGCCGATACTGAGCTTGCGGCCGCGCTCACCGCTCTGCTCCCGCCCGCCGCACAGGGCATGGTCCACGCGTGCCCGTGGGGCGTGCACCTGGCCGAGCACACGGCTGAGCACACGGCCGAGCACACGGCCGAGGGCAGCGCCACCGCGCCAGAGGTCAACGACCGTACCGGGGGCACGCGCGTGCTCGCGCTCTGGCCCGGGCCCGCGACCGACGGTGCCCGCACGCCCGTTCGCGCGCTGCTGCAAGCCCTTGCCGCAAGGCCCAGCCGCAGCGGGCCCAGCGGTGAGGGGCTGCTGCTGGTCATGGATCAGGCCAGCGCCCAGCAGACCGGCGCGTGGGCGGACGCGCGCAAGCTCAACATTACTGAATGGATCAGTGTTGTACCCGGGCACCTGACGCAGTGGGACGCACTGCTTGATACCGCCGCCGTCATCCTGACAGGCGCCCAGGGTGAGCAGGCCGGGCTGGTGCTTGACGCGATGGCCGCGAGCGTGCCGATCATCGCTCGCGCCGACGCGCGCGTGAGTTTCTTGAGTGCCGCGCACACGCCCGCGTGCGCGCAGCTTGTAACCAGTGATGATTCCGCGGCCTGGTCCGCCGCGCTGGCCGCGGTCCTGGACGACCCAGCCCGCGCCGCCAGCCTGGGCCAAGCGGCCCGCGCGCTAATTGAGCGCGAGCGCCTCGGCTTTCACCACGTCACCGCCGTGGTAAGACTCTACGACCAACTCGCGCTGCTCCGGGGCGTGGCGAGCTGAGACCTTTCGCGGACGATCGACCACAAGTTATCCACATTCACGGACTTTGACGTCCAGGGCTTGACTTCATGCATTCATCCGGATAAATTGCTGTCAGCATCAAGAGACCCAGGAGGCCTACGCACCTGGGCGGCAACCGAGCCGGTTCTAACCGGTCGCGGTGCCGAGGCTTGCCCCAGAGAGTTCTTTGGGGCGATGCGGCCGAGTTGGTCCTTACGGATTAACAAGGCAAACGAGGGGCGGTGTGCGCTCCTCATCCCGCGACTAGTCGGCTTGCCGGCTGATCGTGGGCTCGCGTCGAGAAGGACCGCTTGGTGCCGTGAGGAGTTCACGGCCATGGCTCGTTCGATCACCGCTCGCACCACTGATAACAACACCAGTAACAGTACAACCAACGACGGCGGGCCAGCGACCATCGCCCTGCACGGCTCGGCCCACCACCGCGCACAGCGTGGACCCGGCGAGCCCTTGGCCGGGTCGATCATCCAATCGACCAGCTTCCGCCAGAGCGGCGTGGGTGACCCCGTGACGCACGCCTACTCGCGCTGCAGCAACCCGGGCGTTGACGAGCTCGAAGCCGCACTGGGCGCGCTCGAAGCCGCGCTGCCCGCCGTCACCTTCGGCACCGGGCTGGCCGCCGAGACCGCGCTGTTCTTTAGTGTGCTTAAGCAAGGCGACCATGTCGTGCTGGGTGACTGCATCTACGGCGGCACCACTCGGCTGGTGCAGCAACTTCTCGCGGGCCTTGGCATCACGCACACGTTTGTTCCGGCGACGGACATCGAGCGGCTCGCCACCGCCATCACGCCCAGTACCAAGCTGGTGTTCATCGAGACCCCCGCGAACCCGACGCTGGTGCTGACCGATGTTGCCGCCGTCGCGCGGGTCTGCAAGGCCCGCGGCGTGCTGCTGGCGGTTGACAACACGTTCCTGACGCCGGTGATCCTCCGCCCGCTTGACCTTGGCGCGGACATCTGCGTCTACAGCACGACCAAGCACATCGAGGGGCACGGCGCGGCACTGGGCGGCGCGCTGGTGACGCGCGACGCGGAGCTTGACAAACGCTTCCGGTTCATCCGCAAGAGCACCGGCGCGATCCAGAGCCCGCTGAACGCCTACCTGACTCTGCGCGGCCTGCGCACGCTGCCGCTGCGCCTGCGCGAGCACAGCGCCAGCGCCTTGCGCGTAGCGCAGTGGCTTGAGCGGCACCACGCCGTCGAGCGCGTCAACTACCCGGGCCTCAGCACGTTCCCTCAGCGCGCTCTGGCGGCCCAGCTGCACAACACGCCCTTTGGCGAGCTGCACGGGGGCGTGCTGAGCTTCGAGCTTCGTGGCGGCGTGCCCGCGGCGCTGGCCTTCCTGCGAGCCGTCCGCGTCTGCACGCTGGCCGAGCACGTCGGGAGTGTTGAGTCGATCGTCACGCACTCTGCGACCATGACGCATGCGGACGTGCCGCGCGAGCAGCGCCTCGCCGCAGGCATCAGCGACGGCCTGGTGCGGCTGTCGGTAGGACTTGAAGACGTGTGTGACATCATCGCTGACCTAGACGCCGCGCTAAGTAAGGTGCAGGCTGCGACGGAGCAGGTGGCGCAGTCGGCAGCACGCCACGCTCAGCCCGCGCTCGGGCCAGCCGTTCAGACGGATGTCAAGACCCTGACCGCGGACACCAGCGGCACGCTTGCGGAAGTCGGGGGTGTGCGTTGAAGACGACCTTCAAGAGCAATAGTTCCATCACCGGCACCACACGTCGCGCCGCAAACGGCGCCCCACCCAGCGCAGCAAAGATCCGCGCAGCCAACGGCACGGGCCGCAAGGCCAAGCCGAGCCCCGGCAAGTCCACACTCGAAGATCGAAAGCAGATCCAGACCAAGCCTCGAACCGTGGCACACGCCGCCGAGCGCGTGACGCCGCCAGCGCTCGCGACACCGCTGGCGCCGCGCACGATCGTGCTGAAGTTCGGCGGCTCCGTCCTTAAGCACGAGCGCGACGTGCTGCGCGTTGTCCACGAGGTCTACCGCTGGCTGCGTGAGGGCTACCGCGTCGTCGCCGTCGTCAGCGCCATCGAGGGCCAAACCGACGCGCTGCTGGATTGCGCCAGCGCGTACGGCGTCAACGCGAGCGAAGATTCCACCGCCCTGCTGCTGGCCACCGGTGAGTTGCAGTCAGCGGCGCTGCTCGGCCTGGCGCTCGGGCGCGCCGGCATCGACGCCGCCGTACTCACACCCTGGGCCCTCGGCCTTCGAACACTCGGCGACACGCTCGACGCCGAGCCGGTTTCGCTCGACGTTGATCGGATCGAGCGAACGCTGAACCGCGTGGGCGTGTGCGTTGTGCCGGGCTTCGTGGGCGTCGGGCACGGTGGCGGCGTCACGCTGTTGGGCCGCGGCGGGTCAGACCTCACGGCCCTGTTCCTCGCCCAGCGCCTCGGCGCGCGCTGCAGACTCATCAAAGACGTAGACGGGCTCTATCAGCACGACCCCGCGAAGCCCGGGCCACGCCCGCTGCGCTACGCGCTTGTCAGCGTGAACGAAGCGCTCACGCTTGGCGGGCACATCGTCCAGAACAAGGCCCTCGCCCTTGTCCGCGGCACTGGGCTGCACTTTGAGGTCGGCTCCCTCGGGGGCGTCAGCGCCACGCTCGTCACGCCCAACGATCAAGGCCGCACGCTCGAATTGGCCCCGACGCTGGCTCGCGCGCTGCGTGTGGCGGTGCTGGGCTTTGGCACCGTCGGGCAGGGCGTCGTCGCGCTACTGCGTTGCCAGCAAGCCCAGTTTGACGTGCGAGCGATCGCGGCCCGCGACCTTGACAAGGCTCGGCGCGCCGGCGCACTCAACACCGAAGATGGAACCGCCCCACCACTGCTGACCAGCGACCTTACCGAGGCCGTGCGCAGCGCGGACGTGGTTGTTGAGTGCCTGGGCGGGCTTGAGCCGGCGCGGAGCGCGATCGCCAAAGCCTTGCGAGCAGGTGCCCATGTCGTGTCGGCGAACAAGGCCGTTCTAGCCGCGCACGGGCCGGCCCTGCGGGCCCTGGCCGCCAGGCGCGGGTTGAGCCTGAGGTGCGGGGCCGCCGTCGGCGGGGCAGCGCCGGTGCTTGAGCACGCGGCTTTGCTGGCCGGCGCGGTTGTGCGCGTCCGCGCGGTGCTCAACGCCACGAGCAACTTCGTGCTCGACCGCGTGCTGGCCGGTGACGGGTTTGAGGACGCCGTCCGAGCCGCGCAGCAGGCGGGCTTCGCCGAGGCCGACCCAAGCACTGACTTGGACGGGCACGACGCAGCCAACAAACTGGTGCTGGTGGCGCACGCGGCCTTCGGGATTCGGATCGAACCGAGCTCCGTCACCCGCGAGCCGCTCACGGCACAGGCGATCGCCGCCGCACTCGCGAAGGCCTCTCCCGGCCAGCGCCCGCGCAGCATCGCGTGGCTGGAGCGCGAGCCTCACGGTTCCCGCGCGGCGCGCGTAGACAAGCAATTCACCGGCCAGCTGCGCACGGGCGTATCGCTTATCAACGTGGGACTAGCAGATCCGCTCGCGGGCGTCGAGGCCGAGCGCAACTGCGCGGTGTTTGAATTGAGCGGCGGAACACGCCGGATCGTCGGCGGCCGCGGCGCAGGCCGCCTGCCCACGGCTCAGGCCGTACTCGGCGATCTGTTAGAACTCTGGCGCGCCGGAAGCCCCATTGCCTTGGAGTAAAACGCATCCACTGCGGCAACACACCGCCGCGTGACCTAATCAACAGGACCCTCGCCCAGACGACCCCGCCATCACGCCTCACGCCGCCGCGCCTCGCCGCGTCTCCGCGTCTCGACCAGCCTGTTAGAGGCGGACATCGTGGCGTCGCCGGGGTCTAGCGCGCGAGCCCCGCTAACGTAAATGCCCATCTAAAACGACCAAGCTATTCCTATTGCGTTGTCGCGCGGCGTCTTAGGCGTGCTGGCCGTAGTGGACGCCCTCGGCGAACTCTTCGATCAGTTTGGCGTTGAAGGCTTCGAGGTCTGCGGGACTGCGGCTGGTCACGAGGCCTTGGTCGACGACGCACGCCTCGTCAGTCCACTCGGCTCCTGCGTTCATTAGGTCGGTCTTGATCGAGGCGTAAGACGTCACTCGGCGGCCTTTGAGCACATCGGCTTCGGCGAGCAGCCACGGGCCATGGCAGATGGCGGCGACAGGCTTGTGCTGCTCGAAGAATCCGCGCACGAACGAGACGGCCGCGGCGTTGGCGCGAAGCGCATCGGGGTTGCCGAGGCCCCCGGGCAGGAGCAGGGCGTCGAAGGTGGAGGCGGACGCGTCGGCCACGTCAAGGTCTACGATGAAGCGGTCGGCCTTCTCGAAGTGGTGGAAGCCCTGAATCTCACCGGCGGCGAGGCTCACGATGGAGACTTCGGCACCCGCAGCTTTGAGCACCTGCATGGGCGAGGTCAGCTCGATCTGTTCGAAGCCGTCGGTGACCAGCACGGCGACTTTGCGGCCCGCGAGAGGCTTGGATTGGGATGGGGTGAGATCAGTGTTTGATTGTGGCATGAACGATCCTTTACGGCACCGCGGCCAAAGGCGGCCTCATCGTGCGAAAGGAACGTCAATGGGGAACTTGTTCTTGCAAAAGATGGCCTCGGAGCGTGGCATCGCCGTGTGGCGGCGGTCGCGTGCCGTTGATCTGTCCGCACCGCGCCAGCATTCGAGCAAGCAGCCCAGCGACGGGGGCGCGGGGGTGCGGGGGTGCGGGGGTGCGGGGGGTGCGGGGTGAGGGGCGCGCAGTGGATGGACGTTCCGGGCGGACAAACAGTCCGGGCACTGGTTCGCTTCAGGACTAGTAGATCAGTGGCACGGCCACCTCAGATCCATGTCACGCCCCCTACCCTGCGACAGTGTCAATTTCAACCCCAAATTACGCCGCTGCCGCCCTGTCACAGGGCGAGTTCGATCAAGCTCGGCTTGAGATTTTGCGCCGCCGCGTCATCAGCTTCGCCACCGTCGTCGGGGCGCTGCTCATTGTACTTTCCGGGCTGCAGTGGTGGCTCAGCACAGTTGTTCTTGCCCCGCGTTCAACCCGGCTCAGCAACATTGGCATGCTGGCGGGTCTATTTGTTGGTCTGGCGCTCATCACGCTTCCCATGATTTTCCGTCGTGGATTCGCGAAGATCACCCTCCGATCGCTGATCTGGCGAACCACCCTCATCGTGATCGCCTCTGCCGTTAGCCAGACAACCGGCGCGATCGTTCTGGCCGCGGGCATCAGCGAGGCACTGCGGCCGCTGGGCTTCACCGGCAACCTCGGGCCCATCTTTGTACTGCTGATCTTTATGGTTGTTCTCCACACCGCCGCGGCGATCATCGTGCCGTGGACGCTGCTGGAAGCGTGCGTCCCCCCGGTAGCGTGGTCGGGGCTCGCAGCGCTGGCATCACTTGGCGGCAACGACTCGCCAAACTTCATCGCCTTGGGGATAGCACTTCCGTTGGCCGCCGGCCTGCCGGGCTTGGCCATCACGTTCTTCCGGGCCGGTAATCTGCGCGAAACACTTGGGCTTCGACGCATCGGCGCTCGCTACGCAGAGGTTGAGCGCGAGCTTGTCTTCGCCCGCCGTCTGCACGAACGCCTGTTCCCTCAGCCCACCCGCCAGGGCCCAATCCGCATCGAATACGCCTACGAACCTATGCGCGAGCTCGGCGGTGATTTTCTCGATGTCTCCCACGGTACCGACGGTTCGCTGCTGGTCGTGGTCATCGATGTCACCGGCCACGGCGTCGCCGCGGCGCTCGCCGTCAACCGCCTGCACGGCGAACTCAAACGAACGCTCGCTGAATCGCGTGACACCACACCCGCCCTGATCATGACGGCCCTGAACCGCTACATACACCTCACCCTCGCCGACGAATCGGTCTTCGCCACGGCCTTGGCCGCCCGCGTCTGGCCCGATGGGCGTGCCCGACTTTGTATCGCGGGGCACCCCTCACCGCTGCTTCGCGCTGCAGACGGTGCCGTCACCGCGATCAAGCCAACGGCCGCGATTCTCGGCCCCTTCACGCCCGAAGACTTCGAGGCCGATGAGGCCGAGATTCGCCTGAGCGTTGACACCGCGCTGGTGCTGTACACCGATGGTGCTGTGGAATGCCGCAACGCCAAGGGACAAGACCTCGGCCAACACGGCCTTGAGCGCATCACCAGCGCCGCACGGGACGATGAACACCTGCCCCGCACCATCATGGGCGAAGTCACCGCCTACCGCCACGGCGCATCTGAAGATGACGTGCTGATCGCCGTCATCCGAGTCAAGCCCGAACCCTCAACCTCCGCAGCCCGCGCAGGTGAAGCTTCTGCGTGAGTGCGCGGGTGCGCGGCACTATTACAACCCAGCTTTATCGGCGGGGGCGGCGGTAGGGTTTCGGGAGGGCGGACAAACAGTCCGGGCACTAGTTCGCTTCACAACGAGCGAATCAGCGGCACGGCCACAAGGCGTCGATTAATCAAGGAACGGCGGGACCGCGGGCAAATAGGGCAGAATCTTGAGCACGTCCGCAGCGAGACCGATGACATCCCTGACACGCTTGAAGATGGTCCAGCACCCGACCATGTATTCGTCATTGCGGTTCGACTCCACCTTGTCCTTGTGCAGCAACATAGTTGCGAACGCAAGATTCACGGCGTCGCGCAGACCCTCAATACCGCTGATTCGATAACCGACGATCTGCTCTCGCATGAAGGCGACGGCTCGATTCAACTCCGCCAACAGCACCGGTGGAAGTGAGGACTTGGTCAGCTTTGCCTGCAACTTCTCGATATCCGACGCAATCTTATTGAGTTCTTCCACGTCAATGGACGTTTCTTCGCTAGGTTTTTTTAAATCAAAAGCGGTAATTGCAAGGGCCTTGTCGAACCCCGTATCCAGGAGCCCGCTAATGATCTCGGCCCGTTCGCTTAGGCAGGTAATCCCGGAGACCCTCTCTAGCGTTGGCATCCAGGTGAGGTGCAAATCCGCGGACAGTTGTCGGTTCTTGCCAGCCACAAATACCTGCTCGCCGAGCGACAGAACTTTAGAGATCGGCGCGAGTACCGTCCGGTCATTGACCACCTCTAGTTCAAGGGCTTTCCCCCAAACGTGCCAGCCAGGAACGCCACCATGTTTAGCAGACTGTGCTTTCAAGTTCCTCATGATTCCAAGCAGCCGCGCCGCAGGCTGACTCGCAGTTTCGTTCGCCATGTGCCATATTAGCGGGTTGGGGCGCGCAGCACTGATTTGCCGTCTCTTTGACGCCGTAGCCAGTGCGGGGCTATCCGGACGCGTATGACGTGCGGGTCTGTTGGCCCGCGCTGGTGCCGCTCGGCGGACCGCCATCAAGCATCGCAACCAACGCAAACAACAATCGCCTGCGTGCGCTCAGGTGGCCCGTCCGCGTGGCTGTAGGGGTTGCCCAGGCCGTGGCTTTCCGATGCCCACGTCCAAGCCTGTGCAATCACCCCTCAGCTTTACGCGGCCCGTACACTCCCGCTTAACTCTCGTGCCGCGCGTGCAGGCGGGCCGATGCTCAGGGGCCAAAACATGCTCAACCCGTTCAAAAAGCGTTCCGCCACCGGCAGCACCTCGACCCGCACCGCCGACGTCGCCGGCACCACGCCCGCGGCGTACTTTGACGCCCTCGCCAATCAGCTCCAGCAGTCCGCCGGAAGCCTCGGGCCAGACAGCATCGCCAACATCAAGTCGGCCCTTGCGCCGTTCGCCAAAATGGGCGCGGACATCGACAAGCAGATCGGGCAGGTCAAGTTTGAGCTCGACCTCTCGGGCAAGCCCGCCAAGATCACCATGCGGACCACCGTTGGCGGGCAGATCTTCGGGCCCGTCACCAGCTTCGCCATCACCGCCACCGGGCCCAACGTGCTGCGGGTGGTCGCCAGCGTCAGCACGCCCCCCGCAAGCGGCATGATGGGCAAACTGCTCAATGCGGGCATCGAGCGGCAGGTCCGCTCAGGCATTGGCGAGACCATCGACCCGCTGCTGGCTGGCGCCGCGCAGGCATGTGCCGCGAGCATCAGCTTTCCGACGCCCTAAACGCCCTTTGCCGGTACACTGCGATATGGCCCACGCCAAGCACCAAAAGCACGACGCCAAGCACGCCAAAGCCCACCCCTCGCCCCGGGGCAAAGAGGGCGACGTGCCGATGCCAAGGCAGCGAGCGACGCTGGCAGTCGTGCTCGCCGGCACGCTGTCGCTGTTTGCCCTGCTGGCGGTGGTGGTGCTGGCGATCTGGCTGATCCGGGGCTGATTCTCCGCCGGCCCGGGGCATAACTATCATCCCCGATGCTCAGCACCCGCATGCCGTCGTCCGCGGTGGAGAACCTCGCGTCGGGCCGCGTCTTTAACTTCAACGCTGGGCCCAGCGTGCTGCCGGAAGAGGTCTTGCGGCAGTTTCAGCAGGACATCTGGAACTTTCGCGGCACCGGCCTTGGCATCATGGAGCACAGCCACCGGGCGGCCCCGTTCCAGAAGGTCTTGGAGGATGCGATCGCCGACGTTCGCAAGATCGGGAACATCCCCGCCAGCTACCACGTCCTGTTCATGACCGGCGGCTCGTCGAGTCAGAACTTCATCGTGCCGGCCAACCTGCTGAGCGAGGGGCAGACGGCCGACTACATCGTCACGGGCTACTGGGGCCAGCGATCGTTTGACGACGCGACGCAGCACGCCGCCAGCTACGGCGGGCGCGTCCACCTGGCGGCCAGCAGCAAGGACACCAACCACAGCTACATTCCTAACGCCGCCCAGACGCGCTACTCGGGCCCCGCGCCCGCGTACGTGCACACGACCAGCAACAACACGATCTACGGCACGCAGTGGCGCACGCCCAGTGGGCATGAGCGTTTGCCCGAACTGCCCGCAGGCACGCCGGTGGTTTGCGACGCGTGCTCAGACATCTTCAGCCGGCCCATCGACGTGACCAAGTACGGTCTGATCTACGCCAGCGCGCAGAAGAACCTGGGCATCACCGGCGCAACGGTGGTGATCGTCAGCGACGAGCTGGTCCAGCGGGCCAGCACCAAGATCCCACGCATGCTCCAGCTCCGGACGTACGTCAAAGAGCAGAGCATGCCCAACACGCCCCCGGCGTTCACCATCTACACCGTGGGCGTGATGGCCAAGTGGATCCTTGATCAGGGCGGCGTTCACACCCTGCTCGACCGCAACGTCCGCAAGGCCGGGCTGGTCTATGACGCGATCGACAAGGCCAGCGCCTTCTACACCCCGCACGCACGCCTTGAAGACCGCTCGGTGATGAATATCGTCTTCCGCTGCAACGCTGGCGAGGCGATGGACGTCAAGTTCACCGCCGAGGCCGCGCAACAGGGGCTGGCTGGCTTAACGGGCCACCGTGCCGCGGGCGGGATGCGCGCGAGTCTTTACAACGCGATGCCCGAGGCAGGGGCCAAGGCATTGGCCGGGTTTATCGCCGACTTCGCGCAGCGAAATGGCTGAGCCTTGCGGATGAGCGACACGGACGGGCAAGCAGGTCCGAATTTCTACCGAACGAATCGAGATCACTCAAGTAAAGTGCCTATGTGCTTGGCCGCCGCCCGGCGAATGGGCCAGCATTGTCGGACGCGCCGCGTAAAGGTTGCGCAAAGACTGCGTTTCCAGCCCTCCGCGCAGGTGACCGATTGAAAACGCTGGTTTAAAGTGTCTTCTACTGCGGGCCAATTCCGGCCTGCCGGAGGAGAGATTCCATGAAGATCGTTATCACTGTGCTCGCAGTTCTTGCCTCGGCCGGTCTGGCCCAGGCCGCGTTGGTCGGCAACGGCAACCTGGTCGTCTTCCAGGCTGGCCCCACCATCGCTAGCAACGCCCCGTTCAACCTCATCGAGGTCAACTCGGCGGGCGTCAATCAGACCCTCCCCGTCCAGACGTTTAACGTCTCGGGTGCCAGCTCCAACCCCATGTGGACCAGCGCCAGCGCCACCAGCACCGGCTACCTCAGCCTCAGCCAGGATCGCCAGCGCGTTCAGTTCACCGGGCACACCATGCGCGGCACCGGCCTCCCCCTGCCCAACATCAACACCATCGCCGCCCGCGGCGTCGGCTCGCTGGACACCAACTTCAACTACTCGCAGCTTGCTACCTACACCGGCAACTCCGGCAGCCAGACCCGCTCGGCCGCCCTCCGGACCGGTGGTGACCTGTTCATCATCGATCAGGGCGGAGTCTACGCCCCCAGCGGTACCGCGCCGGCCCTCGTCAGCAACGTCCGCAATGCCCGCACCTTCGGCGGCACGTCCTTCGTCCTCCAGCAGTCCTCCGTGGTCACCACGATCGTTGTCAACGCCCTCGGCGGCACCCCCGCAGCCCCGACCATCACCGGCCTCGCTGGCCTGACCAACAACAACGTCGCCCAGGACTTCTACATGGTTGAGGCCAGCACCGGCTCGGGCTTCAACCTGCTCTACCTGACCACCACCGCCGGCTTCAGCAAGTTCGAGCTCGTCAGCGGCTCATGGGTCGCGCGTGGCACGGCCACCGTCACCGGCGGGCTCTTCGGCCTCGCCGCCCAGACCACCGCCAATGGCGTGCAGCTCTTCGCCACCACCGGAAGCGGCGCGGGCAACGCCAACACCGTCACGTCGTGGTTCGATACCGCGACCGCCAGCTCCGCCATCGCGCTGAGCACCCCGACGGTGATCTTTACCGCTGGCCCCAACACGACGCTCAAGGGCATCGAGCTGGTGCCGG
Source organism: Phycisphaerales bacterium PN19_bin_20 (assembly GCA_021173225.1). Lineage (GTDB taxonomy): Bacteria > Planctomycetota > Phycisphaerae > Phycisphaerales > UBA1924 > JAJTGZ01. The sequence goes on along the minus strand of JAJOLK010000001.1, from coordinate 252,293 downwards.
TCCCGACCCCCGGCGCCGCCGCGCTGCTGGGCATGGGCATGCTGGCCGCGGGCCGTCGCCGCCGCTAAGCAGCAGGCGGGGCTGAGCAAGAGGCGGCCTGGGACAACCCTCACGTCGGTCGGGCGCAGCGCCCGTAAGCGATCGCAGACTCTACAAGGCCCGGGCTCACGCTCGGGCCTTGTTGTTTCTTGACGCAGTTCGCTCGACGCTTATGTCGTACGTCTGGAGACCCCACGCCCCGCGTAAATTGTTTATCTTGCCTTTGGTTCGCTCCGCGAGCACAAGTTCGAGCGACCAGCCGTACAAGAAGGCCGCGGCGCTCAACCGGGGCAGAGGTTCACGGCCTCCTCACATCACCCCACCGCCAACACGCTGGCGATCGCCGTGCTCCGCGTGTGCGAGAGCGAGACGTGCCAGGCCCGCACGCCCATGCCCGCGCCGATCTCCAGCGCCCGACCGGTCACGACCAGCTCAGGCCGACCCGTGGCGTGCAGGTGCGTCGCTACCTCGTGCCATGACACGCCCTCAGCGAGGCCCGTGCCCAGCGCCTTCATCGCGGCCTCCTTCGCCGCAAACCGCGCCGCCAAACGCGTCGCACGCCGTGCGTCGGTGCCGACATCCGCGAGCTCTCGCGGCGTGAAGACCCGTTCAATAAACCGCTCGGGGTGCGCGCGGATCAAACGCTCCACGCGCGCGACCTCAACGATGTCGATTCCATGCGAGATAATCGCCAGCCCGGCGGCGCCGGCGTGCCCGGTCACTTCGAACGCCCCTTGCTCGTGCCGCGAGAGGCCCCGCCCGAACGCCCCCGCGCGCCGCTCGACGAGCCGCTTTGTGGTCCGCTCTGTGCGCCGCTCTGTGAGCCGCTTTGTGAGCCGCTTTGTGAGCCGGTGGACTTGCTATTCGCCGCGGCTGGCTTGGGTCCCGAATCTGTCGCAGGCGCGGCAGATGGGTTGCTAGTAGTGGTGCCACTGGTCTTCGCCGCTGCTGTGCCGGCGGTGGAGGCACCGGCCTCGCCGCCTGCGCCAGCAGCCGGGCTCGCGGGCTTGGCCGCCTCGATTGGCGTGCCGCCCTTCGCTACCTGGCTGTCGGCCTCAGCGGCCTTCTTGTAGCCCTCACTGCGGTAGTCGGTCTGGTAGAAGCCCGAGCCCTTGAACACGATCGCCGCGCCCATCCCAATCAGCCGCTCGGCCTGCTTCTTCCCGCACGAAGGGCAGGCCTTCACCGGCTTTGCCGACATGCTCTGGAACAGCTCCCAAGTATGCCCGCAGGCGTTGCAGCGATAGTCGTACGTGGGCACGCGCTACTCCTGTCCTTGCGTCGAATCGCTCGCGCCAGTCGAACCACTCGCGCCGGGCTCGACTGCGGAGACAGGCCCGGCAACCTCGGCCGCGATGACCACCTCCGCCGGACGCACCACTCGCTCACCGATCATAAACCCCGCGCGCGTCAGCGTGACCACCGCGCCCGCCAGCACGCCCGGCGCCGGCACGTGCGCAATCGCCTTGTGCCGCTGCGGGTCAAACGCATCGCCTTTGGCGGGCTTGATAGCCACCGCGCCGTGCAAGGCCATGGCACGCACCAGCTCATCGCGGATCATCGCCACGCCCTGCAGAATCCCACCCGACGCCGCCTCTTGCTGCGTCGCGGCCGCATGGCCCTGACTTGGTTGGCTCGGCGCTGCCTGGCCCATCGCCGCCTGGCTGAGCGCCATATCAAAGTGGTCGATCACCGGCATCACGCTGCCCAGCACGCCACGCACGCCCATCTCCCGTGCGTCACGCTCATTGAGCGCGCTGCGCCGCTGAAAGTTGGCGTAGTCCGCCAGCGCGCGGGCCCGCTCGTCCTTGGCCACCGCGAGTTGCTCGGTCATCGCCGCAACTTGCTCCCGCAGCGCGTCAAGCTCACTGGCGGCACGGTCGGCGTTCGATGGCCCCGCGCCCAGCGGCTCGCCACCATCCGAGGTGTGCTGCGCCTCGGCCCGCTCAGGGGGCGTGTCGCCCGCGGGCGCGTCGGGCTTGTCCTTCTTGAACGGGTTGAACATGGCGGTGCTTCGATCTTCAGTCATTGAACCTGTTGCCGTTCATCAAACCTGGCGAATGAAACTGGCGGCGTCGCGGGCTGATCCGTCAGCTCAGCGCGTCCTTGATCTTCTTCCAAAAGCCCTGGCTCTCTGGCATGACCGTCTCGTTCTCGCTGGCGGCAAAGTCACGCAGCATCTTCTCTTGCGCCGCGCTGAGCCGCTTGGGAATCTCGATCTTGACTACCACCAGCATGTCGCCGCGCTCGCCCGTGCGCAGGCTGGGCATGCCCTGACCAGCAAGGCGGAAAACCGCCCCAAACTGCGTGGCCTTCGGGATCTTCAGCGTCGCACGCTTGCCGTCGATGGTCGGGACTTCAACCTCCGCTCCCAGCGCGGCCCTGGTAAAGCTGATGGGCATCTCAAGCACCAGGTGGTCGCTGTCACGCTGAAAAAGCCCGTGCGGCTTGACCCGCACAACCACGTGCAGGTCGCCGCGCTGGCCCGTCCCGTCAGGAGACTCCGCCATCCCCGGCGGCTCGCCCTCGCCCCGCACACGCACCGCCTGCCCGTCGCTGATGCCCGCGGGTATCCGCACGCTAAGCACGCGGCTCTTGGGCACACGGCCCTTGCCACGGCACGCGTCACAGAAGTCCTTGATCACCTGCCCGCGCCCGCCGCAACTCGGGCAGGGCGTCTCCATCCTGAACATCCCGCCAAGGCCCGTCTGCACCACCCGACCCGCGCCCCGGCATGTCGCGCACTGCTGCGGCTTGCTGCCGGGCTTGGCCCCGCTGCCGGTGCACTTGTCGCACACGTCCAGGCGATCAAACTGCACGTCACGCTCGACGCCGCTGAACGCTTCTTCCAGCGTCATGCTCGCGTCGGTCTCAAGGTCATAGCCACGCGCTGGCCCCCGTGACCGACCGCCGCCGCGCGCCCCCCCACCGCCGCCCGCGCCGGCACCGAAAATGTCGTTGAACATCGAGAAGATGTCGTCGGCGTTCATCCGGCTGAAGTCGTGCGCCGCGGCCCCGGGGCCCTTGACCCCGTCGTGCCCGAGCTGGTTGTACCGCGCACGCTTGTCCTTGTCAGACAGCACCTCGTACGCCTCGGCGGCCTCCTTGAACTTCGCCTCCGCCTCCGCGTCACCCTGGTTGCGGTCGGGGTGATACTTCATCGCCAGGCGGCGATAGGCGCGCTTGACCTCGTCGCCGTCGGCGCCCTTGGCCACACCCAGAACCTCGTAGTAGTCGCGTTTGGCGGCGGGCATGTGCGTCCATCAATGGCGCCCGGTCGGGTTGCGGCACGGGCCCCAGACGCGCCAGGTCGGTGGCAATGCCCGCACGCGCCTCTCGGCGCGGGCCGGGCGGAGAGTCTCAGTTCGTCGCGCCGGGCTGGGCCTTCGCGTTTTCCTTCAGCTCAGTCACCAGCACCTTGGTCGTCAGCATCAGCCCCGCGACACTCGCCGCGTTGACCAGCGCCGTCTTGGGCACCAGCGCCGCGTCGATGATCCCGGCCTTGACCAGGTCCTCGTACGTGTGCTTCATCGCGTTGAAGCCCACCGCGCCAGAGGCCTCCTTGATCTTCGAGACCACCATGTCACCGTCGGCCCCGGCGTTGATCGCGATCTGCCGTGCGCAGCTCTCGACCGCCGCGTGAACGATCGCGAAGCCCAGCTTCTCATCGCCCTCGGCCTGCTTCATCGCCTTCTCGATCGCCGGTTGCGTGCGGATCAGCGCCACGCCGCCGCCGGGCACATACCCGCTCTTGGCCGCGTGCCGCGTCGCGTTCAGCGCGTCGTCCACGGCGTCCTTCTTCTCCTTCATCGCCACCTCGGTCGCGCCGCCGACGTTGACCACCGCAACCCCGCCGGTCAGCTTCGCCAGGCGCTCCTTGAGCTTCTCCTTGTCGTAGTCGCTCGTGCTGCGGTCGTGCTGGGCCTGGATCTGCGCAACGCGCGCCTCGATGTCCTTCTTCTTGCCCGCGCCCTCGATGATCGTCGTCTCGTCCTTGTTGACCACGATCTTCTTGGCGCGCCCCAGCTCCGACAGCTCGACGCTCTCGATGCTGCGGCCCAAGTCCTCGCTGACGAACGTGCCGCCGGTCAGCACCGCGATGTCGCCCATCATCGCCTTGCGACGATCGCCAAAGCCCGGCGCCTTGACCGCGCAGACCTTCAGCACGCCGCGCAGACGGTTGACCACCAAGGCCGCGAGCGCCTCGCTCTCAACGTCCTCGGCCACAATCACCAGCGGCTTGCCGCTGACGGCGACCTTGTTCAAGAACGGCAGGAAGTCCGCCAGGTTTGCGACCTTCTTCTCGTACAGCAGCACGTACGCATCCTCGAGCACGCACTCGGCGGTCTTGGGGTTGGTCATGAAGTAGGGGCTGATGTAGCCCTTGTCGAAGGCCATGCCCTCGGTGTACTCAAGCGTCGTCGTCGCGCCCTTGCCCTCCTCAACCTCTACCACGCCCTCGGGCCCGACCTTGCCGATCGCTTCGGCGATCAGCTCGCCGATCTGCGCGTCGTGGCTCGCCGAGACGGTCGCGACCTTCAGGTAGTCGGCCTTGCCCTTGCACGGGGTCGCCATCGCCTCGATCGCCTTGGCCGCGACCTCCGCCGCCGCGTTGATCCCGCGCTGCAGCAGCACCGGGTTCGCGCCGCTGGCCACATAACGCAGGCCCTCGAGGTAGATCGCCTCGGCCAGCACCGTCGCCGCAGTCGTCCCGTCGCCAGCCTGGTCGTTGGTCTTCTTGCTGACCTCCGCGACCATCTTGGCGCCCATGCTCTCGAAGGGCTCAGCCAGCGTGATTTCGCGCGCCACGCTCACCCCGTCGTTGCTTAGCGTCGGCGCGCCGTAGCTCTTCTGGATCGCCACGTGCCGGGCGCTAGGGCCCATCGTCACCTTCACCGCACGCGCCAGACGCACCACGCCCTTCTTCATCTCGAGCAGGGCGGCATCGTCGAACATGATCTGCTTGGTGGACATGGGAACTCCAATAGGGCAAAGAGTCAAAGGCCAGTGCGCGGGCGGCATCGACGCCGGACCCGTCGCGAATCGTCACAGAAGGCCACAGAGCCGGCCAAATACCAAACACTCATTCAAAACCGCTCAACACTCACTCAGCACCGGCGCGACCAGGCAACCCAAACGGGGCCGCGCGGCCGCGCCGACAAAGACACTTCAACCAATCACGCCCAGCAGCTCGCTCTCCTTGATGATCAAAAGCTTCTTGCCCTTGATCTCAACCTCGCTGCCCGCGTACTTCCCGTAGATCACCGTCGCGCCAACCTTGACGCTCATCTCCGCCAGCTTCCCGTTCTCAAGCCGACGACCGGGGCCAGTTGCCACCACCTTGCCACGCACGGGCTTCTCCTTAGCGCTCTCGGGCAGAAATATCCCGCTGGCGGTCTTGGTCTCGTTCTCGATCGGCTCAACCAGCAGACGATCCTCAAGGGGCTTGACAGACATCTTCGTTCTCCTTAGCTCAGCTCAACAACACCAGACCGCACGCGCCCAACAGGGCCATGCTCACACGCCGCCCGCGACCCGCGCCGCCCGACGGTTCATCATCAATTCAACCACCGTCGGCAGCACCGACACCAGCACCATCCCAACTGCCACCAACGAACCCATCAGCAACCAAAGGTTCAGCTTACTCGTTCATACCCGACTGACAGCGGGTGCCCCCACGCTCTGCGTGGGCCGAACCGCCCGAAGTCCCTGCTGTCCACAAGGTCGTTCCTGGGGTTTTTTAGAGGCTCCATATCATCATCAACACTTACAACCAAAGCTCTGCAACACAGTTTTCTATCAACCCTCGCGATCACAGCCACTTGGCCCAATCACCGCAGGCCAATCACCGCAGGCCAACACCTGGGCCAAACCCGCAGGCCTCAGTCCAGAAGCTCACTCTTGAGCACGCGCCCCCGCTGGTCAAGCTCTAGCCGCTTGGCCCGAGCCGTGCTCCGCGCGTTGACCACGTAGCTCACCTCGCCCTTGCTCAGCTTCTTCCAGTACGCGCGGCGTGGGTAGCTGCCCGTCTCAGCATCGACCATCCGCTTGACCTGCCCCGGCAGCTCGCGCTCCGAAATCTCCAGCTCAACGCTGCGGACCTCGCCGCTCGCCCTGACCTCTACCGCCGCCGTACGCCCTTGGATGATCGTCTCACCCACATAAACAGTCTCGCCGCTGGACTCGAAGCTGAGGTACGCGTCCGCCGACGCGCCGCTCTCATGCGCCGCGAGCGCGGCCTCGATGCTCGTCAGCGCAGGCCCGGGCACCTCGCCCACGCTCAAGCACCGGTGCTGCGTCTCATCACCCTCGCCTGACGCCCGCGCGCCCGTCGGATGCCCGCCCGCGACTCCACCCATCGCCGCGAGCATCGCGGCAGCGAGCGGGAACCTGATGGAGTGATCAAACATCGACATAGTTCTTACTCACGCTGACGAACGACCAATGAACTCTGCTGCGGGTCATCGGACCAGATTCCTCGACGCTCGACCTCCGCGTGCTGGCCCCAACCTGCCACCTCTGGCATGCTGGCGCCTCGGGCGCGCCAGCCGTGCACAACAAGCTAGCCCGGCCAACGACCGGGGCGCCGTCCCGCGGCGGGCTCAGAACCCCATGCCGCCCATCCCGCCCATGCCGCCGCCCATGCCACCCATCCCGCCGCCGCCGCCGCCGTGGCTGTGACCATGGTCGTCGCCGTCAGACTTGATATCCGTGATCACGCAGTCGGCCAGCAGCAGGATCGTCGCGACGCTCGCGGCGTTCTGCAACGCACAGCGATCAACCTTCGCTGGTGTCAATACGCCGGTCTTGATCATGTCGCCATACTCGCCCGTCAGCGCGTTATACCCAAAGTTGATTCCGGCCTTCCCATCGGCGCCCTCAAGCACCTTCGAGACCACGACCGTCCCCTTCACGCCCGCGTTCTCAGCGATCGTCTGCGTCGGGACGGCCAGGGCCTTGTAGACCACGTCCATCCCCGCCGCCAAGTCATACTTAGGCTGCCCGACATCTTCGGCCGACACTTCAATGGCCTTGCCAAAGACGCGCTTCCACTCGGGCAGCTTCTCAATCGCCTCGCGGGCCCGCAAGAAGGCCACGCCGCCGCCGGGCACCACGCCCTCGCTCAGCGCCGCACGGGTCGCGTGCAGCGCGTCCTCAACGCGGGCCTTCTTCTCCTTCAGCTCGGCCTCGCTGGCCGCGCCAACCTTGACTTGCGCCACGCCACCAGAAAGCTTGGCCAGCCGCTCCTGAAGCTTCTCACGGTCGTAGTCGCTGGTTGTCCGCGTGATCTCCTGGCGGATCTGCTCGCACCGCGCCTGGATGTCCTTGGTCTGCCCCGCGCCCTCGACGATCGTCGTATTGTCCCCGTCAACCTCCAGCTTCTTGGCCATGCCAAGGTGCTTGAGCTCGGCGCTCTCAAGGTCGCTGCCGGTGTCCTTCATGATCGCCGTCGCGCCCGTCAAGATCGCCAGGTCCTCGAGCATCGCCTTGCGGCGGTCGCCATAGCCCGGCGCCTTGACCGCACAGACCTGCAGTGTCCCACGCAGCTTGTTGATCACCAGCGTGCTCAGCGCCTCGCCCGTCACGTCCTCGGCAATAATCAGCAGCGGCTTTTTCGCCGCCATCACCTTCTCAAGCAGCGGCACCAGCGCCTTGACGCTGTCGATCTTGTCCTCGTAGATCAGCACCAGCGCCTTGTCCATCACGCAGGTCATCGCCTCGACGTCCGTCACAAAGTTCGGCGACAAGAACCCGCGGTCAAACTGCATCCCCTCCACCACCGTGATCTCCGTCTCACGGCTCTTGCCTTCCTCCACCGTGATCACCCCGTCCTTGCCCACCTTAGCAAACGCGTCCGCCATGATCTGACCGATCTCCGCGTCGTTGTTCGCGCTGATGGTCGCCACGAACTGGATGTCCTTGCTCTTGGCGCTGGCGTTCACCGGCGTCGCGATGCTCTTGATGTGCTCGCCCGCAACCTCCGCCGCACGCTTCATCCCGCGCACCAGCGCGTTGGCATCAACCCCCGAGGTGATGTGCCGGAAGCCCTCGCGGAACAGCGCCTCGGCCAGCACCGTCGCCGTCGTCGTCCCGTCGCCCGCGTCGTCGCTGCTCTTGCTCGCCGCCTGCTTCACCAGCTGCGCGCCCATGTTCTCAACCGGGTCCGCAAGCTCGATCTCCTCCGCCACGCTGACCCCGTCCTTGGTCACCGTCGGCCCGCCCCAGCTCTTGTCCAGCACCGCGTTGCGACCACGGGGCCCAAGCGTCGCCTTGACCGCACGGGCCAACTTCTCAACCCCCGACAGCAAAGACGTGCGGGCATCGACATCAAACGCGAGGTTCTTAGCGGCCATGTGAGCTCCGTACGGCGTGTCCAACTTCTTCTTCAGCGGTCGCTCGATACCCGGCAATCCCAGGCATCGTGCATTCAACGAGACCGAAAACGCTGCGATCCTGCGCGATCAGGCGGGCATCTTGGCAACCAACGCCCTGCGCACCAACCCGTCAACCCAAGACCTCGCCGACCGCACACTGCGCCGAGGCCCTGTACTTCCGCCATGGCAACGGGCGTGCCCGATGCCAAGCCGCCCGTCTATCGCGAGCTAACCCGCGATTCGACAGTGATTTGCGCAGTCCGCACCGCCCACCACCCGCGCGCCTAGACGCCCTCGGCCTGACACGCCCAGCCCTCGTGCATCCGCCACCTGCCAATCTGACAGCACGCGCCCTGGTCGCAACGCCCCGTGCCCCGATCAACCCCACGCACCACCCGCCGGCGCTGCCGAACACACCCCAGAAACCGCCAGCGCCCCGGGGTACACTTGCCCCCGTCCTGCCTTCCACGCCCCCACGCCCCCACGCCCCCCGCGCCCCCCGCCCCCGCCCCCACGCCCACGCCCGCCCGGCACCACGCGGCTCGGGTCGACCTCGGAGCCCCACTTGCTGACGGAACAGCCCATGCTCGCAATCATCCTTGCCTCAAGCACCAGCGCCTATCTGCCGCTGCTGATCATCCTTTCCGCGGCGATCATGTTCGCCATCGGCAATATCACCGCCGCCAAGTTCCTCGGGCCCTCACGCCACGGCAGCGTCAAAGACTCAACCTACGAGTCCGGCGTCAATCCCATCGGCACCGCCCGCAAACGCTTCAATATCCGCTTCTACCTCATCGCCATGGTCTTCCTGCTCTTTGATATCGAGATCATCTTCCTCTTCCCGTGGGCCGTCACCTTCCGCAACCTTGACTGGTCCCTCGCCGACGGCGGCGTCTGGCTCGGCCGCATCTTCTTCTTCGTGGGCACCACCGTCATCGCGTACATCTACGGCATGAAGAAGGGCGTTTTCCGCTTCGACTAACCCGACCCGCGCGGACAAAGCCGTCCGGGCCACTGGTTGGCCGTGCAGGCCGATGGGTGTTACCGCGACTTGTTCAAGCGCGCCGTGTACCTACGGCCAATAACCGCGCTCCGCGCGCAACGCCCCCACCAAGCCCCCGGGTCGCCCGCTGATTCAACACAATCCTGTGCAATCAGCGATCACCCCGCGCCGCGGGGTCGATGCTCACCGTGGGCACGCGCCCACACCCATGAACACCGGCCCCAAGAACTTGGCCGAACCTCTTCCCGACAAGGGCGTGCTCGAGCACCTGGTCTCTGCACGCCTCGTCCGCGCTGCCTTCCAGCCCATTGTCAACTGCCAGAGCGGCGAGACCACCGGCTTCGAAGCCCTGGCCCGCCCGACCTCCGGCAGCGGCGTGCCCGACCCCGGCGTGCTCTTTGACATGGCCGAAAAATATCGCATGCTCTGGCCCGTCGAGGCCGTCACCCGCGCCACCGCCTTCGCGTGCGTTGAGGGCTTTCCTAACGGGATCCTGCTCTTTGTCAACAGCACGCCCGAAGTCTTCTGCCACGAGCGCTTCGTCGAGACCGTCGAGGCCGACGTCAAGGCCGTCCCGGGCCTGACCCCCTCGCGCATCGTGCTCGAGATCACCGAGCGTGGCGGGGCCGACGACCTGGCCCGCATCGCCCACCAGGCCACCCGACTGCGCGCCCTGGGCTTCCAGATCGCCATCGATGACGTCGGCGCAGGCACCAGCGGGCTCAACCGCATCATGACCCTGCGCCCGCACTGGCTCAAGCTCGACCGCGAGCTGGTAAGCGGCATCGACCAGGACCGCTACAAGCTGAACCTCATCCGATTCCTCGTTCACTTCGCGCGCCTCGCAGGCGTCAACGTCATCGGCGAGGGCGTCGAACGCACCGAGGAGATGCTCACGCTCATTAACCTGGGCGTCCGCTACGTGCAGGGCTATCTGACAGGCCGCCCGGCCTTTGACTACCAGCTCGTAGACCCGCAGATAAGCCGCACCATGCGCCAGTCGTGGAGTCAGGCCGAGTCGGCCCGGCTCATCGACCCGCGCCGCACGCAGCTCTCGCGCATCTGCGAGCCGCCCGAAAAGGTTCAGGCCGCCACGCCGATCCGCGACCTCGCTCTGGGCGTGCTGCGCTCACCCGGGCACGTCGGCGCCGCCGTGCTTGACGGCACGCGCTTGGTCGGCTGGGTCAGCCGTGAGACGGTGCTCAGCGCCGCACGCCGCACCGACGCCAAGCTGGCCGTCGGGTTCATCTGCACCAGCGACCTTGGCACGCTCCCGCCCAGCGCAACCTTGAGCGAGGCGATGGAGCACGTCGCCAGCCGCGAGGGCGCATCAATCGCCGACCCGGTGCTCGTTGCTGAGCATGACCGCATCGTCGGGGTCGTCACCCTTCAAAAACTGCTGGGCGCGTGCTCACGCGAGGGCCGCATAGACGCCGACCTGCCCGCCGGCCTCACCGGCCTGCCCAGCAAGGTTGACGGCGAGAAACGCGTCAAGGCCATCATAAAGGCCCAAAACGCAGCCCAACCCTCGGTCGACGGCCCAGCAAAGTTCGCGGGGCTCGCCGCGCCCCTCTCAGCCGCGTTCATCGACGTCCGTGGCTTCGCCGACTTTAACGGCGCGTGCGGGTATGACGCAGGCGACCGACTGATTCAAGAGCTCGCCGAGCTCAGCCGCGCAACACTGCTGGACGCCCACCACCCGGCCGCCGTTCCGACCGCCGGTCCCGCTGCCGATCCGACCGCTGGCGACCCGACCGCTGGCGACAACCACGCTGAGCTCAGTAAGGTCTTTGTCGCCCACATCGGCGACGACCGCTTCATGGTCACCGCGCCCGCCGAGATCATCTTGGCCCGCTGGCCGGCGCTCGCAGCAGGCTTTGAGCGCCTGACCGCCGCGGAGCCTGCCAACGAAAGCACCACCGGCAAGCCCGAGCAGCTCTTCCTCGCGGGCACCGCCACTCATGCAGCCAACGCCGAGCCGCCGACCCCCGTCGCCAGCGCCGGCGCACGCCTCGGCCTGCGCCTGGTCCTGCTCGACGGCGTCTTCGCCCGCGTCAGCTCGCCGCGTGAACTGACTGAGCTTGAGGCCGGCGTCCGCCGCGCAGCCCGCGCCGCCGAAGGACCCAGCGCGCCGCGTTGCCTGCTGCACGTGGACCGCTCCGAGCCGCTGCGCGCATCGGCATGAGTGCCCACTTCTTTGCCTCGCTGTGCTCACCGCCGCCCCCGCCGTCTGCGCCCGCGGTACGGATCTCACCCCTTAATCCCTCACGCGATGGGCGAACAAAGTAAAAAGGGCCGGCGTCTAGTCGCTCGGCCCCTAACCAATTGATCCCTTGTTCCCTCGGCCCTTGTTCCCTACCGCCTCACTCGTCGTCGTCTTCGTCCGCGGGCACCGGCTTAATGATCGTCGCCGTCGCCAGGCGGGCCTTGAGCGTCAGCGCACGGACCTCCTTGAGCAGCTCCGGGTTCTCCTTGAGGAACCGCTTCGCGTTCTCGCGCCCCTGGCCCAGCTTGGTGTCGTTGTAGTTGTACCACGCGCCGCTCTTGTCGATGGTCTTGGCTTCCACCGCCATGTCCAGCAAGTCGCCCGCGGTGCTGATGCCCTCGTCGTACATGATGTCAAACTCAGCCTCGCGGAACGGCGGGGCGATCTTGTTCTTGACCACGCGGGCCCGCGTCCGGCTGCCCACCGTCACCTCGCCCTCCTTGATCGCGCCCGTCCGACGCACGTCGATGCGGACGCTCGCGTAGAACTTCAACGCCCGGCCGCCGGTGGTCGTCTCCGGGCTGCCGTACATCACGCCGATCTTCTCGCGGATCTGGTTGATGAAGATCACCGTGCAGCTGGTCCTCGCTATTACGCCAGTCAGCTTGCGCATCGCCTGGCTCATCAGCCGCGCGTGCATGCCAACTACGGCCTCGCCCATCTCGCCCTCGATCTCAGCCTTCGGGATCAGCGCCGCAACCGAGTCGATCACAATCAGATCAACCGCGTTGGACCGCACCAGCAGCTCGCAAATCTCAAGGGCCTGCTCGCCGCTGTCAGGCTGGCTGACCAGCAGGCTGTCGATGTTGACGCCCAGACGCCGGGCCCATGAAGGGTCCAGCGCGTGCTCGGCATCGATGAACGCCGACACGCCCCCGTCGCGCTGCGCGTGGGCCGCCACCGTCAGGGCCAGGGTCGTCTTGCCGCTGGACTCAGGCCCGAAGATCTCAACGATGCGCCCGCGCGGGATGCCCTTGCCGCCCAGGGCCAAGTCGAGCGAGAGCGCACCAGTTGAGATGCCCGGGATCGCCAAATAGGCGTTCTCGTCGAGCTTCATGATCGAGCCCTTGCCGAAGGCCTTCTCGATCTGGCCGACGGCCACGCCCAAGGCTTGGAGCTTCTCTTTGCTCACCGAGGGCGGTGCCGCCGCCGGCTTGACAGCGGCAGGGGCCGTTGCAGCCGGGCCGCCAGCCTTCGGGTCGGCCTTCGGGTCGGCCTTGACATCATTCTTGGGGTCGTTCTTCCCGTCGCCTTTGACCTCAAGGGTCACGCGCGGCTTGACGGCCGCGGAGCCCGAGGGGCTGGCCCCGCCCACCGGCGAGCCGGAGACAGCGGGTGCGGACGGACCTGAAGCGGTTGCACCGTTGCGAGACATGCGAGCCACCTTTCTTGCCGATCGGGGCCGACCACGTGCGAAGCACGGGCCGGGCGTCACGGGGACTTGCCAATGTCGGGCTGAAACGATCCTTCGTTTCAGGCATCCCGGTCCGAGGCGGGCAAGGCGCGAGTCGGACAAACAGAGCATACCGAAACCCGATCAGAATGTCAATGCTTGGTTCGCGTTTGGGGATAACTTTAACCAACCGTTCAACATACCTAGGTACCTCGGGGGTGGGTGCCAACGCGGTTGACCCGCTCGACGCTGCCGCAAACTTCCGCTAGTCTGGCCCGATCCGCCGCGATCAGCCCGCGATAGCGCGTGCAAGATCCGAACCTCCGGCGGCCCATCGAGGACATCCATGGCCGGAACCCCGACCCCCGTCAGCAAGAGCGACACTCCCGACGGTGCCGCGGACTTTTCCACGCAGTTCGGCAAATCGGGGCTGCCTCCCCTGCCGCTGACCGCCAGCAACGCTGAGAAGGACGCCTACTGGCTCAAGCACATCTACCAGGGCGACAGCATGAAGCAGCTGACGCTCCGGGCCGTGATCATGGGCGGGGTGCTGGGCATGCTGATGTCCGCCAGCAACCTGTACACGACCTTGACCATCGGGTGGAGCTTCGGGGTCGCCATCACCAGCTGCGTCATGAGCTACGTGATCTGGAACGCCCTGCGGGCGCTAACCGGCGGACGCCTGAGCAACATGAGCCTGCTCGAAAACAACTGCATGCAGAGCACCGCGGCAGCCGCGGGCGGCAGCACGGGCGCGACGATCGCCACCATGTTCGGCGCGCTGCTTTTGCTGGCCAAGATCCCCGAGGGCAAGACCGCCGCGGACGTCGCGAGCTGGGACGTCAGCCCGTGGTGGATCGTCGCGAGCTTCACCTTCGGGACCGCGTGCCTGGGCGTCTTTTTGGCCGTGCCCATGAAGCGCCAGATGATCAACCATGAGGGCCTGCGATTCCCCTCGGGCGTCGCCGCGGCTGAAACACTGCGGAGCCTTTACAGCGAGACCAAGGAGGCGGTCCAGAAGGCCTACGCGTTGCTGTGGAGCATCGCCGCCGGGCTGCTGCTAGGGCTACTCAACGCCGGCGAGACCAAGATCAGGGCCATCGACGGCACCTTTGAGTTCATCGCCAGGTTCTTCACCGAGATCCGCCTGCCCGAGACTCAGACCTTCCCCGGCACCAGCTTTCTCGAAAAGCACCTGTGGTTTGGCAAGAGCGCCGGCGGGTTCGGCGCCGAGTACAGCCTGCTCCTGGTCGCCGCCGGCATCATCACACGGATGCGCGTGTGCCTGAGCATGTTCATCGGGTCGGCGCTGCTGTACTTTGTCGTCGGGCCCTGGGTCGTCGGCATGGACGTCGCGGCCGCGGCGGCGGGCTCACCCAACGGGTGGATCACCGCGGGCGGCACCACGGTCTACGACAAGGCCACGCTCGTCAAAGACACGGTCATCAACATCGAGGTCGGCAGAACGCTGTTCTTCACCCGCTGGTCGCTCTGGGGCGGCACCGCCCTGATGGTCTCCGCCTCGCTCGCGGCCCTGGCACTGAACTGCAAGACCATCGTCCGCGCCTTCAGCGGCCTGGGTGAGAAGAACCCCGGCACAGACCGCATGGCCAGCATCGAGGTGCCCATGTCCTGGATGATCACCGGCCTGATCCCCATCACGATCCTGCTGGTGGCGGTGCAGTACTTCGCATTCCAGATCGCATGGTGGGCGGGGCTGATCGCCATCGCGATGAGCTTCGTGCTCAGCCTGGTGGCGTGCCGAGCCACCGGTGAGACCGACACCACGCCCATCGGCGCGATGGGCAAGGTCATGCAGCTGCTCTTCGCGTTCATCAAGCCCGGGCAGATCGGCCCGAACCTCGCTAGCGCGGGCGTCGCGGCCAACGCGGCCTCGTCCTCGGCCGATCTACTCATTGACCTCAAGAGCGGGTACCTGCTTGGTGCCAACCCGCGAAAGCAGTTCATCGCGCAATTCGCCGGGGTGTTCTTTGGGACTATCGCCGTCGTGCCCTGCTGGTTCCTGATGATCCCCAGCAAGGCCGCCCTTGAAGACGAAAAGTACGCGCTGCCCGCGACGCGGCAGTGGGCCGCCGTCGCCGAGCTGCTGACCAAGGGCCTTGACAAGCTGCCCGAGAGCGCGCGGTACGCGATTGTCATCGGCGCGCTCGTCGGCGTCGGGCTTGTGCTGGCCGAGCGGCTGCTTCCGACAAAGGCCAAACGCTTCCTTCCCAGCGCGATGGGCCTTGGGCTCTCGTGGGTCATCCCCTTCGGCAACACCTTCGGCTTTCTGCTGGGCGCGATCATCGGCTGGATCTGGGAAATGACCAATAGGAAGCACGCCCAGCTCTACGCCATCGCCATCGCCAGCGGGCTCATTGCCGGCGAGAGCCTGATGAAAGCGATCCTGAGCATGGCGAACACGGCAATCGGCCTGCTCGGCGGGGGCACACCGTAACGCGCGTCTTGATCACCGCCAGGCCGCGCCGCGCAAGCTCGATAGATAGTCGGGCCAGCGCACTTCGCCCCCGCGCGCCGTACCGTTGCACCCATGCCCGCGATCGAGACGCTCGAACTTACGCACGCCTACGGCTCACGCCGGGCCATTGACCACGTCAACCTCAGCGTGCCCGAGGGGAGCATCTTCGGGTTCCTTGGTCCCAACGGCGCGGGCAAAACAACCACGATCCGCGTGCTGCTGGGCTTTCTGCACGCTACCGACGGGGCCGCGCGCGTGCTGGGCCAAGACTGCTGGCGCGCAAGCCGGAGCATCAAGACTGACGTGGGCTACGTCCCGGGTGACCTGCGCCTGTGGCCGTGGCTCACCGGGCACAGCGCGCTGGGGCTGTTCGGGCGCATCCGCGGGACGGACATCCGCGCACGCGGCCAGAAGCTGGCCGATCGCCTCGGGCTCGACCTCTCGCTGAAGGTCCGGCGGATGAGCAAGGGCACGCGTCAGAAGCTTGGCCTGGTGCTGGCTTTGGCCCACCAGCCACGGGTGCTGATCCTTGATGAACCCAGCAGCGGGCTTGACCCGCTGGTGCAAGATGAGTTTCGCCTGATGCTGCGCGAAGCCGCGGACGCGGGGCGGACGGTCTTCCTCTCCAGCCACACCCTGGGCGAGGTTGAAGACCTGTGCGACCGCGTGGCGATCGTGCGCAGGGGCAAGATCGTCGCCAACGACGCCCTCAGCGCGCTGCGAGCAAGGGCGGGTCTACAGGTGGTGGCACACTTCAAACCCGGAGCAGAGCCGCGCGCCGCAGAGCTGCCCATCGGCCTGGTGCAAGACCAGCCGGCGCCGGGCGTTGCGATCCGGCCCGGGGAGTGGCGCGGACGGCACACCGGCGCGGTGCCCGAGCTTCTGAGGTTCCTCGCCGCACGCACGGTGCTTGACGTTTCGATCGGAAAGCCCGACCTTGAGACGATGTTCCGCGCGTACTACACCATCGGCGAGCCCATCGAGCCCATCGAGCCCATCGAGCCCATCGAGCCCATCGAGCCTGAAACGCCCAGCCCCACACCCCTCGAGCCGGAGGCCCGCACATGACCGACCGGCTGATCTCAAACATCGGGCCGATCAACCTGGGGCTCGTGCAACGAGCGCTGCGCGAGGTGTCTGGTGCCACCGCGCTGCTCGCGGGCCTGACCGCCGGCGTCAGCTATCTGATGGGCTTCGCGTTCCCGCGGATCCAAGAACGGATACTGGAGCGCGGCGGGCCCACGGCGGCGATGATGCGGTTCCGCGCCGCGTTCCTGGGTGAAGAGTCGGCCGCGGCCCTGCCCGCGCAGATCGCCGCGGGCATTCAGTGGAGCCACCCGGTGCTGTTAGCACTGGTCTTCGCGCAGATCATCGTGGTCTGCACGCGCGTCCCGGCCGGTGAGACCGAGCGCGGGACCATCGATGTGCTGCTGGGCCTGCCCGTCTCGCGCTGGCAGATCTACGTCTCCGAAACGCTGGTCTTCCTGCTCACCTCGCTGGTCATGCTGCTGGCCGCCGCCGGCGGGGCCTATCTGGCCCGCGCGAGCGTCAACCCGCAGGTGCTGGCACCGTGGGAGGGCGTGCAGCGCGTGCTGTGCAACCTGGCCTGCCTGCAGGTCGCGATGATCGGCGTGGTCTGCCTGTTCAGCACGCTCAGCGAGCGGCGCGGCCGCGCGGTGCTCGCCGCCGTCACTGTCGTGCTCGTCTGGATCATCGGCGAGTTCCTCGGCGGGCTTTGGGAGCCGGCCGAGCGGTTCGAGTGGCTGAGCGCACTGCACTATTACAAGCCTCTTGCGGTCCTTCGCGCCGGCGAGCTGCCCACGATTAACATGCTCGTGCTGCTCATCGCGGGCGTGGTTGCGTGGGTCGCGGGCGGCATCATCTTGAGCCGCCGGGCCCTGACGAGCGTGTAGCGCCGACTTGCGCTCGCCAAGGTCAAGAGTTATCGCCCGGCCCGGCCGG
Organism: Phycisphaerales bacterium PN19_bin_20; assembly: GCA_021173225.1. Taxonomy (GTDB): domain Bacteria; phylum Planctomycetota; class Phycisphaerae; order Phycisphaerales; family UBA1924; genus JAJTGZ01. Next base: position 234,776 of record JAJOLK010000001.1, on the reverse strand, counting down.
GTCCGTCACCTCGCTCGTCCGCGGGTACGCGTCGATGATGTCCGAAAGGTTGTTCACGAAGTCGCACACAAACCCGTCCGGCTCGCTCGGCAGCCGCTTCGCCATCGCGTCAATCGGCGCAAGCACCAAAAACCTCTCGTCCCTCGGCGTTCCGTGCACCAGCGTCAAGCCCTCGCCGTACCCGTCGGTCACGTGACACCACGAAAACTCGCAAACCTGCCGCAGATAATCACCCACCAGCAGCCCCGCGGCCTCGGCCAGCTCGTCCGCGTCCACACGACGCCCCCGCGGCAACGCCCGCCACCACGCGATCGCCAGATCCACCAGATCCGGCGTCTCAAACCCCTCAGGGACACCCTCAACATCCAGCCCCGACTCCTCCGCAAGCTCGTAGATCAGCCCCATCTTCACGACCATCGCCTGCCAGGTCGCGTGGTCGATCGGCTGAACAACTATTGGGCCGGGAGGCGTGCTCATGGTTCGCAAGGCTAGCCAGTCGCGCACTCCACGCGCAGCACGCATCGCATCTACAACTTCTCGCTCAGAGCCCGGACCGGCTACCTTCCGCCCATGGCAAGCCCCGCGCAACCAGCCCTCGCCGTCGGCGTCCAGACCGGCTCAAGCCCCACCGTCCGCGAGCTCGCCGACGCCTATCTCATCGATGAGCAGCTCATCCGCGCTGGCGGCGGCAAGAGCGCCACCGAACGTCAGCACGAGAAGGGCCGCCTGACCGCCCGCGAACGCCTCGAGCTGCTCCTTGACGGCGGCGACACACAGCAGCCAGACCAGCTCAAGGGCCGCCTGCCGCGCGGCGGGCCCGACCGCTTCCAAGAGCTCGCGCTCTTCTCGGCCTGGGGCATGTACAAAGAGTTCGGCGGCGCGCCCGGCGCGGGCGTGGTCACCGGCGTCGGCACCATCAGCGGGCGGCGCTGCATGGTCATCGCCAACGACGCGACCGTCAAGGCCGGCGCGTTCTTCCCGATGACTTGCAAGAAGATCATCCGCGCGCAAGAGATCGCCATGCGGGCCCGCTTGCCGCTGGTCTACTTGGTTGACTCTGCCGGCGTCTTTTTGCCTCTGCAAGAGGACGTCTTTCCTGACACTGACGACTTCGGGCGCATCTTCCGACACAACGCCGTCATCAGCGCTATGGGCATCCCGCAGATCGCCGCGATCATGGGCTATTGCGTCGCCGGCGGCGGCTACCTGCCCGTGCTCTGTGACACGCTGCTGATGACCGAGGGCTCAGGGCTCTACCTCGCCGGCCCGGCGCTGGTCAAAGCCGCCATCGGGCAAGAGGTCAGCGACGAAGACCTCGGCGGCGCAACTATGCACGCGGGCATTAGCGGCACCATCGACTTCAAGGAGAAGGACGACCCCGCCTGCATCGCCCGCGTGCGCAGCTTGATGGCCAAGTACCGCCCCGAAACGGCGCACCACGCACCAGCGGCCGCTATCACGACTCTTGCCCCCACACTAGACCCCACGGCCCACGCCCAGCACGTCTACTCGATCTTCACCGACAAGCCCGGCGCGCAGTACGACGTCCGCGACCTGATCGCCTGCTTCGTTGACCGCGCGGACCCCAAGGCCGACACAATCACCAACGCAAACATTGACGTAAGAGCCGACGAGACCCCAGATTTCGACGAGTACAAGTCCGACTACGGCCAGTCCATCGTCTGCGGCTACACACGCATCGCCGGGCGGGCCTGCGGCATCGTCGCCAACCAGAAGCACATGACCAAGACCGGCAAGGGCATGGTCGAGATGGGCGGGGTCATCTACAACGACAGCGCCGAAAAGGCCGCTCGCTTCATCATGGATTGCAACCAGCGCAAAGTCCCCATCGTCTTCATGCACGATACCACCGGCTTCATGGTCGGACGCGAAAGCGAGCAGGGCGGCATCATCCGCGCCGGCGCCAAAATGGTCAACGCCATGGCCAACTCCGTCGTCCCCAAGATCGTCCTGATTACCGGCGCTTCTTACGGCGCCGGCAACTACGCCATGTGCGGCCGGGCCTTTGACCCCTTCCTCTCGCTCGCCTGGCCAAACGCCAAGTGCGCCGTCATGGGTGCCAACCAGGCCACCGGCGTGCTCACAACCATCGAGGAGGCCAGCCGCAAACGCAAGGGCGAGGCGATCGACGAAGCGACCCGCACTCAGATCTACGGCGCCATCCACGCCAGCTACACCGCGCAGGCCGACATCCGCTACGCCGCCGCACGCGGGTGGGTTGACAGGATTATCCAGCCGCATGAGACCCGCGCTGAGCTGATCGCGGCCTTGAACGCCGCCGCGGGCTGGGATTACTCCCCGCCGTTCAAGACCGGCGTCATCCAGACGTAACAATGTACATTAGGGTGGTTCACCATACCTATGCTACGTTCTTTCTTTGCCTCAGCCTTTTCGGGGGCGGGTATGCAACCAGCCTCTTGCTTCCTGCCTCGCGTGGCGCGAGATTTCAGCCTGCCCGCAAAGGCCTTTCCGCCGTGAATTGGGGCCCTCGGCTCTAGGCCGAATTGGTAAGCCGGCCCTTCAATGGCCTGATGTTGACTCGGCAGTTTCCGACCCGCCTTACCTTGACCAATCACCCGCCCTTGCGGCTCTTCATCCGCCCGAACATCCGGTTCGGTGGCATCTTCGTCGGCACCACCCCGCCGGGGAACTTGCCCGCGTCGGCCTTGGTGTCCATCGCCGCCAGCGGGTTCATCGTCTTGGCCATCCGGTCAAGCAGCGGCTTCGCCGGCTCGGCCGGGGTCTGCCCGTGCATCTGCCCCTGCGACTGACCCTGCACAAAGCCCGGCCCACCCACAATCACTGGCCCCGTCCCGCGCGAGCCAGACCCGCCACGCCCCGGCGGCGGCGGTGAGGCCTCAAAGTCCTGATAGTCCAGCTTCGGCACCTCCGCGTCGATGAGCTTCTCAATCGCCGTCAGCAGCGGACCGTCCTCGGGCGTCACCAGGCTCCACGCCACGCCCTCACGCCCGATCCGCGCCGTGCGCCCGATGCGGTGCACATACACCTCCGCGTCCTCGGGGATGTCGTAGTTGATCACGTGGCTGATGCCCTCAACGTCGATCCCGCGCGCCACCAAATCGCTGGCGATCAGCACGCCCAGCTTCCCGGCCTTGAGCCGCTCCATCACTTTGGTCCGCTTCGCCTGCGCCTTGTCGCCGTGGATCGCGTGCGCGTCGATGCCCTTCTCGACCAGGTACTTCTCCAGGTCGTCCACCGTCCGCTTCATCTTGCAGAAGATCAGCGTGGTGTCGGGCTCCTCGGTCTTGAGCATGTGCACCAGCAGGCGGCGCTTGTCCCACCGCGCCACCGGCAGGTGGTACTGCTTGACGGTTTTGGTCGTCAGCGGCCCGCCGTCAACCGCGACGATCTTCTCGGGGCTCCGCGCAAACTTCTGGGCCAGCCGCTCGATCTCCGGGCTGATCGTCGCCGACACAAACACCGTCTGCCGCTCCGAAGGGCACATGCCCAGAATCCGCCTGATGTCCTCGCGAAAGCCGATATCCAGCATCCGGTCAACCTCGTCAAGAACCGCGAACTTGACGCTGTTGAGGTGTACGTGCCCACGCTCGATCATGTCCATCAATCGTCCGGGCGTGCTCACCACCACCTGCGGTCCGTGCCGCAGCGCGTCGATCTGCTTCTGCATCCGCTCGCCGCCATACACCGCCACGACCTTGATGGGCGTGAACTCGCCCATGTCCTGCATCTCCTGCGCCACCTGCACGCACAGCTCGCGTGTCGGCACCATGATCAGCGCCTGAAAGGGCACCTCACGCACCGCGTGATGCAAGATCGGCAGCCCGAAGGCACCGGTCTTGCCCGTGCCCGTCCGCGCCTGGCCCAGCATGTCCTTGCCCTGCATCAGGTGCGGGATCAGCAGCGACTGGATCTTGGTTGGGTGCTTAAAGCCCAGCTCTTCAAGGCCTTTAAGCACGCTGGCGCGCAGCCCAAGGTCCTTGAAGGTGATGCTCGTATCAAAGAGACCGCCCGCGTTCGCCGCCGCGTAGATGTTCGCGTCCGCGCTGTGCGCCGCAGGTGCCTCGCCCTGAACTACCGGTGCGCTGCTGGTGGTCGTGGTGCTGGTCTGCTCAGGGGTCGGGCCGCCGCTGCCGGGGTGCTCGATGCTCATAGGGATGTTCATTCGGTCCTTGCTATCAATCCGACGACCGGCAGCGCCAGGCGGGCCACACGCCCACCGCGGCATCAGCCGCGCGCCAACCCGCCGTGCCGGTGGCCCATTCCGGGGCCCCACCGGGCTTGCCTCCAAAGCCGCAGAAGCCCCGCATCGCCCGGCCACGCCAAGCACCCGCAAAGGCCGCCGTCTCAACGGGTAGACGCGGGCCACGCCCACGATCCGCCCGCTCTGGCACGCCCCGCAAGCGTCGCCAGCCCAGCCCTGAAGCTCACGCCCCAACGCCGCGCCGACCACCGCCGCAGACCGCACCGGCTTTGCTTCATCGTATCATCCTCGACGCGTCGATACTGACCCAATGGCGTAGTTGTTAGACGCCGCACGCGCGAAGTCCCGCGAAGTCCCGCCAAGTCCCGCCATGGCCCCACGGCACGGGCCCGCCGGCCACGGAAGGCTCCACTTGAACACCAGCCGCATCGAGATCGACCTCGCCGCCATCGACCACAACCTCGCCACCCTGCGCGACTGCGCCCGCGCCGGCGCGCGCGCGCACAACGCGCCAGAGAGCGCGCTGAAGCTCTGCGCCGTCATCAAGCAAGACGCCTATGGCCTGGGTGCCCCGCGCATCGCCAAACGCCTCGCCGCTGGCGGCGCTGACATGCTCGCGGTCTACTGCCTGGCCGAAGCGCGACTCCTGGTTGACCTGCCCATCAGCACGCCCGTGCTCGTGCTCATGCCCGCCACGGGCTTTGACCGCAACGACGCCCTCTACCGCCTCGCCGTCCGTGGCCGCCTGCACTTTGTCGCGCACTCCCTCGAGCACGCCGCCGTCCTCACCGACCTTGCTGCCAAGCTCGGGCTGGTGCTTCCCGTACACGTACAAGTTGACGTCGGCATGACCCGCGGCGGCTGCCTGCCAGATGAAGCGCTCCGCCTGCTTGACCTTGTCGTTCACAGCCAGCGCCTGACCCTCGCCGGGCTGATGACCCACTTCTCAGCCCCCGCCACCGACCCCGCCTTCACCAAGCAGCAGGCGCACCTCTTCCGCGCCTGGATCGACAGCGCCAAGGCCATCCTCACCGACCACGCCAAGGCCCTCCGATTGCGCGGCGGCACACCCGCGATCGTCCACCTCGCCAACACCTGCGCCACCCTCCGCTCGCCGGGCCTCCACGGCTCGATGGTCCGCGTCGGTCAAGGCCTGCTCGGCTACGGGCCTGAGGCCTTCGCTGAAAACGAACCACCCGAGTTCGCCGATGCCGCCAAGGCCCTCAAGCCCAGCGTCCGCTGGCTCTCGCGCGTCGTGCACACACACACCATCCCCGCCGGGTGGCCCGTGGGTTATGACCGCACCTTCACCGCGCAGCGCCTAAGCGTCGTCGGCGTCGTGCCCGTGGGCTACGCCGACGGCTACCCTCGCGCCCTTGGCAACCGCGCGTACGTCCGCCTCACCGGCCTCGCTTCAGACCGTCCGCGCACGCTGGGCGCGCTCGAGACCGCCAGCCCAAGCCAGCACACCTCGGGCGTCTACGCACCCGTCATCGGGCGCGTAAGCATGGACCAGATCACTATCGACCTGACCGACGCGCCCCCGCACTGCCGCGCCGTTAACGCAGAAGTTGAGCTCGTCGGCACCAACACCGAAGCGCCCAACCACCTCCCGCTGCTGGCGGCCCTGGGCCAGACCATCACCCACGAGCTGCTCTGCCGCATCAGCCCCCACCTTGAGCGCCTCTACGTCAGCAGCGCCGCCCCTGAGCAGCATGACGAGCCCGAGCTGGACGTGACCCTCGCCTTGGCCGCCCGTGCCGCGCGCTTGCGTGACGCCGGCCAGCCCATCGCGCGCGTGAACCCCGAGACCGCGCCGAGCATAGAGCCCGCCGCCAAGTCCGCCGCCCAGTCCGCCGCCAAGTCCGCCCCCCAATCGATCGCGAGCCCGCGCCGCCTCACCAAGACCGGCGCCTAACCGCCCACCACCGCTTTCAGCCGCCACCGCTATCAGCCCCCACCGTTATCAGCCCCCACTAAGCTCATCGCATGTCTCACCAGCCTACCGGGCCCATCCACGAGCACGCACTCACCGCAGGACTCGCCACAGGTTTGGACGCCGCCATCGAGCAGGCTCGCAAAAGTCTCCGCGAGGGCGGCATCCCCATCGGTGCCGCGCTGCTCAACCCCCAAGGCGTTATCGTCGCCCTCGGGCACAACCTCCGCCATCAAACCGGCGACCCCACCGCCCACGCCGAGACCGTCTGCGTCCGCAACGCCGGCCGCCGCCGTGACTGGCACACCCTCACCCTGGTCAGCACCCTCAGCCCCTGCGCCATGTGCACCGGCACCGCCATCCTCCACCGCGTGCCGCGCGTGGTCATCGGCGAACGCCGCACCTTTCAAGGTCGCGAGGACTGGCTCGCCGACGCCGGCGTCCGTGTTGATGTCCTTGACGACCCGCGCTGCGTAGCGCTCATGACGGCTTTCATCGCCCACCATCCCGAGCTCTGGAACGAAGACATTGGCGTGCCCTAAGCCCAAGGCGTAACCGCGCGTCAAAAGCCCCACAAAGTCCGGCCCCTTGAAGGCGAACCCCACAAGGCTCAGGTCAGCAGCAGATACCCGCAACCGGACTCTGGGCCCAGCACAGCTACGCCGCAGCCCGATAACCCGGCCGGTCGCCCGTCTGGTCCACCACGCTTGCCGTCGGCCCGTGCAACTTGCAACCGGCGATCGCCACCTCCCGCGCCTGCGCTGAGCCGTGCATCTGGCTCACCCCCAGCAGCCCCCCCGCCGCGTCGTGCAGCGTGAAGTACTGCTGACCGCCGTTGGTCTGCCGCCGCACGTACCGCTCCGCGATCAAGCAGTGCTCTCGGCACGCATCCACGGCCCCAATCGCGTGCCCCTGCAACGCAAACACCTCGCTCTGCAGCAGCCGCTGGCCGCCGCCCGCCCGCAGGTTCCAGTAGTACACGCCCTCGCCCGACTTTGACACGCGGAACTCACCCACAAGAACCTCCCCCGGTTGCTGGCCTTTGGCTTCCCGGCCCGCCGCGCTTACGCGGGTGCACATACATGCTGCCGGCCACCAGACACCCTCGGCCGCAAGACTATCGACTACTGCTTAAAGTCTCTTGCGTTGTATAATCACCGCCACGGCAAAACCACACGCCCGTGGGCAAGGGTTTCCATCCTACAACAGCGTCTAGCCCTGAGCCCCCTCAGCGCTCTGCCTCACGAACCCCCGGGCCCGTCCGTGGCCCACCCGGTTTCCGCCTCGCGGCAGGACATCCGCCCACGGCACACCAACCATCAGCCATGCCCATTACGCCGACATCCCTCCTCGCCCTCATCGCCACTCGTGCCGCACGCGCGTTCCTGCCCACGCTCGCGGCCCTCGCCCTCGTCGCCTCCAGCGCTGCCGCCACCGCCTGCGCCGCCCCTGCCGCCGCCGCCACGACCGACCCACGTCTCGACGCCGACTCAGGCCGCGCGCTCGTCACTTACGCCCCGGGCATCCCCTGGGACCATCAGCACATGATCCTCGAGCTCCGCATCGCTGACATGCGTGCGCCCAAGCTCGATGGTGTCGCCACCATCACCAGCACCTGCCGCCTCACCGCCGCCGCCGTCATCGCCTTTGATGCCCGCGAGACCATCGCCGTCACCAGCGTCACCGTCAACCAAAGGCCCGCCACCTTCAACCACCAGAACAACCGCCTTGCCATCAACCTGCCAGACGCGCCCGCCCCCCACAACGCCACCATCACCACCCGCATCGTCTACACCGCTGAAAATCCCCAGGGCAACGGCGTCGGGCTCGTGTGGCTCACCGGCGCGCGCCGAGGCACAGACGCCGACGACGCACCCGCCCGCAACCCCCAAATCTTCAGCCAGGGACAGGCCAACTGGAACAGCTTCTGGTTCCCCTGCCATGACTTCCCCAACGACCGCCTCTCCACCGAGCTCATCGTCGACGCCCCGGAGGGCTTTGACGTCATCAGCAACGGCAAGCTCCTCTCACAACAAACACTCACATCTACCGCCACCACCAAGCCGCTCGTCCGCTGGCACTGGAAGCAAGACCTGCCCCACCCCGCCTATCTCGTCATGCTCGCCGTCGGCAAGTTCGCCAAGGCTGATCTCGCCCTCCCGCCGCCACCGTCAGACGCCGGCGCCTCCATCCTCGCAACCCTCGCTGCACCCGGCACGACCATCGCCCCCGCCAAGCCCACCTCGTTCATTACCGCCCTGCCCATGCGCGTCTACGGCCCGCTCGGCACCGAGAAGACCCTCGCCACCAACTTCGCACGCACCGGCGCGATGGTCCGCTTCTTCGAAGCACTCTTCGACGAGCCCTACCCCTGGGACAAGTACGACCAGATCATCGTCCGCGGCTTCCGCTGGGGCGGCATGGAGAACACCTCCGCAACCATCCTCGCCGAATACGCCGCCACCGGCGACCTCGGCGACCACGACGACCTCATCGTTCACGAGATCGCCCACCAGTGGATCGGCAACCTCATCACCTGTGCAAGCTGGGAGCACCTCTGGCTCAACGAGGGCTGGGCCACCTTCGCCGAGTGGCTCTGGATTGAGCACACACAAGGCCGAAAGGCTTACAACAAAGCGGTCACCGACGCGATGCGCAAGCTCACCATCCTTCCGCTCGAACCCCTCCCCGCCGGCGTGCCCATGGTCAGCAACCTCTACACAGAGCCTGACGACACCTTCGAAAAGGCCGAAGACCCCTACGTCCGCGGCGGGCTCGTCCTGCACGCAATCCGCCGCCGACTGGGTGACGAGGCCTTCTTCCGCGGCGCGCGCCTCTTCATCGACCGCCACCGCCTCACCAGCGTCGAGACCGACCAATTCCGAATCGCCTTGGAAGACGCCAGCGGCGAGCCCCTGGAACGCCTCATCGATGAGCTCGCCAAACGCCCCGCCTTCCCCAAGCTCACCGTCAAGCTCCGCCGCGACAACGCCAAAGGCGAGGTTGAGGTGACCATCACCCAGCGCCAGACCATCAACCCCAGCAACCCCGCCTACGAGCTGCTCGTGCCCGTCCGCATCACCGCCGCCAACACCAATACCATCACCACCTTCACCATCCGCACCGACCGCCAAGAAGCCACCGAAACCCTCGCGTTCCCCGGCACCATCGCCAAAATCGAAGTAGATCCCGACCACGCCATCCTCGGCCAGATCGAAATCGACGATTAACCCCGCCCTATCCCGCTCTTCCCCCACCGGCCCCGCCGCCACTACCCGCTTTGCCCGCAGGCGAGCGCCCCCGCGGCGCGATAGACTCGGGCCATGCTCAAGCCCGCTTTCTCCACCGTTGCCTGCCCAGAGTGGACCCTTGATCGCGTCGCCCTCGCCGCTGGCCGCCTTGGCTTCCTCGGCGTAGAGCTGCGCACCTTTGACGTCTCCAGCCGCCGCTTCGCCTGCGACCCCGCACTGACAGACCCCGCCAAAACGCGCCGCCTGATGGCCGACGCTGGCGTCGAGGTCTGCTCCATCGCCACCGACTGCTTCTTTGACGCCCTGGTCCTCCCGCCTGTCATCGGGCACGTCATCTCCGATACTGAGGTCGAGATCCGCCGCGCAAAACGCGCCATCGATCTCGCCGCAGAGCTCGGCGCGCCGGTTGTCCGCGTCTACGGCTTCCGCATCCCGGGCGTTGACTCACGCAAGACCTGCGTCGCCCGCATCGCCGACCGACTCCGCATGGTCGTTGACCACGCCGACAAAACCGGCGTCAAGCTCGCCCTGCAAAACGCCGGCTCCTTCGCCACCGTCAGCCACGCCATGGAAATCATCGACGCCGTCAACCACCCGCTGCTCCGCCTGAGCTATTGCGTCGCCGCCGGCACCCTCGCCGGTGAGAGCCCCTCCGCCGCCCTTACCCGCCTCGTTGTCGCAGGCGTAGACCGCCTCGCCCACCTCCGCATCAAAGACCTCCGCGACGGCCAGCCCGTGCCCCTTGGCACCGGCGGCGTGCCCGTCCGTGCCGCCCTCACCGCCGCCACCGCCACCCTCGCCCGCGCTGATAGCTGGTGCATCTTTGAGTGGGACCGCGCCTGGCTGCCCGACATCGGTGACCCCGACTTCGCCCTCGAACACGCCTCACGCACGCTCTACCAGTGGCTCGCAACCCCCGCCCCGCACAACAGCGCCCACTCAAGCACCACCCACTCCGCCACCCTCGCAGCCGTGTAACATCTCTTCCTTTGCCTCTTGCCTTTGCCTCTTGCCTTTGCCTCTGGGGAAGCAGGTTCCCAACCCGCCCAAAACACCTTTCCCGCCCCGCTCCTCGCCTCCGACCTCAACCCCGCACCATGCCCAAGCGCGCGCCAAACCCGCGCCCGCTCCCAGCGCCACCTGCGGCCCTTGCCGGCGCGGAACTCAGCCAATGGGTCCTGCACGCCTGCACGCACCACCTCGGCTTCGCCGCCGCCGGCCTCTGTGACGCCGCGCCCATCAGCTTCGGCCCGCAACTGCGCAACTGGCTCGCCCAAGGCCGCCATGGCGACATGGCCTACCTCGCCGACCAGCTCGACGCCCGCCTCGACCCCGCGCGCGAGCTGCCCGGCGTCGCCTCCATCATCATGGTCGCTGACCGCTACGCCGCACGCACATCCGCCCCAACATCCGCTTCAGCATCCGCCCCAACATCCGCCCCAACCCCGCCCACCGCGCTCCAAGGCCGCCTCGCCCGCTACGCCCAAGGCCGCGACTACCACCAGGTCATCAAGCGCCGTCTCCACCGCCTCGCCGACGCGCTGCGCGAAACCTTCCCCGACCAACACTTCCGCAGCTTCGTTGACACCGCTCCAGTGCTCGAGCGTGAGCATGCCGCACGCGCCGGCCTCGGCTGGATCGGCAAGCACACACTCCTGATCCACCCGCGCGGCGGCTCATACACCCTCCTCGGCGGCGTCCTCACCACACTCCCACTCCCTACCCCGCCAGACCACGCGCCCACCCCCGACGCCTGCGGCTCATGCACGCGCTGCATAGACGCATGCCCCACACACGCCATCACTCCCTACAGCGTCGACGCCCGCCGCTGCATCAGCTACCTCACCATCGAGCACCAAGGCCTCATCGACCCCGCACTCCAACCCGCCATGGGCAACTGGCTCGCCGGGTGCGACATCTGCCAAGACGTCTGCCCGCACAACTCGCCTCGACCATCAAACGATCCCCAGCACGCGCACGTCAACCCCGACTACGCGCCCATACACCAGCCCTTCAACCTGCTCGAAGTCCTTGGCTGGTCCGCCGACGACCGCACCCGCACCCTCGGCCGCTCGGCCCTCAAACGCGCCACCCTTGGCATGCTCAAACGCAACGCCATCATCGCCCTCGGCAACGCTCTCGCGCAGGCCCCAAACGCCTCCGCCCCGACCGCCGACGCCGCAAGCATCCTCGCTCGCCTTCAACACGCAAACACTGACCCGCACGAAGACCCGCTCGTCCGCGCTACCGCCCAGCAGGTCCTCGCGCGCGTGTAAGAACGAGCACCCGCACGCTCCGCGCAGGTTCTGGCTCTGTCGCCTCTGCGTCGCCTCGCGGCCTTACCCGCCCCGCTGACGCAGTTCGCTGGTCAGCTCGCCGCCAAAGCCCCAGTTCTCAGGCTCAATCTCGTCAATCACGATGTGCGTGTGCTCGGGCCGCTTGTTCAGCACGCGCACCAGTGTCGCGGTGATCTCCGCAACGACCTGCGCCTTCTGCTGCTTGCTGACACCGCCGCGCGTCACCTTCACATTCACGTAGGGCATCACCGCCTTCCGACGCCTTACGCCGCCCATGGGTGCCAGAGTTCAGTCGCGCTCGCTACCACCCGGCATTGATCCTCTCATACCGCTCCCGCCCCGACAACACCCCGCGTTGCCACGCCCGCACAACCCCAAACCGCGCCGCATCTTCCGCCCGCAGCTTCTGCCCTTGGGCATCCTCATGCCACGCAGACATCTGCGCAAACAGCTCGCACGGCAGCCCCTCAAACAGCGCCGCCCCATCCGCACCCGCCCCGCCAAGCTTCGTGACCACCCGCTCAAACGCCTGCGCCGAGCTCACCAGCACCTCGTCCTCATCGCGTATCTCCGCGCGCCCATTGCGAACCGCCTCCAGCCGCTGGGCCCGCGCAAACTCCTCGATCATCCCGCGCGAGCCCGCGTCCTGCCGTCCCTGCACCGCGTCAAAGCCCACCTCACCAACAAACGCCTCCACCGGGCCCACGCCGCGAAAGTCCTCACGCAGCGCTAGCAAGTGCCCAAGCCACGTTGGCTCAGCGCCATCCGTACTGAGCCGCCACGCTTCCAGCGCCGCGCCCGTCGGCACCTCATCACGCAGCGCCGCGCAGTGCCGCAGACCCAGCCCCTCAACCTTCACCATCAGCTCTCGCGCCGCGGCCTTGTGCTCATCAGCGCCCTTCTCAAAGCCCCGCGGCCAGCTCTGCCGCTCGGCCCCAAGCTCAAACCGACCAAGCACCCGCGCCGCCAACCCGAACCCCGCCCCACCCAACGCGCCACGCTCAGCCCCACCACGCTCCGCCCCGCCACGCTCACTCGGCAGCAGCCCGCGCGCAAGCTTCATCGCTTCCTCAGGCTCGGTGGTCGTCATCGCCAGCAGCCAGCTCACCGCCGCGTCCGCCTTCGCAGGCTCGGGCGCGTGCCGCATCCCGTACACACGCACAAGCGACACGATCCTGAACTGTTCCTGCACCAGAATGTCCCGCGCATCAATCGCCCACCGCAGCGGCGCAACCTCATCCTCGCTCCCGTGCAGCAGCGCCACCGGCACCCCGCGCTGCGCGGGCCCAAGCTTCAACGCCTTGCTTAGGCCCCCACCGCTCACCACTACGCCCGCGTACAAACGCGGAAAACCGCACCCCGCCGCCAGCGCGCACACCCCACCCTGCCCGTGCCCAAACAGCACGATCCGCCGCGCCGGAAACACGCGCGTAATCTCCAGCGCAAGGTCGCGCACCAGCCCAACGTCTGTGACATCATCGCCCCAAGTCCGCCCGCCGTCTTCCGCCGGTCGCACGCCCTCGGGCGCAATCACAATATCACCGGGTCGAAAGACCCCCGCGCTTCCGGCGCCATCCTCCGCGCCCCCCGCCGCTCCTTCAACGCCAGCAAGCGCCCGGTGCGCCCACATGTGCGTGCGCCCCGCCTCGTGCAGCACGATCACCACGTCACGACCCGCCTCGCCCGGCCCGCGCTTCTCAAACCCCGCTGGTACGCTCCACGCATACTTCAACCGCCGCTCATCGGGGTCGCCCGCGGCCGTCAGCCCGCGCACCTCAGAGCTCGTCACATACACAACCCCCGGCTTCGCCTCGCTCAGATTCAGCCGCGGATCAAGCTCGACCAGCTCGCCTCCCTGCGCAACCGCTCGCGCTGGCCACGCTATGCAGACCCACGCCGCCAGTAAGACCATCATCGTGCCCGGATGCCACAGCATGATGCAACGATAGTGGCCCGCCCACGCACGCCCCGCCCGCGCACGCCCCGCCCACCCACTCCCAGTGGCCCGCACTGCTTCGGGCACCCCCACGCGCCGCGCGGGAAACTGAGCCCGAGTTTTTTCATGCTTGAAGCTCGCGCTCCGCGCGGTTCACGAGCCCCCGAAGATCATCTCCGCGATCTGCACGGCGTTCTGCGCCGCGCCCTTGCGAAGCTGATCCCCCGCCACAAACAAGTCAAACCCACGCGTCGAAACACGCTCCAAATCCACTCCAGCCCCCACGCCCGTTGGCAACTGCCCTGGATCAACCCGCAGCCGCCCAACCAGCACGTCATCGCCCCCGCTCGCCTTCAGCGGCGTCGGGAACGAGTTGCCCGCCCGATCGTCCATCATCCGCACCCCCGCCGCACGCGCCAGCACCGCCCGCACCTCCGCCAGCGTCGTCTCGCGCGACAGCGTCACGTTCACGCTCTCGCAATGCGCCCGCATCACCGGCACACGCACGCACGTCGCGCTCAAGCGCACACCACTACCGCCCAACTCACCCCCCAGCCCAACCCCCAGCTCACTCCAGATCTTCCGCGTCTCGTCGATCATCTTCTGCTCTTCCACGTTCCGACCCGTCGCCACATCCACCGATGAGTTGTGGCTAAACAAGTTAAACGCGTACGGCTCAGGAAACACCGTTGCGCTCGCCGCCTCGCCGCCCAGCACCGCGCGCGTCTCGCGCTCCAGCGCCTCCATCCCCTGCCAGCCCGCCCCGCTCGCCGCCTGATACGTGCTCACCACAAGCCGCTCAACCCCAAACGCCCGATGCAGCGGCGTCACCGCCATCAGCAAAATGATCGTGCTGCAGTTGGGGTTCGCAATAATCGCGCCACCACCACCACCACTCTTACGAACCAGCCCCGCCACGCTCAGCGGGTTCACCTCCGGGATCGTCAGCGGCACACCCGCCGTCATCCGGAACGCCGACGAGTTGTCAATCACCACCGTCCCGCTTGCCGCCATCTTCGGGCCCATCGCCTTGCTGATGCCAGAGCCCGCGCTCAACAGCGCGCAGTCAATCGCGCCGCCACCCGACGGCGGCCACTGGTCCGTCAGCGCCTCCACCACCAGCTCGCCGCCGCGATACGCAAGCTTCTGCCCGGCAGACCGCACCGACGCGAACGCACGCACCTCTCGGTGCTTGAACGCACGCTGCTCGAGCACCGCCAGCATCTCGCGCCCTACCGCGCCCGTCGCGCCAACCACCGCCACGCTCGGGCCGTCCGCCGCTGAGTTTCTTGCCGTGTTCATCGCCGCCCAGCGTAGCGCAAGCGCCGCGCTTCAGGTAAACGCTGGCATCTGCCCCGCATACGCCCGCAGCGCCGACTTGAAACCTACCGGCTCAACACCAAGGTGCGCACGCAGCTTGTCAAGGTCCGCGTCAGAGTCCAGCGTCGCCATCTGCGCCTGACCGGCATCAAACGGCAGCAGCCCGCCCACGCCCAGCACCTTCGCCACCTGCGCAATCAACGCCGCGTGCGCGCCGGGCACCGGCAGCGTCGGCAGCCCCTTGTCCGTCCCCGGAAGCCCGTCACGCAGCGCCTCGGTAAACTCGCGCCAGTCCAGCACCTCAGGCCCAACCACGTTGTACACCTCGCCGATAGTCTGCGGCCGCGCAATCGCCTCCGCAAACACCGCCGCCACATCCTGCACAAGCACCGGGGCCAACTTGGCCGCCGTCAGCACCAAACGCGGCAAAAACACGCCCTCCTCAGGCTCGTCGATCCGCACAAAGTACGGCATGAAGAACCACGGCGGGCTGTCGCCCCGCGCCAGCTCGCGCAGCTGCTTGACCAGCTCGCCGTCCTTCCCGTGGATCACCCCGGGACGCATCACCGTCCAGTCCAGCCCACTACGCCGCACGATCTGCTCGGCCTCGTACTTGGTCGTGTGATACTCCGCCTTCGCGTCCGGCGCCACGCCGATGGCTGACATGTGTACCAGCCGCGGCACGCCCGCCGCCTTGCAACCCTCGACCACCGCACGCGTCGCGTCCACGTGGCAACGCCGAAACGATTGCGGCAAGCGACCAGACTCGCGCACCTCACGGATGATGCCCACCAGGTGCACCGCCGCCTGGCAGCCATCAAGCAGCGCGTTCACCGCCGACGCGTCCGCCGCATCACCCGGCACCAGCCGCAGGTCCTCGTCCTTGGGCAGAACGTTGGCAGCCTTTGCCGCGTCACGCACCAACGCCTTGACGGCGTACCCACGCGCCAACAGCTCATCGACCACCGCACGCCCAACAAACCCGCTCGCGCCCGTCACGGCCACTGTGGTAATCGCGCTCATAGCCCGCAGGATAGCGACCTCTTCAACCCGCCGTGCGCAGGCTTGCGTGGGGCAGGATTCCATCCTGCCATCGGGACGCGGGTCCAATCCTCATCGCTCATCGCTCATCACTCGTCATACGTCGCACGTCGCTTATTCCTGCTTCGTTCCGCAGACCCGCTCTCCCCTACCCTCGCCCATGCTCGCTTGCACAGACCTCTGCGCCCAGTACCGCGGCGGCCCGCGCGTCCTGGGGCCGCTGAGCCTCGCCTGCACGCCCGCGCGCGTCACTGCGATCATCGGGCCCAACGGCGCCGGCAAAAGCACCCTGCTTCGCGCACTGCTGGGCACACTTGAACCCACCGCAGGTGCCGTCACACTTGACTCGCAACCCCTCGCAACCTTCACTCCCGCACAGCGCGCCGCGCGCATCGCCTATGTCGCGCAGCGGCCAACCCTCGCGGCACCGATGGACGTCCGCCGCGTCGTCGAGCTTGGCCGCCACGCGCGCGGGCCGAGCCCCGCGATCATCGACGCCGCCCTCGAAGCTCTGGGCCTGACGCGCGACGCGCACCGCCCGCTCGGCGAGCTCTCCACCGGCCAGCAGCAGCGCGTCAGCCTGGCCCGCGCGCTCGCCCAGCTCACCACCGCGCCTGCATCAGCCACTGACGACCTCGCAGGCACCACGCTGCTGGCCGACGAGCCCATTAGCGCCATGGACCCCGCCCACGCGCTTCGCGCTCTCGCGCTGCTGCACAACATGGCCCGGCGTGGCTGCGCCGTGCTCATCGTCATGCACGAGCTGACCCTCGCCCTCGCCCATGCTGATGACGCCGCGCTCTTGAGCTGTGACGGCACGCTCGCGGCTAGCGGCGCGGTCAGTGACGTCCTGACGCCGCAGCGACTTGGGCCGGTCTACGGGCTGCGCTTCGTGCGCGAGGGCCGCGCGCTGACCCCGACGCTTGAACCCGAAGCAAGCGCCGTCAGGCCCTGAGATCACCGCAAGAGTGCGCTCAAAGGCGCGGTTCAACGCGACCCGCCACGATCGCTTATAAGCCACGCGGCAGGATCAACCAGGGCCCAGGTCGGGCCGGCGATCGACGGCCAGAAGGGCCCTTCACGCCCGCCATAGAGGCGTCTAAACGATCTGAGAATTCGCGCCCGCGCTGAAAGTTCGGCCTTCTGCGCCGACCCCCGGTGTTACGGCCATTTGGGCAAGCTACACGCGCCGCGCAGCGTGCGCGCGATGCGTTAGCGGCCCGCAACCTCTACCGGCTTCAAAGGCCCGCCGAGGTCTTGCAGTCGCTGGGCCATGACGCGCGCGAGGCCCGGGTCGCGCGTGGCGCGGATCACGCCAGAGACGGTGCTGGGCCCGAGCAGATCATCAAAGCCCGGGCCGGTGCGGACCAAACGCAGGGTTGCGCCGCGCACGCTGGCGGTGAGCTTTGCGTCGCCCAGGCCGCTGGGGACGACGAACCCACCACCGCCGTAGAGGCCAAGTGTGCCTTGCGCGAGCACGAGCTGTCGCACGGCGGCGTTGCAGGCGCTGGGGTCAATCGGTGTGGCACCGGCCTTGGGCTCGAGGAAGATCGCGACGTGAACGATCGTGCCGGCCAGGTCGGTCATCGGGTCGCGCAGGTCGGCCAGGCGCTCGGGTGGAAGGTCTGAAAGGTAAAGGTCGGCGGACTGCGCGTCGCGGTCGGCATAAACGCTGGTGCGCCAGGCGGGCGCAAGCTGCGCACCGCCGATTTCGGAGGTGGTCTTGAGCTGCTCGCCGCGCATGAAGCTTGAGAGGCGCAGCTGCCCGCAGCCGGGCATCGCGGCGATGAGCAGCATCGCGAGCAAGCTTAATGGGGCGATCGGGCGGCGCAATGCGTGCGGGCCCACCGATGAGGGAACGAGTGTCGGGTTGCGCGAGGTAGCCATCGGCTTGAGCGTAGCGGGGCTTGCTACGCGGCGGGCACGTCAGGGTGTGGCGGCAGGCGCAGGCTTAACCGCCTCGGGCCTAACCGTTTCGGGCCTAAACGCCTCGGGCTTGGCCGCGCGGCGCGGGCGGACGGGGAGCTGCACCTCGCCCCACTTGTCGCGGTCGCGGCGATCGGGCCCGTTGTAGTACAGCGCGCGGGGCTCGCCTGCGGGCTCCCACCGCGCGTCGGCGGCGAGCCACTCGGCCAGAACATCAAGCTCTTTCTTCATGCGGCCAAGGCCTTGGCCGCCCTGGAAGCCGAGCGCGACAACGAGGCGTTCGGGCGTGTCGACGACGCTGATCCGCGCGTCCTTGCTGTCGGCACCGGCGGGGCCTTGCTCTTGCTTGCGGTAGAGGAAGCTCATCGTCCAGTCGCTCGGAACTTTGTCCGTCGAGGCGGGCTTGAGCTGCGGGTCTGCGGCGGGCGGCTGGTCTGCCGCGGGCTCCATCAGGCCCCGATAGTCCATCTCGACGGGGCTGGTCATGGCGATGTCGCGCCGCTTGATGTGGTTAAACAGCGGGAAGAAGCCGAAGTTCATGCCCAGGGCGGGCGTGATGGTGCCGGTGTATTCGGCGCGGCGCAGCGAGGAGTAACGCTTGAGGTCAATGGCACCCGGTGGCGTCGGCGGCGCGTATCCAACGGGCAGCGGCGTGTTGATCAGCGCGGTGCCGACGGCCCAGGTTTCGCTGTCGCCGTTGCCTTCGCGCTTCGCGGTGATGGCCAAGTCACCCCCGACGCGCAGGGCCTGGCCGAAAGCAACCTCGGGGAGCGGGATGGGCGCGACGGGCGTGGACCCGGGCGTGGTGGGAGTTACGGCCGCGGCGCGCTTCTCTTGATCAGTCATCACGCGCGCGGGGCTGAGGTTGCTGAGCGTGCACGAGCTGAGACCGAACACGGCAGCGGGTGCGGCCAGTACGCGAGCAAGGCGGGCCAAGGGCGAAAGATTCGGCATGTGATTCCTTCGTTAGAACGGGCGCAGTCGCGCGGACACAGTCTGATGATAGAAGAGCGCGACGTGCGGCGGGCCGCGCGTGGTAGGGCAAGAATGCTTGGAAAGGGGCGCACGATGAACGCTGGAACGAGCACGATGGGCGTAGGGGTCGAAGGCGGTGCCGCGCGGGTGCTGGTGGCGGTGGACGGATCACCGGGCGGCTTGACGGCGCTGCGCGCGGCGCGCCAGCTTGTAGCTCACGCAGGCGCGGCTGGTGCGTCGGGCGCGGCGCGCGCGGCGGGTGTGGCGGATGTGGCGGGTGTGGCTGGCGCATCAAGCGTGAGCTTGGCGCTGGTGCATGTGGTTGATCCGCTGCCGGCGATCTCGCCGGAGGTCTTTCCGTCCGCGTCGCTGTTTACCGACTTGAAGATCGAGGGTCGCGCGGTGCTGGACTTGGCGGCCAAAGAGCTTGTTTGCAAGGCCGAGCTGTTCTTGGAGCTTGGTCGCGCCGATCACGCGGTGTGCGAGCGTGCCCGGGCGTGGGGCGCGACGCTGGTGGTCGTGGGCACGCACGGGCGGACGGGGCTCTCGCGTGTGATGCTGGGCTCTGTGGCTGAGCATGTAGTTCGGCACGCGCCGTGCTCGGTGCTGGTGGTGCGATGAACCCGCTGCGCCGGTACCGGAGCGTGGCGGAGCGGCAAAGCGCGATCGCGCGTGTGGACCGGTTTGCGCGGCTGATGGACGCGGGGTTTGCGATTCCGGGGACGAAGGTTCGCGCGGGGCTGGACTCGGTGATCGGGCTGGTGCCGGTGGTGGGCGATGTGGTCGCGGCGCTGATGGCGCTGTTTGTGATCTACCACGCGTGGAAGCTGCGGGTGCGCAACATCGCGCTGCTGAAGATGTTGGGCTGGGTGCTGCTGGACCTGCTGGTGGGCAATGTGCCGCTGGCGGGTGACATCGCCGACTTGTTCATCAGGAGCAACCGGTTGAACGTGGCGATTTTGCACCGCGAGCTTGACGCGCAGCGAGCGGCGGGCTGGGCGTGGGAGGACGAGGGGCCGCTCAGGCGCGCGGGCGAGGTGTGAGCAAGTATCGCGCGGGGCCGATGGCCCAGGGGCGTTCACGCCCAATACGACAGGCGTGGGCGGCGGACCAGGCGTGAGCGGCGCTGGTAAAGCCGGTGGGTCCGAGGCCGGTCTCAAAGAGCGCGGGCCAGGACTCATCGATGTGCTCGACCATTTCCTCGACGGGGATCAGCGGCTCGATGGGCGCGAGGCCGGTGACGAGCTGGTAGGCGATGCGCAGGGCCGAGCGGACCTCTTCACGCTGGTCAGCGGCGAGAGCTGCTGCGGCGGTGGTGGCGCTCGCGCTGGCTGGCGAGTGCGCGGCGAGGTAGGCGTTGGAATGGGCGAGGGCGGGGGTTTCGATTGGGGTATCGAGCTGATGTGGTGCGAAGGCGGCGGCGGCGAGGAGGCGGCGCAGGGCGTAGAACTCGATGCGGAGCGCGCCGTTGCGTTCAACGTGGACCTGGTCCATGGTGAGCGTGGCGTGTGCAAGGCCTGCGCGGTGGGCGGCGCGGGCGGCGTCGAGGAGTTGTTCGAGCGTGCGGCGCGCTTCTTCGAGGCTCAGCGAGGCACCCTTGGCGGTCAGTAGCGAGTCGAGGGTGACGATGCCGTCGGCGTCGCCGGTGTAATCGGTGGCGGCCCATGGGCCGTCGGCGTCGACGCCGAAGGCTTGCACGGCGAGGATGTGCGGGTGGGTGAGTGCTTGCAGGCGCGCGAGTGCTCGGTGGTAGGTGGTGGGCTGGTGTGCGGGGGTGAGATGCGCGGGGGCGAGATGCGCGGGGGCGAGATGCGCGGGGTCGAGGTTGGGTCGGTGGAGTGTGTGGCTGGTGTTGCGCTGCTTGTGGAGCGCGAGCCAGCGCTGGCCCATCGGCCCTGGGCGCAGCGGGCGCGTGATGGTGAAGTCAGCGGGGGACATGCTCTTGCGGTGAGGCGGCGTCGCGCTGGGTCATAGCTGGCCGAGGGCGGTGAGTTCGGCTATGGGCTCACGGAAGGAGCACGAGCCGAAGCAGATGGCGAACTCTTCGCGGGCCTCGGCGAGCTGGTCAAGGTCGATGCGCAGGTCGCGCCAGGCGGCGCTGGAGGGGCCGAGGTTGAAGGCCTGCGGGGTGGTTTCGCTCAGCAGAGCGATGAGCTTAACGCGGTCTGTGCGGCCGGCGCGGACCATGGCGGCGGCGAGGAACACGTTGAGGAACCCGTGCATGACGCCGCGGGGCGAATCGGGGGCGTAGGTCAGGGCGTACTCGCCGCGGATAGGGTGATGGAGCCCGGCGGTGCACTTGATGGGGACGTCGGCCTGGCCGAAGGTGATGAGGAAGTCGGCGACGCGTTCGCAGGTGGGGATGGCCTGGGGGACGACGCCGCCGGTGCGGAGCTTGGCGCCAAAGCCTGTGCCCGCGAGTGCGGCGGCGAAGCCGCGGAAGTCGGCGTCGGGTGGGACTTCGAAGAAGGGGAAGAGGTCCTCTGGCAGGAGGTTTATAGCTTTGTCGATGATCTCTGGGGTTTGGACCTTGATCTCGATGGTGTCGATCACGGCGCTGTGGGCGTGCTTGTGCTGAGCGCCCAGGGCGTGATGGTCATTGAAGCGTTCGATGGCGGCGAGGGCGGCGTCGAGGGGCCCGTCAAGGAGGACGCTCAGGCCCCAGGCGTCGGGGGCGGGCTGGTCTGCCGGGGGCTTTTCGGTGGCGAGGTGGTTGGCGGCGGCGGCGGTCCATTCATCGATGCGCGTGAGCGGGCAGATGAAGCGGGCGAGCGCGAAGGCGTGCGGGCTGCGGCGCTGGCGCGCGAACTCGGCGACGGCGTCGGCCATGCTGAGCTGGGCGGGGGGGAAGAGCCCGGCGTAGTCGATCAGCCCGTTGAGCAGCACTTTCATCGTTTCTGACGGCATGGGCAAGCATAAGCCCTTGAGCCGGGGCGAGACCGGGCCCACACTTGCCCTATGACCACACCCCTTGACGCAGATGCGTTTCAGAACCCGAAGGCCGCGCCGGCGCGGGGGGCCAGCTACTTGTTCCCCACGGCGCTGACGGCTGTGACGCGGTTTGAGCGGCTTGCAGTTGACGGCGGTGATGAGCGTGGAGGTGAGCGTGATGGTCAGGGTGGCGGTGGTGGTGGTGGTGGTGGTGGAGGGACGGGCAACGGTGGTGTGCCGGCACTGCTGGCGCACCCGGACTGGTCGCGGCCAGCGGCGACGGTGATCTGGCTGCATGGCAGAACGGTGAGCAAAGAGCTGGATAATGGGCGGTACTTGCGGTGGGTGCGTGCGGGGCTAGCGGCGGTGGCGCTTGACCTTCCGGGGCACGGCGAGCGGTTTGACGCGGCGATGCAGGAGCCGGGGCGGACATTAGAAGTGGTCGCGCAAGCCGTAGGAGAGATTGATGGCGTTGTGCGGGCGCTGGGTGATGCGCGGTTTGGCGGGGCGTTTGATCTGTCGCGCATGGCGATTGGCGGGATGTCAGCGGGCGGGATGGTGACGCTGCGGCGGCTGTGCGATAAGCACGCGTTTAAGTGTGCGGCGGTGGAGGGGACAGCGGGCGATCTGGGTGCGATGTATTTGGATGAGCACGAGCCGTCACGCGCGAAGTGGGCTGAGCATGATGTGCGGCTGGTGCATGAGCTGTCGGCGATCGAGCACTTGGGGGGGTTTGCGCCGGTGCCGGTGTTGGCGGTGCACTCACGGGCGGACAAGGTGGTGCCGGTGGCGTGTATTGAGCGGTTTACCGACGCGCTGCGTGCGCGGTATGTGCGGCTGGGCGCGGGCGATGTGCCGGTGACGCTGCACACGTGGGCGAGCACGGGCGCGGCGGATGAGCACAGCGGGTTTGGGCGGGTATCGGCGGAGGCGAAGACGTTGCAGGTAGAGTTTTTGCTGCGGCACTTGGGGTAGGCGGGCAAGGCCGAACGCCCCGGGCGCGGAGAGAGCGGAGGAACGCGGAGGGGGAGGAAAAGCAGGAGAGGGAGGCGTGAAACTTAAAGGTCCGCAAAGGGCTCGATGGCGACGGTGAGGGAGGGTGGTATGGAAGAGGCGAAGCGTGCTGCGGCGGTGTGAGGAGTGGCGCACGCGGTGGGGCACGGGGTTAGACCATCGCGAAGAAGCCTGCGCCGAGGTCTTTGATGCGTCCTTGTTTGGCGAGGGCTTGAAAGGCCGCGAGCGGGAACTGGTTGGGTGGTTGGATGCCGAAGCCAACGGCGTTGAGGCCGGCGGAGGTTGGGCGGTGGCCGCCTAGGCGCGACTCGCGGTCGAGCTTCTGGATTTTGTAGCGTTTCTTGAAGGCGTTGAAGGCGGCCTTGAGGGTCGCATCGTCGATGGTGCCTGCGGGGGTGGCGGCGGGCTTCGGGTCTGGTGTGGGTTGATCGGTCATGGTGATGTGGGGGGAGGGCAGTGATGAGTGATGAGCGAAGGAGAGGCGGGGTTAGGTGCCGACGGGGTGCCAGACGGTTTTGTATTCGACGCAGGGTTCGAGGCAGCGGAGGCTGTGCCAGGCGGCGGTATCGGTGAAGGGCGCGGGGTCGAAGACGTGAACGCGTTTGAGGTTTTCGGCGACTCCTTCGCGCAGCGTGGTGATGAGCGCGGCGGTGGCGGGGGTGGTGATCGAGAGCAAGCCGTCGATATCGCGGTGCTTCGCGGCGATCGGAGCGAGTTCTTCGAGGGGCGCGGTGAGCAGGTTGCAGGTGCCGGGCGGGAGGTCAGAGGTGGCGATGGCTTCGCCGAGTGTGCTGACGGTGGGCGCGAAGGCGGCGGAGAGGACGACCGCGGCGTTGCCGGCGGCGAGCGCGGGGGCGAGCAGTGAGATCAGCGCGAGCAGGGCTGGCGCGTCGGCGGGGAGCGCGAGGGCGAGGACGCCGACGGGCTGGGGCTGAGTGATGTTCCAGTAAGGCCCGTTGACGGCGTTGGCGGAGCCGAGGACCTGGGCGATTTTGTCGGCGAACCCGGCGTAATAGACGAGGCGATCAACCGCGGCGTCGACTTCTTGGGCGGGGGTGAGCGCGTCGGCACCGGAGAGACGGGTGGGGTCTAGACGGGCGAGGTGGACGAACTCGTCCCGGCGGGTTTGGAGCATTTCGGCGAGGCGGTAGAGGACCTGCCCGCGGTTGTAGGCCGTGGCGCTGGACCACTTGGCGAGGCCTGCGCGGGCGGCGAGCACGGCGTCGCGTAGGTCTTTGCGGCTGGCGTGCGAGGCGTGTGCGATGATGGAGGCGTCGGGACCTTTGATGGGGAGTGTGCGGCCGGACTCTGAGCGTGGGAACTGGCCGTTGATGAAGAGCTTGTAGGTTTTGAGTACGTCAAGACGTGGCTCGCTGGTGGGGCTCATGCGGGGAGGTTACGCTCTGGGGGTTGCGCGGTGTCGTTGTGGGTGGCGTGAAGTTGGGAGGCGGGCGTGGCAAAGCGGAACGAAAACGTGGGCGGCAAGGTGGGCGGCAAGGTGAAAACTGGAGCGCGGGAGTCGTCGCGGATGGTGACGGTCGGGCTGACGCAGTTTGCCAGCGTGGCGGACGTGGCGGGCAACCGCGCGGCGCAGCTGGCGATGATCGAGCGTGCGGCCAAGGAGGGCGCGCAGATCATCTGCACGCAGGAGATGTGCACCACGCAGTATTTCTGCCAGAGCGAGGACCACCGGTTCTTCAGCCTGGCTGAGAGCGTGCCGGGGCCGACGACCGACGCGTGCTGCAAGCTGGCGAAGAGGTACGGCGTGGTGATCGTGGCGGCGCTGTTTGAGAAGCGCGCGAGCGGGCTGTATCACAACACGGCGGCGGTGATTGACGCGGACGGCACGCTGATGGGCGTGTACCGCAAGATGCACATCCCGGACGACCCGCTGTTCTACGAGAAGTTCTACTTTACGCCCGGCGATGTGAGCACCGAGGGGGGCGGGAGCGGCGGCTTCAAGGCCTGGAAGACGCGGCACGCGACCATCGGCGTGTTGATCTGCTGGGACCAGTGGTATCCCGAGGCGGCGCGGCTGACGGCGATGCAGGGGGCCGAGGTGCTGTTTTATCCGACGGCGATCGGCTGGCACCCCAGCGAGAAGCGCGAGTATGGCGTGGTGCAGCACGAGAGCTGGGAGCTCTCTATGCGGGCGCACGCGGTGGCCAACGGGTGCTTCGTGTGTGCGCCCAATCGCGTGGGGCACGAGCGGGTACTGGGGCCTGACGGCAAGCCTGTAAACGCTGACGGGCTGGAGTTTTGGGGGCAGAGCTTTGTGGCGGCGCCGAACGGGCAGGTAATTCATAGGGCGAGCGTGGATGAGGCGCAGGTGAGCATTGTGGAGTGTGATTTGGAGCGGGTGGAGTTCAGCCGCACGCACTGGCCGTTTTTGCGTGATCGGCGGATCGACGCGTACGGGGCGATGACGCAGCGGTTTGGTGTGTGAGCGCGGGGGGCTGTGAGCGCGGGGGGCTGTAAGCGCGCGGGGCTGTAAGCGCGGGGGGCGTTGCAGGCCAACGCAGCGCGAGTGGGTACTCGCTGGTTCGGCGATCCTTGCTGATTGAGCGACCTACAAACGCTCTATGGGTAAAGTGCAAAAGTCGGGCGGGGCGAGCACGGCGGCGCGTGCGCCCAGCGGTGGTGCGGGTGCTGCTGCTGGTGGAGGTGCGGGTGGTGGTTCGGATGGTGGGTTTAGCGCGGGGACCCCGGGCGCGCGCGGGTATGTGTTTCCGCCCGAGTGGTCGGCGCAGTGCGGGACGTTTTTGAGCTGGCCACGGCCCGAGGGGATCAGCTTTCCGGGCAGGCACCACCGCGTGCCTGAGAACCTGGCGCGAATCGTGGTGGAGATTGCGCGTCGGCAGGACGTGCACATCAACGTGCCGAATGAGAACTGGCAGCGGATCGTGCAGGGGCAGTTGATTGAGCACGGGGTGCCACGGGCGGCGGTGTTGGGGTCGGGGAAGGGTGGGGCGTCGTCGCGCGGGCGTCGTGTGTTCTTTCATTACATTGCGACTAACGAATGCTGGTGCCGAGATCATGGGCCGGCGTTTGTGGTTGATCGCAGCGTGGCCGACGGCGCGGGTTGGCACGCGCCAACGCAGGGGCTGGCGCGGGGCAATGGTGGGGGCACTGGTGGGGGGACTGGTCGCGGTGGCGCGGCGGGGGCGAAGTGTGGGATTGTGGACTGGAAGTTCAACGCGTGGGGCGGCAAGTATCCGCCTTGGGATGCGGACGATGCGGTGCCAACGGCGATCGCCAAGGGCTTGCGGAAGGTGGGCTTCAAGGTCGAGCTGTTCGTCGCGCCGCTGGTGATGGAGGGTGGGAGCGTTGAGTTCAACGGTGCGGGAACAACGCTTACAACCAGCCAGTGCCTGCTGAACAAGAACCGCAACCCGGGCGTGCCGCGCAGTGCGATTGAGCGCGGCGTGCTGGACTATTACGGGCAGCGGCACATCGTGTGGCTGGGCGAAGGGATCGAGGGTGACGACACAGACGGGCACATCGACGACCTGGCGCGGTTTGTGGGGCCCTCGACGGTGGTGATTGGGGTAGAGCAGGGGGCGAAGGACCCAAATGCCAAGCAGCTCGATCGGGCGTTAAAGAAGTTGTTCGAGGCGAAGGACCAGTCGGGCGAGGGCTTTGACATTGTGCCGGTGCCGATGCCGGTGCGGGTTGAGCACGCGGGTGAGCGGCTGCCGGCGACGTATATGAACTTTTTGTTTGTGAACGATGCGTGCCTGGTGCCGACGTTTGCGGAGTCGGCGCGGGGCGCGGGGGCGCGCATGTATGCGCGGGCGCGTGGGCGCGATGGCGAGGCGCTCTCGGCGTTGCAGGCGGCGATGCCTGGGCGCGAGGTGGTGGGGATCGACTGCACGGAGCTGATCTGGGGTCTGGGGGCGATCCACTGCTTGAGCCAGCAGGTGCCGAGTGTGCCGGGGCTGGGCGAGGCGCTGCGTGCGATGGCGACCCCGGTGGTGGTGTGATCTGGAAAGGGGGCGTTGGCTGGGTGGGGGCTGGGTCTGGGGCGGGGCGACCTACGCTGGCGCATGACCATGCTTCGAATCGCGGTGGTGGGGCGTCCGAACGTTGGCAAGTCGTCGATGACGAACATGCTGGCGGGGCGGAAGGTATCAATTACCGACGACACGCCGGGGACGACGCGGGACCGTGTCTCGACGTTCGTGACGCTGTCGGCAGAGTTTGAGGCGAGCCCGCCGATCACGGTGGAGCTGACGGACACGGGCGGGTACGGGGTGTACACGCGGTCGGGCGAGCGGTTTGACGACGCGGGCAAGGACCTGACGACGTTGACACGCGACATCGAGAGCCAGATTGCCAAGGCCGTGCACAACGCGGATCTGATCCTGCTCGTGGTTGATGCGCAGGCGGGCGTGACACCCATGGATGAGACGGTGGCGCGGCTGCTGCGTGAGGGCGGGATTGGGGCCATCGACGCGGAGGGGCACACCAACGAGTCGGCGTCAACGCGGGTGGTGGTGGTGGCGAACAAGGCGGACGGGCCGAAGTGGGAGAGCCACGCGTACGAGGCGGCGTCGCTGGGATTTGGCGAGCCGCTGGTGGTCTCGGCGAAGAACAACTACCGGCGGCGCGAGCTGGTGGAGCGTCTGCACGAGCAGGCGCGGCTGCTGATCGCGGCGCGTGGCGCGAGCCCTGCGGGTGCGCACGACGCGGTGCCGGAGATGAAGCTGGCGATCGTGGGCAAGCGGAATTCGGGCAAGAGCACGCTGGTAAACACGCTGGCGGGCGAGCAGCGGGTGATTGTCAGTGAGATCGCGGGCACGACGCGCGACGCGATTGACGTGCGGTTCACCATCGACGGTCGGAGCTTGCTGGCGATCGACACGGCGGGGCTGCGGCGCAAGAAGAGCTTTGAGCAGCGGATCGAGTGGTGGGCGCTGGAGCGGATGGAGCGTGCGATTGACCGGTGCGACGTGGGGCTGCTGATGGTCGACGCGACCGAGGCGATCAGCCACGTTGACGCGAAGGTCTGCGACATGCTGGTGGACCGGTTCCGCCCGACGGTGATCGTGGTGAACAAGTGGGACCTTGCGCAGGGGCGGCCGATTGCGCGCGGGACGGGCGCTGGGCGTGCGGTGACGACGGAGGACTTCGAGGCGTATCTGCGCAAGGAGCTGCCCGGGCTGTGGTATGCGCCGATCGCGTTTATGAGCGCGAAGAACAACAGCAACGTGCACGACACGATCAACCTGGCCTTTGAGCTGATGGCGCAGAGCCGGGCCAGAGTTGGGACCGGCGCGCTGAACCGCGCGGTGCGCGAGCTTCTGGACAAGGTCGGGCCGGCGAGCAAGAGCGGGTCGTTCGCCAAGGTGTACTACACGGCGCAGATCGAGACGAACCCGCCGACGCTGGTGCTGGTAGTCAACAAGCCTGAGCTGTTCAACGACCAGTACCGGCGGTTTTTGTTGAACCGTCTGCGCGACCAGACGCCGTTTGGCGAGGTGCCCATCAAGCTGGTAATCAAGGGGCGGCAGAGCTCGCAGGTCCGCGCGGCACGCGGCGGCGGCGGCAGCGGCGCTGAGGAGCTGGAGAAGCTGGTGCAGCAGGCGGCGGCGGTCGAGCACGAGCAGCGCGCGAGCGTGGGTGCGCCCATTGGCGACTGGGACATGAGCGACTTGGCGAATGATCCTGAGGCGCGCCAGGCCGCGGCGATGGCGATGTTCAGCGACGCGCCGACGCCCGGGAAGGCCGTGGGGCGGAAGGGCGCTGGTAAGCGCGGCGCGGCGGCGGTGAGCGACGAAGACGACGGGCTGATCGAGCTGGCGACGTTTGAGCCGGGCGTGAGTAACTTTGATGACGATGAGCCCGAGGGTGACGAGGGCGAGGGCGTTGAAGTGTCGAAGCCCAAGCGCGTCGCGAAGGGCGCGGCGGCGAAGGCCGGGAAGTCTGCCAAGACTACACGGTCTGCCAAGCCTGCCCAAGCGATGAAGCTTGCCGCAGACACGAAGCCCTCCAAGGCGGCGACCAAGGTGACGGCGAAGAAGGTGGCCACGAAGTTGGTCACGGCGGGTGCGGGCAAGGGTGCGAAGGCGGCCACGACGGCGAAGGCGAGCAAGCCGATGACGCCCGCGAAGGCGGCCAAGGCCGCGAAGGCGGCGGTAGCGGCCAAGGCGGCGGCGCGGGCGATGTCGCGTGAGGAGGCGCTCGCGCGTGCGTACGACGACGCGGCGGCGCAGATCGAGGCGGCAAACGCGGGCCGGTCAAGGGTCAAGACCGAGCGTCCGACGCAGGCGCGGCCGAAGTCTGCCGAGGCGCGAGCGCGCTCGGCGCGACGGACCAAAGGCCTGCGGTTGAACTAGGCGAGAGGGAAGGCCATGGCGGGTTGGAAGCCCGCGCTCCGGACGGCTGGGGCGTGCCTTAGAACTCGGCGGGGAAGCCGCGGCAGCGCGGGATGATGACCTTCTGCACGAGCGGTTCGTTGCTCTTCTCGTCGGTGCCGATGATTTTGATGAGCAGCGCGGTGGTCTGGCGCAGCAGCGTCTCGCGGTTGGGCTCTTTGAGCTGGCTGTCGTCGGCGTTGGCGACGATGCGGCCAATCTCTTGCTTGATCTCGGCGGCGCGGGCCTTGACCAGGGCCTCGACCTGCTCGGCGTGCTTGTTCTTGATCTGGACGGTCACGATGAGGTCCCAGATGAACGCGCGGCCCGACTTGTTGTTCTGGAACTTCTCCTCGACGACCTGGACTTCCTTGGTCATCTCGGCGTCGCTGCTCTCGACCTCGGCGTGGCCGGCGTTCGCTTGGCTCTGCTTGGGGCTGAGGGCGCTAAAGACCGCGACGACCACAACGGCCTCGGCGACCATGATGCCCGCGACCAGCGCGATGGTCTTGATCGGGAGCTTCTTCTTGGGCGCTTCGGCGGCGGCACCGTCTTTGGGCGCATCCTTGGCGGGGGCTTCCTTCTTGGGCGCAGACATAGAACCTCCGGCGTACGCGGGTTGGCGCGCACGTCATGGCCAGCATCGGTCGGAACACGCCCCGGGTTGAGCCTTTGCAGTCGTTACGCGGCCTGAGCCGACGGACGGCCTGCGGGGGCGGCACGGCGCGGTAGCGCGGGGGCGTCAGGTTCGAGCACCGGTCCGAGAAGCTCATCGAACCGCTCGGTGATCTGCGTTCGGAGTGCGTCGGAGAGGACGGCGTCGGGCGGGGTGCCCAGCGCGCTGGTGGCCGAAGTGCTCGCGGGCGGATTGCTGACTGATAGGTAGCCGGTGCTGGCAATGGTCAGAAGGCCTTCGAGGACGGCCTGCGCGAGCAGCTCGTTGCGGAGCTCGGGCTCGCTGCCGCGCTTGGGCAGACGGCGCGAGACGGTGTTGACCAGCGGGACGGCGATGACAAGGGCCATCAGGCTGAGCGCGCCAGAGCCCGAAATGCCGACAACGCCGGCCCCCCCACTATTGCCACCGGCGCCATCGGCACCGGCGCTTGCGCTGAGGCCTTGCAGAACGCCGAGCGCGGAGAAGAGGCCAGCGACAAGGAGCCCAAGGCCGCCGATTGGGCAGGCCAGGCCGAGGATGCGTCCGAGCCCGCGGGCGAGCCGCCAAGGGCGGGCGGCGCTGCTGAGGGTGGTGAGGAGTTGCTGGCGGATTGCCGTCTCGGGGCCGCGCTGCTGAAGCATCGGGGCGGCGGCGCGGATCAGCGGGTGGGTCGTGCGGGTTGTGTGGATGGAGGCGGGGTCGGCCGCGAGTGCGAGCAGGTCATGGCGTGCGTTGGCGGCGCGGTGCTCGAAGCTTGTGCCGCCGACGGCGAGCCACAGGCGGTCAAGGCGGACAAGTCGGGCCGCGAGGAACGAGCCGGCGACGGCGAGGGTGACGCCGATACCCATGGTCATCAGCGGCATAATGGCGGGATCAGTCACGTGAGTGTTATCGGGTGGCGAGGGCGACGGCTGGAGCGGGGTGGCGCGTCTAGAGCGCGGAGGGCATGGATTGCGTTTGAGGCCCGAACGTTTTATGAACATGGCGGGCAAGTCGCGCGGTGCGCGTCTGACCAAACCCGGGAACAGTCTTCGGTTGTGCAGAATCTTGCGCTGTTTGGCCTACGCGGGGCGTGGGAGTAGCGGTTGATGTTCGGCTAGACTGGGCGCGTCAAGCACGGACGGCCCTGCCGACCGACCCCACCGCCCTCCGCGAGGCGCTTGCCCCCGCGACCGAGTCTTCTGCATGGCCGGCCTGGTTACGTCGTCGAAGCGTCCTCGGAATCTATCGCACTGGCACGCGGGCCCCTTGCTGTTTGGTGACTGGGGAACAAGCCGTCTGTATGTGCTGGGGATCGGCGCGGTGACGCTGGGGCTGGCGGCGCCGTATTACCTGCTTGCGCTGAGCGTGCTGATGGTGCTGGTGGCGTGGGCGTACACGATTGTGTGCCGGTCGTTTCAGGACGGCGGCGGCGTCTACTCGGCGGCGCGTCAGATCTCGCCGTTTTTGAGCGTGGTGGGCGCGACGCTGCTGCTGGCGGATTACATCGTCACGGCGGCGCTGAGCCTGGTCGAGGCGTTTCGATATTGGGGCGCGCCGGCGGACAACCAAGCGCTGATGGTGAGTTTGTGCGTCGGGGCGGTACTAGTGCTGTTTTTAATCAACTGGTTCGGCGCGCGGTCGGCGGGTGAGTTTGCCAAGTGGATCGCATTGGCGAGCCTGGTGCTCTCGGCGGTGGTGGCGGTGATGGTGCTGCCGTGGGTGCCTGAGGGGCTCAGGCTGGCGCGGATGGACGCCAACCCTTGGTTGACGCGGTGGGTGCACTTCACGGGAATCATCCTGGCGCTGTCTGGGGTTGAGGCGGTGGCGAACATGACGGGCATCATGAAGGAGCCGGTGGCGCGGACGAGCAAGCGGACGATCTGGCCCGTGCTGGCGGAGGTCGCGACTTTGAACCTGGTGTTCATCGTGGCGATCGTCGGGCTGCTGGGCATGGCGGCGGAGAAGTTTCCTGAGCTGACCCAGCAGTGGGACCAGGCCAAGCAGGTGGCCAACCAGGCGAAGCTGCCTGAGCCGCCGAGCCCGACGGTGCAGGGGCACCCTGAGTGGCAGCTTGTGGACGTGCGTGACAAGGCGATGAAGGTGCTGGCGGTTGAGAGCGGGCAGAAGCACTTTGGCGAGGTGAGTGGGTTTTACTTCGGCAAGGCCGTGGCGATCGTCTTTGGGCTGCTGCTGATCTCGGCGGCGAACACGGTGATCGGTGGGATGGTCTCGGTGCTGTACGCGCTGGGGCGTGACGGCGAGCTGACCAGACGGCTGACGCGGCTGAACTACTCGGGCATGCCGGTGGTGCCGCTGGTGCTCGCGTGCGTGGCCCCCCCGCTGCTGCTGCTGTTCTACTACGAGGTGGACGACCTAGCGCACCTTTACGCCATCGGGGTGACGGGGGCAATTGCGCTGAACCTTTCGTGCTGCGCGGTGAATCGGCGATTGCAGGTGACGACGCTTGAGCGCGCGGGGCTCTGGACCATCGCGGTGATCATCACGGCGGTGTTTGTGACCATCGCGGTGACAAAGCTGGAAGCGGCGGTCTTTTGTGGGGGGCTGATCATCGTGGTGCAGGTGGCGCGGCTGATCTCGAAGCGGGCCGAGGCGGTGCGTGCCGCGCGGGCGCTGCCCGAGCCCGAGCTGGGCTGGCTTGAGGAACTGCGTCGGACACCGATCCAGATCGACGCGAGCCGTCCGCGCGTGATGCTGGCGGCGCGCGGGCGTTATCAGGCTGAGTTCGCGGTAGACATGGCGCGGCGGCGCGGGGCGACGCTGTTTGCGCTCTACGTGCGGACGCTGCGTGTGGTAGACGTTGGCGCGCCGTCGGTGGCGAAGATCGAGAGCGACCCCGACGCGCAGGAAGCGCTGGGCACGGTGGCGGTGCTGGCGCGGCAGTATCGCGTGCCGCTGGTGCCGATCTATGTGACAAGCCCGAGCGTGGCTGAGGAGATTCTGGACTACACGGTGACGTACGGGTGCGACACGCTGATCATGGGCAAGAGCCGGCGGTCAACGGTGGCGCGGAGCCTGGAGGGCGACGTGGTGAGCGAGATCGCGCGGCACCTGCCTGATGGCGTGAGCTTGATCACTCGTGACGCGACGCCGCACCCGATGAGCCCGCCGCCAGATGGTGGCGAGGAGACGAGCCCGCCGCCGACGTGAGTGGCGATGAGCGATGAGGGTCGGGCCTGTGGTCCGCTGGCGGGTTGGAACCCTGCCCCAGGCGAGGCCAAGCCGCTGCGTGGCCGCGCGTTACTGGTCCTCGTCGGGCTCGATCTCGTTGGTCCGGTGCTGAAGCTGGGCCTTGAGGCGCTGGAGGATCGAGCTGTGCATCTGGCTGACGCGGCTCTCGGAAAGGTCAAGTGTCGCGCCGATTTCCTTCATGGTCATCTCTTCGTAGTAGTAGAGCGTGACGATGAGGCGCTCGGCCCGCGAGAGGCCCTTGGTGATCATCTCTTTGATGTCACGGCGCTGGGTGTCGATCAGCGGGTTGGTCTGGCTGGTGTCGCGGATCACGTCGATCTCGGTGACCTCTTTGTTCCCGTCGCTGTTGAAGGCCTTGCGGTTGAGCGAGACGGTCATGACGGCGGCGGAGTCCTTGAGGATCTTGTCCAGGTCCTCGCCGCCCACGCCCAGGATCTGGCTGACCTCGTGGTCGGTGGGCGAGCGGCCGTTCTTCATCTCGAACTGGTCGCGGGCACGGCCGACGACGGCCGAGCGGGTGCGGACCAGGCGCGGGGCCCAGTCCATCAATCGCAGCTCATCGATGATCGCGCCCTTGATGCGCTGGGCGCTGTAGGTCTCGAACTTGACGCCCTTGTCAAGGCTGAAGGCGTTGATGGCGTCCATGAGGCCGAACTGCCCGGCGCTCATCAGGTCGTTGACGTCAACCTCGTCGGGCAGGCGCGCGTAGGTCTTCTCGGCGATGTAGCGCACCAGCGGCAGGAACCGCTCCCAGAAGTAGTTGCGGATCTCGACGCGCTTGGTGGCGGCATACTCGGCCCACAGCGAGTTGGTGTCGAGCTGCTCAAACTGCTCGCGGCGCGTGGCCGTGGAGGGCGTGCCGGGATCGATTACGGCCTTGGGCGCAGCGGGCTTTAGCGCAGGGGTCGCCTTGGCCTGGACGCCCTGGGCGAGCTTGAGCTTTGCACCCGAGGCGAGCGCGAGGGCCGCGCTGGCGGCGCGATTTGCGGGGCGCTGCGCTGACGCCTGGGCGGCGCTGGTCGGCTTGCCGGCCGTCCTGGCGACGGCGATCTGGGGCTTGCCATTGGCCGCGGCAGGGCCCTTGGTCAGCTGCTCGCGCAGCGCAGGGCGCTTGCTAGCGGGGCTGACTTCGGTTCGGCGGCTGGGTGCAAGCGCGCCCGAGCTGGTGCCGGATTGGGAACTGACTGAGATTGCGGCCGAAGCGGCCTTCGCACGGGACATTTGGTCGACTCCTTGACCCTGTCGTCCTCGATCCGAGCTTCACGGGCCTGTGCCTGGGAAGCGTTACAACCATTGAGGCGCGTTCACACGCCCCGATGTTGGCCTCGTGGCCCGCGCCCGAAGCGCGAAGACCAAGAAGCCCGTCCGCCGCCGACGCCGTGCAAGTGGATGGCCACCGCGCGGCTCGGAGGTCGATCTTCAAACCGAACCGTCGTCGCCGGCCAGCAGGGAGCGGGTCTTGGCTGGATGAACCCCTGAGCCGATCGGCACGCCCGGCCATGGGCGACGCGTATCGGCCGTTGACCGAGCTCAGAGGCCCGGCGGGAGACACCAGCAACCTCGCGTTGGGCCCGAAGACCCTCGGCAAAGACCCGACGCTGATGGTCGGACGCTGACTGCCTTCGCCGCCCGTCCTTGGGCCTTGAAGGCAGCGAGAGCGTAACGGCTGCGCGTCCCGTTTCAAGGGGCGCGAAAAATGTGAACAAAGATTGCACAATCGCGCCCCAGGTCATGCGGCCACCCGTCCGGGCGTGCGGCCGGCGGCGTCGGCGTCCGCGGCGGCCTGGTTCTGAGAGGCCATCTCAAGTGCGCGGGCCCGCTGGGCGGCGGCGGTCGCATCCTGTTTGGCGGACTCGGCACTGGCCATGATCGAACGGTTGATGGTGCTGGTCCCGATGTGGCCGGCGAAGTATCCGATGGCGGCGCACAGCGGCATGGCGAGCAGGGCCCTGATCAGGACGGTCTCGGCGGAGTTATCCACCGCCAGTCCGGCGATCAGCGCGACGATGAAGCCGCCCAGACCGAGGCACGCCGCGCTGGCTTTGGTCGCGATCTCATCGTGCATGAGGAGTACTCATTCTCCGGGTTCGCTCATCGATGGCCCCGAGAAGACGGGGCTTCTGGTCACCCCGCAAGCACGGGGCCAACGTGCGGCGAGACGGCGGACGGTGGGCTAAGCGCAACGGATGCGCGTTGGAGAAACAAAGCAGGGTTGGACGCAGGTTGAAAGAAGATCAGCCAGCCTGCGAGCGCGGGTGGGCCTGGTCGTAGGCAGACTTGAGGCGCTGGGCGGTGAGGTGGGTGTAGACCTGTGTGGTGCTGAGGCTCTGGTGCCCGAGGATCTCTTGCACGCTGCGTAGGTCGGCACCGTTTTCGAGCATGTGGGTCGCGAAGCTGTGGCGGAGCGTGTGGGGGCTGATCTTGGGGTCCATGCCGGCCATCTTGAGGTACTTGTCGAGCTTGCGGCGGACGCTGCGGCTGGAGAGGCGCCCGCCGTGCTTGTTCATGAACAGGGGCTTGCCGGCGCCGTTGCTGGGCCAAAGTGTGGCGAAGCGTGTGTCGGCCACGACCATGCCCATGTACTTTTTGACGGCAGCGAGGGCGTGTGTGCCGACGGGGACGATGCGTTCGCGCTTGCCCTTGCCGCGGACGCGCATGGCCTCTCCGGTGTCGTCGATGTCATCGACGTTAAGGTCGACCAGCTCTGAGACGCGGATGCCGGTGGAGTACATGGTCTCGAGCATGGCGCGGTCGCGCATGCCAAGGACCTCGCTCTCGGGTGGCGTGACGAGGAGGCGTTCGACCTGGTCGAGGGTGATGGACTTGGGGAGGCGCTTGCCCTGCTTGGGCGTGCGGATAACGGTCATGGGGTTGGCGGGGGCGATGCCGCGGCGTTCG
Source organism: Phycisphaerales bacterium PN19_bin_20 (assembly GCA_021173225.1). Taxonomy (GTDB): domain Bacteria; phylum Planctomycetota; class Phycisphaerae; order Phycisphaerales; family UBA1924; genus JAJTGZ01. The sequence continues at coordinate 198,844 of JAJOLK010000001.1, read as the reverse complement.
GCCCACTTGTAGAAGGAGCGGAGGGTGGCGATTTTGCGGGCCATGGTGGCGGCGGAGTACTCGTTGCCCGAGAGGCTTTCGAGAAACCCGCGGACAAAGTCGCTGGAGGCGTCGAGGAGGCGGTCGGTGATGGAGGTGCCGCCGATGCTGGCGGCGGGGTTGACTGGCTCGGTGCGGGTGGTGCGTTCGATGCGCTGGTCGTAGGCGCGTTTCTCGGCGGGCTCATTGAGCTCGATGGCGAGGGTTCGCTGGGCCCAGTCGGTGAACTGACGGAGGTCAGCGCCGTAGCAGCGCGAGGTGTACCCGCTAAAGTGACGTTCCCCGTCGAGGTAGGCGAGGAAACCGTTGATGACCGCGAAAGTTGACATGCTTGAACTCCCGACGTGGCGTACCACTTCGAGAGTCCTATCGGACGCCGCGCGGCGTGAATCCACCACGAGCGCGAGTTCTTTGCCCGTTGGCCTCAGTTGGGGTCGTGTCAGGTGGTGGCTGAGCCCGGGACCTGTGGGGAGTTGCGCGGGGACATGTGCGGGGTGTGGGGGGGGTGTGGGGGCGGCGTGCCCTATTGCGCGAGCTGACGGCGCGGCGGGGTCGCCAGGCGGGCCAGCCGGACCTGCTCAGACTCGAGCAGGCGGGCGAGGGCCGTGTTGGCGGCAAACTCAGTAAATAGCGGGGCGCTGGCGGTGTAGCTGCGCCAGCCGAGCGGGGCGCGGTCGTCACTGCGACCGACGGCGTAGCGGCGGAGGTCCATGAGCGTGGCGTGGTTGCGGGCGTCGAGGTGCTCACTGACGACGGCCAGCGGGCGGAGGCCCGCGAGGATCACGCCAGACTCACTTGCGCTGGCGGTGATAGCGCGGGGGTCAATCGCGCCAGGCGCACCGGGGGCACGTGGGCCCTGGCCCATACCGCTGATGCCTGAGGCGTAGAGGCCGAGGGTGAGCCCGACGGCGGGCGGGTCGTAGGGGTCATACGCGGTGATCGAGCCGGCGATGATCGCGTCAACACCCAGGTTGCGCGCCAGCGCGCGAGCCTGGGCGGGCGTGCGAACCGCGTCCATGCCCAGCGCACGCATCGCGGCCAGGGTGCGGTTGATCGGGACGCAGGAGAGCCCGCGAGTCTCTTGGACCTTCGCAACCAGTAGGTCGGAGACGGCAAGGGTGTCTACGGCGGAGGTGCCGCTCTCGTTGCGCAAAGGCGCGACGGCCCAGAGTGCGTCGCCCGCGGTTTGGTCGTAAGGCGAGACGAGGACCTCGGGAATGCTGAGTTCCTCGCTGCGGGCGCAGCCGGTCAATGTGACGGCGCAGAGGGCGGTGGCGACGGCCAGAGCGAGACTTGGGGCGAGGGCGCGCAGCGTGAGCATGACGGTGCGGACGCAAGGCGGGTGCCGGACGTTGGGCGAGCAGATGGGCTGGGGCGGGAGGGTGCGGCGGTGCGCACAAGTTGCGTGAGGCGCAAAGAGTGCTTGATGGCGTTGGGGGAAAGTTGCCTGATGGGCCGATAGGTGGTCGGTGCGCAGGCAGGATGCCGCGCGGGACGATGCCAAGGCCGGCGATGGCCCGGGCGTACGGAACGGAAGGTGCCAGGATGGCCGACGCGCAGGACAAGAGTGCGGCTCAGAGTGAAGCGGCGGCGGCGGCGATCAGCGCGGCCAAGGCGGCGATTGCGATGGCGCGCGCGGCGGGAACTTCACAGGCTGGCGGCACGGCGATGCCACCGCCTGCGGCTGGGCCTTCACCTTCGGCGGCGGATGAAGCGGCCGAGGCGCAGATGCTGGCGATGATGAGTGGCGGCGGGGGCGCTGCCAAGCCAGCGGGTGGTCCTGGTGGCGGCGGAGGCTCTGGTGGCGGCGGAGGTTCTGGTGGAGGTGGTGTTGGAAGTGGGGTGCCCTTTGCGCTGCCGGATCTTGCGTCGCCGCCGGCGAAGGCGTTGCCCAAGGGAATGGACCTGCTCAACGACGTGAACCTTGACGTGCGGATCGAGCTTGGTCGGACCAAAATGTTAGTCGAGGACGTGCTGCGGCTGGGCGACGGGACGGTGGTCGAGCTGGACAAGCTCGCAGGCGACCCGGTGGACATCTACGTGAACGACAAGCCGGTGGCACGCGGCGAGGTTTTGGTGCTCAACGACAACTTCTGCGTGCGGATCAGCGAGATCATCTCGCGTGATCACACCCAGCCGCCGCGGCGTGGAGGCTGAGCATGAGCCGTGCTGAGCGGGCGAGCGGTGATGGATCGTCGTCCGTGAAGCGGGCCGGCGGTGTCGCGATGGTGGGGCTGCTGCTGGCGGTAACGCTGGCGGCGGATCCGGCGGCGGGTGGGATGCAGGCGAGTGTTGGCGACCGGTCACAAGCAGGGCCAAGCGGATCAAACGGCGCGCGCGGGGCAAGCGGGGAGAGCGCGGAGCGCGGTTCAAGCGTACCAAACGCGGCCGTTGTCGCGGGCGAATTGCCCACTGAGGCGGGCGCGCCGCCAAGTGTGAAGCCCGTTGGTGCTGACGCGGGGCGGCCGCTGTTCCCGGGGACGTTCCGTCCGCCAGTGGCAACGCCGATGCCGCAGGAACGCACAAGCGAAGCGGCGACGACGGGCGTTGCGGCGCTGCTGCCAACGGTCGGGCCGCTGGCACTGGTGCTGGTAGCGATTATTGGGCTGGGCTGGCTGCTGTCGCGGCTGACGCGCGGCAACGCCTCGCTGGCGGCGTCTGCGCGTGCGCCGGCGGGGATTCTTGAGGTGCTAGGGCGGTACCCACTCTCGCGCGGACAGAACCTGGTGCTGCTGAAGCTCGATCAGCGCGTACTGCTGTTGGCGCAGTCGGCCGCGACGCGCAGCGCGCCGGGAAGCGTCACAACGCTGGCGGAGCTGAGTGAAGGCGAGGACGTCGCGTCGATCTTGATGAAGGTGTCTGAGAGCGAGCAAACCGGCCCAGCGTCGAAGTTCAACCGGCTGCTGGACCAGTTCAATAGTGAGCCCGGAGCCGGTGCTGGCGGGCAGCGTTCTGGCGGCCTGCTGGGGCGGTTGGTTTCGCGAGTGGTGCCGACGATAGACCCAAACCGTGCGGTTTCGTGGGCTGAGGGGGCGGGCGGGCCAGCGAACGAGCAATCGCGTGAAGGCGCGGGCGTGGCCCGGCTGCGCGAGCGGCTAGCGCAAGCGCGCGGGGATATAGCGCGCGGGGATGTGGCCCGCGCAAGTGCAACGGGCGTGCGCGGGGGTGTGGCGTGATTCGCCGCGCGATTGAGCATGTGCAGGGCCTTGGCGTCGCGGCGGCGCGGGTCGTGATGATGATCGCGCTATTAGGCTGGCTGCTGGGTGCTGGGGCGTCGGGAGCTAGCGCGCAGGCGGGACCGCCGGATGGTTCGCCGTCACCAAGTAGGGCGCAGCCGATCCCAAGTATGACCAGTGGTGCGCGCGGTGCGACGCCGCTGGAGCTTGCGGCGAGTAACGATCCGCTGAATCCTGCGTCGATCTTGGCGGGCGCGGCGCGAGCGCTGCCGGGGATGGGCGGGGGCGCAGGTGGTGGCGCTGGTGGCGGAGCTGGAGGCGCGGCGGGTGGTAGCGGGTTATCAGCGGCGATCAACGTGCTGGTGGTGCTGACGGTGGTCTCGCTGGTGCCGAGCATCATGCTGATGACCACGTGCTTTTTGCGGATCGTGATTGTGCTTGGGCTGCTGAAGCAAGCGCTGGGCACGCAGCAGATGCCGCCGAGCCAGGTGCTGCTGGGGCTGAGCCTGATTCTAACAATGCTGGTGATGAGCCCGACCATCGATCGGCTGCACCGCGAGGCGATTGTGCCGTACCAGAGCGGGCAGGTGCGGAGCTACGACGAGCTGTGGGCAAAGGCGCAGCAGCCTTTGCGTGACTTCATGTTCGCGCAGATCGAGGCGACGGGAAACTACTCGAGTTTGTATATGGTGCTGCGGTACCGTGGGGTCGATGTCTCGGACCCATCGAAGCTGACGCGCGCGAGCGTGGACATGGTCTCGCTGGTGCCGGCGTTCGTGCTCAGCGAGTTGAAGGTGGCGTTCTTGATGGGGTTCAGGTTGTACCTGCCGTTCTTGGTGATTGACCTGGTTATCAGCGCGATTTTGATTGCGCTGAACATGATGATGCTGCCGCCGGTGCTGATCAGCTTGCCGTTCAAGCTGCTGCTGTTTGTGCTGGTGGATGGGTGGACGCTGGTGGTGGGCTCGCTGCTATCGAGCTTTGCGCCGGGCGTGCCTGGGACGGGGTAGCGTGGCGCGGTTGCGGGCGTGTGGTTGCGTTGACGGGTGTTGGCGTTCTTGCATTCTTGCGTTCTTGCGTGAGTTTGGAAGGCGTCGGCGAACATTGGTGGGGCGCGGTTGCAGGGGCTGGGTCTGAACCATGTTTGTGGACGACACCATCCTGGAAGCGGTGCGGACGATGCTGCTGATCACGCTGAAGATCTTGCTGCCGATATTGGGCGTTGGGCTGGTGGTCGGGCTGGTGATCAGCATCCTGCAGGCGGTCACATCGATCCAGGACCAGACGGTGGCGTTTGTGCCCAAGCTGATCCTGATGGTGGCGGTGATCGTGCTGCTGATCCCTTGGATTGTGGCCCGGCTGGGTGACTTTTCGCGTGAGATGTTCACGCTGGGTTAGACGGGGTTTGCCGCGCTAGACAGCGTTCGCTGGGCGATGTTGTGAAGGAGTGTGCCGACGTTGGAGGGCTCGATCACCCAGCTTGTTCCGCAGATCGTGCCACTGACACTGGTGGGCTGTCGGCTGTCTGGGCTGTTCGTGCTTGCGCCGATGCTGGCGAGCATGGCGATCCCCGGGCGGGTGAAGGTGCTGCTGTGCGCGGTGCTGAGTGTGGCGATGTGGCCGCTGGTGGGCCCGTCGCTGGCAACGGTGCCGGCGGACATCGACGCGTTCTCTTTGCTGCTGATGTGCGCGGGCGAGGTGCTGGTGGGGCTGGTCATCGGCGCGCTGGCGATGCTGCCGATCGCGGCGGCGCAGCTTTCGGGCGTGTTGATCGGCCAGCAGATGGGCATGTCGATGGCGACGGTCTTCAACCCATCGACCGAGAGTGACTCGGACGTGACGGGCGAGATCGTGCTGCACCTGGCGCTGGCGGCGTTTCTTGCGTTGGGCGGGCTTGAGGTCATGTTTCTGGCGGTAGCGCAGACGTTCACGTGGATCCCGCTTGGGGCGATAGCGGGAATTGGCACGTCCGTCACGGCGGGCGGTGCGGGCGCCGCGGTTGGGGGGACAGCTCTGGGGGGCACGGCGCTGGGCTGGTCGCCGGTGGCGCTGACCACCGGGCTGCTCAACAGCGGTTTTGATCTTGCGCTGCGGGTGGCGGCGCCGGTGATCGGTCTTGTGCTGGTCGAGACAATTGCGACGGCGATGCTGATCAAGACAATCCCGCAGATGAACATCATGTCGCTGGGCTTTGGATTCAAGATTCTCATTGGGCTGCTGGCGCTGGTCGCGGCGGTGCGCGTGATGGACGGGGCCGTGGGCGAGCACGTGGCCGAATCTGGGCGGCAGATGCTGCAGTGGAGCGCGGGCAACGGGCCGGCGGCGTTGAACGAGTCGCTCGGGTCGGTGCGCATGCCGTCGGCGGACGGGGGTGGGCGCTGATGGCTGAGGACCTGGGTGACAAGACGGAGGACCCGACAGAGCAGAAGCTTCAGCGCGCGCGCGACGACGGGAACGTGGCCAAGAGCGCCGAGCTGGTGGCGGCGATGGACCTGATCGTCGCGGCGCTGCTGCTGTGGTTCTTTGGCTCGATGGCGCTGGAGGTCGGCGCGGGGGTGATGCGCGAGGGGCTGAGCGTGCGGTCTGTCAGCGGCACCCTGGGCACGGGCGATGTCGCGCACGACACGCTGCTGGCGCTGGCGCGCGGCGGGCCGATCCTGGGCGTGGCGCTGGGCGTGCTGATGCTGACCAGCGTGGTTGGATACCTGCAGCAGGTGCAGTTTGTCTTCAGCACCAAGCCGCTGGAGCCGAAGCTCAACAAGCTGAACCCCATCAGCGGCTTCGGGCGGCTTTTCGGGCTCAAGGGGTTGGCCAAGGGCGGGATCAACATCGTGAAGCTGGCGCTGGTGATTGTGACGTGCGTGGTGGCAATCACCGTGTACATGCCCGAGTTTGCGGGCCTGGCGGCGATGGATCTGATGCCGGCGATGCGGGCGATGATGGTGCTGATCTTCAAGGTGCTGGCGTGGTTGCTGCTGATGATCACGATCATCGGTGTGGTGGACCTTGCGTACCAGCGCTGGCAGCACCGGCGTGACCTGCGGATGACCAAGCAAGAGGTCAAGCAGGAGCGCAAGGACAACGACGGGGACCCTGAGATCAAGGCGCGGGTCGCGAGGATCGGGCGGGAGATCGCGATGGGCAAGCTCAAGCGCGAGGTGCCGCGGGCGGACGTGGTGGTGACGAACCCGACGCACTTCGCGGTGGCGCTGAAGTATGAAGGGGGCTCGATGGCCGCGCCGGTGGTGTTGGCCAAGGGCGCGGACTTCATGGCGTTCCGGATCCGCGAGCTGGCCATCGGCGCGGGGGTGCCGATTGTGGAGAAGCCTGAGCTGGCGCGTGGGCTGTACGCGAGCACGAAGGTCGGTCAGGCGATAGACACGAAGTTCTATCAGGCCGTGGCTGAAGTGCTGGCGTACGTGTATCGGCTGCGTGGTGAGGGCTCGGGCACATCGGGCGGGGCGAGCGGGGCGAGCCCGGTGCCGCAGCGGGCGGGGCGTGAGCGTGCGGGGGCTTTGTAGCAACGGCGGTGGTGCCCGGGGGCTGACGTGTGCGCGGGCTGGTGTGCGTGGTGGTGGTTGAGGGTCTGTGAGCAGCATGGCGAAAGCGGGTAGACAGGGTGTGCCGGCGTGGGTGCGGGGCCTGCAGAAGCACCGCGGGCTGATCGTGCCCGTGGGGTTTGTGCTGCTGCTGATGGTGGTGGTGGTGCCGCTGCCCAGCGAGATCCTTGACCTCTTGATCATCGGGAACATCGCCATCAGCGTGGTGGTGCTGATGACCACGATGTACATGAAGGAGCCGCTGGACTTCTCGGTGTTCCCGTCTTTGCTGCTGGCCACGACGCTGCTGCGGCTGGTGCTGAACGTGGCGAGCACGCGGCTGATCCTGACGGCGGACGCGTCGAGCCCCGAGGGTGCCGTCGAGATCGCGGGCAACGTGATCGCGACGTTCGGGCACTTTGTCGCGGGCGACTCGCTGATTGTCGGGGTGATCATCTTCCTGATCCTGGTGATCGTGCAGTTCGTGGTCATCACCAAGGGTGCCACGCGAATCTCTGAGGTCGCGGCGCGGTTCACGCTGGACGCGATGCCCGGCAAGCAGCTCGCGATCGACGCGGACCTGAACTCCGGGTCGATCAACGAGGCCGAGGCGCGCCGGCGGCGCGAGCGCGTCGGGCAAGAGGCGGACTTCTTCGGCGCGATGGACGGTGCCAGCAAGTTTGTCCGGGGCGACGCGATCGCGGGCATCATCATCACGTTGATCAATATTGTCGGCGGGGTGGCCATCGGCGTGCTCGAGCGCGGCTGGCCCGTGGGGCAGACCCTTGAAGTCTTCACCAAGCTGACCATCGGGGACGGGCTATCCAGCCAGATCCCCGCGTTTGTTGTTGCCATTGCCAGCGCGCTGATTGTGACACGCAGCGGTGCCAAGGGCGAGCTGGGCACCGCCATCAGCGAGCAGCTCATCAGCCAGCCCATGGCCTTGTTCGTGACGGCGGGGTTCATGGGGTTGCTGGCGCTCACGCCGCTGCCGACGATCCCGCTGCTGATCACGGCGCTGGCTCTGGCGGGGCTTGGGTTCGGGTTGGTGCGCGGGACGCGGGCGAAGGCGGACGCGGTCAAGGCGCAGGCGGTGCAGGCGAGCCAGGTTAAGGCCGAGCCGCCGACACCCGAGACGTTCCTGAAGCTAGACGCGATGGAGCTGGAGATCGGCTATGGGCTGGTGCCGCTGGTGGATACCACGCGCGGGGGCGACTTGCTGGAGCGGATCAGCGCGATCCGCCGTCAGCTTGCGGGCGAGCTGGGCGTGGTGATGCCGCCGATCCGCATCCGCGACAACCTGCAGCTGGGGCCAAACGACTACCGGGTCAAGATCAAGGGCGCGGCCGTGAGCCGTGGGCAGACGGTGCCCGGACGGCTGCTGGCGATTGACTCGGGGATCAGCGCAGGTCCGATTGAGGGCGTGCCGGGCAAGGAGCCGGCGTTCGGGCTTGACGCGTACTGGATCGACCCCGCGCTGCGGCAGCGGGCCGAAACGCTCAACTACACGGTGGTGGACGCGGTGAGCGTGCTGGCGACGCACATCACCGAAACGGCGCGGACGCACGCGGCGGAGCTGCTGAGCCGCCAAGAGGTCAGCGAGCTGGTGAATCAGCTCAAGACCAAGGCGCCCAAGCTGGTCGAGGAGGCGATCCCGGGGGCTTTTAAGGTCAGCGAGCTGCACCGCGTGCTTCAGAACCTGCTGCGCGAGCGCGTGCCGATACGCGACATGGAGACGATCGTCGAGACGCTGGCGGACTGGAGCGGCAAGACCAAGGACCTTGACGTGCTGACCGAATACGTGCGGCACGGGCTGCGCAGGGCGATCTGCCAGCAGTTTGCGCACGCGGGCGAGGGCGGGCGGCTGAGGTTGGTCTGCTGCACGCTTGACCCGCAGCTTGAAGAGCAGGTGAACGCGTACATCGACCGTTCAACGGCGGGCACGAGCCTAACGATGCCCGCGGGCGTTGCGCAGCGCGTCAGCGACGCCGTGGGTCGCGGGCTGGCCAAGGTGACGGCGGCGGGCGCGCACCCGGTGGTGATCGCCTCGCCCACGGTGCGGGCGGCGGTCAGGCAGATCATCGAGCCCGCGCACGCCTCGGCGGCGGTGCTGGGGTACAACGAGGTCTCTACGGGCGTAGATGTTGAGAGCGTGGCGCTGGTGGGCCCGCTGGATATGCCACGCGGCGCGGTGGCGGGGACTATCGGCAGCGCGGCGTGAGCTGCGTTGGGGGCGCGCGCTACGTTGGGGGCGCGCGCTGAATACGAGGGTGAACTGCGTACGGGCGTCGGCGTCGGCGTGGGCGTGGGCGTGAGCTTGGCGCTCGCGGATTTCGCCGGCTTAACCGCTGCGGTCCCAGCGCCGGGCGAAGGGATCGTTTAGGCCCAGCAGGGGCATCGCGCGTCGCCACAGCAGGGCGAGCAAGGCGGCTGGGATGGCGGTGTAGAGCGCCGAACCCAGGCGAGAGATGACCTGTGGGCCAGCGAGCGTAAAGCCCGAGTCGGTGATCTGGCGGATCGCCAGCAGGCCCGCGGCGGTCAGGCCCGCGCACGTCGCGGCGATGACCGCAAGCACCACCAGGCTGGTGGCGTGGCGACGCAGGAAGAGGCCGCGGATGGTCAGCACGGCGTACGTGCCGACGACAAAGCCGACGGCGGAGGGGCCAAGCACGATGGTCGGGCCGGTAGTGGTTGCGACTGGGGTGGTCAGGTCGGTCAGCGCGCCAGCAAGCAGAGCAATCCAGAGCGCCGCGGTCATTGGCGCAAAGGCGGCGATGAGCGCGACCAGGGCGATCAGCAGCGAAGGGACAAAGCTGCCGGCGATGGTCAGCGCCGCGCGTGAGCCGAGCTCGACGCCGAGGGTGAGGTAGAGCGCGAGGGCGACCACGGGCCAGTTCATCGCTGGGCTCCGGGAGTGACAAGGGGCGCTTCAAGGGTTCCGGTAGAGTCCGGCGTCAGCAGGATCGTGACCTGCTGGAGCGAGCGTGGGTCGAAGCCGGGCTTGACAGTCACGATCGGTCGACCGTTGTCAGCGCGGGATACAGCTTCAACGGTGCCGACCACCAGCATCTGCGCGGCGCGGGGCCATGAGGGGTCTGTCAGGCGGACGGTCATGCCGGTGCGGATTGCGGGCTCGAACTGGCCGTCGGCAAGCTGCAGGGCGTAGACCGACCCGCGCAGGCGGCCCTGCCCGGCGGGCGTGAGCACCACGCCAAGCTGTACGGCGCTGGGGTCTGCGTCAGGATCGGCGTTGGGGTCGGCGCTGGGGTCGGCGCGGTCTTCGAGTGGGAAGATGGTGGCGCGAAGTTCACGCGTGCCGGCCTGGCCGATGGGCTGGACGTCAGCGACGGGCCCAGCAGCGCGGACGACGCGCCCGACGATGTTGACGGCGTCGCTGATGGCGACGGAGCCAAGCGGGACGTTGCCCTCGCTGCCGTCGGCGGCGCGGACGCGCCCGGTGCGGAGCATGATCAGTCCGCTGGCGACGGGCGAATCTGCCGCGATGACGGGCACGACGATGCGCATGGCCTCGGCCTGGGGGTTGAGCTCAGCGCCGCGCTGCAAGGCGCGGACCTGCGCGCGCAGCTCGTCATTCTCGGCGGCCAGGCGCAGGTTTCTGGCCGTGAGCAAGGCGACCTCACGGGCCAGCGGGGCGTCACCGGTAGCGGACGCGCCAGTGCCAGCGCCGCCAGCGCGGGCGACTTGCCCGACCAGCCAGCGGACCGGCGCGGTGACGATCTGTACGGGGTAAGCGGCGTCTTGCACCCAGGCGGTAAAGGGCGCGGGGGCGACGGCGCAGAGCGCACAGAGCCCTGTGGCCAGGGCCAGTAGGTTGGTGCCGCTCAGGATGGACTTGCGGGCGGGGTTCACGCCTGGGCTCGGCTCGCTCGTGCGTGGAGGTTCAGTGCGGGCCCGTTGGAAGTATGTGGCGGGTGCCGGGCCGGGGGTTACCCGTCAAGGTCGCTCTCGAGTGACTGCTTGAGCAGCTCGATGTTGTCCAGCAAGATGCACGTCCCGCGGGCCACGCACGTCAGCGGATCGTCCGCGACGCGGACGGGCAGGCCGGTGGCGTTCTGGATCGCGATGGAGAGGCCGCGGAGCAGGGCCCCGCCGCCGCAGAGCACGATGCCCGACTCGACCAGGTCGGCAGCGAGCTCGGGCTCGGTGCGCTCGAGGGTGCGGGCGATGCACTCGGTGATCTGGTTGACGGGGTCTTGGAGGGCCTCGCGGATCTCCTCGGCAGTGATGACCGTCTTGCGGGGCAGCCCGCTGATCATGTCACGCCCGCGGACCTCCATCGTCCGCTCTTCGCCGATTGGCGCGGCCGAGCCGATGTCAACCTTGATGCGCTCGGCGGTCTGCTCGCCGATCATCAGGTTGTACGTGCGCTTCATGTGATTAATGATCGCGTTGTCCATGTAGTCGCCCGCGACGCGGAGCGACTCACAGACGGCGATATCGCCGAGCGAAAGGATCGCGACCTCGCTGGTGCCGCCGCCAATATCAACCACCATGCTGGCGGTCGGCTCAGTAACGGGCAGACCAGCGCCGATGGCGGCAGCAAGGGGCTCCTCACAGAGGAACGTCCGACGCGCGCCGGCCCGCCCGGCAGAGTCAAAGACGGCCCGCTTCTCGACGGCGGTGATGCCCGAGGGGACGCTCACGACCACGCGCGGGGCGATCAAGCGGCGGTTGCCGTTGGCCTTGCGGATGAAGTAGGTCAGCATCGCCTCGGTGATCTCAAAGTCGGAGATGACCCCGTCCTTGAGCGGGCGGATAGCCGTGATCGCGCCGGGCGTCTTGCCCAGCATGTCCTTGGCGACCCACCCGACAGCCTGCCCGTTATAGAGCACCTGATTGGTGCCCTTGCGGACGGCGACCACAGAGGGCTCATTGAGCACGATGCCCTGGCCGCGAACGCTCACCAGCGTGTTGCACGTGCCAAGGTCGATGCCCATATCGACACCGAACGTAGTAATCAGCTTGTCCCACCACCTCAACAGCGTTCGGCCCTCCTTGGCCCGCGCGGTCCTGCGCGGTAACACAGCTTATCGGTACAACATGCCCCGGACCACCATCCACAGCCCCGCGCGGGGCAAACAGTGTGCCCTCAGAGCCTTGAGGGTCGCTTTTGGCGGCCCCCAGCGGCAGGCCCGAGGTCGTGAGCGTCACCCATTCGCTAACGAGGCGACGCGCTCGCGCGGGCGATCCACCTGCGGGTCGGGCACGTACCATCACTCATGCCCGATGCGACGGGGCGAGAACCCAAGCCCAACATCCTCAAGACTGATCCGCCCGCGGCGGTGCTGGCACTGGCACGAACGGCCCGGGCCCGGCTGACTTTGGCCCGAGGGCTCTCGGCGCTCGCGTGGACGCTGCCGAGCTCGCTGGTCTTGGCCGCGGGGACCGTCGCCGTGCTGCGCGGGCTGGCTCACGAGGCGGTCCCGGGCGCGGCATGGCTGACAGCCAGCGCGTTGGGCATCGGTGTGCTGGCCGGGGTCGGCATGCTGGGCGGGGTCGTCGGTGCGGCGGCGGCCGCGTTGTGGCGTGCGCCGACGCTTACGGGCGCTGCCAACTTCCTTGACCGCCGCCTTGGGCTGCATGATCAGCTCGCCAGCGCGATGCTGCTCACGGGCCCTTCAACGAGCGGCTCGTTTACGGATTTGGCGCGCCGCCAAGCTGAGGCGGCGGCACAACAAATCGAACTGCGCCGCGCAGTAGGCCTACTGGACGCAGAGTTTGGTGGGGTGCGTCGGGCGCAGCGCGGTGCGCTGGCGGGCGTGCTGGCGGCAGGGCTGCTGGTGGGCGCGGCCTTTGTGCCGACGGGTTGGACCGACTCGGTGGCGACGCTCTGGCGCGTACCGCGCGTGCCGCCGGTGAAGATTGCGCAGGCGCAGTCACAGGTTGAGCAGGCGCAGAAGCTGCTGTCGAGCGTCGCACCAACTGGACCGCAAGATGGGGCGCAGGGCGGGCCAGCGTCGGGAGCTTTTGGGGCGACAGAGGAACTGAACCGCCTGAGCCGCGCATTGCAGGAGGAGCTCTCTGGCGGGCAAGAATCGGCTGAGCGACCGGCGGTTGAGCGCGCGGGTTCGGCCTTGGCGCAGGCCGCCGAGGACGCGGCCCAGCAGCTTGAGCGCCGGGCCGAAGACGCAGCGGCGGCGAAGGACGCGCTGCGCGAGCGGCTGAGCCAGCTTCAAGAGGCCCGGGCCGAGCGGGGCGAGTTGGGTGGCCAGTCTGGAGATCAATCGGCGGGTCAGTTGAAGAGCGAGTCGGGCGGCCAGTTGGAGGGAGATGCGGGGAATCCACAGCGGCCAAGCGGCGAACGGCTGGCTCGCGAGCTGGGCGAGGCGCTGAGCATCGGCGATGTAGATCGGGCCCGGGCCGCGGCAGACCGGCTTGCGCGCGAGGCGCCGGGTCTGAGCGAGGCCGACCGGCGTGAGCTGGGCCGCGAGCTGCAGAAGCTGGCTGATGACATTGAACGCGGCGCGAAACCTGAACGCACGGCTGAGCCTGCTGCTGCGCCCAGGAGCGCCGGGTCTAGTAGCGAGCGCAAGGTCGAGCCAAAGGTCGAGCCCCCCGCCGAGCCCCCCGCCGGGCCCCTCGCCGGGCCCACTGGTGAGCCCGCAGTCGCGCCAGCGCGCGAAGGGCCTGTGCAGGAACGGCCTGCTGAGGAACGGCCCAACACGGCAGCAAAGAGTGACGCCGAGCCTCCGTCATCGGTGGGCGGCCAATCCGACCGCGCGCCTGACCGCACGCCAGAGCGCGGGCCCGACCGTGCGCCAGAGCAGACGCCAAGCGCGAGATCGAACGCGGACCGCGAGGCTGACGACCTGAGCCGCGCGTTGCGCGAGAGTGGGCGTGCGCTTGAGCAGCCAAAGCCAGCGGATCAGCGGGCCGGTGAGCCACCGACAGGCGAGTCGCCGAAGCGTGAGCCACCGACGGGCGAGCCGCCGCCGGGTGGTGAAGGTCAACCGCAGCAGCCTGGCCAACCCAAGAGCGACGGGCAGCAGCCGCAGGCTGAACCACGGCCTGGTCAACCGCAGAACGCGCCGCCGCAACCAAGTGGCGAGAGTCAGCAGCAGCAGGCCCAGCCTCAGCCGGGGCAGCCGCAGCCCGGCCAGCCACAGCCTGGTCAGTCACAGCCGGGTGGCGAGGGTCAGCAGCAGCAGTCCCAGCCTCAGCCGGGGCAGCCGCAGCCCGGTCAGCCACAGCCTGGTCAGTCACAGCCGGGTGGCGAGGGTCAGCAGCAGCAGGCCCAGCCTCAGCCGGGGCAGTCGCAGCCCGGTCAGCCCCAGCCGGGTCAGCCGCAGCCCGGTCAGCCGCAGCCCGGTCAGCCACAGCCGGGTGGCGAGGGCCAGCAGCAGCAGGGCGAGCCTGCGGCGGGAGCGCCGGGGCCAGACCCATCGCTCGACCAGCTCCGTGAGCAGCTTGAGAAGATGGGTGCCGCCGAGGGTCAGCGCGAGCGGCAGCGTCAGCAAGATCTGCAGGACTCCCAGCAATTGCGCGAGCAGGCGCAACGCCTGTGGGACAACGCCACGCCCGAAGAGCGGCAGCGCTTCGCCGACATGGCCCAGCGCATGGCCCAAGAGCGCGCCGAACCTCAAGACCAGCAGCGCGGCGAGGGGCGCATCGCTGACCAGAAGCAACCGGCTCAGCCGCAAGTTGACGCGCCCGAGCGTTCAGCGCAATCTGGGGCCAGCTCGCAAGGACCTGAAAGCCCTTCGCAACCCCAAGGTTCTCCGCGGTCTGGCGATGATCGCACCGGCAGGTTCGGGCCTCGCGGCGCGACTGATTCGGGTGAGCTCACCGATCGCGGGCGCAGCGCCGGCAACGAGCCCGGCACCGATCTGACGAACCCCAGCAGCGCGGCCGCACCAACGCGCGAAGAGCTTATCGACGCGCGGACCAAGCCGCGTGACGATGCGCCTAGCCGCGTCATTGCCGAGTGGCTCAGCAAGAACCCGCGCTCACCAGACGGCGCGCGCGGCGCGACTGGCTCCGGTCAACCCTTCGCCGGGGGCCCCAGCGCCGGGCAGCTTGACCAGGCCGTCCAAGCGGCGCAGCGCTCGGCTGAGCAGGCGATCGAGCAGCGCGTCGTGCCGGGCCGGTCAAGCTCGCTGGTGCGACGGTACTTTGAGCGACTGCCGCAGGCGCTCAAGGGCGGCTCGCCATCTGAGGTGCCAACTACAACGGCACCGGGCACACCAGCCGCGCCCGTCGCGCCTGCAACACCCAGCGGTGCCGCGCCATGACGGCCCTTTGGCTCGCGCTCGCGACGCTCATCACGCCACCTACAGCGGCCGCGCCGATCGAAGCGGGCGGCGCGCTTACGCGCCTTGCCGCTTGGGCCTCAGGCCTCTTGCGGTCGCTGGGCGTGAGCTTTGAGGAACCCTCACGGCTGTGGCTGATCGTCGGCGGCGCGCTCCTGGCCGGGCTGTGCTGGCTGGTGATGCGCGCGGTCTACGCGCCGCGCCGGCACGCGTGGGTGCTCATCCGCGTGCTGCTGGTTGCGGCGCTCGCGGCGTGCCTGGCCGAGGCCGCCAGTGTTCGGCGGACCGACCAGACGGCGCTGATCGCCGTGCTTGATCTCTCGGGCTCAGTGCAGCGGTTCGTCGCTGTGCCACCGCCCGCGGCTTGGTCGCCGGCCATCGCGAACAGCCCGCCCGGCGCGGCTGGCCAAGTCGGCGCGGGCCCCGCCGCCAATCGCTCCGCGACGGTTGAAGCGTGGCTCGCCAGCGTGCTGCGCAGCGCCACGCGCAACCGCGAACCGCGCGAGCTGCTGGGCGTGGTGGTCGCGACCGACCGCGCGATCCCCGTGGCAAGTCCGCAGGCCGGCGGCGTGCTTGGTCGGTCACTGACGGTGCCGCCGAGCGAGGCGACCGACCTTGCCGCGGCGCTCAAGCTCGCGCTGGCGAGCATCCCCCCCACCGCGACCGGTCGCGTGCTGCTGATCAGCGACGGGAACCAGACCGCCGGTGACGCGCTGGCCGCCGCGGACGTGCTGGCCAGCGCCGGTGAAGGCGGCGCGAGCGTACCGATCGACGTCATCGAGCTTGTCTACGACCTGGCCAGCGAGGTGCTGGTCGAGAGCGTCGAGGCCCCGACTCGCGCGCCGGCCGCGAGTGTTGCGCCGGTTCGCGTCACGCTGCTATCAACGGCCCCGACGACCGGGACGCTGCGCCTGCTGGTCGAGGGCGTCGAGGTGCCCATCGGCGTTGCGGGCTCAAGCGGCACCGGCGCGGCCGAACGTGGCAGGGTGTTGACGCTGCCGCAGGGCCGCACATCGATCACCCTCAGCGCACCGCTTGGCCCCGGGCGTGTGCACCGGTTTGAGGCCGTCTGGGAGCCTCAGCGCGGGCCTGACGCGAGCGGCGCGATGGCCGCCCTCGGCGACACCATCGAGCAGAACAACCGTGGCCTGGCCGTCACGACCACGCCCGGGCGCGGGAGTGTGCTGATCCTCGACGGCATCGGGCGCGGCGCGCCGGACTCGCGCGGGCGTGTGCTCGAGACGTTGCTGCGCCGCCAGGGCTTTGACGTCACGACGCTGCCACCGGAGGGGCTGCCCACCGATGTGCTGGCGCTGCAGCCCTACGACCTTGTGGTGCTGCAGGACGTCCCCGCCGAGGCGGTGCCCGCAGAGACCCAAGCGCTGCTGGTCAGGCATGTGAGTGACTTTGGCGCGGGCCTGATCATGACCGGCGGCACGCAAAGCTTCGGCGCTGGCGGCTGGCGTGGCAGCGCGGTCGAACCCATCCTGCCCGTGACCCTCGACCTGCCTGATAAGCTCGTCGTCGCCTCGACGGCGCTGGTGATCGTGCTTGATAGCTCGGGCTCGATGGGCCGCTCGGTGCTCGGCTCGCTGCGCACTCAGCAGCTCATCGCCAACTTCGGCGCGGCCGCGGCGATCAAGAGCCTTGAGCGCTCTGACCTGGTCGGGGTCGTTCGCTTTGACAGCAGCGCCCGGTGGGTTGTGCCCCTTGCCCCCAATACCGATCCGGCCAAGGCGGGCGTGGCGGTCATGGGCATCATGCCCAACGGCGGCACAAACCTTCCGCCCGGGCTGACGCTGGCGCGGGCGGCGCTCAAGAACGTCAAGGCGCAGGTCAAGCACGTGGTGGTGCTCTCTGACGGGCTCTCACAGGGCCGCGACCAGCTCAACACCATCGCCAGCGAGATGGCTGGCGAAGGCATCCGCATCACGACCATCGCCGTCGGCGATGAGGCTGACGCCGACGGGCTTGAGCGCCTGGCGAGCGTCGGCGGCGGGAGCTTCTACCGCGTGACGGACCCTGAGGTACTGCCGCGCGTGTTCTTGCGCGCGGTGCGCGTAGTGCGAACGCCGATGGTCCGTGAGGAGCCCTTTGTTCCGGTGGCAACGAGCCTGGGCTCGCCGCTGACCGCGGGGGTCTTTGATCGTGGGGCCGCGGTGCCCGCGCTAGGCGGGCTGACGCTCACGCAGCCAAAGCTCGGGGCCGACCGCCAGACCGTCGAGGGCGTGACGTACAGCCTGCTGACGCCCACGGGCGAGCCGGTGCTGGCGCACTGGAGCGTCGGGCTCGGGCAGGTCGCGGCGTTCACCAGCGACGTTCACAACTGGGGCCGCTCGTGGGACGCGTGGCCGCAGCAGGCCCCGCTGTGGGGGCAGATCGCGCGAGCCATCGCGCGTGCGCCGGCCGATCAGCTTGCCGACTTGGCCCTGCGCGTAGAGGGCGAGAGCGTCCGCGCGCGGCTTGAGCTGCTTGACCGCGCGGGCAAGCCGCTGGACGGGCTGAGCGTGCCAATTGCGCTGTTCCGCGCCGACGGAAGCAAGTTTGAATCTCGGTTGAGCCAGACGGGCCCGGGCGTCTATGAAGGCACCGTTATTGCGCCTGGCAGCGGGACGCTGGTCGCCCTGGCCACGCCCAAACGCGCCGCGGACAGCGCGGGCAACGGCGCGGTGGCGATGCAGCCGATTGTCGGCGGCGTGGTCCGCCCGCCGGGCGAGGAGTACCGGCGCCTGCGCTCAAGCCCGCAGCTTCTGGCCGAGCTGGCGCGGCGTACGGGCGGGCGGGTGCTGACGATTGACCGCCTTGCGGGCATGGACGCGCGCGAGCTTTTCGTGCGCGATGAGCGGACCTCGCGCGAGGCGCGCACGCCCCTGTGGCCCGTGCTGCTGCCGATCGCCCTGGGCTTGCTGCTGCTTGATGTGGGCGTCCGCCGCGTGGCGTGGGAACGCCTGCGCGACGGGCGCGTTGAAGTTGATCCGCGCGTGCGTGAGGTGGCCGACTCTGCCAGGCGACTTGCTCAACGCGTCACGTCACGCCGACCTGAGGTCAGCGCGGCAGAAGCTAGCCCGCAGACCGGAACCTCTCAGGCTCGCGCGCCGCAGGTACCAGCGCCCCAGGCCCGACCACCACAGGCCCCACCACAGGTCAGACCGCAACAGGCGGGCGGCGCACCGGTAGTAGTAAACGCGCCAGATGAGCCGTCACCACCTGTGAACGAGGGGCTTTTGGCGGCAAAGCGTCGGGCCCAGCAGCGCATCGACGAGCAGCGTCGCTGAGCGAGACGCCGCGTGCGTTACCAAAGCGCACGGGCCCGGATCGTCTCGGGCAGCTCGCGCAAGCCCGCAAGGATCGCCTTGCCGTTCTGCTCTTCAACGTCAAGCACCGCGTACCCGACGTGCTTGTTGGTCTGCAGGTACTGGGCGGTGATGTTGACGCCAAGCCGCGCAATCAGCGCGTTGACCTTGCTGAGCACGCCAGGCACGTTGGTGTGCACGTGCAGAATCCGGTGCGTCCGCGTGCCGGAACCAGGTCCAGCGCCCGAGCCCTGCGGCGGAAGGTCCACCTGCGGCAAGTTGACACACCCGGTCGTTCCGCCCACGTTGATGAACCGCGCCAGCTTGTCGCAGACGTCCAAGGCGATGCTCTCTTGCGCTTCTTCTGTGCTGCCACCGACATGCGGGGTAAGGATGACGTTGGGCAGGCCCAAAAGCTCGCTCTTGAAGCCCTCGTCGTTACCCGAGGGCTCGTACGGAAATACGTCCAGCGCCGCGCCGCCGACGTGCCCCGACCTGATCGCCTCGGCCAGCGCCGCAATATCAACCACGCTCCCGCGCGCGTTGTTGATCACGTGCGCGCCCTTGCGCAGAAGCTTGAGCTGGGCCCGCCCCAGCAGCCCCTCGGTCTGTTTGGTCGCGGGGATGTGCAGCGTCACCACGTCGCTGGCCTTCAGCAGCTCCTCAAGGCTCCGGCACGGGCGCGCGTTGCCCAGCGGCAGCTTGCTGAGGATGTCAAAGAACACCACCCGCATCCCCATCGCCTCGGCCAAAATCGAGACCTGCGAGCCGATGTGCCCGTAGCCGACGATCCCCAGCGTCCGCCCCCGCACCTCGTGGGCGCCCGCGGCAGACTTATCCCACACGCCCTTGTGCATCGCGGCGCTCTGGTCGCTCATCCGCCGGTGCAGCGCGATGATCTCGGCGATGGTCAGCTCGGCGACGCTGCGCGTGTTGCTAAAGGGGCTGTTGAAGACCGCCACCCCGCGCTGGCAGGCGTCGTCGAGCGCGACCTGATTGGTCCCGATGCAAAAGCACCCGACAGTGAGCAGCCGCGACGCCTGCGCGAGCACGCCCGCGCTGACTTGCGTCTTGCTGCGGATGCCCAGCACATGCACGCCGCCGGCGAGCGCCTTGGCGAGGGCCGTTTCGTCAAAGGCCTTGGCGCTGGTGTCAACGCTAAAGCCCTCCTCACGCAGCATTGCGGCACCCGCTGGGTGTACGCCCTCAAGCAACAGGACCTTGATCTTCTCTTTCGGGAACGACGTCTTGGCGGTGCTCACGAGCCGAGGATAGCCGAATGGGCATGGTCGCCACGCCCGCCCCCACCCTCCCCCTCGCGCTCGCCCTCGCGCTCGCCCCACGTGGGCCCAACCGCGCCGCTAGCCCAGCAGCGCGATTGCCTGGTTCACGTCTCGGACCTCCATCAGCTCAAGCGCCCGCGCGCCGGCCTTGGCACGCCCCTTGGCCCCAGCCAGCGCGTGCGGGGCCTGCTTGGAGCTGCCCCACGGCACGATCACGCGCTCAAAGCCCAGCCGCGCCGCCTCGCCCAATCGCGCCTCAAGCTGTGACACTGGCCGCACCTCGCCGCCCAGACCAACCTCGCCTACCGCGCACGTCCGCTCAGGCATCGCCTTGCGGTAGTGCGCGCCGGCGATCGCCAGCAGCAGCGCGAGGTCAGCGGCGGGCTCGGCCACGCGCACGCCGCCAACCGCCGAGGCAAACACGTCACGGTCCGCCAACCTCAGCCCCCCGTGCTGCTCAAGCACCGCGATGAGCATGGCCAGGCGGCTCGAATCCAAACCACTGCTCTTGCGCTTGACCGCGCCGGGAAATCCCGTCGCCGTGAGGGCCTGCAGCTCAACCAGCAGCGTGCGCGTACCGGTCTGCACCGGGCAGACCACCGTGCCGGGCCTGGGCGGCCCCTGCGTGCCCGCGGCAATCAGCGCACCATCGGGCGCTGGCGTAAGCCCCGCGCCGGTCATCTCAAAGAGCCCGATCTCCAGCGTGCTGCCGAAGCGGTTCTTGACGGCGCGGACCACGCGGTGCGCGTGGTAGCGGTCACCCTCAAAGTAGAGCACGGCATCAACCAGATGCTCAAGCAAGCGCGGGCCAGCGAGCACGCCGTCCTTAGTCACGTGCCCAACCAACATGATCGCCGCGCCGGTGGCCTTGGCCATGAACACCAGCTCAGCCGTGCAGCGCCGCAGCTGGGTGATGGAGCCCGGGAAGGCGTCCACCTGCGGGTGATAGACCATCTGGACCGAGTCGATGATCATCACCGGCGCGGTCGCGCGGCGCGGTCCATCATCGACCTCGCCCAGCACGCGGGCCGCCTGCTCGCTGATGCGCGTCAGGCTCGTGTCGCTGAGCACAAACAGCTCGGGCAAGTCACCCGCGCCAAGCCGCGAGGCCCGCATCTTGACCTGCTCGGCACTCTCTTCGCTCGAGACGTATAGCACGCGCGTGCCGCGCCGCGCCAGCGCGCCGGCGGCCTGCAGCATCAACGTGCTCTTGCCGATGCCCGGGTCGCCCCCCAGCAACACCGCCGAGCCCGCCACCAGCCCGCCACCAAGCACGCGATCAAACTCGGTGATGCCCGTGGCGATCCGTCGGCCCGCCGCCCCGCCCTCGGCATCCACCGCCGTCACCGGCCGCGCCGCGCTTGCCTGCGCCATCGCCACCGCCTCAGCGTGCGCCGATGGGGGCAAGCCCAGCTCGTCGGCCATGCCGGCCAAGCCCGAGCCCGACCCAAAGCTTGATCGAGAGCCCAATCCAGAGCCCAGCCCTGCGCGGGCGTTGCGAGCCCAGCTTGAGACGGCCCCCGCGCGCGGGTCAACCTTGACCTTCGTCTCGATCCGCTCGGCGACCAAACTGTCCCACGCGTTGCAGTCAGGGCACTTGCCCTGCCACTTAGTTTGCACGCTTCCGCACGCCGAGCAGGCGAAAACCTGCTTGCTCTTGCCCATGAGCAGACAGTAGCGGTAAGCGCGGGCCGGCTTTGAGAAAGCCAAGCCCATACGCCCAAACTCGCACTCCCAAGCTCAGGTGTCCAAACTCACGCGTCGGCAAAGTCGTAGCGCGCCGCGTATCGCCCACTCGCCAGCCAAGCGAGCTGTCGGCACAGGTCATTAAGCAGCGCGCTGGCACCGAACCTGAACAGCTCGGGCGACATGTACGCGGCCCCACCCCCACCGCCCCCACCGCCGGTGCCGGGCCACGAGATGTGCCCGAGCGTTTCGTTCAACATCACCAGGTAATGAACCGCACTCTTGGCGGTCCGGATGCCCCCGGCCGGCTTCATCCCGATCAGCTCGCCGGTCGCCTCGTGATGGTCGGCCAGCGCCTGCAGCATCACCAGCGTCACCGGCATAGTCGCCGCGGGCTCTACCTTGCCCGTGCTGGTCTTGATGAACGCCGCCCCGGGCACTGATGCCAGCCCCGAGTCTGACAGGGCCCTGATCGCCACGTCCGACGCCAACCGCACATTGTCGAGCGTTTCGAGCTCGCCGGTCTCCAGGATCACCTTCAGGTGCGCGAAGCCGCCGTCACCGGCCCGCTCGCGCGTGAACCCGCAGGCCTCAACCGTCCGCATGATCTCGTCGTAAACCTTCGCGTGATTCCCGGCGAGAAAGTCACCGCGCGAGATAACCATGTCGATCTCGTCGGCCCCCGCGTCCACCGCGCGGCGCGTGTCGTCCAACCTCACCTTTAACGGGTACTGCCCGCTCGGAAAGCCCGTCGCCACCGCGGCGATCTTGACCCAGCCACGCGCGCCCCCACGCGCGCCCCCACGCGCGCCCAGCCGCGCAAGCTCATCTCGCACGTGCGGCACCAGCATCGGGTAGACGCAGATCGCCGCCACACTCGGAACACTCGCTACGCCGCCAGCGCCATCTTGCCCGCCCGCGCTGCCGTCCAGCGGGTCAACGGCCTTGCGGCACAGGCTCCGGACCTTCTCGGGCGAGTCCTTACCCTCCAGCGTCGTCAGGTCGATCATCGACATCGCCAGCCGAAGCGCCTGCGCCTTGCTGGCCGCTTTGATCGACCGGCGCGTGAACGACGCCGCACGGCTCTCGGCCATGACCTTGTCCACCGGCACACGCGGGATGCTCAGGCTCGCCATATCCGCAAGAATACCGCTCGCCAACTTACCGCGGGTTGAGCCTGACCAGCACCGTCGGCGCCGCCGCATCTGGCAGCGGCTCGTCACTGCCCGGGCTGCCCCACCGAAGCGCAAGGCCCGCAGGCTCAAGCGTCAGGCGGACGCGCACGCTCGAAACGCTGCCCAGGGCCTGCCCCGGCTCGATGGTCGCCACCGCGTAAAGCTGCAGTGTGCCGGCCTGCACACGCTCGACCAGCGCACGCGGGCCTACCACCGTCATGCCGGTCAGCTCCGCAGGCTCGGGCGAGAGCACGACCCGGGCCTGCACATCAGCTGGCGCCGCGACCAGCACGGGCATGACGCTCACCGCCGCCGTCGCGCTGCTCTGCGGCCCGCGCGCGGCAATCACCGAGACCTCGGCCCATAGCCAGATCAGCAGCGTCACCAGCGTCACCACCAAGAACGTCCGCAGGTTCATGCACGGCCCTCCCGCGCGCCGGACCGGCCACCACGCTCACCACGCTCACCACGCTCAGTGGCGTCATGCTCGTCAACGCCCATCGCGCGATCGCGGCCTGGCTCGTCGGCCTCCAGCCGCGGGTCAAGCTCGGTGCGGTCACTCTCGTCATCAATCTCGCGCTGGCGCGACTGACGCTCACCCTCGCCCGGCTCAACCTCGACGCGCTCGGGCTCTTCCTGCACGGCCGTGACTAGGCCCTTGTTGAGCTTCAGCAGCAGCAAGCCGCGAAGCTCGTCGGTGTTCAGCCCGCGCGTCAGCACGCCGCGCTCGCAGAGGCTGATAGTCCCGGTCTCTTCGCTCACCACCACCACCAGCGCGTCGCTCTCGTTGCTGATCCCAATCGCCGCCCGGTGACGGCTGCCAAGGTCCAGGTCAGAAACCTCGTCAGAATCTGCCAGCGGAAGCTGCACGCCCGCGGCCTTAATCCGGTCGTCCTTGACAATCACCGCCAGATCGTGCAGCGCGCTGCCCGGAAAGAAGATCGTCTGCAGCAGCCGCGCCGAGACCCACGCGTCCACCAGCGTTCCGCCCTCGGCCAGCCCCTTCAGCGGGCTCGACCGCTCGATCACAATCAGCCCGCCGAACCGCGCCTTGGAGAGGAACGCCGCCGCCTCACTCACCGCGTCAACCGTCTCGGTGGCAACCTCGATCTTGCGCCCCAGCAGCGGGTTCTCGCCCAGACGCATCAGCCCGCGGCGCAGCTCTGGCTGAAAGACCACAATCAGCCCCACCGCCGCCACGCCAACGATCGCGCTGAAGACAAAGCTCAAGCGCCCAAAGGCCTCCTGTTGCCCAAGGATCTTGATCACCAGCGTCGCGACGACAATCAGCAGGAACGCGCCCTTGAGCGCCCCGGCGGCGCGCGTGCCCTGCACCAGCTTGACGACCAAAAACACCAGCAGCCAGATGACCGTCAGCTCAAGCAACACCTGCCACCAGGCGTACCCTGAGATCCGCTGGCCGAGTTGGAGAAGCCGGTCGAGCATCCGTGTGCGAGTTTAGCGTCTACTTACCCCATACCCACGCCCCCCCCACACCCACGCCCCCCAACACCCACCAAAGAGACCGACCGTGCCCGTGCGGATCGTCGAGTTTCAAACCACACCCAACCCCAGCGCCCTGCGCTGCGTGCTTGATGCGCCGGTCGTCACCGCGCCACTCAGCGTCCGGTCACGCCCCGCACCCGGCACCCCGCTGCTCGCCGAACACCCACTCGCCGCTGCGATCATGGCCATCCCCGGCGTCCACGGCCTGCTGCTGCACCCACTCTGGCTCACCATCACCAAAGATCCCAGCACACCATGGGCGGCCGTCAAGCCCGCCCTCGCGCGAGTCCTCGCCGCGGCCCAGCCACTCACCGCCCCGCCCCCCACGATCAAACCCCCCACCGCTGCTCGCCCCGAGGCCGACGCGTGACGCTTCACCCCATCCCCAACCTAATCCCCACCACCACCGAACCAACCAGCGCCCGCGACCGCGCCATCATCACCGAGCTCGCCGCTTGGTTTGATCGCGCCGCGCGGCCCCTGCCCTGGCGCTCCACCCCCCGCAACCCCTACCACGCCCTCGTCGCTGAGGCCATGCTCCAGCAGACGCAGGTCTCCCGCGTCGTTACCTATTTCACCCGCCTTATCGCCCGGTTCCCGACCCTCGACGCCCTCGCCGCCGCGCCAGAGCAAGACGTCCTGGCGCTCTGGTCGGGCCTTGGTTACTACCGCCGAGCCCGCAGCCTGCACGCCGCCGCGCAGGCGATCATCAAGCACCACGCCGGCGTCATTCCAACCAATCTTGCCGCACTCCAAGCCCTGCCCGGCGTCGGTCGCTACACCGCTGGCGCGATCGCCTCCATCGCGCTGGGCCAGCCCGCCCCAATAGTCGACGGCAACGTCGCTCGCGTCCTGCTTCGCCTTGAGGGCCAGGACCAGCTTACCACTCAGCCCAGGATCCACCAGTGGGCCTGGCTCCGCGCCCAGGCCCTCGCGCACGCCTGCGCCGCCGCAGACCCCGCCGGCACACTCATCGCGCGCTTCAACGAGGGCCTCATGGAGCTGGGCGCGACCATCTGCCTCCCCGCCCCCGCACAGCCGCACTGCTTGGTCTGCCCGCTGCGTGAGCGGTGCCTTGCCCAGGCCCGCGGCGTGCAGGCGCAGATCCCCCCGCCCAAGCCCAGCAAGAAGACCCCGCACGTCGCCGCGGTCGTCGTCGTGATCTGCGACACGCAAGGCCGTGTGCTGCTCGAGCAGCGATCGCAAGCTGGTTCAACAGCCACCGCAACTTCCACCGCAACCACCACCTCAACCTCTACGACCCCTGCGCCCACCACCGGCATGTGGGTCGGGCTTTGGCAGTGCCCGACGCTCGAAACACTGGGGCGCCTCACCAAGGCCGCCGCCCTCGCCAGCGCGAAAGAGCTCACCCAAATGCGAAGCGGCGAGCCCGCCAGCGTCCGCCCAGCGGGTGACTTCGAGCACCAGACCACCCACCTCGCGTTCCGGTTCCACGTCTTTGCCGCGCAGGCCGCCGCCTGCGTGCGCAAAGGTGCCTCGCGCCGTTGGATGATGTCCGTAGACCTGCACGAGCTGGGCCTCTCTAGCGCCGCCAGCCGCGCACTGCAGATGGGCCTGGCCTCGGCCGCGGTACGCCAACACGCGCCCGCGAAGCCCACACAGCCCGCCAAGCCCACACAGCCCGCCAAGCCCACAACGCCCAAGCAAACAGTCAATAACAGCGCCTCGAGCAGCACCTCACGCCGAAACAAACTTTGAACACCGGCTTACCGCGCCGGGTTAACCGGGGTTGTTGGCACCTGCGGGCGGATGGTCTCCTCGGGCAAACCAGAGCCCAGCCGCGCCTCTACAAATAGCTCGCGCAGCGAGGCCCGCCCGACAAAGTCCAGCGAGCGCGGGCCGTCGGGGCGGTAGATCAGCAGTTCCTCGGCGCGCTGGTCCAGCACCATCAGCAGGTCCTGATCGCCTCCGTCGCTGGTCATGGCCGCAAAGTCGCCCCCGGCCGTGGTCATCCCTGAGAGCCCGTTGAGCGAGCCCGACGACTGCGCAAGCACGATGGGCTGCTGCAGCGTCGAGGGTCGCGTCGTCTGTGCGCTCACAACATGCACCACCGCCAGCCCCGTTGCCAGCACGCACGCGCAGATCAGCAGTACGCCCCGCGCGCCGCTCGCTGGCAGCTCAGGGCTCGGCCCGTTCGTTCGCGATGCTCGAGTTGTTACCTCGGTGCTCATGGGTTACTTCTCGCGCTGAGCCTGACCGCTGTCGGTCGCAAGGTCTCTAAATCCAAGCGGCACAAGGCGCTTCTGGTTCCGGTCCCACCGCACCGCCGCCACCTCACGGTTGGCAGAGTCGATGATGTACACGCCCGACGTGCTTGTGCCGCCAACCCTGCCCGCCAGCAGCATGTACTGCCCACGCGCGCGAGGCTGGACGCCGCCCAACTGAAAGCCGGCCTGCGCACTCGCCTCGGGCGTGACTTTCAGACCCTGCGCAAGCGACCCGCCAAGCCAGGGCCACACGCTCATCACCAGCGCCACCACCAGCCCAAAGTTCAGCGCCACCAGCGCGGCCGTCCAGCGTGAGACGCCCCGTGCCTGCGCCGCGACCACCGGCTGACCATCAGTCGGCACCACAGACTTCCCCGTGTTGATGCTGGTGTCGCTCATGGCAGAAACGTCAATCAGAGCGGGACGAACATCGCGTGCCCCACCCGCGCGCCTGAGCCGGCTTAGTCCTGGTGTCCGCGCTTGGAGGGAATGATCGTCGCGATAATCGACAGAATCAGGAACAGCACCGCCGCCGTCACGGCCCAACCCTGCCCGTCCTCGCTCTTACCCGAGATCGTCGGTGGCTGTAGAGCCTCCTTGGCCCTCGGCGCAAGCTGGGCCGAAGCGACCGACGAGCCAACCAGCACCGCGCCGATCATCGCCGCCAGTGCGGCTTTGCGGCCAAGCCGGCTCGCTCTACGCGCAATGGCGGGTTTAAGGTTGGCCAACGCTCCGGTCACTTGGCTCATCATGCTTGAGGCCCTCGCCACGGCCCAAAGGCCGGCTCTACCCGCGAAACCCGTGGGCCACAGAGCGCGGCCCGGAAACTCACACCAGCTTATCCCACGCTCCCGAGCCACGCCGGGCCCAACGGCTGACTAAGCCGCTCGAACGCGTCGGACGGCAGGTCCACCGTCCGCCACTTGGCCGAGCGCGTCTTCATCGCACTCGCATAATCACCGACCCGCACCGCCCGCAGCGCGTACCAGCGCCCCTGGAAGTCCATGACCTCCTGAAACAGCGCGTCCGGCGGCTGCTCGTCGCACCAGTACACAAACACGATCACCGAAACAAAGCCCGCTCCAAACAAGCTCTCCCACGCCCGCAGAGACTCGATGTCATCCAGCGTCACCCAGCTCTCAAGCCGCGTCCGCGGCAAAGATACGACACGCCCATCGGGCGTCCGCGTGGACATGACCCGCCGCGAGATCTTCCGCCCCTTGAGCTCAACCAGCAAGTTCTCGCCACCGCCACCGTCGCCAGCGCCACCACCACCACGCGCACCCCCACCACTCCAACCAAGGCTCGGGGCCAGGCCGGTCGCCGCCGGACCACCAGAGCCGTAGACGACAAAGTCAAAGCTCTTCAGCGGCCTGCCACCCACGCGCCCCAGTGAACCACTCCCGCAGCCTGCACCGCCCCCACCCCCCCCACCGCCCCCACCGCCTGCACCGCCGACATCACCCATGATCGCCCGCTTTGCTTCATCAACCGCCACATACGGCACCGCGCGCAGCCGCAGGTAGCTCTCGAACGCCCGTTCGTAGTGGTGCCGCCGCTGAACCATCCCCAATGCTACCAAGGCCCCCCCCGTGCCACACGGCACATACGATCAGCCAACATGGTCACCATCCAAGTCGCGTACGCCGGGAATAAAAAGTGCGACCTCAAGCACCCCGAGGGGCCAACCCTCCGGACCGATGCGCCCAAGGACATCGGCGGGGACGCCTCGGCCTTCAGCCCCACTGACCTGATCGCCGCCGGGCTCGCCTCGTGCATCCTGACCACCATCGCGATGTTCGCCGAGCGCAACGGGCTCTCGGTCGCTGGCGCGACCGCCACGGGCGAGAAACACATGACCACGCCCCCCGCGCCCCGACGCCTGGGCCGCCTGCCGGTCGTGATTTACCTGCCCGCGAGCGTCCCCAGCGAATGGCGCGAACGCCTGGAACGGGCCGGGAACGCTTGCCCGGTGCACGCCTCACTCCATCCCGAGGTCGAGGCCCCGATCACGTACCATTACTCCATCTAAACTTTTGAACTGCACTTGATCCATGCGCGGCCGACGCTGATTGGCAAGATGGGGGCTTTTTTAAGAAAGCCCAAGATTCTCGGACCGCAGCACTCCGAACCGTTCCGAACGGCGATCGTACTTTGTTTGGTATGTGTTCCACCCTAGACCCATCGCGCGCGGTACCATGTCTTGATCGTGGCGGCCCGGGGCCCGATCCAAATGCCGTGACTCCTCCAACTGACCAACCCGCGACAGACTCTGGCCTCAAGGCCGGCTCCAATGGGCACGCCCGCGCGGACCTGCAAACGCCGGTGGTTGAGGTGATGGACAGCACGGGCCGACTTCCCAAGGCCGACGGCCGCTGGCTGGCGGAGCAACTTACTAAAGCGATGACTCTGCTCAAGGTCGCCGGCGTAGTGGGCGCGAGGGTGGTCAGCGACGCCGAGATGGCCGAGGCTCACCAGCGATGGTCGGGGGTTTCGGGCACCACCGACGTGCTGACCTTTGACCTTTCTGATTCGCCCGCAACCGGAGGCGCGCCAGCGCCCGCAGACTCGCCCCGAAAAGTGGCGGCGGACGTGCTGATCTGCCTCGATCAGGCCGAGCGGCAGGCCAAGATTCGGGGCCACTCCGCGCGCGACGAGCTGCTGCTGTACCTCGTGCACGCCCTGCTGCACTGCATGGGGCACGACGACCACGACGAACCCGCGGCTACGCGGATGCACGCCGAAGAGGACCGTTTGCTCTTGGCCCTTGGCGTGGGCGTGGTCTACGCGCGCCCGGAGGGTCGGGCGTGAACCCATCGCTTCTGCCTTGGATTGCGCTCGGGATCGGCGTGCTCAGCGGCGTGCTCAGCGCGCTGGCGATCGCGGTATCGATCGTGCCCAAGGCCGCGGTTGAGGAGGTCGCCGACCGCTTCAAGCGGGCACGGCAGAGCCAGCGGGCGGCCCGCGTGATGGAGCACTGGACCGGGCACGCGCGGGCCCTGTGGCTACCCAAGCTGCTGCTCGACGGCGCGGCCACCGCGTGCGTGATCTGGTGGATCGCCGCGCTGCGGGCGCCGACGACGGCGGGCAACCTGGCGAGTGTTGCGCCCGCGCTTGCCGACGCGCTGATTGGCGTGCCGGTGGCGGTGCTTGGGCTTTGGCTGCTGACGGTGGCGATCCCGATGGCGGTGGCGCTGCACGCGGGCCCGAGGCTGATCTTTGCGCGGGCCAGCCTGATCTCGGCCGTCGGGGTGCTGACCAGCCCGTTGGGGGCGATCGGACGGCTGACCGACGAGACCGTGCGCCGCCTGGTGGGTGTTGAGCGCAAGGACGCCGACGAGCAGGTTGAGGCAGAGCTGCTGACGGTGGTTGAGGAGGCCGAGGCGAGCGGCGCGTTGGATGGCCGCGAGGCCGACATGCTCGCGAGCGTGATGCGGTTCCGTGATCTATCGGTAGCGCAGATCATGACGCCGCGGACGGACATGGAGGCCATCGAGCTGACCAACGACCTGGGCGGGGTGATACGCGCGGTGCGTGAGGTCAAGCACTCGCGGATCCCGGTCTACGAGGACAGCCTCGACCACATCCAGGGCATCTTCTACGTCAAAGACCTGATGATGTGGCTGGGCGGCGAGGGCAAGACCTTCGGCAAGCCCTTTGAGCTGCGGGCCCTGCTGCGCCCGGCGATCTTCGTCCCTGAGACCAAGACCGTCAGCGATCTGCTCAAGGAACTGATCGAGAAGAAGATCCACATCGCGCTGGTGGCTGACGAGTACGGGGGGACCGCCGGGCTGGTGACCATCGAGGACATCGTCGAGGAGGTCTTCGGCGACATCAAGGATGAGTATGAGGCGCCCGCCTCCGACGCGCCCGACGCGGTGCTCAAGCTGGACCAGCGGTCGGCCGAGCTTGACGCGGCGGCGCGAATCTCCGACGTCAATCAGTTGATCGAGCCGCTGGGCGTGCAGCTGCCGGCGAGCGAGGACTACGACACCGTGGGCGGGTTTGTCGTTACGACGCTGGGGCGGATTCCGCCAGTGGGCGAGGTGTTTGTGCTGGACCGCATGCGTCTGACGGTGCTTGACGCGCGCCCGACGAAGGTGGTCATGGTGCGGCTTGAGGTGCGCGATGAGGACGCCGCCAGCGGCGAGCTGGCCCAAGAGTCTACCGGTGGGCGCGGGGCGTAGAGGCCGCCAAAGATCCGACGTTCGCAGAACAGCCGCTCATGGCCGACCGGCGGCGCACCCGTGAGATCGCGCAGGTCAAGCTGCTGCCCGCGCGAGATTGCCGAGGTCGCGCGGCGCGAAGACGGTACGCTGATTGTTCGCAAGGGCCGTCCGGTGGCGCGGGTCATCAACGAGCGGGCGTGGAATACGCTGGGGCGGATCGGCGGGAGTATTGAGGTCACGCATGCCCACGCACCTTTGCTTGTACAACTCGCTGTCGCGCCGGGTCGAGCCGCTGGTAGCCACAGACCCGCGGCGTGTGACGTTCTATTCGTGCGGGCCGACGGTCTACGACGACGCGCACATCGGCAACTTCCGGTCGTTCCTGGCCGCGGACGTGCTGCGGCGCTGGCTGGAGAGCCCGTGGTGTACGCTGGCGGGCGAGGTGCCTCAGCCTGTTGGGCGTGAGGTGTTGCACGTGATGAACATCACCGACGTTGGGCACATGACCGACGACGAGGGGGCCGACGGCGCGGGCGAGGACAAAATGGCCGCGGCGGGGCGGCGGATCGCCGAGGCGAAGAAGGCCGGGACGCTCCCATCGGGCGTGGACATTGACGCGACGGATCCTTACGCCGTTGCGGAGTTCTATACGGCGCGGTTTGTTGACGACGCGTGCATGCTGGGCTTCAAGGTGGCGCTCGACGAGCGGCAGAGCCCGGGCTTTATGCCACGCGCGACGCAGTACGTCCCGGCGATGGTGCTGGTGATCGAGCGTTTGGTGCAGTCTGGGCACGCGTACTTCGTGGGCCGCGAGGGCGCGCGAGTGGTCTACTTCCGCGTCAAGAGTTTCCCGGCCTATGGACGCCTGAGTGGCAACGTGCTGGACCGACTGCGCGAGGGCCAGGGCGGGCGCATTAGTGCCAACAACCAGGCTGGCAAAGAGCACCCCGCCGACTTTTTGCTCTGGAAGGAAGACCCGCGGCACATCATGAAGTGGAACAGCCCCTGGGGCGAGGGTTACCCGGGCTGGCACATTGAGTGCACCGCGATGGCGGCGTGGCGCGTGTGGCTGCGCGAGGCGAGCCTGTGGAAGGCGCCTGCCGGGGCCGACTGGTCGGCCGCGTGGCAGCCGCTGCTTGATCGCCAACAAGAGGGCGGCGCGGCGCTGATCGACCTGCACAGCGGCGGCGAGGACAATGCCTTTCCGCACCACGAGTGCGAGATCGCCCAGTCGTGCTGCGCCTTCAACACCCGCCCCGAGCAGGGCACGTTTGCGAGCTGCTGGTTCCACGTGCGGCACCTGTTTGTGGAAGGTGCCAAGATGTCCAAGCGCACGGGCAACTTCTTTACCGCGCGCGACCTGTTCGCCCGCGGCGTAGAGCCCGGCGCGCTGCGCTTAGAGCTGATCCGGGCTCACTACCGCGTCAACGCCAACTTCACGCTGCAGGGCCTTGACGACTGCGCGCGGATGGTGGAGCGCTGGCGGCGCGTGCTGGAGGCCAAGGGAGTGATGGGCACGCCGGGGCGCGCGCAGGCCGCCGAGGTGCTGAGGATGGAGTTTACAGACGCGATGAACGACGACCTGAATGTGGCGCGGGCGATCGGTGCGATCAACACCTGGCTGGCGGGCGTGGCGGAGCCGACCACTGACGATCAGCGGGTGCTCAAGGTGATCGATGGCGTGCTGGGCGTGCTGAGCGTGCCGCGGTTGGTCGGCGCGAGCACCGAGCTGGCTGTGTATGCGCCGGGCACGAAGCCCAACCCCGAGGTTGAGGCAAAGCTGCAGGCTCGCAAGACGGCCCGGGCGGCCAAAGACTTTGCCGCGAGCGACAAGCTGCGCGATGAGCTGGGCGCGTTGGGATACGTGATCAAGGACGTCGCTAGCGGGCGCGTTGAGGTGTCACGCAAGGGCTGAGAGCGGGCGGAATCGACCGGCTTCTGCGGCGATTTGCGCGTTTAAGTCTTTGATTCTTTGCCTTGTTGCTACTTTGGCCAACTGCGGCTTTGCCGCGGCGATCCTGCGGTAATGTGGCCATGAGACCACGGTCAAACTTGCAAGCTACTTCTTGACCGCCGGGACGGCGTCGGCATGCCGAGCCGCGGCACCACCGGCCCCCAGCGACGCGCGGTCAGCCTCGAAGGGCGCAAGGTCCACATCGGGCACGCCGGTGAGCACATCGCGCATGCCCAGCAGGCGGGCCAGCAGGCGTCGCGTGCTGGTCAGCGGTTGGGGCTGGATCACGGGGTCACTGAGCGTGCCGATGACGCTGGTGGTCAGAAGCTCGTCGCGGAAGGTCTCGATCAGGTCGGTGAGCATCGGGACGCGGCTGCGCGAGCGCGAGTTCAGGCGCAGGTCGAGGGTCAGCGAAGGGACGGCGACTGTGCCGATCCCGACGACTGCCACGCTGGGCGAGAGCAGCACCAATCGCTCGATGGTCAGCCCGGGCCCGCGCAGGAAGCCGTCGGCGGCGACATAGTCGAACCGCTCACCCACCGGCAGTTGCAAGTTTGAGAGCTGCAGCGCGCCCACGAGCGCCGGCGCGTCGAGCACTCCGCGGCCGCCAGCGATCCGCACGCTCAGGCGGCCCTCGGGGGGCGGGCCGGCGACAGGGTCTAGCGGGCCACGCAGCGTGAGATCGGCGCGGATAAGCCCGCGAGACTCGCCGACATCGTGACGCGGCAAAGAAGACTCATCAGGTCGCAGCGCCGCGGGGGTTGCGGGGCCCACGAACGCGTCGCTGGCCTGCTGAAGATCGGCGAGCAGCGGGGTCAGCCGCACGCCGGCGGCGCGCGCGAGCACTTGGTACTGCGCCGGCACGCCCTCAACTTGTGAAGACGCGGCCTGCCCCTCGAAGCTGACGCGCCCGCCGTAGAGCGATGCCGAGCCGGTGTCAACGCTGACCGACCACGCGGGCTCGGCATCTTGCAGCGTGGCGGCAGCGCGGAGCGAAGCCGCGGCGTCTCGGATGACTAAGCCCATGACGGCGGCATCAAGTTCAGCGACCTGAGCCTGGGCGGAGAGTCGGGTAGAGCCCGCGGCCCGCTCTAGCCACGCATCAAGCGTGAGCTGAGCCGCGGCAAGGTCAGCGCGCGAGCGTCCGTCGCCGCCGGTTGAAGAGAGGCCCGCCAGCAGCACGGTTCCGCTGGCGCTGGCTGAGAGCTGTTGCGGCGCTGCGTCGTTGGGTGAAGCAGCGGTGCTCTGGCCCGAAGGTGTTGCTGCGCCGACCGCAGGCACTTCGGGCCCCGCGCGAGATGACGCGCTGAGCAGCAAGCCCTGGGCGGAAAGACCGCCGTCGATCCGCAGGCGTGCCGCGTCGATCGCTTTGATGGCAGCGCTGGGCAGCATTGCGGCAAAGCTCTCGGGCAGACCGGCGATATCAAAGTTGAGGGCGCCGTCAAGCGACCAACCCCCGCCGGGGACGGAAGGCCCGTCGAGCTCAGGGCCGTCGGTGCGGAAGCGTCCGTTCAAGGTCGCGCTCCAGCCCGGCTCGGTGATGGTGAACTGCTCGGCACCGCCGCGCGGGCCAGTGAGCACGAGCTGACCTGAAAGGGTGCTGAAGCTGTAGCGGCGGTCGTCGATAGTGAACGCGGCGGCGGCCGGCCTCAGCTTCAAGGTCACCATCGGGTCGTCGCGCCCGTCGATAGTCCGGGCGGTCGCCTCGGCGTCGAACTCGCCGGTGGGGGCAAGGCGAGCGACCATGGCCACGGCCTGCGGCGACGCGAAGCGGCGCGTCAGCTCGCGGACCAGCGGGCTGTCGACCTGCATCTGGCGCAGCTCTGCGGTCAGAGGCTGCTCGATGACGAAGCGACGGGTTGCGCCGGGTCCTGACGCTGGCCCCGCCGAACTTTGCGCCCCGAGCGTCAGCGCCACCGCGCCGTCGAGCTCGATGGCGCCGATCTCAAGATCGCCCACGGCCAGCTCGGTCCGCAGCTCGTCCAATCGCACACGCAACGGGGCTGCGGGCCCCGGTGCGCCCGCGGCGGGCAGCAGCGTGCTGATGGCGATTGCGCCCTCGGTGGTCCGAAGGTCAACGCGCTGGCCCTCGAGCAGTAGGCCCAGGTTTCGCGCGTTAAAGACCTTGGCGCTCAGCGCCCGTTGCTCGGTGATCGCCGCTGCGCCTGCTGGGAACGTCTGCTCAAGCTGAAGGTCAACATCGATGCGGCCACGCGGCAGCAGCGTTTGCCGCGCGTCAGCCGCCGAGGTCGCGGCATCGAGCGAGAGCGGCGCCAGCAGGCTCTCAAATTGCAGCGCGAGGTCGACGTTTCGCCCCGAGACACTCAGCCGGTTTGACGCGTCGGCACCCTGAGCGGGAACATCAGCACCCGCGGGCGCTTGACCGCCAACTGGAACCGGCGGCTTCAGCAGCCACGCGCCCGAGGTCTCGATGATCGTCGGCACCGGTGGGAACGCGTCGGCGTCGCTCGCCTCGGCCGGGTCCAGCAAAAGGCGTACGCCGTCAAGTTCAATGCGTTGTTCATCGGCCCGCACGACCCCGCGGACATCGCGGACCAGCAGCGGACGCCCGCTCGCCTCGCCGCCAACCACACCTGTGAGCACGGCCAGCGGCGGGGGACGCAGCGAGAGCCCGTTGAGCGTGATGGTTGCGCCGGCCGTTGTGCCCGCACCCGGCGGGGTCGAGACATCGATGTTCGCGTCAACATCGCCCACGACGTTGAGGCTTGTCAGCACCCGTTTCACGCGCGCGGCGGTGGTCTCGGCGGGCTGGTCGCCAGATTGAACGCTGGCTTGTACATCGGGTTGACTGTTGGGCTGGGTGTTGGGCTGGGTGTTGGGCTGGGTCGAGACAACTTCCGCCTCGGCGTCGGGCAACTTGGCAACTGTCGCAGCGTCGGGTATCGCGCCGATCAGCAGCGCATCGATGGGCACGCCGGTGGCGCGGACGGCGACGTTGGGCTCATAGGCCCACTCACCCCCGGGGGTCCGCTTGATGTCGACGCGCGCGTCGATGTCGGTGCTGCCGCCGGTCACGCCACGTAGCCCGCGCCCAAAGAGCACGGCAAAGTCGTCGGTGATGCGAAGTGTCAGCGCCGTCGCGTTGATCGGGTACGCGAAGAGCTTGGTCAGGATCGCGGCCTGTTTGAAGCGGACGCGGATGTCCGAACGCGTGTCGCTGTCGAAGCCAAAGTCGCTGCGCACGTGCACGCTTAGTGAGTCGAGCGTTCCGCCAAAGTCGTACACGGGCACTTCGAGTGCCGCGAGCAACGCGCGCTCCTCTGAGGCGCGGGCCGGGTCGTCCGCCGCCGCGGGCCCTTGGCGCAGGGCATCAAGCTGAGCCGCAAGCTCGGCCTTGCGGGCGCTGGAGATCACGCGCCCGGTCGCCAGCAGGCGGTCGTACGCGGGCCGGCTGAAGATCCAGTCGGCCAGCTCCTTGCCCTTGCTGGCGGCGATGGCTTTCGCGAGCACATCGTCCAGCGGCAAGTCGGTCACGGTCACGTCGATGTTGATCCGCGCGTTCATCGTCGGCGGCGAGACGCTGCCTTCAGCCACCACGCGCGCGCCGGTGGGCCCTACGCCGCGCACGCCCAGGATGCTGACCTGGTCGTCGTCAAAGGTGACGGTGCCCGAGAGGTTCTGCAGCGGGTAGGGGAACTTGGCGAATGCCGCCGTCCCGTTGCGCAGGATCAGCGTCCCGCGGATGCTCGTCTCGCCCGGCACGAGCGCGCCGGGGTTGGCGGGGTCGCCCTCGGGGGCGGCGCGGTTCAGCTCGATCCGCGCATCAACCAGCGCTGTAGGCCCGCTGAAGCGGTCGAAGTTCATGCGGACCGCGTCGGGCGTAAACCACAAGATACGTGGGTCTTTCTCGAGCTTGAACTGCTCGGCGGTGATCACCGCGCGGTAGCCGGCGCTCAGCCCAAGCCCTTGGGTAGAGAGTCGCACGCGGGCCGGCAAATCCTCCAGCGAGCCGGAGAGGTCGGCCTCAAGCCCCGCGCCCGGCCCGCCGGTGGTCAGCGAGAGCGTGCCGCTGACGGCGTCCATCCGCGGGTTGCGCTCGCCCACCACGTCGGTGCGACCGGCCGCGACTGGCACGCGCAGGGCCACATCGCTCAGCCGCAAACGCGTGGTCAGCCCGCTCACGCGGTCGTACCGCAGCTCGGTCTGCTCGATCCTCCCGCGCAGTGCCAAGCGCTCCCACAGCTCACGCGCAACACTCGGCACGCGCGACGGGGCCCAGCGCGAGAGCTCAACGCTGCTGACACGGACCACACCGCGTCCAAGGGTGAAGTCAATCCGCCCGTCAAGATCAATCGGCGCGGCCTGACCCGCCTGATCCATTGAGCCCAGGTCATCGGCCCGCAGCCGCACCCAGTACGCCGTCTGGCCCGCCAGCGGTGAGACCCAGCCTTTGGCGGCCAGCTCAGTCAGCAGCGTGAAGCGGCCCTGATCGTGCTCACCTATCGCGACGCGTCCACGCTCAACCTCAAGCCGTGGCACGCGCGAGAGCATGCCGCCGCCGCCGCCTTCACCGGCGCCGGGCGTGAGCTGGGCGAGGTTCAGCGCGTTGGTCTTGGCGTCAACACTCAGGCGCAGCAGCGGCTCGATCACTCGGACCTCGGTCGGCACCACCACGCCCGCGGCCCACGCTGACCAGTCAAGGTTCACCACCACTGAGCGTGCGCTGAACACCTCGCCGGCCTCGCCCGCGACGCCCGGCGCATCGAGTTTTGGGCGATCAATGACCAGCCGACCATCAAGCGTGAGTTTGACCCACGCGCTGGAGAAGTGCCCGCCCGTGGCCCGCGAAGCCTCGCGCCCGAGCAGCCAGCGCGGGACCGGCCCCTGCGTCAGGATCACTGCCGCGACGGGCACCAGACACAGCAGCACGAATCCGACGCGGACCACCCGCCGGAAGCGACGGAACAGCCGACCGGGGCGCTTGAGCGCCGCGCGGACCTGTTGGCGGGCCTCGGCTTGGGTTTGGGGGATCTCCACGCGACGCACGGAGTGTATCGGGCGCGCGGGCGCGGGCGCTAGGCGTAGACCTCCATCAGAACCCGGCGCGTAGGCCTGATCTGGCGGTGGATCATCGCCCGCTGCCAATTGTCAACATCCCCGGCGACCTCGGCGTCTACTCGCAGATACTGCTCGCGGACCTGCTCTGGCAGCCCGCGGGCCATGTGCTGAAAGATTCCCAGTTCCATCCCGGCGATCCCGCAGATGTATACCAGCCCGCGCGGGCTCGCCAGCAACGGGCCCAGCACACCCTCGTGCGTGCGCAGGCGGTCTTGCACATATGCACGTTGCGCGCCCTCGCGCGAGACGGCCGTGATGTACGCAAAGTTTGGATGCTTGGCGGCGAGCTCTTCCAGCCACTTGTGGTAGAGCAGGTCGGTCGCGTACGCCGCGCCGAGCACCAAAACGACCTTGCTGGTGCAGCCGGCTTCGAGCAGATCGATGAGCATCCCGCGGAAGGGCGCAACGCCCGTGCCGGTGGCGAAGAAGACGTAGTCGTGCGCGGCCACGTCTTGCGGCAGGACGAACTTCTTGCCCGAGGGGCCCGTGACCAGCACCTTGTCACCCGGCGCACGGTCGCACAGGTAGTTGCTGGCCACGCCCAGAAAGAGCCCGGGGTGCACGAGGTGCTCGTCGATCATGCGCTTGACCGTCACGCTGTGCACGTGCCCGTGACCATCTTCGCCGCGCGTGGGAGAGGCCAGTGAGTACAGCCGCAGCTTGTGCGGGCGGCCCTGCGCGTCTAGCCCCGGCGGGATCACCCCCAGCGACTGCCCGGGGATGCACGCGCCCGCGAGGGCCGTGCCCGTAAGGTCAAGGGCGATGTGCCTTGTGAACCCCGCGCTCTTGCGGCCCGCGGCCGTACACAGCTCGTTGCTGACCACCGTTGCCGTCACCGGCTCGGCGGGCCTGACCACGTGCATCTGGGCCGAACGCATCAGGATGTGTGGGCTGCTGTCGGTCATGTTTGCCCAGCGTAGGGCCCAGAGTTTGGGGCGAGCGTTGAGGCTCGCAAGAGAGGCGTTCGCGTGCTTGCGTGCTCAGGTCTCAAAGCTCACGCGCCCGTGCTTCTCAGCGCGGCTGATCAGGTCACTGGCCCACATACCCGCGAGCACGAACTCAACGCAGCTCGCCCGCACCGCCGGATCAGTCGCGGCGTTGGCCTCGAGGGCCTTGTCCCAGACCTTCGGCACGCGCGAAACGATCTTCTCGTACGCCGCGCTCGGAACCATGTCGCCAACCTCAAGCCGCACGCCCTTGGCAAAGACCCCGGCGATCTCGTCGAGCCCGTGCCGCGTGACGTACTCGCCAAAGACGCGTTTGATCGCCTCGGCCATGATCGCGTCGAGTGCCTGACCCTCACTGAGCTGGTGGCTGCTGAGCAGGTCAAGCTCGAGCTTGCCGGTGCTGCTGGCGCGTGCGTGGGCCAGGTCGCTGATGCGCGGGACACTCGGCCGCTCACCCAGCAGCACCCCGCGCCGTCGGGCGCTCGCCAGCATCGTCCGGTAGTTGCTGATGCTGAACCGCGCCGAGACGCCCGAGGCGTGGTCAACATACTTGCTGACCCGCGCGACTGTCGCCATCTCCTCGATGATCTCTTTCATGAAGCGCGGGACAATAAGCGGATAGGCCCCGCCAAGGTCCATCCCGTCGGCCTTGGCGCCGCCGCTGGCGGGCGTGAGCGCTTCCTGCTCCATGATCGAGATGCCCATGTCGCGCTGCCGCGGGTAGTGCGTCTGGATCGTGCTGCCGATGCGGTCTTTGAGCTGCGGGATGACCTTGCCCGAGCGGTTGTACGTCGTCGGGTTTGCGCTAAAGAGCACCAGCACGTCCACGTCAAACCGCACCGGAAGCCCGCGCACCTGCACGTCGCGCTCTTCAAGGATGTTGAACAGCCCGACCTGCACCAGGTCGTCAAGGTCGGGCAGCTCGTTGATCGCGAAGATGCCCCGGTGCAGCCGCGGCACCAGCCCGAAGGCGATCGACTCCTCGGCGCTCATGCTCACCCCGCTCATCAGCCGCGCGGGGTCGATCTCGCCGATCACATCGGCAAACTTCGTCCCCGGCGCGAGCCGCTCGGCGTAGCGATCAGCCCGGGCCCACCAGGCGATCGGCGTCGCGTCGCCGTGCTGTGCCACGAAGGCCCGCCCACGCTGAGTGATCGGGCGCGTCGGGTCCTCGTGGATCGGCGAGCCGCCAACAGTGCTCATGTCCACGTACGGCAGCCACTGATCGAGGAACCGGCCCAGCATCCGCATCAAGCGGCTCTTTCCTTGGCCCTTCTCACCCAAGAACAGCATGTCGTGCCCGGCCAGCACGGCGTTGACAATCGCCGGGATCACCGTGTCGTCATAGCCCATCACCCCAGGAAAGAGCGCCTCGACCTGGCCGGATGAGCGCTGCAGCGCCTGCCGCTCAAGGGCCTTGATCAGGTTCTCACGCAGCTCGTTCTTGACGCTCCGCGAGACCCACCCGCTAACGCGGAGCGCCCCAAGCGTGCGGGGCAGCCCATCGGATGAAGCATCGGTCATGTTGGTGGCTTTCGGTCGTGAGGCCGGACCGCACGTGGACGTCCGGAAGGAACGCGCTGCAAGGGGTGG
The DNA here is from genome assembly GCA_021173225.1 of Phycisphaerales bacterium PN19_bin_20. Taxonomy (GTDB): domain Bacteria; phylum Planctomycetota; class Phycisphaerae; order Phycisphaerales; family UBA1924; genus JAJTGZ01. Next base: position 158,907 of record JAJOLK010000001.1, on the reverse strand, counting down.
GAGGCGATCATACGTCAGCAGTGCCCGGCCGACGCCCACTACAATGCGCAACGTTCATTGATCGCTCGGGACGCCGTCGCGTCTGCGCTTGCGCCGCGAGGCCCGCGCCCGCCACGCCTTGGTCACTGGTCGCCAAACCCTCGCCATCACCCCACGTCGCGACGCTCAAACAGCATTACCGCCAGGCTCAAAAACACCGTCAACTGGCTCAAAGAATAGAGCAAAATCAGCCCGATATGGCCCACCGGCACCGGCTGATTCTGCGTCACCGCGTCCAGCAACCAAAAGAACTGCAGGTTCGGCACCACGCCCCAGGCCACCAGGGCCGCCACGTTCACCTTTGTCGGCGTCAGGAAGATGTAGTCACCCGGGCGTGGCGGGCGGGCCACCTCCAGCGCCGTGCCGCCAACAGTCAACACCTGCAGCTCACGCTCTTTCACGTCCGTGATCACCAGCGCCGGGGGCACGCCCTGAACCATCATCTCATCGCGCCCTGACATCCCGCCGGTCCACGGCGTGTAGTCGGGCACCGGGCGGTCCACGCCGTTGGGCGAGGCGGCAAAGTAGAACGCGTCACCGGGCTTGGGCACGCGCGTAAACGCGCTCTCGCCAGCGATGATCCAGCGATCGCCAGGGTTGCGCATCGTGGCAAACCGCAGGTTGTTGTCGAACGGCCGCGCCGTGGCAACCTGCCCGACCGGCTCATTGACAAACGCCCGCGACCCGATCAGCCCCGACGACAGCAGCCCGAGCACAAAGACGCCAAAGCAGACCATGATCGTCATGACTTGGCCCAAGCGCGTGCTGGCCGCCACCGCGATGCTCGTGAGCACCGGCACGCTCAGCAGCAAGGCAAACGCAGCCACCACCACCTGCCACTTCACGCCCCCGCCAAAGCCCTGCCACTCCCAGTCCCGCTTGAAGCAGATCGCCAGCAGGTAGCCCAGCAGCGTCAGCGGCAGCGCCGCCAGCGTGCTGACCTGCGGGAAGCTCCACCCATAAAAGAACGAGCCCCACACCCCCGTGGCCAGCGCCAGGCCCACGGCACTCAGGCCCATCACCACCACGGGCATGTGCAGCTTGTCGCTGGCGTTCATCAGCACCCCGTGCTGGATCGCCAGCAGCAGGAATAGCAGCATCGTGCCCACCGCCGCCAGCACCGCGCCCGTCACGCCCATCCACTTGCCCACCACCAGCGTCCAGCGCGGGACGGGCTTGGAAACGATCGTCAGCACCGTCTTGTTCTCGATCTCGCGCGACACCGCGCTGGTGGCGATGAACGCCGCCATCAGCACCCCGAGCGCAAAGACCGTCGCCAGCCCAAGGTCCAGCAGCAGCTTGTCGTCGCCGCTGACCTCGCCGGTCTCGGTATACCCAAGCGTGAAGCCCGCGCCGGCAGTGGTGATCACCATCACCACACCGCAGATCGCCACCAGCACAAAGAAGACCGGCTGGCGCACGCACTCAAGGAAGGTCGTCCGCGCGATGGGGAATGTCAGTGTGAACATGCGAGCCGGAGGATACGCCCCCACTGCCTCCTGCAACCAAACACCAGGTCAACCGCCGCCGACCAGCCGACACCTACGCTGCACTATTCGCGCTAGTTCGCCCCGCCCCACGACCCGCCCCGACCTTACCCTGGCCCAACAACCATGCTCGATCTGTCACCACACAGCCACCCGAGCGTCTACCTGACGCCCGATGTGCCCGGCATCGGCGGGCTCATCAAGCAACGCCCCGATGACTTCCTGGTCGAGGAAGTCCCCCTCTACCAGCCCTGCGGTACCGGCGAGCACATCTACCTCTTCGTCCAAAAACGAGGCCTCAGCACCCAGCAGCTCGTCGCCATCCTCGCACGCCACTTCCGCGTCCGCGAGTCTGACGTCGGCTACGCCGGGCTCAAAGACAAACAGGCCATCACTCGCCAGGTCATGTCCGTGCACACGCCGGGCAAGGTGCCCGAAGACTTCCCGCAGATCCGCGACGACCGCGTTGCCGTGCTCTGGTCAGACCTGCACACCAACAAGCTCCGGCGCGGGCACCTGCACGGGAACCGCTTCTCGATCCGCGTCCGCGGCGTGCCGCTGCGCGCCGTCTTTGACGCCAAGCGCGTGCTCGAATGCCTCGACGCCGTCGGCGTGCCCAACCGCCTCGGCGAGCAGCGCTTTGGCGCACTGCAGAACAACCACCTCATCGGCCGCGCACTGATCCTGGGTGACCATCAGGCCGCCCTTGACCTGCTGCTGGGCCCAGGCTCGCAGGCCTGCCTCAGCGAGGCCAACACCCGCGCACGCGAGCTCTACGCCGCCAAGCAGTACACCGAGGCCATCGCCTTCTACGGCCGCGGCTCCATGCCCGAGCGCCGCGCGCTGGCCGCCCTGGCCCGCGGTGCCAACCCGCGCCGCGCCTGCGACCAGCTCCGCGGGCTCTCGATGGGCTTCTTCCTCTCCTCGTTCCAGTCCGCCGTCTTCAACGCCGTGCTTGATCGCCGCCTGCGCGACGGCAAGCTTGGCACGCTGATTGAGGGCGACCTCGCCTGGCGCCACGAGCAAGGCGCGGGCGCAGGCGCGGTGTTCAAGGTTGACGCCCCGACGCTTGCGAGCGCTGAGACCGCCGAGCGCCTCGCCGCCAAGGCCATCAGCCCCAGCGGCCCGATGTGGGGCAGCGAGATGCTCCGCGCGACCGGCGAAACTGACCGAACAGAGCTTGAAGCACTCGCCGCCATGGGCGTCACGCCCGAGCACCTTGGCCCCGCCCACGCGCAGCTCGGCGATGAACTGCGCGGCGAGCGCCGCCCCCTGCGAGTGCCGCTGATGTACGCAGAAGTTGACGCCGGCGGCGACGAGCACGGGTCGTACGTCCGCTGCGGGTTTGAGCTGCCGCCGGGCGCTTTCGCCACCGTGGTAATGGACGAGGTCATGAAGGTTCACGCCCCATTCACGCCCGACTCGCCCGACACGTCCGACACGCCCGACACGCCCGACACGAGCGAAAGCCCTGACGCGCCGCCAAACAGCGCCGAGCGCGAGCCCAAAGGCGGCCGCGAGCCCAAAGACGACGAGGCTCACCCCTAACGGTCCTGATCACACACCCCCACGCCCGCGCACATGCTCGCGCCCGCCGACAAACATGCCAGTAACCCCGCCACCCCCACCACCACGCGTGCCACCACTCATGGTGATCTTCGATCTCGGCGGCGTGGTCGTCCGCATCTGCCGCACTTGGCCCGAGGCCTGCGCCACCGCCGGCATCCCTTACCGCCACGTCGATACCACGCCCGACGGCATCGCACGCCGCAAGTCGATCGTCCATCTTTATGAAACCGCGCAGATCACCTGCGAGCAGTACTTTGACCGCCTCGCCGCGACTATGAACGGGCACTACAACCCCGCCGAGGTCCGCGCCCTGCATGACGCCTGGATCACCAGCGAGTACCACGGGCTCAGCGACATCATCGATCACCTCCACGCCCAGCACATCCCCACCGGCGTGCTTTCAAACACCAACCACCACCACTGGCAGCAGATGACCACCGGGCCCCACGGGCGCGCCAAGTTCCCCACCCCCCAGCGCGTGCGGCACCTGCACGCCAGCCATCTGCTGGGCCTGGCCAAGCCCGACCGCGCAATCTACCACCGCTTCGCGCAGCTGGTCTGTCCCGCTGAAGGCCTCGCACCCGCCGACCTGCTCTTCTTTGACGACCTGCAAGACAACGTTGACGCCGCCAAAGGCGCCGGCTGGCAGGCCCACCTCATAGACCACACCGCCGACCCCGCCGCACAGGTTCGCACGCACCTAGACGCGCTGGGCGTGAGGGTTTAGCGCTCAGGGCGCTTTGCAGAGCGCGCGGCTCACAATGCGCAGTGCTCGCGCGCTTGAGGCCTCAATACACGCCTCACTTCTGAAAGATCGGAAGGTACCGCTTGGGCATCTGCAGCACGATCAGCGCCATCGCCGTCCCGTACGCCGTGCCCACGCCCTGGTCGGGCCACTCGCCGGTTTCCATGCGTTGCCGCGTCAGCAGTTCGGCCCGCGCCGCGGGCCACCACTTTGCCCAGGGCTCGCTGCCCGCGAGGTACATCGTCTGGGCCGTGTAATACATGCCATACCAGTAGTGTGCCTCTTGCCGGGGCGTGCCGGGCGTGGCCGTCGCCTCAAGGTACCGCATCCCCTGCTGCACCGCCGGGTCGTCATAAACGCCCGCATAAAACAGGCTCGCAACCCCCGCCGCAGACCGCGGCCACGCACTCGCGCCCCCGCCACGCATGTACATGAAACCGCCGTCAACGTTCTGGCAGTCACGCACATACTGCACGGCCTTGTCGATCACGTCCTTGCTCACCTCAAGCCCCGCGTTCCGCGCGCTCCGCAACGCCATGATCTGGCAGATCGTCACGCTCACGTCCGCGTCAAACGGCACCGGGTTGTACCGCCAGCCACCCTCGGCGTTCTGCGTCCGCTCAATCAGCCGCACAGACTTCACCAGCGCCTCGTGTACGCGGTCGCTCGTCCGCGTGTCGGCCCCACCCGCGGTCATCCCATAAACCTCGCCCAAAAACAGCGCCGCGAAACCGTGCCCGTACATCGGCCCGTTGGTCGCGTCACTGGCCAGCAGCCCGGTCTCGGTAGAGCTGGCGAGCACAAACTCGAGCCCGCGCGCCACGTTCTCGCCATAACGCCCGCGCCCGGGCACGTGACCATCGGCCATGAAGGCCAGGCACGCCACGCTCGTTACCGCTACGTTTCGCGCGAACCGCCCGGTCCCAAAGCTGCCGTCGGGGTTCTGCATCCCCGCAAGTACCGAGAGCCCGCGCGTCACCGCGGCGTCAAGCTCAGGGGTCATCTCGCCCGCGAGCGAGACGTTCTCCGCCGTGCGGCTGGGCACCTTGCCGACCTCGAGCGCCGCTGGCTGCGCTACCGGAAGCGCCGCCGCGCCAGCCAGTTCAACCTCAGGCACTTCAACAGCGCCGAGCACGGCCCCGCCCGACTCGACCTCAGCCAGCGCGGGCGCGCACAGCACTGCGGCCAAAGCCGCGCTCAGCAGCCCACTGGGCACAGCGCATGCGACCGCCCGCCGGGCCGCGCCCAGAAACGCACTGATCATGTTTTGCTGACCCGACAAGCCGCTCACTCCGCGTGCTCGCCAAGGCGTTTGTAATACTCTTCCGTCAGCCGCTGATACTCACGGCTGAACCGGTCACCCGCGCCCTGCACCAGGCTGCTGCGGACGCGATCGGGCAGGTTGCCCCACGCCGCGCGCGCAGACTCAAGCGCCGGGCGAAGCTCGGCCTTACGAACCGCCGGAAGCTCCGCGCCCTTCTGCTCGCGGCCCGATTGCCCCTGCTCGTGCTGGCTGGCCTGCGCCTGCTGCGGCTGACTCTGCTGCTCCTGCTCGCTCTTGCTCTCGCCCTCTTGGCAAGGCTTGTCGCACTGGCTCTTGTTCTTCTTGGCCTTGGCGATGAGCTGGTCGAGCTTGCGGATCGCTTCCTCTTGCAGCCGCTGCGTCGAGGCGCTCGTGTCACCCGTCAGTGCGCCGCTGGCCTCTAGCCGCGTTGCCGACTGGTTCATCAGCGCTACGGCCTGCTTGAACTCGTCATCCTCAGGCGCGTCCTGCTCCAGTAAACGGTCGAGTCGCTGACGGATCACATCGCTCACCACGCGATCGTTGCTCGACGCCGCGCCGCCAGCGGTCGGCACGCCCAGCAACGCGTCAAGCGTCGCCAGCGGTACCGGCGGAAGCACCGACGCCGCCTTGTCATCAGCGCGAGCCACGGTGGTCAGTGCCAGCACCGCCGCCACGCCAAGCGCCGCGCCAGCGAGCAACACCAACGAGCGCCTCCTCTCATGCTGTCCTGGATCATTCGCGACAACCGCGACCTGCGCGCTGCCGCGCGAGCGAGGCCGCCGAAGATCGCTACGCACACTCGCCCGGTCGGTCACGGCTCGCATCGCTCAGACCCTCCGCCGCCCGCCGCCCGACGAACATGCGTCAAGGAAGCGAGCACACCAGACTGTACGGACTATCGGCGCGCCCGGATCGCCCCGCCCCGCGCCAAATCACGACACCGCGCAGGTGCTGGCCGTCTGCAACGCCCCTACTCCCGACGTTTCTGCGCAGAAGACTCAATCTGCAACAACCCTGGCCCGATGCCTTACTCCAGTGGTCGCCACCCTACTCGCGCTGCATCGGCGGTCAAGGCGTTCCCGGACCACGACTTCCCGGGCCAATCGTGCCCGGAACCGTCACGCCCGGCGACTGCCCGCCCTGCTCTTGCAGAGCCTTGAGCAGTTCCTCGCCCTGCTTGGCGACCTGCGCCTGCAGCTCACGCGCCTCCGACGCGAGCTGCTCGATTAAGAGCTTCTCGGTCCCCGGCGCGTCGGCCTGGCGCGTCAGCTCAAGAGCCTCTTCCTGCATGGACCGCAGCAGTTTGAGCTGCGCGATCGGCGGGATCAGCGGCGGGCTGCCCTGGCCGCCACCACCGCCGCCGCCGCCACCACCTTCGGGCTCACGGAACTGCTCGTCTTGCTGCTGATCCTCGCCCAGGGCCGCGACCAGCTGGCGCAGCACGCGCTCGATGCTCATCTGCCGCTGCGGGAGGCCCTGCGGGATCGTGGCCTCGCGCAGCGCGTCAACAACCTGCCGGCCCGCGCTGGCCACGCGCTGGTGCGCAAGGCTGAAGACCTGCGCGTCGGCAAGCTCCTTGTTCTCCTCGCGCATCTTGGCGATGCGAGCCAGCAACTCTTCTTGACGCTCGGCCAGCACACGCGCCGTGTTGCGAGACCGCCGGTCAAGCTGCTGGCCCGCCAGCGGCGCGGCCTCAGCCCGCAGTGCGCCCTGATCGACCAGCGCCTGCTCGTAGCTGCGCGACAGCTCGGCCCGCTGCCGGGCTTGCTGCCGCTGGGCGGCCTGTGCGTCGGCCTGCTGCGCCTGGGCCCGCGCTTCACGCAGCTTGATAAGCGAGGCCTCTTGGCTCAGCAGCGCCGCCGCCGCGTCTGCCAGCTCACCACGCAGCGCGGTGACTGCGACCATCTGCTGATGTCGCGCGGCCTCAAGGGGCGCAACCACGGGCCGCGCACTGCGACCCGCGTCGCGGGCCTGCTGGGTCGCCGCGATCGTCCCCGCGTGCAATCGCACCATCGGCCCATCAATCCCGGCGAACGGCCCCGCGCCAATCGCGCGCTTCAGACCCGCCGTTGCCCGCTCCTGCTGACCAATCAGCGCGTCGATCGCCTCAATCAGCGACGCGATGACCCGGCGCAGCACCGCATCGCGCGCCTTGCCCTGGTCTTGCAGCGGGCTGAGCGCGCGCTGCAGCGCCTGCTCGGCCTTGGCCTGCGCCTGCTGGGCCGACTGCTGCTGGTTCTGGCGGGCGCTGCGTGCGGCCTGCTGCATCTGGTCGCTCGCGCCGCCCTGACGCCCTTGCCGCGCCGCCTCGCGCAGCGCGTCGGCAGACGCCGGATCGGTCTTCTGCGCTTGTTCGGCGCGCTGATCCAGTTTGCGGACCGCCTCGTCGGTCCTTCTGGCAAGCTGCTCTTGCCGATCGGCCAGCTCGCGCACCTCGCGCTGCGTCGCTTCGGGAAGCTGCTCGGGCGTCTTGCCCGCGTGGGCCTCGCCAATCGCGGCAGACTGCGCACGCAGCTCACGCTGCTCGGCGATCAACCGCTCGATGCTCTTGCGTGCCGCCCACGTGTCTTGCCCACGGTCGAGCGCCTCGGCGGCTTGCTCAAGCGCCGCCTGGGCTTGTTCTTGCTGAGCGCCTGCCTCACGGCGCGCGGCATCTGCCCCCGCCTGATCGCCGGCGGCCCGCTCCCGCTGCTGGGTCTGGGCCGACGCGCCCGCCTGAGCCGCACTGCGCTGGGCCTGCGTAAGCCCCACGCGGGCATCACGCACGACCCCCGCCATCTCTTCATCGCTCAACGCGTTGTCGCCCAGGGCCTGACGCACGCGCGCCAAAGCCTGCTCGGCCCGGCCGATCTGCTCGGCAAGCTCGGGCTGCTCGCGAGCGGCACGGGCTGGGTCAGCGCCGCGGGCCGAGAGGTCTTTAAGCTCGGCCTGGCGCTCGGCCAGGCGCTGAACCTGCCGGCGCAGGCCAGAGAGCTCGCCCCAGAGCTGCTCAAGAAGCTGGTCGGCCGAGATGATCCGCACCTTGCGCAGCGGCGACCGCACGGCCTCGTGCTCGCGCCCGTCAAGGCTGAAGGTGTCCTTGGCCAGCACGCTGATCCAAACCTCTTGCCCGGGCTTGACCGACAGCTCTGAGAGCTTCAGGCGCGACTCAAGCCGCGCCGTCGCACCGCCACTCGCGCCGCCACTTGCTCCACCACTGGCACCCGCGGCTCCGCTAATAGTTACGCCGGCCTCGGGCCCCGCGCCCTCGACGCGCGACAGCGCGCGGTCCTCACCCACAGGCTCAACCAGGCCTGAGGAAGAATCACCCTGCGCCTGAGCAACCTGCACACGAAGCTCGGTCCATGCCAAAGCCACATCGTCGCTGGCCTGGCCCGCGAGCGCGAGTTCTGCACCGGGCAACGCCTGCGTGTCGAGCGCTGGCTCGGTCACGACCGCCTCGGGCGGCTTGTCCGCACGCAGCTCCAGCACGAACACCCCGGGATTGGTCGGCTCAAGCCCGTGCTCATCACGCGGCATCGCGCGGACCCGCACCGTCCCGGCGTGTCGCCAGCGCAGCGTCGCGTGCGGGCCCGCTGGCACCTCGCTGAGCTTCAGGTCAAGGCCCGAGTTGGCGTCCCTGCGCAGCAACGCAACGTCAGGCCCAAATCGTGTCCGAAGTTCAGCTTCGGGGACGTTCACTGCGGTGCTCGTAGACGCAGCGCTGGTGGTCGCGCCGCTGAGCCAGGCCGAGGGCACGGGCTTGTTGAACGTCAATTCGAGGCTCACCATCGAGCCCGGCAGGATCCCGCTGACCAGCGCACGCTCATCGTCACCGGGGCCCGCATCAACCGACCGCGCGCCAAGGCCCGGCGCGTAGACCGGGGGCTCGACAATTACGCGCGCGCCAACGACCACCGGCGGCGGGATGATCGCGATCCGCACCGGCTCGGTCCGGTCGCGCCGCCCGCTAAACCAGTACTCAAGCTCGATGCGACCAGCGAGTGACGCCGCGCGCGAGACCCCGTCGTCAGAGAGCTCGGCCGCCAGAGTCGCCGGCTCGATCAGCCGCTCAAACAGCGGGCCCGACGGCTCGCGCAGCGTGTCGAGCTCATCACGCGGCGGCACGTCCACGCTCTTGCCCTGATAGCTTGCGCCAAGCGACCGCTCGGGCCCGGCCCGGCCGTCACGCAGCACGCGCCAGTGCGCCACGACCTGCGCGGCGCTTACGCCAGGGCCAACACCAAGGGGGCCGCCTGCGCCTGCGCCCTTGACCATCGCCACGCGCAGCGCCAAGGCTTGGCCCAGCGCGTGCACGCGCACGCCGGTGATGTCGCGCAGGTCTTCTGTCTTGGGCCACGCGGCGCTGCTGATTGGTAACAGCGCCCGCTCAAGCCCAATGAGCGTGAGCGTCGGGCGCGTCAGCAGCACCCCCAGCGAGACCAGCACCAGCAGCGCCAGCACGCACAGGCTCGCCGCGGCCTGGCGAACGTTCACCACGCTGCGCAGCGGTAGGCGCTCAAGCAGCCGTCCCGCACGCTCGATCACCGGCGCGGCCAGCGCTTGTTCCAACCCCGTCGCCGAGCCCCGCAGCCCGATCCCGCTCGCCAGCACGCCCGCCAGCCCGGCCCGCTGGCCAGCCTCGGTCCGCTCTACGCGCAGCGCGAGCTGCTCAGGCGATGGGCGGAACCGCAGCGCCGGCAGCAGCCACTTGCGAGCGTAGATCACCCCACCACCAACAAACATCATCAGCGCCACCGCGCGGGCCCACCAAGGCAGCCATAGCGCATAGTCGACCGCGATGACCGTCGCCAGCGCGACCAGCCCGCCGGCCAGGAACCACGCTAGCCGCTGCACAGTGACGACCAAGCGAATCAAGCCCGCGAGCCGCTCAAGACGCGCCAACGCTCGGGCACCACCTGCTGCGCCCGCGGCCTCGCACCGCGCCGGCGCTCCGGGCGATTGAACCGCTGCGATCTGCTTAGGCGTCGTCTCATCCATGTGCTGCTCGCAACCCGCGCTCTGCGCCGAACTTGGACGCGGGCACTCGCGCCCGCACCTACCAAACCCACGGGGCATCAACAGTATCGGTACCCGCGGCCCGGCTGTTCGCCCCTTGTACTCAACAACCCCGCGACATGGACCAGCAACCTCCCACCGCAAGGCCCCCCAACTCGCCGATACGACCCCTATGTCAGCCGCACAACTCGGCGCAGCGTCCACTCGGCCCCCAGCAGCAGCACCAGCAGCAGCAGCCACGACGGGCGGTCCCAGAGCGTCGCCTGCGTAGTTGGCGTCACGACCCGAACCTCACGCCGCGGAAGCAGCTCGCTCAGCCGCCCGAGCTTCGCCTCGTCAAGCACCACGCCGCCGGTCTGCTGGGCCAAGCTTACTAACAGCGGGTGATCGGTCTGCGGCGTTGCCAGCTCGTCACCTTGCGGGACGACCTGGACCTCCGCCGTCACCGCCTCGGCGCTCTGGCCGTCGATCACGCCGGCGACCGGCGCAGTCACACGCGCCACTAGCGTGCCCGGCACGCTGGGCACCCACGTCGCCACATAGGTCCGCCGAGCCGCGTTCGAAGCAGTACCAGCACCAGAGCCAGCTCCAAAGCCAGCTCCAGACGGCGCTCCAGACGGCGCAAGCTCGGGCCGCAAGGTCAGCTCGATGGGCCTCGCAGCCGCGGCGTCGCTGCCAGCCGACAGTCCTGTCGCAAGCCCAGCCTCAGGCCCAATCACAGGTTCAATACGTACGACCACGCTTGCCGGGGCTGACTCAATCAGCGTCTGATCGACCAGCTCGGCCGTCACGCGCACCGGCGTTCCGACCTCGGCGCGCGTGGGGCTCACCTCCAGCGTGATCGCCCGCCCGGCCCGCGCCACCGACTCACGCCCCAGCAGGCGGATGAGCTGCAGGTAGAACCGCTCGACCAGCTCCTCGCCGCGCCCGTAGCGAAACCGCCACAGCTCATCAGTGCCCACATAGACCACGCGTCCAGCGCCGTAGCGCATCGTGACTACCAGCGGCAGAGCCCCACCGCCCCCACTGCCACTGCTCCCGCCGTCCACCGGTTCGGCCATCGCCAGCACCTCAGCCGCCGGCTTGAGCAGCCCGGGGTCAAGCCGTTGCGCCCACCGCAGGCGTGACCAACCACTGCGCGGGTCGCTGATGCTCGCGGGCCAGAACGACCCGTCCTCTTGGCGGTCGCCCAAACGCAGCACGCCCAGCCGCTCGGCCAGCGGCGTCGGGCGCATCGTTACGTCACCACTCCAGGGCACAATGCGTTCGCTGCTGCTACCAGCCGATCCGGTGACAATCGGCAGCAGGTCGGCCAGGGCCGTCCCGCCCAGCGCGTTGGGCACCGCGCCGGCGCCGGCGATCCACACAAGCCCCGCGCCGCCGACGGTCACGCGCTGACGCAGCTGCGCCATCTGCTCGGGCGTAAAGACACCCGGCTGCACGTCGCCCAGCATGATCACGTCGTACTGGTCCCACCCTGCGGGCGTGGTCGGGAGCGTGAAGACCTCCTCGGCCCCCTCCGCGATGTACCGCCGCCCAGGGCTCAGGATCGTCGCGTTAAAGCGCACGCTGCGCTCGCGAGCCAGCACGTTCTTGAGGAACCGGTACTCCCAGCGCGGGCCGCCATCGATGTACATCAGCCGCAGCGGGCGCTGCACCGTCCGAAGCCGCAGCTCGCGCCGGTTGTTGTCCGTCAGCAGCTCGCCAGCCAGGGGCGTCACACGAACAACCCAGCGTGAGCTCGCGTCAGCGCTCGGCGTGCCCACCAGCGTCAGCCGCGCCGTTGCAGGCCCGCGTGACGGCGCCAGCGCATCGCTAGCGCCAACCGCCGTCCCCGCTCCCGACCCCGGCCCCGCTCCCGATCCCGACTCCGGACCCGCCTCTGACGCATCTCCGCCAAAGCTCGCCTCGCGCTGGTCAAGCACGCGCCCGGTCGCGGCCTCAACCAGTTCTACCGTCACCGGGCCCGATAGAACACCCGTGCGCCGAAGCGTCACGCCCACCGGGACGCTGTCGCCCGCGAACGCCGCCGAGGGCGCCGTTGCCTCAAGCACCGCGACATCGCCAGTTGGGCCCGATGAACCCAGCGGCAGCGGGTAAACGCCCACGGCCTTCGATTGCAGCTCGCGCACCAGCGACGGCGGGATCGCCGTGGTCGATTGCCCATCACTGAGCACCACAACCCCCGACAGCGGCCGCGCTGTCGCGACCCGCAGCGCCTCAGCAAGCGCCCCGGCCAGATCCGAACGCGTCCCGGTCGGTGCCGCCGCCAACTCACGCGCTACCTGGGCCGCTGAACTCTCTGTGGTCGGTGAAAGGCCTACGCCAGCGGCCGCGCCAGTCCCATCCCCAGTTTCGCTGCGGTTCCCGCTCGTCAGCAGCGGATACGCCACGCTATCAAAGCCCAGCCACACCACTTTTCGCTGCGCGTCCAGCGTGCCAAAGCCCGCTTCAGTTCGCCCCAGCACGCCGACGAGCTGCTCAGCACGGCTGCGACCATCAACATCACGCACGCCCATGCTCGCGCTGCGGTCGGCCAGCACCACCACCCAGTCCTTCTCAACGCGCTCGGTGGTCTGCACCAGCCTTGGCCCGCACGCAAGCAGCGCCAGCAGCGCCAGCGTGCAGGCCCGCAGGGCCGTACCTGTCCAGCGCGCCCACGCCGGAGCGATGAGGCGCTGATAGCTCAGCCAGGCCAGCACGCCGCAGGCCAGCAAGACCATCGCCCAGCCAGTTGGCGTGAGGGCCCAGTCAAAGACCAGCCGCGCATCGCCAGCGCGCGGGCCCGAGAGCCACCAGGTCAGCAGCTCGCTCATGTCCGACCTCCAACGCTACTGCCGGTGCGCCCAGCGGCGACTGCGCGCCCAGCGCGCTCAGGCCGCGCCGTCAGCCACGCCAGCGCAAGCTCAAACACGGCCAGCGCCAGCACGAGCGCCAGCAGCGTCGGTCCAGCGCCGATCGGCGCTCCGGTGTCAACGCGCTTGACGCTATCGCCGCTTGCGCCCTGCCCCTGCCCACCGGCGTCATCAAGCCACTGCACCCGCAGACCACTCTCGCCGCCACTTGTTCCACCGCCAAGGCCCCCGGGCTTTCCCGCACCATCACCCAGCAGAGCACGCTCGATTCTTGCGCGATCGACGGGCGTGATGTCACCCGCCGCCGAGTCGGCGTTCACCACCACGTCACCGCGGCTCGCGCCCGATGCCTCCAGCCCCTCATACACCCCCGCCGTCCGCGGCCAGTCAACCGCTGATGCCCCCGCGCCCGCCGCACTACCGCCCTTGACCGACACCTGAAGCAACCCGCCCCCGCTGCTAGCGCGAAGCTGGTCGACCCCCGGCATCCCCGCGCGATGCCCCGCCACCACGCTCAGTGAAGGCCGCGCGCTGCCAACACCCTGACGCACGATCTCCTGCAACATCGCCACAAACAGCGGCTTGGCCGGCAGGTCGCTCCACGACAGGTCCGGCGCAACACCCAAGTAGACAATCAGTCCCGCGCCCGCGGCATCACCGCTGCCGCGCCGCCGCGCCGTCACCAGCAATGGGAGTGACTCGCCGCCGGTCTCGTCAGGGCTCACGCTCATGAGCACGCGCTGCTCGGCACCCGCCTCTCCGCCGGCCACTGTCGCCGCGCCCACCAAGCCCGAGAGCGGGGCCGCGAGGTCAGGGCTCAGCCACTGGCCAATCGCCACCGGTGCGGCCAGCTCTTCCAGCTCGCCGCGCAAGGTCGTGAGCAGATCGGGCAAGCCCCCGGCGTCACGCGCCTCAACGCGCGACTGCACGCGCGCCGGCCGCGCTGCTGCCGCGGTTGACGCCGTCGATGGCATCCGCCAGCTCAGCCCCAACCCCGCGCTGGCCTGCGCCCACCACAGGTGTGAGGTCACGCCCGTCGGCGGCGAGAGCACCAGCACACCGCCGTCATCAACCCACCGCGCCACACGCCCCCACGCCGGCGCGTCAAGCACCTGCGGCGAGAGTACCCACAGCACGTCAAGCCCCGCCAGCACGGGCCGCTCTACCGAGCTAGGCGGCACGTCCGTCACATCAATCGGGCTGGCCTCCGTCGGCCGCAGCGCCAGACGGACCCACTCAGAGGCACGCAGCCGCCCGCCGCTGGCCTCGCTCTGTGCGCCCACCGCCTCAACAAGCCCGACGCGCACGCCGTCACGCCGAAGCAGCGGTAGCAGCACGCGGTCGTCAGCGCTGATCCGTGCCAGGTCCCGTGACGACCCGCCCGCGATCCCAGTCACCGGCCCGCCGCCGCCGACGTCAAGCTCGACCCGCAGCACACCCGCGCCACCACCGCCAGCGCTCGCCGCACGATCGGCAACCGCCCTGACCGCCGCCTCTAGGGGCACACTCACACTCGCGCTGGCCTGCCCGCGCGACCAGACCACTTCGCCGCGCCCCACGACCTCGCCGCCGGCCTCGCGCACCACCAGCCCCGAGAGCTCGCCGCCCGCCAGCTCACCGCTGCGGGCCAGCTCAACGCTGACAACCTGCCCCGCGTCGCGCTCGCCGCTGAGCATCAGCGCCCGCAACGCCCGCGCGCTCGCCACGGCGACGTTGCTCTCGCGGCCCGTTCGCGCCGCCGGAGGCGTGGCCAGCACGTCCCCGAGCGCACCGGCGCTCAGGGCCGCTTCCAATCCACCTACGGCACCAGCTCCTCCCCCGGCCCCGGCCCCACCGAACCGACCTGCATCGCTACCAGCTGTGCTACCAGCGGGGCCCCCGCCAGGACCCACCATTGATCCGGCCCGCCAAGCGCTCGCCAGCAGCACCTGCGCCGCGGCACCGGACGGCGCGAGCCCGGGCGATGCCGTGGCACCCACTGTGTTCGCGCTCCCGCTGGCCGCGCCGCCAACCCCCGCGCTGCCAACCTGAGTTCGCACCAGCGCTAGCGCCCCGGACCAGTCGGCCCGCGCATCGGTTGGGCGAAGCTGCCCCATCGCGCCGCGGACGGCCGCCACATCGCCGCTCGGCGGGCTCACCAGCGTCCGCGCCGGGGTCGACGCCAAGATCACCCCCGCGCGGTCGCTGGGCCCAAGCTTGGCCAGCTCAAGGTCTACGCGCGCGAGCACGCCGCTCAGCTCAGCCCGCCCGTCAGCGCCCAGCGCGCCGCTGGTCAGGCTGTCATCAACCACGACCCACAACGTGCGTGCCCCGCCCGCCCCCGCTGTGCGCTCACGCCCGACAATCGGCCTGGCTAGCACCAGCCCCGCGAGCAGCAGCAGCAGCACGCGTGCCGCAAGAAGGAGCCACTTCTCGACGCGCCGCCGACGCGTGGAGCGGAAGGCCTCCATCACCAGCCGCATCGCCCCCCACGCCATGGGCTGGAGACGCCGCTTTAGCAGCAGGTGAATGAGCACCGGCACCGCCGCCGCCAGTGCGCCCAGGCCCAGAATGATCGGGTGAAGCACCATTGCAGTACAGTCGCTCAACACCAACTACGAACGCTCAAAGCCACATCATCACTCGCCCCACCACTCGCCCCACCACTCTCCCCACCACTCGCCGAAGCACTCGCACCTTCACGCGCCCGTCTACGCGCCCCAGACGCTGCGCCTCCAACCCGCTGGCTACTTGCTCCCCCGCAGCCGCGCCGACCGCGCCGCCAAAAACCCCGCCATCGGCGGGCCCAGCCAGTCGTGCGTGCTCACGGTCAGGAAGTCAAACCCCGCGCCCGTCGCCGCCTGCTGCACCGCCTGCACATGCCTGCTCAGCGCTTCCAAATACGCCTGCCGGATCGTCTGCGCGTCAACCCGCACCAGCACCTCGCCCTCAAGCCCAATCAGCGGAAGCTCGCCCTGCAGGTCAAACTCCAGCTCCTGCTTGTCAAGCACCTGCACCACCAGCGCGTCATGCCGGCGGAACCGAAGCTTGGCCAGCGCACGCCGGATGTCCTCGGGGTCTCCAAGCAGGTCACTGACGATCACCACCAGGCCGCGGTGCGGGAACTGCACGATCGCCTGCTCAACGCTCCTCGTCAGGCCCGTGGTCGCCTCGATCGGACTGGTTGCCAGCGCCCCGACGATCCGCCGCCACGTGCCCGGCGCCGAGCTGGGCCGCTGCCACCGGCGCAGCTCGTCGGCAAACACCCCGACCCCGACGCGGTCGCCCTGCGACAGCGCAATCGACGCCATCGCCGCCGCCACGGCCGTCGCGTGGTCAAACTTGCTCCAGTTGTCGCGCCCGTCGGGCGCCGCGGTCGCGCCTTCGCCGCTGGCCTCGCGAAAGCTCCGCGAGCCAAACCGCATCGAGCCCGAGGCGTCCACCAGCACCAGCAGGTCCAGGTTGGTCTCTTGCTGCTGCTGCTTGACCTGCAGCTTGTCGGTCCGCGCGAAGACCTTCCAGTCCAAGCGGCGAATGTCGTCACCAGGCACGTACGGGCGGTGCTGCGCAAACTCCACGCTGCTGCCCTTGTAGGGGGAACGGTGCATCCCGTTCATCACGCCCTCGACGATCATCTTCGCGCGCAGCTCAAGCGAGCCGAGCCGCGCCAGCGTCTGGGGGTGCAGGTACAACGAGGCGTCAACCTGGGCGCTGCGATCAACGATGCTTGCAGCGTAGCGATCCGTACCGCCACCCGCGCTGCCCGCCCACATTTGCAAGCGCACGAGCTCCATCGCACCAGCCCCCATCGGCTCGCCCAACCCGATCGCCTCAACCCCCTTCGCCAGCGGGCACCGCTCAGACCCGACGTAAACCACGAAGCTCCACGCAAGCTCTGATGAGTTCAGCAGCCCACTGCAATCCCTTAAGCTCCACACAACTGATCCGACCCGCCAGCGTCTTGCCAGACTCCTTCCGCTGATTAACCGACGCCGAAACAGGCACCAGACGACGTCCGGTGCCGCGCTCATTCCGCCGATCTTGATCGACCAATCCACGCAGCGCCGAGAAGACCTGGGGCATCCGATGAACCTCATCGAGGACGTCCAAGGCGGTCCGCGTACTCCAAATAGATACAGCAATATGAACGGCAGCTTCGCGCGGTCGGAGGCAGATTGAAATTTTTCCACCTCCGGCGGCCCATTCAGCCCGACCGCCGCCCCACGTCGCAGAGCGTCACGGACCGCAGACCGACCCAACCGGGCAATCATCCATGTACATTTGCAGCCTTACTGTAATAATACATGGATAATCCACCAAGTAGTCCTAATAACATACTATTTTACCTTCTTCGGCAGCGGGATCACCCACTGCGGGCTCTCGGTCGGCTTCATCCCCGACGCCGGCACCGGCGCGCCCTTCTTGGGGCTCACGCTCTGCGCCCGTGCCTCGCGCTGCTGCTTGGCCGCCACCGGGCTGTCCGGGCGGTCTTCCGCGCCAGCGAGCGCCTGCGCCTCTAGCAGTCGATCAACCAGGCGGTCGCGCTCAACCACGAACGTCGCCCCAATCGCCCCTTGGTTTTGCAAGCCGTACAACGCGCCCACAACCTGCGAATAACTCATCCCAAACCCCGGCTCAGGGTTCTCAGGGCTCGGCTTGTGCGCCAGAAGCCGGATGAAATCTGGCAGCCCGGGCTTGCTCGTCGCGACCTCGCCCTCAACCTTCCGCCCGTCGCGGTACATCACCCGCACCGGCTGGCCCTCGGCGTCGCTCGCCACCAGCAGCCGATCGCTCCAGACCCCCGCCAGCACCGGCTGCGCGACCCGCGCGCGACGCCCAAAGATCACCACTTTGGGCCGCCCGCTCTGCGTCACGTAGATCAGTTCCTCGTCCGCCGGCACCGTGATGAGCTCAAACTTGCCGCCCACGCTCGTGCGCCGGATCGACGGATCGGCCCGCCGCTCCATCGCCTCGTACGCCGCGAGGCGGATCTCCAGGTCCGGGCTGTCGGCCAGCTCACGCAGGGTCAGATCAAGGTTCGGGTCAACGCCCAGCAAGCCCATCAGCTCCGTCGCCTCGCTCCGCAGCGCCACCGACTGCTCAGTGTCGGCGGCGATCCGCCGCAGCACCGGGCCCGCGCGCGGGTCACCCAGCTTTGCGCCTACACGCAGCGCGCTGAAACGCGGCAAAAACTCGGGGTGGTCGTACAACCGTGAAACAAACGGGAGGCACGGCTTGCCCAGCGCAATCAGCACCCACGTCAGCTCTTCGCTCAGCCCCGGGGTCTTCTCAAGCTCATCCACCGCCTGACGCGAGTACTCCTGCGTGAAGGCTTGCTCGGTCCGCAGCCCCAGCAGCGTGCGGACAAAGTCGCCCGACCGCTCTTTGTAGCTCGGCGGCACCCGAAGGGCCAAAGACTGATCGTTCCGCCCTCGGGCCGTCTGGTTCTGCTGACCGGGCTCCTGCGGGAAGCGTGAGTTGATCGCGCTCTGCACCGCGCTGGCACGCGCATGGCTTGGGTTGTCCAGCACCAGCTCGAGCGCCAGCGGGTCGCTGACCATGCCCCCACCAAGAACCCGGCCGCTCATGCGGTTCACGCCGTCGTCAGTCAACACCGGCGCAACCACGGGCACGGGCACGACCGCCGGCAGCGGCACCGGCACCTCAACGGCCGCCGTGGGCTCGGCGCCCGCCGCGCCAGGAATTCGGGCCGGCTCGCCCGCGTTCTTGTCTACCTCGCCCGCCTCGCGGACCAGCAGCCCAGCTGCTAGCGAGGGCTCAGCAAAGGGGTTGATGAACACCGGCCCGCGCGAGGTCGCAAGCTGCCGCGCTTGCGAAGAGCCAAAGGCCGACGCCGGGCCGATCCGCAGGTCGGTGGTCCACAACTCGCCACCTTCAAGGCTTGTCACGCTCGAGCCCGGCAGCGTGCTGACGCGCACGTCAAACACCGCGCCACGCGGCGCACCGGGCGGGACCACGCCCTCTACCAGCACCACCGCGACGTTCTTGTCCAAAAGCACCTCACGAGGTGACCGGCCCGCCAGAGGGTGCCCCTCACCCTGCGTCGCACGGCCCATGCCACGCCGCCCGATCTCACGCTCCATCGTCGCCTGAACCGGCGCGGGGTAAGGCCCGCCGCCCGTGCCTGCGAGGTTCACCACCAACCCAAGGCCCGAGACCAGCACGGGCTCGACGCCGCGCAGCGTGGCCTCTGAGCCGATGGTTCCGCGCAGCGGGGCCGGAACATCACGCACGATGGGATCGACTCTCCGGGCCTTGGGCCCGTCGCCCCCGCCGCACGCGCCCAGCGCCAACAGCGCAACGCACACCAGCGCGGCGTGAAACACCGGCCCGGCGAGCACGCTTAGGCCACGCCGAACCTGCCTTGAGCCGACCGTCTTTACCGCCGTTGCCGCCGTTGCCGCCGTTGCCGCCGTTGCCAAGTTCATGCACTCCGATTCAAGCCGGGCCCCAAAGACTGTTTGTTCTGGCACCTCGCCCACAATCAGAGTAGTGGCTCGGCATCGACGCCGCCCCAGACGCACCACCGCGCTGGGCGCGAGGGGCCGGATGGACAGCTCACAAACACGCCGCGGGCCGGCCCGATACCGCCCGCCGCTGGCTATGGGTCCAAAAATATCGATCCCCCGCTCTTATTTCACCTTTTATTGGTATTTATCAAAGGTTATCCACCATGGGGTGATGGCCGATCGTGTCGTCCAAGCAGTCATCGTGGGGGTAACCGATCGCTTCATGAAGGTCTTCACAATTGCTTAAACCCTTGACACCACGCAAGTTAGCAGTTTGTCCACAGTCGGCGACATCTTTCACACATCATTTGGGGCCTTGGGAGGCTTGAACCCACGATATATCGTGGTATGCTCCTCTCCTGCGTCCGGCATTCCCCGGCGCATTGCTTCAAACCTTGGTCTCACTCGTCACGTACACGGTAGGTGTTCGGTAGATCATCTGTCGCCGGGCTAACGCGGGTGTGGGGCTAGTCTGGGCCCTGGGCCAGACCAGCAGGCCTGTGCGGATCGTCAGGTTTCTGTACGCATCTGATTCTGCGAAGGTTCCCTGGTTCTCTCCGACATCCGTCCTCAGCAAGGCTTCTGCACATGGCCATCCTCTGCGACACACAGATTCAGGAGCTGATCGACATCCGCCCCTTTGAGCTGGCGCAGAAGCGGCCGGGGCGGATCTCCTACGGCGTCTCGAGTTACGGGTATGACATCCGCGTGGGGACGAAGTTCAAGATCTTTACGCCCACGCCGCGCTCGGGCGGGATCAGCATCGTGGACCCCAAGGCGTTCAGCGACGAGCTGTTTGTCGAGATCGACACCAACGACCGCCAGCCGGCGGGTGGCTGGGGCACGGGGACGGCGGCGGCGCACGTGATTATTCCGCCCAACAGCTTTGCGCTGTGCGAGACGGTGGAGACCATCGCGGTGCCGCGGGACGTGATGGTGGTGTGCGTGGGCAAAAGCACGTACGCGCGGTGCGGGCTGGTGCTGAACGTGACGCCGCTGGAGCCTGAGTGGCGCGGCAAGGTGACGCTGGAGATCAGCAACACGACGCCGCTGCCGGCGAAGGTGTACGCGAACGAGGGCATCGGTCAGTTGCTGTTCTTCAGGGCCGACATGGTCTGCGCGGTCAGCTATGCGGACAAGGCTGGGAAGTATCAGGATCAGAGCGGGTTGACGTTGCCGAAGGTGGATTAGTGCGCGATAGGGGAACGGGCAAAGCGCGATCGGCGGTGGAAGAGCGAGCGGGGGGATGAAAGGTAAGGCGAGGCAAATACTCATGGGCATTAGGCGATGGGCTCCGGGGTGTCAGCGGCTGGGTGTGGATGGGGACTGACGGCCACCGGGATGATGGGTTGTGGGATCGATCACCTCCAACCGGTTAAGGATCTGGCAGAAATCGTTGGCTCTTTCGCTCGCGGTTTGTCGCTGCAGCGCAAGATTTCCGAGGTCCGAACAGTTTGGTCTGACGGCGCAGGTGAGACGTTCGGCGGTGAGCGTGCCACGCAACATCGCGGAGGGTTGCGGGCGGGGTCATCGAGCTGAGTAGCCGAGGTTCCTAAAGATCGCCCGAGGTTCACTGTTTGAGTTGGAGACACAGATTCGTATCGCGTCTGAGTTGGAGTGCTTGCCTTCGGAGGACGACCAGCAAGTAGAGCTCACAGTGTCAGGTTGAAAGTGGCTTCTGGCCGGGCTGATCCGCCGGCTGGGCCAGGACTGAGGCTCGCGAAGGGCTGTCGATTCTTCGGATCAAGTTCACGCGTCGCCGGTTGCCTCTTCCAAATGACTATTGCCTAGTCCCCATTGCCCCCCGCACCGCCTCCCCCATTGCCTCGTCTCTCTCAAGGGCTTGTTCATGAAGATCACTCGCAAGTTCACGACCCCCGGCCAGGATGTCTTTGCCACCACCAAGTGGGTCAAGCGCTCCAGCAAGATCACGAACCCGGACGGGTCGGTGGTCTTTCGCATGGACGACGCTGAGGTGCCCGAGGGCTGGAGCCAGCTCGCTACGGACATCATGGTGAGCAAGTACTTTCGCAAGGCGGGGGTGCCGCAGGTTGGGGCGGACGGCAAGGTGGTAGTTGACGGCGGCGGGCGCGCGGTATCGGGCCCCGAGCGGAGCGCGCGGCAGGTGATCCATCGCCTGGCGGGGTGCTGGGCGCACTGGGGCAAGGAGCACGGGTACTTTGACAGCGGCGAGGACGCCTCGGCGTTCTACGACGAGCTGGCGTACATGCTGACCCACCAGATCGCGGCACCCAACAGCCCGCAGTGGTTCAACACGGGCCTGAACTTTGCGTATGGCATCACGGGCCCGGCGCAGGGGCACTACGTGGTGAACGCCAAGACCGGCGAGGTTGAGCTGGCCAAGGACGCGTACAGCCACCCGCAGCCGCACGCGTGCTTTATTCAGAGCGTTGAGGATGATCTGGTGAACGAGGGCGGGATCATGGACCTGTGGGTCCGCGAGGCGCGGCTGTTCAAGTATGGCAGCGGGACGGGGACGAATTTCAGCCGTCTGCGCGGCGAGGCTGAGAACCTCTCGGGCGGCGGCAAGAGCAGCGGGCTGATGAGCTGGCTGAAGATCGGCGACCGTGCGGCGGGGGCGATAAAGAGCGGTGGTACGACGCGGCGTGCGGCCAAGATGGTCTGCCTGGACATGGACCACCCGGACATCGAGCAGTTCATCAACTGGAAGGTCCGCGAGGAGATCAAGGTTCAGGCGATGGTCGAGGGGCTGGCGCTGCTGAAGAAGCACGACGCGAAGCTGGCCGAGCAGACCGACGCGATGGGCCTAAAGCTGGACTATGACTTCAACGGCGAGAGCTACCAGACCGTCAGCGGTCAGAACAGCAACAACTCGGTGCGCGTGCCCGACGCGTTCATGGAGGCGGTGGAGGCGGGCGGGACGTGGACGACCAGCTTCAGGACCAACGGGAAGCTGGCCCAGACGCACGACGCGCGCGGGCTGTGGGACCAGATCGCGTTTGCGGCGTGGCGGTGTGCCGACCCGGGCGTGCAGTTTGACAGCACGATCAACGCCTGGCACACGTGCCCGGGCGCGGGGCGGATCAACGCGAGCAACCCGTGCAGCGAGTACATGTTCCTTGACAACACCGCGTGCAACCTGGCGTCGATCAACCTGGTGACGCTGTACAACCCAAAGACGCGCGAGTTTGACGTTGAGCGTTACGAGCACGCCATTGACTTGTGGACGGTGGTGCTGGAGATCAGCGTGCTGATGGCGGCGTTCCCGAGCCGCGAGATTGCGCGGCTGAGCTACCGCTATCGCACGCTGGGGCTGGGGTACGCGAACCTTGGCGCGATGCTGATGCAGGCGGGGATCGCGTACGACAGCGAAGAGGGGCGTGCGTTGTGCGCGATGCTGTCGGCGATCCTGACGGGTCGGAGTTATCGCCAGAGCGCGCTGGTGGCCAAGGAGCAGGGCGCGTTCCCGGGCTTTGAAGACGACCGCGAGGGGATGCTGCGGGTGATCCGCAACCACCGGCTGGCAGCGCACGGCGAGGGGCGCGGGAGCGGGCGGTACGAGGGGCTCAACGTCCACACGCGTCCGGTGCCGATCGACCACGCGCTGTGCAAGAGCGGGCGCGTGCTTGTCAAGAACAGCCCGCAGCTGCTTGAGCGCGGGGTGCAGGCGTGGGATGATGCGCTGGAGCTTGGCATCAAGCACGGGTACCGCAACGCGCAGACCACGGTGATTGCGCCCACGGGGACCATCGGGCTGCTGATGGACTGCGACACCACGGGTATTGAGCCCGACTTTGCGCTGGTGAAGTTCAAGAAGCTCGCCGGTGGCGGGTACTTCAAGATCGCCAACGCCAGCGTGCGGCCGGCGCTTGAGGCGCTGGGGTATAGCGATCGGCAGATACGGGACATCATGGTCTATCTGCTGGGGACGCTGAGCCTTGATGTGGACGTGCCGACGGCCGGTACGGGCCAGGCTGGTACGGGCCAGGCGCTGAGCGCCGTGCTGCGGGCCAAAGGTGTGACCGAGCCGGAGCTCAAGAAGATCACCGACGCGCTGCCGGGGATCTTTGAGCTGGGCTTTGCCTTTAGCGGCTGGGCGCTGGGCGACGAGCTGCTGACGCGGCTGGGTGTGGACCCGGCGGCGGCGAAGGCGGACAGCTCGTGGAACCTGCTCAAGCACCTGGGCGTGAGCCGTCAGCAGATCCAAGCGTTGAACGACGTGGTTTGTGGGCGGCAGACGGTCGAGGGCGCGCCGCACCTGATGAACGAGCACCTGCCGGTGTTTGACTGCGCGAACACGTGCGGGAAGTACGGCGTGCGGTTCATCGCGGCGGAGGGGCACATCAAGATGATGGCGGCGGCGCAGCCGTTTGTCAGCGGTGCGATCAGCAAGACGATCAACCTGCCGGGCAACGCGTCGGTGGACGACATGAAGCGTTGTTATCAGATGAGCTGGGAGCTTGGGATCAAGGCCAACGCGCTGTACCGCGACGGGTGCAAGCTGAGCCAGCCGCTCAACAGCACGAGCGATTCGAGCAAGAGCGACGAGGCGAAGGTCGTGGCGGCGGCGGGCGTCGAAGCGGCCGAGCAGACCATCACTCAGACGGTGGCTCAGAGCGTCGAGGAAGTTGTGCGGATCGTTGAGCGGCCGCTGCGTCGGCGCTTGCCCGAGACGCGGGCGAGCATCACGCACAAGTTCAACGTCGCGGGGCACGAGGGCTACTTGACGGTGGGCCTGTACGAGGACGGGCTGCCCGGCGAGCTGTTTATCACGATGGCCAAGGAGGGCAGCACCATCGGCGGGTTGATGGACGCGCTGGGCACGGCGACCAGCGTGGCGCTGCAGTACGGCGTGCCGGTGGAGAGCCTGGTGGGCAAGTTCACGCACCAGCGGTTTGAGCCGGCGGGCATGACGGCGAACCCGGACATCCCGTTTGCCAAGAGCCTGACTGACTACATCTTCCGCTGGATGGGGATGCAGTTCATCCCGGGGTATCGCGAGGCCAACGCGCCGGCGCGGGGCGAAGGTGGCTCGGGCGGATCAGGGAGCAGGGGCGTGCCGTCGCAGCCAATGGCCAAGCGGCTTGCGGCGGCGATCAACGGCGGCGTGGCGGCTGGGCCCGCGCAGGCGGCGATGAGGTCCGAGGGCGAGTCGGAGCGCCGCGGCCCTTTCGCTGATGCCGGTTCGAGCGCCGGCGCATTGGGCGGAAACAGCGGCGGTGGTGGGAACAGCGGCGGTGGTGGTCTGAACGTCGAGGCCAAAGGTCATCAGCACACGCACGTGCACATCGAGCGGCGTGTGACGACCATTGACTTTGACAGCGACGCGAACGCCGCGATGGTTGCGAAGATGTCTCCTGGCGTGAGCGCGGCTCGCGCGGCGAACCAGCTTGCGAAGGCGATGGAGCAGAACGGCGACGGCCCGCCGTGCGATACGTGCGGGACCATCACGGTGCGGAACGGAACATGCCACAAGTGCCTGAACTGCGGCGCAAGCCTGGGGTGCTCGTAAGCGAACAAGTGTGACACGACCCGGGCCCGCGCGGCATAACCGCACCGCGGGCCCATTGGCGGGCGGGGGCGTCGAAGGATCGATACCTCTGGCCCGACGGCTTTGGGCGGTGTGAATGCTGTCGGGGGTGTACCACGGCGAGAGGAAGGAACCCCGCCGCGGGCGAGGCCGATGGATCAGCCCGTCCGCACCACAGGTTTGCTCGGCTTCGCCCCTTGGGCCTCTCGCGCGTGTGCTCAGCGCGCGACGGACCCACCGGGCCACGGACGTGCCGAGCGAACCAGCGTGCCCGGCAGCAGCACCCGCCCTGATCCGACCCCCCCACCGGCCTCGGCGCAGCGTTGCGCTGGGGCCGGTGTCGTTTTGGGTGGAGGGCGAAGGACATTAACTTGCTCTTGGAGTCAGCGCCGCTGTTCCGCTCGATGCTTAGGAATCTTGATGGGGCCTTGGACCGCAGCAAACGCAAAGTACGCACCGCCGAGGGCCAGAGAGCCTGCGGCGATTGACGCACCATGGACAGACGCCCGCTACCATCTTTGGTATACGAAACAGGACTAGTTATGAGCGGACGTGTAGGACATCGCAAACGGCTGATCTGCGTCAACGCGGCCAACCTGCGCGCGAACCACTTGTACCTGACCGGCCACGCAGACTTCTTCCCGGCGGATTGCTACGGCGCGGCGACGGCGAGGGGCACGGCCGGCAAGATGCTTCGGTTGGACGTGGAACGCCTCTCCGAGCCGGTTTTGACCGACATTCCTACGGAGGCGAAATCTGGCAAGCCGCGACGCTTCTTCCGCAGGCGGGCGTGGGTCCGCGAGTTCTTCGCCAGGCACGGCATTAAGCCGGGCGACACGATCAGCATTGAACGAATCACGGCCCACCGTTTCCGTATCTCGCCGTTCGAGGCGAAGGAACAACGCGATTGCCCGACGACGTTCACGTTCAAGACCGAGCCCGAAGGGAAAGGCCCGCGCGTCATCGAGTTGTTTGCCGGATGCGGCGGCCACTATTGCGGCGTAGGGATTTAAATGGATGCGCGGCCTGCGAATGACGGTCAACCGTGGACGCGCGAACAACTTGTTCTCACGTTCGAGTTGTAGTGCCGCATTCCGTTCCAGCGAACAAAGGCCACCGACCCGCGCGTCAAAGAGATGGCGGCGCTCCTGCACCGGACACCGGCATCCGTCGCCCGCAGGCTCGGTAACTTCGGGGCCTTCGACCCGCAACTCGCGGTCCGCAACATTTCCGGGTTGACGCATGGCAGTAAACTCGACAAGGCCATTTGGGACGAGTTCCACGCCGACTGGAACCGGCTGATCGTTCGCGCTCACGTTTTGCGGCGCGAGCGAGAGCCGAGCAAGCGAGAGGTCGAACCGCTGACCGCTCCGGTTGGTCCGTCGGAGAACATCGTCACCGTCAAGCAGCGATTGCATCAAGCGTTCTTTCGCGACGCCTTCATCAGCAGCTACAACACGCGATGCTGTGTCACCGGCCTTCCCCTCGTAGAGTGCTTGGTCGCTGGGCACATCATTCCGTGGAGCGTAGATGAACGTCGGCGCGCCGACCCAACCAACGGCGTGTGCATGTCGGCCTCCTTCGACCGACTGTTCGATTCCGGGCTCAACACGATCCAAGACGACCTCACGCTTTGCGTTAGCAAGCGCGTACGTGGTCTCAGGGACCGATCCGTCGACGAACTTATCGCTGCCCGGCACGGACAGAAGATCATCCCTCCTGCCCGTTTCTATCCCGACCCCGTGTGTCTGCGCTGGCACCGGGACAACGTATTTGAGGCCGCGTAACTCTCCCGCCAAGTAAGGAGCCGCATCCATGCCCGAGATCATCACCGACGTACTTCTCTCCGAGTATGAAGTTATTCTCGCTGAAGTCGGCGAGGACGCAACCAACGAGCAGATCGTCGCGGCGCTCGTACGCGATGGCGACTGGACCGAGCAAGGCGCGAGCGAAGTGCTCCAACTTGCCCAGAAGTACGGAACCAGCATCCTCCGCAACGCGCTGGCTCTGGCGTCGGCCATGAGTATCGAAGATGGGACGGGCGGCTTGTAGGGCGCGCAACCGAGCTGCGTAGCGAAGATGAAATACAGATTCTCTCGCACAAGCACCGCCACAGGCTTGAGCCCAGCGGATACCTCAGCGAGACCATGGCAGCCCTTCCCGGTCATCGCCCGCAGCAACTCCGACGAAAGCTGCGTCCATCCGCGACTCTATCAAGATTGGCTTTATCAACATGGGCAAGCTCGCCTCGCCTGCGACCGACAGTTACTTGGCCTGCGATGAGGTCAGCTTCGAGCTCCGCTAGGCCCCGCGGATCGATCCTTGTACCGTGGTGGTTGGCAGGCCGACCGCGCTTAAGCCGCGGGCCCGCTCGTGGGTTGGTGCTGACGCCGGTCTTGCGTTTAGAGACGCGACCTTTGTTCGTCGGCCGGTCAAACGGTAGCGACTATCGCGTCGAGCGCACTACAGAGTTCGCCTTCAAATGGCCGACGCCCGGCAGCTTGCCGATGGTGCGCTCGTCGAACGTCGCGCGATCAGACGCTACCGGCTGAAACGGAGCGACCTTGACGACGACCGGACCCGGCGACTTCCCGCTCATCGCAAGGTTCGAAAAGAGATTCAACTTGCTGCAACCTAGCCACCGCGACGGGTTCTTCATGGACTTCGTGTTGAACATGGTGCAGACTTATTCCGCGGCACGCAGGGTGGTGGACTTCGGCCGCGGCGAGGGCGTGGGTACCGACCCCGAGCTTTTTTAAGTGCGTGGTCGCCAACATTGCGCCGGGAATAGGCTCCTGGCCGTGCCATACCATCGCGCCGTGAGCCCTGTGAAGAACAGCCAGACGTTGCAGCCCCAGGCCTCCCGGGGCCCCCGCGCATGACCGACACTGGGTCCAGCAACCTCTTTGCCGACAGCACCGGCGATCGCGCCGATGGCACCGGCAGCCCCCGAAGCACAGTGGCTCGCCCCATCTACGCCGCGCGCGACCTGGCCATTGACGTCGCCGACGTTCACAAGACCTATCGCGGAAAGATCAAGGCGCTCCGCGGCGTGCACCTGCGCGTGCCACGCGGCGAGATCTTCGGCCTTCTTGGCCCCAACGGAGCTGGCAAGAGCACGCTGGTTAAGGTCCTGATGACTGTCATCAACGCCGACCGCGCCAGCGGGCACATGCTGGGCCAGCCAATCGGCGACAAACCCACGCTCGCGCGCGTGGGCTACCTGCCCGAGCACCACCGCTTCCCTGACTATCTCACGGCAGAGCAGGTCATCCACTTCTTTGGGACGATGTCGGGGGTTGACCGCATCACCCGCCGCCGCCGAGTGCCGGAGCTGATTGAGCTTGTTGGCCTCGCGGGCGCGCGGGGCAAGAAGGTCCGCCAATACTCAAAGGGCATGCGGCAGCGCCTGGGCCTTGCGCAAGCGCTGATCAACGACCCCGAGGTGCTGCTGCTTGATGAGCCCACCGACGGGGTCGACCCCGAGGGACGCCGTGACATCCGCACGCTGCTGCTTGAGCTGCGGGCGCGGCAGAAGGCGATCGTGATCAACACGCACATTCTGGCCGAGCTTGAGCTGGTCTGCGACCGGGCCGCGATCATCTACGACGGGCAATTACACGACGAAGGCACGATGGCGCAGCTCACAAGCTTTGACTTGAGCTACTTGGTTGAGGCGCTGCCGCCGCTGGCCGCGGGGCTGAGTGGACCAGCGGCCGAGGTAGCGCTCGATGCGCTGCTGCTGCCGCAAACTGTGACGGGCGGTCCGTCAGAACAGATGGGCAAGGCAATTGCGCGGCGGGCAGATTCGGCGGCCTCAACGCCCGGAGCGACTCAGGTCCGGGTCAGCTCAACGGCGCCCGATGATGTGCAACCGGTGATTGATCGCCTGCGGCACGCGGGCTGGCGGATCACGCGTGTGCATTGCCAACGCCCGACGCTTGAGGACGCGTTTATGCGTGTGATTGACCGGGCCAAGGGGGGCGAGCCGCCGATGATCCAGCAGGCCGGGGGCGATTCGGGCGTGGTGTCTCCGTCAGTCGAGGCGCGAGCAGCCGATGCGCGGCTAGCCGATTCGGCGCACGGCGGCACCGGCACTCTGCCGACGATCGGGGGCACCCAGTGAGCACACGCACGCCGCCCGGGTTCCAGCTCGCACTCGCGCAGACCGGCGCGGTCTTCCTTGACGCCTACCGCGAGCTGCACGCGCGCAAGATGTTCTGGATCGCTCTGGGCATCGCCGGGCTGATTGTCAGTGTCTTTGCCGTGCTGGGCATCAACGAGCGCGGCGTAACGCTGCTGTGGTTCACCCTTGAGATCCCGTTCTTCAACACGCAGTTGATGAGCAAGGCGACCTTCTACAAGGTCCTGTTCGCCAGCGTCGGCGTCGGGCTCTGGCTGGGCTGGGCGTCCACGATCCTGGCCCTGGTCTCGACCGCCTCGCTGATCCCCGACTTTGTCTCCTCGGGCCAGATCGAGAGCATGTTGGCACGGCCGATCGGGCGCGTGCGGCTGTTCTTGACCAAGTACCTCGCCGGGCTTCTGTTTGTCTTTACGCAGGCGATGCTATTTACGCTCGCGGCCGTGCTCCTTATCGGGATTCGTAGCGGTGATTGGCTGTGGCCTTTGCTGCTGGCGGTGCCGCTGGTCACCCTGTTTTTCTCGTACCTCTTCTGTGTCTCGGCGCTGGTGGGCGTGTGGACGCGATCAACCTTGGCGGCGCTGCTGGCGGCGCTGGCCGTCTGGGGCGCGGGCCTGGCGGTGACCGTGACCGACAACATCGTGCTCGGGCAGCGCCTCAGCGTGCAGCGGCAAGTCTCGTTCTTGACCAAGGACCTCGAAGCGACGCGCCTGCAGCTGACGGGCCTCGAGCAAGGTGGAGCCGAGCGCGAGAAGATCGAGCCTGTGCAAGAGGGGCTCGGCAGACGCGAGCTGGAGCTGGCCAAGCGGAACGAGAGCCTTGAGACGTGGCAGTTCTGGGGGCGCCTCACGTTCGTAACCCGCACGATCTTCCCCAAGACCGCTGAGACCAAAGCGCTCATCGAACGCTGGGCCGTCAGCGATGACGAGATGGCCAGGCTCATGGACGCGCAGGACGACGCGGGCCAGCAGAACAGCGGGCCCTTTGCCGACCGTCCGACTATGCGCCAGGTCGAGAAGATCAACCGCGAGCGATCATTGCTCTGGATCTTCGGGACGTCACTGCTCTTCCAGGCGATGGTGCTTGGGGCGGCTTGTTACGTCTTCTCGCGACGAGATTTCTGAGTTTCTTGAAGAGTTGCTCGCGTCGGGCAGGATTTCATCCTGACCTACAGAGTTCCGTCGGTTGGAGTGCCGCGTTGCGCAGGGGCGGGCCGACCCTTCCGCCTTGCAAATTGCGTGTGCTGCGTCACGCTTGGCGGTTAACAACCCCCGCTCCACGAAGTTGCACAAGGGAAGGACGCTGACGTTCGATGTCCTCGACACCGACGAAGTCGGCTGGAGCGATTGCGAGTGCGGCAAGTCGGAGAGGGCAGTGGGCCTGATGAAATCCTGCCTCACGCGATGTAGAAGGCCGTGGCCAACACCTGCGCAGCCTACTTGCCCCATACGCCCTGAACGACCCGGCGAAGCTCCAGCGCCGGACCCTGCGTCCAGCCTTGGGCCATGACCTCCAGCCCGCGCTTGGTCCACCCCGCCTCGTCAAACTGCCAGCCCAAGTACGCTTGGATCAGCGCCCCGCGGCGTGAGACCTCGCCACCCGGAAAGCCCTCGTGCTGCGCTTGGATTGACTCGACAATCTGAGCCGCGCGGTCTTTGGGCATCAGCACCGCAGGGTCAAATCGCACGCCGATCAGCTCGGGCTCATCGCTGAGCACGCGCTGCAGCTCGATGGACCCGCTCAGCAGCATCCCCGAGGCGATCGACGCGTGGGCGCGCCCGACCCGCGCCATCGCATCACCCTCGCGCTGCACCAGCGCCTGATCGAACGCCTGTTCGGCCGAGGCGTAGCGCCGCTCGCTGAGAAGTTGCTGCCCGATCTTGATGTACCCGTCGGCGGCCTGCGCGGGCGAAGCGCCAGCGGGGATCAGCTCCTTGAGCCGCACGTTCATGTCGCGCAAAGCGTCGATCGCGCGCTGATCGGGCAGCTCTTCCGGGGTCAAACGGGGTGACGGAGTCCTCCCTTGAAACCCAGGCTCACTCCCGCGCGGACCGGTCCCCGGTGCCGCAACCAGCACCGGCGCTGGCGGGAAGGGCGTCTGGCCCAAGGGCGTGTAGTCGCCCATCAGCCGAGCCCGCAGCCGCGCCATCGTCGCTTCGATCTCGTCGGGCGTCAGCGGGTTGAGTCCGCCCGATGTCGCAGGCTTTGCAGATGGCTCGCCGCCCGCAGGCGCGGGAGAAACGCCGGGCGTCATAGGCCTGACCTGGCCCGGAACCTGATCGGCACCCTGCGGTGGCTTGGCCGCGTCGCGGGCCCGCTGCGCCTCGATGGACCCTGTCAGCGCTGAGCGAAAGCCCACCCGCGCTTGCTCAAGCTGCGCCGAGCCGGCGCCGCGCTTTGAGAACGGCTCCAGCGGCCTGCTTGATCGCAACGGCTGCAGACTCGTCGGCCCTGAGCGCGAGTCTGTTGGATCCATGCTCGGAGTTATGGTGGGGCTCGTGCTTGGGTTTGCGTTGGGACTTGAACTGGGGTTTGCGCCAGAGTTCCCCCCGGGCGTCTCGGCCCCAGGGCGGACCGGGTCTCCGGCGCTGGGCGCGACGGACCCATCAGGCCGCACACGCGTGTTCACGCTTGAATCAATCGGGCGCCCGGACCCAGGCGAAGCCGGGAGCAGCTCGCGACCGGTCAGAGGATCAACCCCGCCGCGCGGCATGCCACCCAGGCCAACCGGCAGCGGTTCATTGATCAGCCCGCGCAGCGTGCTGGCCCGCACGGCGTTCAGCCCGCCGCGCCCATCGTTACTGAGCCCGACGATCAAGCCGCTGTTGCCGCTGGCCCTCGCACGCGCAAAGGCACCAACGCGCGGAAGCTCGGCGGCCTTGCTGCTCTGGAACCCCCACGCCGCCGCCTGCGCACCGGCGTCCGACCCGCTGCCGATCCGCCCGGTGCCAATGGTTCCAAGCGGCGCTCTAAATGCCGACTGGCCTACGCCCGGCGTCAACCCCGCGCCCAGCACGCTCGCGCGTGGGTCGGTCGCATCACGGTTGAAGCGGAACAGCGCGCTGCTGGTGCCGAAACCCCCGTAGTCGCTCGTGTACCCGGTCGGTACTCGCAGAGAGCGGCCGCCGGTCGCGCCGCCGGTCACCACGGCGTTGTTGTAGCGAACTATCGCCTGCAGATCGAAGACCTGCGTGTTGATGCGGCCTTGCGTGGTCGAGAGGTTCGCGTCCAGCGCCCGCCCGCCGCCAAGCGGGCTGCTGGGCGGCTGCTGCTGCGCCAGCGCCGCAACGCCCACGCTGAGCACCAGCCCTGCCGCCGCTAAGAGTTGCGCTGCGCGCCCGCCAACGAGTCGTGCGTTCCAACCAACACTGAACTGATCACTGGGCATGACTACATCCTGTTAGCGGCGCGGCCGCCGTGCGTTTGGGCGACCTTCGCGTTGCCCCATTACTACGTAAGCTATCGGTCCAACGGTGCGGAGATCTTGCTGCCAGAGCCCCATCCGGGCCTGGACCCACCGCAACTAACGGCCAATCCCAGCACGAATCCCCTTCAACCGCCACACGAAGTGTGAAGTGGAACCTGCTATGACCCATCAGGCGGGTTTCTCAGGCGGTTCGTGCCCACAGGCTCGCGGCTGGTACCGCAAGGCCCAAACACAACCCAATCATCACGGGCGGGCTCAACATTTGGCCCTTCGATCCCGCCAGACCGGCCCCGAGATCAAGTCCAGCAGGTAAGCTTACCCTCGCATGCGCAACCACACGCCCCACGTCGCCGAGCTGGTCGCCCTGGCACTTATCGCCTCGCTACCAGTGCTGAGCCCACTGGCACGCGCGCAAAATCCCTCGGGCGACACGCCACCAAAGGCACCAGCGCCGAGCAAGGTCAACAAGCCCGCACCCACCGCACCCGCCGCGCTGGTCCCGTTCCCGGCACCGCTGATCACCGAGATCCTTTACGCCGTGCCCACCGGCGCCGATGGCGACGCGAACGCCGACGGCGTCCGACAGGTCTCAGGCGATGAGTTCATCGAGATCGTCAACCCGCACAACAAGCCCATCGACCTGCGCGGCTGGACCATCACCGACAAACGCGGCAGCGAAAAGTCAAAGTCTGGCGCGCCGCGCAGCGGGGCCGTCAGGTTCACCTTCCCGCCCTGCATGCTCAAGCCCGGTCAGACCGCCGTGGTCTTCAACGGCTATGGGTGCACCTGGGGTGAAGATGTCGGCGATGAGAAACGCGCCCCCGCCAAGGCCAGCGCCAAATTCGGAGGCGCGATCGTCTTTACCATCAAGAACCTTTACGAGCGTTCCAGCCTTAGCAATAGCGCCGACTGGGTTCTGCTCAGTGACCCGCAGGCCCGCCCGGTTCACCTGATCCGCTGGGGCAATGTTGACGGCAAGGTCGAGGGCGTGCTGCTCGAAGAAGCCGCGCCCTCCGCGATGAACGGCTCGATCCAGCGTGCCGGGCTGACCGGGCCACTCGAACCGCACCGCGATAGCGACTCGCTGCGCTTCAGCCCCGGGCTGTTCGACAACCCCCTTGCCGCCGGGTATCGCAGACCCGCCCCGGTGCGGGCCCCCACTCTGGCCCCCGATGGCAAGCCGCCCGCAGATGCCCCGTCCAAGGACGCACCGGCAATTGAGCCGAGCCCGACGCCCGACCCGCCGTGAGATGGCGCGACGGATGCATTGCCGCGGTTCGGAAACAACCTTCCACAAGTGCTGCTCGCTCTCTTTAGTTAGGCAATAGCAAGTGCCGCTTGTCCAGCAACTCGTCACGTGCCCATATTATTACTGCTTGGGCTCAGATGCGATCAGCCTTTCGGCTTCGCCCTGCTCCAAATTTCGAACTAGCAGCGACGGCTCATCTCTTGGCATCACAACCAACCAGCGTCGCTCGGTACGGTTGAGTAGGTAGAAGAACAGGATGACGGCATCGCCGCCACCTCAACTCAGCGCGTCCCCACCCGCCTCCACCTGCCGCGCCGCGCCCCCTCACGCGCGGCACCCCACCAGCCTCCACCCCCCCACCGCTTAACGCTGCTGCAGCAACCACAAGAACCAGTACGCCACCGGCCCCGCAAGGATCAGCGAATCCAGAATATCGATCATCCCGCCAAAGCCCGGCAGCATCTTGCCCGAATCCTTCAGCCCCGCGTCGCGCTTGAACACACTCGCCGCCAGGTCACCAAGCTGACCCATCACCGCCAATAGCGCGCCCAGCGCCAGCCCCTGATACCAGCGGAACGGCTGCACGCGCTCAAGCCCGATCCAGTAGGTGCCCAGCCACGCCATCACCACCCCGCAGCCCGCTGAGAGCGCGATGCCGCCGACAAGCCCCTCCCACGTTTTGCCCGGGCTCAGCCAGGGGATCAGCTTGTGCCGCCCGATCGCCTTGCCCGTGAAGTACGCGCCAATGTCGCAGGCCTTGATCGTCATGACCACCGCGACCATGACCCAGACCTCATACTCACGCCTGATCGCCATCAAAAATCCAAGCATGAGCCCGGCGTAAACGAAGCTGACCAGCCCCGCCGCCACCGCACCCGCGGCACCTTTCAGGTCGCGGTCGCGCACATACGCCGCCATGGTCAGGAAGAGCGCCGTGCCCGCAAGCGTCGCCACCACGCTCCCAGACTCGGGCCCGCTCAGCGGCGCTTTGCTCCCGATAGAAGCCACGGCCGAGACCAGCCCCGCCAGCGCACAAACCATCAGGCTCTTGGTGCTGGCATTGACACCCAGCGCCCGGAACATCCGCGCCAGCTCAAGGGCCGCCCGCGCGCAAAGCAAGACCCCGGCAACAAACAGCGGGACGCCCGCCCAACCAGTCCCGTCCGCGTCGGTTATCCACCACAACGCCGCGGGCATCGGCGTCCGCGCGATGTACCAGTCAAGCCACATCAGCCCCAGCAGCACGCCGATCAACACCGGGCCCAGCAGCAGCCGCGGCGTCATTGACGACCGACCACCCCCAGCCTGGGCCGTTGGCACATCGACATTGGTCGGCTCAACTTGTGGCATGCGTGCGTCCGGCGGCATCAGCGGGCTGGCCCGGTCTGTTCGATCACTCCACCGTAGCGACGCCCGCGCCGCGCAAAGTCGCGCACCGCCGCGTGCAGGTCAGGCACGCCAAAGTCAGGCCACAGCGCCGGGCTTACGTGCAGCTCGGCGTACGAGACCTGCCAGAGCAGATAGTTCGAGAGGCGCATCTCGCCCGCGGTTCTGATCACCAGGTCTGGATCTGGCAGACCCGCGGTATCGAGGTGCTCGGTGATTGTCGCCTCGGTGATCGCCTCTGGCGCGAGCGCACCAGACTGGACCTTGCGTGCGATCGCGCGGACCGCGTCGGTGATCTCGGCCCGCGACCCATAGTTGACCGCCAGCACCAGCGTCCCTGATTTGTGCCCGCGGGTCTGCTCTTCCAGGCGGTCGCGCCGCTCAAGGCACTCTGCTGGCAGCCCCTCGCGCCGCCCGATCTGCATGAACCGCACGTTGTTCTTGAAGAACTCGCCGCGCTGCGAGTCCATCTGCTGGTTGTACAACGACATCAGCGCGTCGATCTCGTCCTTGGGACGCTTCCAGTTCTCAAGGCTAAACGAGTACAGCGTCAGCACCTCGATGCCCAGCCGCCCCGCCGCCTCGACTAGCACACGCACCGCCTTGGCCCCCGCCACGTGCCCCAGCGAGCGCGGCAGCGAGCGCTGCGCCGCCCACCGCCCGTTCCCGTCCATGATCACCGCGATGTGCCGCGGCAAAGACGCGGGGTGTACGTCGGGCAAGATGTTCAGCGGGTCGGCCTGCGCGCTGCGGGCCCGGATCACCGCCGCCGCCGACACCGCAGATGGATCAGTGCGGTAGTCCACCGCGCCGGTCTCAGGAGGCGTCACGCTCCGCGATGGGCCGCGCCCGGTCAACAGCTTGGCCAGCGTGCGCAGTGGCATGGTTCAGCGGGCCGCCTTTGGTGCCACGCCACCAATGCCACTCGATCCGGCACCCGCGCCCCCGCTTATCGCCGCGATCGTCTGCTCGCGGTCTGGCCCGACCGAGACGTACGCCACCGGCACGCCGACGGTCCGCTCGATGAAGTCAAGGTAAGCCCGAGCGGCGCTCGGCAGGTCGGACATCGAGCGCGCCTGCGTGATGTCGCCAAAGCCCGCCAGCTCGGTGTACACCGGCGTGCAGCGTGAGAGCAAATACGCGTCCGGCGGCAGCTCATCGATGTGCCGCCCCTCAAGCACATAGCCCGTGCACACACGCAAACGCTCAACGCCCGCCAGCACATCAAGCAGCATCACGCACAGGCCTTGCACGCCGTTGAGGCTCGCGGTGTAGCGGACGGCCGCCAGATCAAGCCACCCGACGCGCCGGGGCCGCCCGGTGGTCGTGCCGTACTCGCGCCCGCGGGCCCGAATCCCTTCGCCAATCGCCCGGTCCGCGTCGTTACCGATCAGCTCGGTGGGCATCGGCCCGCCACCTACGCGCGTTGAGTAGCCCTTCATCACACCGAGGATCCCCGCGATGCTCGTCACCGGCACGCCCGAACCCGTCGCCGCCCCGTGGCTGGCGCAGTTGCTGCTGGTCACATACGGGTACGTTCCGTGGTCAACATCCAGCAGCGTCGCGTTGGCGCCCTCAAACAGCACGCTCTGCCCGGCAGACAGGCGGGCCCGCAAGAGCGCCGCCGTATCGGTGATGTAAGGCCCGAACCGGCGGCCCCACGATTGGCACAGCTCGTTGATCGCCGCGGGGTCGTAGCTGGTCATGCCCTGGTCCGGACCGGTGATCGCACCGAGCATCGCGGTCTTGAGCCGGCAGATCGACGCCAGCCGCGCCGAGAGCACGTCCGGGCGCAGCAGGTCACCCATGCGGATCGCCGTCCCGCGCAGGGCCTTGTCGGCGTAACACGGCCCGATGCCGCGCTTGGTGGTACCGATCGGCTCGAGCGCACCCTCTGACAGCCACCGCTCCCGCAGCTCGTCCTCGGCCTTGTGCCAGGGCATCACCACGTGCGCGCGGTCAGAGATCAACAGCCCCGACGTATCCACGCCCCGCGCGTGAAGCCCATCGAGCTCACGGCTCAGCCAGTCAGGATCAACCACCACCCCGTTGCCGATAATGCACGCGATGTTCGGCCGCAGCACCCCCGACGGGATCAGGTGCAGCGCGTACCGCTCGCCCTTGATCACCACCGAGTGGCCTGCGTTGGCACCCCCGTTGTATCGCACTACAGCCTGGTGCCGGTCGGCCAGCAGGTCCACGATTTTGCCCTTGCCCTCGTCACCCCACTGCAGGCCGACGATCACCGTGCCAGAACCCCGCGCAGCGGGCGCGTTGGAGGGCGCACGACTACCGCCGACCTCTGCGTGGCGAAGGGCGTCTGAGGCAGGCTGCACGTGTGGCGTGGTGGTCATGGTGTTTGGTGCCCGGGCGGGCGCAGGTTCACGCGCTCGGTCGCGGGCCGGGGATGATAACGCCCGACCGCCGTTAATCCCCGCGCACCATCAAGGCCGCTCCAGCCCCCGCCTGGGGTGCCGCTGGCCCTTGCCAATCGCAAATCTTGAGCCCGAGCCGAGGAGTTGCTGCTCAACTCGGGCGACCTTCGGGCCGATGTGCCTTCAAGCCGGTGAGGCACCAAACTATGCCAGACGAAGTACGGATACTGTGCCCAAGCCTGTTGTGCCGCCGTGTGCTAGTTGTGCCCAACAACGCGCGCGGCAAGACCGTCCGGTGCCGAAACTGCGGGACCAACATCCGCGTGCCGGTAGCCGGCGAGAATATGAAAGACGGCAGAAAGCCCGCGGCCAGCGAAAAGCCCAAGGCCGCCTAACCTCTCACAAGTCGGGCTTTTTACCAACCCTGCACAGGCCCGATCTGTTACCGCCGGTCGCGATTTACTGAGCGTACGAGAACCACCTACCTAGGTGTACGGCGATCTTGCGCGAAGAACTCGTGAAGGTTGGTTCTGACCTTCGTCAGATGAGCCGCAGATTGCGCGGGTTTTGTGTGGGCAAGCTGGGTAAGGCCGGCCAAGCATGGGCGCAGTAGGGCTTTTGATCGAGCGTGGCCCTATCCTCGGTGCCTGCTGGCCCGGTCAGGGCTCGGCAGAGGCCGTTGGTCACGCGCGAGATCTGGAGCTTTGTTATGCCGCTGATGAACCGAGCTGAGTGTCGGGGGTGGATGGTCAGGCGTCGTGACGCCGCGGCGGCTGGGCGTGGGTTCACGCTGATTGAGCTGCTGGTGGTAATCGCGATCATCGCGCTTCTGGTGAGCATCCTGCTGCCGGCGCTGGCTGGCGCCCGCAACGAGGCGCGCAAGCTGGTCAGCCAAGTCAACCAGCGGAACATCGTGCAGATGGGCAACGCCTACGCGGTGGAGTACAAGGACCTGATCGTCGGCAGCCCGGTGAGCAGCGGGGCTTACTACTTCGGTGCTACCAGGCCGTTCGCGCCGGCCAACATCAACCGCTTCAACGGCGTCGCAGTCCAGAGCT
This sequence comes from Phycisphaerales bacterium PN19_bin_20, assembly GCA_021173225.1. Lineage (GTDB taxonomy): Bacteria > Planctomycetota > Phycisphaerae > Phycisphaerales > UBA1924 > JAJTGZ01. The sequence goes on along the minus strand of JAJOLK010000001.1, from coordinate 120,272 downwards.
GGGACTGGGCCGGCCCGCTCCTGGCCTTTTCCGGGTACGAGGGACCTGGCGACGCGAGCCGTCCGGGCGATACCTCGGTAAACTCTGATCAGGTCCGCGGACAGAGATTCAACTGGTACCGCAACCAAGTCAAGTTTCTGAACGACCCGACCAACAAGGTCATCGCGACGGCCTGGCCGAATGCCTCGCCCGATGGCGCAACCATCGGCGACGGGCTTATGCCCTCGTACTTCATGAGCACGCAGTTCACGAGCACGACCGATGGGCCTCCGTACGGCACTTCGCCCCGCCCTCTGACGGATCGCGGCAGCTACACGCCGCGTTTCTCGCGCGTCGGCTCGGGCAGCTCCAAAGTGTTCCTCTATGAAGGTCACAGGTTTGCTGGGCCGACCGACAACGGCCCCACCGTTGATTTGCTTTACCACGCCAACTTTGGCGGGAGCTTCTCGGACACCGGGCCTTGGTTCAACGCCAACCAATCGCTGGGTCGTCAGGCGGCACCGGGCGAGCCTGGCCGCGCCGCGTTCCTCGCCGGCGCGCTGCGCGACATCCGCGTCTGGGGCTTCCGGCATGGGTCCAAGCGGTCGGTGACTGACACGGCGGAGAAGAGCGTGATCGGCAACATGGCGTTCTTTGACACCTCGGTCCGGTCGTTCACTGACCTTGAGGCCACCAACCCTGACTTCTGGTTCCCGACCGGCTCAAAGATCAGCTCGAACATTCAGTTCTGGCAGACTTCTCGCCAGGCGTTCGCCAACAAAATCGGGACTGTCAGCGCCGCGTCGCCGTACATTGTGCCCTGAGCTAACGCGATAGAGCGCGGGGTCGATTCACTCATAGAACAGCAACCTCAGCGACTTCGTCACGGAAGCGACACCCATGGCCCTCGGACAAGGCTCACTTCTTGATGATGAGACGACGGCTGAATTAGCCCCGGGAAAGGCCCCAGAGGGCCCCCCGACAGGCGAGTCAAGCGCGTCTGCGATCGACCGCTGGAGGTATGCCAAGGTCATCGGCTCGGTGGTGGCGGTCGGGCTGTGCGTCTTCGTCATCTCGCGGCAGGTCTCGAACCTGGGCGACCCGCGCGGCGAATCAAATTCCCGCGTGGTGATCGACTCTGAGACCGGCGAGGTCTTCCCAAACTATCGCGTCCGCGAGAACGACGGCTCGCCGTACGTCAACTCGAGCACGGGCAGGCGAACGCTGGTGCCAGCGGAAAAGTGCTTCTGGACCCGTGACGGCAAGGCCAAGCTCAAGCCGACGTACGTTCTTCTCAATGAGTACGCCGGGCGCAAGGGCCCGACGATGTGCCCTGACTGCGGCAGGCCGGTGGTCGGGCGCAATCCCCCGCCGCCGATGGAACTATTGAGCGAAGCCGCGACCCGCGAATCTGGCGGTAAGTAGCCGTTCGCGCTTTTCGCACGGTCTGTGCTCTGCGCCCTGGTCGGACGGCGTGGTTTGCCTCTGGAGTGCTGCTGCGATCGCTGCATGTGCCTCTCAGGTGTGCCTCTTGGGTGTAGCCGCGTTGGCTATCGTCCGGGCATGGCCTCACCCTCTGCGCAGCGTGCCCTGGACTGGCTTGGCGAGAACGAGAACGCCAGCGTAAATCGGCTGATCGACTGGCTGAGGATCGCCAGCATCAGCACCGATCCGCAGTACGCCGTGGAGTGCAAGCGGGCGGCGCAGTGGGCGGCGGACCACCTCGCTGGCAGCGGGCTGGACGCGCAGGTGCTTGCGACGGGCACGCCCAGCAGCCCCGGGCACCCGATCGTGCTTGCGCGCAGCGCGGGGGCGAACGACTATCGCGGGCCGCACGTGCTGTTTTATGGTCACTACGACGTGCAGCCGGTAGACCCGTTGGAACTGTGGGAGTCGCCCCCGTTTGAGCCTGCGATCCGCGAGGGCGGGGCGGGCGTGGGACGGCGGATCGTGGCGCGCGGAGCAGTAGACGACAAGGGTCAGGTCGCGACGTTTCTTGAGGCGCTGCGGGCGTACAAGGTCACGGGCAGCGCGCCGGCGGGCGGCGTGAAGTTCACGGTCTTGCTCGAAGGCGAGGAAGAGTCCGGCTCGGCCAACCTTGAGGCGTTCATTCTAGCGAACATGGCCCGCCTGAAGGACTGCGACGTGTGTCTTATCTCTGACACCGGGATGCTCGGGCGCGGCCGCCCGGCGATCACCTACGGCGTGCGCGGGCTGGCGTATACCGAGGTCACGCTGCACGGGCCCAACCAAGACCTGCACTCGGGGCTCTGGGGCGGGCGCGTGCTCAACCCCATCACGGCCTTGACGCAGACGCTGGCGCAGCTTTGGGACGGCCGGCGGCGCGTGACGATCCCAGGGTTCTATGACGGCGTGCCGGACGTGCATCCGCAAGAGCGGGCCGCGTGGGCCAAGCTGGGGCTCTCAGCCAGCGAGAGCCTGGCATCGATCGGGCTGCCCGCAGGTGCTGACGTGGGCGAGGCGGGCTTTAGTGCCGTGGAGCGCGAGTGGGCGCGGCCGACGGCGGAGATCAACGGGATCTATGGCGGCTACACCGGCGCGGGGGCCAAGACGGTCATCCCCGCACACGCGAGCGCGAAGGTGAGCTTTCGGCTCGTGGCGGATCAAGACCCGGCGCGCGTGACCAAGCTGTTCTTTGACTGGCTGGCTGATCGCACGCCTGCGGGCTTCCGCTGGGAGTGCAAGGACCTTTCGGGGGGCTTCCCGGCGACGCTGCCGATCGACGGAGTGCACATGCAGGCGGCGACGCGGGCGCTGCGTGCGGCGTCGGGCGTTGAGCCGGCGATGATCAAGAGCGGGGGCTCGATCCCGGTGGCGGGGATGCTCAAGAAGCACCTGGGGATGAGCACGATCTTCATGGGCTTTGGGCTTGATGATGACCGCGTGCACAGCCCGAACGAGAAGTTTGAGCTTGACTGCTTCAGGCTCGGTTGCCGGAGCCACGCGATGTTCATCGACGAGCTGCTGCGCTTGCAGAGCCGGTGAGCGCAGTGGGCGCGGGGCGCGCAGGAAGCTAGCTCTAAGCTGCGGGTGGCTGGCGATTGTGCCGCGGTGATTAGCGTGCGCCGCCGACGTGCGCGGCATCGGCTATGGGGTCGAGCAGCGCGCGGCGCTTCTCAAGGTATTCAAGGGTGGTGAGCACGAAGGTGGCGTGGCTCCAAGTCAGCGGGCTGACGCTCATTGGCTCGCCGGTGCGCGGGTGGACCTGCTCGGGCAGGACGCCGCTGGCCCCGGCGTGGCTGGCGGCCCAGACCAATAGATCATGGGCTGAAGCGAGGTCGTCAAGGCTGGTGGCGCGGGCGATGCGCCACTGGGCCTGCCATAGCGTGCAGATGACCCAGGGGTTGCCGGGGATCTCGGCGTCGCCCGGGGCGGTGACGGCGTGGTAGCGGTCGTCGGTGTAGCGGGCGTAGCCGCCGATGGGCGTGCGGACGCGCGTGGCGGCTTCGAGGGCCTGCATGTCAGCGACGACCAGCGGGTCGTTGACGTCAAGCACGCCGAGCCACCAGAGGGCGAAGCCGGCGCTGTCGTGGGTCATGTCAAGGGTGTACTCGTCGGCGCCGCCGGCGCGGTGCGGCGCGGGGGTGGCCATGCGGGCGAAGCGGCCTTGCTGCTCGTTGTAAAGGTGCGTGCGCAGGCCCACGAGCATCGACTCGGCCCCTTGGCTGAACCAGCGTGCGCGGCCCATGTCGCCAAAGTCTGTGGCGAAGGCGGCGGCGGCGCGGAGTGCGGCGATGGTGGCGGCGACGGTGAAGGTGTGGACGCCGCGACGCTCCTCCCAGAGGTCCCAGCTCTGCAATGGGAGCCCGGCGGTATCGCGGTAGTCGGTCATCCACTTGGCGGGGGCGATGATCAGCGGGGTGTAGAGGGGCTTGATGAACTCGACATCGCGGTAGATCTCGTAGTGCTTGCGGAGGGCCCAGAGGGTCAGGGCGGTCTCATCTTGCTGGATGGGCAAGACGGGCTGGCCGCCCAGGCGCCAAGGGTGCCAGCTGCTGGCGAGCTTGCCGTCGGGGGTGTATTTGTGCAGGAAGTAGCCGTGCTTGGTGATCCAGTGTGCGGCCGCGCGGAAGAAGTTGCGTGACAGCTCGCTGTTGCCGGCGCGGGCCAGCGCGTGGGCGACGAGCGCACCGTCGCGCGGCCAGCAGTAGCTGTAGGTGTCGCCGGCGAAGTGGGTGATGTCCGAGTCGTTCGCGGCCATGATCGCGCCGCGGTTGTCGGTCTGCGTGCGGGCAATCAGCAGGCTGCGGCGGTACTGGTCGCGGACCAGCGCGGGCAGGGGCTCGAGGTCGATGGGCTCTTTGGTGGCCCACAGGCGCCAGTAGGCGTCGGTGCGGCCGATGAATTTGTCGCCGCCACGCTCGAGGATGGAGCGGTTGAGCTTTGCGCAGGCGTCGTAGTCACGCCCGCAGATGAGCCACCAGGTGGCCTGTGCGGTCCCTTTGATTGGCAGCTTGAGGTTGAACCCGACGGTCGCATCGACCGAGCCCTGGCTGATGGCGTTCATGCCCAGGGTGCCGTCCTCGGCGTCGCGCCAGGTGCCCTCGGCCCCGCCGATGCGCTTGGAGCCGATGGCCCAGTGGTCGATCCCGCACTTGCCGCTGGTGGGCGAGGAGTCACACCCGTTGACCAGGAAGTAGAAGTCGTTCTTGTAGAGCACCAGCCCGGCGGTCTGCGGGTCGTAGTTGGCGGTGTCGCCCACGGGCGACTCTTGGATCGAGAGGTCGATGTGGAAGAACAGTCGCACGTCGCGGACCGGGGGCTCACCGGCGCGGCCGGCGTCGGTATCGGCCTGGGGTGCGTCGTCGGGGCGGCCGAGGTCCTCAACCACGACCTTGCGGAGCCAGACCGGCTCGTGGAAGTCCACGCAGTCGCTGCACGTCAGACGCAGGCCCAGCCCGCGGTGGACCAGCACGACGTTGCCCACCAGCGTGTCGGGGCGGTAGGCGATGGTTCGCTCCCAGCCTGGATCATCGACCCACGCAAACGTCCCGTCAGCCCAGACGCCGAACCGCTGCGGCTGGCCAGTGGTGTGGTTGTACTTGCCGACGAACGGGTAGTACAGGTCACGGGCCTGATAGAAGCGGTCAAACGTCACGAGCATGTCGCCGTTGCCGATCGGGAGTTCACGTGGCATGGCCAGAGCGTAGCGGAAGCGCTGCGCAATCGCGCACGCAACTTGCCTTGGCTCTCGAAGCGTGCGGGCGAGCTCGATCAACCTGGCTCGCGACCGCTGGCTGGCGTTGTCTAGCTGGCGGTGTTTGGCTGGCTAAATCTGCCCGGCCAGCATCTGCTCAGCGAGGCGGTCGGCCTCTGAGGAAACCTGGCTCGCGGCGTCAGCGGTCGCAACGGCGTCGATGCGGTGGTTGAGGTCGCCGACGAACGTGATCCGCACGCCGTAGTTCTCACCGACCTTGACCGCACGCCCGAGGCCGATGACCTTGTTCTTGATGAGCAGCTTGAGGTCGTCCTCGGCGTTGATGGGCAGCTCAACGATGGTGCCGGGCGTGAGGGCCGTGACCTCGCGCACGGACATGCGGCGCGTGCCAAGCTGCACGATGAAGGGGACTTCGAGCTTGAGCAGAGTGTCGCCGTCTGAGGGCATAGCTGGTGTATCGGTTAGCCCGGGCCCGGACGATCAGTGGCTGGTCGTCCCTGGGTCCGGCAGGCCGGGTGCCCGCTGGCCTGGGCTCGCTGGCCGTGGGTGCTCGCGTGATCGGCGGGGCGTCGGGGTTGAAGCACACGGGCACGGGCCCTAAACTCACGCCCTTACCCCCGGCCCGGCGGCCTGCGCCCGGCGGAGTGTGAGCGTCGCCCGGGTGGCGAAATTGGCAGACGCACTACCTTGAGGTGGTAGCGCCGCAAGGCATGGAGGTTCAAGTCCTCTCCCGGGCATTGGTTTGAAGTTCATGCTTGGCCCGAAGCGCGGTCCGGGCCAGGGTTCTGGCCAAGGCCCTGCGCCTTGGTCGTCGGGGACTGCGGCCTGGGCTCCGGAGCCTGCCCCCGGGGCTTTGGTGCACGACTGGTGGCAGCGTCCTTCACGGCGGCGTTGAAGGTATTCATCGCCTTGTCCAGCCCGTCGGTGACAAAAAGCTTGATGCAGTCGCCCGCGCGGTCAAGGCCCGGGGCGATGGCGGCCAGCTCGGCAAAGTCAAACTTGCCAAGGACCCAGTCGGCAGGGTCGGCATAGGTCGGCGGCGGCGGGTCTATGCCCACTCGCAGGCGGGCGTAGTTCTGATGGCCCAGCGCGCGGTCAATGTCACGCAGCCCGTTATGCCCGCCGTGACCGCCGCTGGCACGAAGGCGTAGCGCGCCGATGGGCAGGGCGTAGTCGTCAACCAAGACCAGCAGCTCGCTGGGCTCGATCTTATAGAACGCGAGCGCTTCGGCCACGCTTTGGCCCGAGCAGTTCATAAACCGCATGGGCTTGAGCAGCAGAGCCTTGCAGTCACCCGTCTGGCCTCGGGGGGCGATCTCAACACACTCGCCGCCAAACTTCTGGCGCCAGCCGGTCGTGCCGGCGCGGAGCGCAAGGCGGTCAAGGGCCATGAACCCGGCGTTGTGGCGGGTGCCAGCGTACTGCGGGCCCGGGTTGCCAAGGCCGAGGATGAGTTTCATACGGCTTCAACTACGGGGGGGGGTCAAGCCCGGGCGGGGCCGTCAGGCCGCGCCGGGGGGAAGTTCGAAACGGGCTTACTTCTTGGCCGCGGGGGCTTTGGCGCCGGCGGCGGGCTTGGCACCGGCGGCGGGCTTGGCACCAGCAGCAGTCTTGGCACCGGCGGCGGCCTTGTCGCCCGCGGCGGGCTTGGCACCCGCGGCAGCAGTGGCGGCCTTGTCGCCCGCGGCGGCGGGGGCGGCGGCGGTCGCGTCGACGGTCGAGGCCTCGGCGGTGACGACTTCCTTCTGCTCGACGATCTGCGCCACAATGGCGTGGCTGTCGGTCAGCAGCTTCATGTCCGCCGTCGGGAGCTTGAGCTGCCCGGCCTGGATCGAGTCGTCAAGGTCAAGGTCGGTGATATCAACCTGGATCGACTCAGGGATGTCGGCCACGCGGCACTCGATGTCGATGTCGTTGAACGGGTGGATCATGATCCGGCCCGCGGCCTTGAGGCCCTTGGCCTCGCCCTTGAGCTCGATGGGCACCTTGGTCCGCACGCGCTCATTCAGATCGACGCGGGCGAAGTCGGCGTGGATGATGTTGTTGCCCATCCAGTCAAACTGCAGAGCCTTGAGCAGCACCATCTGTCCCTCGTCGGCGTTCGCAACGCCCGGGAAGTCCACCCGGAAGATCTTCTCGCCAGACTTGAAGTGCGCGATGGCACCCTTGGCATCCATCTCGATGCTCACGGCGTTCTGGCGGTGACCGTAGATGACGCCGGGCAGACGCCCTGCCTCACGGGCGCGCCCCGCGTAGCGCGAGCCGGGCTTCACACGGAGTTGAACCTGCAACGTTGCGTATTCCTTCTTCATGAACTTGATCCTTTCAAAACTGGTGATTTGAACTAGTGGGTTCGGGCCGGGCGGCTTCGCCCGCCTGGGCCTGGATGCTCCGGGGCGCTCAGCGCTTGGCCCCGGCGGTCTTCTTGAACAGTGCGCTGATCGAGAGGTTCTTGTGGATGCGGTGGATCGCCTCGCCCAACAGGTCGGCGACGTCCAGCTCGATGAGCTTGTGACGCAGCGGGGCCAGGCGGTCGATCACGGGGTCAACCCCGGGGTGCCGAGCAAGGTTGCTCGGGATGGTGTTGGTCACGATCACGCGGTCGATGTCGGGGGTCGCCAGCTTGTGCAGCGCGCCGCCAGCGAGTACGGCGTGGGTCGCGGCGGCGTACACGCGCCGGGCCCCGTGCTGGCGGGCCAGGGCCGCCGCCTGCGCGACGGTGCCGCCGGTGGCGATCATGTCGTCGAACATCATGACGGTCTTGCCCGCGACCGAGCCGATGAGCCGCTCGGTGACGACCGCGCTGCCGCTGAGGCGCCGCTTGTTGATGATCGCCAGCTCGGCCCCGAGCATGTTGGCGAAGGTCTCGGCGACCTTGAGATTGCCCACGTCAGGGCTGAGCATGACCAGGTCGCCCGTGTCAAGGCCCAGGTCCTTGCGGATGGACATGAAGTATTCATGGAAGACCGGCGTAGCGGAGAGGTGGTCCAGCGGGATGTCGAAAAAGCCCTGGATCTGGGCCGCGTGCAGGTCCACCGTGATGACCCGATCGATACGAGCCGCGGCCATGAGGTTGGCCACCAGCTTGGCGGTGATGGGCACGCGCCCCTCGTCCTTGCGGTCCTGGCGGGCGTAGCCGAAGTACGGGATCACCGCCGTGATCCGCTTGGCGCTGGCGCGGCGGAGGCAGTCGGTAAAGACCAGCAGCTCGATGAGGTTGTCGTTGACCGGCTCGCTGGTGCCCAGCACCACAAAGCAGTCACGCCCGCGGACGTCCTCCTCGATGCGGACCAGCAGCTCGCCGTCGGGGAACTGCTCGGTGCGCGCCACGCCCAGCGGCACGCCGATGTGCGCACAGACCCGGTTGGTCAGCTCGATAGCGCGCCGCCCGGCAAACACGCGCAGCTCGCCAAGCTCGTCCTTGCTGGCCCGCTCGGCCAGCGCCACTTGCGCGCGGTAGATCGCGTCAACCTCGGCCAGTTGCACCGGGGTGTTGATGCTCAGCACGTCCTGCGGGGGCACGGCACCGATGACCTCGACGCGTTTGCCCTGGCGGAGCATCAGCCCCGGCACGTCGGTGATATAGTACTCACCGCTGAGCTCGTTGCGACCGACCTGGGCCAGCCCCTCGAACAGCGCCCGTAGGTTGAAGCAGTAGTAGCTGGGGTTGACCTCGCGGATCTGCCGCTGCGCGTCGGTGCACTCTTTGTGCTCGACGATCGCCTCGAACCGCCCTTGCGCGTCGCGGGCGATCCGCCCGTAGCCCGTCGGGTCGGGGATCATGCTGGTGGCCAAGGTCGCGACCGCCCCGGTCTCGTTGTGGCGGTCCAGAAGCTCGCGGAGGGTCTTGCTGCGGATCAGCGGGCCGTCACCGGCGAGCACGAACACCGGCTGCTGCTCGCGGTTGAGCAAGTCGGCGATCAAGTCTTTGGCCGCGAGCACGGCGTGGCCCGTGCCAAGCTGCTGATCCTGGACGGCAAACTCAACCCCCGCCGACCATATTGCCCCTTGCCGGGCGACGGCCTCACGCACGAGCTCTTGCTTGTAACCCACGACCAGGATCACGCGCTTGGCGCCCGCGGCGCGGCAGGCGTCGACCACGCTGCAGAACATCGGGCGGTCGCCGACCGGGTGCAGCACCTTGGGCAGGTCGCTGGCCATGCGCGTGCCCTTGCCCGCTGCCAGGATGATCGCCACCGGGGGCTGGCCGACTTGCTTGGGCGACACGATCATGGCGTGTGCCGCGGACGAACCGATGGGCCGGGCGTGGGCCGCCCGAGCGTGGCGGGCCGAAGCAGCAGTGAGCGGGCGTGCGAGCAGAAGACGGGGGAGGAACAGACCGACTTGGATTTGAACCAAGACAAGCAGAACCAAAATCTGCTGTGCTACCGTTACACTATCGGTCTAGCACGAACAGCTCAAGCCCCCGTTCTGCGCGCCACGCCCGATCGCTGCTGCGTCGGCCGGAACACGCGGGTGCGATCGAAACCCAGAAAACCTTAGTCGGTTCGCAGAGGCTTCAAGTCGCGGTTCGTTCGCGGGCTCTCCTTGCCGAATGCTCACGACCGGCGCGGCGCGCCGACGTGACAGGACCACCACCCGGCTCAGTGGCTCCGTGCCTTGCACGCGCCACCAACGCCTCGCGGTCCCTGCAACTCCTGATCTTGTCGATCGTGGGAGGGCCCAGGCCGCGGCGACCCGCTGCGCAACCACGCGCACCGGGGTTCAAGACTCGGGCCTAGGCGACGCCGCGTCACCTGCTTGGCCCCTGCCCGCGCCTCGGCCAGGGCACACTTGCCCGGGCGTCCGTCACGGTCGGTCCTGAGGGCCCATTGTTGGCCACCTGGCGGGTGAGATCAACCCCTGCGCGATTGGCCATGCTCGGATCGGGTTCTGGACGGATACAGACTGCACATGTTTGGGCGGTCTATTGGTTGCCGAACCCCCGAGCGGCGGTATGCTCTTGGCCATGGACGATGCCACCCCGCTGCGGTTCAGGGCCGAGGTGAGCACCCCCTCGGGGCCCGCGCCCGCCCGCGAGGTGCTCGCCCGGGAAACTGCACTCGTAACGCCACCCCCATCGCCCGCCCTGTCGCCGACGACCGCCGGGGTGATTGACATTGGCTCCAACTCGATCCGCCTGGCGGTCGCGCAGCGCGTGGGGACCAGCGGGTACAAGGTCGTGTACGAGCAGCGAGCCCCGACCCGTCTGGCCAAATACTTTGGACAAGACTGGGCACCTTGACGAGGGCAGCGTGCGCAAGAGCGTCGAGGCGGTCCAGGCAATGGCCCTGGCGGCCAAGGGGCACGGGGCCGAGCTGGTCCGCGCGGTGGCGACCAGCGCCGTGCGCGAGGCCAGCGACGCGTGGGTCTTTGTCGACGCCGTCAGGGCCGCGTCGGGGGTTGAGGTTGAGATCATCACCGGGCACGAGGAGGGCCGGCTGGCGTTCGTCGGGGCGACGCGGGCCTTTGACCTGCACAAGGGCGCGCACGCGGTGCTCGATGTTGGCGGCGGCAGCAGCGAGCTGGTGCTGGTCGAGCACGGCAAGGTCAAGCGGATCATCAGTTGGCCCGTCGGCGTAGTCCGCCTGACCGAGCGTTTCGGCAAACCGGCGATCGCGCCCACCGAGGGCTTCGAGCAGATGAAAAAGTTCCTCGACAAGATGCTCGAGCGCGGGCTGCGGCGCTTTGACGGGACTATCCGCACAATGGTCGCTACCGGCGGGACGCTCTCTAGCCTTGGGCTGATGCGCCTGGCGAGCCAGCCTGGCGGCGGGAGCGCGGCGGCGCACGCTGGACAGTGGACGCACGATCGCCAGCACGTCGCGCACGCCGTGCAAGGCCTTGAGCTGACGCGCCGGCATATCCGCGACACGCTCAAGCAGCTCTGCGGCATGACCCCGGCGGAGCGGGCCCGCGTGCCTGGGCTGAGCCGAGACCGCAGCGAGATCATCGTGGCCGGGGCCCTGACCGTGCACCGCGTGATGAAGCGCCTGCGGTGCAAGAAGCTGTGGGTCCACTCCGGGAGCATCCGCGACGGGGTGCTGGCGGAGATCTTCGAGAAGCGCACGCCGCTTACGGACGTGGCGAAGGCCTGAGGGTGGGCCCTGACGAAGGGTCCTGCCGATAGGCCCTCACGAAAGGCGCTGCCGAAAGGCGCTCACGAAAGGCGCTGGCGCCAAGCCCAGCGGCGGGGCACGGCGCCGCGGCAACGCGCGCGCAGCGTGAAGCCGCGGCCTTAGCCCTCCCAGGCCCCAAGCTTCTCAACCACCGTCGCTTCGTCCCAGACCTCAACGCCCAGCTCGCGGGCTTTGTCAAGCTTGCTGCCGGCCTTCTCGCCCGCGATCACCGCGCTGGTCTTGCTCGAAACACTCCCGCTGACCTTCGCGCCAAGCGCTTCAAGCCTGCGGGCCAGCGGGTCGCGCTCAGAGAAGCTCAGCGCGCCGGTGATGACGATGGTCTTGCCCGCCAGCGGGCCAGCCCCCGAGCTGGATGCCAAAGAGAGTCCAACAAACTCACGGCTTGCCAGCTCTACTCCCAGCGCTCGCAACTGCGCGAAGCTCTCTTGGGCTCGCGCTGAGTGCAAGTAGTCGTAGACCGCCGGCGCGGTGTCACGCCCGAGACCGGTGTCGTAGATGTCGGCGTCATCAAGCTTGCCCTGCGAGCCGTTCAGGCGCGCCCGTTCGTCGCGGGCCATGGTGTTGACCGCCGCGGGCATGAGCCGCCAGAGCGGGGCGGCCAGCAGGTCATCAACGCTCGCAAAGCGTTTTGCGAGGGCCCGCGAGGTCGAGTCTCCCACGTGGCGGATGCCCATTCCGGCCAGCAAACGTGAGAGCCCGCGGGCCTTGGCCGCCTCGATACCCGCCAGCAGGTTTGCCAGCTTGCGCTCGCCCATTCGTTCGAGTGCGAGCAAAGCGGGCGCGTGGTCCTTAAGCCGGAAGATGTCGGCGAAGGTCTGCAATGGCACGCCGCCCGATGCCCTGATCTGATCGATGGTCTCCTCGCCCAGACCTTCGATGTCCATCTGCTTGCGTCCAGCGAACCAGATCAGCCTTTCACGGACTTGCGCCGGGCACTCTGGGTTGATGCACGTGCGCGTGGTCTCGGCGGCGGTGCCGTCGCTGCCCGGGGGCTCGATCTCAACCGCGCCGTCACAGACCGGGCATCGCGGCGGGGCCTGCACGGGGGCCGCGCCCACGGGGCGCTGCGAGACATCAACGCCCGCGACGTACGGGATGATCTCGCCGGCCTTTTCGATAAAAACCGCGTCGCCCAGGCAGATGTGCGTGCGCGGCGCGTCGTCACGCGTGGGGTCGGTGCTGGCGTCACGCACGCGCCCGTAGTTGTGCAGCGTGGCGTGCTGCACGACCGTCCCGGCCAGCAGCACCGGCTCCATCGCGGCCCGGGGCGTGATCTTCCCGGTCTTACCGACCTGGTGCTCAACGCGCAGCAAGCGCGTGAGCTTGCGCTCGGCGGGGTACTTGAACGCCACGACCCAGCGCGGGCTCTTACTAGTTGTGCCCAGGCGCTGCTGGAGCGCAAAGTCATTGACGCGGACCACCGCGCCGTCGATCGCGCAGCCGTGCGCGTGCCGGGCTGCGCCGAAGGCCTCTACCGCGGCGATGATCGCCTCGATTTCACCAGAGACCGCCAGCGGGCGGTTGACCGGAAAGCCAAGCTGCGCCAGCCGCTCTATGAACCGCGAGTGCGAGCTCGCCCAGGCTTCGTCGCTGACCTGGCCGCGCCCGTGGGCGGTAAAGCTCAGTTGGCGTGCCGCCGCGATCGAAGGGTCGAGTTGTTTGAGCGTGCCCGCGGCGGCGTTGCGCGGATTCATAAACAGCTCGTCGCCCGCCTGCTGGCGCTGGGCGTTAAGGCGCTGGAAGGCCTCATCGGTGTAGTAGACCTCGCCGCGGACTTCAAGAACATCCGGCACGCCCGGCTCGGCCTGTTCATGGCCCGGGCCGTGGCCTTGGTCGGGGCCAGACTTGAGCACCAGCGGCAGAGCGCGGATCGTGCGGACGTTGTGCGTCACATCGTCACCGGCGCGCCCGTCGCCGCGCGTGACGGCCGCGACCAGTCGGCCGCGCTGGTAGCGGAGGCTCATCGCCACGCCGTCAATCTTTGGATCAACGCACAGCTCAAGCGGCGGCGTACCGGCGCTCGTCGCTCCAAAAATCACAGGCTGGACGGGTTGGCTGGTGGCGCCCGACGCACCTAGCCCGCGCAGCACACGCGCGTGCCACTCGCGCAGGCCCGCGAGGTCGTAGGTGTTATCGATCGAGAGCATCGCCACGGCGTGCTCGCGGGTTGTGAACCCGTCGATCGGTGCGCCCCCGACGCGGCGCGTGGGGCTGTTGGCGTCGGCCAGCTCGGGGTGCGCGAGCTCGACGGCCGCAAGCTCGGCCAGCAGCGCGTCGTACTCCTTGTCGGACATCACCGGGGCGGCGTCCCGGTAGTAGGCAACGTTGGCACCTTCCAGCAGCGCGGCGAGCTGTGCGGCGCGGTGCGCGGGTACCGAGGCGGGCTGGCTCGCTGGTGTTGTGCCTGGTGCTATGGCTGATGCTCTGGCTGATGCTCTGGCTGGTGTAGTCATCTGACCTGAAGCTCCCCCCACGCGCGCTGATTGATTGCCAGGACGCTTAGTAGTCCTTGCCCGCACTTGCAACCGCGCCGATGCTTGCCAGGTCGATCGTGCTGGTATCGACGCCCATCGCCCGCAGGATGTCGCCCAGGTCATCCTTCACCTTCACCGGCGGGTTGGCATACACGCCCGGCGGACGCCCCTGCGGCAGCGGCTGCTTGCCGCTTTTGGCGTCAAGCCCCGTGTGGTAAGCCACCGTGACGTCAGGGTCCTTGAGGATGTGCCCCGTCAGCACGCACGCGACAGTCTGCCCGGGCTTGATGACGCCCTCGTTGAGCAGTATGTGCGCGCCGGCAAGGCTCGCGCCGCTCGCGGGCTCGCAGCCGTAGCCAAACCTACCAACCAGGGCCTTGTAGTGGCGGATCGTTTCATCATCCACGCTGCGGACCACGCCGCCGGAGGGGTCGAAGGACGAGCAGCCCGCGCCGTTCATGACCTCTAACGCCCGCAGCGCCTTGGGCAGATTGACCGGGCGGTTGATCTCGATAGCGCTGGCAATCGTGCTGGCCCGCTCGCCGGCGGCGTCCATGCGGGCGTACTCGGCGTCCACCCGCTGCTTCGTGCCGTCAGTGAAGTAGTTGCCGGCGCTCCAGCGGCAGCCCAGCTCGTTGTAAACCCGATCGAGCGTGCGTGCGCCGTGCGCGTTGATGACCGCCAGGCGTGGGACGCGGTCGATCAACCCCAGCTCGCGCAGTTCCAGAAAGGCCTTGCCAAAGGCGCTGCAATTGCCAAGGTTGCCCCCGGGCACGACGACCCAGTCTGGCACCTGCCAGCCGAGCCCCTCAAGCACGCGGAGCATGACGGTCTTCTGGCCTTCGAGGCGGAAAGGGTTGACCGAGTTCATCAGATAAACGCCCGCCTGCGGGACCTTCTCGGCAATGAACCGGACGCGCGCCAGGCAGGTGTCAAAATCACCGGCCACTTGCAGCGTCAGCGCTCCGTAATCAAGCGCCTGGCTGAGCTTGCCATAGGCGATCTTGCCGTCACCGATAAAGATTACGGCCTTGATGTCCGTCTGCAGCGCGTAGGCCGCCATGCTGGCGCTGGTGTTGCCGGTGCTGGCGCAAGCGCAAACCTTGGCCCCAACCATGCGCGCGTGGGTGAACGCGGCGCTCATGCCGTTGTCTTTGAACGAGCCGGATGGGTTCTGGCCCTCGTACTGCAGGTGCAGGCTGCCGGGCGTAAAGCCCAGGTGCGCTGCCAGCCCGTCGGCCCGCTGCAGGATCGTCCGCCCCTCCGCAATACTGACGATCCGCGAGACGTCATCGAAGAACGGCAGCAGAGCCCTGAACTTCCACACGCCCGACGCGTCAGGGTGTCCGTAAGGCCCCGGCACAGACCGCACCCACGACCAATCGCGCGGGAAGCTGCGCCCCGCGTGCGGCCAGGTGTAGCGGACGTCAAGCAGGCTGCCGCATGCACGGCACGAGATCAGCGTGTCGCTGGTTGGGTATTCCGCGGCGCACGCCGGATTGATGCAGCGCTGAACGGCGGCACAGACCGGGGGCGCAAGGCTGATGTCTCCCCGTTGACGGACGGTGGTGGGCATCCCCAAGGCTAACGCCAAGGCGGGCCCGAAGCGACTTCTACACTCGCCCCGACATGAGCACGCCCTCCACCCCCCCAGCCACGCCCCCAGCCACGCCCCCGACCGCGACCACCGCCACCGACGATGCGCCCCCGTTTCGTTACACCGCCAAGCTCGCTGGCGAGCTTGAGGGCAAGTGGCAGGCTCGCTGGGCGGCGGACGAGACGTTCCGCGTGCCCAACCCCGGCCAGCCCGGCTTTGACGCCTCGCGCCCCAAGTTTTACTGCCTGGACATGTTTCCTTACCCCAGCGGCGCGGGGCTGCACGTTGGCCACCCTGAGGGCTACACCGCGACGGACATCATCTGCCGTTACAAGCGGATGGCCGGGTTCAACGTGCTGCACCCAATGGGCTGGGACGCCTTCGGTCTCCCGGCTGAGCAGTACGCGATCGCCACCGGCGTACACCCGTCGATCACGACCAAGGACGCGATCAACAACTTCCGCCGCCAGTTGCAGCGCTTCGGGTTCTGCTATGACTGGTCGCGCGAGGTCGGGACGATCGACCCGGGGTATTACAAGTGGACGCAGTGGGCGTTCGTGAAGCTGTACGACGCCTGGTTTGACGCTGCGGCAGGCAAGGCGCGCCCGATCAGCGAGCTGGCCGCGGCGTTTGAGGCCGGTCAGCATCCCGCGCGCTTCAACCCGCAGGCCGCGGAGATCAGCGACACCGACAAGGCCCGTGAGCTGGGCGTTTGGAGCACGCTGGACGCCGCCACGCGCCGCGGCGTGATCAACTCTTACCGCCTGGCTTATCAGGGGACCACGACCGTCAACTGGTGCCCAAAGCTGGGCACGGTGCTGGCCAACGACGAGGTTATCGACGGTCGCAGCGAGCGCGGCGGGCACCCGGTGCTGCGCAAGCCGCTGAAGCAGTGGATGTTCCGCATCACCGCCTACGCCCAGCGCCTGCTGGACCAGCTCGAACCCCTGGCCTGGCCCGAGAGTACCAAGACGATCCAGCGCGAGTGGATCGGCAAGAGCGAGGGCGCGGAGATCGAGTTTCGGGTTGGGTTGAGTGGTCAAACGCAGGTCGCTCTAACCGTTTTCACCACGCGGCCCGACACTATTTTTGGCGCGACGTACATGGTCGTTGCCCCTGAGCACCCGCTGGTTGAGGCCGTCCTCGCCAGCCCGGGCGCGCGTACCGACGCCGCCAAGGTCATCGCCTACGTGCGCGAGGCGCGCAACGCCAGTGACGTCGAGCGGCAAGAGTCCAAAGAGAAGACCGGCGTGGACCTGGGCGTGGACGCGATAAACCCCGCCACGGGCAAGCCCATCCCGGTGTGGGTTGCAGACTACGTGCTGATGGGCTACGGCACCGGCGCGATCATGGCCGTGCCCGCGCACGACGAACGGGATTACGAGTTTGCAAAGGCGTTCGTGCTTCCGGTGGTCGAGGTCGTGCGTGACCCCGCGCCGCCAGCAAAGCCCCCGGCGTGCTTCGCGGGCGACGGTCTCGCGATGAACTCAGTCGGCCCCGATCTCGACATCAACACCCTGCCCACGCAACAGGCGAAGGCCAAGGTCATTGACTGGCTCGCGCAGACCGGGCGTGGCAAGCGGCGCATCAACTACAAGCTGCGCGATTGGACCTTCAGCCGCCAGCGTTACTGGGGCGAGCCCTTTCCGATCGTCTTTGATGAAGCGGGCAACCACTACCCCGTGTCGCCCGCGGCGTTGCCCGTGCTGCTGCCCCAGCTGGCCGACTATGCGCCAATCGAGAGTGACGACCCGCAGCCGCTGCTGGCCAAAGCCGGGCCATGGGTTCGCACAACCGCTGGCGAGGCGGGCGTTGATCCCGTCCTGCTGGCCCCTTCTACGCCCGTGACGCGCGAGTGCAACACGATGCCCGGCAGCGCCGGAAGCTCGTGGTACTTTCTGCGGTTTTGTGACCCCGCGAACAGCGCGGCGATGATCGACCCGCAGGCCGAGCGGTACTGGATGGCTGGCGGCGTGGACCTTTACCTGGGCGGGGCCGAGCACGCCGTGGGCCACCTGCTCTATAGCCGGTTCTGGACCAGCGCGCTGGCCGACCTTGGCGTGCTGAGCACGGCCGAGCCCTTCGGGAAGCTGTTCCACCAGGGCATGATCACCAGCTCTGCCTACCAGCGGGCTGATAAGACCATCATCGCGACCGACCTGGTGCACGAGGCCAGCGAGGGCCGGTTTGTCGAGCGCGCCACGGGCGAGACGGTCACGCCGATTGTGACCAAGATGAGCAAACGCTTCAAGAACGTGGTCAACCCCGACGAGGTGATGGAGCAGTTCGGGGCCGACACTTTCCGCCTTTATGAGATGGCCATGGGCCCGCTGGAGGCCAGCAAGCCGTGGAACACCAAGGACATCATCGGCCCGTTCCGCTTCCTGCAACGGCTCTGGCGAAGCTGCGTTGACGAAGCGACCGGTACGCTGCGCGTGGGCGAGCAGCCGCCCACCGAGGCGCTCAGCCGCCTGCTGCACAAGACCATCGCGGGCGTGACGGCGGACATCAACGCCATCGCGCTGCACACAGGCATCAGCAAGCTGATCGAGCTGAACAACGAGCTGACGCGTGAGGTCGCCAGCGCTGGCGCCGCGCCGCGTGCGGTGGTCGAGGTCATGGTCCGATTGCTGGCCCCGTACGCGCCGCACATGGCCGAAGAGCTGTGGCAGAAGCTCAATCAACGTGGCCTTATCGCCGACGCGCCGTGGCCCATCCACGACCCGGCCATGCTGGTAGAGAGCACCGTCGAGGTGCCTGTGCAGGTCTTGGGCAAGATCAAGGCCCGGATCAACGTGCCCGCGGGGGCCGACGCCGCGACGACCGAGGCCATGGCTCTAGCAGAGCCAGCAGTGCGGGCGGCCATTGCTGGCAAGCCGATCAAGAAGGTCATCGTCGTGCCGGGCAAGATGGTCAACATCCTGACGGGCTGAGTGGGCCAACCGGCGCGCTCACGCGCGGGGGAAAAGGTCTGGCCGATGGGTTGGCCAAAGGGGCACGCGCCGGGGCCGACTTATCAGGCGGCGGGGGCTGGCACCCGCGGCCGGCGCGTACGCTGGGCCCATGTTCGACAAGCTCACAGACTCGTTCAACGGGATGTTCCGGCGGCTCTCGGGCAACGCCCAGCTCAGCGAGAAGAACATCGCCGACGCCGTGGGCGAGGCCCGCACCGCGCTGCTGGACGCCGACGTCGCCCTGGAAGTGGTCAACCGCTTTTGCGATGAGGTCACGCGGACCGCCATCGGGCGTGACGTGACAAAGGCCCTCAAGCCTGGGCAAGAGATGATCGGCATCGTCTATGACAAGCTCGTAGAGCTGCTGGGCGAGGCCCCCGCCGTGCCCGAGGGCGCAACGCCCCAGCAGACCGCCGAGGCCTTCCTCGCCGACGGGCCCGGCGTGCTGCAGATCAGCCCCGGGCCGACGATCGTGATGATGTGCGGGCTGCAGGGCAGCGGGAAGACGACCACCTGCGGCAAGCTCGCCGCCTGGCTCAAGAAGCGCAACCGCTCGGTCATGCTCGTCGCGGCTGACCTGCAGCGCCCCGCGGCGGTTGAGCAGCTGCAAACCGTCTGCCAGCAGGTTGCGGCCCTGACGGGGCCCGGCGTAGGCACCGCGAAGGTCGTGTTCTACGGCGAGGCTGAGAGGATCGCTGAGTACGGCAAGGCCGTGGGCGTGGCGGTGGGCGTCTGCCAGCGGGCCTTGGCCGAGGCGCGCAAGCAGAGCATCGACACGGTGATTCTCGACACCGCCGGGCGTTTGCACATCAACGACGAGCTGATGGGCGAGCTTGAGCAGGTCAACAAGGCCCTGCGTCCGCACCAGGTCTTCCTGGTCGTTGACGCGATGACCGGGCAGGACGCCGTCAAGAGCGCCAAAGCCTTCCACACCCGTTTGGCGGTTGACGGGCTGATCATGACCAAGTTTGACAGCGACACGCGCGGCGGCGCGGCGCTGAGCGTCAAGACCGTCACCGGCGCGCCGATTCGGTTCATCGGCACCGGCGAGAAGCTCGATGCGCTCGAGGAGTTCCACGCCGCGCGCATCGCGGGGCGGATCCTGGGCATGGGCGATGTGGTCAGCCTGGTACAGAAGGCCCGCGAGCAGGTCAGCGAGGAAGAGGCCGCCGAGCTTGAGGCCAAGATGGCCAAGGGTCAGATGACGATGGACGACTTTCTGACGCAGCTTAAGAGCCTGCGTCGGATGGGCCCGCTCAAGCAGCTCATGGGCCTGCTGCCGGGCGTGGGCCAGGCGCTCAAGGGCGCGCAGCTTGACGACAAGCAGCTCGACCGCGTCGAGGGGATCATCAACAGCATGACGCGAGCCGAGCGGCGCAACGCCGACACGCTGAACCACTCGCGCCGCAACCGCATCGCCAAGGGCAGCGCGAGCAAGCCGGAGGCGGTCGGGCAGCTGGTCAACCAGTTCAAGATGATCAGCAAGCTGAGCGCGCAGATGGCGGGGCTCAACGCCGCCGACCGCGTCAAGGCAGTCAAGGGCCTGCAGGGTTCGGGCGGGCTGGGCGGGCTGGTGCCGGGGATGAGCGGAATGCCGGGCTTTGGCCCGTCGCAGCGTGGCAGCAGCTTCACGCCGAGCATCAAGAGCAAGTTCAAGAAACGCAAATAGGTGAGGGCTGAATGAAGAAGGGCCGAGGGAAGAAGGGCCGATCGACGAAAGACTGAGCGAAGAAGGGCCGAGTTTTCAACGCGCCGCGTTCGACCCAGACCAGTCAACCCTGCGTGTTCAGTCTGGTAAGGATCTCTGGCAGCCCCGACGCGAATGCGCCCCGCGGCATCACCTCGTGCGCCCCCGCCTCGTGTGCCGCCCGCAGCGCCTCAACCGCGACGTGCGGGCCGAACGCCACAACCCGCGCCCCCGGGGCAGCAGCTCGCACCTGCTTGATCAGGTCAAAGGCCGCCGCACCCGCTTCAAGATCAACCACCAGCGCCCGCACCGGTGCCTGCGGCGTCGCCTCGGCAAGGCGGGCCGCGAGCATCTCGGCGTTGCGGACCGGCCGCGCCGGCACGCCCAGCGCGTCAGCCGTCCCCTTGATCTTGCTCGCCCACAACAAGTCGGAGGCCAGATAGAGCACCATCCCGCACGGTAGCGCGTGTGGCGAGCGAGGCCGAGCCCAACGCGCCTTCGGCGCCCGCGGCCAGCTTCATTCCATCCCCCACCGCCCGCCCCGCGACGTGGTCTGAGGCATTTAACCAGCCCGCCCGCGCGGCCCGGGCATTTTCTAACCCTTGTCCACGCGACAGATCGGGGTGCCAACACTTCCTCCCCGGGCACTTCGGCAACCCCGTGGTTTGTGCGTCCGTCGCCCGCGTCCGCCATGCAACTGCGTACCTGCGTCACCTTGCCACCGCGTTCTTGCCACTGGTCCACGAGACAAATATGGCCACCACCAAAGCACCCACCCCCACCCACGGCAAGTCGAAACCCGCCCCTCACGGCAGCAGCAACGCCAACGGCAACGGCAACGGCAAGGTCAGCGCCCACGCGTTCACCAGCGCCCAGACCTCGCTGTTCGAGGAGGTTGACCTGCCAAAGGACCCGGACAACCTCTACACCCAGACCGTCAGCGTAATGCTGCACGCCGCCGAGCTGATGGACCTGCCGCACTACCTGCGCCTGATCCTCGCACAGCCCAAGAACGAGATCATGGTCCACTTCCCCGTGAAGATGGACAGCGGCAAGCACGAGCTGTTCAAAGGCTACCGCGTCCAGCACAACAACGCCCTGGGCCCGTACAAGGGCGGGCTCCGCTTCCACCCTGACGTCCACCTTGACGACGTCAAGAGCCTCGCCTTCCTCATGACCATGAAGTGCTCGCTGGTGGGCGTGCCCTACGGCGGCGGCAAGGGTGGCATCAAGGTCAACCCCCGCAAGCACTCCAGCACCGAGATGGAGCACATCGTCCGGCGCTTCACCGCCGCCATCGCCCACAACATCGGGCCCGACTACGACATCCCGGCACCCGACGTCGGCTCCAACAGCCAGCACATGGCCTGGATCGCCGACACCTACAGCTTCCTCTCCGAGATCGGCGGCGACAACCCTGCCGCCGTCATCACCGGCAAGCCCATCGAGTACGGCGGGAGCCTCGGGCGCGAGAAGGCCACCGGCCAGGGCGTGGTTGACACGCTCGTCGAGATGCTCCCCGAGCTGAAGCTCAAGCCCAGCAAGTGCACCTTCAGCGTACTGGGTTACGGGAACGTGGGCTCTTGGAGCGGCAAGATCTTCCAGGAAAAGGGCGCCAAGATGATTGCCGTGGCCGACCACACCGGCTTCATCCGCAACGAGAAGGGCATCGACGCCTACGACCTGGACACCCACGTCAAAAAGACTGGTGGCGTCAAGGGCTACATCAAGGCCGAGGGCGTCACGAAGGCCGACTTCTACCAGACCAAGGTTGACGTTTTCATCCCCGCCGCCCTCGAGCAGATGATCCAGGAGCCCGAGGCCGAGATGATCAGCTGCAAGGTCATGGCTGAGGGTGCCAACGCCCCGACCACGCCCGCCGGCGAGCGCGTCTTGATGGCCAAGGGCGTTGAGGTTCTGCCCGCGATCCTCTGCAACGCTGGCGGGGTCACCGTCTCGTACTTTGAGTGGGTTCAAAACAAGACGTTCCAGTCTTGGGACCTTGAGACCGTTGACGCCGAGCTGAACAAGCACATGGTCAAGGCCGCCCAGAAGACCCGAAAGGCCCGCCAAGAGTACAAGTGCGACCTGCGAACCGCGGCCTATATCGCCGCGCTTCAGCGCCTGAAGGAGGCGTACGTTGTTCGCGGGATCTTCCCGTAATCGACGCGTCCACGCAGCACACCAACCCTTCACACGCCGCATAAACGCAGATGCACGCCGCAGGCCCCCATCGTTGGGGGCCTGTTTCTTTGCCGCGGTTTGATTGCTCGCGTAGAGCAAGAGTTCCTCCTACCGCTTGCCTTCGGCTTTGGGCGGGGGGTTTCCTACCCCGCTTCTTTGGCTTGCGAGGGGCCGATTTCCACCCGACCAGCGGGCCGCCGGCCCGACCGCTAATGCTTGTCACTCGTCGCTGGTCACTGCGCTGTCCCCCCGCACTGCTGAAAGGTCAGGGCCCGTTGGCTCCGCGCGCTGCCGCCTCTCGCAGGCCCGGGAGCACCACGGCCTCTGCCAGCCTCGAGACCTCGACCGTCTGCACTTGCCCGCACCCCCCACCCCTACGCTCCGCCCGTGACCGCTCAGGGCATTCCGACCATCGCGTGGCTCCGCCCCGACCAGCTAGACATGGTCCGGCAACTCGCTATCGCCGCAGGGCTCACCATCACCGCCGCCGGCTCGCCAGATGCCAAAGACACCGGCGCCCTCGCCCGTCCGCTGGACGCCCAGCCGTTAACTGACCTGCGCGCCGCCATCGCCACCGCGCCCGGCGGGCTGGTGCTCATCGCCGATCCGGGTACGTTCGCCTCCGGGCGGCCTGGGGCCAGCGGCTCAGGCCCCAACGCCAGCGCCCGCAACGACGCCCGCTCAGACGCCGAGGAGCTCGACGCCGCTCGCGACCGCGGCCTCAAGATCGCCTCACTCGTGCCTCTGCCCGCGTCGCTCTCAACCCTGGCCCAGGTCGGCGCGCCGATTGTCGGCGCTCGCTCGGGCACGCTTGGCCTGTGGTGCGAGCTGCTGGGCCTCGCAAGGCTCGCGCCACGCTTTAGAGAGCTCACCGAGCTTGTGGAGCACTTCGGCCCTGTACAGAGCGTGCAGGTTACCATGATGGCCTCCGCGGCCTGCGGCGGACTCGGTGCCAGACTCATCGACGCCCTTGACCTTTGCGCCGCCCTGCTTGGCGAGCCCGAGTCCGTCTGGGCCGCCCACGCCGGCGCAGAGGGCGGGCTCAGCGAGCGTCACATCGCTACCCCGGTGCCAGAAGCCCTCAGCGATCTGCACGGCGAGCTGGCCCTCGCCCTTCGCTACGAGCACGCTCGCTGCGCCAGCGTGTTGTGCTCAGACCGCGGCGGGCGCTACGGGCTGAGTGTCACCGCCGTCGGCCCGCGCGGCCGCGTCACCATGACCGACCACGCCCTGTTGTGGCTCGGCCCCGATGGTCGCAGCGTTGATGACCCGGCACGCCAAGAACCCGCGCCCCCGCCGCTGGGCACGCCGCCGCAGCAGTCAAGTGTAATTCAGTCATCCGCGCCGTTAAGCCCCGCACCCCCATCCACGCCCTTTGCCGGCATCACGCCCGAGGCGCTCTTTGTGACCCTTGCCGGGCGGCAACTTCGCGACTACCTCACCTCAGGGGTCGGCAGCTCGCAGCAGCTGGATTACGTGCGGCTGCTCTCGTGCGCACAGGCCGCCCTGCTCAGCGCCCGCACCGGGCAGCCGCAGAGCCCCGCGACCATGAAGCGCCTCGGCGGCCTCTCGTAGCACCGCGTGCCCCACAACCGCCCTCGCACGCCGCGCCTAACAAACCCGCGCGCCTAACGAACTTTAATGCTCGCTAGCGCCAGCACCACCAGCAGCACCGTCACGATCCAGAACCGCGCGACGATCTGCTGCTCGGCCCACGCGTTCATCTGCAGGTGATGGTGGTACGGGGCGCACTTGAAGATCCGTTTGCCGCCCGTCAGCTTGAAGCACCCGACCTGCAAGACCACCGTGGTGATCTCCCAGATGAACACCGCCCCCATCAGCAGCACGAGCACCTCTTGCCGCGTCACCAGCGCCATGTAGCCAATCACACCGCCCAGCGCCAGCGAGCCCGTGTCACCCATGAACACGCTCGCTGGCCAGCAGTTAAACCACAAAAAGCCCAGACATGCGCCCACCAACGCGCCGGCCAAAATCGCCAGCTCGCCGGTCTGCGCCACATATGGCACCAGCAGGTTCTGCGCCGCCGCTTGCCAACCCGCGATCGCGCACAGCACCAGCACGCCCAGCCCCACCGCCGCGCTCACACCCGCGCACAGCCCGTCCATCCCGTCGGTGATGTTCGCCGCGTTGCTCATCCCCGCGATCATCAGAATCGACATGAAGATGAACGCCGACCGTCCCAGAAAGATCAATCCCTCCGCCAATTGACCCTCACCTGGCAGGTACGTCTTCTGCAATGGCAGGTTCAGCACGTGCGCCGTCGAGCGCCCGTCCGAAACCCCCGCCCCGGACGTGTCGCCCTCCATCGGCCCCTCACCGCTATTGCCCGCGCCGCCCGCGGCAAAGATCTCACCCGCGCCGCCCACGGGCTTAGGCGCGC
This sequence comes from Phycisphaerales bacterium PN19_bin_20, assembly GCA_021173225.1. Lineage (GTDB taxonomy): Bacteria > Planctomycetota > Phycisphaerae > Phycisphaerales > UBA1924 > JAJTGZ01. The sequence continues at coordinate 95,677 of JAJOLK010000001.1, read as the reverse complement.
TTGGCGTGCCCGCGCCACCCATCACCAAGTTAGCCGTCACCGCGCCTCCTGTCACCGCCGTACCCGTCGCCTGCGCCGGCGTCTCCGCCGCGCCGTGGTTGAACGCGAAGTAGCCCACCAGCACGCTCAGCCCGATCTGAAAGACCAGCTTCTCCCACGAGTAAAGCCCCTGGCGGCTCCCGGTCTTACGCGTCGCCGCCGTCAGCTTCAGCCAGTCATCAAACCCGCCCAGCACCGCCAGCCACACCGTGACCACCAGCCCCAGCACCACATAGAAGTTCCGCAGGTCAGCCAGCAGCGCCGTGCTCACCACGATCGCCCCGACAATCAGGATCCCGCCCATCGTCGGCGTGTTCTTCTTCGCCCCGCTGGCGGCCTGCAGCGCCGCCGCGTCCGTCAGCCCCGTGTCGCCGATCTTTTTGCGCCGCAGCCAGCGGATCGTCGGCCCGCCCGACAGCACGACCACAAAGAACGCCAGCAGCGCCGCGGCCAGTGCCCGGAAGCTCCACTGATCAAAGATCTGCAGCGCCCAGGTCGCCCCGAACTTTGTCTGCATCTCACGCGTCAGGTCCATCAGCCAGGGGATCATCGCACCGCGCTCCCGCTGCTGTCCGCAGCCGTACCCGCGAGCTCGATGGCCCGCACCACACGCTCAAGCCGCATCCCGCGCGAGGCCTTCACCAGCACGAGCACACCCCGCGCCCCGCTCAGCCCAGCCCTTGGCCCACCAGCCAAAGCCGCCAGCCAGCCGACGAGCTTTGCGATCGCTGCTTCATCAATTGTTGGAAACGCTTCGACATCAGCGGCTCCCGCGAGTCCCACCGCGCTGCGCCCGACTGCCCACCGGCCAACCGCGCTCGCAAACCTCGGCCCGATCACCACGACCCGCCCGCCCGTGCTTACCGCCGCGCTGAGCACCTCGTCATGGCTCGACGCCTCGGCCTCGCCCAGCTCCAGCATGTCACCCAACACCAGCACCAGCCTCAGCCCACCGCCCGCACCAACCTTCGCCAGCTCTTGCGCCGTGTTGATCGCCGCCAGCACGCTCTCGGGGTTTGCGTTGTACGCGTCGTTGACCACTACCAGCTCGCCGCCGCCCGGTACCAACACGCGCGAGACGTTCAGCCGCATCTCCGGCGGCTCAGCGCGCGCCAAGCCCGCCACCGCGCCTGCCAACACCACCCCGCACTCGTGCGCCACCGCCAGCGCCGCCATCGCGTTGGACGCATTGTGCGTCCCAGGCATCGGTAGCGAAACGTCCACGCCACCGCCAACGCCACCGCCAGCCCCAGCCTCACCCGCGAGCCCACCCTGACCCGCGAGCCAGCCCTTTGCCCCAAGCGGCACATGGGCCGTAAACGTCAGCCGCACGCCAAGCCCGATCGCAACACCGCCCGCCGCCTGCTCTGCCGCCTTTCGCGCCGCTTGCGAGTCTCGCACTTCCACCATCGCGTGCGCCGCGCCGCTAAACCTCCAGTGGCAACGCTCACTTGCCCCAAACCACGCAACACGCGATGCGTCGCCGCCAAACCGCCGCAGCACCGGCGCATCTCCGGTCAGCACTGCCAGCCCGCCCGGACGCAGGTGCCGCAGGATCGACGCTTCCTCACGCGCCACGCCCTCGATGTTCTTGAACCCTTCCAGGTGCTCGCGCCCAATGCTGGTCACCACCGCAACATCCGGCTTGACGATCGCCCCTAGCGCACCGATCTCGCCCGGGGCGTTGCTCCCTACCTCGCAGATCAAGTAGCGGTCGTCCTCGTGAGCCGACAGGATCGTCAACGGCACGCCTACATCGTTGTTGAAGCTCTTCACGCTCGCCGTCCCGCGCAGGCCGCCACCCCGCAGCGCCGCGTCGATCAACCTCACCGTCGTCGTCTTGCCGTTAGAACCGCAGACCGCAATTACCGTCGCCTTCAGTCTCGCGCGGTACGCCGCCGCCAGCGCAAGCAAGGCCCGGCGCGTTGAGGGCACCAGCGCTACCGCCACGCTTGCGCAGCCGTCAACAGGGCGCTCCACGATCAGCATCGCCGCGCCAGCGCCCGCCGCCTGCGTCGCAAACGCATGCCCGTCGTGGCGCTCACCCGCGATCGCCATAAACACCTGACCGTGCCCAACCGCGCGTGAGTCAATGCTCACACCCGAGCCAACAACGGCGTTCCCGCCCGTGGGCACGCCTGCCACCCACCGCCCCCCGCAGCTGTGCCTGATGTTCTCCAGCGTCCAAAAGCTCATGACACCACCCACCCGCGCCGCTTGAGCGCCGCCCGCGTCACCTCACGGTCGTCAAAGTGCACCTTTACCGTCCGTACCGGCCCACCAGCAACCCCCGACGCCTCCGCGATGATCTGGTAATCTTCGTGCCCCTTGCCCGCCACCAGCAGCACATCACCCTCGCGGCACAGCTCAGCCGCCAGCGAGATCGCCTCGCCACGGTCCGCCTCAACACAGACCTTCTGCGCCATCTGCACCGGCACGCCCGCAACGATCTGCCCGATGATCGCCCCCGGCTCCTCCGTCCGCGGGTTGTCGCTGGTAATCACCACAACGTCGCTCAGCTCCGCCGCAACTCTGCCCATCGCCGGGCGCTTGGCCTTGTCGCGATCGCCCCCGCACCCCATCACGCAGATCAATCGACCAGGAGGCGCAATCGACCCGCGGAGCACCGCAAGCACACGCCGCAGGCTGTCATCGCTGTGTGCGTAGTCAACATAAGCCTGCACCGCGCCGCCCAGGGGCGTCACCGGCTCAAGCCGGCCCGGCGGTGCCTTGACCGTAGCGAGCCCCGACAGCACCAACGCCGCGTCACCCCCCACCGCCACCGCCGCCAACGCCGCCTGCAACGCGTTGGTCACGTTGTGCCCGCCAACCAGCGGCAGCACAACCTCCGCGCCATCCCACCTCCGCGCCGCCGCGAGCACCACCGCCGCCAGCCCCGCTCGTCCCTCCGCCGCACCATCCGCCGCACCACCCGCTAGTGCCCGCAGCCGTACGCGTGTGCTCGATGTCGTCGCACCAAGCACCTCCGCCCAAACCTGCGCCGCCGTGCCGCTCTGCCCCGAGCACCCCACCACGCCCGCACGGCAGTCGCGCACCATCCGCCCGGCCCACGGGTCATCCACGTTCACAATCGCCACGCCCTCGGGCGGCAGCATCTCAAACAGCCGCGCCTTCGCCGCCGCGTAGTTCTCCATCGTCCCGTGATAGTCCAGGTGGTCGTGGCTCAGGTTCGTGAACACCGCCGCGCGATAGCCCATCGCCGCCACGCGCCCCTGCTCAAGGCTGTGGCTGCTGGTCTCCATCACGCACGCGCCGCACCCGTTGGCGACCATCGCGCCCATCACACGGCTTAGCTCTATCGCCGGCGGCGTTGTCAGGCTCGCTGGCACCGACCGAACGCCGTCGTCCACGCACACCGTGCCGATCATCCCGCACCGCACCCCCGCAAGCCGCGCAAGCTGGTGCACAAGGTACGTAATTGTCGTCTTCCCGTTCGTCCCCGTCACCCCGCACAGCACCAGCGCACGGCTCGGAGAACCAAAGAACCGCTCGGCAACATGCGCACTCGCCAAGGCGATGTCGCCAGTCACCAGCAGCGCCGCGCCACTACCGCTGGGCAGCCGCAGCTCGGGGTCATCGCACATGACCGCCACCGCGCCCGCCGCCAGCGCCCAGGGCACCAGCGCCCGCCCGTCGTGCTTCTGCCCGCGCCGCGCGACGAACAGGTCTCCCGGCCCAACTTGGCGTGAGTCCTCAGTGATGCCCAAGATCGCCACCGCCGCGTCGCCCTGCGCAACGCGAACCGCGAGCCCATCCATGAGCGTGCCAAGGTCCATCATGCCCAGAGTCTATCGGCAGCCCCGCGCCCGCCGCGTCAACGGCCATCACTTCCCCCGCGCGTACCATCACCCAGCGTGAACCCCGACGACGAGGTCTGCCTCTGCTTCCGTGTCTCGCTCCGCAAGGTGCGCACGTTCTTGCAAACCCAGAATCCGCCCGTCGCCAGCCTCATCAGCGAGTGCCTCGGCGCCGGCACTGGGTGCGGGTGGTGCGTGCCATTCCTCAAGTGTCTGCACACCTGCCACATCGAGGGCAAGCCAATCGACCTGCGCGTAAGCCCTGAGCAGTACGCACACGAACGCCTGGGCTTCCACGCCACCAAGAAGCGACCCGAGAGCACCGAGGCCCCGCCCGAACAATCGCCCCCGACGCCTCAGCCGTGAGCGGCTCCAACTCGTGCGTCCGCCGCCACCTCCGCCCCACCGCCAGCCCCACCGCCAGCGCCACCGCCAGCCCCACCGCCCACCATCCCTGCCAGCCCACGCCGCAACGCACCATCACCTGTCCCGCCGCCCTGTGCCGAGGCCTTGATCCGCCCGTCCGCACCGACCTGATCAATCTTCACGCTCACCCGCGTTGACACACCACGCTCCTGCATCGTCACACCATAAAGCTGATGCGCCGAGTGCATCGTCCGCTTGTGGTGCGTGATCACAATAAAGTGCGAACGATCCGTGAACTGCTCCACAACCCGGCAGAACCGGTCCACGTTCGCATCATCCAGCGCCGCGTCCACCTCGTCAAGCACGCAGAAGCAGCTCGGCTTGCTCCTGAAAATACTCATCAGCAGCGCCACCGCCGTCATGCTCTTCTCGCCGCCAGAAAGCTGGCTGATGCTCCGCGGCTCCTTGCCCGGAGGCTTTGCAATAATCTCGATACCGCTCTCCAGCCAGTCCGTCTGATCCGTCTCCACCCCGTCCTTCACCACCGGCATCAGTCGCACCTCCGCCTTGCCACCGCCAAAGAGCTTACGGAACATCCCGTCCTCGCCCGCGAAGTGCCGCTGGATCAGCTCGAAGGTCTCCTTGAACCGCCCGCGCGAGGCCTCGTCGAGCTTCTCGATCAGCTCAGCGAGCTGACGCGCCGCCGCGTCAAGGTCCGCCACCTGCGCCGCGAGGTCCTCGTTGCGACCAGCCAGCGTCCCCTCTTCTTCGATCGCGTCAAGATTCACATTGCCCAGCGCCTTGATCAACCGCTGCAACTCCGCCACCTCGCGCTGGCCCGCCTCGGCATCGGGCATCGTCAGCCGCACGCCCCCAGCGCTCGCCGCCATGTCCTCGCCCGGGCTCTCGATCCCCCGGCCCGCGCCATCCCAGCCCGCGCCACCCTGGCCCTCAATCATCGCCACAAACTCAGCGTGCAGCACCGGCAGCCGCACGCTAAGCTCCTGCTCGGCCCGGTCTTCCAGGTTCTCACGCTTGACCTCGCTCTCGCGCTTGGCAATCTCCAGCGCGTGCCAGTCACGCTGCACACGCTCGGCGTGCTCGCGGGCCCGCGTCACACGCCCCGCCGTCTCGCTCACCCGCGCGTTGACTGCATCGCGCCGCCCGCCCAGGTCCGCCACGCTCACCCGCGCCGACTCAACCCCAGATAACCCCGCCATCGCAAGCGACGCCGCCGACGCCGCCTCGGCCTCAAGATCTGCCAGCCGTGCTCGCCGCTGCTGGCCCGCCTCAACCAAGTTGACCCGCTGCCGCCGCGCATCAACCAGCTGTTGCTCGGCACGCTGACGCTCGCGCCGCAGCCCATGAAGCTGCTCGGTCAACCGCCCCAGCTCAACCTTCGCCTGCGTCATCTGCTCAAGCTGCTCGTCGGCCCGCTGCTGCCGCCCCGCAACTTCCGCCTCGAGCGACGCCGCGCCGCCGACCACCTCTTGATACTCAGCCGCCAGCGTCAGCGCCCGCTGCGTTAGCTCGGCCTGCTCAAGCTCAACCTCCGCCGCCCGCCCACCAAGCTGGTCCGCCTCGTCCTGCTGGTTCACGCGCTCGCGCTCTAGCCGCTCGCCCTCACGCCCAAGCTGCTCGAGCCGCGCGTCCTCCTGCGCCAGCACACGACGCTCCTCGCTCAGCACCGACTTCGCCCACGCCAGCTCACCAGCCAGCCCCGCGGCGTCAGCGTCCATCTCCTCTAGCCGCTCGCGCTGCGAGGTCACACCCAGCCGAAGCACGCCCGCTTCCGCCGCCAATTCCTCGAGCTCACTGCGCCGCGCCAGCAGCCCACCCGCCTCGTTCGCGCTCACCGGCCCTGCGACCACGCGCCCGTCATGCTCCAGCACCTCGCCAACGCTGGTCACAAAGCGCGCACCACCAATGGCCCCGCGCCCACTGCTTGCACCCCCACCACTCCTTCCAGCCAGCAGGCCCGAAGCACGCAGCATCATCGCCGCGTCCAGGTCGCGTACCAAGTATGTCGCGCCCAGCACGCGGTCAAGCAGCGCCGCGATGTCAAACGCGCCCTCGCCCAGCGGCCGGGGCCGCACCAGCCCACGTACCCGCGAAACCCCCGGCACATACACATCCGCCTCGCCACCAGTTTCACCCTGCAGCGGCCCATCAAACCCGTGCATCGCCGCGAACGTCACCCGCCCGCCCAAGCCCGCCATCGCCTCGGCACCAGGCACCTCCGCCAGCGTGCCCACCACCAAGGCCTGCAAGTACGGCCCCAACGCCGCCTCGACCACGAGCGCATGACGCCGGTCCGCGTCGATAAGCTCCGCCAGCACGCCCCGCACGCTCGCAAACCCCTCGCCGCGCGACCGGGCCTCAAGCACCCCGCGAACGGCCTCTGCAAGCCCGACGCGCTTGGTGAGCATCTCCTCGAGCGTCGCACACCGGCTCTCCAGCCGCGCGCACGCCTGCTGGTCTTGCGCGAGCCCGCCCGCCAGCGCACGCCGATCACCCGCCAGCCGCTGGGCCCGACCTTGAAGCTCTGCGTCAGACCGTTCAAGCTCGCCTACGCGCGCCCGGCGCGCCTCGGCCGTCGCACCAAGCTGCTCACGCGCCGCGCCAACCCGCGCTGCCTCACCCGCGCCCGCCGCCAGCTTTGTCTCGCACCGCGCCACCTGCTCACGCAACTGCGCAAGCCGCCGCCCGTCCTGCTCAACTGACGCCAGCAACCCGGCCCGCTGCCGATCAATCGCCGCCGCACGCCCGCGCTCCTCGCCGAGCCGCTGCCGATGCCCCGCCAGCGCCTCAAGCGCCGCGGCACGCTGCGCGCTGACTTGTGCCAGCGCTCGCTCGCCGTCACCTTGCCGCTCCGCCACCGCCGCAAGCTGCTCGCCAAGCTCGGCCTCGCCCGCCTCCAGCAGCACCACGCGCTGCTCGACTTCCGCAAGCCGCGCACCATCTTGCGCAAGCTGCTGGCCGACCTGCTCCGCCGCCGACCGCGCCCCCGCTGCACGCTGCTGGGCAGACTGCACCGCCAGCGTCACCGCCGCCAGGGTCGCCTCCGCCCCGCGTAGCGCCTCGCCCAGCTCGTGCCTGACCAGCTCGGCCTCCTGCTTGTGATGCTCCAGCTCGCCCAGCTCGGCGATCGCCGCGTTGCGCGTCGCGTCAAGCTGCGTGAGCTGGCTCGTCAGCCCCACCAGGCGCGCGTGCAGCCCATCAAACTGCCGCACGGCCAGCGTCATTCGTAGCGCCGTCAAACGCTCGCTCAGCGCCCGGTGCTGACGCGCCTTGGCGGCCTGACCCTTCACGATCCGCAGCCGACGCTCCGTTCCCTCAAGCTGCTCGCGCGCCACCGCCAAGTTCGCCGCCGTCCGCTCCAGCTTCCGGTCCGCCTCCAGACGCCGCTGGCGATACTTCGCCACGCCCGCGGCCTCCTCAAACACCGTCCGCCGCTCCATCGGGCTCGCCATCAGCATCGCATCAACCTTGCCCTGCTCGATGATCGAGTACGCGTCGGCCCCCACCCCCGTGTCCATGAACAGCTCGCGGATGTCCTTGAGCCGCGCGCGCTTGCCGTTGATCAAATACTCACTAGCCCCGTCGCGGTACAACCGACGCTCAACGTCAACCACGTCCGCATCAATCGGCAAACTCCGGCGCCCCCTCTCCGAGACGTCCAGCACTGTTTCATCAAGCCCAGTCGCGCTCATCGTCGCACCCGTGGCCGCGTGCGCGTCACTCTGGGGGCGCGCCTCGAGCGCCAGCGCCCGCTCACCCAACAGCGCAACGGCGTCGGTCGCGCCCGCCCAACCGGCCGCGCCACGCACCACCGGATTCTCAAAGCTCAACACCACGCTGGCCATCCCCAGGGGCTTGCGCCCCTGGCTGCCCGCGAAGATCACGTCCAGCATCTCCGTACCGCGCAGCGCCTTGCTGCTCCGCTCGCCAAGCACCCACTTGATGGCGTCAACAACGTTGCTCTTGCCACACCCGTTCGGACCGACGATCCCCGTGATCGGCTGGTCAAACGTGAACTCGGTCTTGTCTGCGAACGACTTAAAACCCGTCACCGTCAGCTTGGACAGACGCATGCGCAATCGCCTCCTGCTTTGCCCGCCAAGGCCAAAGCCCTGACGGTCCCATCCTGGGATCTCAGCCCGCCGCGGCAGGCACGCCGTGCCCGCCAACTACGCCAGTATCCCCCCGTCGCCCCGTGCAATCAACCCGCCCCGTCTCCCGCCCCGTCGCGCGCGTCGTGACCGTCTCGAGCCCGCCAAACCTGTCGGTTGTCCGCCTCTGCTTCCACAGCGGCCCTCGGATCGGGTGGACCGCCGCAAAGTGGCCTTCCCTAGATTACCACCGCCTCGCGTCGGCTAGACCCTAAGGGCTGTGATAATCAAGCTCAATCCGGCAACTTAGTGTCATCCTTCACGATAAATCTTGACAAATCCTCGTTTCGGCGCACAATCTCAACTGTGTGTGTCTGCGGGCGTTGGTTTGGGCTTGTGCCCACACCGCCCTAAACCCCCCCCACCATCGTGTGGACCCCGCCTCGGCGGGACATTCTGGAGGACGAGAGATGAAGAACGCTATCGCTTTGTTCGCTGTTGCTGGCCTCGCCTGCGCCGCCTCGGCTCAGACGGCCCTGCTGGTTCTGCCCGCCAACACCGCGAGCTTTGACAACCCGGGCTCGCCCAACAACGTCGTGCTTACCTACGACGTTGCGGCAAGCGCGGGCTTCCCCACCGGCACCCCGATCAACCTGCTGACCCTCAGCTTCGACGTCAATATCGAGACGCTCGATGAGTCCTGGCTGAGCGAAGCCCGCATGCTGTTCCGCAGCAGCTCGAACGCTCAGCTCTTCACCTTCGCGCCCTCTGGCACCGGGGCTGCGTCGCAGCGCCCCAGCGTCGGCATCGAGAACTTCTTCGGCGGGCCCCTGAGCCTCGCTGGCCTGCCGCCCGCGTCGCGCTTCCTGTCCGACGGCATGATCCGGATCGAGTTCTTCGAGAGCTTTGACGATGCCGCCAACACCATTGACGCCTTCTTCCGCAGCGGCTCGGTGAGCTTCACCGTCATCCCGACCCCGGGCGCCGCCGCCCTCCTGGGCCTGGGTGCGCTCGCGGCCGGCCGTCGCCGCCGCTAAGCCGTCCTTCCAATTTGCTCTCACCAACAGCGCAGGCCGCTCCGCACACGCGGGGCGGCCTTTTGCTTGATAGTCCTGCGCTTTAGCCGCCCTCGTTGATCCGGGACGAGCGCGCGTGTGCTCTCGCGCGGCACCACCATCGCACGCCCAGGGCGTCACATCGGTTCTGTACTGGGGGCCAAGAGCTGCCCGCGCAGCTCACTAACCGCCCCCACCCCCTGCCGCCCGGCCCAGCGCGCAAGGCCATGGCCAATCTTGACCGGGCAGCGCGGGTCGGCAAACAGCCCGGTGCCAACCTGAACCGCCGACGCCCCCGCCAGCATGAACGCCGCCGCCTGCTCCCAGCCCATCACGCCCCCAAGCGCGACAATCGGCACATGCCGCCCGCCGCTCTCAAGCACCGGGCGCGTCACCAAGCGGTGCACGTCGTAGACATGCTTGAGCGCAATCGGATGAATCGCCGGGCCAGAGAGCCCGCCGGTAATGTTCGCCAGCTTTGGCCGGCGCGCCTCGACGTCAATCGCCATTGCGGGGTACGTGTTACCCAGCGTCAGCGCGTCGGCGCCCGCGCCGATTGCCGCCCGGGCCACCTCCGCCAAGTGCGGCGTCGCAGGGCTTAGCTTTAGCAGCAGCCGAAGCTGCTTGGCGTGCCCGCGCACGGCCCCCATCAGCTCGCCGATGAGCTGCGGCGTATGCCCAAACTCCGTCCCCGTGCGCACGTTCGGGCATGAGACGTTCAGCTCGATGGCGTGCACGTTGGCCGCCGCCGGCCCGCCTTGGTCTTGAACGAAAGCCTCAATGTTCGCGACGCACTGCGCGTAATCCTCAACACTGAAACCGGCGACCGAGACGATGACCTTGCACGCCAGCGATCTAGCCCGCGGCAGATGCGTGAGCAAGAAGACGTCCAGCCCCGGGTTCGCCAGCCCGATCGCGTTGAGCATCGCCCCCGGCCCCGCCGGCAAGATCCGCCACGTCTGGTTCCCCTCGCGCGGCTGCGGCGTGATTGACTTGGTCACCAGCGCCCCAACCTTCGAAAGGTCCAGCAGTGGGGCCATCTCGTCCAGCAAGCCGCAGGTCCCCGCGGCCATGATCACCGGGCTCGCCAGCGTGATGCCGCACAGATCGGTGGTCAGGCGTGCGGCGGGCTTAGGGGTGAAGAGTCCCATCGTGGCAATGTACGCCCCGGCCGCGCCGCCGGCGAACAATCACGCATTATGGACAACAAAGCCCGCATCGCGCAGTTCGAGAACATGACCCAGGCCGACGCGACCAATGAGATGGCGCACTTCTCGCTGGGCAAGGCCTATGCCGAGGCCGGGCGGTTCGCTGATGCCGCCAAAAGCTATCTGCGCTGCGTTGAGCTTGTGCCCGATATGTCGAAGGCCTATCAGATGGCCGGCGAGGCGCTGGCCAAGGGCGGGCAGAACGACCGGGCCATCAGCGTGCTGATGCAGGGCCACACCATCGCTGGCGGCAAGGGTGACCTCATGCCCAAAACCGCCATGGCCAAACTGCTGGGTGAATTGGGCGCGCCCGTCGCCGAAGAACCGACAACCGCAGGCTCACAGGGCGCAACGTCCGGCAACGAAAATAGTACAGGCGACGCGGGCCCGGTGCCCGAGGGGATGATCCGCTGCCGCCAATCCGGGCGCCTCGGCACGCGCCTGCCTCACGCGCCGTTTCGCGGCTCGCTGGGGGCGTGGATCGCCGCAAACATCAGCCAAGAAACCTGGCAGCAGTGGATCGGCCAGGGGACCAAAGTCATCAACGAGATGCGCCTTGACTTTTCACGCGACAAGGACCAAGAGACCTACGACCAGCAGATGCGCGAGTTCCTGGGTGTTGATGACGCGGCCCTTGCCGAGATCGCCAGCGGCGCGAAGCACGCGCCCTGAGCATGCGGCCTTGGCGCCAATTCCCCTACCCGCCGTCTCTGCCTCGCATGGGTCAGGATTCCACCGTACCTTCTTGTCTTCGAGTGGGCGGTCTCCAACCGGCCATCGGGCAGTAGGCTCTAAACTCGTCATTCGTCACTCGTCGCTCTTATCCGCCCCTTCCGCTCGCTTTCGCTCGCCACCTTCCCCGCCGACTGCGTCGTTCAGGAGGACATCGAACGCCAGTATCCTTCCCTACGCGCTGCGCGCTAGGAACGGCCAGAACAACGATGACTACAGGCAACAATATTCTCTGACTTGCGATCTGGCCCGATGGCCCGATGGCCCGCTTTCACGTCCCGCGCGTGTTGCCGTAGAGCTCGATGTGCAGGCGTGCGCAGTAGCGCCAGCCGCGCTCCATGCACGCCCGTGCGACCCACGCCTTGTGCGCCGGTGTTGGCGGCGCGGTGCCCTCGGGCATAAGCATCACATCCTGGCACTGCCAGCCGCGAAGCTTGCGCAGCAGCGCGTCGATCTCTGCGAGATCGGCCTCTCGGCACGCGACGAACTTCAGCTGCCGCTCAGGGCAACGGTCAATCAGCGATTGCAGCGCCGGCAGGTTCAGTCGCCGGGCCTCGTGCCGCGCGGGCCAGACGGTCGCGTCAGTTTCTGCGTCGGCTTCGACCTCGGCTCGCGCGTCGGCGCGACCGCGGGGCTTTGCGTTGGTTGGTATTTTAAGTAGCATCCTGGCCTGCGCAGGCGTGGGCGTGCTGCTCGAAAGCTTCGGGCTGATCGACATCAGGTCTGCCGGCGCGTGGTTGTCCACCGTTCCCGCGGTCTCGATCGTCACGTGCAGGCGGTGCTCACGCAGCCTTCGCGCCAGCACGGCGGCGGCCGGAAACATCAGCGGCTCGCCACCGGTCAGCACCACGTGACGCACGCCCTGCTCCGCGTGCCCAAGCGCCTCGCTGACCAGCTCGTCTACGCTGCGACGTCGCCCCTCTGGCCGCCAGCTCGCGTACGGCGTGTCACACCACACACACCGCAAGTTGCACCCCGAGACGCGACAGAACCAGCTCGGCACGCCCGTGAGCTTGCCCTCACCCTGCAGGCTTACGAACGTCTCGGCGATCGTCAGCGCGCCGTCACTGCCCGCGGTCGGCGGGGCGGCGGCAGAGTCACGCGCGAGCAGAGGAAGATTCATGTTTGAAGGGTTGGGAACGGCGTGAGGGAACAGCGTGGGGGAACGGCGTGAAGTTATCTTGGGCACCATCGTGAAAGCCGAGTGCGGCTTGGAAGCCGTGTGCGGCGCGGCATGGGCGCCTCTCGCAACGCGAACCGCAGGGCGCTTCACACGTCCAGGTTGCGGACCTCCAAGGCGTGCTCTTCGATAAACTTGCGGCGTTGCTCAACGTCCTCACCCATCAAAATACTGAACAGCGAATCGGCCTCGCTCGCCACGTCCCAATTCACCCGCAGCAGCGTGCGCTTGCTGCGGTCCATCGTCGTCTCCCACAGCTCGGTGGCGTTCATCTCGCCCAGACCCTTAAACCGCTTGAGCTCGATGCCACGCTTGCCCACCGCGTGCAGGCCCGCGAGCACCTCGGGTAGGCTCGCGGCTTCGAGTAAGCCCTTGGCCGCTCGCGTGGCCGTCGCGACCCGCACCGCGGCGTCCTCTGCGTCGCCCTCGCCCGCGCTATCGCTGCCCGCGCCGCCCTCTGGCTCGACACGCGAAGCCACGGCGTCACCGCCGCCCACCTCCGCCTCGCCGACCATCTCCCACGCGTACTTCGTGGGCATTTTCTCGCCGCTGGCGGCCTCTTCCTGCGTCAACGAGTAGTCCTCGATCGAGAGCCCGAACTGCGCAATCTGCACGAACAGCCGCTCAAGCTCGCGGTTCTCGTGCAGCTCACGCAGCGTCGCCAGCGGGCCCGCCGCAGGGACCGAAACCGTGGGGGCCGGCGCTGTGGAGGCTGGAACTGTGGTGACTGGAGTTGCGGGGATTGGTGTTGCAATCGCTAGTGTTGCAATCGCCGGTATTGCGATAGCTGGCGTGTCCATGGCATTTGCTTCTGGCGAGCCCGCTGGCGTCGCGCCCTCGGCCTCAACCTCCACGGCCATGTCCGCCAATCGCAGCCCACGACGCACGCACAGCTCGCGCGCCTCCGGCTCGCTCCACACAAACGCCTCGCCACCGGTCCACGTCAGGCGGATCGTCGGCAGCCGCCCCGGCCCGCCCTCGGGCCGCTGCGGGTCGCGCCGGCGCTGAGCGAGCAGGTCAGCGAACTTCACGCCGCGGCGCTCAGCGATGGTGACCAGCTCGGCCAACCGCTGCAGCACGCGCACGCACCGGCGCAGCTGGTCACCACCAAGCCGCCGCACCACCGGCGCGTGTAGATTTCGCTCGTCGATGCCCATGATGTCACGCACGACCAGCACGGCCCTGTCCAGCCCGCGCTGCGTAAGGACCCGGTCCATCTCGCCCTGGTTGAGCACGAAGCGGCGCTGCTTGGCCCGCCCGCTGCCCCACTCCAGCAGATAAAGCGGCGGCTGCGCGCAGTACACACGCCCACGCCGGATCAGCTCGGGCATCTGCCGAAAGAAGAACGTCAGCAGCAGCGTGCGGATATGGCTCCCGTCCACGTCCGCGTCGGTCATGATGATGACCTTTCCGTACCGCAGCTTGGCCGCGTCAAACTCCTGCCCGATCCCGCAACGCAGCGCGCTGATGAGAGTCCGGATTTCCTCAAACGCCAGCACCTTGTCCAGGCGGGCCTTCTCCACGTTGATCAGCTTGCCGCGCAGCGGGAGGATCGCCTGCGTCTCAACGTCACGCCCTTGCGTGGCGCTTCCGCCGGCGCTGTCACCCTCGACAATGAACATCTCCGAGCGGTCCACGTCGCGCGTCTTGCAGTCGCGCAGCTTGTGCGGCATGCTCCCGCTGTCCAGCGCGCTCTTGCGACGCGTCAGCTCGCGGGCCTTGCGGGCTGCCTCGCGCGCCTGCGCCGCCACCAGCCCCTTGAGCACGATCCGCTTGGCCTCCGATGGGTGCTCCTGCAGCCACGCGTCAAGCTGCTCGCCCACCACTTCGCCCACGAACTTCTCAACCTCGGGGTTCAGCAGCCGCTCTTTCGGCTGATTGTTGTACGTGGGGTTTGGCAGCTTGACCGAGACGACCGCCACCAGCCCCTCGCGCAGGTCTTCGCCGCTGGGCACCGGGTCATTTTCCTTCAGGATCCCCACGCGCTTGGCATAGCTGTTCATCACGCGCGTCAGGGCCGTCTTAAAGCCCGAGGCGTGCGTCCCGCCATCCTTGTTATTGATATTGTTCGAAAAGCTCAGAAGTGTTTCGTTGTAACCATCGTGATACTGCAGCGCCACCTCGCAGTACATGTCGCCCACGGTCTTGCGGAAGTGCACCGCCTCGCTCACCGCCTGCTTGCCGGTCATCAAGAACTGCACATATTCCTTGAGCCCCTCGGCCTTGAAGACCTCGCCACGCGGCTTGCCGTCCGCGCCGACCCGCTCATCACTCAGGTGGATCGTCACGCCCGGGTTCAAGTACGAGAGCTCGCGCAACCGCCCCTGCAAAATCGCGTAGTCAAACCGCGTCTCGGGGAACACCGTCGAGTCCGGCATGAACGTGACCTTCGTACCGGTTTTGAACGGCGCACCCTCGGGGATCGGTCCGACCACCCGCAACGGCTTGGCCGTCCGCCCACGCTCAAACCCGATCAGATGCACCTTGCCCCCGCGATACACCTCCGCCTCCAGCCACTCACTTAGCGCGTTGACGCATGAGACGCCGACCCCGTGCAGACCGCCCGAGACTTTGTACGCGCTACCGTCTTGCCCAAATTTACCGCCCGCGTGAAGCACCGTCATCGCGATCTCGACCGCCGGCTTCCCGTCGTACTGCGGGTTGTCGTGCTTCTTGGGCTCCACCGGGATCCCGCGTCCGTTGTCCACCACGCTGCAAGACCCGTCGGCCTGGATTGTCACCCACACATGGCTCGCAAACCCCGCCATCGCCTCGTCGATCGAGTTGTCCACCACCTCGTAGATCAGATGGTGCAGCGGGCCGATGCCCGTCCCGCCAATATACATGCCCGGACGCTTGCGCACCGCCTCGAGCCCCTCAAGCACCTGGATCTGGTCGGCCCCGTAGTCAGCGCCGCCGCGTTGTGACCCGTCGCTCTGCTCGGGCGCAGTTCCGTTGCCGCTAGGGCCCGCGCCCACAGCGCCGCCGATGCCCGTGCCGTTCGTGGCGGGCGTCGCGCCGTCGCTCGCGGTGGCCGTAGTTGCTGCCGGGACTCGTGGCGTGGGTGTCTGCTCGCTCAACGTGTGCTTCCTTGCGATCAAATCTGGCCGACCAATTCCGCGCGACGCTTAACCGCGACCGTCTTTGCCAGGCCCGCCGCCGCCGTGCTCCAACAGGCCCAATCTCGAACCCACCACCGGCCCCCCACCGAACCACCACCCAACCCACAGCCGAGCCCCAATCCGGACGCCGAACCAGACCTACAACCGGCTCCCGCGCAGGCCCCTTGCAAAGACCGAAAACGCCCAGATTCTTGCTGCAGAAATGATAGGCGCACCACGCCTCCGAAGGCCGCAAAAGTCCCCGTTTAGATCCCCAAGCAGCATGAATCTCCCGGCCCGCTCAGCGGCCGTCGCCACACTCGTTTGCGCTCCGTCCAAGCCCGCGCCAGCCAACAGAACCGCCACGCGATCTGGGCCGGTGCCCGCCGCGCCCGGCCAATAATCGCACCGATGCCGTACCGGGTCTGCAAGTCGTTCTACGTCGAGTCCGGCCACATGCTCAGCAAGCACCCGGGGCTGTGCCGTTTCCCGCACGGGCACTCACGCCGCATCGACGTAGTACTGCGCGCCCCGGCCCTTGACAACCAAGAGATGGTCTGCGACTTCAAGGCCCTCAAGCTCGCCGTCAAAGATGAGATTGACCGCCTCGACCACGCCATGGCCATAAACAGCCAAGACCCCAACCTCCCCGCGCTCGAGCGCCTCAAAGACCGCGTCGTCGTCTACGACAACCAAGACCCCACAACCGAGGTCATGGCCAAACGCCTCTTTGACCACATCGCCCGCGAGCTGCACGCTGGCAGCACTTACACCGACGAACGCGGCAACCACTACCGCTTCCCCGCCGGGCTCAGCGTCGAACGCGTCCGCGTGACCGAGACCGCCACGACATGGGCCGAATTCGGCATCGACTGACCACGGCTTCTTGCTCGACCTCGTGGGCACGAATGCGCCCACTCACCGCGTGGGCTGGCTCTTTCGCCTCTCGTTCGCGTTGGGCAGGATCTCAACAGCCTCTTACCCTTGCGGAAGGACGGTTTCCAACCGGCCTTCGGGCCAACGGGCTGACGCTCTTCCTTCCTTCCCCCTTCCCCCCTTCCTTCTTCTCCTTCATACTCTCCTTGCCCTTTAAGTTTCGCTCGCCGCTCGTTCCTCGCCGCTCTTGACCCCCTTCCCTCACCGCCGCCCCACGATCCAGCCGATGACCCCTTCATGGCCTTTCGACTGGTCATCCTGCGCCACGGCAAGGCCGAGAAGCACGCCCCCACAGGCCGCGACGCCGACCGCCCCCTCAAGCCCCGCGGCATCCGCCAGGCCGACTTTGTCGCCTCAGAGCTCGACGCCCGCGGGCCCAAACCAAAGCTCATCGTCAGCTCGCCCGCCGTCAGAGCGCTCAACACCGCCCAGATCATCCACCGACAGCTCGGCTCGCCCCTCGAAGTTGACCAGCGTCTGTTCACCGACGGCACCGTCGCCACCCACATGGACGTGCTGCAAGAGCACGCCCACGTCGGCACACTTATGATCGTCGGTCACAATATGACCCTCAGTGAGCTGGCCTTCACACTCATTGACCCCGACCAGCGCCCACTAGACGAGCTGCACACCGGCGAAGCCGTCATCATGTCGTTCAGGGCCCCGCTGTTCAAGGGCGTCATCGGCCCCGGCACCGCCCGCCTCGACACCCGCCTGCGCATGATCGATCAAGATGACGAGGCCTAGCGGCCACGCCTCCTCACCCTCTCCCTACCCCCCTCAACCCTCCCATCTCACCTCGCTTCTCAGCGTGCTCGCGCGCCTAGTGCTCGCGCTCATAATTAACTCGTGAACGCGACTGCCCGCGCCTCGAATCACATGGGTCGCGGCCAGAGTGTCGATTCGAATTTCGCAAACATCCTGTTCTCACGGTGCCTTCCGTTGCGGTCGATGCTCTGCTGAGTCACCGCGCTGCTCGCTTCGCTCTTGCGCTCGCTGCAACCCGCCCTGCGGCTCAAGCGATATCTCCATTGCTGGCCCGACCACCGGCGCCGACGGCGAACTGACCGCTGACGACATCATCGCCTTCATGAGCCGCTTCACCGCCGGGTGCTGAGCCAGGCCGCTCGACAGCTCACGCAATCACACGCGGGTTATGCATCCGCACGCCCCGCTTTGCTGCGCCCACGCACCACGGCCTTACCGCCGGCCCATCACCAGTTGGATCATCTTCTTGCGCTGCTCGGGGTTTGCGTCGCGATACACCGACAGAAAAATCCGCGTCGTCTCTCGCTGCGGGATCTCCCCGCCGTACTTGCCAAGGGCGACTTGCAACTGTAAACGCAGCCGCCCCTCCTGCTCGGAGCTCAAGTCCAGGTCTTTGACGAGCCGGTCAACATCTTTGCCCTTCTGGCCCAGCACGCGCTCGTAACTGGCCTTGATGTCCTGCCCGATCGCCCGCAGCCCCTCAGCATTTATCGCCTTGCCTTGGTTGAACTTCTCGTTGTTGCTCTCAGCCGCCGCCTTCTCCTCGTCCAGCAACGCCTTCATGTACTGCTGAACCATCGCCAGCAGCTCTTGCCCTTTGTCATCGGGCAGCACCTTGGCAAGCTGCTGGGCCAGCATCCCGCGCTGGCGAAGCTCGGCCGACCCGCCCCAGAGCTTCTGCAGCTCGCGCATGCCGCCAACCTTGTCGCCAGACTGGAACGCGTGGGCCATCGCCACAATCTCCAGCGCGTGCTCGCTGACGACCTTGTCCATCGCCTTGGCCCGCTCGGCCAGCACCTTCTCGCCCGCGGCCTTGGCCGTCTCGTCAAGCTCCAGCGCACGGAACGCCGCCTCCGCCGGGCTCATGTTCTCAGGCTTTATCAGCCTCCCCGCCGAGTCACGGTGCACAATCGTCGCCACACCCGCGGCCGCAGGGCTCACCTTCGGCCCAGAGAGCGACTCGGCGGGCGTTTCGACCTTCGCGGGCGTTTCGACCTTCGCGGGCGCCCCGGCCTTCGCGAGCTTGTCGTCGCCGCTGGCCGTCACGCCCACCACGCCCACCAGCAACCCCGCCGTCAGCACGAGGCCACCAACACGGTCAAACGGGCGGGAGAAACGGCTGCCGCTGCTCATGGTCTGCTCCTAAGTCTTCTATCGGCAAACGCACCCGAAGCTGCGACCTTCCATCACTCCAATGTCGCCGCCAAACCCACTAAACTCCGCCCATGACCAGCCCCGCACCCGCCCACCACGCCGCCCTCTCTGGCACCCCGATGACACGCGCGCAGGTCGCCCAGCTCATCGCCGACGCCTGCGTGCTCCGCGGCACCTTCACCCTGCGCTCAGGCCGCGTCAGCAACTACTACGTAGACAAGTACCTCTTCAGCACCCGCCCCGAGGTCCTGGTACCCCTGGGCACCCTCTTCGCCCACGAGATTCGCCGAATCGCCCACGAGGCCGGAGTCACAATCCAGCGCCTCGCCGGAGCCGAGTTGGGCGGGATCCCGCTGGTCACTGTCGCCAGCATGGCCACCGGCCTGCCAGCGGTCTTCGTCCGCAACGCCAAGAAAGATTATGGGACCGCCAAACGCCTCGAAGGACGCCTGAATCAGGGCGATCACGTGATCTTTATCGAAGACGTCGCGACCACCGGCGGCCAGGCCCTCGAAGCCGTGAAGGTCCTGCAAGACGAGGGTGCGCGGGTCTTGGCGGTCATCGCGACTATTGACCGCCAAGAGGGCGCGCGCGAGAGCGTGACCGCCGCCGGCGTTCGATTTGAGGCGTTGTTCACCAAGGCCGAGCTGGGCATTGTTGAGTGAGCGACCTTGAAGCTCTCGGGTGATTTTCGGGGGGCACCGGGCCTGAACGGGCGCATCTCCCCCCGTTTCACGTCCAACACGCCAATCACTCGCGTGCATCGCTGGCCTATGGGCAACAGGGAGTGCATACTGGGGGTGTTACGCGAGCCTCAAAGTCGTCCTGCCCCCAGGGTTCTGGGTTTCCGTCGCACTGACGGGCACCTGCAACGCCGTGGAGCCAATCGGGCGGCCTCTTGGCTGGGCGTTGCGCGGGCACATCTGCACGATGGGCCCGCAGGTTGCTTGTGGGGAGTTACGGACATGACCCAGACACCGCCAACCAGCCCGACGGCCTCGCCCAACGCCCATCGCTCTGCTGCGCGCTCATCACCGGTGTGGGCCGGGTTCCTCGTTGCCGCGACCGTCTTGATGCTGCTGGTGGCCTTGCTGTTCGTGGGCCTCTCCGGCTACCTGCGCAAGGCCCGCCAGCTTGAGGTTGCTCGCGTTGAGATTGAGCAGCGGGCCGACGAGGTCACCAAGCTCCGCCAAGACCTCTCGCTGCAGGCCAAACGCGAGAAGGAAGCGACCACCGAGATCAACAAGCTGACCACCAACCTCAGCGGCGAGCGCGAGGCACGGACCCGCGACGCCAAGGAGCTTACAGACCTGCGCGCGCAGCGGGCCAACCTCGACCGCCTCAAGGCCGAGCGCGAAAAGGCCGCCGAAGACCTGCGCCTCGCGACAGCCGACCGTGACGAGCTGCGCCGCCAGGCCGCGGAGATCGTGGTCGTCAAGAGCAAGCTCGAAGAGCAGGTCTCGGTGCTGACGCTGCGGCTGGATGAAGCGATGGGCAAGATCCGCGACCTTGAGACCCGCGTGGCGGCCCTGACCAACGAGCGCGACACGCTGCGTGAGCAGCTCCGCTCGGCCCAAGACCGCGTGGCGATCGCCGAGGCGCGGCTCGCAGCGGGCGTCGGCATCGCGACGGCGGGCGTCTCTTCCGGCAATGGTTTCGCTTCCTCGAACCGAATGGACACCCTCGCTGGCGGGCGCTGGTCGGGCCTCGCGGGCCGCGGCGGGCCAAGCGGCGGACAAGCGAGTGCGAGGGTTGGCGCGGGTGCAGCCAGCAGCGGGCCGGGCAGCCCGTCGATGGGCGATCCGTCACGACAGGAGCCCTCAAGACTGGGCGGGCTCTTCAGGCCATCGACCTCAAACGGGACAACCTCCGGCGGGTCGCGTTCAAGCAGCGATTCCTCTTCAAGCTCATCCGGCACAGACGCGACCTTTGGCGGCGTGCGGCTCATCGATGACAGCATGGCCCCGGGCCGAACACCATCGCCTGCCGACGATCGACCGGCCGTAAACCCAGGCGGCGTAAATGCAGGCAGCAATGATCCGCCGGGGGCGACCAACCTCCGCTCGAGCCAGAACCCCGAAGCGGGGCGCATCAGCGCCCTTGCTGGCGTTTTGCCCTTTGATGACAGCGAGCTGCGCTCCGCCAGCGGGACGAGCGAACTGATGAACGACCTGCCCCCCGGCGTCCGCGTCGCGCCGGGCTCGAGCTTCGGCGAGCCGGTGGTCCGCGGGCGGACGCTCACGCCCTTCCGCCCCGGCGGGCTCAGCGAGACCAATGAACTGATGGACCAGGCCGCCGCGATGCGACGGTCATTGATGGAGAAGCTCGCCCATGCGCACGCCGCGGCACAGGCCGCGTTGCAGGCCGGAACGCTCCGTCAGGCCGACCAGGTACGGGGGGGTCGCTGACCGCTGAAGCAACGGGGCCAGACGGCCGACAAACAACTGAGCGCCCTTGGGAAGGGGTGTTGTGTCGTGGGGCCCGGGCTGCAAAGTCCGGGCTCTTTTTATTAGTCAGAATTGGGCTTCACACGCAGGGCGAGAGAGATAGACCCTTGCCTTCTTATCTTCCGGTGTGGGGGGGAGGTTGCCAGCTGGCCCTCGGGTTACAAGCTGGCCGTGTGCCCCCGCCTTGCTCGCTGCTATCGCCGCGGCAAACCCGTGGGTTGAAAACCCCCGCTCCAAGACGATGTGCCGGGTTAGGAGATTGGCGTTAATCTCTTTCCTGCCGCCGCTCAGCGACGCCGTGGGCGACGCAGACCAAGGATCAGGCCCGCGAGGATCAGCCCCGCGCCCGCGCCGGGGGTGGGAATCGGCGGGTTCCTGGAGTTGGTCTCAACGTTGCGATCGCGCGAGCGTGTGCCGTCGCCACCGCCGCCGCCGATGCCCGGGTAACCAAGGTTGACAAACGGCGAGACGATTGGGTTGAAGCCCGCGACCACCGAGCTGGCCCACGCCGACCCGCCGCCCGCCGCACCAGCAGCTGCGGCCCCTCCGAACGCCCCGCCGCCGAAGGCGTTTGACGGGTTATTGCTGTTGAAGGCGTTGACCGTCACGTTATCAAGCGAGTACGTGCCCCCGCCAGCGAAGGTAATGGCGGTGCTGCTGGCAGTGTGCGGGACGGTGAAGTAGAGCCGGTACGTTTGCCCGCTGCTGCTGCTGCTGCTGCCGCCGGCGCCGCTGCCCTGCGCGCTGCTGGTGGTGGTGGTTGTCGTAGTCGTGGTGGTGGTTGTGGTTGATGAGGACGCCGAGCTGGAGCTTGACGACTCGGCGTAAGCCTGCATCATCGAGGCAGCGCTGGCATCGCCGACCGCCACATACCCCGCAGTCACGCTGGAGCCCGCCGCGACACCGGCGGTCGAAGCTGGCAGCGCGCTGGCCGCCTGGCTGGTGCTGACGTTCGACTGCTCAGCACTGGTCGCGACCGTGCCGGTCTCAACAAGCGTCACGCCCGCGACGGCCTGCGACGCGCTGCTGGTCTGAGCGCTGGCAGCCTCAACACTGCTGCCGCTAAAGCTGCTCGATGCCGACGCGCTCTCGGCGCTGCTGAAGGACACGCTCGAAGCCGTGCTCGCGCCAGTATCGCTCATGCCAGTGACGCCCACGCCCGTGGCGGCCGTGCCGTCGGGCCCGCGCCCGATCGCCAGGGTCATCACGTCAGCAATCGCGGCGGTGCCGGGCGGATATGAGCCCTGGCCAAGATTACTAGGGAAGCTCTGCGTGCGCGATGAGCCGTCAGCGCTGGGCGTGGCGAACGAGGTCGCAAAGACCTCGGTCCCGTCCTCAAGGACTATGCGGAACGCGCTGGCGTCCAGCCCATCGCTGCCAGCCGGGCCATCTCCGGGCCAATCGCCCGTCACGGTCACGTCGGTCCCGATGATCAGGTGCGTGTGCTCTGGAAGGTCATTGAGCTTCAGGACCGCCGGCCCGCCTTGGATGGGCCCGAGGCGGCCTTCGCCGGTGGGGTCGAACGTCACGGCCTGAATGGACCACTCTGAGCCAGCCGTCTTGTTGATAAACGGGTTGGCGTAAACACCTTCAGACAGCACGGTCGCCATCGCGTCGCCGGTCATCGTCGGATCCCCACCGCTCTGCCCACCAGCCTGAGCCGTCCCCGAAACATGGACAAACACGTTGTCGATCGCCCACGCAGACACGGTCGCGTCACCTTCAAGCCCGCTGCCGGCAATCGTGACCCGCTGGTCGCTGGCCTCGTGCGGGACCACAAAGCGGACGCGGTACGTCGCGTCGCGCACTGGCGCGTCGGGGTCACCAGCGCGCTTCGAGAAGCCCAGCGTGTTGACGCCCACGGCACCGGTGTTAGGCACCAGCGCCCGCTTGCCGCGGTCGCCAGACCAGTCCTTGCTGTTGTCAAAGGTTTGCACCAGCGTGCCCGAGCGGTCGTCGTTGGCAAAGGTCTCGGCAAAGATCGTGCGCCCGTCGTCAAGCTTGACAGAGATCGCGCTGGGCCCGGCGTTGCCGCTCCAGCGCCCAAGCGTGATGATGTCCATGTCCATCACCAGCGTGTCGTGTGGGGGTAGGCCTTCGAGCACCATCGTGGCGGCCTGGTTGTGCAGCGGGCCAAGGACCGAGTCGCCCGTGGGCGTCAAGTTGACACTCGCGTCCTGCCAACTAATGCCCGACTGCTTGCGCGACTGGGCCAGCTGACCAAAGTCGCTGGCGTACATCAGCTGTTCCCATCGAGTGGTGGTGCTGGTGGTTGAGCTGCTGCGGAAGCTGCTTGAAATTGCGCGGTCACTGGCGAGCGAAGTGCCCGTCCAGCCCTGACCCCAGCCCTGGGCCCAGCCCGCCAGCGCACGCCGCGCGGTGACTGAGACGCTCCGCAGGCCCCAGCCAGCACGAGCGACCTCGCCAGTCAGGCCGGTGGCACCAAAGCTCAGCACGCTGCCCACGCCGTCACGCGGGACGCTGATCACGAAGCGGTACGTCGCGTCTGCGAGCTCATTGCCCTGCTCGTCGAGCATGCCGACGGTCTGACGTGTGAGCGCGCCGGCACCCGCCGGGCTTCCGTTGGCGGGGAAGCTCTGACGGCGCGTTGACCCAACGCCCATCTGGTTGGCCAGCGTGGTGGCGAAGATCTCCGCGCCGTTGTCGCTGGAGATCGTGAACTTCGATGGCGCCTGGCCGGGGTTGGTCGCGTCGCCGACCCAATCACCCAGCAGCAGCACATCGGCAGCGATGACCAGATCATCCGACGCCGGAAGCCCGCCGAGATCGAACTGCGCCGCTTGGTTGCCCAAAGGGCCCAGGAACGCCAGCCCACCCTTGGTCCGCGTGATCGTCGAAATGTTCCAGCCCGTGCTCCCGCTGGCAAAGTCGCTCTGGTACGTGTTGGGCGGGAGCGTCGGCTTGCCACCGAGCCGCGCGGCGACTTCAGTGACCGACTCGCCACCAACCGGTGCCAGCGCGACCAACGGCACACTGCCGGTGGAGATCCAAGTCGCATCGGTGGAAGTTGAAGTTGTGCTGCTGAAAGTGGAATCCGTCGTGACCGTCGAGCCCGCGCCAACGCCCGAGGGCATCTCTGCAAGCAGGACTGGTGTGGCCGCTACTTGGGCTGGCTCGACTGGGTTTGCCAGTGTCAGCGGCGTCAATTCGACCGAGACCGGCGCAAGGACCACCACCGGCACAGCGCTCGGTTCCGACGCAGGTGCCAACACCGGCGCAGTCGCCACCACGGGCACCGCGACGACCACTGGTGCGGCCGCCAACTCAATCTTCCCATCCCCTGGGGCAAAGCTGCTGGCGCTTGACTCGCGCTGCTGCGTGCTGGCCACAACCTTCCCGTCCACCACCGTCGTGCTGCTCGATGAGCTGCTGCTGCTGATCGAGGCCTCAACACGCGTTGCCGCCTTGCCCGCGCCTGAACCCCCGACCGTGCTAATGACCGTCGGCTCGCCCGGCAGTGCCACTATGTCTGGCAGAGCCGGCGCACCTGGCGCGGCGGCAAAATTCGGCACCGCGGCCAGCGCCGGGGCCGTGCTGCTCCAGATTTGCGTTGCCAGCGCATCAGCGCCAAGGCGTGCGGCGGGCACCTGCGCGGGCTCGCTGGCGGCGAGCACGACCACGTTGTCAAGGGCCCACGAGGCGTCGTCAATGCTGCCGACCAGGCCTGAGACGCCGAAGACCAGATCCGCAGCGCCGTTGGTGTGATCGACGTGCGCAACCATGCGGTAGCGCGCGTCGCGCGCCAGAACCTTGCCCGCGGCGGGGGGCGTAAAGCCAAGCTCGTCACGCCCCGAGGCACCGCTCTGGGGCGCGTACACGCCCGAGCCGATCGAGCCCGGGAACGACTGGATGAGCTGGCCCGAGCCGTCGTCGTTGGCCAGCGTGGTGCGGATCAGCGCCCGCTCGCCGACCGAGAGCCGGAACGCCGAGGGCGCCAGGCCGCGCTCGCCGCGCCAGTTGCCCAGCGCGTAAAGGTCAAAGGCGACGACCAGCTGAGTGTGCGGCGGCAAGTCGGTCAGGCGCAGGCCCACCGACTGGTTGTGGAACCGCCCGATCACGCGCGTGCCACGCGGCGAGAGCACCGTCGTAGCGCCGGACCACCGCGCCGTGGGCGAGCCGGTCGGGATCGACGTACCCGCGTCAGCCTCCGCACCCGACTGGTAGATCAGCGCTCCAGAGCCGGACGCGAGCGCTCCCTGCGCGGCGCGTTGGTCGCCCATCAATCCGAGCGCCGGCACCGCCGGGATCGTCATCATCGAACCCGCCACCAGCACCAGCGCAAAGGCTGAAGCCCGAGCGCCGTTCGCCGCGGGCGCGCGTGACCTCGATGCCGACGCGGCCGACGTACTCCAACACGACGATGACCTGGACCATGACTGGGCCATAGCGCCTACTCCTACAATGGAGCGGATCGACCAGCTTGGTGGTCCATCAAAGAACCGGATCATCCATAACCTTTCGCGTGGGCCGACTGTTCCACTTGGGCGGGGTGTGCCTGCCACATCGGACCTTCCAACTAACCAGCCAATCCCTGACTTCAGCCGAACCCTGACTTCAGCCCAACCCTGACTTCTGCCCAACCCTGTTCTCGGGCCCGTGGCACGCGCGCCCCGCAGACCCTCAAGAACTCAAGAACGAGTTGATGAACACGATGATGTCGTCGGCGGTGTACTGCCCGTCCGGGACCTCCGTCGGGCCCGCGCCCGCGATATCCGCCAGCGGATCAGCCGCCGTGAACGCAGCGATGAACACGATGATGTCGTCCGCCGTCCGCTCGCCGTCGGGCCCGCGGCTCTGGCCAGACCCGCCCACGTCCGCGATGCTGGTCCGCTGCGCACTCCCCGGAAGCGTTGCGCTCCCGCCCAGATTCACGCTCCCGCCCGTCACGTTGAAGACCGCCAACACCGCCGCGTCGGGGCCGGTAGTTAGCGGCGGCGGGGGCAGTAGAAAGGGCGTCGGGTTCAGCGGGTCGCCCGGCACCGGCGGAAGCGCCTGGGTGATCGTCAGGCTCGCGGCGCTCAGTTGGCTCGTCGCCGTCGCACCCGCGGGCACCAGCCAGCCAGCGAGCTGCACCTCCGCCGGGGCATCAATCGGGATCAGCTGCCCCTGAAAGTTCGATTGCCCCACCAAGCGAACCGGGACGCTCATCGTAAAGTCAACACCCCCGCCCGCCCGCGGCGTGCCCGTCGCTGACGCCGGGCCGCTTTGCACCAGCGACTGGTCGGTGATCGTCGCAGATCCCAGTGGCAGCGAGAGCGCAGAGCCGAGAAACGGGTAGTTGTAGGTGCTTGTGGGCGTCACCACCACGCGAAATGAGCTGTAAGTCAGCAGCGCGGTGAGTGCCAGCGACGGGTCGGGCGAGGGGCCCGTCAGGTCCGTGTTGAGCCCGAAGAGTTCCACGGTCCGCGAGAAGCTGTTGTACCGCAGGGTGTACGTCCCGCGCGGGCTGGTCGTGCTCGTGCCGCTGCCCGTGCCCGACCCGTTGAGCGGGCAATTGTCGTTGCGCGGCGCCGCTGGCGGCGAGCCTGGAAAAAAGATGTTGAAGTTGCCCAGGATCGTCCGCGTTCCGGCGGTGTTGGTCACCGGCACGTACGTGCCCTTGATCGTGCTGGTGAAGTTCAGCGTCACGCCGGTGGTGCTCGTGGCCGTCGCCGTTGTGCCGATTGTCGCGCGGTACTGCTGAGCGTGGGCCGCACCGCTCGCCAGCGCAATCGCCACCGCCGCGCCAGCCAATCGCGCCGCGCCAGCAAAGCGCGCCGAAGCAGCATCAACGCGCCCAAATCTACGACTAAGTGACTCGTTCATCTGAACCTCCCTGCCAGCGCGGCCAGAGCCGCGCGCGAGCGACCGATCCAAGGAACTATCCTGTACGATCTCTAAGATACCTCAAGACTCGGCCCCGGGCAAACCGCAAGCACCCCAGACCGCTCACATCGACCGCGGCCGTTGGGGCCGCCCAGCTCCCCCAGGCCAATCCGCAAGGGCCGACCATCAGACCCCGGCGGGGCAGGGCCTCAGCCCGGGCAGCCAGCGGCAAAGTCTCGGATGAACACGATCAGGTCGTCCGCCGTGAACTCCCCGTCCGACCCCAGATCCGGGCCGGGCCGCGCCAGATCGGCCCGGGGGTTCCGGGCCAGAAACCGCGCAATATACAGGATGATGTCGTCGGCCGTGAGCTGCCCGTCAGGCGTTGTGGTCTGCCCTGGGCCCGCGAGATCTGCCGGGTTGCACCCCAGCGTGAAGCTGGCGAACGCGACCCCATACGGCCCCGGCCGTGCCAGCGCAACCCGCTCGCTGCGGGCCGTGCCCTGCCAGGTGCCCTGGACCAGCAGCGAAAGATCCGCCGTCGCCATGGTGCTCGAGCTGATCAGCACCCCGGGTGATGAAGCCAACGTCCCAGAAGTCACGGCATCAATCAGCGGGTCCGCCGCCACATTGCTCGATGTATCAAACGGTCCACTTGCCACCAGGTAGCCCGTCCCCGCCCGGACCGTAAACACGACGCGGCTGAGCGACGTGGACCCGCCCCCCGCCACCAGCGCGTTGTCGTTCTGCGCCAGCAGCTGCCCTGTGCTCATGTCAAACAGGAACAGCTCGGTGTCGGTGGTGTGCCCGGCATTCTCGGTGGTCATGGTGACGGTCCCCGACACGATCTGCGGCAACAGCACGGTCGGCGTCACGGTCGTACTCGCCAGCGTCGCGCTGTAGGGGTCAACCGTTTGAGCCGTCCCGGTGACGCGCAGCAGCACGTCAGCGGTGCTGACGCCAAAGGTGTAGAACTGGTTGAAGCGCGCGGGCGTGGTGTTGACGCTGGTGAACTGGAAGGCGCTGACCTGCCCCTCGACTGCGCCTTCACCAAAGCGCGTCACGCCCAGCACGCCGGTGTGCCCGCTGCGCGAGCTAGAGAGCGTCACGCGGTGTTGCTGCACAAGCGTGGGGGTGGCGCTGATGCGCAGTCGGAACCAGTCCGGGCTGTTGCTGTTGCCGTTCACGCCCGTCGAACCGGTGGTAGTGCCCGTAACGCTGCCGCCGCTGGCCATGACAGCAAGGTTGGCCGCCGCCGCCGCGTCATTGGGCTCGGCCTCAGCAACCGGCTGCGCGCGGGCCGCGCCTGCCCAGATGGCCAAGCTCAGTGCGAACGCCAGAGCATCAGCTCCAACGCCACGCAGACCAACAACGTGTACCGGGCAGAGCTTCTCCATACCGCCGATATCGGCCTGCCGCCCGGCGGCTACGCACAAACCGCAACTGCGCCGAGGCTCAGACCTGGCCGCAACCCGCCGGGGGGTTTACAAAGTCGTTGATGAAGATGATGATGTCGTCGGCGGTCCACTCCCCGTCGGCCCCGCGGATCTGCCCGCTGCTGGCCACGTCAGACCGCGCGTCCCGCGTTACGAAGCGGTTGACGAACACGATCAGGTCGTCGCTGGTCAGCTCGCCGTCAGCACCATCAGTCTGGCCATTACCGGCAATGTCCGACGCGCCGCAGGAGGTCGTGATGCCGGCATTGATCGTCAGCCTGACCAGCCCCGTGTCCTCGGCGTTGCGCTGCGAAGTCGTGACCACAAAGGCCTGGTTGAACAGCGACGGGAGGTTGAGCCCGGGGTACGAGCCAACGCCGATGTAGTACAGCCCCGTCGGCAGCACGCCGTCGCGCCCGTCCAGCGGGCTGTCGTTGTCAAGCTGGCGGATCGGAATGTCGGCACCAAAGGTCAGAGCCGCGTAATCGCCCACCGCCGCATTATCGTCGTCGATCATCGCGCCGTTGGGGGCGAAGATCGCCAGGATTGTGTCGCCGCCGGTCAGCGGGTCGTCAAGCACCTCACTGGTCCAGATGTCCACATAGCGCCGGTTGTCGATCGACGCGGCCCGCTCGTTGCTAAAGCGATACCACTTCACCGTGGTGTCGCCATAATCGGGCCCAAGCCCGAAGACGCGCACGACCTGCCCGATGTTGACCGTGCCCAGGTCCTCGGCACCGCCCGGCGCCGACCCACCCGGCGCGGGCTTGGTCCCGCTGGTGACCTTCAGCCTGATCGTGCCCGCCGTCGCGGCCGTCCGCAGCGCGTTGAAGTCCAAATCCGTCGGCTCGATGTAGCTGTCGCGCACGCGGATCGTCCAGTAGTTCCCGTAAAGCTGGCGCTGCGCGAAACCAAACGGCGACGCGTAGTACGTCGTGCCCATCACCGCCAGGTAGTAAAGCTGGTCATCCAGCGACCCGCTGAACCCGTTGCTAAAGACGTCAAAGGGCTGTCCGAGGAAGTTGAACGCGTCACCAACCGCCGCGGACGCAGGAGTCTGCGAGCCGGACCCCAGCGACAGGAACGACAGCGCCCCAAAGCCGCTGTCAAAGTCGGCCCGGTTGCCGTAACGCCCGCCGGGGCCGTAGACCAGCAGCGTCGTCGAAGCGAGCGGATTGATAGTCGGCGGGGTTTGGTTCGTCGAGATGTCCATCCACCCGCGCTGGAACTGGTTGATCTGCGACGCTCTAAAGCTGAACCACTGAACCTCGTCGGCGGCCATCGTCAGCTCGCGCGGCACGATCGTGGGGTTTAGGCCCAGGTCGCGGGCCACAGGGATCGCCGGCAGCACGATCGGCCGCTCACCCCACCGGGCCCTAAGCCTTACCCGCGTCTCAAATTGGCGGCGCGGGCCAGTACGCTGCACCACCGAGTTGTCCAGCGCCACGGTCTCAAACTGCGAGATGCCGATGAAGTACGTCCCGCGCGAGAGGTCGCCGCCGTCGCCGCCCGAAAAGAACCTGTCGTACGGGTCGATCACGCTCAGGTCGCCGGGCTGGAGGTTCACGTCTAGTGAGCTGCCGACCCCAAACGAGAGCGCCGTGGTCAAGTCACGACCGCTGAACGAGTCCAGCGCGATCAACTGGCCGTTCTCGCGGTAGAAGCACGAGCTCAGCGACACCACATCGACCACCGGGGGCAGATCCTCGGGCACGCCCTGGGCGTTGCGCACCACCAGGCCCGAGCCCGCCGTCGTCAGGTCAAGGTACCGCCCGGTGAAGCGGTTGTAGTCGTCAGGCAGCGAGACTATGTACCACGCGGTGGGGGCATTGAATCGCTCGCCCACGGGCGGGTCAGTTGCGACATCGCCCCGCAGAAACTGCGTCGGGTAGGACTGGAAGCCCGAGCCGCGGAAGTCCAGACTCGCCAGCGGAGGAAGGTCCGGCCCGTTGCCGCCGCCGCCGCCGCCACCGCCACCGCTGGCACCAACCACCGTCGCCGCGAGGCGGATGTCACGCAGGTTCACGTCCTCGCCAGGCTGATCGACCGCGTCGCGAAAGACAAATCGGTAGAGGCCCGGCCCTGCGCCCGCGGCCGCAAAGCTCGCCACAAACGGCACCAACCCGCCGGCGCTCGTGTCGCCATTAATCGAGAGCGGCTGATCGCTGACCACAATCGTATTGTTGCGGAAGATCGTCAACCGCAGATCGCTCGCGCGGGTCCCTCCCGCCAACCGCTCGACCGTGCCCGCCACGCAGATGCTCCCAATCGCGTACCCGCCCGTGAACGTGTGGTTCAGCGTGAGGTTGGGCGTGCTCGTCCCACCGAGCGGAAAGGGCCCGGGCAGATCGCGCACGTCACGGTCGCACGTCTGCGCGCCGGCCACGCCCGCCAGCGACGCGACCGCCACCAGGCCGGCGAAGGCCGCGCGCACAAACACCCTCGACACCCCGACACCGGCGTTTGACAGAGCGTTATTCATCACGGGTCCTTGCAATCACTGCCTTCAAGCGTCCGAGAAACGCGCGGGCCCGCCAAGACAGCAGCCCCTGCCACCAGAGTATCGGCCGGACCGCCCGCGCGCACGCGTCGCCCACGCCGAACAACCTTACGAATCCGGCCAACCTAAGGATGCCCCAGGATCACCCAACGGGCCAGCCAAGTGCTGATGTTTTACGCCCTCGCACTCCGCCCCCCCACTCACCGCCGCCACACTCCCACACAGCCCCCGATCAGCCGTGAATTGCGGGCCTCGCTGTGCGCACGAAAAAGGCCCAGGGGTCAGACCCTGGGCCTTGCGTAGGCAGATGCGTTTACCAGCACTTATCGAGGCCCGACGATTACGAAGGCTTAGATGCAGCCGCCGGTGAAGCGGTTGATGAACAGGATGATGTCGTCGGCCGTCAGCTCGCCGTCAGCACCCGGCGACGGGCCCGGGCCAGCGATATCGGCGACCGCAAGGGTGTTGGAGGTGAAGTTGCTGATGAAGAAGATGACGTCGTCGGCCGTCAGCTCGCCGTCAGCACCCGCCGTCGGGCCCGGACCGGCGATGTCAGACTCGCCGCAGGCCAGCGGCATATTGGTGCGGACGTTGACCGTCAGCGTACCGGGCTGCGAGATTGAGCCGGCCGCCAGCGCCCGACGCCCAACCGTGAAGTTGGTATCGCTACGGGTGCCGTCGGTGGCGCGAGTCGAGGCAGCGACGTTCGCGTCGGCCGGGTCATTAAGACCAAACACAACGTTAAACATGGTGCCGGCGACGAAGTAGGTGCCGACGGGCAGGATGCCCCCCTGGCCAGCGAACGCGGTGCCACCGGGCAGCGGATAGGGCCGCGGCGTCGCGGTCCGGCCGAACGACAGGCCGCTGGTCAGGACGAAGTCGATGTCGTTGAGGTTGGCATCAAAGTCATCGTTCTTGGCGATGAGGTTGCCCTGGCCGGTGTAGATGGCCATCTCGGTGTCGTTGGCGTCGATCAGCGGCGCCAGCGGGTTGAGCGGATTGGCCGTCTCAGCAATGGCGGTGCCCGCCGTATCCAAGTCAACGTAGAAGCCGCTGGCAACGCTCGCCGCACGGCCCGTGAGGAAGCGGAACCACTGCACGTTCAGCGGGGCCGTGACGCTTGTGCCCGCGGCGTAGTCGGCCACTGCGGTGTTGATGTCCTCGGTTGTCCCGTCACCGTTGAGCACGCCGACGAGACCGAAGTTCTGAGCGCCGGGCGTCGCCGGGGCGTTGGCGGCGTTCTGGGCCTGCGGGGCCGGGTTGAACAGACCAACGTTGACCACGATGCCCGCGCCCGTCGAGACCGTCAGGTTCGTTGCGGGGTTGTTGACCGCGAAGAAGCCGGGGCCAACCGTCACACCCGCGTCGCCGGCCGTAACGCCCAGCCAGAAGATGCCCGCGTCCAAGAACCCGTCACGACCGTTGTAGAGAGCACCTGCGGTGCTGCCCGCCAGGCCAATAGAGGCTGGCGCGCCGGTGAGATTGTCGTAACCAAAGGTGATCTGGCCCAGCGAGTCAGAGCCGTCAGCAAAGTCGGCCGAAACGCGGACGCCGTCGTTACGGAACAGGGCGATCGCGGTGTTGCGCTGCGAAGCCGCAGTCACGCTGCTGGTCAGCACCGTCTGGCTGATCTCAGTGTCGATCCGCAGTGCCGCCTCGTTGGGGAAGCGGACGCTCGTCGGCAGGGTGAACCTGACCCAGCGAGTCTGGCCCGGGGCCGTGATCGCAAAGTTGGCCGTCGAAGGCGTGCCCGCGACGAGCGTGCCCAGGTCGACAGTCGCCGTCGGGGTGCCGATCGAGTCGATCAGGCGGATGGTGATCTCGTTCCAGACGTTGTCAACCGGGTTGATCGGCGTGCCGAGCGTGTCGGTCGCCTCGCTGGTCACCGCCGTCCACGTGCCCGCAGAGGGGAACGAGCCGGTGTAGGCGATAGAGATGTTGCCCGTCGCACTCGAAGTGCTGTTGCCCAGCACCGGCAGCGCGCCGCCGACCAGCGTGGTGTCCAGCGGCAGGCCCGGGGGCACGACGCGGACAACCGGATCGTCAGCAAGGCTGCCGGCCTGATTCGCGCCGCCAGCGGCACCCACGGCCGTCACGCGACCGAAGACCTGCCAGCCGATGATGTTCGTACCAGCCCCGACCGTCGTGGTGAAGTTCGGGGCGTCCAGCAGGCTGACGAGGTTCGAGTTCTGGTTCGTCGCCGACCAGGTGGCAAAGCTCGTGGTGCCCGCGGGCAGAGCCGGGGCGAAGGCCGTCGGGGCCGCGTCGTCAAGGGTGAAGCGGATGCGGGTCCACGTCGCGTCCGTCGCGGTCGTGAGGGAGGCCGCGGCCGATCCGCCGCCAGCCGCCGGGGCGGTCTCGTTGTCGTCCCACATCTCGAAGAACTCGAAGGTCCAGGCGCCCACCGCGTCAGCAATGGTGCTCACGGGGATGCCGATGGCACCCGCCGCGATCACGCCACCAGTCACCGTCGGGCCCGGATTGCCGCTGACGATCGGCTGGATCACAAACGGCGTCCCACCCGGTGGCGTCACCAGGATGCACGCCTCGCCGAACCAGCTGTCCTGCCCAGAGGGTAGGTCGCGGATGATCTCACCTTCAACCTGGATGTGCCGGACGGCGTAACCGCCGACAAAGTTGAAGTTCCGCGTGTCGTTGGGCAGCGAACCGAGCCCAGCCGACGAAACCTGGCCGATGCGGTTGAGGCTCAGCGCGTTGTTGAATTCCGCAAACTCCTGCGGGGCCGCAAGGGCCACCGACGTGCCGGCAGCAACGACGATTGAGAGGGCAAGAACGTTCTTCATTTGATGATTCCCCTAAAAATTCCTCGGGCAATTTTCCGCAGACGGCCCCACAATACGGCCGACACACCCCCGGCAGAACTGCGGGAGTGGACTCGCTAAGTAGACCACAACGCCGCGGAATTGCAAGGGTTCTGCGAAGATTTCTGATCGGTCTTTACTTGCCGGTGGTACAGCCCTAGGGCAGTCGAAATACCTAGATCGTGTCAAACCTACGTACTTCACCCCATCTCGACACCCACAAAGGGGACATCCGGACCATAAAAAACGGGCAGGAGCCTTCGCTCCCACCCGCTGGAGATTCCTGGTTCGATCTTAGGAGGCGGCTTGGCCAGCCCCACCAAACTCGTTGGCCGGCTCAGCGGCTGGTCACCAAGTGGTGAACGTGCGGCTCACTTTGCGCCGGCGGACTGCTCGCGGGCCGCGGCGTCGCCCTTGCGGCGCAGGTCGCGGATGGCATCGCGGCGGGCCTTGACGCCCGGATCAACCTCAATAACCTGGCGCACGATGTCACGGAAGAAGGGCTGGAGGGGGTTGCCCTGCCAGCGGACCACGCCGTCGGACGAGACCACGACGATGGTCGGGATGGCGGTGACACTGAGGGCTTTGATGGACTTCTCGCCATTATCAAAACCGTGGCTGTAGGTGACCTTGTTGGCGTTCATCCAGCGCTGGATCTCGGGGCGGCCTTCGTTGACGCCCATGATGCCGATGACTTCAAGCTCATCGCGGAAGGTCTGGGCCATCTCTTCGAGCAGCGGCATGCTGCGCTTGCAGGGGTAGCACCACGTCGCCCAGTAGTCGTACACCATGACCTTGCCGTTGCTGTTCTTGGGCGCACCGTTGAACCAGAACATGTGCTCGGTGGTGAAGGGCAGCTGCTGGCCCTGCACGTCATTTGAGCCCTGGATGTTCTCTTGCTTGTTCTTGGCGGGCCAGAGGGCCGAGCCGTAGAGCCCACCGTCGGGCGCCTTGAACTCGACGGCGACGTTGCCAAACTGACCCGGGCGGATCGCGTCACCAGCGACGCGGGTGCGGTTCTGGGCGGCGGTAAAGTCGGCCTCAAGCCGCCTGGCCTCGGCGGGCTTGGCCTGGGCGATCTCGATGCTCTCGCGGGTCACAAAGTCAACCGCGGCGGTCAACGACTCGCTCTCAACGTCGGCAAACCGCATCTGCCCGGCGCGGTCGATCACGAAGATGTCGGGATCCTGGTCGCTGCCGAGCGACGCACGGAAATTGCCGTCAGCGTCACGGGCCGAGAGCACAGTGATATTCTGATCCTTAAGCCACTTGGTGGCGAGCTCGAGGCGGTCCTTGGTCTGGATGACGACCACGACCAGGTCTTTGTTGTTAGCCCCGAGCTGAGCCGCACGGCGAACGACGCCCTGCGAGGCCGGTGCCCAGCCCGTGCTGGTGATGATCAGCACCGGGCGGCCCTTGAGCGCGTCGGGCGTCAGCGCGTCCCCGCCCGCCCAGTCGGAAAGGTTGGCCCACTTCAGGTCGGCGGGCTCAAGCTCCATCTTGTTGAGCCTGACCCGCGCCTCGCCCGTGCCCTCACGGCGAACCGTGTCAGCGTCAAGCACAAACGTGCCCGAACCAGCGAGCGCGGGGGTGGCGAGCCCGGCGGCCACGGCCAGAGCTCCGACGGCGAGGCGGACCGAAGAGCGAGCAAGCGTGCCAAAGTTCATTCGAGGGCTCCGTGTATGTGCCGATGGTTGGACGTTCGTGCCGCGCGAGGGCCGGGCCTGAGCGGCCTTTGAACTTCGGCAACGATGAGTGTTTAGACGCACAAGCGTGAGCGTAGTTCGCGCTGATTTAGGTGAGCGAGGTGACACAGTTACCGCCTCAATCGCGTGAGCTCGTACAGCGCGATGGCGGCAGTCGTGGCGGCGTTGAGGCTGTCGACCCCACTGGCCATCGGGATCCGCACGCGCAAGTTGCAGGCGGCCAAGGTTGGGGCGCTAAGGCCCGGGCCCTCGGCACCGATGACCATGGCAAAGTTAGCAAAAATACGACGATCGTCGCCGATTGTGCTGCCAACTTTGATCATTGTGTCAAGATCTCGGTCACCCGCGGGGGTCAGAGCAACGGTCGTCCAGCCTGCGGTGGCCAGGGCGACGAGGGTTTCGGTGCCCAGGCCCGAGGGGTCCTCGGTGGTGGGTGCCCAAGCCCACGGGACGCGCAGGGCGTGGCCGATCGAGACGCGGATCGATTTTCGGTAGAGCGGGTCGGCGCAGCGGGCGCTGAGGATGACCCCGGCGGCACCGAACGCGGCGGCGTGCCGAAAGATCGACCCGACGTTGTCGTGATTACTGAGGTCTTCTAGGACCACAAGCGGGCCGGGGCGGCGCGAATCTGCGTTCTGCTGAGTGTGGGCGTGGGCCAGAAGTTGAACAACGGTTTGCGGCTTGGCGCGGGCGGCGATGCCGAGCAGCCCGCGGTGAATGTTGAAGCCGATGACGCGGTCAAGCTCGCGCTGCGGGAGCAGGTAGACGGGAAGGTCGTGTGGCAAGGGCAGGCCGAGGTCTTCGAGGCGGGGCGCGGTGGTCAGCAAGCTCAGGAGGCGGTGGTTGGATTTGAGGAGCTGTTCAAGGACCATCGGGCCCTCGGCGTAAAGCTTGCCGTGGGGCGCGTCGGGTGTGCCGCCGGGTCTGCCGTCGGGACCTGGCGCGCCGAAATCGGCGCTGAGCTGGCGCTCTTTGACGTCGAGGTAGTCGGCCAGGCGCGGGTCTTTGAGGTTCGTGATGGTGATAACGTTGGGCACGTGGATCAACTGTTGGCACCAAAGGGCAGGAGCGGAGCTTCTATGGGTACTTCAGAGGTTGGTGGGCGTGCGTGGGCGGGGCTCGTGGCTGGGCTGCTGGCCGCCGCGGCTGGTGTAGTTGGCGTGGGGGGCGTAGCGGGGTGCCAGTCGGCGACGATCGCCGTGTGGGAGCGGCTTGGGTACGCCAAGCGCGAGCAGCTTGTTGAGAAGGTTCAGGAAGCGCGCGACAGCCAGCAGGAGGCCAAGGAAAAGTTTGCCAGCGCGCTGGAACAGTTCCAGGCCATGACGGGTTTTTCTGGCGGCGAACTTGAGGGGCAGTACAGGAAGCTGCAGCGCGAGTTTGAGCGCTGCAAGACGGCTGCCGAGGATGTGGGCGAGCGGATCGGCAAGACCGAGGGGGTCGCGTCGGCGCTGTTTCGAGAGTGGGAGGCGGAGCTGACGCAGTACAGCGACGGCGCGATGCGCGAGAAGAGCGAGGGGCAGCTTCGCGACACGCGGCGGCTGTACGAGAAGCTGGTTGGGGCGATGCGCCAGGCCGAGGGGAAGATGAAGCCGGTGCTGACGGCGATGAACGACCGGGTGCTGTACCTCAAGCACAACCTCAACGCGGCGGCGATCGCGAGCCTGAGCGGCGATGTGAAGATGATCGAAGGGGATGTGTCGCGGCTGATTGCGGAGATGAACCAGTCGATCGCGGAGGCGGACGCGTTCATCAGCCAGATGAAGCGGTGAGGGCCCATGGGCACATGGGCACATGGGGTTGGAAGGGCAATCGAGAATCGGCAGTGGGCAGCCGGCGCGTCTGGGTGGACGGCCCTGCGGACGGCGCGGCGCGAGTGGACGACGGCCATTCGGCGCGCCCTGGGTGAGCTGGATCCGGCGCCGCGGCGACGGCGAGGGCGGCGGCGGAAGTAAGGCAAATTTGTGCTCGGGCACGACCGCATCCGACGGGCGTTGGCGGCGAACAATGAGCCATGAGCACCACGGCTTCGGCTTGCATACAGCGTTTGACCCGGTCCGCACAGCTCTCTGGGCTTCGGCGCTGGCCGCTGGCCTTGGCGGGCCTTTCGAGCTTGGCGGCGCTGGGGCTCGGGGGGTGCAAGAGCGGGTATAGCGCGGACGTGCGCAATGGCACGCCGCAGCCGCTGTATGTGCAGGTGTTGACGCGCAACAACGCGGGGACGATGACAATCGGCTCGCAGCGCCTGGGTCCGGGCGACCGGCGCGGGATGGGGCCGTACACGGCTGATCAGCGCGAAGTAGTGTGGCTGCGGCTTGACACCCTGCCGAACCCGCAGCGTCCGGTAGAGATGACGCTGCGTCCAGGACTCTCGGTGCTTGAGGTCACGCAGGCGGTGGATGAATCCGGCAGCACGACAGCAGGGCCGCTGCTGATCCGTGAGATTGGCGGGGGGCAGTAAGAGCCTGTATTCGTTGGCGTGGGAAGGCCGGCGCGAACGCAGCGGTGCCCCTTGGCGTAGGGGTGGTGTGAACAATCCGCCGATTCGTGATCCATTGGGAGACGGGCCCGAGCAGCCGGCGAAGGGTGCCCCACAGGGTGATGGCACGGCCCGGGAGAGTAAATCTGGTGGAAGTTCTGGCGACGCGAGCCCAAGTTTCGAGAGCCTCGGCCACGAGAGCCCAAGCTTCGAGAGCTTCGGCGGGGTTGTACATGCGTATCAGAAGTACGACCCGGCGGAGTTTCCGTCGCCCACCGCTGAGCCAACCGAGGTGATGGGCGCGGCGATGGAGCATCTGCTGGCGTACGGCGACATGCGCGAGCTGAGCGAGGAGGAGCTAGCGCGAGCGGTGCGGCTGGACCCATCTATGTTCCCGACGCTGGGGCCGTCGATTGAAAGCCTGCGGCGGCTGCTGCTGGAGCGCAAGGCCAAGATCCTGTCCACGTACCGGGTCGATCAGGCGCTGCGTGACGCGGAGGCTCAGTTGACCGAGGCCGGGCGGGGCACGGCGGGGCTGGATGAGAAGCTCAAAGGCCAGCTTGCACGGGCCGTCAAGCAGCGGCAGGTGTACGAGCTTGAGCGGCTGTTCGAGCGGCTGCGCGACGACACCTCACCTGCGGCGCGGGCGGTAATGCGGGCGCTGGGCGGGCTGGTGAACCTGATCCAGGTCGAGCAGCTTGACGATGCGTACGACTTTACGGGGCGTGAGGCGCTGAGCGTCAGCGACGCGGTGGACGTGAAGCTTGAGCTTGAGAAGATCGACGAGCTGCTTAAGCAGCTTGAAGAGGCGGCCAAGAACGCGCAGATCGCGATCATTGATATGGACTCGCTGGGTGAGTTTGCACCGCCCGAGCAGGTTGAGGAGCTCAACAAGATCGGCGAGATGGTGCGAGAGGCCGTGCGGCAGGCGGCGGAGCGGGCCGGGCTGTCAAAGACGCGCGACGGGTACGCGCTGACGCCCAAGGGCCTACGGGCGATGCAGAACCTGCTGCTTAGCGAGGTGTTTGGCGAGCTGCGCGAAGCGCGGACGGGGCGGCACAATGTGGGCATCATGGGCGAGGGGCCTGTGGAGCTGGAGCGGACGCGGGCGTATGAGTTTGGCGATACGGCGTCGACGATCGACACGACGCAGACACTGGTGAACGCGCTGAGTGCCGGGGGTATGACTGCCGGAGGTGTGAAGGGCGGCGGGTTGCGTGTGAGCGCGCGGGACATCGCCGTTCGGCTGACGCGGAACAATCCACGGTGCGCGACGGCGGTGGTGATGGACATGTCAGGCTCGATGCGTTACGACGGGCAGTACGTGAACGTCAAGCGGATGGCGCTGGCGCTCGACGGGCTGATCCGGGGCCAGTATCCGGGCGATTTTCTGGCGTTCATCGAGATGTTCACGCTGGCGAAGCTGACCAGTTCGGCCGAGCTTGTCGGGCTGCTGCCAAAGCCGGTGAGCATCCACAGCCCGCGCGTGCGGCTGAAGGCGGACATGAGCAACCCGGCGACGACCGAGGCGCGGCTGCCGCAGCACTTTACGAACATCCAGCACGCGCTGCGGCTGTCACGCCAGGTGCTGGGGGTGCAGGACACGCCCAACCGGCAGGTGCTGCTGATTACTGATGGGCTGCCGACGGCGCACTTTGACGGGCCCGAGCTGCTGATGCTGTACCCGCCGGACCCCCTGACGGAGCAGGCGACGATGCGCGAGGCGTTGGCGTGTGCGCGCGAGGGGATCACGATCAACATCTTCTTGCTGCAGAGCTGGAACCAGAGCGAGCAGGACGTGCGGTTTGCGCACGCGCTGGCAGAGGGGACCAAGGGGCGGGTGTTCTTTGTGGCCGGGGCGCAGCTGGACCGGTTCGTGGTCTGGGACTATGTGAAGAACCGCCGGCGGATTGTGGGGTAGGCGGGGCGACCGGGCTGACGTGGTTGAGGCGTGGGTGTTCGGCCTGAAATTTGGGCTTTGCAGGAGGCCAGCCTCAGATCGTGTATACTCGCGGCTCCCTCCGGACGGTGGCCAGGCGGTCTACCGATTCGGAGCGGCTCCGGAGGTCGCACCTTGTCGAGCCCGCAGGGCTTTGCGTTTGTGTTCCGCGCGCTGCCCGGGCCGGTGCCCAAGGGTTATCGATTGGCGGCGGCGCTGCCGGGCGAGAGCGGTATTCTGCGCGTCTGCGTGCTACTGACCGAGGCGGGCGTGGCGTGCGTGGCGCGCGAGGCGCTGGACTCAACGGTGTACTTGGGCGCACTGGCGGATGCCGGCGGGACGGTGCACCGGTGGCTTGAGCTTCACGAGCAGGGTGTGCTGGGGCCCGGGCTGCGGGCCGGGGCCGCGCCTGAAGTCTTGAACAACACGCTGATGGACCTGCGGTGGGCGTCACGGGCTGAGCGGCTGGCGCGGGTGCCTGAGGCCGGGGTGATCAGGACCGGGACTGGAACGGGCACTGGCACGCGCAGCGACGCCGGCGCGTGGCGCGTCGGGCCGATGGTGCTCGATGGGGCGCGCGGCGCTGTGCCTGCGGCTGCGGGTGACGGCAAGCCGCTGCGCGTGTGCACGGACGAGGCAGCGCTCAAAGCGCGTGACCTGGCAAGCTTCGCGGGCTCGCGGCACCGGTACCTTATTGGCGAGAGTGCCGACGCGCAGAGTGCCACACTGGTAGCGCTTGACCCCGACGCACCGCGGGACCACTTGTGCAAAGACGCTGCCGAGGCGCTGGGGTTAGACGGCGCACGGAGGGGCTGGTGCTTGGCGGGCGGGCTGCTGATCATGGCGCACACGCCGCTGAGCTTTGAGCGGTATGTGGATGCGCTCAGCAGCGTCGCGGGTGGTGCGGATGAGCGTTCGCCGCTGGGCTCACTGGTCGAGGCGGCGGGCGTTGGCGGCGCGGGGGGTTTGTCTTCGAGCGATGCGGCGGCGGGCGGCGTGGGAGGGCAGGCGTTCTTGAGCCGTCGGGGCCCTTGGGGCGCGGCGCTGGAAGTGCTGCACCACAAGCTGGCGCTTTTGCTGGACGTGACCGAGCAGGTTCGGGCCAGCGTGGCGGCGACGCAGGAGCCGATGCTGAACCTTTCGGCGGGCTCGGTGCGGGTAGCGCTTGGGACCAGCGGCTCGGCGCTCCCGGCGTTCTGGACGGCCCGCGCGGTGCTCACTGAGCCGGGCGCGGGGGCGATGCTGCCGGTGGCGGGCACGCGCGAGCGGCTGTATGTGAACCTCTCGAACGCCGGCGCGTCGATCTACCAGCCCTCGGGCGGCGGCGCGACCAGCGTGGGCTACGGCTCGCTGCGCGTTCGGCGTGTGATGAGCAGCCCGGGCGGGAGCGTGCTGGAGGGGACGCTGACGACGCAAGACCGCGTGCGCGGTTCGAGCCGTGATTGCGTTTGGATGCGCCTGCCGACGGAGTTTGGGCGGTGCGACCTGCTGTGCCGTGTGCAGGCGGGCAGCGCGCTGGCGAGCGGCGAGGTGCGTCTGGTGAGCTTTGAGCACGCGCTTGAGGCGGGCGCGAGCGCGGCGCTGAAGAAGCTTGAGGGTCAGCAGTTGCACGACGTGCTGTTTGAGCTGACGCCGATGCACAGCAGCCCGGCAGACCTGTACGCACTGGGCGTGCTGGCAATCCGCGCGCTGCTGACCGACGAGCACAACCCGCTGAGCGCGGCGTGGGACGACGTGCAGACGCTGGCTGGCCAGGTGCGTCAGTTGCGTGAGACGGCGGCGCGCGAAACGACGCTGGCGGGGCTGATTGCGGGCGTATTGAAGGCCGACGCGGCGCTGGCGCACGCGCTGGGCCCTGGGCGGCTGGTGAAGCTGAAGGTGGCGCCTGAGCAGGCGCTGGTGCCGATGGAGGTTTGGTCGGGCGTGCTGGCGCTGATTGTGCGCTGCTTCCCTAGCGCGGGGCCGGACAGCGTGTGCCGTGACCTGGGCGATGCACCCCCGGCGGCCATCGAGACGGTGCTGGACCCGCTGGCGAGCGACCTTGCGCGGACGCTGTCGCGGGTTCGTGGTATGCTCATTGGCGACCCAGGGGCCGACGCGGAATTGGTCGCGCTGGTTGAGAGCCTTGGTTTATAAATGCAGTCGCGCCGGGCCAGAGCGCACGCGCGACAGAGCTTGACGGGGGCTCAGACTGAGCCTCAGCCCTAG
Organism: Phycisphaerales bacterium PN19_bin_20; assembly: GCA_021173225.1. Classification (GTDB taxonomy): domain Bacteria; phylum Planctomycetota; class Phycisphaerae; order Phycisphaerales; family UBA1924; genus JAJTGZ01. The sequence goes on along the minus strand of JAJOLK010000001.1, from coordinate 53,628 downwards.
GCAGAGCCGAAATGCAGGTGTTTTTCACAATGCCGTTGATCCAGCAGCAGCACGAGCAGTCAGAGACTTTCAGGGAGCCACGACCATGACCGCGATGCCCGCAGCCGTTTGTACTGAGTCTGTGTTCGGCCTGAGGTTGGCGCTGCGCGCTGGCCCGCGCAAGGCGCTGTGCGTTGGCGTCTTGGTCGGCATTTCAGCGGGTGCTTTGGGCGCCCTTGGAGGTTGCGGCGACAAGTCGGCGGCGCCCGATTTGGAGCTGGCAAGCGTGGAAGTGACGCCCAGCGCTGCCTTGGCGGGGCGGACGATCAGGGCTGACCTGATCTTTGTGCCGCTGGACGTGCAAAAGACGGTTGAGAGCAAGAAGGTGGGCGATTACTTCGGCGGCGGCGACCCGCTGCGGGCGTCGATCCTGGACGCGGGGCAGGCGGTGACGCTGCGGTGGGAGCCCGGGGACGTGAGCCCGCAGAAGGTTGATCGCAAGGCCGCGGAGCGCGCGGGGTTCTGGAAGGCCGCGGAGAAGACCGGCAATTGGCAGATGTTGGTGCTAGCGCAGGCGGGCGGATTGGCGATCGACGACTGGCGGCTGATTGTGCCGATGGGCGAGGGCCAGTGGACTGGGGGCATGTTCAGCAAGGACCGGACGATCCGGGTGACGCTGACGCCGGCAGGTCCGCAACTCGTTGAGCAGCCCAAGAAGTTCGACTGATCGGGGCAAGGACGCCGGGCCTGGTGCCGCTGCGCTGGTGTCTCGGACGGGGCACTTCGGACGGGACACGGCGGGCGGGACACTTCGGACGGGACACTTCGGACGGGACTCCTCGGACGGGGCACTGCGGGCGGCGAACAATGGCTTCCGCCTGACGGACGCGAACTGCGCGCGGCCGCGGCGGGGTGCTTGAGGCATGCCACGCGTGGCGACCAAGGCCCATCGGGTCGGCGATCGGGAGTTGCGGATTGCAATGGGGCGGGTACGAACGCGGAAAACTGCTTAAGCCCGTCGTCGACGGGGGCCTGTACTTTGCGCGCCGGGCCCCGGGTGGGAACGACTGGACCCTGGCGTGGAAAGAGTTTCGCCCTGAGTTTGTGCTTGACAGCGACCAGCTGGCCCACCAGATCGGCGAGTTTGTGGCCCGGGCCGAGGCGGCCCAGAAGCTCAGTGAATGCGGCGCGATGCTCCCGGTGCTGGCGGTGGGCAGCGATGAGCAGGCGGCGTGGTCGGTCAGTGAGCTGCGCAGCACGCAGGCCGGCGCCCCGCAGACCCTTGAGACGCTCATCGGATACAAGCGTTCGCTGGGCGACGCGGAGCTGGGCGCGATCATCGGGAAGCTGGCGTGGGCGATTGACCGCGTGCGCCAGCGAGGGCGCGGGCACGGGGCGATCAAGGCCTCCAACGTGTTTCTACTGGACATGGCGCAGCTCGCGGGGCAAGACCCGATCTTGCTGAGCGACCCGCTGCCCACGGATCAGGCCGGGCCAAAGACCGTTGAGGACGACCTGACGAGCGTTGGCTCACTGATCTATGAGATGGTGCTGCAGGTGCGGCACAACCCCGGCGAGCGGCACCTGCCCGCGCTGGACCGCTGGCGCGACCGTGAAGGCCGGCGAAAGCCCGAGCAGTGGCGCGACCTGTGCGAGCGGCTGCTGGGTTTGGACCCGAGCCGCCCGGTAACGCTCAAAGAGCTGCGGCAGAACTTCCCGTTTGAGTCGGCGGGCGTGCGCGGCCCGAGGCCTGAGCCTGTGCGGCCGGTCGCGGCCCCACCAATACCGCCTCCACCACCGCCTTTGCCCCCACCGCCTTTGCCCCCACCGCCTTTGCCCCCACCGCCTTTGCCACCACCGCCTCTGCCCCCACCGCCGCCGGTGTTGACGTTGGCGACGGTGGCGCTGGAACGTCGCACGCCGCTGGGGCACGCGGTAGTAAGGCGGGTAGTGCTGGATCTGGCCCGGCAGTTGATGGAGCTGCACGCCGGCGGGCGTGCGCATGGCTCACTTCGCGTCTCGGGCGTGCGCGTCGGGCCCGGTGAAGACCTGCTGCGCGCGAACCTGACGCTGCCAGAGCTGAGCGCCGGTCTTAACGCGACGCCGGGGGCGATCGCTGATGACTGCCGCGCTCTTGGCGGGGTGCTGCACGCGCTGTTGGTGCATAGTGAGCCGACAGTTGGGCCTGATGGGCCCGAGGCGCGCGAGGCGGGGTACTTTGCGTGGGGTGAGGCGCAGCGCGACGGGATGGCGTGGCGGTTTGTGTGCGAGCAGTTGCTAGGCCCCGAGCCGTTTGCACTTGCTGAGCTTGAGGCGCTGATCGACGGGAAGCGGCTCGCAGCGCCGCCAAAGCCTGACCAGCGCGCGGCCGAGCAGCGTGCGGCCGAGCAGCGTGCGGCCGACAGGGCGGCTGTCGAGCAGCGTGAGGCCGAGCAGCGCGAGGTCGAGCGCGTCCGCAAGGAGAAGGAACGCGAGCAAGCTCAGAGCCAAGCTCGCGAGCAAGAGCGGCAAAGGCGTGAGGAGGCCGAGCGCGCCGCCAAGGCACAGGCCGAACGCGACAGGCTCGCGCGCGAGGCCGAGGCGAGGCGCAAGCAAGAGCTTGAGAAAGCTCAGCAGCAGCAGGCGGCACAGGCCGAGGCGAACCGCAAGCTGGAGCTCGAGAAAGCTCAGCAGCAGCAGGCGGCACAGGCCACAGCGCTTCGCCAGCAGCAGGCAGCGCAGGCAGCGCAGGCGGCTCTAGCGGCGGCGACGGCGCAGGCAGCGGCGCAGCAGGCAGCGGCGCAGCAGGCACGGCCGCCTGAAGAATTGCGTACCGAGGCGCCCGAAGTGGCGTCCGCAGGGCCTGCCACGGGGCCTGCCACAGGTCCAACCACCGGGCCCGCGCTCATCAAGCCGATCGCGCCAGCGAAGAAGTCAGGCTCGGGCGTGCTCATCGGCGTGGGTGCGGCGGTGGTGCTCGCAGCGGGCGTGGGGATCTACTTCGGGGTCTTTGCGGGTGGCGAGAAGAAGACGCCGACGCCGGTGGTCAACAAGGACCCTGTGCGGCCGAGCGACCCGGAACTTCCGACCGACTTGGATCGTCCAAGCGAGCCGGTTGCGCCCGTGCCCGAGGTGGTCACGGCGACGCAGACCCAGCGCGACGCGGCGGCGGGGCTGGTCAAGACCCTGGGCGAGCTGGTCCAGTTCGGGATGCCGGACGCGACCGAGACCGCGGCGCGCGGGCTGGCTGCTGAGCTTGCGAAGCCGGGGCCCGACGCAAGGTCGCTGCGGACGGTGGAGAAGCTGACCGCTGGCAGCGCGCTGGCTGACGCGGCGGAGCTGCCCAAGGCACTGCGTGACGCGCAGACCGCCGGGGTGCCCGCGGGGCTGGGCGAAACGCTCAAGCACGTGGTTACCAACCGGGCGCGGCAGACACTCTCGGCGATGGGTGCGCCCGACGACGTTGCTGATCGTGCGGAAAGTCTTCTTGAGTTGCGCGGCGACGCGAAGGCCTGGGCCGAGGCGCTCAAGAAAGTGCAAGAGGGTGGCGCGTGGGACGCGGAGGGGTTCGCAGAATCAGAGTCTGTTCGCGCCATGCGCGCCGGTCTGGCAGAGGACGGGCGGCTGACGCGTGGCGACCTGCGTTCGTTGATCGATGAGCTGGCCCTGCCCGTATACCGCGAGGACGTGCCCGCGCTGACAAAGACCAAGACCGAGGCCAAGCTGTTGGCGGACGCGCTGCGCGCAAGGCGGGCAAACCTTGACGCACTTGGCGAGGGCGTGCGGAGCAAGCTTGCGCCTGCAGAGCGGCAGGCCATCGACGACACGCTTGGCAAACTGGACGCCTTTGACCTGCCTGATGGCCAGCGGTTTGCACGCGTCGTTGAGAGCACGCTGCGAACGCTAAAGGACGACGCGGCGCGGCTGACCGGCGAGATCGAGATCGCCAGCACCGAGGGTGCGAACCAGCGGGCCGCGCAGCTTCGCAAGGCCGTGGGCGCGGCAAGGGCGACCTTCGATCCCAACGGGGTGCTGGAGATCGCGGCGAGCTCGCTCCCGCGCGCACCGCAGATGCCCACCGAGATGCAGCTTGCCGCGCTCGAGTCGCGCATTCAGGCCGTCGAGCAGCGCTGGCAGTCGACGCAAAAAGTGCTCGACGGCATCGGCGAGCCGGTGCTCCGCCAGCGCGCCGAGGCGGCCTTGCGATCAAGCCAAGAGTGGGGCCGATTGGTTGTTGGCTTGAACGCGGCGGGCCCGCTGGGCAACCCCGCGCTTGACACACCTGTGCAGCAGTTGAGCGCCGGGCTGGTGGGCGAGGCCTCGGCATTCCTGGCTGATGCAAGGGCCGCCGAGACCGAGATGGCCACGCCCACGAGCACCGCCGAGACGCCGGTGAAGAGGTCTAGCGGCGTTAGTCTTCCGGTGGGAGAGCTGCTGCGGGCGCTCGATGGTGACAAGCTGCTCGATGGCCTGACGCCGGCGCAACGGTCTGATCTGCTCAGCGCGCTGCTGCCCTCGCGCGCCGCGTTTGGCGAGCGTGAGCAAGCCCGTCTAGCCGGTCAGGTCCGCACAAGGTTCATTGAAACTCTGCGACGTGCGGCAACACCCGCGGCGTTCAAGGTTGCGCTCGAGGCTGGCACCCCCGAGTTTCGTGCGAACATTGAGACCCAGGACTGGGCCAAGAAGAACCTGCGCCTGGCGGAGCTGGCGTCGGCCGGTGACGCCGCGGGCCTGCAGCGCGTGCTCGAACTGCCGGATACCGCGGCGCTGCTTGGCCAGCCGACGATCGACCAGCTTCGGGTTGAGTTGCAGCCCCGCGTGGTGCAGAACGCGCAGCCGCCAAGTATCGCTGGCGCGCAGGGGCCGACGGCGGAGGGCCAGCAAGTGGTCTACGTGCTGCCGCTGGGAGTCGGTGCTGGCGCGCCGGCGAGCGTTACGCTGCGGTTTGCGCCGGTGCCGGGTGGAAGCCCCGGTGGGGGCTCGATGATGACCACCCACGAGATCAGCGTGGGTCAGTTTGTGGGCATCGCTACGGCAAGGCCCGCGTTGATCGGCGGGTTGGCGACCGACACCTCCAACGGACGCGGCGTGCGGACGTGGGCCAGGCGTGAGTGGATCCGCGCGGCGGGGGGCCCGGCGGTCCGACCGTCAGCGGCCATTGGCGGCCTGCCCGACAAGGGCTGGTTTAATGTGAGCAATCTGGCGATGCAGACCAAGTCCGCGCTGGCCGACACGACGTGGGCGGGTCCTTCGTGGGATTCACCCATGACGCGGATCGGCTCGGCGGGGGCGGCGCGGGTCGCCAACGAAGCCTCGGTGCGTTTGCCGACCTTGGCGGAGTGGCAGGCGGCCGCGGGCGGGAACCGCGCGGGACACCTACGCGGGCAGGCGTACAGGCGTCAGTGGGACGTGATCGCCCAGCGCGCGCGGGACGCGCCAAACTCCATCGAGCAGCTGAACGTCGGCTCGATGAGCGCGAGCGGTGGCGTGGTCGCGCGGGCGGCTCCCGGCGATGACGTCGTGGGCTCGGGCTCGGAGGGCACGCCCTTCCCGCTGCCCGTCGGCGGGGCGGGCGGGTTTGAGCACCTGGTGGGCAACGTGGCGGAGTTTGTCTCGCAGGGTGGCGGGGTAGTGGTGATCGGGGGCTCGTGCCTCTCGCCGCCGACGCTCGCGGTCGATTCGCCCGTGCAGCCCACCGCGGCGGGCGGATACACGGATGTGGGTTTCCGCCTGGCCTTTGACATGGGCAGTAGCGCGCCGGACGACCCGATGTCGCGCGTGCGCCCGCTGCTGGCGGGGCTCAAGCCCGAGGTCGTTCCGGCGGACTTTAAGTAGGCGGCACCGGGACGCGGGCACAACTCACGCGGCGACGCGCATCTCGATTACGGCGATCGCGGCCTCAATAGCGGCGCGGATGCGTTCCTGGTCCCCGCACGCCACGAGCTTGACCAGCAGCCCCGCGTGCAGCTCGCTGGCAACGCCGTGAAGGGTTGGGCCGGTGGGATCCGGAGCCGGCGATTGGCGGGCCGCCTGTGAAGGGTCCTGCACGCCCAGCATGGAGGCGATGTCGATGGGCTGGTCGAACTTGGCCCCCACGTCGTGGGCCATCCCGCGTGCGTGCGCGCAGCGCACCACCGAGGCCTCGACGCGGATCAGCGGCTGGCGATCGGCCCCAACCAGCACCAGGTGCAGCCGCGTGCCGGTCGAGAGATAGTGGTGGTGCAGGAACGAGATCCCGCCGTTGGAGATGTCCCGAACGACCAGGACAGTCTGCTGGGGCGCTCCGCCTGGCTGCTGGACGATCGCAGCGATGGAGTAGCCCTCGGGCAGCGCGAACCGCACTTGTTTGCGGGCCGCAATGTTGTTCGGGGTCGCATCGAGCTGGCAGAGAGCCGCGATCAGCTCGCGCCGTTCCGCGATGTTCAGCCTCAGCGCGTTGGGGGTACCGACGGGGCTTGTGGCGTTGGAGTTCATAGGGGCAACCCTCAAAGGTTCTCCGCTTCGAGCGCGTGGCGCACGCCGCCAAGGCCGCTGACCCTCACAACTTCGGCGCTCACCCGGTGAAAGATCAGGACAAGCCTGTATCCCGGTGGGTGACTCTTCCCGTTGGTGAGTGCAGGCACACTCCACAGCGTGTGCGGGTCCGATCACCGCACAACAACGCACCTGAGCGGGTGTTTGGGCGGGAAATCCCGGGATGCAACCCGGGGACTCAGCAGGATCATTCAGGATGGCCCGAACCGCGCGGGGCGGGCGTTACTCGACCTCGGCGGGTGCCGAAGCCTTGCCCTTGCGGCTGGCGGGCGCGGTCTTGGCCTTCGCCTTGGGCTTGGGGGGTGCCGCGGCCTTCTGGCTCACGAGGTCTTCCTCGCTAAAGAGCACGACCTTGCAGGACGGGCAGCGGGTCAGGCGGCCGACGCTCAGCGAGTTGACGGTCTCGACTGTCAAGGTCATCATGCACGAGCCGCAGGACCACTCGTGGGCGCGGCGGTCAACGACCTCGACGGGGCTCATGGCCTCGTCGCCCTTTTTCGTGCTCATCTCGTCAAGGATGCGCAGCGCCTCGGGCGGGATGTCGGCGGCAAAGGTGGTCCGCTGGCTCGTCAACTCGTCAACGCGGCCCTTGATCTCCGCGGCGCGCTCGTCACGCTCGGCGCGGGCCTTGGCGATAATGGCCTTGCGCTCGTCACGGGCCTTGGCCTGCTCGGCGGCCTGATTGGTCAGGCTCTCGACCTGGCCCATCTGGGCGAGCTCGGCGTCCTCGATCTCTTTCTTCTTCTTCTTAAGCGAGTCGAGCTCGGCCAAGAAAGCCGAGTACTCTTTGTTGGTCTTGGCCTCGTTCATCTGCTCGCGCAGCTTGGCCATGCGAACGTCGATCGAGGCGGTCTCGCCCTCTTCACCCGAGATCGAGACTCGAAGCTGCTTGAGCTGGGATGCCAGGGCCGCGTAACGATCCTCGACCCCCTTGAGCAGCTTTTCTTGCTCGGCCAAGAACCGCTCGGCGGCGTGTAGACGGGTCTTGAGCCCGCGGAGTTGCTGGTCGACCCGGAAGACCTTGAGGAGAGCTGCGGTCACGGACATTGCTTTGTTCCGCCCCAGTGAATCAACGGGCGGCTCCTTGTGTCTGCACTCTAGGCGATCCGCGTCCACGATTCCTGCGCCGCGCGCAATGCTGGCCTCGGTTGGGGTGGTGGGCACCTGGCCGCGCTCGGCACGCGCACGCACAGTGCGCTGGCAGAACCAAACGCCAGTCGAACACGCGTGCCCGCCGAGGGCCTCAATATCCCACAAACGCCCCGGCGTTGCCTGCGAGGCTGTGCCTAGTTGTTCGTTAGGCCAGACGGGGCCGTTAAGACTCGCGCTCAATCTGGACGTCAAGGTCGACGGCCATCGGTGCCAGGCAGCGGTGATGGTCACAGACCTGGAGCGTGACGACCAGACGGGGCGTGCCCGTCCACGTGCCGTCAAGTTCGAGCGCAATGGGAATGTCAACGCTGCCCTCGTGCGTGGCGTGCGCTGCGCCCGAAACGGGCTGGCCGCGCGGGTACTCGGCGTAGACGCGCACGCCCGTGCCGCCGGCGACGCCGATGCGCAGCGGGACCAGCGTGCCCGCGCTGGCGGTGCCCGCGTACGCGTCGTTGGTATGAAAGCCCTGAGCAAGCTCGACGCGGACCATAAGCTCAGCGGGCAGATCGGGCCCCACCAGCACATGGTCAGCCGAGGCCAGCACGCTGACGACCGACGCGGGGGTCTGTCCACCCGCGGCACCGCCGGGCTCGGCGGGCGCATCATGGACTGAGGCGTGCGCCAACTGCGCAGTTTCGAGTGCGCCGGGCCAGGTCGTCAGCACACGCAGCAGCGCGCGGGTCGCGTTGGCGGTAGCGACCGGCGACTCGTCGATCGCGTGCGAGACGCCGCGCAGCAGAGCGATCGCGGAGGCGAGCATCGGCAGCTGCACGGCGTGAGTGGGTCGGTCCTTCGCGGCCAGAGGGTTCGAGGCGGCCAGAGGGTTTGAGGCGGCCAGTTCGGCAAGGTCAAGCAGCACGTGCGCCAGCGTGCTAACGCCGGTGGGCAGCGCGCCGTCATAGGTTGAGCGGGCGCGCACGAACAGCGCTGGCTCGCCCGGCTGCGGCAGGGCATCAAGCAGGTGGATCACGCCGGTGCTGACTTCGGTGCCGTCTTCATTGCCCTGCGCGCGACCAGGCGGGACGAACTCGCGCAGAGCGTCGGCGCAGAGCTGGCGGGCGAGCGATTGCCATCGCTGGGCCTGCCGATCCACCTGCGCGTTCGCCAGATTGTCGGGCTTGCCCGCATCCATCTGCGCCGCTACCGGCAGCACCCCAGAGAGGCGCAAGAGGCCCTGCGCGAGCATCGCGTAGTCCTCAAGCCCGCCGAGCACCGAGGGCCCGCCGGCGGGCTCTGACCCCAGGCAGCACCGCAGCACGCGGCCCTGCGCGTCGATGAGCGTGGTCGTGACGAACACCGCCGCACGCTGGGCGGCGGCGACGAACTCGGGCTCGTCCAGCAGCGCACCGGCCCGGGCCAGCGCGCCGATCATCAGCCCGTTCCAGCTTGTGAGCACCTTGTCGTCAAGGCGCGGTGGCGTGCGCTGGTTGCGCAACGCCAGCAGGCCCTCGCGCACGGCGTCGAGCCGTGACAAGAACTCATGGCTACTCAGGCCCAGGCGTGCCGCCTCAACCTCCGGGCGCGCAGCCAGACGCAGCACGTTGACCGGCGCGTCGTCGGGGTGGTGCGGGTCTTGGAAATTGGGCCCCGCGTCCAGGCCCAGCACGTCCAGCGCGAGCACATCCAGGCCCTGCGCGGCGGGCGACTGCCCCAGCGCCCGGCGGACCTGTGCGGGCGTCCAGACATAACTTTTGCCCTCGCGCCCGTGAACTTCCGCGTCCTGCGCGGTGCTGAAGCCGCCGTCGGGCTGGGACATTTCGCGCAGCACGTACTCGCCCGTGTGGCGCGCGACGCGGGCGTAGAACGGGTCATCAAAGAGCACCGACGCCCGCGCGTACACGCTCAACAGCTGCGCGTTGTCGTAGAGCATCTTCTCAAAGTGCGGGACGGTCCAGTGCGCATCCACGCTGTAGCGGTGAAAGCCCCCGCCGACCTGGTCGAACAGCCCGCCAAGGGCCATCGCGTCCAGCGTCGTTCGCAGCGCCTGGTCAATTGCCGCGGCGTGCTCAGGCTCAGACATCTTGTCGCGCGCGTCCAGAAGCAGCTCGAGATAGACAGGCTGCGGAAACTTCGGCGCACGCCCGAACCCCCCGCTGGCACGATCAACGATCGTCAGCAGCGTCTGCACCGCGTTGGCAACGTGCCCGGGCTCAAGGCGGACCGGGCGGGCCATCGTCTCGAGCTTGGCAGCGACCTCCGCCGCCACGGCGCTGGCCTGCTTGAGCACCTCGGCCCGGCGCGAAGTCCACCCAGAACTCATGCGCTCGAGCACCTGCGGCAGGCTGGGCATCCCCGGCCTGGGGCGCGGCGGGAAGTACGTCCCGCCCCAGAACGGGCGCAGCGTGTGCGGGTCAAGAAAGACGGTCATGGGCCAGCCGCCGTGCCCGGTGATCATCTGCACCGCGGCCATGTACGCGTCGTCAATATCTGGGCGCTCTTCGCGATCAACCTTGATGGGCACGAAGCCAGCGTTGAGCTGCGTGGCGATCGCCGCGTCTTCAAAGCACTCACGCTCCATCACGTGGCACCAGTAACAGGTGCTATAGCCGATGGACAGGAAGATCGGCACGTCGCGGGCCCGCGCGTCGGCCAGGGCCTGCGCGTCCCATGGCTGCCACGCCACCGGGTTGTGCGCGTGCTGGCGCAGGTAGGGGCTGCTGCAAGAGGCGAGCCGGTTGGAGCTGTGGGGAAGTGGATCTAACGGGCCAATTGGGCCTGCTGGGCCGAGCGGGTCCTCTGGGCCTTTGTCGCTGGTCATGGGCACATGTTAGAGCCGGCCGATGGGGCATCGCGTGTTGGTGGCAGGCAGGCTGCGCTTTAGACCGCGACCTTGGCGTGCACCAGCGTGTCGCGCCCGGAGTTCTTGGCGGCGTATTGCAGAGTGTCGGCCTTGCGGAGCATTTCTTCGGCGCTGCCGGGCGGGCGCGTGAAGCTGGCCACGCCCAACGAGAACGTCACGGGCCACTCGTGGGCCTGCATGGCCACCGCCAGCACGTTGCGGAGCTTGCCGGCGACCCGCGCAGCCGCCTCGGGGCCGGTCTGGGGCAGCAGCACCGCAAACTCATCACCGCCCAAACGCGCAACGACATCGGCCCTGCGGCAGGCCGTCTCAAGCGTGTGCGCGATGGTCCGCAGCAGGCGATCGCCCGCGGCGTGCCCAAGGCGGTCATTGACGCGCTTGAAGTGGTCCACATCGATGTACACCAGACTGATCGGGCTCGCGTCACGGGCCGCCCGCGCAATCTCACGCCCCGCGGCCTCGACCAGCGCACGCCGATTCGGCACGCCCGTCAGCTCGTCGGTGGTCGCCAGCTCACGCTGCTGGTCGTACAGCTCGCGCATCGCGCTGACGAGCCAGACAGCGGCCATGAACAGCCCGACTCGGCTGGCGCAGTTCCAGATTACCACGCCCAGCACGGCACCTTGTACGCCCGCGCCGCCAATGCCGCCAGATTGGCCGTCAGCAAACCACGCGAAGCCCGCCAGCGCCGCCAGACCTACACCCGCGCGGCGGGAGACGAACCACGCCGCCACCGAGAGCGGCAGCAGATGAAAGACCGAGAGGCTTGTCTCGCGGCCGCTGACAAGGTCGAGGGTTGAGGTCAGCAAAACCAGGGCGGTGCTGATGGTCAGGTGCGTCCAGCGCGACCACGCCGAGCACCGCACCAGCACGCGGGCGATGGGGTCTCGGGTTATGCCGCCGCGCTTCATCACCGTGCGCATCGGCGCGCGGCCCGGGCGAGATAAGCCGTAGGGCCCATCCGCCCAGGGGTTTTGCTGAACTTTGCGACCTGCTTTGCCCTCACGCCCGAACCATGCGCGGCCTTTGCGCGGTTCCTTCGGCCGGGCGCGCGGGGTGACGGGCCACTGCGCGGGTACTAACCTCCGGCCTATGAGCCTGCTGCACCTAGTCCCCAAGAGTGTCGCTGCCGTCAACGGGTCGGGCATCCGCCAGATCTTTGACCGTGCCGCCAAGCTGCGGCGCGAGGGGCGGAGCCTGATTAACATGGGTATCGGGCAGCCCGACTTTCCCGTCCCCGCGGCGGTCAAGGCGGCGGCTTGCCAGGCGATTGTTGACGACCATAACGGGTACGCAGACAGCGCGGGCGTAGACGTTCTGCGCGCCGCGATCATCGCGCACCTCAAGCCCGAGCTTGGCTGGGCGCCGCCGCTGGCCGGGCCAATCGCCGAGGGCCAGCCCGGGCTGCTGGTCACGAGCGGGACCAGCGGCGCCCTGTGGCTGGCGATCAACGCCGTGACTGAGCAGGGCGACGAGGTGATCATCCCCGACCCCTACTTTGTGCTGTACCCGCAGGCGGTAAAGCTGGCGGGTGGCACGCCGATCTACTGCGACACCTACCCGGACTTTGCGATGACCGCCGAGCGGGTTGCCAAGCTCATCACCCCGCGGACCAAGGCGGTGCTGGTAGCCAGCCCGGGCAATCCATCGGGGGTTGTGATGAATCAGCCGCAGCTTGACGCGCTGGCGGCGCTGTGCGCTAAGCACAACATCCTGCTGATTTCTGACGAGATTTACGACACGTTCACATACGCCGACGCGATCGCGGCCTGCGGCGGGCGCTACGCCACGCCCGCGCGAGCGCCGGTGGGCGGGGCCACCCACACGCTGGTGGTGCGCGGGTTTGGCAAGACGTACGGGATCACCGGCTGGCGCCTGGGCTACGCCGCCGGGCCCAAGGTGATCATCGAGCAGATGACCAAGCTGCAGCAGTACAGCTTTGTCTGCGCCCCGACGCCGCTGCAGCACGCCGCCGCCGCCGCGATGAGCACCGACATGACCGCGACGATCCAGCGGTACAGCGACCGACGCCAGATCGTGCTGGACACCCTCGGACCGGTCTGCGGCGACATTGTCCGTCCCGGCGGGGCCTTTTACGTCTTTGCGCCCATTCCCAGCAAGCTGGGCATCACCGGCGCGCAGCTTGTCAACCGCGCCATGGAGCGCGACGTAGTCATCATCAACGGCGGGGTCTTCAGCCTGCGCGACACGCACTTCCGCGTCAGCTACACCGTGGCTGAGGCGCATCTCCGCGCCGGCTGCCAGACGGTGGCGGCGATCCTCAAGGGCTGAGCCTGTGCAGGCCGTCAAGCGCGCTGGCGGGCTGCGTAGAGCACAGACTCGAGCGCCAGCAGGCCGAGGGCCGCCATGACCAGCCAGGGCCAGACCTCGCGGCGTGACGGGCCACCTTCACCCGCGCCAACCCGCGGCCCGCCGGGCCCCAGCGTGATGGTCGCGCTGGTCTCTAGCGAGCTCTCGCGCTCATCAAACAGGTTGACCGCCAGCGGACTTTGGCCCGGCTCGGTGCCCATGAGCTGATAGAGGCCCACGCGTGCTGGTACGCCGAGGGCGACCTCTCGCCCAAGCGCGGCCAAGCCTGCCGTCGTCGGCCCGATCGGCACTGCTGGACTGGCCGCCCCTGTTGGACTGGTCGCACCGCTTGTCGGCGTGCCCGGTGGGATTGCGTTGACTGGAGGTACGGGCTCGCCGGGGCCAGCCGCCGACGGCACGCGGACCGCGCGCGTCACAGGCTCTGGTGAGCGCACGCCCCCACGCTCGCCTGCGCGCACATCCAGCGGCCCGGTGATGGTGACTTCACTGGCCCCAGGCACCGCTACGACGCTGGCGACGCGGGCGGTCGTCGTCCAGCGCGCCGCGCCGGCCTGCCCGCGCAGCGTCAGCCAATCAATCGCGTTGCCCAGCATGACCGCCAGCGAGACGTCAGCACCCCAGGTGCTCGCGTCGATCGCCGGCGCGATCACCAGCCGCTTGACCGCCCCCGTGCTCGCGGCGGCAACGATCGGCCCGCGCGGGCCGAACGCCAGCGGCGTCGCCAGCGAGCCCAGCTCTAACCACGCGGCGCTGCTGAACTCCACCGGCGCAAGATCAACATCGCGCATCACCGGATGCTGTCGGTCCCACCGAACCGCGCGCCAGCGCCGAAGGCCTGTGGCCGTGCCCGCTTGCAACGTCACGCCCGCGCCCGGCAGCCCCGCGCCCACGCTCACGGTCGGCACGCCCGGCAACCTCGCGGGGGTGATCCGATCCAGCACCAACAGGTCCACGCCCTCAAAGCCTGCGGGGGACGCGAGCCGCCGGGCCAGCTCTTCACGCCCGATGGCCTCGTACGGCGGAGCGCCCGCGGCCTGCTGAAACGCCCGCAAAAACGCGTCCGCCTCTACGCCGCGCTCGCCCGGCCCGGCCAGCACGATGCGCGGCCGCCCCGGCGCGTCAAGGGCCATCCAAACCTGGTTGTCACTCGCCAGCGCGTCAGGATTCATCAACCGCAGGCTCAGCACGCCCCCCTCGCGGTCAGTAATCGCAAAGCTCGCGGCCGCCTCACCAAGGGCGGTGGCGGCAGCCCCGGGAATTTCGACGATCGTCGTGCCCACCAGCGCCTCCCGCAGCTCGGCCCGCAGCGTGACTCTTACAGGCCCGCGCTGATTGCTGACCAGTCGCGCGGAGACGCGCAGCGTGCCGGGATCTTCATAGTCGCGCCGCGCGCTGGCGCTGACGATGCCAACATTACCGTTGACGCTGCTGACCGTGCCGAGGGTGTTGGGGGTGTTGGAGGTGCTGGGGGTGCTGGGGGTGCTGGGGGTGCTGGGGGTGCTGGGGGTGATGCCCGCCGCCGAGCCCGCAACGCTTGCCTCTAACGCCGGCCCGCAGCGCAGAAGGCGCAGGTCTACGCCCGACGGCACGCCGCGCTCGGCCAACGGGGCCAGGCCGCCGTCGCTGAGGATGATCACCGTCAGCAGGCTCGGCGCACCGTCAGCGCCCGGCTCGGGCCCGTCGGCCTCAGGGGCCAGTGAAGCGATCAGGTCAATCGCCGCGGCCAGATCAGCGGGCTGATCGGTCGGCACCACCGCGTCGATCGCGCCATCGAGCGCGGCACGATCGCGCGTCCAGCCGGTTCTCACCTCGGGGCGCGCTGCGAAAGAGGCGACCATGAGCCGCGCACCGGGCGTGGCCCGCGCCGCGCGGACGAGCTCTTTGGCGCGGGCGCTAGCCTGATCGAGCCGCGTCGCCCGCGCGGGCCCGTCTGCTTCGGCCCAATTTGCGCCCGCCTGACGTGCGCCTCCACCAATGGCGAATGGGCTCAGCCCAGGCAGCTCGCCATCGGTAGCGCTCATCGAGGCGCTCGCATCGATCAAGATCAGCGTGCGGCTCGCCGCCCCCCCACCGGCATCAATCACCGGGCGGGCGATCGCCCCCGCCAGCGCCAGCACCGCGAGCATCTGCAACGCCAGCAGCCACCCGGCGCGCGGCCGCCGCCACGGCACGTTGACCTCCATGTCCTGTGCCGCGGCCTGCCACAGCAGCGTGCTGCCCACCCGTAGGCTGCTGCGCCGCAGCCGCAGCAGATAGAGCAAGATCAGCCCCGTGCCGCCCAGCGCGCCCGCCAGCAGCCCGGTCCAGGGCGCGATAAAAGTGAGCGCCAGCGTGCTCACGAGCCCCACCCGGGCTTGGGCACAGGCCGCTTGGGCGCGAGGCTGTGGTCACGCGGCGCGCCAGGGATCGGCGGCGTGATCGGCGGGGGCTTGGGCGTACCGCGGTAGACCTCCGCGATGATGAACATCTCGCGGCTGACGTCGCGCGTCGCGTCGGGCTTGAGGCCCTTGGCCATCCTGAACAGTGCCTGCGTTTCCTTCAAAACGTCAGGGTAAATCTGGCCCTCGAAGATCTTCATCGTCAAGCAGCCGCCCGGGCGCAGCACGCTGGGCAGCACCTCAAGCACACGCCGGCACAGGTCTACCGAGCGAAAGTGGTCGCCCCCAGGGTCGCCCGTGGTGCCCGGGGCCATGTCAGAGATGACAACATCAGCGGGCCCGCCGACCAGCTCGAGCATGTCCTGCGGGGTCAGGGCAAACACATCACCCACCACCGTGCGCACGTGCGAGGGCAGCTTGATGGTCACGGGCGTGAGGTCTACCCCCAGCACGCGCCCGGCGGGGCCGACAATCTCACCGGCGACCTGCAGCCAGGAGCCCGGCGCGCAGCCAAGGTCTAGCACCCAGTGCGTCGGGCGCAGCAGGCGGTGGCGCTCCTGGATTTCGAGCAGCTTGTACGCCGACCTGGCCGCATAACCCTCGGCCTTGGCCCGCTTGAAGTACTCGTCGTGAAGCTCGCGTTCCCTGGCCATCAAGGCGACGATAGGGCCGCGGGCCGGGGCCCGAACGGTGCGTCGGTGCCAACGGCTTCACCCCCCAACCCCTACCATCGGCCCATGATGCGCGGACCGCTGGTGTGCAAGTCGTCGCCGCAGGCCGCCGCGCCGCTCTGGGTCGCCCGGCGGGCTCGACGCACCCACAACTTCGGCGCCGTCCTCGGCCCGCTGCCCGCCTCACTCGCCCTCGCCCTTGCACTCGCCCTCGCCCTCGCCCCCAGCGCGTGTGCGAGCGTCGAGCTTCGGTCCGCGCCACTTGCACTGCCGCGCGCATCAGGCCAGCTAACAACCGACCAAACCCCGCCGCCTGCTACCTTCACCCCACTGCCATGGCCCGACCGCCTTCCGATCGACCCCGGCATGAGCGCCGACGAACTGGCCCGGGGCCGCCCCGCGGGCACCGATGCGTCATGGCGCCCGGTCGGCACGATCATCCCAATGACCGCGCCGGTAGTCTTTACACGCGTCTCAAAGTCACCCAGCGTTAAGGCCGTTGAGCGTTACGCGGCCGACAACCAGCGCCTCAAGGCCGTGCTCACGCCGCGCCTCGGGGCTGCGTCCGCCCTTGAGCTTGACGGGACGGCCCCCGGCATGTTCATCGTGCGCGAGACGGTGCTTGATGAAGCCCGCGACGCGCCATCACCGAAGGCCGGGCGGGCCAACCTGCTCTTCCAGTTCGTCAGCCTTCGGCCAGCACCCAGCGGCAAAGCCCCGCGCGCGCTGATCGACCGCACGGCCTTTGCCTTCTATGACGCCGCCAGCGGGTGGGACGACGCGGGCAACCCGCTGGACCCGCTCCCAACCAGAGGCGTGGTGCTGGTCATGCCTGGGATGCTCGGCACACCAGGCGACATCGTGCAGGACACCGTCAAGCTGTTGCGCACCCGCGGCTACGCCGTGCTGCGGATGCTGGCCCACCCCGCGCGGTTTACGCAGACCGGGCAGATGGCCGCGCCCATCACCGGCCCGCTCGATCAGATCGCCGCGGCGCTAAGTGAAGAATTGACCGGGCGCGCGGCGGAGGGCGCCTTCGCGGTCGAAGCCGCGCTGGCGTACTTGCACGCCCAGCGCACGGGGCTGAAAGATTTGCCGCACTTCGCGCTGGGAATGTCCGGCGGCGCGATGATCATGCCGACGGTCATGGCCCGCAACCCTGACCGCTGGGCCGGGGGCGTCTCAATCGCCGGCGGCGTGAACTACCTTGAGATCCTGACCACCAGCAACTACTCCGACATGATTCAGTCGCTGGACCTGCTGTGGATCCAGCCGCCCGAGCTTGGCAAGGACGGGCTCCTCATGCGTAGGCCCACGCAAGAGCGCCAGGCCGAGCTTTGGCGGGCTTACTTGGCCGCGGCGCCGCTGGACTCAGACAACCTCGCGCCGCGTCTGGCGGGCAAACCCTGGCTGCTTCTGCACGGCAAGACCGACAGGGCCGTCCCCGCCGTCACCGGCGAACGCCTGTGGAACCTGCTTCGCAAGCCCGAGCGCCAGCTGATCGACGGCGGGCACGAGTGGCTTTTCCTGACCCTCACGCGCCGGCTGCCATCGATCGCCGACTGGCTTGACACGCAGACCAAATCGCCATTTCACGCGACGCCGCTCGAGCCGAACCTAGTCGAGCCTGCGCCGTGAGCGCGCCAGCCGCAGCGTTGAACCTCGCGCTGAGCCCGTACCACCTCACGTCCCTGGAGGTTGGCGCGATGGCCGCGCTGCAGCTGGGCGACACGATCGTGACCTGGCTGCCCACGCCCCCGGGGGGCGAGACGCGCGAGGCGCTGGCGGAGGCGGTGGCGCACAGCCCACGCTACCGGCGTGTGCTTGAGACGTGGGCCCGCCTGGGCCCGCTGTGGTCCTCGGGCTTGCTGCGATCACTGGCGCTAGCGACGAACGCGGCAGACCCACCCTCACCGCACGCACCTTCCCCCGATGCGCTCACCTCGATCCTCGCCGCCGCGCACCGCCTGGAGCGCGACCCGGCGTGGGCAGCGCTGCGCGGCTTTGCGCACGCCGAGGCCTTTAACCCCGCCGATGAATCGCTCGATGAGCTATGCGCCGACCTGCTCAAGGGCGGGCCCGACCCCGGGCTCGCGCTGCCGATCACCTCGGGGCTTGACGCCTTCGCTCTTGCGCACGCGCTGACGAGCGTGCGCTCGGTGGGCGCGGCCGCCGGTCTGCGCCAGTCGCTCAGTACCGCCGGGCTCTCCGCAGGATCATTGGCCCAGCAGGCCGAGGCCCGCCTCGCGCGCGTGACCCTCAGCATCGGCCTGCCGCTGCTGACGCAGGCGAGCGCCAAGACCATCATGCTCGCGCGTGACGTGCTCGAGCAAGAGCGCCTCGCCCTGGCCACGGCGATCGCCGCCGGCAGCGCCACCGCGGCCCGTGCGGCGTCCGCTTCTTACGCCGCCGCGTTCAAGGACCGCCTCGGGCACGTGATCGGGCGTGACGACGACCGGCGCGCGCGCGTGGTCGGCGGCTTCGCCTCCCTGCACCTGCGTGAGACGCCCGCCGATGCCGCATTTATGGCCGCGATGCTCGCCCTTGGCAAGCCCCCCGCCGCCCCGCGGGGGCCCGGGCAGCCCCCCACCCTCCGGACCCTGACCGTCACCGCGATGCCCGTGACGCTCTCCTAAACTCACCGGTGAGTAGACGCACGATGAGCGAACCCGCGCACCCGCACCAGAACACGCACGCCCACGAGGACGCCCCGCGTACGCCCGCGCTCGAGACCGCGCGCGAGCTGATGCAAGCGCAGGCCCGCGCTCTCTCCGCCGCCGGCCTCAACCTCGACCACCGATTCGACCGCGCCGTCGCGCTCATCGCCGCCTGCACCCGCGCCCGCGGCACCGTGCTGGTCACGGGCCTGGGCAAATCTGGGCTCGTAGGCTTGAAAATCGCCGC
The DNA here is from genome assembly GCA_021173225.1 of Phycisphaerales bacterium PN19_bin_20. Classification (GTDB taxonomy): domain Bacteria; phylum Planctomycetota; class Phycisphaerae; order Phycisphaerales; family UBA1924; genus JAJTGZ01. Next base: position 34,900 of record JAJOLK010000001.1, on the reverse strand, counting down.
CACCATGGCCAGCCTTGGCGTGCCCGCCCACTTCATCCACCCCACCGAGGCCGCACACGGGGACCTGGGCAACTTCCGCCCGCAAGACCTCTGCATCGCCATCAGCTACTCGGGCCAGACCGACGAGGTCATCGCCCTGGCCGCGCTGCTCCGCCAAGACGGCACCGACGTGATCGCCCTTTGCCGCGGCGCTCGCGCAGGCGTTCCCGCGCCCGCCGGCTCACTCGAAAGCCTCGCGACCGTCACCATCGCGATGGGCGATATTGAAGATGAGCTCTCACCGGCGCCCATGGCCAGCACCACCGCGACCATGGCCATAGGTGATGCTCTGGCGCTGTGCGCCAGCCGTGCCCTGGGCGTCACCGCCGCCGACTTCTCCAGGCGCCACCCCGGCGGGAGCCTCGGAGGGCTGACCCGCCCCGTGACCGAGGCGCTGCGCTTCAAGGTTGGCCACAACCTGCACCCCGTGGGCGACCACCTCAGCGTCGCCGACGCGCTCAGGCTTGCCGACGTAGATGGCCGCCGCCCAGGCGCGCTGCTGCTGGTCGACCAGGCCACCGGCATGCTCACCGGGCTCTACACCGACGGCGACATCCGCCGCGGCGTACTGCGCTACCCAGACCTGCTGACGCGCCGCGTGAGCGACGTGATGACCAAAAACCCCAGCACACTGCCGGATACCGCTCTGCTGCGCGACGCCGTCCGGCTTGTCCAGCAGTTCCGCCGCGACGAGGTTCCGGTGGTTGATGCAGACGGCCGGCCCGTGGGCCTGCTTGACGTGCAGGACCTGGTGACCCTCAAGATCGTCCAGGGCTGATCGAGCGGCGAGGCTCACCCCAAAAACAAACCGCCCCCGAAGCCGCGCTGTTGCGCAGGCCTTGGGGGCGTGGGGAGCATGGAGAGCATGGAGAGCATGGAGAGCATGGAGAGCATGAGAGCGTGAGCGGCGTAAACGGGTTAGCTCGACCCGCGCTCGCCGCTCACCCGTAGGCGGCAATCAGAACCCGCAGCCCTGCGTGAACAGGTTGACGAAGAGGATAATGTCGTCAGCCGTCAGCTCGCCATCCTGGCCGGGCAGCGGGCCCGGAGTAGCGAAGTCGGCCCGCATGTCGCCGCTGGTGAACCACCCGATGAACACAACGAGGTCGTCGGCCGTCGCCTCGCCGTCAAAGAGCTGAACCTGCCCGGGGCCAGCAACGTCGCTGACGTTGCACTGGCGAACGACCTTCATGATCGCCTGCGAAGCGGTGTAGCGGACGCGGTAGCCGTACGTCGCCAGCGGGTTGGCCTCGACGACGCTGCCGAAGGTGCCCGTCAGCGAACCGCCGCCGAGCGTCTCGACGATCACGTGCTCAACGTTGAAGCTGGGCGTGTAGCCCGCAGTCGGACGGCGAACCACCAGCGTCGCGTCGTTGAGGTTGATGTTCTGGTTAAAAATATTAGTGCGAAGCTTGTCGGCGATCTGCGTCGCCACCGGGCGGTCGATATCAACCTCAAGCCTGCTGCCCGCACCAAAGGTCAGGCTGCCGCTGTTCAGGATCATCTCGGCCACGGCAGAGCTCGTCGTATCGCCCGGAGCGATCGTGAGGTTCGTGGGCGTGAAATTGTTGTTGGTGGCCCACTGGCCCGCGCCCTCAAACCGCCCGCCATTGATCGTCGAGGTGTTGAAGGTGGTGCCGGTGCCGGCGGTCGTGCGGATCACGCCGCCACCAGTCTGCGTGATAGGGCACGAGTTAAAGACGGTGCTCGCACCGCCGAGGGTGGTCATCAGGCCCGAGTTGGCGATGGTGATGGTGTTGAAGGCTTTGGTGCCGCCAGCGTTCATGGTGATCGTGCCGGTGTTGACGAGGCTCGCCGCGCCGGTTCCCTTGGCCAGGTTGTGGCCGGCGGGGATGAACAGGCTGCCGTTGTTGGTGAACGTCGCCCCTTCCATCCCGGTGATCCAGCCTGCGCCGCTGCCGAAGGTCCACGTCGCGCCGGGGGCATTGACGAAATTGCCAATCAGGGTTGAGTTACCCCCGCCAATCGCCGAGCCCGCCATCGCAATGTTGGTCAGCGTGAACGCGCCGGTGTTGGTCGTACCGGTCAGGTTCATTGCCCCGCCGGTGGTGTTGAGCGTCAGGGCGCCTGTCAGCGTGGAGTTGGCCATGCCCGCGCCGCCGCCGGCAAGGTTGGCGTTGATACGTCCACTCATGCCCATGCTGTTGAACTGCAGGCCACCCGAGGCGATCGTGAAAGCGCTGGCGTTCCCGCCCGCATACGTCCCGGTGTTGAAGGTCGTACCAGAACCGTTGACGTCGTGCGTCAGCGTGCCGTTGTGAGTGAACGCGACGCTGTTGAACACCGTCGAACCACCAAGCGTGCGGCTGATCGCGCCGTTGTTCACAAAGGTCGCAGAGCCAGTGCCCTTGTTGATGTTGTACCCGCCAGGGATTAACACCGTGCCGCCGGCATTGTTGTTAAAGGTGCCGCCCTCGAGCATCAGGACCCAGCCCGCACCGCTGCTCATGGTCCAGTTTGCCCCGTTGCTGTTGGTGACGCTGCCCAAAAGGACGGTGTTGCCGCCAACGATGCCGAAACCCGCCCGCCCGTTGTTGAGCACCGCGCCTGCGGTCGTGCCCACCGTACCAGTCAGGTTCCAGTCGCCACCGGTGGCGTTGAGCGTGCTGGCGGCGGTGAAGGTCGGGTTGTTCATCGCGGCCCCGCCGCCACCAGTAAAGTTGGCGACGAACGAGCCGCGGAGGGCCACGCCATTGAAGGCGATGCCACCGGAGGGGATCGTGTATGAGCTGCTCGGGCCAGAGACATAGGTACCGGCGTTGAAGGTCGTACCAGAACCGTTGACGTCGTGAACCAGGCTGCCATTGTTTGTGACTGCAACGTTGCTCACAGTCAACCCGCCGCCCGCCGTGCGGCTCAGCGTGCCATTGTTGGTGAAGGTTGCGGCGTTGGTGCCCTTGCTGATGCTGTACTGGCTCGGCACAACCATCAGCCCGTTGTTGGTCAACGTGCCTCCGTCGAGGTTGAGGCCCCACCCCGCGCCGTTGCTCATGGTCATGTTCGCGCCGACGCTGTTGACGATGGTGCCGATCAGGCCGACGTTGCCGCCCCCACGCGCGAGGCTGGCCGTGGCGTTGTTGGTCAGCGTGAAGGCACCGGTGCTGATGCTGCCGTAGACGTCCCAACCGTTGCCGCCCGTGGCGTTCAGCAGGGTGTTGCCGATGAAAGACGGGTTGGTCATCGTCAGGTCGCCGGTGGCGGTGCCGGTAAAGGTGCCCGTGACCGTCGTGCCGTTAAGCGTCACCCCGCCACCCAGGGTTGTGTTCCAGTTCGCGGCTGGGCCGCTCGCGATCGCGGAGTTGTTGATCACCAAGCCGCCGCTGGACGCGTTGATACTGCCCGCGTTGTGGTTGAAGCTCAGCGCGTTCCACGTCGAGATGCCGCCTGCGTTCTTATTGATCGCGCCCGTGTTGTTCACCACGGCCCCAGCAACGCTAATCCCGGTGACCGACGACCCGGCCGGCAAGTTCAGCGTGCCCGAACTGGCCAGCGAACCGTTGAGATTGTAATTCCACCCGCTGCCAGCCAGCGTCACCGTGCCTTGGTTGACAAACGTGCCGATGAAGGCCTGGTTGCCAGCCGCCGTCAACACGCCGCCCGTGTTCGTCAGCGAAAAGGCCCCGGTGTTGATCGTCCCCGACTCACGCGTCCACGGCTGCGTACCCGCTCCGACATTGGTAAAGGTGGTGGCACCGTTCAGCGTCATGGTCCCGCCGACCGCGCCCAGTCCGTCAAAGTTACCGGCGTACGTTCCGATAAACGTCGAGTTGGACAGCCGCATGCCGCCAGCAGCGGCGGTCACCCAGGTTGCTGATGGGTTGCTGCTGGTCGTCGCGGTGTTGAAAATCAGCGAGCCGTTGGTCGCCTGGATGCTGCCGCCAGCGTTGTTGGCCACCAGCGTGCTGTTGAGGTTTGCCGTGCCGCCGTTGATCTTGTTGACCACTCCGGTGTTGGAGAGCGCGCCGTTGTTGGCGTTGAGGCCAACGATGAGGTTGACCAGCCCGGCGTTGTTGAGCGTGAGTGTGGTCAGGTTCATACTCCAACCTGCGCCGTCACCCCAGTTGATGGTGCCCGAAGCCGTGTTGGCCCATGTGCCGCCAAAGGTCTTGCTACCCCCGTTGAAGCCAAAAGTACCGTTATTGGTGAATGTACCGGCATCAAGCGTGGCCCCGGTGAGCACAAAGCTGCCGGTGGACGGATTGTTCAGCACCTGCACGCTGATGTTGCCGTTGCCGTTGACCGCGCCGACCAGGTTGGCCGTGTCTGCGACGCCGGGCGTAGGCAGACCCGCGGCGGCGCCACTTTGGCCCCAGTTGTTGAACCACGTCCCCGCCGACTGCGCCTCGCTGAACCACAGCCCATTGCTGAGTGTGTTGGTAAAGGTAAACGTGGCGGCCTGGGCCGTCCCCGCCGCCAGAGCAAGGGCGGCCGCCGCCCGGATCACGCTCATATGCCCAGAATTCAGCTTGGTACCGGCCATGTTCAGCTCCGTGCAAAGGGGGATGGATCTTGAATCGTTCGGTCTGTCCGATGGGCGTTCACGCCCAGCCCGTACCGCCACCGGATTGAGCCCTTGGGCCCTCGCCTTTGCGTGTGGCACTGGCGGCTTCGGCCCTGGGTCACATTCCCCATACCCTATCCAGCCCACACCGCGCGCCTGACACAAGTTGCTGGGCTTACTTACAATCGGTGCTACGTTGTAGTCAGAAACTCACCGCTCCCTACCCCAAGTTAACGACCGGGCCACCGGACATGCACCCCCACCCGATAGCCACCAGCCAGACGCAGACCCACGCTTCGCTGCTCGCGCGCCTCAACGCCGCCCCGGGCGACCAGGCCCCCGAAGCCTGGCGCGAATTTCTCGAGCGCTACGGCGACCTGATCCGCGGCTTCTGCCGCACCCGCTCACTCGCCGCCGCCGACACTGACGACATCCTCCAAGACGTCCTGCTCAACCTCACCCGCGCCATGCCCGGCTTCGAGTACGACCCCGCCAAGGGCAAGTTCCGCTCGTACCTAAAGACCGTGACACTTCACGCCATCTTCAAAAGATCGCGTCAGGCCCGGGGTGAAACACCGCTAGGAGACCACGAGCACACGTCGGGCGCTCACACGCAACATCACCCCGCTGCGGGAGACTCCGCCCTCGAAGATCAGTGGGAGACCCAGTGGCGCCGCTACCACCTCCGCCGCGGCATGAACCGCCTCGAAGCCGAGTTCTCTGCCCGCGACCGTGAGGCCTTCGAGCGCTACGCGATCCTCGGCGAGGACGCCCAGCGCGTTGCGAGCGACCTTCAGCTCACCATTGACAACCTCTACAAGGTCAAGTCTCGCCTCACCAACCGACTCGCCGCCCTCATCGCCGAACAAATCGACGACGAGGGCTGAGCACCCAAGCAACGTGCCGAGCAACAGCCCATCCTGGTTTACCGACGAGCACACGTTGCTCGCAGAGCTCAAACGCTCACGCGCCGACGCCCTCGCCACCCTGACTATCCCCGGCTACCACATACTCCGCGAGATCAAACGCGGCGGGCAGGGCGTGGTCTTTGAGGCGCGCCAGCTCTCCACAGGCCAGCGCGTCGCCGTCAAGGTCTTACGCGATTGGTCCCTCGCCTCACCCCCGCCACAGACACTGCTTGCCCCCCACGCCCCGCAAAGCTCACTCGCGGGCCCGACAGTCCCGGTCAACCACATTTCCAACGCGGCACCCCACGAAAGCACAGACGCACTCCGCCGCTTCCGCCGAGAAATCGACCTCGCCGCACAGCTCCGCCACCCCGGCATCGTCCGCGTCTATGACAGCGGCACCACCGCCGACGGACGCACCTACCTCGTTATGGAGTATGTCGAAGGCCCCAGCCTTGACGACTGGGCCAGGCCCAGCGACGCACCGCCGCGGCCCACCGCCGACATCCTCGACATGCTCGCAAAGGTCTGCGACGCCATCACCGCCGCCCACCAGCGCGGCATCATCCACCGCGACATCAAGCCCTCCAACATCCGTGTCGACGCAACAGGCCAGCCGCGCGTGCTTGACTTCGGCCTCGCCAAGCTCGACTCTGCCGTGAACGCCGAGGCCTCGTTAAACCTCTCCATCAACGGGCAGTTCCTTGGTTCGCTGCCCTGGGCCGCCCCCGAGCAGGCCCGCGGCGACCACCTCGCCGTCGACGTCCGCACCGACGTTTACGCAATCGGCGCACTGCTTTACCAGCTCTTAAGCGGGCGCTACCCCTGTGATGTCCGCGGCGACCTGAGCAAGGCCCTCAGCAACATTACCGCCGTGCCACCCACGCCGCTGCGCAAGCTGGTCGAAGGCCTGCCCGAGCCCATCGAGACCATCTGCGCCAAAGCCCTCGCCAAGGTCCCCGCTGACCGCTACCAGTCGCCCATTGAGCTCGCCGCGGACATCCGCCACCACCTCGCCGGAGAGCCCATCACCGCCCGGCGTGAGAGTGCCTGGCGCGGCGCGCGCCGGCGCCTGCGCCGCTACCAGATCGCCCTCACCATCGGCGCGTCGGGCCTGGCCGCTCTCGCCGCCCTGGCCTGGTACACACAAAGCCAGCGCGCCAAGCTCGCCGAAGCGCTCGACGTCGCCAGCACCCGCACCCGCCAGCAAGACGCCTTCAACGCCTTCCTCACCCAGATGCTCTCCTCTGCAAACCCAGGCGAGCAGGGCAAGGACGTCCGCGTTGTTGACGTGCTCACCCGCGCCAGCGACCAGGTTCCCGTCCGCTTCGCTGACGACCCGCTCACAGCCGCCAAGCTCTACGGCGTGCTTGCCCAGACCTTCCGCTCACTCGGCCAGTTCCCCGAGGCCCGTAAGCAAGGCGAGCTCGCGATCAACGCCGCCAACAAAACCGGTCGCGAGATGACCATCGCCGACACTGAGCTGATCCACGCCAAGTTCCTCAACGGCGCCATGGGTAAGGGCGATCAGGCCGAGCCCTACGCGCGCCGCGCATTCGCCGTCCGCACCCGCCGCTTGGGCCCGACCCACGAGGACACCCTCGACGCCGCCGGTGCGCTCGCCACCAGCTATCAGCTCCAAGGCCGCCTCGAAGAGGCCGAGACCGCCCAACGTGCCGTGCTCGAAGGCTACCGCCAAACCCTTGGTGACCAGCACCGCGCTACCGTCACCGCCATCAACAACTATGCCAGCGTCCTGCGCAATCGCGGCAAGTACAAAGAGGCACTCGAGTGGTTCAAGCGTTCCTCGGAGGGCGCCGTCAAGGCCTATGGCCCCGAACACCCCAGCACACTCATCACCACCGCCAACATGGCCACCTGCCTCACACATCTCAACCGCACCGACGAGGCTGTCGTGATCCTGCTCCGCGTCGCTAACGCCCAAGAGCGTGCCCTCGGCCCAGAGCACCCAAACCTCGCCGCCACACTCAACATGCTCGGTAACGCCATGCAATGGGCCAACACCCAGCAACCCGATGACGGCGACCCACGCCCCATGAACGTCCGCGCGGTGGACGTCTTCCGCCGCGCAATCGCCATTGCCTCCGCCAAGCAGGGCCCCGCCGCCCGCAACACCCTGGTCTTCCGCTCCAGCCTGGCGGTCTGCCTCACCGAGACCGGCCGCCATCAAGAGGCCTTGGAAGAAGCCCGCTCCGCCTACGAAGCCTGCACCATCACCCTCGGGCCCGATCACTGGCAAACCATCGCCATGCTCGGCAACGTCGCACAGGCCCTCGCAGGACTCAACCAGCTCGACGAAGCTATCACGATCACCACCCGCGTCTACCACGGCATGGTCCAGGCCCGCGGTGAGAACGACAGCGAGGCACGCGAGTGGGCCGACAAGCTCGCCAAATACTGCACCCGCGCCGGCCGCGCCGACGAGGCCGCACTCTGGAAGCAGCGCGGCTTCGAGCCGACGCCCCCAAGCGCGCCCGCCACTCAACCCCCCGACCCCAAATAGCCCCGCGTGGCCCAAGACACCTCCACTCGCACTCGCGCCGCCGATACACTGCTCCGGTTCATCCCAAGCGCCCACGAACCGGAGCACCCATGCACCCCAGCCACCAGCCGCACCGCTCGCCGCGTCAGGGCCTCTCCGATGTCCGCCTCTATGACGACGAGGCCGACTCGCTAGTCTCGCCCGAGCTCGCGCCAGACCGCGTCACGCTGCTGCCCGCCGAGGGCCACGTCCACGACCGCCCGAGCCTCATGTCCGCCCAGCAGCGCCTCCGCGTCATGTGGGGCCAAGACCTCTTCCGTGACGTCGTTGACGGCCGCTACCGCGCCATCGTCTGCGGCATCAACGACGCCGACAACGCCCACGGCATCATCTCCAAGCTCGTTGACACCATCTCTACCAGCCAGTGGACCAGCGCCACCGTTACCAGCTACGCCAAAATGTTCCAAGAGTCCTCCGGCTCGCTCGCCTCGCGCGACAAAGAGCCCTTCGTCCTCAAGTACGACCTTGACAGCGTCCTGATCCTTGCTCTGCTCCGCCCCAAAAACCGCGAGTGGTTTACGCTTGACGACCTGCACCGCGGGTTCTCCACCGTCACCAAAATGACCGAGGGCCGTGGCGAGCGACTCCCGATCGCCACCGTCAGCTTCCTCAACGCCCGCGCCAACCGCCTGGTTGAAAAGGCCCCCGCCAGCGCGTCTCAGGCCCAGGAGCCCAGCTTCGAAGCCGTCCTGCGCACGATGTACTCCGCCGGGTTCCGCGGCGACGTCTACCCGCCCCCCGCCGCTTGGCGCAGCGGGCACGTCGGCGTCTTCCCCAGCTACCCGTTTCCTGAAGGTGTCACCCGCGCACGCGAGGGCAGCTCGTAACCACGCCTACTGGTCCTCGCGCCACCGCTGCAACACCGCGCTCAATTCCCCGCCCGTTGCCGCCAGGTTTGTCCCGGGCACCAGCGCCATCTCGTCATCAATCAGCCACACGCGCCCGGCACGCACCGCCTCAAGATCAAGTTTGGCCAGCACGCCCAGACGCTTGATCGCTTCCGCCCGCGTCGATTGCTGATGCTCTGGACCGCGCGCTGGCGCGCTCTCTCCTCCAGCGAGAGCCGGCCCCACCCGAGCCGGCCCCACCCGAGCCAAACCAACGCGAGTCGGTTGAATCAGCACAATCGCACCTGGGTTCAACCGCGCCACGCTCTCGGCGTCCAGCGTCACATAAGGTCCGCCCGTCTTCAGCGCCGGCACCCCGCCCACCCGCACCAGCAATTCGTAGTGATAGCTTCCAGGCCCCAGCGCCGTCGGCGGATCAATCCCGTGCAGCAGCAGCACCGTCCCGCTAAACGTCCCGCCCTCTGGCACTTTGAGCGCCGCGAACGCACCCGCGCGCTCAACCTGCACCGCGCCCGCCTCACGCGCCAGCGCCGCCATCCGCTCGCCCGCGCGCTCCACATCGCCCAGCGTCAGCAAGGGCAGCTCGATCAGCACCCACCCACGCTCCGCCGCCAGCTTCACCAGCCGCGGGGCCGTCGGCGTCGCGTCGCGCTGCACCACAATGTGGGTTGGCAGCAGCGCCACCAGCCGCTCATAGTCCACGCCAGCTTGATCCCCACACACCGCCAGTGACGCCTCGCTCCACGCGTCGTACGCGTGCCGCCCCACCAGCGCCCGCCCCGCACCGCTGGCTCGCAACATCTGCGCAAACGCCGGTGCCAGCGCCACCACTCGGACGTGGCCAGACGGCACCACCGGCGCGGCCCGCCGTTCGCACCCCGCCGCGCACGTCAGCCCCACCGCGCCAATCACCGCGAGCAGCAGCACAGATGACCACAGCACTCTCACCGCGCTCGCGCTCACCGTCCATGCTCCGCCGCGCCACCAAGCAGGCCAAACGCTCCGTCCATCGCGCGTTTCAATCCCAGCAGCCGGGCCCGTGAGTGCAGCACCCAAGGCCACGTCCGCACGTGCAGCACGCGCTCACCTGCGACCTGCGAAGTCAGGCTCGCGCCGCGTTCGCGCGCCGCCGCCAGCTCAGCCGTGTGCCCTTGGCGGTATGTCTCAAGCCCCGCGTGCATCCGCAGGTACAGCGCCCGGCGCTCGCCCCGGTCGCTCGTCGCCCGCATCTGCGCCACCAGCGCGTCCTTGGCCGCCTGCGCCGCTGAGTCTCCAAGAAGCCCCGGCGCGTGCCGCACGCCGTGCGCCGCGCGCTGCGCCGCCAGCACATCGCGCTCGCTCGCCACCGGCGTGTGCCCCAGCGGCAGCAGCAGCGTCCCTGTCGCCACCACGCTGGGGGCAATCCGCACTCCAAGCCAAGAGCGCATCCATAGCTCCGCCGCGCGGTCGTACCCGCCCTCCGCCGCGCTCGCGCCGCCGCCCGTCCCGTGAATGAACAGCTCGCACCCCAGCCAACGCAGCAGCGCCGTCATCATGATCGCCCGCGGCGACAAGCTCGCCACCGGCGCATTACCCAGCGTGTGCGCAAACACCCGCTTCCGCGGCCCGGGCTTGCCCGCCCCCGAAAGCTGCCACAGCGGAAGCTCAACCCGCCCCTTCTCCGGCACGCACGTCAGCGGCGCCAAGTCATGCCGACCAACCTCCGCCACCGCTTCGTTGTACGCACGCACGCACGCCACCGGGTCGGCAACCATCCGCTCCAGCAGCCAGCGCATCGCCCCGGTCTGAGACAATCGCGACGCGAACACCAGCCGCCCCAGCGGACCATCCAACCCGCCGCCTCCACCCCCCAGCGGCTCGATCAAGCTTCCCAGCAGCTCCGCGTTCGCGCCCGCCACCTGCGCCGCGGCGCTCTCCGCGCCCGCGTGCCGACCCAGCACCTCGCGCACCGCCAACAGCCCGCGCCGCACCTCAGGCGTCGCCGCATCACTCGGTACGTCGGTCGGCGCAAACGCTCCTAGTGAGCCCATCGCGCAGTCCGCCCGCAGCTCCGCGTCCTGTCCGCCCGAGCTCATCAACCACGCCGCGCTCACCGGCATCGCGCTCCCGCTCGCGCTATCTTCCGCGCCCGCGCGATCTTCCGCGCCCGATCTCGGGTACCCCAGCGTCACCGAGTCTGACGCGTCCTGATCCACCACCACCCACGCGCCAGAAACGCGCCCGCCCGGCACACGCACACCCGCGCCCAGCCCCGCGCGCCGCACCGCGCTCATCGCCAGCGCTTTCGACAAAATCCCCGCGTGCCAGAACTGCGCCTGATGCCCAGACATCACCACCGGCCCGACGACCGCCAGCCCAAGCTCGCGCCGAAACGCCCCCGACATCTCCGCCCACGCCGGCACACCCACACCCACACCTCCGCCACCACCGCCCCCACCACCGCCCCCACCGGCACCCGCAACCAGCAGCTCAGCCCAAGACCCCGCCGCCGGGCTCACACTCACCACCGCACGCGGCGGCCAACCGTCCGCGCTCCCCGCTCCGCCAACAACTCCATTCTCAACCGCGCGCTGGCTCACCACTCAGCATAGAACCGCCAACCGCCCCGTACACTTGGCTCATGCGCCGCGACCACGCCCCCACTTTTACCATCAATCACCGCCGCGACATCCTTCGCGCCGCGCTCGCCGCGACCTCCGCCGCCGCTCTTGCCCCGCTGCTAACCGCCTGCCGCCAACGCACCGACGAAAGCCCACCCGTCACGCTCTACACCAGCGTTGACGCCGGCGTACTCACGCCGCTGCTCGCCAGCATCACCCAGCGCGCCGCGCTCCGCGCCTTGCTCGTCACCGACACCGAAGCCACCAAAACCACCGGCCTGGTTCAGCGCGTCCTCGCCGAAAGAGCCGCCCCGGCCGCCGACCTCTGGTGGAGCTCCGAGATCCTCGGCACACTCACCCTCGCACGCGCCGGGCTCCTCGAACCGCTCACCAGCCCCGAGGTCACCCTGGTCTACGGCAACCTCCCGCCGGGCCTCCGCGACACCAAAAACCGCTGGTTCCCCATCGCCCTCCGACCGCGCGTGCTCGTCTTCAACACCGCCGTCGCAACCGCCGCCCCGCGCACACTCGCCCAACTCGCCGCGGAACCAGTCTCTGACAACCCGAAGCCCATCGCGATCGCCAACCCCGCCTTCGGCACCACCAAGGGCCACCTCGCCGCCCTCTGGGCCATGCAAGGCCGCGACGCCACCTCCGCTTGGCTTGACTCCATCCGCTGGCGCATGGTCGACAGCAACTCCGCCGTCGTCCGCGCTGTCGCGCAAGGTGAGTGCGACCTCGGCCTGACCGATGAGGACGACGTCTACGCCGGCCAAGCCCAGGGCTGGCCAGTCGACCGACACTTCATCCCGTTCTCGCTCGACCCCGCCACCCCCAACAACGCGCCCGTCCTGATGATCCCCGGCACCGTCGCCCTCATCGCCAACGGCCCTCTCTCACGCGCCGCCGCCAGCAACATACCCAGCCCCCGCGCTCAGGCCGCCGCCGCACTCCCCGCCCGACTGATGGAAACCATCTTGACCTCCGGCACCGAGCTGGCCCTCGCCACCAGCCCTTGGCGCAGCCGCCCCGTCTTGGCAACGCCGGGCGACGCCGCCGCCCAGCCCGATCCACGCCTCATGGCCCTAGCCGTCGCGGCCGTCGACTGGGACCGCGCCCATGACGTCGCCGCCGAAGCCATCACCGCCGCCGACCCGATCCTCCGCCGCGCCTAGTGCCGTCGGCGTTGCTCTTTTCTTTACTTCTTATCTCTTACCATCGGTCTTGGGGGGCTGGGTTCCAATCCGCCTTACTTTATCTTTGACTCGTGTGAGGCAGGATTCCATTCTGCCATGCCATGTTCTTAACTTATTCCCTTCATCTTCCCCACTTCCCTCCGTATGCGCAGGACTTCATCCCACCCGACTGTCCTTCCGCCTTGCCGTCAGGTTGCCAAAGATCGCGTTGGCGGCATCGGCGATGAAGACCTCGCCAGAATGGATCCCGCCCGAGGGCGTTGTGCCGTCGAGGAATCCGATCGACTGGTTGACACGCACGGCCACACGCGACTGGTCGCGGAGTTCCGGCGTGGCGAGGGTCAGGGATTTGAGCGTGCCGGTGCCAGAAGTAAACGCGGAAGATCTCGCTGATGTTTCGGCGGCGAACGACGGCGAGTTCGGGGTTGCGGCGACCATTACATGCACAAGTCTACCGCCCGGCGTACAGCTGTGCACGATCGTGATCGGCTCAACTGTGCTGGCCCGCGCTCTGCTGCCCATAAATACGAACACACACATCGTTAGAGTCGACGGATCCGACATTGACAGTGCGACTCGTGGTGTTGGTCCATGTCGTGCCCAGTTGAATCCACGTCGTGCCGTTCCAACGCTCGGCAATCATGGTTTGCGCATTGAAGGCCGAGATCGCCGCAGCAGCCAACAGGCTGGCGGCAACCACCGAAACGAGATTCTACGTGCAAGCCTCCTATACGAACCCTACGAACCCCTGCGAACACGCTTGTTGAACGTCAACAAGCCAAGATACATCACGCCAAAAACACTCGGCGATGGAACGACTATAACCACGCGAATACCGAGCCAAGCACCACCGATCCAGGGTAACTCGCCCGTCGATGCGTACCTTGTAACTGAATCCGAGTAGAGGTCGTTTGTTGAGGGCCCAGATCCTGCAATCAAGCGATGTCCAAAATTACCTCTGATTGAAGCATCCTCCAACCACTCACTCCGCCCACCGCTCATGTCCATGAGCCCCCATGGCGACTGCGCGTTTGGGTACAACCCCAGCCCGCGCTGGCTCGTGCCAGTGATCGTCGTCACGCCCGGCTGCGGCACGGCGTCATTGGTGTTCCAGTGCCACCACAGGCCCGGCCCCGGCTCGGCGGGTTGGCCTGCCTGCGGCGGCGTCGGTGCTGAGCCCGCATCGTAAAACCCCGCCATCATCCACTCGTCCATCGTCGGCAATCGGAATCGTGCGCCAGCCGAAGCCGAAAGCTGGTCGGTAAACACGCCCCCCGATGAACCGAACGTGCTCACGTCATAACCACCGCTCAAGAACGCCTCGCGCGTGACCGCACGGCCGTAGTTCAGCCAGTTGGTGAAGATCGCGGCCGACCGCCAGTTGAAGCCGCCGGCCTGACCAAAGACATTCTGCCAGGACAAGCCATTGACACTGGCAAAAAGGTACGGTGCCGCCCCGCGCACGCACGGTGCTCACCGCGTTGAAGAACTGCGCGATCAAACCCCCATCGGCCTCGAACCGGCTGATCGCAAAGCTGGCACCCACCGCCCCGCGCCCGTTGTTGGCACGGTTCGGCCCGAACTGCCCCGGCCCCAGCCAGCTCCACGCGGGGGCCTGCGGCTGGTTAATGGTGATGAACTCCGTGCCGTGCGCGTAAAGATCTGGCTCTGCCAACCCCCGCCATCGCCGCCGCCGAGACCGGCGTTCGCAATGGCCTGCGCCGCAAGGTTGGCCTGCGCCGTCGCGCTCAGCGGGATGTTCGGCACGTAAATCGCCGCGCCCCCAAGCACGCCGCCACCCAGCGGGATCGGCACCGGCGCCCCCGGCTGCGCCAGCGCCGCGGAGACACCAACCGCGCTTAGCAACAGCCCCGCGCCGAGCAGCAGGGTCGCGCCTCGCCACAGACTCGCGCCCAGCGACAGACTCGCGCTAGACGACAACCTCCCGCCAAGCAGGAACCTGCCAAGCCGCACCCTTGCCCCACCCACAGCAACACCAGTTTGATCACCCACGAGAGGGCCCTCCGGCCATCTACCCCCCGCAAACAGTCTACACCAAAATAACCTCGCGACACGGCGATTCCTCACCCCACTCACCCATGTAAAGACTCTGAGCTAGACCCCCCGGCTCCAACCGTCGCGCGGGTCAAACTCCCGTGCCCTCCGCCACGCCACACCAACACGCCACAACCGCTCGCCACGCGAACGCCCCACAACCGCGCCCCTCACCAACACGCCACACCAACGCGCCACACCAACGCGCCATACCAACGCGCCATACCAACGCGCCATACCAACGCGCCACTCCCGCGCGCCACTCGAGCGCGTTACACCCGCGCGCCAACCGCCGCGCGAAAGTCCCGGGGCGCCCGCACTGCCACACCCACCCCGACCCACCGTGGCCCACAACACCCACAAACGCCCGCCAGGAGCGCGCTCCGCCCACGGCTGGCACTCAGTACTGCCGCACCATGACCAGCACACCGCCGCACCGCTGCACCGCTGCACCTCACCATTGCCGACACTGCCGCCACTGCCGCCGCTTTGTGTGGGCCGCAATCGCCCCCGCCCGCCCGCTACATCAATATCGACGGACCACGCCGCGCACGATCCCCTGGATCTTGCACTCACGCACGATGATCGGCGAGAAGCTCGGGTTCGCCGGCTGCAGCCGGATGTGGTCGTGCTCCTTGAAGAACGTCTTGAGCGTCGTCTGCCCGTCGGGCAGCAGCGCCACCACGCGGTCGCCGTTGGTCGCCACCTCGGTGCGCTCAATCAGCACGTAGTCGCCGTCGAGGATGCCCTCGTCCTTCATGCTCTCGCCCTCGACCTTCAGCGCGAACATCGGGTTGCTCCGACCCGGGCGCGGGCCCAGTATCCCGACCAAGTCGAGCTCCTCCTCGTCCGCCACGCGCTCGATGGGATATCCGGCCGCGATCTTGCCCACCAGCGGCACACGCATCGGCCGACTCTCGTCAGGCACAGCGATACCCGGGGCAATCGACAAAGAGCGAGCCTTGTTCGCCTCGCGCACCAACGCGCCCTTCTTGATCAACGCCTCGACGTGCTCGAACACCGTCACCTTGCTCACGCCGATCTCGTCGGCCAGCTCCTGCATCGTCGGCGAAAACCCGTGACGGATCCGCCAGTCCCGAATCAAAGAGAGAATCCGAAGCTGCTTGGGGGTCAAGTTCATGCTGTCCGTCCTTTGCTCGTAGCCGAGCGTCCGAGTGTGCCTTCGATCCCGCGGCATCCGCCGCCGATGTCCGTGCCCGACGGCGTGACCGGCTCGCCGATCTCACGCCGATTGATCCTGTATCCGCCACCCCCGCCGAAACGCCAGACGAAACGCCAGACGAGCTGCCAGACGAACCGCCAGACGAGCTGCCCGACAGTTCACCAGACGCCTGACGAGGCAAATCGCCCGCCAAATCGCCCACCGCCGCGCCCACTATCGCACCCACCATCACGCCGGAACCAACCCGCAACCCAGCGTCAGTCCCGGGCAACCCACTCGACCCGAACCCAGCGGCCAACAAGCCCACCGCTGCCGCGCGCGTGCTAGCACTCGCCGAACCACCGCCCTCGGTCAAACTTCCCGACGCGCCCAATGCCGGCTGTTCTGCGTTCGCCCGTTCTGTGCTCGCGTGTTGTGTGCTCGCGCGTTCCGTGCCCGAGGTCTTGACCAAAGACCCCACCAGCCGCAGGCCCCGACCGGCCGCCGTGCCCGCGGCCTCGCCCATCACACGCACCGACTCCGCCACCCACTGCTGCCGCTGCCACCGGTCCTCAGCCACCAACGTCCAACCGATCCTCGTCAGCTTGCCCCAGTGGTGTACGTCGCTACTCGCCACCGACCACGAACGGCCTGCTCCATTCCACCCAACATCGCCGCCCGCACCAGCACGCAGCGCCCACGGCACACCAAAGGGGCCGTCAGCCTCGTCATCATTTGCGCCACACTCGCCACGCTCGCCCAGCGTCGCACCATCATCTGATCGTCCGGCCCCACCCGACCCACCGCCAATGCCCCGCGTGTGCACGGGCAGTTCATGCACCGGCACGCTCGCGAGCGTTCCATCTTCACAGCCGACATAAGCGTCGGCAAACGCACCGCCAGGGCCCAGCTGCAGCAAGGGCCGCTGCCGACCGCCGAGCTTGCCGCCGCCACGTGCGGCGCGGTCCGCCAGTGGGCTGACGTTGAGCGCGTTAGTCCGCAGGGCCCCACTCCGCAGAGCGCCCCGACCTTTCAGGAGCGGATCAGCCTTGGCTAAGTTCGACGTCGAGCCCGCCCCGCGCGCGCCCAGCAGGCCGAACCGACTAGCCAAGCCGAACCGACCAGCCAGGCCGAACCGACCAGCTAAGCCGAACCGACCAGCCAGGCCGAACCGACCAGCCAGGCCGGCGGCGATCTGCCGCGCGAGCCGAACCGCCAGAGTTTCCACAGAGCTATCAGCCATGCCCGCCGTTGGACTGATGACCGGGCCCCCGACCGGCTCGACGACGTCGTCTGCATCACGGCCGCCCTGCGAGGGAGTCGAGGCTGGCCGATCCAAGTTGGAATTGTGCCGTGACGTCATTGGATCAAGCCCGAAGCACTCACCTCAAAGACCAACCCGACATACCAACCTTGAGTTCGCCCCGCGTTTACCGTTCGTACCCCGTTCAACTTACGCCTTTGCAGGCGAACCGACGCACACGTTTCAGGTAGCCATGTTCGCTTGGCTTTCGTCCGCGGTGAAGTATGCCTGCCTGGAACCTAATCACGTAGTGTTTTTACCAACACCTTTGTTCGGAAGAAGATAGCCGATAATCGACCAAACAGCAAGGAAAATTTGACAGATTTTTTACCCGCCCAACCCGGGAGCACGCAGTCTTGACCCTTACCTTAACCCTTACACCATGCCACCAGTCTGACAGCGAGCCTTGAGCACCTACACAGGTGAGCATCCAAAGCGGGTCGCCGAATTCATTGATCAACTGGAGCAGATTCGAACAGTTGTCGGCAGGGCCACCCCGGCCACCGATCGGCGCGATACCGAACAGATCGTCAAGACCGCGTGAAGGGCGCGTAGGCCGCGCGCGTGGGGGTGCACCTTTGCTAAACTCTCTCACCCCTTGCTCCGCGCGCCGCGTGATCGCCGGGGGGTGTCGAGCCTTACCGCCTGTCCTCCTAGGCGGCTTTGCCCGCCGCCTCAAGAGCCAAGTATGAGCACCCCCACTTCCATGTCCACCGCAAGCACGAACGACTCCGCCGTCCCCAGCACCCCGCCCGTCGGGCAGGGTGGCTTGGGCAAGTTCATCTTCGGGTTGCTTGTCGGCGGATTGGTCGGCGGGTTTGCCGGAGCGTTCCTTGCGCCGCTGGTCGAGTCACGCGTGACCAACGACTCGGCCCAGACCGGGGCATCTGGTGGGCGCATCGTGCAGGGGGCCCCGGTGCCCGCGCTGCCGACGAGCCCGGATGCGGAGGTCCGAACGCCCGCAGGTTCGATGCCCGCCATCAGCGAGCCGCCTGCGACTGCGCCCGAGACTGCGCCCGAGACTGCTCCCGAGACTGCTCCCGAGACCGCGCCCGAGACTGCGCCCGAGACTGCGCCCGAGACCGCGCCCGAGACTGCTCCCGAGACTGCGCCCGAGACCGCGCCCGCCACATCGAAGCCCTGAACGTTCACGCGTCGCGCCGAGCGGCGCTTCCGTCGCGGCGTTCCGACGACAGCTCGCCGCGTTCATCGGTTGGCTGTGCGCTTGCCGTTGGTCGCCCGCTAGGCGTAACGTGATTCATGGCCGCAGCACGCGAACAGTCTTCAGAGCGCCCACTGCCCACCGACGGCGGCGAAGTCGAGAATGTCGACGTCCGCGTCGCCGCGCGGTTTGCGGCTCAGCAGGCCGTGACCGGCGCACTGCTTGGCGTTGACACGCTCCCGGTCCGGCGCGATGCTGGCCACGCCAGCGTTACCTCCAGCGTCAGTACTAGCGCCAGTAACACCTCCAGCGCCAGCGGCACCTCCAGCGCCAGTACCAGCGCCAGTACCAGCGTCAGTACCAGCGTCAGTACCAGCGCCAGCGCCGCCGGCAGCGTCGCACGTGATCCGCATGGCCCGCAGCAGGGCACCGCCAGTCTTTCGCACGACTGGTCGAGCGACCCAACCCGCGCGGCGCGGCACGAAGCGTTGCAAACCGTCAAGGCTCGATACTTGGCCGACGCGCCCCACGCCGCGTTTGGTTATAGCTTTACCAACCTGGTCTTTGGTGAGGGTGATCCGGCGGCGCGGCTCATGCTCATCGGCGAGGCGCCCGGAGCCGAGGAAGACCGAACTGGCCGCCCGTTTGTCGGGCGCGCCGGTCAACTGCTTGAGAAGATGCTCATCGCGATGGGCCTCTCGCGCGGCGAGGTCTACATCGCCAACGTGCTGAAGGTGCGCCCACCCAACAACGCCACGCCGACGATCGATGAGCGCGAGGCCAGCAAACGCTACCTATTCGAGCAGATCGCGGCGGTCCGCCCGCAGGCGTTGGTTACTCTCGGGCTGCCCGCGAGCCAAACGCTGCTCGACAGTGACGAGACGATGGGTCGCCTGCGCGGGATATGGAAGACCTTTGAGTACCAGCCGACGTTCTTTGCGCCGAACGCTCCGAGCGCCGCACCGCTGCGCGTGCCGGTGATGCCGACGTACCACCCTGCATACCTGCTACGGAGCTACACGCCGGAGAACCGCAAGGCAGTGTGGAGCGACCTGCAGAAGGTCATGGACAATCTCGGGGTGAAGGCGACAAAGACCAATCAGACACCGTGAAAAAAGGTACCAGATCTAGTCATTTTAGAGTGCCTTGGTCTGAGATGTAAGGCACAGAACCGTGGACTCACTGAGTCATTTGACTCAATGATCGGATTCTCTGTGAGAACAGCAAACTGGACTTGAATCGTGGTGTAGTTTGGTGGTATAGTTCTAACGTGGTCAGCGTACTGACGCCCACATACGTAGAGTGCATCGGAGTGGCTCGGCATAGACCCCCACGAGACCCGGTGCCCGGCATTGTGCTGGGCGCTGGGTTTTTTTACGTGAACCCTCATTTCTGAGCATGCTGATCTGCGTGGCGCGCGATCGCCGGTGGTGAGATGCGCGATGCGCGGCGAGTGGCGAGTGGCGAGTGCCGAGTGGCACTTGCTTCGAGCAACCCTGCCCGCGAAACACTGGGCTGTGCAGCGAAGATGAAACTCTGCCCCGCGCGACGCCAGCAGTTGGGTTCGAGAACCCGCCCACCAAAAGTAAAGACGCGAGGTTAAACCCGCCGACGGGCGGCACCATGAAAAAACCCCGGCACGGGCCGGGGCTTAACGGTCATGTGAACGGACTGGTCAGCGGTGAGGCTTACTGGCCTGTGAGCTTGAGCAGCTCTTCGAGGGTCGGGGCCTTGGCGTCGGGGTTGGCCACGGCGGCGGCCTCGGCGGCCTCCTTGAGAAGCTTGTTACCCAGGAAGTTGGCCTCGAGCTCGACGCGGATCTTCTCCATCGCCTTGTTCTGGATCTGCCGCACGCGCTCTTTGGTCACTCCGATGATCTGACCGACCTGCTCGAGGGTCATCGGCTTGTCCTGGTCCTGCCCGTGTTCGAGCCCGAAGCGGTGCTCGATCACCGTCCGCTCGACGTCCGTCAGGTCAGCGCGGTTCTCCATCACGATCCGCTTGACTTCCTCGGCGGCGTCCTTCTCAAACGTCGCCCGCTTGGTTTCAAGGAAGTTGCTCTTCTCGAGCTTGGGGTCAAAGTCTGTCGGGAAGCGCTGGCGGTACTTGCTCAGCTTCATGCCCTGGCGGCTGAAGGCCTTGAGGATCGCCCGGCATGCGTAGGTGCTGAACTTGTAGCCGCGGCCGGCGTCGAACTTGTCGACCGCGCGGAGCAGGGCCATGTTGCCCTCGCTAACGAGGTCGGCAAAGTCAACCTCGCTCATGCGCGTCCGCTTGGCCATCGCCAGAACCAGCGCAAGATTGGTGTTGGCGATCTGCTCGCGGATGAGATCACCCTTGTGGTACCAGCGCAGCACGTCCTTGGCCTGGGCCAGCGTGGGCTTGCGGCTAGGGGTCGCCCAGACCTCCTGCTGAATCTTCCAGATGCGGTAGCGCGAGTAGTTGAACTGGTGGAAGAGCACCTTCTCTTGCGCGCCAGTCAGGATGACCTGCTGAGCCGTCTTGATGGTGCGGGTGCGACCAGAGAGGTCGTCCATGACCGGGTGATACCAGCTGGTGTCGGGCTTGGGGATCTCCGGCGCTTCGTCGTAGATCTTCTTCTCGGCGTCGTCCTCGTAGAAGGCCGGACTGTCGATGAAGTCCTGCTCCTGGGCCATCACGCTGGCCAGAAGCTCTTCCTGGTGCGTGCTCAGGCCGCCCGAGGGCGACTTGCCACGCGCGGCCTTGGCGGGCTTCTCAGCGCCATCACCGGCTTTGGCGGCCTTGACCGCGCTGGCGGTTAGTTTCGATGGCGAAGCTTCAATGCCAGAGCCCACGGCCGGATCGGCCAGGAGCGACTCGCTCAGGTCGACCCGGTTGCGGCGGCGCTGCTGCTCAAGCGGGCTGGGAGTAGACGGGGTCATCATCAGGCTCGGGGACATATTTGGCAATCTCCCTTCCCGGCGCGTTCGCTGCGACGGACAAGGTTCACAAAGGCGGACAAGGCATGCATGGGCCGACTTGACGCTTCGAGCTGGTTCACTCGCAGTTCGAGACGCGCACCCGATAGGGCCAAGGGCTGGCCCAGCATCGGGGCGAATCGGTCAAATCGTTCAGGCAGGCACGATCGTGGCTGTCTAAGCGGGGGAGTTGTCGGGCGTTTGAGACTGGCGGGCCGGGGCAACGAGCCGCGGCCTCGGACAGAGGCGGAAAACGATCCGAGGCAGGGAACCAAGGCATTACGGCGGTTGAGTCTGCGGTGTGCGAAACTCCAAACAAAGTTTTCACATTCGGCACTACACACCGAGGCGCCGGGCGGCATAGTCGTGACTCAGGGTCGGACTGTCAACTTTGCACCAGATTCGCACTTACGCCACCTGAAAGTCTGTGGAATCGTCGTGGATGAGGTGGTAACCTTACACTTAAACTGGCGGGCCCTGCGTCCGCCTTTGCGCGGTCCGGTCGGGCCTTCTTGAGACGCTTTGCCGCCGATCTGCCGAGGAATGCTGGTTTTGGACGGATAATCCCGCGCCGGGCGGCAACGCGAGGGCCCGGGCGGAACTAACCGCCGGGTCGGACGGCTGGCGGAAACTGGCGATCTGCGGTTTGAGCCGGGGGCTCGGATCAGGCCGAGGTTGCTGGCTCACCCCAAACTCGCAGAACACCTGTCTTTACGCGGTCTTGACACTTCAGGGTGCGGGGACTGATACTGAATTCATTGAAGTAGCCCAGGTTAGGGCAATCGACCCACGTCTTTACCTTCGCGCCAGCGTTGGGCGGCGGAGCAGCTCGGGCGGCGGGCTTGTGTATCGACAGTTTGGTGCTTTGGAGGGTCGTCCATATCGTTCAGAGCGATTGAGGTCGAGGGCCGGTGGCCTTTGGCTTGGGTGATGGACGGACCGCGGAAAACTGATTGAGTCCCGGGCGGATGGCCTGGGGTGGGTGTTGGGCGTCGCGGCGGGCTCCTATAACAGGTCGTCGCCGTCGGTGCTGTCGCGCGATGCCAAGCCGCTGGGGTGGCCGTGGGCGCGAGTAGCCGACCGACGAAGGAGCTTTGATAATGCCGTTCACCTTGCCAGCCTTGCCGTACGCGTTGAGCGCTCTTGAGCCGTCGATTGATGCGACGACGATGGAGATTCACAGTCAGAAGCACCATGGTGCGTATGTGACGAACGCCAACAAGGCGCTGGAGGGGAGCAAGTGGGCGGAGTTAAGCCCCGAGGCGGTCATCAAGCAGTTGGCTGAAGTGCCCGAGGACAAGCGTGGGCCGGTGCGGAACAACGCGGGCGGGCACGTGAACCACTCGATGTTCTGGCTGACGATGGCGACGCCGGGGCACGGGGGCGGCGGCGAGCCGACCGGTGCGCTGGCGGACGCAATAAAGGACAGCTTCAGCACGTTTGCGCATTTCAAGGACGCGTTTGGTGCGGCGGCACTCTCGCGGTTTGGCTCTGGGTGGGCTTGGTTGATCTGGCACGGGGGCGAGAAGAAGCTGGTAGTGGCGAGCACGCCGAACCAGGACAATCCGCTGATGGGCAAGGCGATCGCCGGCTGCGAGGGGACGCCAATCCTGGGCCTGGACGTGTGGGAGCACGGATACTACTTGAAGTATCAGAACCGGCGTAGCGACTACGTGAGCGCCTGGTGGAACGTGGTGAGCTGGGGCGCGGTGGCGGCGAACTTCGACAAGGCGCGGTGAGGCAGGGTGGGCCTATGCGCTGCTGGCAAGAGAGGCCCTCGGGCTTTGACTAGCGAGAACTCTTCGGAGTTGCTGCTGATGGCGAAGACCTTGAAGCCCGCGCGGTTGAGCCTGGCGAGGGCGTCGATGGTCGCCTGTGGGCCGACAGACTCAAAGCGGTGATGGAACTCGATGAGTAGTTGACCGATGGGCAGGTCAGTGGCGGCGAGGGCGTCATTGATGCCGTGCTCAGCGCCTTCGATATTCATTTTGAGCAAGTCGATGTGGGTGTGCCCGAGCTCGCGCATGATGGTGGTCAGGGCTTTGACGGGCATGTCAAAGGTTTCCGGCCCGCTGAGCTTGTGTGGCATGGCCGAGGCGGAGAGGTGCTGAAAGTTGGCGGGCTTGAAGACCTTCAACACTCCGTCATCCGCACCGAGGCCGAAGGGATGAACGTGGAAGCCGGACGGGAGCTGCTGACCCTTGAGCCAGGCGAGGCTTTAGGAGTGGGGTCAAAGGCGTGGATGGGCACGGCGGTTTATGCGGTCAGGAGGCGGTCGAAGCTGATATTTTCGCCGATGCCAAAGCTGTAGACGATCGAATGCGGGCCTAGACCAGTAATGTCAACATTCCAAGAGGCCACGGGATCGCCCAGCTCCCGAAAGGGCCGCTGCACCTGCACGGTGCCGAGATTTTCTCTGGGGTAGATGACCAGGCTCACGGCGGTACGGAGACGGCGAGGATGCTGCCCGTAGGAGTTTCACTCGGCTGTCAAGGCGGGCGGCTTGGTCACGGCCAGCGCTAGGGGAGGACGAACCGCAAGCGTCGGCGTGCGGTGCATCACTTATGCAGCACAGCTATTGGGTTGAAGGCATTTACTCGAGCGCACTAGGTGAACGCCCGCGGTCGCTGGGAGCTAGGTCTACGGGCCACGCGAAGGCTTGCGCTCACGCGCTTCCTGTCAAGAAAGGGAAGCCCTCTGAAAACCTGTTCACTGCGGCGGTGAGGAAGACGGCGACCGCTTGATCCGTCTTTCCAATGCGGTGGCGGGCCTGTGGTGGTGGCGGGCTTGTCGCGGTGAAGGACGTGAGGTTGCGTGCTTGGATTTGGTGTATACTGAGCCCTTCACAGAGGGCCCCGAATGAACAAGCTGGTACTAACGTTGTTCTTGTGCGCACCGGTCGCGATCGTCGCGGGCCTGTGGTTCGCCATCCCGAAGGACCCGGCGCGCCGGCTTAACGCGTCGACGGCGGTCAAGGCGGCCTCAGCGGGCGATGCCCGTCAAGCCAAGGTCGCGCGCGGCGACGCGCCGACAACCGACGAGGTGGGCGAGGCGGTGAAGAACGCACTAGGCAAGGGCCAGCCGGCGGCGGCCGAGAAGCCCGTAGGCCAAGTGCCTGGCCAGCCAACGGGTCAGGCTGGGGGTCAGGCTGGGGGTCAGGCTGGGGGTCAGGCTGGGGTAAAGCCCGCTGGTCAAGCCGGTGGCGTGCAGGCCGATTGGCTGGAGCGGGCCAAGGGTCAGGCCCCTGGGATGCTGCGGCCCGAGTTCTTGCCGCAGGGTTACATCATGGTGGTCGAGGACGGGCCGAAGCTGGCGACTGCGGACTCGCCGGTCTACCTGGCGAGCAGCTACAACGGTTGGAACCCGGGCGACGAGCGGTTCCGGATGACCAGCCGGAGCGACCTTCGTTGGCAGATCATCATGAAGCCTGGGAAGACCGACGCGGCGATCGCGTTTAAGTTTACGCGCGGGAGCTGGGACTACGAGGAGCTGACCGAGCAGCTTCAGCCGCTTGACAACCGCGGCCTGCCCGAGGTGCCGCTGGCGCAGTACGGCGACGGTAAGACGCAGCCGATCTTTGAGTTCAAGGTGGTGCGGTGGGGTGATCAGCGTCCGAACACCGCGGCGCGTCCTGATCTGAACCCGTACTACATAATCGAGGCGAAGGGTGTGGTTCGGCTGGAGGTGTCGGGCGGGCCGGTGTCGCCGTTCAAGCGCGACGTGCTGGTCTGGCTGCCCCCGGGCTACGACAAGGCCGAGAACGCGGGCGTGAGCTACCCGGTGCTGTACATGCACGACGGGCAGAACCTGTTCCAGAAGCACTCGGCGGTGCCGGCAGAGTGGCAGGTTGACGAGACGGCGGCGGCGCTGGTCACGTCGGGCAAGGTCGCGCCGATGATCATTGTGGGCATTCCGCACATGGGCGGGCAGGCGCGGTACACCGAGTACGCGCCGTTCGCGGCCAAGCGGCTTGAGAACGTCACGCCGCAGGGCGACCGGTACGTGGACTTCATCACCAGCGAGGTGATGCCGCGGGTTGAGCGTCAGTTCCGTGTCAAGACGGGCCCGGAGAGCACGGCGATCGGCGGCGCGAGCATGGGCGCGATCATCAGCCTGCACGCGGCGATGAAGCGGCCCGATAAATTTGGTAGCGTGCTGCTCGAGAGCATGGCGCCGCTGGGTGAGGACAATCCGACGCGTGAGTTCTTTGAGCGCAGTCGCGGGACGATGCCCAAGCGCGTGTTCTTTGGGATGGGGACGCTTGAGGGCGCACCGGCGAACCCTGCTGATCCGTTGAACAAGCGGTACGAGACGTCAATGCGTGAGATCGCCAAGCTGCTGGAGGGCAAGACCGCGATGAAGTTGGTGGTTGGCGCGACGCCGCACAACGAAGAGGCGTGGGCGGGCCGGTTTGGCGGGGCCTTGGAGTTCTTGTTCCCGCCGGCGAGCAAGTGAACCCCCAGGCGCGGGGATGTTGGGGTGGGTGTTGGGGTGGGTCGCTCGCTTGTCTGGGCGGCGTGCCGGGCACTCCACGTGATTATGGCGTTACGCGACCCGGTCGAGTGGCGTAGGTTGGTTGGGGTTGCTACTTTGAAGCCTCATGCCTTTGGCACTATCGGTGATGGCGCTGAGATCAAAGCTTGCCACGACGCGTGGCGGGCCGGGTTTGGCGTTGACAGACGTGCCGCGGTTTGTGCGTGATGAGCTTGGGCTGACGGGCCTGTACCTGACGACGGACCTGCTGGCGGGCGCTGACCGAGCGCGGCTGATGCACATTCTTGAGTGCGCCGACAAGGCCGGGTGCCCGGTGCTGGTACTGGGCGAGGTGGCTGGGCAGCCGCTGGCGGACGACAACGATGCGCGGGCCGAGCTGGCGGTGGAGCGTTGCATGCGGGTGGCACAAGCGGCGCACTGGATGGGGTGCAGCGCGTTTTCAGTGCCCGTAAAGGCGCCCGACACCGAGGACGCGATGGAGATGGTCAGCGAGCGGCTCAAGGGCGTTGCGCGGCGCAGCGAGCGGCTGGACCTGAACCTCTCGATCGCCCCGAGCACGGGCCTGACAGCGACGGCGGACAAGGTCGGCGAGCTGCTCAAGCGGATTGGCGGGTTTCGGATCGGGACGCTGCCGGACTTTGCGACGGCGGCGAAGGCGAGTGATCCGATCGCGTACCTGCGTCGCCTGGTGCCGTACGCGAGCATGGTGCTGGCGAGTGCGGAGAGCTTTCAGCTCGCGGGTGCGGGGGGCAGGGCTGGGCGCGGCGTTGCCAAGGCCGCGGTTGCCCCGGCTGTGAATGGCCCGGCTGTGAGTAGCCCGGCTGTGAGTAGCCCGACTGCGGGCAGCGCTGCCAAGGGCAAGCCCAAGGGCAAAGCCAAGGCGGGCATCACCATCGCGAGCGGTGCGGCCGAAGCGGTGCCCGAGGGCGTGCGGCCTGAAGAGCTGGTGCACGCTTCGTACGACCTGGCCTCGATGGTCAGCGTGCTGGTGGCGGTGGGGTTCGAGGGGCCCATCGCGATAGATTACAAGGGCGCGGGCGACCCGGTGCCCGGGATCTTGCACGTCAAGGGCCTGCTGGAGCGGCTGTTCAGCAGCGGGGTCAACGACGACGTGCTGGACAGCATCGAGGCTGACCTTGAGAAAGACCTGCCCGACACGGAAGAAGATCGGTAAGTGCCGCCGGGCGTGCGGCCCTGCCCGGGTACCCGCCCATTTCCAGAGCCGTGGTGACGTTGTGCCGGGCTTCTTGGGCACCGTGCGTGGTGCCCTCTGCGCTGGGCGCGGCGGGCGGTGTATGCTGAGAGCGAGTTGGGGTGCGATTGGATGTTGGACGTAGCAGGTGGGCTGGTTGATCGGCCATAGAGTGCACGCGATGAGCAGCGCCGGGATGAGCACACGCCGGAGCACGAGGATGGACGCCGCGGCGGGCCTGCGGGAGCCCTGGGTGGTGGCCATTGACGGCGAGGCCGCGACGGGCAAGAGCAGCCTGGGCGTGTTGCTGGCCCAGTCGCTGGGCGCTGCGTTCCTTGATACTGGCGCGATGTACCGCGACGCGACGGCCCTGGGCCTTGAGCGCGGCGTTGACCTTGGCGATGCCGCGGCGCTGGTCGCGCTGGTGCAGCGCGAGCGCGCGGCGCATGTGTGGGAGCGGGTCGGCCCGATGTGGACGCTTGATGAGGCCTTTGACCAGCGGCTGCGCAGGCCTGAGGTTGCCGAGCGGGTTGCGGTGGTGGCCAAGCACGCCGAGCTGCGGGGGCTCATGGTGGCGTGGCAGCGGGCGGTTGGCGCGCGTCGGTCACGCTTGGTAAGCGAGGGGCGTGACCAGGGGCGTGTGGTTTTTCCGGGGGCGCTGGCGAAGCTGTATTTGATCGCTGACCTTGACGACCAGGTGCAGCGCCGCGCGGCACAGATGCGGGACGCGGGCCATAGTGTGGACGTCGCTCAGCTTCGACGGGCGCTGGCGGAGCGCAACGAGATAGACCGCAACAACGCGCTGCAGATGGGCGACGGCGCGGTGCCAATTGATACGCGCGGGCGCGAGCCGGCGGACGTGCTGGCGCACATGCAGCGCGTGGTGCTGGAGGCGGCGGCCAAGCGTGACACCTGAGGCTACTTCCAGGGGGTCAGGCGGGGCGTCGGCTGATATGCCAACTGGCCTGTGCGGCCGCAACCCGGGGCGCTCGCGGGGGGCGATCTTGTTCTACGAGGCGTTCTGGCGGGTCTTCCGGATCATCTGGGGCGCGCTGTGGCGGTTTGAGGCCTTGGGGATGGAGCGCGTGCCGGCGGCCGGAGGGCTGCTGATTGTCGCCAATCACCAGAGTCACCTTGACCCGGTGAGCCTGGGGATGGCGGTGCGTCGGCGACACGTGACGTTCATTGCCAGGAGCGGGCTGTTGAAGGTTCCGGGGTTTGGCGCGATCATCGGCCTGCTCAACGCGGTGCCGCTACGTCAAGATGCGCCGGACGTGCAGGCGATCCGCACGGCGGTCTCACTGCTCGGGGCGGGGCGTGCGGTGCTGATTTTTCCTGAGGGCTCGCGGACGCCCGACGGGGCGATGCACCCGTTTCGGCGCGGGGCGTGGCTGGTGCTGAGCCGGGCACGGTGCCGCGTTTTGCCGATGGCGGTGGAAGGGACGTATGACACGATGCCGCGCGGGAAGCTGCCGCGTGTCTTTGGCCGGAAGATCATGGCGAAGGTTGGCGTGCCGATCGAGGCTGACGAGCTTCTAAAGCTGGGCCACGAGGCGGGGCTGGAGCGGCTGGCGGAGGTCATCGAGCAGATGCGCGGCGAGCTGGCCGTTGAGCTGGCACGGCAGGGCTATCGCGTCACGACCAGCGGGCGCAGCAGCGCGGAGCTGAGTAGCGACGGGCTGGTGACGAAGGCGGCGGCGGAACATGCGCCGCATGGGCAACGACCAGATGTGCAGGGGTCTAGCGAATGAATGAGCCGCGCGCACATGGCGGCGTCGGGCCGCGGCTGTTGGTGGTCGCGCACCGGTCTGAGGCGTTGGCGCTGCTGGCGGGGCTGGGATGTGATCCGCGTGCGGCGCTGGAATTTGTGGTACGGCTGGAGCGGAGCTGGACGCCGCTGGACTTGCGGGATTTGCTCGGGCGCGCGGAGCTCGACGGCGCGTGGCTTGTGCTCAGCGGGGTCGGCAAGGCGTCGGCGGCGGGCGCGACGGCGCACGCGTTGGGCGCGCTGATGGGTTCAAAGGTGGGCTTAAAGGTGGGCGGGCCGGTGACGGTGCTCAACTTGGGCGTGTGTGGGGTGCTGTCGCAGAGGGACCGCGCGTTGATCGGGCGGGTGGTGATTGCGTCACGGTCGGTCGCGGCGGATGAGGGCGTAGTGACGCCGGGGGGCTGGCAGGACCTCACGGAGATGAACCTAGGGCCTGTGTCCGTGGGCGGCACGGCGCCGCTGGTGATGGGCCTGGGCGAGGCGTTTAGCGCGTTAGAAGTCGGGGACGCGGCGGGCCTGACGCGCTCATCGGGGATAGACCGCGGCGCGGTGATTGCGACAGTCTCAAGCTGCTCAGGCACGGACGCGGCGGCGGCAGAAATAGTCAGGCGGACTGGCGCGCGATACGAGGCGATGGAGGGCTTCGCTGTCGGGCTGGTGGCCGAGCGGTTCGGCGCACGGTTTGCCGAGGTGCGGGTGGTGAGCAACACCTGCGGGGACCGCGATGGCCAGGTATGGGCGCTCTCGGGCGCGCTGGCGGTGCTGGGCGCGGTGGCGAGGCCGGCGCTGGCGGCGGCGGCGGCTTGCTGAGGGCTGCCTTTGCGTTCTGCCCCGTGTTATCGGGCAGCGCAGCGCACTGCTGAATCGGATCGGGGGGCGGCGGGCTTTAGCCCGGGGGTTGAGCGGTCGATGACGCAGGGGTCTGCGCCGGGGCGATAGGCCTGTGGCCTGTCGATAGCACCTACGGCGCGGGGAGGCACCCTTGGGCTTGCGGCTTGACAAGCTGGCCGGACTGAACCCCTTCGCGGGCGGCGGTGTGCTTTCGATCGACTTTGGTGCCCAGAGCCTCAAGCTGCTGCAGGTAAGCACGGGCGAGCCGGCGCAACTGATCGGGGCGGCCTGCCAGCATGTGCCGGCGGAGCTGGCGGGCGATGCGGTCAAACGATTTGAGCATCAGTGCGACGAGCTGCCGGGGCTGATCAAGAGCTCGGGCTTGCGGGCCAGGCGCGCGATGGTGGCGATCCCCGCCTCGCAGATGTTCTGCAAGCACATGCAGGTTGCAGCGGGGGATCGGCGCGAGGTTGAGCGTGCGACAGCGACGGCGGTGGCGACGCAGCTTGGCTGTGACGAGGCGATGCTGAGCTGCCGGACGGTGGTTGTAGAAGGCGCTGCGTGCCCGCCGGGGCGGGTTGAGGTCCTGGCGCTGGCGACGGCGGGGACGCTGGTGCAGCGGCTGATGGAGGCGCTGCGGGCCGCGAAGCTCGAACCGATGGGGATGACCAGCGAGTTTCAGGCGCTGCTCTCGGCGTTCCGCCCTGTGAACCGGCGGACCAGCGACGAGGACCTCACGAGCCTGTACCTGGACATCGGCGCGGGCTCGACGAAGATCGTGGTAGGGCACGGCACGAAGCTGGCGTTCGCCAAGGCGATCCCGATGGGCGGGCGGTTCTTGGATCAGTGCGTTGCGCAGCAGAGCCGCTGCTCACTGCCCGAGGCCAGGGCCCTGCGCCAGGGGCTGACGACGCTCACGCGGCAGGTGACGCCCGCAGTGACTCTCGGCGCAGCGGGCGCGATGAGCGCGAAGGTCGAGGCGGCGGCAAAAGTTGCAGAGACCGCGTCGGGCGCGACGGCGACGATGGCACCACCGGTCGCGTCTGCTGGCCCCGAGGCAGCGGCGAGCGCGGCCCAGCGGTTGGCGTCGAGCGCGACGCCGGCGGTGGACATGACCGACGCGCTGCGGGCGATGACCGACGAGATCGCGCTCTCGCTGCGGTATCACGAGCAGTTGTTCGCGGCGCGGCGCGTGAGCCGTGTGATCTTTGTGGGCGGTGAGTCTCGGCACCTGCCGTTGTGCCAGCACATCGCGCGGGCTTTGCGGGTGCCCGCGCACGCGGCGGACCCGCTGGCGCGTGTGGCGCGGACGGGCAAGGAGCCTTGCGCGGGGATAGACCTTTCGACGGCGCAGCCCGGGTGGGCGGTCCCGATGGGGCTGCACCTAAACCCGACGGACGTTTGAGTGTGAACAACCAATTCACCGTGGGCGCTGGGCGCCCTTGGTGCGGGCAGGAGTGGACCGGATGAGCAAGCACATGACGACCAGCTTCCTGCCCGAGGACTTTCTGCGCCGAAAGCGCGAGAGCAAGGCGCTGATTTTGAACCTGGCGCTGTTCACGGGCATGATTGCGCTGGTGGGGGGCGCGTTCATCGTGACCAACCGCCAGTGGGCCGAGGTGCGCTCGCAGCAGGAGGCCGTCAACGCCGAGTACGAGGCGGAGGCGGCAAAGATCGAGCAGCTCAAGACGCTGGACACTCAGCGACAGGAGCTGGTGTACCGGGCCGAGGTGACCACGGCGCTGATCGAGCCGGTGCTGCGCTCGGTGCTGCTGGCGGAGGTCATCAACCGGATGCCCCCGACCGCGACGCTGACTGAGCTGCTGCTGGAGTCGGCCCGCGCGGTTGAGCCGGCGCGAAAGGCGGTGGTTCCGCAGGCGCAGAGCCTGACTGGCGGCACCGCCGGCGAGGGCGCGAAGAAAGAGGTCGTGCGGCCGCGGCCGATGAAGCTGGACTTCAAGGTGACCATCACCGGGCTGTGCGCCAACGACACCGAGGTCGCGGACTTCCAGACCGCGCTGCTCAAGTGCCCGTTGCTGGACCGGGTTGACCTGATGAGCACCGTCGAGCACGTTGACGGCGACCGGCAGCTCCGCAAGTTCAGGATCGAGGCGAGCATCAAGCCCGACGCCGACACCAGCACGATCGTCCCGCTGGCGCTGCGGCGTAACGGGGACCCGCGCAAGACGGCGGAGGACCGGGCGAGCGCCAACGGCGCGACGCAGGCGTCGGCCACCGCACCCGCCGCCGACTCGACGAACTCCGCGACGGGCCTTACTGCGACCCCCGAAACCGCCACAACTCCCACAACGCCCACGAGCCCCACGCCCACCACGTCCACCACGCCCAGCACGCCCACTACTGCTGAGCAGACGTCGGTGGACCCGGCGACGCAGACGCCGTAGAGGGCGCGCTTGATGGCCGACTGAGTAACGAACCGTTTGAGTATTGGACCGACCTAGGCACACCCACTGGCATTACGCCGGAGCGCACGATGGACTTTTCACCAAGGCAGTTGATGTTCTTTGGGATTCTGCTGGCGGTGCCGGCGGCGTCGTTCTTTCTGGTGTTCCGCCCGCAGAACCTGGAGATCCGCAAAGCGACGGCGGAGATCGAGCTGAAGCGCGCGATGCTGCTGAGCCTGCGGCAGGTCACCAGCCAGGCCAGCAGTCTGGAGCGGTCGACGTCGGAGATCACCGCGGCGATTGCGAAGGTTGAGAGCCGTATGCCGACCAACAAGGAGCTTGACAGCGTGCTGCGCGACGTGGCCCAGCTGGCCAGCAAGCACGGGTTGAAGGTGCCCAAGTTCATCAAGAGCGCCGAGACGCGTCAGGCGGGCACGGCTCAGGAGCAGCCCATCGAGCTGGAGATCACCGGCGACTTCGACGGGTTCTACCAGTTCCTGACCGAGCTGGAGCGGCTTCCGCGCATCACGCGCCTGACAGACATGAACATCTCACGCCTTGAGGAGCGCGACCGCGACGGGCTGATGCGCGGGGCCTTTAAGGTCTCGATCTTCTATCAGGGCGCCAACTTTGCCGCCGTGGAGACCAAGTAATGAGCAGCAACCCAGGACAGGGCAGTCAGTTCTCCGCCAGCGGCGGCGGGGCGAGCACCAAAGAGCCGGTCGGCGGCGAATCGCTACCGAACCCGTTTACCAACAACGCCCCGGACCTGCCTCCGCAGTTGCCGGGCTTCGGCGTCGCGTCGGGCGGGAGCAAGGGCATCAGCTCGCACACGGCGCTGCTGCTGCTGGTGCTGCTGATCTCGGCGGTGGCGATCTTCGGGATGCGCAAGCTGGGGCTGGGCACGCTGGCGGCACTGGCGAGTGTCGGGGCTGAGAAGGTTGACATGTCGGCTGTGCCGAAGATCGATGACTCGCACAAGCTGGTGCTGGCGGAGCTCTCCAAGACCCGCACGGACAATCAGGTTGAGAAGGACCAGCTTCAGCGGAACCCGTTCCAGCAGATGTTCCGCCCGCGTCCGCTGAACAACGCGGTGGCCGCGCCGAACATGCCGGTGCCCAAGGACGACGCCGAGGCGCGTCAGCAGGCCCGCGTCAGCGACCTGCTGATCAAGCTCGGGGGCATGCAGCTCAACGGGATCATGGGCGGGTTGCGCCCGGTGGCCCGCATCGACGGGCGGATGTACCGCGTGGGCGAGACGGTCGCGGCAACCTTTACCGTCCGGGCCATCAGCGGGCGGCAGGTGCAGCTTGAGGCCGACGGCGAGCTGTTCGTGCTTGAGATGACCGGGGAATGAGCCCGAACGGGTTTGGCCCGCCGGACTGGCCCCGCATGGTGGGCACCGTGGGCGGACACACATCGCAGGCCACGTGGGGACGCGGCGAGTGATGGCGGAGAGGGCGGGCGGCTGGTCAACTTCAGAAACGGCGGGTGCACCGGTGGGCAAGTTTGACCTTGACTCGATCTTAAAGGATCTGGGCGTGCGGACCACGCCGGGGTTTGGCCCCAGCGCACCCACGCCAACTCAGGGCGCAGGCGCAGCACTTGGCCCAGCACTCGGCCCAGCGGCGGGCGAAGCGACCGGTCGACCACCAGAGCAAGCGAAGCTGATCACGCCCATCGACATCGGCATGGCTCTGGGCCAGGCGAGCAACCCGGCGCTTTCGGCGAGCGCGGGCTTCACGCCCATAGAGCTTGGCCACGAAAGCGGCGCGGGCACGGCGGCTGGTGACGCGCTGCGCGACGCGGCGGACGCCGCAGAGGCGAGCACGCCCGGGCCGACCAACGCACAGGGCGCGGCGGGCACGCAGGGGCGCGGCAGGCACACGGTTGATCAGGCCGAGCGGTCATTTGTGGGGCTGCCCGCGGTGCCGACGGGCCAGCGGAGCTTCCGCGAGAATGTCACGGTGGAGCACGACCCGGCGGTGCCGGTAGCGACGCCGACGTCGAGCTCGAACGTTGGTCAGACGCTCAGCAGCATCTACCAGCCTGATGTGGACGCGGCGCCCGAGCCCTCGCGCGACCTGGCCTTCACGCTGCTGGCGATCGGCGGCGCGACCGAGCAGCAGGTCGCGGCAGCGCAGCAGGTCGTGAAGCAAACGCCCGGGCGGCGGCTGGTGGACGTGCTGCTTGAGCAGGGTGCCGACGAGCTGAAGCTGCAGCAGGCCGTGGCGCAGGCGTCGGGCCTGAGCTTCGAGCGGGTTGACATCGTCAAGGGCTTGGACGGGGGCTTCGACGGACGGCTTGTGCAGCGGCTGACCAGCGAGTTCTGCAAGCTCAGCGGGGTGCTGCCGCTGCGGGTTGAGGGCCAGGTGGTGGTCGTGGGCATTGTGAACCCCGACGACGTGTTCCTGCACGACGAGGTGCGTCGTCGTCTGGGTGTGAGCAGCACGCGTCCGGTGGTTATCAGCGGGTTTGACCTGCGCGGCGCGATGGAGGCGATGGGTGACAGCGGCGGAGCGGCGCAGGGCAACGTCGATGTCGACGCACTGCTGAGCGAGGTGGGCGAGAACGATGTGCAGGTCGAGAAGAAGACCGACGTTGAGACCGACCTCTCGAAACTGGGCGAGGACAGCCCGGTCATCAAGTATGTCAACTACATCATCCAGACCGCCAGCAAGGAGGGCGCGTCGGACATCCACATCGAGCCGGGTGACAAGAAGGTCAAGGTCCGCTTCCGCATCGACGGCGAGCTGTACGAGATGATGCAGCCGCCGCCGAGCCTTGGCCCGGCGATCGTCAGCCGCCTGAAGATCATGGCAAACCTGGACATCTCGGAGCGGCGCTTGCCGCAGGACGGTCGTATCCGCTGCATGATCGCGGGTCGCAAGCTGGACCTGCGCATGTCGACGC
>JAJOLK010000005.1:152752-167756 GCA_021173225.1 Phycisphaerales bacterium PN19_bin_20 | reverse complement strand
ATAGATTGTTACGTCTCGTGGGCTCGGAGATGTGTATAAGAGACAGGCCCACGCCGATCGCCACCATCGCGTGCCGGCCGCGGCCCGCGCGGACCGCGGAAGTCTTCCTTCGGCGGCAAGCCCACGTCCGAACGCGTCATCCGTGCCGCCCCGTCCTCACGAGCCGGAGCCCGAGTGTCCTCACGAGCCGGAGCACGCGTCTCGCCACGTGACGGACCGCGCGTGTCCCCACGCGGCGCAAACTGCGGCTCAGACCGCGGCCCACACTGCGGCTCAGGCCGAGATTCAGGCCGAATCACGCCCGCGCCGCCGCGATCCGGACCGCGATCGTTCCGGTCATCGCGACGATCAAACCCGCCCCCGGCAGGCCTGCGATCCTGGAAGCCCTGGCTGTGCCCGCGCGGCCGCGCCGGCCCGCTCATCGCGTGCCCGCCACCACGCTCAGAGGCGTGGCCACCCGCACCGAACGACCGACCCTCGCCCTCGTCCTCGCGATCGCTCCCACGCGCGATCTTCACAAGCCCGGGCGGCAGCTGCGTTACCACATGGATCGTCGCCTTCGTGATCCGCTGGATCTGCCGAAGCTCGTCCGCGTCCGCCGGCGTCACAAACGAGATCGCAATCCCCGAGCTGCCCGCACGCCCCGTACGCCCGATGCGGTGTACATAGCCCTCAGGCTCCATCGGCAGGTCATAGTTGAACACGTGCGACACGTCGTCCACGTCCAGCCCGCGCGCCGCAACGTCCGTCGCCACCAGCACACGCACACGCCCGCTGCGGAATGACTCAAGCGCCTTCTTACGCTGGTTCTGTGCCTTGTTGCCGTGGATCGCGTCCGCGCTCACGCCCTGACGCTCAAGCTGCCCAGCCAGACGCTCGGCACCGAACTTCGTCCGCGTAAACACCACCGCACGCGTCGCCGCGTTCTCATCGCCCTCGGCACCCAGCAGGTGCAGCAGCAGGCTCAGCTTCCGCGCCGTGTCCACGTAATACGCCTTCTGCTCGATCTGCGCCGCCGTTGACGCCACCGTCGCTACCGCAATCTGCTGCGGGTCCCGCAGCAACGCGCTCGCAAGCTGACGGATCGCCGAAGGCATCGTCGCGCTAAACAGCATCGTCTGCCGCGGCTTGGGGCTCGTCAGCGCACCGGCAATCCGCTTGATGGGCTGGATAAAGCCCATGTCCAGCATCCGGTCCGCCTCGTCAAGCACAAACACCTCGACCGCCGACAGGTCCGCGTGCCCCTGCTCCATCAGGTCCATCAAACGCCCCGGCGTCGCCACCAGCACGTCCACACCCCCGCGCAGCGCACGAACCTGGTGGAACATCGAGACCCCGCCGTACACGCACGCGTGACGCAGCGTCGTCCGACGACCGTACGTCATCAGACTCTCGCCAATCTGGTCCGCAAGCTCACGCGTCGGCGCCAGCACCAGCGCCCGCGGCAGCGTCGGCCCCCGACGGTTCTTGTCCGCAGCCTGCGTGTGCAGACGGTGCAGGATCGGAAGCGCAAACGCCGCCGTCTTCCCCGTGCCCGTTTGCGCACTGCCCAAGATGTCACGCCCCGTCATCGCCACTGGGATCGCCTTCGCCTGGATCGGCGTCGGCTTCTCATACCCCTCCTCGATCAGCACGTCCAGCAGCGGCTGCGCAAGGTTCATGTCCGCAAACGTCACCTTGCCAAACGCGCCGGGCTCGCGACCCGCCGCCGCATCTGCCCCGCCCGTTGACGCGCCCGTTGACCCGCCCGCCGTTCCGCCTGTAGCGCCACCCTTCGCCGACGCCTTCACGCCGTGCGTGTCGGGGCTCGAAAGTGACGAGCGCGTGATGTGCCCGCTGCTGTGCGAAGAACCATGCGAGCTGCCGTGCGAGCCGCCCTGCGAGCTGCCGTGCCCTGTGTGCGAAGCCGCCGGCGCATCCAGCACCGCGCCGTCCATCGCGCCAGCGTCGGCCATCCCGCCGTCGAAGGTGCTGCCGTCAAGAAGTGATCTGATATTCATTGAGTCCGAAGTAAACAAAGCGAAAACTCCAACCGCGCACAGGGCGCACAAACGGCGCACCGAGCGACGGCAAAGGCATCAAGCGATCCGGGTTAACTCGTAAGAGTCCGGGCGGCCTGAGGCGGGTTGCAGCGTCCGGTCCATTCACCCCGTGATCGCACGGGAAGGACCAGACGCCTCAGCAACCGAGGGCCGGTAGAAGTGCAACTTGCACCTCCAACACTGCGCCCGGGCCACTGACTGAAGCCACCACTATAGCCGCCCCAACCACCCCGGACCACCCCGGACCGCCCCGGACCACCAAGGGCTCATCGGCACAGCGGCGCATCCGCACCTTTGCACATGGTCACATGGTCACATGGTCACATGGTCACACGACCAAGTGGTCTCGTCAGGGAACTCTGAACAACCGGTGCCCACACACTCCGTGTGTCGCGCCGCCCGAGATTCCGTGTGTCCCAACATCTAGCTGGCAATGTGCAGAGGCGCCATTCGACAGTCGTCCCGCCGGGCCGCAGCTCTACGTCGCAGCCACTCGCACCCATGGCCGATCGCCCAGTGCCCAAGGCCCACTTCTCGCCCATTCCCGATTGGCTCTCCCCCGCTACTGCCCCTGCGCCAGGCTGTACCCCTTCACACCATCAAACACCCTCAGCAGCTCGTACGAGCAGACCTGAAACTTCTCCGCCACCTTGTCCAGCAGCGCCACGCACCGTGCTTGCCCAAAGTCGCCCGGGCGGTGCCCATCCTTCAGCTCAAACCGCACGCGGTAATAGTCCACGCACTCTGTGTACACCGAGCCCGTCGGCCACACCTGCGTCCCACGGTTCGACACCAGCAGCAACCTAAACGGCGTGTCCTCGCAGATCCGCTGCATCTCCTCCGCCACACTTACCGGGCTCAGCGGCGTGTCCAAATAGATGTCGCAACCCACCACGTGACGCACCACGTTGCTGAACGTCCGGATTACCTGCTGGCTCAGCGGCCGCGGCGGACGGCTAAACACCGGCAACGTCTCCGGCCCCTCGGGCACCGCTACCGACGCCACGCTGCTGGGCTTGCTCCCAAGCCGCTCGACAATCGCCTGCACGTACTGCCGCGTCCCCAGCACCGGCTTGCTCGTGTCGCCAAAGTCGCCCGTCCGCACGCCCTGCTCCAGGGCCGTCAGCAGCGCGTTCTCGATCACCGCCGCCTGCTGCAACATCCCGATGTGCCGCAGCATCATCAGCCCCGACAAGATCAGCGCCGTCGGGTTCGCAATGCCCTTGCCCGCGAGGTCCGGCGCCGTCCCGTGCACCGCCTCAAACAGACAGATGTGCTTGCCGATGTTCGCCGACGGCGCAAACCCCAGCCCGCCCACCAGCCCCGCGCACAGGTCGCTGACGATGTCGCCCTGCAGGTTCGGCAATACCACCATCTGGTACTGCTGCGGCCTGATCACCAGGTTCATGCACAGCGCATCGACGATCACGTCCGCCGACTCGATCTCCGGAAAGTCCCGCGCCGCCGCCTTGAACCGGTCGAGGAACAACCCGTCGGTCATCTTCATGATGTTCGCTTTGTGCCCGCAGAAGACCTTCTTCAGGCCCAGCTTCCGCGCGTGCTGCCACGCGAACCGGTGCACCTCGTCACACCCAGGCGCGCTGATCAACCGCTTGCACTGGATCATGTCGTTGCTCAGCCGGTGCTCAACACCGCCGTACGTGTCCTCGATGTTCTCACGCACGATCGTCATGTCGATCGGCACGCCCGCCCGCGAGTACACCGTGTGCACGCCCGGCAGCGTCTTGAACGTCCGCACGTTCGCGAACGCGTTGAACATCTTTCGCAGCGTCACGTTGATGCTCTTGCCGCCGCCGCCCTTGGGCGTCTCCATCGGCCCCTTGAACACCAACCCCACATCCTCCACCGTCTTGACCGCCGCCTCCGTCATGCCGCGGCTGTTCCCCGCGTCAAACACGCTCTTGCCCATCTCTACCGGGATGTACTCAAGGTGCTTGCTCACACCCGCCGCCGCAAACAGCTCCAGCGTCGCGTCCATGATCTCAGGACCGATCCCGTCACCCTTCGCCAGCGCGATCTTCAGCTTTGACATTCGCCGTTTCCTCTTCGCGGCGTTCGCTGCCGCTCACCAAGCCAGACGCCCCGGGCACCCCGTCCGCAGGGACCAAGCACGCCACCATCACCCATCACCAGCCACCATCCAAAACCCACAAACATAGCTCCGCTACCACCGTCACGCACCACCAACGTCCAATCTAGCGCGCCGCACTCGCACGCGCCAATCGGTCCATGATCGCCTGCCACACCGCCGTCTCCTCCGCCGTCTCACCCGCGCTCGGCGGGCGGTGCACCACAATCGCCAACGGCCCGCGCGCGTCCGCCTCACGAAGCCGCGCGTACAGCGCCCCCGCGTACGCCCACGCCTCGTGCGGCATCTCGATCAGCTCAACACCCTCCAAGTCAAGCCGCGCCAGCTCGTCCTCCGCCACCAGGCTGTGGCTCAACACCACCACAAGCCCGCCCGCCCCCGCCAGCTCCTCCATGCCCACCAAGTCGTCCACGCCGGCCAAGTCCTCCACCACCACGCACCGCGCCCGCGGCGCATAGTGACTCGCCAAAAGCCCAGGGCTCAGCAGCACTCCGCCCACTCCCACGCCCACACCCGCTCCACCCGGCAACCCCGGCCCGTCAACCTCCTCGCCCAGCACCGCGCCCAGCGCCGCGGCACCGATCACCCCGGGCCTCAGCACCCGCGCGCGCCCGCCCGCCTCGCCCAGCCACACCACCGTGCTCTCGATCCCCGCCGCGCACGCGCCCCCGTCCAGCGTCAGCACCTCGCGCTCGTCAAACGCCTCGCGCACATGCGCCGCCAGCGTCGGCGAAACACCCCCGCTCTTGTTCGCACTCGGCCCGACCAGCGGCCCACCAAACGAGAACAGCAGCGCCAGCGCCACCGGATGGTCAGGACTCCGCAGCGCCACTGTCGCGCCCCCACCCCTCACCCCACCCGTCACCCCGCCCGCCAGCCCGCTCCCCGCCGCCCGCGGCACCACAATCGAAAGCGGCCCAGGCCAGAACGCCCGCGTCAGCGCCCGCGCTCGATCATCCAGCACCCCTAGCTGCTCCGCCATCAGCAAGCCCGGCACGTGCACAATCAGCGGGTTGTTGCTCGGCCTGCCCTTGGCCGCAAACACCCGCGCCACCGCCGCCTCGCTCCGCGCATCGGCCCCAAGCCCATACACCGTTTCAGTCGGGAACGCCACGAGCCCCCCGGCCTTGAGCCGCTCCACCGCACGCACGATGTCCTGATGGTTCACGCTCTCGCACTCCCGTCCACCCGCGCCAGCCGGGCACGCCCGACCAATTTCACGGGCCCTCGGGCACCTCGAACTTGATCCGGTTCCGCTCCAGCGCCGTGCCCATCGCCCCGTGCAGCCGCGCAATCGATGCGTTGTACTCTGTCAGCGCCGCCAGCTCCTGGGCCTCCGCCGAGGCCAGCGCCTGCTGCCGACGCAGCTTCAGGTCAAGAAACTCCGGCGTCAGGTTCTGGATCGTCTTCTCCTCAACCTCCAGCGTCCGCAAGTTCTCAGCCGACGCCAGCCGTGACGCCCGCGCCTGCTCGATCAGCGCGTAGCTGCTCGTCACGCTGCGAAGCTGGCCCTTCACGTCCAGCAACACCCGCTGCACCACATCGCGGTACGTAATCCGCGCCTGCTGCGCCTCCAGCACGCGCCCGCGATACCCCGCCTCGCCCGCCCGGTTGCCGATGGGCTGCTCGAAGCTAAACCCCGCCAGATAGTTCACAAAGTTCGACTTAATAAGCTCGTTGAGCGCCACATCAACGTTGTCACGCAGCTCGCTCAGCTGCACCTGCAACCGCAGATCAAGCTGTGGCAGCCGCGCGTTGTCAGCCAGCTGCTGACGCACCGCCGCGTCGCTGATTGCCAACAGCGCCCGCTGCACCTCGGGCCGGCGCGACAGCGTTGTGCTCAGCACGTCCAGCAGACTAAAGCTCAGCGCCTCGGTCACCGGGCGGTCCCCCGGCACCAGCAGCACCTCAGAGCCCACCGTCAGCTCCGGGTCGTTGATCAGCTGCTTGAGCTGGTCGCTCGCCGTCCGCAGCGCGTTCTCAGCCCGGATCACCTCCGCACGCCGAGACTCCACCGTCGCCACCGCGTCACTGAACTGGCTCGCCCGCACGTCCATCGCCGACCGCTGACGGCGCCGCAGTGTGTCGCGGACCTCCTCGCCCCGCTCCAGCAATCGCCGCGCAATCGCCAGCTCGCCGTGCGCCCGCACAAGCTGCCAGTATAAAACCTCCGTCTGCGTCACCTGCTGGATCACCGTCGCCTTCAGCTGCTGAATCCCGTCGCGCTCCGCGCTCGCCGCCAACCGCACCTCCGCCAGCGCCGCGTCACTTCCAAACCCCCGCATCAGCGGCTGATCGAGCTGCAGCGTCCCGGTCAACTGGTTCGCCGGGTTCGGAATCGCCGTGATCCCCTGGCTGTCGTCGTCGGTTCGCTGCAGGTCCATCTGCGCCGTCACCTGCCCGCCGCTCACCAGCCGCTGCCGCGCCCCGGCCGCCACCGTCCCGCCGGTCTGCTCCTGCAAAGACTGCTGAAAACGGCTCGTCCGCTGAAGCTGCCGGTCCGTCTTGGTCAGCGTCGTGCTGCCAAACAGCGTCCAGTCAAACGCCGCCTCCGTTGTCACACGGTTCGCCTCGCCAATTGCTGGCACCAGCCGCGCAAACTGCAACGACAAGCTGTTGCTCGTCCCTGTCAACACCGCCCGCTGCAGGCTTAAACGCTCAACCCGGTGCGCCTGACCCAGCAAAGACACGCTGATTGTCAGCGGCTCGCCAAGGTAGCTTCCAGGCCCAGAGTCACGCTCAAGCTGCGCCAAAATCCCCTCAGGCAAGCCCAGCGGCTCAACCTGCACAGACACCGGCTTGCTCAGCGGCCGCACACGTTCCGCCTCCGCCAGCTCACGGTCGATCGACCGCAAGATCGACCGCCGAAGCTCACCGTTATCACCATCGTGCAAAGGCCCCGCGCACCCCGCCAGCAGCACCAGCCCGCAGCCGAGCCCAAAACCCAGCATCAACCCCTCAACCCGGCCACAGCCCCACCCCCCGCGCTCCGCCCGCGCTCTGGTTCGGGCGATGCTCGGAAGGCTCAGACGGCTGCGTGCAGACATGGCCCCAACATTACCGACCTCAACACCCCCACGACGCCCGCCAACGCACACACCCATAACGCTCCCCGCGCAGCCGC
Organism: Phycisphaerales bacterium PN19_bin_20; assembly: GCA_021173225.1. GTDB lineage: Bacteria > Planctomycetota > Phycisphaerae > Phycisphaerales > UBA1924 > JAJTGZ01. The sequence goes on along the minus strand of JAJOLK010000005.1, from coordinate 160,480 downwards.
CCCGCACGATCAACGCCCCCGCCAACCCCCAGCACCGGCACTTTCTGCGCTCGCAACCTTCGACCCCGCGCTCTTTCAGTCCGCCCGCCGCCGACGTACGATGCACCTAGCACCACTCGCGCGCCCAAACCACGCCGCGCAACAACGCAGCCACCAACTCAAGAACGAACAACTCAAGAACGACAAGCGCACGCACAACAAGCTCAAGACCGGCACGGAGCCCACAAGATCATGAACCCGCCCATCGCCCGACGCCTCACCACCCTCACCACTCTCGCCGCCCTGCTCAGCACCGCGGCACTCCCCGCCGCCGTCGCGGCCCTCGCGCTCGCCGTGCCCGCGCACTCCGCCGCCGCGCGACAGGTCACCAAGGCCGCAGAGCCCTACGTTGTCGTTATCACTGCTGAGGCTGGCGTCCCGCTTCGCGCCGGTGATTCAACACTCTTCTACCCCATCGCCACCGCCAAGCCCGGCGACATGCTCTTGGTCGATGCCGAGACCGCCGGCTGGCTCCGCGTCGCTTACCCCCAAGGCCTCGAGGTTTTCGTCAAGGCCGACGACGCCGCCGAGCCCGACGCCAGCAACACCACCCGCCTCACGCGCCCCTCGCGCTTGCTGGCCCCCAACCTCAACGCCGGCGCCCGCGCCAGCTTTATGCAGGCCCTTGAGGCTGATCTCCCCTCGGGCACCACCATGAAGGTCGCTCGGGTCGTCCGCAGCGACACCAACGGCATCACCCACTACGCCGTCCCCGCGCCCACCGGCGCACGCGCCTTCGTCTCGCGCGAGGCCGTCCGCCGCGCCACTGCCGACGAAGCCGCACGCTTCATGAACGCCGGCGTCAACCTTGGCACCTCAACCACCACCGCGGCATCCGCGCCCACGAGTACTCCCGCCACTGCTCCCACCCCCGCGCCTGTTGCCGCAGTGACCACGGCCCCGGTGTCCACGCCTACGCCTACACCCGCACCCGCGCCCACGCCCACGCCCATGCTGCGTACCGAGCCCATCCTCGCCGCGGCACCTGCTGCCGCGAACGCGGCGACCACACCCCCCGCGCCCACCAGCAACACCTCCACCACCAAAACGGTAACCACCACGACCACCACCCAGCAGCTGCCCGTCAGCTCACCCAACGCCATCGGCGTGAGCGCGCAGACAGACTCAACCTCCGCGCTCGGCGTCATCGGCTCCGCCAGCCAGCAGGCCACCGAGATCCCGATGACCATCCCGGTTAAGGCCCAAGGCCAAGGCCAAGCCCAAGCCCAAGTCCAAGCCCCGGCCCAGAACCTGTCCGACGTCACCGAAACCGCGCCCTCGGCCGATCAAGAACCGCCCGCCGAGCCAACCCTCAAGCTGACGACCATCAAGACGACCGTCACTACAACCACCGCCCCGACGCTGACTTTCACGCAGTCGATCGATCAGCTCGCCGCGACCTTCAATCGCGTCAGCAGGCAGCCGCTGATGACCGCAGAGATCGAGCCGGCCATCGCGCAGTTCGAGGCCTTCAAGACGACACTTGGGGGCACCGAGCGCGACCAGCGTATCGCCGCCTCGCTGCAGGGTTACCTTGACGCCCTGCGTCTGCGCATGGACCTGCGAGAGTCGATGCGGACCGCGCAGGCCAACGCCGCGTCGGGCCAGCTCATCGGCACGCCCCTGGGCCAACGCGTGGCTGAGCTTGAGCGTCAGCGCGTTTACAACATCATCGGGCGCCTCGTCCGCTCCACCGTCTACGACGGCAACCGCGTCCCGCTGCTCTACCGCGTCATGAGCCCCGAGCCCGGCTCGGCCCGCACCCTTGGCTACATCCTGCCCGGTGAGAAGTTCGACCTCGCCAACAAGCTAGAGCAGGTTGTCGGGATCATCGGCGAGATCCGCCCCGACCCCTCGCTGCGGACCAACCTGATCACCCCGCGCCGCGTTGATGTTGTTTCGCTTGAGCCGATTGTCATCTCACCCGACATCCCCGGCGTGGTGCTGACGCCCGCGCAGCGCCAGGCGCTCCCGCCTCGCACGCGGCCAGCCCAAACTACGCCCGAGGCCAAGCCAGAAGCCCGGCCAGAAGCCCGGCCTGCGGTGCCGGGTGAAGAACTTCCGAAGCTGAACTTCCCTGCACCCAGCGAGCCAAGTGCGCCCATCGAGCCGAGCAAAGACCCCAAGTAAGCCGTCGCTTACCTTTGCGTTTCGCGGCCTAGGTGTTGCCCGCCAGAAGCCCTACGAGCCCGGCTGCCGCACACGCGACGCGAGGCACCCACAGATAGGGCCAACCCCTTGGGATCGATCCTGACGAAGATGCGCCCTTGAGCGCACGCGGGCGGAGTTCAAACGTGTTTAACCAAGTTCTACGGCTGTTTGGGCGCTCTGAGCGTGGGGCAGCAATCCATCAAGCCCAATTTGCCTTCAGTTCTACTGACCTCCGGGCAGTGCGGCTCATCGCTCATCGCTCTACTCCGCCCCCTCCGTCTCGCTGCGCTCGCCACGTCCCCCGCCGACTTCATCGGTGGGGAGGACATTGAGCGTCAATTTCGTTTCCCCGCCCAGCTTTGAGGGCGAGGGGCAAGTATCGCAGCGAACGCAGTGAGCGGGGCGGAAGGGACGGCTTTGCCCTGAGGACGGGGGTTTTCCAAAGAGAGGAAATTTGCGAGATCAGATGAAAGTTTGACCCAGGCGAACAGAGGAAGGCGGGTTCTTAACCCTCCACCCGGAAGGAAAACCCAAAGTTAAACACAAACGCACTATGAAAACTTGCACCACAAGAAGGGACCTGTGGGGCGACCTCAGCCCCGCCGGGCCACAACGTGGAAGACGTGGTGCCACTTGGGCTTGCCCGTTGCGTCGTCGCCCTCGCGCTGCACCTCATCAAATCGCTCGAGCGTGAAGCCGTCGAGCAGCGCCAGCACCTGCGCGCGGGTTCGGTGGCTCTTGGGGCGGACGCAGGCCCACTCGTCGCGCTCGCCAAAGAACTGCCCGCAGAACCGCCCGCCCGGGCGCAGCGCGCCGCAGACCCACGCCCACAGGCCCTCGAAGCCCTCGGGCGTGCAGAACGGCAGCGCGAAGCTGGCGTTGACCAGCAGCACACCACGGGCACGCGCCAGCGCGGCGGTCGTAGGGTTGGTTGCGACGGCTTCCATCGCGAGCTGTGCGGCGGCAAGCCGGGCCGCGTGCTCAGGCGAGCAGAGCGTGACGCACCGGCGGATCGCCTCGGGGTGGCTGTCAAGGGCCAGCACGCGCCAGGTTGGGTTCTCGCGGGCCAGGATCGCGCGCGAGTCGCGCCCGTCGCCGCAGCCCAGATCGACCGCCAGCGGCAGGGCTTTGGCAGGTCCGGCAGCGTGATCACGCTCGAAGGCGTCCAGCGCGCCGGTCAGTGTGTCGCGCGGCGGCTTGCCAGCGACGGCGTCAAAGTATTGTGGCCAGTCACGCTGATAGTCGGCGCTCAACGTCGATCGCTCGCCAGCGGGACTGCTGGAACCGGCGGGGTCGCCCTGACTCACTGCACGTCGGCCCGGCTGACGGTCTGCCCGACGCCGGGGGCATGCGCGGCGGGGCTGCCAGACATGTTTTGGACGCCCGCGTTGATCTGCCGCGGGGCCTGCGTCTGGCCCTCGCCCTGGGCGTCATCGTCGATGCTCTTGAGGCCCTTTTTGAACTCAATAATGCCCTTACCAAGCGACTTGCCGACCTCGGGCAGGCGGCTGCCGAACAGCAGGAGCATGACCGCACCGATCATCAGCATCTCGGGCCACCCGATGTTGCCCAGGAAGCCGAGCGTCAGCGTCATGTGGTCGGTGGCGAGGTTAAGCATGGGATGGGTCCTGTCGGTGGGTTCTTCTGGCGCGGCGCGCTGGGTGGTCAGGCTGGCGCGGGCTCTGAGGTCCTGGGCGTGAGCCCTGGAAGCTGAACGATCCTACGCACCGGGGCTTGCGGCGGGTGCGAGGATGTTTCACTATGCCCGATGGATCGGTGCTTGTCAATCCTCGGCGACAATCCCGACCGCCCGTTCGGCTGCCCGGACCACGTTGAGCAGCAGCATGGTGACGGTCATAGGCCCTACGCCGCCGGGAACCGGGGAGATCCAGCCGACTGGTTCCGCTTCTAAACCTGCTTCTGGTCCACCTGTTGGGCCTGTTTTGGAGCCTTCTTCGGGGCCTGCTTTGGGGCCCAGGGCTTCTCGAACGCGCTCGAAGTCGACGTCACCGACGGTGCGGAGCTTGCCGTCGGGACCCGGGACGCGGTTGACGCCGACGTCAATGACAATCGCGCCGGGGCGGACCATGTCAGCGGTGACCAGCGCGGGTACGCCGGCGGCGGCGACGATGACGTCAGCGTCTTTGGCGAGGTCTTTGACGCGCTGTGCGCCGGTGTACCTGTTGGCGCTGATGACCGTGGCATCGGTGCGCATGAGCAGGACGGCGATAGGCTTACCGACGACGTCTGAGGCGCCGATGACCAGGCAGCGTTTGCCGCGCAGATCGACGCCCGTGGCCTTGAGCATTTTGACGACCGCCAGGGCGGTGCAGGGCGCGAGTGATGAGCGGCCGTAGACGACGTTGCCGATGTTGGCGGGGTTGACGCCCTCAACGTCCTTGTCGGGGGCGATCAGGCGCTGGACGCTGTAGGGGTCGACGCCGTCGGGCAGGGGCATGTGCAGCATGATGGCGCTGACGTGCTCTTGTGTGTTGAGCAGCAGGATTCGCCCGGCGATCTCGTCGAACCCGGCGGGCTCGTCGTCACGCCCAAGCTCGTGGAGTTTGTACGCGATGCCGACGGCGTTACAGGCCTTGCCCTGGTTGAGGGCGTACTGCCGGGCGGCGTTGTCGCCAGCGCCGACGAGCACGGCGTCAAGGCGGACGACGCTGCCACGCGCCTCGACGGCCTTGACGCGTGTGACGAGCTGGGCGCGGTACTGTTCGGCGAGGGCCTTGCCGTCGATGATCCGTGCGGGCATGGGGGAGTGTACGGAAGAGGGCCGAGGTGGGAAGGGAGAGGTCCGAGGGAAGAGGAACGCAGAGGGCGCGGGGGAGCGCGGAGCGGAGGCGGCGATGAGCGATGACTCGTGAAGAGTGAAGAGTAAAGAGTAATAAGTGGTGAGTGATGACGATCGGTCCTGCGGCCCAATGGCCGGTTAGAAACCGGCGCGCCACAACGCAGAGGCATGACAGGATAAATTTCTGCCCCACGCGAGGCAACGGCAAGCGCGTATCGCAAGTCAGCAATAGCACTTGCAAACACGAACGCTCTTTCAAGCGCGAACGCGCGTCAAGAGTTGGTGGTGGCCGGGACGCCGAGCTTGACCGTTGAGCGTGTTTCGTGGCGGAGCTGGCCGCAGGCGGCGGCGATGTCACGCCCACGGCTGGCGCGGATGTGAACGTTGACGTTGCGGTCGCGGAGGGTCTCTTGAAAGACGCGGACGTCCTCGTCATGGGGGCGGTTGAAGGGGAGGCCGGAGATCTCGTTGTAGCGGATGAGGTTGACGTTGGCGCGGAGGCCTTTGGCAAGGCGTGCGAGCTGCTCGGCCTGCTCTGGGCGGTCGTTGACGCCGCGGAGCAGGGTGTATTCGAGGGTGATCTCGCGCCCGGTTTTGTCGAACCACTTCTGGCAGGCGTCGAGCAGCTGGCGGATGGTGCTGTAGTGGGCCCAGGGGATCAGCTCGCGCCGGACGTCATCGGTGGGCGCGTGCAGGCTCAGGGCCAGGGTGATGGGGAGGTCACACTCGCGGGCGAGCTTCTCGATGGCGGCGGGCAGGCCCACAGTGCTGATAGTGACCTTGCGGGCGCTGATGGCGTGCCCCCAGAGCCCGCAGATGCAGGCGAGGGCGTGCGTGACGCCGGCGAAGTTGGCCAGCGGCTCACCCATGCCCATGAAGACCACGTTGGTGATGCGAGGGAAGTCAGTCACGCGGCCTTGTTCATCGCGCGCGAGCGGCGCGCCGACGCGCAGGCCCTCGGTTTGGCGCATCATTTGGCGGAGCCACCAGACCTGCTCGACGATGCGGCCTCCGGTGAGGTTGCCCTCAAGCCCGCCCAGGCCCGAGGCGCAGAACTTGCAACCGACGGGGCAGCCGACCTGCGATGAAACGCAGGCGGTGCGGCGGTCGTCGGTGGGGATCATGACGCACTCGGTGGTGCGCGGCTGGGTGGTTGTTGTGCCGGTGTTGTTGTTGGTTGTGTTGGAGGCGGCAGTGGTTGCCGCGCGGGTGGGGGCGATGGCGGGCGTGGGGGCGATGGCGGGGGTTTCGTCATCCCAGGCGATGAGGAGCTTCTCGGTGCCGTCGGTGGCGGACTGGTGCTTGACGATCTGCCCGGTGGTAAAGACCAGTTCACGCGCGAGAAGCTGGCGGTCAAGGAGTGCGAGGTTGGTCATGGCGGCGGGGTCAATGACGCCCCGGCGATAGACCCACTCAAAGACCTGGCCCGCGCGGTAGGCGGGGAGCCGGTGCTGAACGCACCAGGCGGCGAAGGTTTCGGGCGTGAAGGCGAAGAAGTGTTGCATGGAGGCTCGTGCGGTCTGGCGGAGTGTGAAGCGTGCTCTCTCGATCCCTTTTACTTGCCTCTGACGGTGAGCGCAACGGGGACGGCGCCCGCGCCGGGCGCGTTGCCGTAGGCGGTGGCGGTGATGTCGTAGTTGCCGACGCGGATGCGCATGTCGTCGGGGTTGATGCCGCGCTGGCGGAGGAGGCGTTTGAGGCCAATCGGGAGGGCAAACTCGATGTCTTCTTGGGTTACGTCGCGCTGCTCGATGGTCCCGCCGAAGCGGGCGATGAGCACGCGGCAGAGCTGGGCGACGAGGTCTTCTGGCGCGCTGGCCCCGGCGGTCACGAGCACGGTCGCGTCCTTGCCCCGGCCGGGTGTGGGGTCAAACCAGCGGGCGTCAAGCTCTGATGCGTCGTCGAGGAGGAAGGCGGGGGTGCCGATGTTGCGGGCGATCTCGGTGAGGCGAACGCTGTTGGAGCTGTTCTGACTGCCCACAACCAGCACCAGGTCGCACTCGGGGCCGATGGTGCGGACGGCGTGCTGGCGGTTGGTGGTGGCGTAGCAGATGTCCGAGCCGGGCGGGTCTTTGATGAGCGGGAAGGCGCGCTTGAGCGCGTCGATGATGATCTGGGCGTCGTCGGTGCTAAGGGTGGTCTGCGTCAGGTAGACGAGCTTGGCGGGGTCGGTGATCTTGAGGGTGGCGATGTCGTCTGGCGACTCGACGACCTGCGTGGCCTCGGGTGCCTCGCCGCGGGTGCCGATGACCTCTTGGTGATCTTTGTGCCCGATGAGCAGGATCTGGTACCCTTGGCGGGCGTAGCGGATGGCCTCTGAGTGGACCTTGGTGACCAGCGGGCATGTGGCATCGACGGGGATGAGGTTGCGCTGCTCGGCTCTTGCGCGGGTCTGCGGCGAGATGCCGTGGGCGCTGAAGACGACCACGGAGCCGACGGGCACGTCGTCGAGATCTTCGACGAAGACGGCACCGCGGTCAATGAACCGGCCGACGACGTGGCGGTTGTGGACGATTTCGTGGTAGACGTAGATCGGCTCGCCGGGCAGCGCATCGAGCAGGATGCCCACAACATCGACGGCCATGTGGACGCCGGCGCAGAAGCCACGCGGGTTGGACAGGATCACGTGCATCGCGGCTATTCTAGAGCCGCCGGGCCCGCGGTCAGCGAGCGCCGGGGCGACCGGTGGCGTGGGCCCGGTGGCGTAGGCCCGGTGGCGTAGGCCCGGTGGCGTAGGC
>JAJOLK010000005.1:0-152652 GCA_021173225.1 Phycisphaerales bacterium PN19_bin_20 | reverse complement strand
GGCCCGGTGGCGTAGGCCCGGTGGCGTAGGCCCGGTGGCGTAGGCGTTGTGGAACCCGAGCGATGCATGATGGGCAGGTGAACCAGAGCGGCCCGTCGGTGCCCGATGTGCGGCGTGCGATCGCGGAGCAGCTTGATGTTTTCGGGCCGGCGGCGGGAGGTCGGCGGGCGCTTGGTGCCGCGAGCCTGGCGGATGCGCGGGCCTACTGCCGTGCACTGGCGTTTGCGCGGCGCGAGAACTTCACGGTCATGTCGTCGCTTGTGCCGGCGGAGCTTCGTGACGACTTCGCGGCGGTGTACGCGTTTTGCCGCTGGGCGGATGATCTGGGCGACGAGGCGGTGCCGACGGGGCGTGTGTGTGGCGCGGGCGCGGTCGCCGCGCCGGCGATGGGCGAGGTGCGTGAGCATCGCCTGGCGTTGCTGTCGTGGTGGCGTAATGAGCTTGAAGCGGCGGTTGCGGGGCGGCCACGGCATGCGGTGATGGTCGCTCTGGCCGAGACGATGCGGGCCCGCAAGCTGGACGCGGGGCCGTTCCACCGGCTCATTGACGCCTTTGAGCTTGACCAGCGCAAGAGCGCGTACGCGACATGGGACGATCTGGTTGCGTACTGCGCGCTGTCGGCGAATCCGGTGGGCGAGATCGTGCTGGGCCTGGGCGGGGTGACGCGCGCGGCTCACCCGCAACTGCTGACGCTGAGCGATGCCGCCTGCACCGCGCTGCAGATCACCAACCACCTGCAAGACGTGCGGCGTGACGTGCTGGAGCGCGGGCGGGCGTACCTGCCCGCGGACGTCACAGGCGTGGGCGCCGAGGAGTTCCCTCCGCTGATCGCCGCGGCGGTTGAGGGTGATGCGGCGGCCCGCGCGCGGCTGAGCGCGGCGGCGTGGCCGGTGTGGCAGCGGACCAAGGACATGTACCTGCGCGCGGCCGCGCTGCCGAGGCAGATGCGGGGGCTTGCGGGCGACGCGCTTGCGAGCGGGCCCGGGGGCGGCGCAGGCAAGCTCGCGCCGGTGGTCTGGCTGCTGATTGCCGGCGGGCGCGCGACGCACGACGAGCTTGCGCGGGGCGGGCTGCGTGGGGCCTGGCGGCGTGATGGGCTTTCAAAGGCCGGTGCCGGGGCGCTGGTGCTTGGCGCGGTGATGCGCCGCGCGTGGTGGTCAGTGCTACCAACAAGGCGCGGCACGAACGGTGCTGACGCCGCGGGGGTGACGGCGTGAGCTCAGTACACGCGTCGAGCATTGAACGGGCCGGGGCGGCGCCAGTTGGTGACGCTTCGTTGGCGGCGGGATACGGCGCGGCGCGGGCGGTGGTGCGCGTGCGGGCGCGGAACTTTTATTGGGGTTTGCGGCTTACGCCGTGGCCCCGGCGCGACGGCATTTACGCCGTGTACGCGTGGATGCGAGCGGGCGATGACGCGAGCGACGCGCCACTGCCTGCGTCAGAGAGGCGGGCGAGCCTGCAAAAGTTTGCAGCGCAGACGGCGCAGGCCCTTGATGGACATACCGACGCGCTGACGCGTGAGCCCGGCGGCGCGTGGTGGCCGGCGTTTGCGGACGCGTCTCGGCGCTACAGCCTTGGCGATGATGTGGTGGCCCCCATGCTGCTGGGGCTGGCCGAGGACCTTGAGCACTCTGGCTACGCGGACATGGCGGGGCTTGAGGGGTATTGCCGGCGCGTTGCGGGGACGGCCGGCCGCGCGTGCGTGCGTGTGTGGGGCGTGCGATCGGGGGTTGACCTTGCTGGTGCAATGGCGATGGCCGACGAGCTGGGGATCGCGTTTCAGCTTACGAACATCGTGCGTGACCTGGGCCAGGACGGGCGTGACGGGCGTTGTTACGTGCCGCGAGAGCTGCTCTTGGCCTGTGGCGTGACGGAAGCAGAGCTTGCGGGTTGGTCGCGGCCCGAGGCGTGCGCGCTTGTAGTTGGTGCGCTGGTTGAACGTGCGAGAGTGAAGTACGCCGCGGCCAAGGCGGTGCAGGGGCTGATTGCGCCGGACTGCGCCCCGACGCTGGCGGCGATGGTCGGGATCTACCGGCGCGTGCTTGAGGCATGTGCCGCGAGCCCATGTCGGTGCGTGCTGGGCCCGCGCGTGCGGCTGTCCGGCCTTGTCAAGGCGCGGGTGATGCTCGGTGCGTTGCTCGCGCCGCGCGACGACTCACGGGGTGACTCGTGAGCGCCGTGAGCGCCGGGCGGCAACCTGACGTGATTGTCTGCGGCGCGGGCGTTGCTGGCATGGCGTGCGCCGTGCGCCTGGCGCAAGCAGGGGTGCGAGTGCTGGTGCTCGAGACGCGCAAGAAGCTCGGCGGGCGGGCCAGTAGCTTTATCGACCCGCGCACGGGCGAGGAACTTGACAACTGCCAGCACGTGGCGCTCTCTTGCTGCACCAGTTACCTGGACCTGCTGACGAGGCTGGGCCGGGGCGACGCGATGACCTGGCACCCGCAGCTTCACTGGGCTGAGCGCGGCGGGCGCGTCTCAACAATCACGCCCACCCGCTGGCTGCCCGCGCCGGCGCACATGACCCTCTCACTTCTGGGCGCACACTTTCTGAACGCCGAAGAGCTGACGCTGCTGGGCATCGGCTCTGCGCGGGTGCTGACGGCGTCACGCGAGCGCTGGCGCGGCAAGAGCTTCGCACAACTGCTGACGTGGGCCGATCAGCCCGAGACGTTGATCGCCAAGTTCTGGGAGCCGGTGGTGGTCAGTGCGTGCAACCTGTCGTGCGCGCGGACGTGCGCGGCAACGGCGCTGAAGGTTTTTCAGGAGGGCTTGCTGGCGGGGCCGCAGGCTGGGCAGATGGGCGTGCCGCGCGTGCCGCTGGGCGCGCTGTACGACGAGTTCGCGCCTTTGGTGCAGCGCGCCGGCGGGCAAGTTGAGCTGGGCGAGTCTGTGCTACGGGTGCGGCATGAGCCAGGCGGCGCGTGTGTTGAGCTTGAGGGCGGGCGCGTGCTGCGGGCGGGGCGGGTTGTGTGCGCGCTGCCGTTTGAGCGGGCGGCGACGGTGCTTGACGAGCCAGAGTGGACCGGGCGCGGTGCGCAGCTCGCGGGGCTTGCGGCCCTTGGACACAGCCCGATCTTGGGCGTTCACATAGAGATGGACCGCCCGGTGCTTGCGCTGCCGCACGCGGTGCTGGTTGGCGCGGGGACGCAGTGGGTCTTCCGCAAGGACTTGGCGGGCCAGCGTGTGCACGCGGTCATCTCTGGGGCCGACGCGTGGATGGGCCTGAGCCAGGAGCAGATCGTGGCGCGCGTGGTGGACGACCTGCGGGCGTACTTCCCGTCGCGGGCGGCTGACGCTCAGGTGGTCAGCGCGCGGGCGGTCAAAGAGAGGCGGGCGACGTTCGTGGCCGCGCCGGGCTTTGAGCGTCTGCGGCCCAGCGTGATTGACGCAGCCCGACCGGGCGCGTGCGTGCTGCTGGCAGGTGACTATTGCGATGTGGGCTGGCCCGCGACGATGGAGGGCGCCACGCGCGCGGGGTACGCCGCGGCCAGCGCGGTGCTGGGAGCGGACGTGCGCGTGCCCGATCTGCGGCCACCGGCGTTGCTGCGGGCGCTCTCGGCCCTGTGGTGAGCGGGCCGCGCGCGGTAGATTAGCTTACTCACAACCTCACTCGAATTTGCGATCGGGAAGCGAACCAAAGCTGACAGAGCCATGACCCACGCGGAGGGTGGCTGTACCCAAACCTGCGAGCTTAAGTGAGAAGTTGACCTACGCAGGGATCATCCGCAACTCGTCTACCGCCTTCTTGTAGCTTGTCACGCACGCGTCGGCGGCGGTGTCCCACGTCAGGCGGCGCAGCTCGAAGCTTCCGTGGTCGCGCAGCGTCTGCTGCAGTGGTGGGTGCCGCAGCACGGCGACGATCATGTTGGCCATCTCGTCGATGTCCCAGAAGTCAACCTTCAGCGCGTGGGTCAGCACCTCAGAAACGCCGCTGGTCTTGCTGATGATCACCGGCGCGCCGTTGCGGATCGCCTCCAGTGGCGCGATCCCGAAGGGCTCAGAGACGCTGGGCATCACGTAGACGTCGGCCATGCGGTAGATGCGGTCAACGTCACCCCCGCGCAAGAAGCCGGTGAACAGCACCCGGTGCCCGATGCCAAGCTGGGCCGCCAGCTCGATCATCCGGACCTCCATGTCGCCCGCGCCAGCCATGATGAACTTCGTCTCGGGGCACTTCTCCAGGACGCGCTTGGCGGCGGCGATAAAGTATTCCGGGCCCTTCTGCATCGTGATGCGCCCCAAAAACAGCACGATCTTGTCCTTGGGACCGATGCGGTCTTCAGGCCCGGGCTGGTGGCGAGACTCGTCGATCCCGTTGTAGACCACATCAACCTTGCTCTCGGGGATCCCGTAGCGCTGCACGCACAGGTTCCGCGTCAGCTCGCTGACGGCCAGCACGCGGATGGCGCTCATCATCCCGCGCCGCTCAACGTCGTACACGCGCTGATAGACGCTCTCGCCCGAGCGGTCAAACTCGGTGCTGTGCACGTGCACCACCAGCGGGCGCCCTGTGATACGCGCCAGCGCGATGCCCGCGGGGAACGTGAGCCAGTCGTGGGCGTGGATGACGTCGAACTGCTCGTGGCGAGCGAGCGACGCGACTAGCCGCGCGTAGCGCTCGGCCTCAACAAACAAGTCGCCCTTGTACATCGCCCCCGCGCCGGTTTGGCCCACGCCAAGGTCGCCAACGGGGTCCGGCGGGATAAGCCCGTGAAAGTCGTCCTCGTGAAGGGCCGCGAGGTCGTGCTCGTCGCCCTGGGCGTAGATCGGCGAGCCATCGGGGTTGAACCCGATCGGTGCTGAGCGCCGCTTGGTGCCCACCACCGCGCCGCCGGCGTAAGGGCTTGAGAAGCCGGCGGGGACGCTCACGACCCGCGCGTGGGCGAAGGCCGCGCCGACCTCGCCACTATCTACAACAGCGCCCGCCTGAGCAAGCGGCGGCAGCGCGTCAACGCCCGTGACCGTGACAGAGCCTGCGGCGTGCGACGCATTCTCGGCGATGAAGCCCGCGTGAGTTGAAGTGCCCGCGATCGGGCTGTACACCGAGGCACCAAGGCCGTGCGCCGGCGCGGGCAAGGCGGCTTGCGCGGGCGCCACGGCGGGGCTTAACAGCCGCACGTGCGAGGACTGCGAGCGATCAACCGCGCGCGGCAGAATGAACAGCACCTGGTGGCCCTTGCGGTCAAGGGCCTTAGTCAGCCCGTGGCACGCGGTGCCAAGGCCGCCAGAGATAAACGGCGGAAATTCCCAGCCAAGCATCACCACGCGCATCAGAAGACTCCTCAAGTCAAGCACCGGTCGCGCTGAGGATAGCGTGCGGCCCGGGCGATGACCCCGCCGGGCCCGGTTCGACGCGAACAACGCGCCAGCTCGCGGGGGCAACCTGCAGAGCAAACTGGTGAGTTGAGCCGCTTAGAATCAAACCTATGGACGAGTCAGCCGGCAAGCGGGCGGCGGTCAAGCTCGAAATCGTCGAGCCCTTGGGCGATCGGGTCTTGATCCGCAAGGATGAGGACCGCAAGCAGACCAAGCAGGGCATCCATTTGCCTGACAAGATCGAGATCCCGACCATCACCGGGCGGGTGGTCGCGGTCAGCGCAAAGGTCGAGCGCGACGAGAACTATCCAATCAAGCGCTACGACCGCGTGCTGTTCAACCCCAAGCATGCGATCCCGGTCGACCTTGAGGGCGACAACCGCCTGTTTGTGATCCCCGTTGAGGATGTGGTCGCCGTGTTCCGCAAGGAAGATTGAGCGTTTAACGCGCCACCAGCCACAGGGCCTCGCTCACGAGTATTCAAACGCGACCTGCAACCGCGCCCCTCCGAGCGCGCTCCCATCAGTGCAAGCCGGCAACCGCGACCCTCCAACCGCGAGGTCCAACCGCGACCCAGCCCGCGCGCTCATGGCGACACCCACTCAATCTCCACCCGCCACCCGGCCACATCATAAATGCTCTTCACCAGCCGCTCAGCGCTCACGCGCGCCTGGCTGATGAACCGCTCGTCACGCGCCGACTGTTGCACCGCCACCGTCATCCGCTCACGGCTGTTGCTCTCAAACTCCTTAAAGCTCCCCGCCATCCCGATCGTCCACCAACCAATCCCCGTCTTCTCATAGGTCAACAGCTTCGTCCGCAGCTCATCGAGCACCGCGTTGCGCACGCGCGGTGGCGGCAGACGCACCGTCACCACCTTCTTTTGCTCGTCACGCCCGACCAGCTCGGCCTGTGAAAAGTCCACCACGTAATCCGCCGTCCCACGCACAATCCACACGCCCTTGCGATAACTGGCCTCGGCCTGAAGCTCACTAACTACATGCACACTCTGCACCGTCAGCAGGCTCAGGCTCTGCACCTGATTCACCGTCGGGCCCGCGAAGGTGAAGCTGACCGTCGGCTGCGCCGCGGCACGCAGCCGCGCCCAACCGCTGCCACCAAGCCACATTACCAGTACACCCGCCAGCACCCCGCCGCCGATGATCACACCAAGCACCAGCGCCAGTGACGGCCACAAGCACCCGCGCACCATGCCGCGCGCTGAGCCCACGGCACGCGCCGTTCGCTGCGCCTGCGCCGGAGCCTGCGCCTGTGCCGGAGCCTGCGCCTGAGCCTGAAGCTGCGTCTGTTGTTCGTCCGCCTTGTGGTCCATGGTCCGCCCCGCGCCGCGTCTCGCACGCCGCTACTTCACCACCTTGAGCCCGACAACACCCAGCACAATCAGCCCCACACACGCGAGCTGCTTCCACCCCAGCGCGGGCTCACGCAGCACCAGCGGGCTCAGCAGCGCCACGCCCACGGCACCGATGCCGACCCACACCGCGTAGCCCACCCCCGGCGGAATCTGCCTGAAGGCCCTCGCCAGCAGCAAAAAGCTCAGCGCCATCGCTGTGATCGTCAGCACGCTGGGCCACAAGCGCGTGAAGCCCTCGGTCGAGCGCAGCGACAGCGCCCACACGATCTCCAGCAGCCCCGCGATGATGAGCATCAGCCACGCCACGCCCGTGCTCCAATCGTTTGTTCGCATCCCTTCGCGCCGCTAACGCAGGCCGTATTCCTTAAGCTTGCGGTACAGCGTCCGCTCGCCGATACCCAGCAGCTTGGCGGCGTGCTCGCGGTTGCCCGCCGTTAGCCGCAGCGTCTCGCGGATCGCACGCTTCTCAAGCAGTTGCAGGCTCGTGCCCGCCAATGAGCTTGCCGCGCCACTCCCGCCGCCGCCGCCACCCATACCACCACCGGCGTCATCGCCCATGCCGCCCGCGTCGTCCGCGGCGCGAACGTCATCGGGCACGTGCCGCGCGTCAAGCAGCAGGCTCTGCGGGTCGGCCCCCTCGCCGATGCACGCGACGATCAGGTTCTGCACCACATTCAACAGCTGGCGGACGTTCCCAGGCCAGTCAAAGCTCGTCAGACGCATCATCGCCGCGTCGGTGATCGCCGGCACCGGCGCGCCCGGCACGATCTTGCTCATCGCCCGCGCCAGCGCGTGGTTGACGATCCGCGGGATGTCCTCGCGTCGCTCGCGCAGCGGCGGCAGGTGCACCTCAGCCCCGCGCACCCTGAAGTACAGGTCCTCGCGGAACTCGCTGCGCCGGATCATCGCCTGCAGGTCCTTGTTGGTCGCACTGACGATCCGCACGTCCACCTTGCGCGTGTCGTTGCTGCCCACACGCACCACCTCGCCGGTCTCCAGCACGCGCAGCAGCTTGGCCTGCATCTTCAGCGGCATGTCGCCGATCTCATCAAGGAACAGCGTCCCCCCGCTGGCGTACTCAAACACGCCCTCGCGCTCACGCTCAGCCCCCGTAAACGCGCCGCGGATGTGCCCGAAGAGCTGGTCCTCCAGCAGCGTCTCGGTCTCCGCCGCGCAGTTGATCGCCACGAACCGCTTGGCGCTCCGCGGGCTGTTCTTGTGCACGGCCTGCGCGATCAGCTCCTTGCCCGTCCCGCTCTCGCCCGTCACCAGCACCGGAAGCACCGTGGCGCTCACGCTCCGCACCGTTCGCAGAATCTTCCGCATCGCCTCGCTGCCGGCGATGATGCCCTCGAAGCCCGCGTGCTGCACCAGCTCTGGCGAACCCCCGCTCGCGCCCGCGCCGCCGCCCCCACCTCCCGCCGCGCCGCCAGCGCCCACACCCCAGCCCGTGGCCTCGTGCCGCAGCAGCACCGTCTCGGCAGCGCGGTTGACAAGTGCGCGGAAAACCTCTAAATCCAGCGGCTTCTCGATGAAGTCAAAGACCCCGTGCTTGAACGCCGCCCGCGCCGTCGGCACGTCGCCGTGCGCTGTGACCATCACCACCTCGCCCTGCGCTTGCAGGCTCCGCGCCGCGCGCAGCACGACCATCCCCGCGTCGCCGCCGTCAGCGCTCACCGTGTCTGCCGCCAGGCCTCCACTGGAATGGCCTCCACCGGAATGGCCCACCACGCCCGCGCTCGCCGGCATCCGCAGGTCTGTCACGATCACGTCAAAGCTCCCGTGCCGAAGCTCCTCCAGCGCCGCCGCCACGCCCGTCACAATCGTGCATACGTGCCCGGGCTTGCGTAGCGCCTCGGCCATCACCTCCGCGTGATCAGCCTCGTCGTCAACAATCAGCACCTGCGCCCGCAAGTCGGGCCCGACCGGGCTTTGGGTGGTCTTCTCAGCAGCCATGGATGCCAGCGTAGTGCCCCCACCGGCCCCTCAGTGGCCATGCTGCGCGACCCCAACGAGATCCCTCGGTTCTCAGCGCGTTGCGCGCTGCCCTGGCTCTTTGGCCCGCACAAGCCGCCGAACTGCGCCGCCACCTGCGCCCCCACCCGCAGGCTCCACCAGCAGCTCCTCGCACTCGCGCAAGAACAGGCCGTGATCGACCACCCCGGGCACGGCGCGCAGCCGCACCGCCAAAGTCTCCAGCTCAGCCGCCCCGCTCATGGCCTCGGGCAGCTTCGCGTCCAGCACCAGCGCGCCGTTGTCGGTCAAAAACTCCTCGCGCCCGCCGGGCAGCACGCGGTACGTCCCTTCAAGCCCCAGTTCCTCCAGGACCCGCGCCACAAGCTGCCGCGCGGTCGTGACCACCTCCACCGGCAGCTTCGCCCGCTCACCTAGCCGCGCCACCAGCTTGCCCTCATCGATCATGTACACGCGCCGCCACGCCATCGCCGCGATGATCCGCTCGCGCGTCATCGCCCCGCCGCCGCCCTTGGTCATCCGCAAGCCCGGGTCAACCTCGTCGGCCCCATCAAACAAATAGTCCACGCGCGAGACGCCCGAGGGCTCAATCAGCCGCAGACCCAGCTCACCGGCCAGCTTCTCCGTGGCTTTGCTGGTCGCCACGCACGAGACACGCAAGCCGCTGGTCGCCACCCGCAGCGCCAGCGCCTGCACCGCGCGCGCCGCGGCACGCCCGGTCCCCAGCCCCACCAGCATCCCGGCCTCGATCGGCGCCACCGCCGCCTGCGCCAACGCGTCTTGATTCATCACCGGTCAGCCTCCCGTGACGGCCCACCACTCACCACCCACCACTCGCCACTGCTCACTCGTCGCTCGTCGCTACCGCCTGCGCGCTCATCACTCAAACCTGATGCCTTGCGCCAGCTCCATCTTGCCCGAGGCGTTGACCGCTGATGTGCACCGCCGCATGTACGCCTTCCAGCTATCGCTGCCGCTCTCGCGTCCGCCGCCGGTCTCCTTCTCGCCGCCGAAGGCCCCGCCGATCTCCGCCCCGCTGGTCCCGCAGTTGACGTTCGCCAGCCCGCAGTCGCTCCCGCTGCCGTCGGGGGCCATAAACGCCTCGGCCTCCAGCAAGCTGTTGGTAAACACCGCGCTGCTCAGCCCCGCGCCCACGCTGTTGTTGATCGCCACCGCCTCCGCCAGCGTCTGATACTCCATCACGTACAAAATCGGCGCGAACGTCTCTTCCTGCGCAATCGCCAGCGTCGTGCCCGTCGGCACACGGATCACCGTCGGCTGCACAAAGTGCCCGCCCGCCAGCTCGCCCCCAGCCGTCACCTTGGCCCCGCCCACGAGTACCTTCCCGCCCTGCTCTACCGCCAGCGCCACCGCGCGCTCAAACCCCGCCACCGCCGCCGCGCCAATCAGCGGGCCCACCAGCGTGCCCGGTGCCAGCGGGTCGCCAATGCGCCCCATCACCTGCCCGTACGCCCGCACAACCCGCGCGCAGACCTCATCAGCAATCGACGCGTGCACGATCAGCCGCCGCGTGCTGGTGCAGCGCTGCCCGGCCGTGCCCACCGCGCCAAACACAATGCTCGGCACCGCCAGCGCCAAATCAGCACTCGGCGTGACAATCAGCGCGTTGTTCCCGCCAAGCTCAAGCAGGCTTCGACCCAGCCGCGCCGCCACACGCTGCCCCACCACGCGCCCCATCCGCGTGCTGCCCGTGGCGCTGATCAGCGGCACCCGCGCATCGTCCACCAGCGCCTGGCCCACCACATCATCACGCCCGATCACAAGTCCAAAGATCTCCGCCGTGCCCTCGGGCGTCTGCCACACATAGCCCATCTTCGCCGCCACATCGCTGGCCAGGCGGTTGCACGCAATCGCCGTCAGCGGGGCCAGCAAGCTGGGCTTCCACAGCACACTGTCGCCGCAGACCGCCGCCAGCATCGCGTTCCAAGCCCACACCGCCGCCGGAAAGTTAAACGCGCTAATGACCCCCACCGGCCCCAGCGGCAGCCACTGCTCCACCAGCCTGTGCCCGGCCCGCTCACTCGGGAAAACCTGCCCCGGCAGCTGCCGCGATAGGCCAACCGCAAAGTCCGCGATGTCCACGATCTCCTGGATCTCGCCGCGCCCTTCGGGCAAAATCTTGCCAACCTCAAGGCTCACCAGCGCTCCCAGATCGTCCTTGTGCGCGCGAAACGCCTCGCCAATGGCGCGTACCACCTGCCCGCGCGCCGGCGCTGGCACGCCGCGCCAGCGTGCAAACGCCGCCACGCTCCCGCGCGCCGCGCGCTGATACGCCGCGGCGTCGTCCAGCCTGACCCACGCGATTGCGCGCCCGGTCGCCGGGCTGTTCACCCGGACCAAAGCGCGGTCATCGCCCGGGTCGCGCAGCGTCACCCGCGCGTCACGGTCCAGCCCCAAACGCCCAAGAACCTCGTGCATGGCCCATGCTAGCGGGCGCTTGTGCCCGCAACACTTCGCCCCAACACTTCAGCATGACCCGCATCGCCCTGGCCACCGCCAACCCGCACAAGCTCGATGAACTCCGCGCCGTCTTCGCCGCCAGCGCCCCGCGACTCGCCGCCGCGCTCTGCTCGCTTGACCAGCTCCCCGGCGCGCCCTTTCCAGAGCCCGCCGAGGTCGGCACCACCTTCCTGTCCAACGCCACCATCAAAGCGGCCGCCTACGCCCAAGCCACCGGCCTGCCCTGCCTCGCCGATGACTCAGGACTCGAGGTCGACGCCCTCGACGGCGCGCCCGGCGTCATCTCTAGCCATTTCAGCACCCACGGCCTCGAAACCGGCCTCACGCGCCAGCAGCGCGATCACGCCAACAACGTCGCCCTGCTCGCGAGCCTCGCCAACATCCCGTGGGACCACCGCACCGCCCGCTTCCGATGCACGATGGTGCTGGCGCTTCAGCAAACCATCCCCACCCTCACATCCACCGGCACCCTCGAAGGACGCATCGGCCTGCACCCCGCGCACCACCAGGCCCACGCTCACCCGCACCTGCTGGTCCCTCGCGGTGCCCACGGCTTCGGGTATGACCCGCTGCTCCTGCTGCCTCCACACTTCACCGCCTCCGCCGCCGAGCTTACACCCGAGGCCAAGAACGCGCGCTCGCACCGCGGACACGCGGCCCGCGCCATCGCCGCCCGGCTCATTGAGCTCTTCCCCGACCTCCGCTCTGCCCGACCTCGGCCCTGATTGACGCGCCGTCACACGCGCCGTCACACTTGCCGTCACACGCGACTTGCTTCCGGCCCGGCCTCGGCTATATTCCCGGCGTCACAGGTGCCCCGCGTGCTCGTCTGAGGCGCGGGGCTGAAAAGGGAAGCGTGGTAAGGCAAGCCCAACGCCGTAGGCCCCAAAGGCCGAACGCCCAAGCAAGCCAAGTCCACCGCGGACGCGCCGCCGTAACGGGCCGGACGCACACCCCTCGCGTGCCACTGCACCGCGCCACCAGCGCGGGGCGGGAAGGCCGGGTGTGCCAGGCCCCAAGCCGGAAGACCTGCCAGTGATTGTCTCCGTCCGCCCTCGCGATCAGGGGCGTCGGCAGCTTCCGCGCAAGAGTCCTGCGCGCCGGCACCGACACACTCCCCCGCGAAGGCCCACCCGTATCGGGCTCCGTTCCGCGCGCTACCGGAACGCCGTCGCGAGGTTCTCTTATGTCCGCTGTTCTATTGTTCTCAAGATCACACCTCTTCGCCCGATCCCTCCCACCTCTCGTCCCCACATTGGCCCCCACATTGGCCCCCACATTGGCCCCCACATTGGCCCCCACATTGGCCGCCACATTGGCCGCCACCCTCGCGCTCGCGCTCGCCGTCAGCAGCGCGCTGGCCCAGCTCCCCACCTTCACGCCCACCGGCACCTTCGCGCTCCCGCAAGGAACCACAAGCATCGTGTGGGACGTCGGGCCCGACGGCCGCCTCATCGCCCTTTCCGGTAACAGCATCCTCCAGCAAACCGCACGCAACGCCTCGACCTACGCGCCCATCGGCTCCATCCCCGCCGGGCTCGTCTCCTCCTTCGGCCCCTCGTTCATCCGCGTCAGCCCGACGGGCACTATCGCCATCGGCGACGGCAACTTCGGCGCCGGCGCCCGCGTCCACTTCGTTGATCAAGCCGCACTCTCTACCGCCGCCCCCACCAGCACCGCCTCGCTCGCGCTGGGCAATTTCTCCGCGCGCTGGAGTGGGCAGAACCTGCTGGTCGCTGGCGCGGGCTCAGACTTTGTCCCCTTCCTCAGCCGCGTCAGATACACAGACGCCACCACACCACTTACCGCCATCCGCGTCGTGAGCAACATCGGCGGCGCGTCCGGCGGCGTCGCGATCACCGGCAACACCGTTTACACCGGTGTCGGGTTCGCCGGCTCCGGGCTCGTCGCAGGCGACGTCCGCGCCTTCAACCTTACCGACCTGCTCTCCACCAACACATCCATGAACTACACAGCCGCCGCGGTGCTACCAGGCGGGCCCGCGTTCTCTGCCAGCCCACTTGCCACCGACCGCCTCGGCACGCTCTACGTTGGTGACTCGCGCTTCAGCACCGACCCCGCCAGCGGCGTGCTTGCCATCGACCCCGCCACCGGTCAGCGCCTCACACTCAGCCCCGCCGGTGGTAATCGCAACTACGCCGTCGCCTTCAGCCCCAGCACCGACGAACTTCTCGTGACCACCGGCGGCATCGCATACCGCTACAGCATTCCCGCGCCCGCGACCGCCGCGCTGCTCTCACTGGGCCTGCTCACCGCCGCGAGGCGTCGCCGTGCATAACCAGCGCGCTCCGGCACAACCTTCCAGCCTTTGTTCCGCGTGGGGCAGGTTTTCAACCTGCCATGCCTCTGCCTTCCATGGCGCAGGTTCTCATCTTGCCATGCCCTTGCCCCGCCTGAGGCCAGTTCTTAACCTGACCATGTTCTTACTTTGTCTTCTTACCTCCATCACCTTCGCCAGCTCACCCTTCGCCACCAGCGTTGTCAGCTACAACCCGCAGCCCGGGCAGTTCACCTCTAACCCCGCATTCAACGACCCCGCCCGCGCGCTCGGCCCGCCCCTCGGCGGCACCCCCGCGCAGCCAGACAACACCAAGCTCGTCACGCTCGGACGCGAAGGCGGCAACATCACCCTCGCCTTCGGCCGCCCCGTACGCAACCGCGCCGCCTCGCCCGGCAACCCCCGCGCGCTCGACCTGATCCTCTTTGGCAACGCCTTCTACGTCGGCGGCAACCCCGCGCGCCGCTGGGCTGAGCCCGGCATCATCGAGGTCTCCGCCGACGTCAACAATAATACACTCGCGGACGACCCGTTCTACGTCATCGCCGGGCCCTACCTGCTCAGCGCGCCAGCGCCCACGCTGCTGGAAGCCCTGCTGCCCGCCTCGATCTTCGCGCCCGGCGGGCTGACGATCCTTGACAACCCACTCGGGCCAGACACAACAACCGAGGGCGTCTACGCCTACGCCGACTGCACACCAACGCTGTTACTCGGCGACCTTGATGCCGACGGCGAGTCTGACAACCCCGCGCTCGACCCCGCCCGCTTCTACACCAGTCCAGATAACCCGCTCGCAGTAGGGCTCACGCCGTTCTCTGGCGGCGGCGACGCCATCGACCTCTCATGGGCCGTCGATCCGATCACGCGCCAAACAGTGCAGCTCGCGCAGATCGACTTTGTTCGTGTGCGATCCGGGCTCTCCAGCGCGCAGGTCAGCTTCGGCGAAGCGAGCACCGAGCTTGGCGGCGTCGCCATCGTCCAGCCGCGCTCACCCGCTGACATCGCTGGCCCGGGCCAGAGCCTCGGGCCTGACGGCGAGCGGACCGCCGACGACATCATCGTGTTCCTCTCATGGTTTATCGCCCAGCGCCCGCTGGCCGACATCGCCGGCCCGGGCCAGAGCCTTGGGCCCGACGGCGAGTTCACCGCCGACGACCTGATCGTGTTCATGGGCTGGTTCCTCTTACCCGCGGAGGAGCCGTGATGCAACCGCGATCTTATGTGCGGCAAGTTGCTCCCTTGGGTCAGCGGGTCTTCAACCCGCCTATTGCTTCCGCGTCGGGCAGGTTTTTCACCCGCCGTGGCTTTGCCTCACGTGTCGCGGGTCTTGCAACCCGCCTCTTCCCCCTTCGCGTGGCCGCGCAGGCCACGACCCCCGCTTTCACACTCATCGAACTTCTGGTGGTCATCGGCATCATCGCGCTGCTTGCGGGCGTGCTCGCGCCCGGCCTCGCCGGCGCGCGCGAGGCGGCCCGCACCGCCGCCTGCCTGGCCAACCTGCGCCAGCTTCATCTCGCAATCGAGTCGTATGCCCTTGAGAACAAGGCCCTCTACGCGCCCGGTGCGCCAGACTTTCTCGCCAACCGCACCCGCTGGTTCGGCTCGCGCCCGGCCAGCACCGGGGCCTTCACGCCCGTGGGCGGCCCGCTCTCAGAGTACCTGGGCACCATCAGCACCGAGTCGCTCCGCGGCCCGCGCGTCTGCCCCAGCTTCTCCCCCGGCCCCGCGACCACCGCCGAGGCCTTCGAGCGCGCCAGCGGCGGCTACGGCTACAACAACACCTTTGTCGGCGTGCTCCGCGCCCGCCGATCGCACGGGGTCTACCCGATCATCACTGATAAGTCCGGCGCGCGGAGCGCGATGTTCCTGCGCCCCGCCAGCACGCTGGCCTTTGCCGACGCGGCCATCAACACCTCGCGCGGCACGCTGATCGAGTACCCGTTCATCGAGCCGCCCCAGTCGCCGATGACCTCGCCGACGACCTCGCCGATGACCTCGCCATTGGCCCTTCCGTTGACCTCGCCGGCCCAATCATCCGCTCAACCATCAAGTGGGGCTTACACGCCCGACCCGTCCATGCACTTTCGTCACGCTGGCGTCAGCGCGCCGCAGGCCGGGGGCGTCGCGCTTGACGGGCACGCGCCAAATCTCGCGCTCCAAGCCAGCGTGCCTGCCTCGATCTACGGGCCAATCACCCCTGCGATGCGCCTTGGCTGGCCCGCGGCTTCAAGCCCGCAACGGGCCGCGCCGTGGTTTGACTTTGCCGCCGACGTTCCTTGATGCGACTCGGCGTGGGTATCCTGCACTGAGGCGGAGTCTGCTGGTCATGCCGCTTCGTTCGCCGCTGGCTGATCTCTCGTAGTGCGTTGCATGGTTACACGCTGCATTTGTTTAGACGTGCCCTTTGATGAAGTCGCCGCACGCGCCAAGCGCGGCGAGGGCTTTGACCAGATATCGAGCGCCACGGGCTGCTGCCAGGGCTGCGGGATGTGCGAGCCGTACGTGCGCGTGGTGATCGCCACTGGCCGAACGAACCTGCCGGTGATGAACCGGGCCGAGGCGGACCAGATCGTGGCACAGTCGCAGGCTTGGAAGGCGCGCGCCAGCAAGCCCGCTGCAGAGTCGTGATCAGGGTGCTCGCGCGAAGGCGTATCTTGCCCAAGCAGCCGCAGAACGCCGTGGGTGTGCGCTCAAATCTGTATCTGCGCCAGGATCGACGCCGAGGCCTTCGGTGGTACCACAGGGTGGGTCAGCGGTCGGACGCGGCAGCCGCGGTCTAATGGCCTCTGGCGCTGGTGCGCTGTTGGCACGCGGCACAAGCGCGGTTTGGCTACGCTCGCGCGATGAGCGACCAACCACACGTTGCGGGTGCGGGCCTGAAGCTGCCAGCGGTCAAGATGCTCGCGCTGGACGTTGACGGGGTGCTGACCGACGCGTCGATTGTGATCGGCCCCGATGGGCGCGAGAGCAAGCGGTTCAACGCCGCCGACGGGGTCGGGCTGCGGACCTGGACGCGCCTGGGGCTGGTCTGCGCGGTGATCACGGGGCGGCGTGGCCCGGCGATCAGCCACCGCCTGGCCGACCTTGGCGTGCAGCACGTTGTTCAGGGCAGCAAGGACAAAGGGCGTGACCTTGAGGCACTCTGCGCAGCGACGGGCATCGCGCCGGCGGATGTGGCCTACATGGGCGATGACTGGCCCGACTTGCCGATCTTGCGGCGTGTGGGCGTGCCGATGGCCCCGGCGAACGCTGACGCGCGCGTCAAGGCCGTGTGCCGGTTGGTGACGGCACGCGCGGGCGGGCACGGCGCGGTGCGCGAGGCGGTCGAGGTGCTTCTGGCGGCGATGGGACGCCTGGAAGAGGGCGTGAAGCTGTGGGATGGGAGCCGGGACGCGATGGGCTCGTGAGTGGCGAGTGGCGGGGCACGAGCGCTGAGCGACGAAGTTCGGAACGGTGGCCCGATGGCTGATTGAAATCCGGCCCTACGCACAGCACAGAGCATGGCAGGATGGAATCCTGCCCCACGCGAGGCAGAAAGGATGACCGATTGGAAACCCGGCCCGCTCGATCCAGCGCCGTTTGCGGCAGTCTTATAGTGGCGGTTCATGGCCCTTGAGCCCGAGAGTCAGGCAGGTGGTGCGCGGGCCCGCGTGGTGAGCCCGGGGGATGTTCGTCGCGCGGGGCTTTTGGCGGCCATCGGGCTTGGGCTGCTGATCATGCTGGGGCTGACGGTGACGATGATCGTGCGACGCAGCCGCCCGGTGGCAGTGGCGCCGGTGCCGGTGCGAGTGGTGGAAGATGTTGGTGGCGTGGGGGCCGTGGGGGCCGTGGGCGGTGTCGGCGGGGCTGCGGCCGGCACTTCAGAGCGAGCGCCCGCGCCCAGCGGGCCTGAAGAGGGCTTCAGCGCGGGGCGGTCTCGGATCGCGTTTTTAGATCAGAGCGACCCGGGGCGGACCAGCGCGGTGATGAGCTGGCAGGACCTGCGTCCGACGGGTCAGGGCAACAGCTTGGTGACCGAACCGCGGGGCCTGATGTTCTTGCGTGACGGGGGCGTGGCGCTGGTGACGGCAGCGCGCGGGACGTTCTTTACCCCGCAGGGCAAGACCGAGCCCGAGGCGGGGCGGTTTGAGGGCGGGGTGACGATGGAGCTGTTTGACGCGGTGCCGGGGCGCGCGGTGGATTTGGTGGCTGATTCACCCTCGGTGGTGGCGACGGCACAGACGCTGCTGTTTGAGGCGACTGAATCAACGGTGAGCACGCCGGACCGGTTCGTGGCCGAGGCGTCGAGCTTCGCGGTTGAGGGCGTGGGCTCGCGCGTGGTCTTTGACCAGGTTGCGCAAGGGATCGCGCGGGCGGAGTTCAACAAGGTTGATCGGGTCCGGGTCTGGCCCGGCGGCCGCCCGGGTATTGGCGGCAGTGCGGTGCAGAGCCTGGCGCAGGAGAGCCGTCGGGCCAAGGCTGGCCCGCGGCCTGCTGCGAGTACTGCAAAGGCGGCAACTTCGACTGGCGCGAGCGTGGGTGTATCGGCAGCGGCACCGGCGCGGCGCGTGTACCGCGCGGTGGTTGAAGATGACGTGCAGATCAGGCAGGGGTCGCGCGCGGGCGGAGGTAGCGCGAGCGGTGGGGGCACAAGTGGAGAAGGCGCGCGGGTTTCGCTGTCGGCCTCGCGGGCCGAGGTGTGGCTGACCACGGAGAACAACCGGCTGGTGGAGGGCGCCATCGCGCCGCTGGAGGCGGGCTTGCTGCCGGTGGAGCTTGCGGGCGCGGCGCCGGGCGGCGCGAGCGGTGGTATTGGTGCGCCGGCTGATGCCGATGCTGGCGGTGCAGGCGCGGCTGGTGCGGCGGCGGAGCCGATTGTGGCGACGTGGTCGGGGCGGATGGTGATCACGCCGGTGACGGGTGTGCCCGAGTCGTTCGGCCCGAGCTTGGCGGCGATCAGACTGACGGGCGGGGCGGCGGGCCCGGCGCGGGTGGTGGATCGTGGCGGGCCGGGCGGCGAGGCGGTGGCGCTGGCGGCCCCGGTGGTGGAGTATGCCGCGACGACGCGGGTGCTTGAGCTGACAGGGACGCGGGCGAGCAACGTGGTGCTTGACGCGCCGCGCGTGGGGCTGCTGACGTGCACGCGCGCGAAGCTGGACGCGAGCAGTGGACGGTTTGAGGTGATCGGGCCCGGCGAGCTGACAGCGCTGACGGAACAAGTTGGTGCGGGTGAGGTTGGTGGTGGTGGCCGCGACAAGGACGAGGGCTCACTGCTGGTTTCGTGGAGCGAGGGGCTGACGCTGAAGGCCGAGGCGAGTGGCGGGGCTCGTGGGGGCGCGAGTGGGGGCGCGAGTGGGGGCGAGGGGCGCGTAGGGCGTTCGCTGCGGCTGATTGAGGCGCGCGGGTCGGTGCGTGCGCAGACCGGCGCGCTGGTGGCAACAGCTGAGAGTGCAAAGCTGCGGCTGGCTGAGCCTGCAAGTATGGAAGGTGGTGGTGGTGCCAAGCGTGGGCCGCGGGTTGAAGAAGTTGAGCTGGCGGGCAACGCGTCGGCGTCAACGCGTCGGCAGACCGGAGCGGGCGCTGGTGATGCTGTTGATGCTGGCGGTGCTGATGGCGTTGGTGGTGAGGTTGACGATCGGCTTAGCGGCGACTTGCTGCGTGTGATGCTTGAGCGTGATGCGCAGGGGCGTGACGTGCCGCGGCGTGTGGAGGTGACCGGTCGCGGCGTGGCGATCGGGAGCGGGCTGCAGGTCACGGCGCCGCGGATTGTGGCGGAGCTCTCGGCGGCGAGATCAACCGATGGGCGTGTGGCGGTGACGGGCGCGCGGGCCGAGGGGCCGGGCGGGCAGGCGATGGTGACTGGCGCTGGGGGTTTGCAGGCGTTTGCGGATGTGATCGAGGCGGACCCGGTGGCGCAGACGGCGCGGCTGACGGGCGCGCCGGCGCGGGTGCTGCGCGAGGGGGCTGAGCTGGCGGCATCGAGCGTGCTGCTGAGCCAGCGCGACGAGGTGGTGACGATTGATGCGCCGGGGACGCTAAGTGCCGTGGCGCAGCAGGATGCGGACGGGGGTGGCGGGGGTGGTGGAGGTAGTGGGGGTGGTGCGGGTGGCGGCTCGCGGCCGGTGCGGGTCAGCGCGTCTTGGGGTGGCAGCGCGCGGATGGACAACAAGGCCGGGGTGATCGAGGCGCGCGGCGGGACGCAGGTGAACATCGCGGTGGGTGGTGAAGAGCGGAACACGATCAAGGGCGACCGGCTTGAGCTGGCGCTGATGCCGGGGGCGGCGGGCTCGAGCGAGCGGCGCGTGCGGAGCGTGCGCGTGCTGGCTGCGGAGGGGCAGAGTGGCGGGGGCGCGAGCGTGGAGCACCGGCGGTTTGCGGTTGGTGTTGACGGCGGGGGTGCTGGTAGTGGTGGAGCGTTGACGCGGGTGGTATATCTGCAGGGTGCCGAAGTGCGGGCGGATGCGGTCAGCGGTCTGCTGGAAGTGCCGGGCGCGGGCAAGCTGCTGGTGGATCAGGCGGGCGAGCCTGCTCAGGCGGGTGTTGCGACGGCGAGTGCGCCGGGCGGTTCGCCGCTGGCGCTGCTGGCGGGCGGGTCTGTGGCGCAGGGACGCGGGACGAGCTTGTTCGCGTGGGAGGGCTCGCTGCGGATGGACCGCGCGATCGGGCGTCTGGAGCTGCGCCGCGGCGTGCAGTTGACGCACCGACCCAGCGATGCGCAGTCACGCCTGACGCTGGACTGCGACGAGCTTGACGCGGATCTGACGCCACGGAGCGGTGCAGGTGGTGGTGGTGGTGGGGGTGGGGGTGGGGGCGAAGCGCTCGGCGGGTTGTCGGCAGACTTGCGGCGGGTCGAGGCGCGCGGCGCAGTGAGGGCTGGTGAGCTGGCGGGTGCTGGGGCGGGCGGCGAGGTGGCCGCGGGTCGTGAGTTGACGGCGCTGCGTGTGGTGTTTGATGCGGCGAATGGTGTGCTGAGCGCGGCGGGGAGCGACGAAACGCCGGCGACGTTTGTGGATGCGGCGCACTCGGGGCCGATCCGGGCGCGGGCCCTGGAGTGGGATTTGCGTGGCGGGCGGCTGAGTGCCGAGGGGATGGCACCGATCACGATTGCGCCGATGAGGTAGAGAGAGAACTGTTAACGCGGAAGCCCACTGGGAATGGGCCATGGGCAATGGGGGTTGGGCCTGCGGCACCACGCGTAGCAAGGCATGGCATGATGGAATGCGGCCGGGCGCGAGCAAGGCGGGGTGCGGGCGTATCTATGATGGTGGGTGAGCAAAGTGAATGACGGTGTGTTTGGGCGTCGGCGTTATCTGATTCCGTTCCGCAGCGGGCTGCTGCCGCAGGTTTTTTGTGACGTGCTGGTGATCGGCAGCGGGGTGGGGGGGCTGCGTGCGGCGATCGAGGCGGCGGGGTTGCGCGCGGGCGGTGCGGACGTGATTTTGCTGTGCAAGGACGAGCCGCAGCTGAGCAACACGGCGTGGGCGCAGGGTGGCATCGCGTCGGTGACTGACGCGGGCGACACGCTGGAGTCGCACATTTCTGACACGCTGACGGCGGGCGCCGGGCTGTGCGACGAGGCGATGGTGCGGCGTGTGATCAGCGCGGGGCCGACGCGGATCAAAGAGCTGCTGGACTGGGGGATCAGGTTTGATCGGGACGTGGAGGGGCGGCTGAAGCTGGGGCTTGAGGGTGGGCACTCGCTATCGCGGATTTTGCACGCCGACGGTGACGCGACGGGGCGCGAGCTGTTTAGGTGTTTGTGGGAGCGGTGCGTGGCGACGGCGGGGGTGCGGGTGTTTACGAAGTGCTTTTGCCTGGACCTGATTACTTCGGGCGCGGGGGAGGGCGCGGGCGGCGGTGATAGTGGCGCTGGTGCGCCGGTGGTCGGGGCGGTGACGTATCATCCAAAGCACGGCCTGCAGGTCATCTGGGCCAAGGCGACGATCCTGGCCTCGGGCGGGGCGGGGATGATCTACCGCGAGACGAGCAACCCGCGGACGGCGACGGGCGACGGGCTTGCGGCGGCGTATCGCGCGGGCGCGGCGATGGCGGACATGGCGTTTGTGCAGTTTCACCCTACTTGCTTGTACATGGCGGGCGCGCCGCGGTCATTGATTACCGAGGCGGTGCGTGGCGAGGGCGGGGTGCTAGTGGACGAGGCAGGCGAGCGGTTCATGCCGGGCGTGCACCCGCAGGCCGAGCTGGCGCCGCGTGATGTGGTGACCAAGGGGATCGTGCAGCATCTATCGGCGCGTGGTGGCGAGCGAGTGTTTTTGGATGCGCGGAGAATCGCGGGGTTTGCGCGCAAGTTTCCGGGGATTG
This sequence comes from Phycisphaerales bacterium PN19_bin_20, assembly GCA_021173225.1. Classification (GTDB taxonomy): domain Bacteria; phylum Planctomycetota; class Phycisphaerae; order Phycisphaerales; family UBA1924; genus JAJTGZ01. Next base: position 130,906 of record JAJOLK010000005.1, on the reverse strand, counting down.
CGCAGCTTTTAGCGCGTTATGACCTGGACGCAACGCGCGACTTGATCCCGGTGCATCCGGGGCAGCACTACACTATTGGCGGCGTGCTGACCGACGGGCACGGGCGGACGAATTTGCCGGGGCTTTATGCGGTGGGCGAGGTGGCGTGCTCTGGTTTGCATGGGGCAAACCGTCTGGCGAGCAACAGCTTGTTGGAGGGGCTGGTGATGGGTCAGATCGCGGGCGAGGCGGCGCGTGAGCGGCTGGACAACGCGGTGCTGGCGATGCGCGCCGAGAGTTTGCCCGAGGGTTGGAGTGAGCCCGCGCGGAGCGTGCCGGTGAGTGTCGTCAGTGAGGTGGCCAGCGGCGAGGCGAGCGAGCTTGACCTTGAGGACGCGGAGCGGAGCTTGCGGAGCTGCATGTGGCGGAACGTGGGGATCGAGCGGAGCGGGCCGCGGCTGGCGGGCGCGGTAGAGATGATCGATCTGTGGGCGAAGTACACGCTGGACAAGGTGTTTGACGAGGTACGTGCGTGGCAGCTTCAGAACATGCTGACGGTGTCGATGCTGACGGCGCGGTCGGCGCTCGCGCGTGAGGAAAGCCGCGGGTGCCACTGGCGGACGGACTTTCCGGATCGGCGTGCGGAGCTGGTGGCGCACGATGTGTGGAGCCGTGGTCGGGCGGGGCCGCGCTGGGTGGGGATCCGGTAGGGTGTTGAGGGGGTTGGGGGTGAGTATGGAGCGTTTTGGATCGGGAGAGTTGGCAACCGAGGGCGGGGGGTGGGCGTAAAGGTCGAGGGCGTAAGGTTGCGGGCCGGGTTGGGGCGGCGGCGGTTGGGCTTTGTGTCGGGCTTTGTGTCGGGCTTTGTGTCGGGCTTGCTGTTAGGCGTGCTGGCGGGCGTGCTGTTGAGTCGTCTTGTTCTAGACGCTGGGGCACGCTCAGTGTTGAAGTGAACTTCCTGAGACTTTGGAGGCGTTATGGCGCAGCGTTCACGCGTGTGTGGCGATCTTCCGGTGGGCGTGCTGGCGGCGGTGCTGTGCGCGCTGAGCGGCGGCGCGGTGGCGCTGGGGCAGGCGGGGGGGCTGGTGGACTATCCGGAGGGCGTGGCGGTGCCGCGGTTTGCGACGGCGGCTGAGAAGTTGTGGATGGACGCGAATCCGTGGTCACGGTCGGTGAATGGGAGCCTGAACAAGAACGTGACCAACGGCGCGCCGACGGGCGTGGTGGTTGGGCCCGGCGAGTACGCGCCGTGCGAGGGGATCATCATGGCGTGGGAGGGCGGCACGGCGCTGAACAACATCCAGCGTCAGATGACGGCGCAGATCACGACGGTGGGCGGTGCGGACGTGTATTTGATGTTCGACACCACGGCGGAGCGCGACAGCGTGATGCCGACGCTCTCGACCAACGCGCTGAGTGCGGGGACGGTGGTTTCGCGGGTGATCCCGGTGGTGGCGACGACGGACACGATCTGGCTGCGTGACTACGGGCCAAGGTATGTGTATGAGAGCGGGGTGCGTGTGATCAGCGATCACACGTACAACGTGACGAGCCGGGTGAACGACAACGCGCTGCCGGTGCCGTTCGGGGCGTTTAAGAGGCACGCGGTGTACACGCTACCGCTGCTGCACGGGGGTGGCAACTACCACCTGAACTCGACGGGTATTGGGTTTGCGACGCAGCTGATTGCGAACGAGAACCCCAGCCGGACGGCGGCGCAGATCCAGGCGCTGTGGCAGCAGCACTGGGGCGTGAGCACGACGCTGACTGGCGCGCTGGCGACGAGCGTGGACGGGACGCAGCACATCGACATGTGGATGCAGATCATCGGCGACAACAAGGTGGTGGTGAGCGACTTTGTGGCCCAGAGCGGGACGGCGCAGGACAATTTGGTGGACCTGTGGGCAACGACGCTGGCGTCGCAGGGCTGGCAGGTTACGCGGATGCCGGCGCGGAACCTGCCGGTGAGCGGGTGGGGCAACGTGCACTACACGTACACCAACGTGGTGATGTGCAACAACCTGGTGCTGATCCCGAGCTTTACCAACGCGTCAGTGACGGTGTACAACGCGCAGGCGTTGGCGGCGTGGCAGGCGGCGATGCCGACGCACACGATCGTGCAGGTGCCAAGCGAGGACCTGGCGCGGCTGGCGGGGGTGATGCACTGCATCGTGATGCATATGCCAAGGCATCAGGGCGCGGCAGTGGCGGGCGGGCTTGCGCCCACGGCGTTCTTGCGGACGCAGCGTACGGCGGCGACCCTCACGCCCGGCGCGGTGGTACCGGTTCGGTTTATCAGCGATGATGACCAGCGCGTGGTTGGCGCGACGATTCAGGCGAGCACCAACGGCGGGCTGGACTGGAACCTGACGGTGGGCACGGTGGGTGAGGCGGGCGTGAACGCGGGAACGTTGAACTGGACGGTGCCCAATGTGCCGACGGACCAGCTGCGGGTGCGGGTGGTAGTGAGTGATCCAAACGGGCGGACGGGTTCGGACGCGTCGCCTGTGAACCTGACGATCGCGGGTGCGCGGTGCATCGGAGACACGGCGTCTGCGGGCCTGGTGCTTGCGCCCGATGGCGAGCTGACGGCGGATGACGTGATCGTGTTCATCAACTGGTTTAGCGCCAGTGATGCACGGGCGGACGTTGCCGGGCCGGGGCAGACGCCGACGAGTGACGGCGAGTTCACGGCTGACGACATCATGCTCTTTGTGGGGCGGTTTACCGCTGGGTGCTGAAGCGAACTGCTCAGACGGGGTGGGGTAAAAGTGGTGACGGGCGGCACCTAGCAAGGGCATGGGAGGCCCTAAGGGGGGCAGAAATGCTCGCGACGAATTCGCGAGGAAAAGTTCTCGGTGTTGGCAATGCGGGGCGAAGCTGGTAAGTTAGAGTATCTGGACGGGCGTGTGGTGGACATTGGTGTGGGTCGTTGGAGGCAGCCATGTCGAACGCTGAGTCAAGCACCGGTACGACCGTTGATCTGAAGGCGGCTTCGGTAGAGGGGCTAAGTGCCTCGGCCGATGGGTCGTCGTCGGCGGTCTGCGAGGCGGCGGGGGCGTCTGCGGCCGTCGCGAAAGTGAGCGCGGGCGGCGAGGTGAGCACGAGCCGTCGCGGATTGCTGGCGCGAGTGCTGTCGGGGCGCGCTTCTTCGATGGGCCAGAGTGTGGGCGAGGCGGTGGGTGGGTCAATGAAGGTTGGCGCGGTGCTGGGCGGCGCGTTAGCGCTGGCGGAGGCGTCGCGGAGCTCGGCGTCGAGGCGTGCGAGCGCGGAGCCGATCGAGGTGGCCGCGGACGTGGACCCTGGGTCGGTGATCTACCGGCTGGTGGAGCGTTGCACGTTTGGGGCGACGCCAGCGGAGCTGACGCTTGCGAACAGCCTGGGCTTCAGCGGGTACCTTGAGTATCAGCTGAATCCCACGGCGATTGTCGAGAACGCCTCGTTGGCCCCGCTGCTGGCAACGCTGACGACGCTGAACTTCACGGGTCAGCAGTTGTTCGACCCGGTGATGACGCCGAACACGAATCTGGCGGCGACGAACCTGCAGGACGCGACGATGTTCCGGGCGGTGTTTTCGGGGCGTCAGTTGTACGAGAAGATGGTGGAGTTCTGGTCTGACCACTTCAGCATCGATCTGACGCAGGATGGTCAGTCGCAGGTCAAGCCGCTGGACGACCGGGCGTTGCGGCCGCACGCGATGGGGAACTTTGGCGACCTGCTGCGTACGAGCGCGACGAGCCCGGCGATGCTGACGTTCTTGGATAACAACCTGTCGAGCAACGGGAGCATCAACGAGAACTACGGGCGCGAGTTGGCCGAGCTGCACACGGTGGGCGCGGACTACTTCTACTCGTTCCCGCCGGCGAACGTGCAGGCGACGATTGTGGCGATGACGCGGTGTTTGACGGGTTGGGGCTGGTATTCCGGTAGTTTCAACGACACGGTGGGTGGGACTGGGACGCTCAACCGCGGCAACTTCTATTACAACTCAACGACGACGCGCAACCGCGTGCTGGTGGGGGGAACGCTGCTGGGAGGTGTTTCGGCGGGGGTGCACGATACTGGCTCAAAGGTGCTGGGCACGATCTTTGGGTCGGCGGTGATCCCGGCAGGTCGGACTGGCGCAGCGGGGCAGCAGGACGGGTGGGATGTGCTGAACATGCTGGTGGTGCACCCGGCGACGGCGTTGTACATCGCGCAGAAGTTGTGCCGTCGGTTCCTGGGCGAGGGCGTTTCGCAGAGCGTTATCAACCGTGTGCGTGACGCGTACTTGAACCCTGCGAATGCGACGGGTGTGGGCGACATCAAAGCGATGCTGCGTGCGATGCTGACGCCGGCGAACGTGGGTTCGGCGTTCCCGCGTTTGAAGCGGCCGTTCCACCTGTTTGCGAGCATGATGCGTGTGCTGCCGACGACGATCGTCAACACCTCGGCGCTTCGTCAGCAGCTGCAGCGTGCGGGGCACCTGCCGTTTGCGTGGGGCCCACCGGACGGGTATCCGGACACGACGGAGTATTGGTCTGGACAGGTACTGCCGCGGTGGAGCTTTGGCGCATCTTTGGTGACGAACACCTCGGGCAACGCGGGCGGTGTTTCGGGGATCACCGTGAACGACGTGGCGCTGCTGGGTACTGCGGTGACGCCGGCGGCGGTGATGGGTGTGATCGACCAGACGGTGTTTAGTGGCGGGATGCCGGCGGCGGACAAGTCGGCGATTCAGGCGACACTCTCGGCGGTGCCGACGGCGTCGCAGAAGCGCGACGCGCTGGGGCTGTCGGTATCGATCCCGGCGTTCCAGTTCTATTGACGGCTGATGGCGTCGGTGCGAGTGGGCGTGTGGGCGTGTGCGGTAGGGACCTGGTGTGCGGGGTGACGGCGACACGGGAGCGAGCAAGCCATGATCGATCACAACACCGCGTGCGCGTGCGATGAGTACCAGCGGCTTTCGCGTCGGCGGTTTTTGCAGTGGAGCGGGACGGCGGCGGCGGCGGCGGCGACCGCGCCGGCATGGCTGCCGAGGGTCGCGTTCGCGGGAGAGACGCCCGGGAGCGAGTTCCGCGATGTGATCGTGCAGGTGTACCTGCGTGGCGGGGCGGACGGCTTGTCGATGCTGGTGCCGTTCGATGATCCAACCTATGTGCTGCCGACGTGCCGCCCGACGCTGCGTGTGTACGCGCCTGACGACACGAGCCAGGCGGTTGGTCGTAGGGCGCTGGGCCTGAACAACGCGACGCTGGTGGGCGGCAGCCGGAGCTATGTGTTTGGGCTGCACCCGGCGATGTCGGCGCTGCTGCCAGCGTACAACGACGGGAAGCTGGCGCTGGTGCACGGGTGCGGGCTGACGAACACGAACCAGTCGCACTTTGATGCGCAGCGCTGGATGGAGAACGGGCTGGCCAACAGCAACGGGGTGGTTGATGGCTGGCTCGGTAGGCACTTGGCGAGCAAGCCCCCGGTGAACCCGGCGACGGTGCTGCGGACCATTGGTGTGGCGGACGGGTTGCAGCGGACGCTGCTTGGCTCGCCGCAGGCGTTGCCGATCCCGAACCTGCAGAGCAACCCGGGCGCTGTGCCGGCGCTGAATAATCTGGCGGCGGTGACGGCGATAAACTCTGGCGGCTACGGGCTTACGGGGACGGCGAGCACGAGCGCGGCGCGCCGGACGATCTTGGACAACCTGTATGACGCGGCGCCGCAGCCGCTGTCAAGCAAGGCTCAGAACACGATCAACACGATCGGGCGTTTGAACCAGATCGGGGCGTCGGGGTACACGCCGGCGGGTGGCGCGGTGTACCCGTCCAACAGCACGGGCTACGCGCTGCGGAGCACGGCGGCGCTGGTGGCGGCCAACAGCCTGGCGAACGACGGGCAGTTTGTCGAGGCCGTGGCGATTGACCTGGGCGGGTGGGACACGCACGCGACGCAGTTCGCGTTCAACGGGGCCACGGGGGTGTTCGCTGGCGGGATGGTCTCGCAGATGAACATCCTGTCGCAGTCTCTGGCGGCGTTCTACAGGGACATCATGTTCACGCGGCAGTTGCGGGTGACGGTGATTGTCATCAGCGAGTTTGGTCGTCGCATCGGCGAGAATGGAACGACGGGGACGGACCACGGGCTGGGCAACATGATGATGGTGATGTCGCCGGACCTGATCGGCGGGCGTGTGCTGGGGACGTGGAACGGCATGCCGAACACGAACATGACCAACACGGGCGTGCCGTTGACGACGGACCTGCGGCGTGTGCTCAGCGAGATCGTGTCCAAGCGGCTGAACAACAGCGCGGCGCTGGGGACGGTGTTCCCGGGCTTTGCGCGGAACGACCTTGGCCTGTTCGCGTGAGAGTGGCGGGCGTGTGAGACTGACTGGCGTGTTAGACTGACTGGCGTGTGAGACTGACTGGCATAGTGAGAGCACCATGAATCGCACCAAGAGCACGTTGAATCAGGCCCGTGGCTTCCAAGGGCCCACGGGCGTGGCAGCGCGGGTAGCGCTGAGCGCTGGCGGGCTGGGTCTGATGGCGGCGAGCGCGCTGGCGCAGAGCGCGATTTACTCCAACGTTCGCACGAGCGTGAGCGAACCCGGGCTGGCGACGGGGGCGACGACGGTCAGTGGCGTTGCTGCGCCGCAGGGTTTGGTGTGGAGCGAGGCGCAGGCCGTGGCGGCTGGCGAGGCGTCGGGCGTCGCGGGGTTCGCGGGCTTTGCGGGCGGCACTGCGGGCGCACTTGGCGCGGCGAACTATCGCTTTGCTGATGACTTTACGGTTGGCGCGGGTCGGTGGCGTGTTGATCGCGTGATCTTGTACGCGTATGTGCTGGGCGCGCCGGGGGGCGACCCGTTCAGCGGTGCGTCTTTGCGGGTCTGGGACGGCGGGGTGCCCGGAGCGGCGGGTGCGAGTGTGATCTGGGGCGCGCCGGATGTGAACATCCTTGCGGCTCAGACGCAGACGAACGTGCTTCGGACGTTTAGCACGGCGGCGGTGACGGGCGCGCCGGCGGCGGGCGTGCCGGACTCATCGCGGCGAGTTTGGGCGGTGGAGCTGGCGCTGGGTTCGGGGCTGACTTTGCAGGCCGGGCGGACCTACTGGATGGACTGGCAGCTTGACACGGCCGCGGATGGGCAGGCGTTTGTGCCGCCGATCACGGTGGTGGGGCAGCGGACGCGTCCTGGTCTGCCGCTGGCGAACGCGTTGCAGTATCGGACGGCGGCGCCGCCGGTGTTGGCGGGGGCGTGGCTGGGCGTGATCGACGGTGGCAAGCCTGCGCAGAGCGCGCCGGACGTAGCGCAGGAGCTGCCGTTCGTGCTGATTGGCGCGGTGCTGCCGGCGGCGTGCGGCGCGAGCGACATCGCGGGCCCGGGCCCTGTGGCTGGGGCTGACGGCGAGCTGACGGCGGACGACGTGATCCTGTTTGTGTCGTGGTTTACCTTGAGCGACGTGCGTGCGGACGTGGCGAGCCCGGGGCCGGCGGCTGGCGCGGACGGTGAGTTCACGGCCGACGACATCATCTTGTTCATCAACCGGTTTACCACTGGGTGCTGAGTGGCAAGGCCCTGGCGGAACAGTGATCGAGTGGTCGAGTGATCGAGTGATCGAGTGATCGAGGGAACGGGGAACGGGGAACGGGCGTCGGGCCGTTGGCCCGATGACGGGTGGGAAACTCGTCCCCTGAAGGCAAAGAGCTCAGGCCACGCCGCAACCTTTGCTGTGCTCGCTAAGTTTGCTGTGTTCGCTGCGTTCGCTGTGGCACCCTTGCCACGCTGCGCGGTGGAAGGACTATCGCCGTGCTCAGCGGGCTTTGGTTACCAGGTCGCGCCACTGGGCGCTGACTTTGTCGCCGGTCTTCAGCGGGCTGGGCAGGGCCTTGAGCGTCCCGCCCGCGAGCTCAACAACGAACTGGCTTGGAAAGCGGCTGGAGTACTTCTTCAGCCGGTTTTCGTACTGCTCGTTGGTGCGCGACCAGTCGGGCGCGTTGGGGAACGGCAGCGTGTTTTCGATCTCGTCGCGCTGGCGCGCGGGCTCGGGGGTCATCGCGTGCGTGGCCAGCACGCGCCCGGTGCCGTCGAGGTAGACGATGTCGATGGGCACGGGGCAGTCGCGCATGACGAAGTTCTGCACGGCGGTCTGGTTGTCAGGAAACACAAACAGCATGCCCGCGTCGGCGGGGATCTGCGTGCGGCCTGAGAGCCCGTGGAACCGGCGCGCGGGCGTGGCGGCGATCTCAAGGCTGAAACGCTTGCCGCCAAGCTCAAGGGTGATGAATCCGGCCTTCGATGCTTCGCCGGCGGGCTCTGCGGGCTTGAGCGCTGTGGGCTTTGTGGTGGGCTTAAGCTCGGGCTTGGCTTCGGCGGGCTTTAAGTCGGGCGTAGATTGGTCTGGCACCGGCGTTGACGCAGGCGTGGTCGTCGTGGGGGTCGCGGTAGGCGGCGGGGTTGCGGGCGTGCGCGTGGCGGCGCCGGGCTGATCGCACGAGACTAGCGGAAGCCCACCGGCCAGCGCGCCGGCGAGCGGCAGCAGGGCGAACGAGCGCGTCAGGTGCTGGTGAGCCATTGGTGGTCCTGGTGGGTGAAGGTGATGGTCGGTTGCTGGCGCACGCGCTTCGGGGCCGCGGGCTGCTGGTCCAGCGTCCACGCGTTGGCGAGCAGGGCGGGCAACTCTATCGCGCGCAGGGGCCTGGGCCGCTCAAGGGCGCCGAGCCAGTGGGCGACGAGGCCGATGACGCGTTCGGGAGTGGTGCCAAGTGCGCGGTAGGTGTCGATGCGCGTGTCGCCGTGGCGTTTGGCCAGACGTCTGCCGTCATGCCCGACAATCAGCGGCAGGTGCCAATAGCGCGGCGCGCCGTGAACATCGGCGGCGTTCAGCGGCGCGGCGTCCGCGCGCAGCGTCGCCGAGTTGGCGTTGTCCGCGGCGGGCGCGTGCAGCGCGCTGATGAGCATGAGTTGGCGGGCGGCGGAGTCAAGCAGGTCATTACCGCGGATGACGTCGGTGACGCCCTGGCGAGCGTCGTCAACCACCACGGCGAGCTGATAGGCGGGGACGCCCTGCTTGGTCCACACGGCAAAGTCGCCGACTGTGTTGGCCGGGCGGTGTGACTGCGGGCCCGCGATGGCATCGGTGAAAGTGACGGCCCGGTTTGGCGTGGCGAAGCGCCAGGCCGTGGGCGACATGGACGGCTCGCTGGCGGCGGCTTCGGGGGCGGGCGTGTGGGGTGGGGTGTGGGGCGGGGCGTTCGCGGGCGCGAGTGCGAACGCGCGCGGCTGCTGCCAGCGGTCAGGCCGGAGGGCGGCGGGGTGTGGTGCCTCGCCGGTGCCGGCATTTGGCGCGCTGGCACCAGACTCATGGGCGGCAAGCTGGTGTCGGGTCAGGGTCGATGGGTACACCAGGGCGCGCTGCGCGAGCTGGACCATCGCGCGGGCGTAGGGCGTCAGGTCGTGCGACTGTTGCAGTGGGGGTGCGTCCCAATCTAGGCCGAGCCAGGCGAGCGTGCGTTCGATGTGCGCGGCAGCGCCGGGCTTGATGCGCGGGCCGTCAAGGTCCTCGATCCGCAGCACGAGCCGCCAGCTTTGTGCTCGCGCGATGGCCCAGGCGGCGGCGAAGGCCATCGCGTTGCCCAGGTGCAGCGCGCCGGTGGGCGAGGGCGCGAGGCGCGTGCAGCGACGGGTCGTGGTGATAGGCGCGGCGATGGGCGTGCCAGGTGGCGGGGGCGGAGTGTTCGGCTTAGAGGGCACGCGCAGAACATAGCGTCTTAGGCCAGCGTCGGCGGGCACTATGGCGGGGGGCCATACGGCGGGGGCCATCTGGTGCTGACCATCTGGCGCAAGTTTGGGCCCACTACGCTTGACCGCTATGGCCAAGGCATCTACCGGCGGCGAGGGCTCGGGCGCAAAGCGAGCGGCAAAGGGCAAGGCGTCACGCCCGGCGGCGAGTGCGCACAAGGTGCCGCCGATGAGCGACGCGCAGATCGACCGCGCGCTGGCCGAGCGCAGCGAGTGGGCCCGCGTCGGCGACGCGATCCAGCGGACACTGTCCTTCAAGGACTTCGTGGCCGCGATGGTCTTTGTTGGTCTTGTGGCCGAGATGGCCGAGAGCGACCAGCACCACCCCGACATCCTGATCCGCTACAACAAGGTCACGCTGTCGATGAGCACGCACGACGCTGGCGGCATCAGCCACAAGGATTTTGCGCTAGCGGCGAAGGTTGATGGGTTAGCAACGCCCTGACCGGGCACGCCGCAGAAGCTTGCTCGCTGGATGCGCCGACCCTACGCACACGCGCAGCAGAGACCCGGCACCGGCGGAAGGCGGCCGGTCACCAGCCACCGGCGCCGACCCTGGCCCGTTGGCTCACCCCAATTCAACACTCCAGTACGCGTTGTCCAGAAACTGCTTCCAAGAGCTGTAGCGGTCCTGGCCCAGACGCACGGCGATCAGCGGGTTGCGCTTGGGCGCTACCGGCTTGCGTATCAGCGCCATCCGCGCGCCCTCGGGCGTTCGACCGCCCTTGCGGGCGTTGCACCGGATGCATGCGCAGACCAGGTTGGTCCAGCTATCGCCCCCGCCAAGGCTGCGCGGCAGCACGTGGTCGATCGACAGCTCGCTGGTCGGGTAGGCCTTGCCGCAGTACTGGCACTGGTTGCGGTCGCGCGCGAACAGGTTTCGCCGGTTGAGCTTCACGCTCTGCGCCGGCAGACGGTCGTAGCCAAGCAGTCTGATGACCCGCGGCACCGCGATATCGACACGCACCGTCCGGACCCAGTCGTGCTTCTCAGCTTCAAAGCGTCGCTGGTAGGCCGAGAGCTCGGACCAGCTCGCAAAGTCGTGCGAGCTGAACTGCACGGCCTGGCCTTCGTCCGCGTCGATGTGGATGACCTCTGCCAGATCAGACCACAGCATGCACAGCGCGCGGCGGGCGCTGATCACGCGGACAGCGAGAAAAAGCTTGTTGAGCACCAGTACCTTGCTGTCAAGGGCCGCCTGACCGATGGCACACCCGGGCACCAGGGCCAGCCCGTCTTCGTCGAGGGCACCGGGCAGGTCGCCCAGCGCGCGCGAACCAGCTTGGACGGTTGGGACGCCGTGGACACCGGGCGGCGATGGGACGGCTGGCGTGGTTGGAAGTGGTTCGGGCGAGTGACCCGAGGCCGTGGTCCGAGGGTGGACGTGGCCTTCCCGTTGGTCGCTGGAGGTGTGGCGTGAAGGTCTACTCACGGCAGGTGACCAGATAGCGCGGTCGTAACGGAAGAGATGCTAGCAGGGCTAATGGGCATGGCGAGCATGCCGCACGGCCAACGCCACCCCCGACCACACCCCCACGCACACCCCCATCCCCACGCACACCCGTCACCGAGCGCGGCGGGTCCTTTGCGGGGCGGGTCAAGGTCTGAGAACCTTCTTGCCGGGGCTTGGGGTGGTCTTGGCGTGGCAGTTGGGCAACGAGGCGAGCGCATGGGTTGAAGGGGGGTTGTTGAACGCCCGATGAGCTGCGGGTGCGGCCGCGCCATGGCAGCGCGCGGGGCGCATATCTCAAGGAGCTGGGCATGTCCATCGGACTCATCGACATCCTTCGTGCGGCCAAGGGCGCTGACGCCTCGGACGTCCACCTTGTCACGGGCCACCCGCCGGCGATGCGCGTGCACACGGTGATGACGGCCCTTGAGATGCCCGCTCTGGTCCCCGAGGTCATGCGTCAGTACCTTGAGCAGATGGCCCCGCGCGGGGCGCAAGAGCGCTTTGCGCAGAACCAGGACTCAGACTTCAGCTACGCCGTACCCGAGATCGGTCGCTACCGCGTCAACGCGCACATGCAGAAGGGTCAGCTGGCCTTTGCGATGCGTCTGATCAAGACCAAGGTGCCGGCGCTGGAACGCCTGAATTTGCCGGAGGTTATCGCGCGTCTGACGTACCTCCCGCGTGGGCTGGTGCTGGTCACGGGCGACACGGGCTCGGGCAAGAGCACGACGCTGGCGGCGATGATCGAGGCGATGAACCAGCGCTACCGCAAGCACATCATCACGCTCGAGGACCCCGTTGAGTACGTGTTTGAGAGCAACCGCTGCCTGCTTGAGCAGCGCGAGCTTGGGCTTGACATGCCCAGCTTCTCCAGCGCCCTCAAGCACGCCCTGCGCCAGGACCCCGACATCATCCTGGTCGGTGAGATGCGCGACCTTGAGACCACGCAGCTGGCCATTACCGCGGCCGAGACCGGGCACCTGGTTCTTAGCACGCTGCACACCAGCAGCGCTGCGCAGACGGTCGAGCGGATTATCGACATGTACCCGGCGAACCAGCAGAACCAGATCCGCGCGATGCTGAGCAACACGCTGCAGGGCGTAGTGAGCCAGACGCTGTTTAGCCGCATCGACCAGCCGGGCATGGTGCCGGCGGTAGAGGTGCTGCTGTGCACGCCCGCGGTTCGGAACCTGATCCGCGAGGCGCGGACCTTCGAGATCCCCAACGTCATTGAGACCAGCCGCGCGCTGGGCATGACGACGCTGGACAAGTCGATCGCCGAGCTGTACTTCAACGGCATGATCAGCCGTGAGGACGCCATCGGCTCAGCGGTTATGCCCGAGAAGCTCGAGCGCCTGCTGGCCGCCTGAGCCGCCAGCGTCCCCGGACCCGCACGGGCGCACACCGGCGCGCCCAAAGGCCACCACCGGTTCGTGCGGCGCTTTGCCGACCTGACCGAGCCCTGAGTCACGCACGCCAAGCAAGCAACCAAGCAAGCAACCAAGCAAGCAAGCAAGCCCGCCAGCCCGCAAGAACCCGAAGCACCCCGCGCGAGAAGACCCGATGCCCAACTACAAGTACCAGGTGCGCACCAGCGCCGGGCAGACCACCACCGGCGTGCTCGCGGCGGACAACGTCTCGAGCGCCGCCACCGTGCTGCGCAACCAGGGCTCGCACATCATGGCCCTCCAGCCCGTCGGCTCTGAGGCGGAAGTCGGCTTCATGGCCAAGTTCCGCGAGCTGAACGCGGGCAGGCCCAGGCAGAAGCATGTTTTGGACTTCACGACCCAGCTCGCGGTCATGATGCGCGCCGGCATCAATCTGCGCGCGGCGCTTGACGGCATCGCCGACCAGACCGTCCACCTGGGCTTCAAGAAGGTCCTGCTGCAGATCAAGAGCGATGTCGAGGGCGGCAAGCAGTTCAGCCAAGCTCTGACGCGGCACGCCAAGCTCTTCGGCCCGCTCTACATCAACATGGTCCGCGCGTCAGAGATGTCGGGCAGCTTTGCCGAGATGCTCGACCGCATCGCCGAGTACATCGGCCAGGAGATCGAGACGCGCAAGATGGTGCTGGGCGCAGCGATCTATCCGGGCATCATCGGCACTATGGCCGTGGGCGTGACGATCTTCCTGTTGACCTTCGTGCTTCCGAAGTTTGCCGGGGTGTTCAAGGGCAAGGAGCACGTGCTTCCGTGGGCGACCAAGTTCCTCATGGGCTTGTCAGACTTCATGGTCGAGCGCTGGTACGTGGTGGCGGCGATCATCGCCACGATCATCGGCTCGACGGTCTTCTTTGCCAAGACCAAGGTTGGGCGCGAGTTCTTTGACACCTCCAAGCTCACCATCCCGGTGCTCAGGGCCATGTTCCGCTCGTTGTACATCAACCGCTCGCTCAAGACCATGGGCCAGCTTGTCAACGCGGGCGTCCCGATGCTCGACACCCTGGCGATCACCGGCGACGTCTCGGGCAACCTGCACTACCAGCGCATGTGGGCCGGGGTCTACGCCAGCGTCAAGACCGGTAAGAAGATCGGGCACAACCTCAACCGCACCAAGCTGCTCCCGCTGAGTGTGATCCAGATGATCTCCGCGGGCGAGGAGTCAGGCAAGCTCGGCGAGGTGCTCGACGAGATCAGCACGTACTACGGCAAGCAGCTCAAGGAGCAGATCAAGGCCGTCACCAGCATGATCGAGCCGCTGATGATCGTGGTTATGGGTGCCGTCGTCGGCTTCATCGCCATGGCCATCATCCTGCCCATCTTCAAGATGAGCCAGGTCGTCAAGTAACCGCTGGCAAGCCCGCCCGCAGAACCGACCCTTCACTGCCCGCGATTGCTTGGCAGACCTTCGGACACACTGACCAACCCTCTGACTCACCCCCTTGGCCCACCTGTGAACCACGCCCGCCAACACCCCGAGCCGACCGACGTCACCACCGCGCCCACGCCCGCTGCGCGCCGCGCCCGCCCACGCCGCGGGGGGTTCACGCTCTTGGAGTGCGCGCTGGCCATGGTCATCCTGGGCGTCGGCGTGCTGGCGGTGATCGAGGCTCAGTCGGCGTTCTTCAGGGCCAATGAGTTCTCGTCGCTGGCCGCCCAGGGCGGGTACCTCGCTGGCGAGGTCCGCGAGCGCATGCGCGGGCTGACCAAGCACGACCCCGTGACCGGGCTGTTCCTGCAGAGCGGCGCCGCCGTGGGCTGGGGGCCCGAGACCGGCGAAACGATGGAGGCCGATTTCGACGACATCGACGATTACAACGGTGCGATCTTCGGCGGCTCGGCCACCGGCGCACGCCCGGGGCCGATCGACGCGCGGGGGCAGATCATCTTGCAGGTGGACTTCGACGGCAACATCGAGATGAACGGTGCCGCCCAGGTCGCCCTGCGCAACTGGATTCAGACCGTCGAGGTCGTCAAGGTTGAGCCCACCAACAGCGCGACGACCCGGGCCCCGAACTACGAGCGGCTGACCGCGAACTCCGACGGGCCCGCCGTTCGCGTAGATCAGCTCTCAATGCGTGTAACCGTGATTGTGACCTATCAGGGGATGGACGACGCAACGCCGCGCGAGATGGCCCGCCTGAGCTGGCTGGTGCCCTGACGCACGCGATTGACCGCTTTGGATGAACCCTCGGAGGCCCTCGCCGCACATATTTCGGAGCTGACCATGATCCCCCTTACCAACCAGCCCGCCAAGCCCCGCGCCAAACGCCGGTGGGCGACGCGCCGCGGCGTGGTCGCGATTCTGGCGATGATGTTCCTGGTGCTGTTCACCACGCTGGGCGTGGCGATGGCCATCGCGAGCAAGGGCAACCTGCGTACGGCCGAGACGCACATCCACGTGCTGCGGGCCACCAGCGCCGCCGAGACGGGCCTTGAGATCGCCGTCCGCCGGCTTGAGGACGCCTCGGCCCGCTTCATCGTTGCGCGCGGAACAATCGACGCCGACCTGGGCTGGAGGCTCTGGAACGGGACGACCGGCTCGAGCGACGGGCGCGTGTCACGCGCCGACCCGATTGGCTACGCCGAGTCTGGGCTTCCTGCGGGCATCGCTCAGGCTCTGGTCAACCACTACAACGCCGACGTCAACACGCTGGTCTGGAACTCGTCGGTCTCCGCCGCTCAGATGATCGCGCGGCCCTCGGGCACCAGCGCCACCGACTATCGCGCGACCAACTGGGTCACCTCCGAGATCACGGCTATTGACTCCGCCGCCGCCACCGCCTCCAACCGTCCCGCGGCGTTCCAAGTCGTGTACGCCCCGCTGGCGACCACCACCGAGTTCCGCGTCCGCGTCACCGTCATTGGCTACAGCGCCGTGAACGCGGGTGGTTCAAACTTTGCCACCGGCGGCGACGGCACCGACACGCCCGTGACGCGTGTGGTCAGCCGCGACGTGCGCCTTACCAAGCAGCACCGCCACGCCATCGTTAGCCCCTCGCGCGTGCTGATCGGCAAGAACGTCAACATCACCGGCACCATCGGCGCCGCCTACACCGAGGTGACCAGACCCAAGGGCCACCCGCTGCAGCTCAAGAGCGACTTCCTTGGCCTCGACGCCGTCCTGGACGCCAAGCTCCGCGACTTCTTCACCGGCGTGCGTGCCAACGATGTCGATGGCGACGGGCGGCTCCGCCCCGCGCACACGCAAGAGTCCACGGGCCTCCCGCCCGCGAGCCGTGACTACGACGGCAACGGCACCCCTGACAACGCCTTTGCCGACTACACAGGCGACGGGTTCGTTGACGACTACGACATCTTCCTGACCCACTTTGATACCAACCGCGACGGCAAGGTCGTGCTTTCCGCCGTACTCATCGCTGGCACGCCCAACAGCACGGGCACGCCAGAGTTCACGCGCGACGATGACCTGGCTCGCCTCATCGACTCGACCCGCCCGGACCGCAACCGCAACGGCGTCCGGGGTTGGCAGGACACCAACCGCAACGGGCGCTGGGACGCGGGCGAGAATCTCAACGACTACGACGCCAACAACGGCACCTACCCGGACCTGGTTCTGGGCTGGCGTGACGGCGCGCTCGACCGTAGGGACCCGTACGCCAAGATCGCCGGTGGCATGGTCTTCCGCACCGACAAGGCGAGCTGGGAGACCGCCCAGGGCGGCTCGTACCAGCGCGTTGTTGAAGGTGCCATCCGCCGCAACCGCAACCAAGCGCCGGTTACTTTCGGGGCCAATCAGACCCAGATGCCCGACATCGACCTTGCCGAGATCCGCGACGCGGGCAACACCCTGCGCGGGCTCGCCGACGGAGCGACCTTCGACGCGCAGGTCGCTGCGCAGCTCAGCGTTGCCGTCGGCGCGCTCGCAACCTATACCGAGACCAAGACCAACGCCGCGCTCCCGCGCTACTTCCGCGGCAACATGGACAACGCCGCCGCCAAGGCCCTCACTGGCCAGAACCTCTACGAGAAGGCCCCCTTCAACAGCCCCAACTTCACCGACTGGTACGTCCGCCCGCGCTACGAGAACATGGCCTTTAAGAACGTCGTCATTCCCGCGGGCAACAACGCCCTGTTTGTCAACTGCACCTTCGCCGGTGTAACCCGCGTGCGGTCTGAGACCACCAACACGCACACCAACTGGTCGCTCTACGGCCGCATGACCTGGGACGCCAACACCTCCAGGCCCGTCTTTAGCCCCCAGGCCCTCGACAAGAGCGACTTTCTTCGCTACACCAGCGGCAACGTCGCCGACGGGCCCGCGAACTACGCCGACTTCCCCGACCCGCCGACCATCGGCGGCACCCTGCGGACCGGCGCGGCCCGCAACACCAAGCTCTACTCCAACAACATCCGCTTCCACAACTGCTTGGTCGTCGGCTCGATGGTGAGCGATATGCCCACCGTTTTTAACCCCGTCCGCAACAAGCTGCAGTTCACCGGCTCAACGCAGTTCTCGCGCACGCACCCCGCCTCGCCCAACACCGCCGCGCTCAACCCTGATACCGCCGACCTCCCTGAGATCGACAAGAGCAGCCTGATGCTGCCGCAGTACTCAGTGGAGCTCGGCCAGTTCAACAGCCCCACCGATACCTTCGCCGGTGGGCCCACGCCGCAGGCCATCAGCCTCCGCGGCACCATCGTCGCGGGCGTGCTTGACGCCCGCGGCAACACCGACATCGAGGGCACACTGCTGATGACGTTCAGGCCGGTGCTCGGCGCCGCGCCCCTTGAGTACAACGGCACCGCCGTGGGCAACCCCGCCAACTTCAACCTCTCTATGGGCTACTTCGGGCCTGAAGACGGCGACGAAGAATCCATGGACCCAAGCACGCTGCCCACCAGCGGCACCAACCGCATCGTCGGCTACGACACCGACGGCGACGGGCTCGCCGACGTCGCCAGTACGCAGGCCAAGCCCGCCGGCAGCACCGACATCCCCTTCTATGGCTACGGGCGTATCGACGTGCGCTGGAACCCCGACCTGGCCATGCCCGACGGGATCATGCTCCCGGTTTCCGCCGTCACCGTCGCCGGCACCTACAAGGAAGGCCGCCCGTGGTAACCGACACGTCCTGCAACTCCACGCCCGCCTTCAAGTCAGCCCCCGCGCGAGCTCGCCGCGCCTTCAGCATGATCGAGCTGCTGGTCGCCCTGACCATCAGCGTCACGCTGCTGACCTCCGCCCTGGTCGCGCTGGACTCTATGTTCAAGCGCTACACGGTCATCAGCGACAGCGCCAGCACGCACGTCATCGCCCGCACCGTCATGCACCGCGTGCTCGCCATGGTCCGCACCGGGCAAGACTTTGGCCCTTATCCGGCCGACCCCACCGACCCCGCGCAGAACCCACGCAACTACGACCGCATCGAGTTCATCAGCCGCGGGCAGCGCAACGTGGGGTACTACGAGGTCACGACCATCGAGGTCCGCGCCGCCGACACCCGCACGCTCATGGGCGAGCAGGTCCAGCTTCGCGGGCCACGCGTGCTCTGGATGACCATCACCGGCATCAACAACGGTGCCACCGTCAGCACCAATAGCTTCCCCCTGCTCGACGGCGTCATCGCCTGCACCTTCAACCTTGACTACGAGCCAGGCCCGCGACTGGTCCGCGCCACCGTTGATATGACCATCTCGCCCACGGGCAACCAGGTCCAGCGCGACGTCGGCACCGGCACCTTCAGCTCATCCAACGGCACCGCCGCCAACAGCGCCATCACCTCTGACGCCACCAGTCAGACCATCCGCCTTGTTGCTTCTACCAGCCCGCGCGGCGAGGTTGAGTAAACGCTAGCACGCCGGACCGAACGCCCGCGCCGCCTGCATTTACCGCCCCTGAATGCCGCCTACACGCGCTGCGTACTCGCGCTGCTTACTCGCGCCGCAGCACCCCGGCCTCGGTGTTCGCACGCAAGAACTCCAGCGCCTCAAGCACCGCCGGGTCTTTGGTCGCGTCGACCATGGGGCGACGCCGCGGAACGCTCACGTCAGGGCTCAGCGGCTGGTCTTCGAGACGGTGGCCCTTGATGGTCACGTAGTCGCTGGTCGGGACCTTCATCTCAAAGCCCCCCTCCATCCGCACATAGGTTGAAAGCAGCACCGCCCCCGCCGTGCGTGAGCCCACCAGCGGCGAGCCGCGCAGCTCGCGCAGCGCCGCAGCGGTGATCTCACTGGCGCTGGCGCTGGCGCCGTTGACCAGCACCGCGATCTGCCCTGCGAAGGGGTCGATCCCGCCGACGCGGCGCGTCCGCATCTTGCGGGTTGCCCAGCTCGCCACCGCGACCACGTTTGATGAGTCCTTGCCCGTCTCCTCCGCGTAGGCCTCGGCCATCTGCCTAGAGACAAAGGTTCCCACCTCGCTGCCCGCTGGCAGCATCAACCCCAGCAGGTGCATCAGGTTGCTCACGCTCCCGCCGCCGTTGTCGCGCAGGTCCAGCACCAGGAAGCCACGGCCTTTGCTCTCGCGGAAGAGCTTCTCGATCGCCGAGCGGTCGTAGCCCTCGGTGAACGACCGCAGACGTATCACCGCCGCGTCAGCGCCGACGTTCTCCGCCGAGGGCGGCGTCGCCGTGCTGATCTTCCCGCGCGTGAGCCTCAGCGTCTCGACCCTTGCCTCTGCCCCGGCGTTCTCCGCATCACGCCGGACCGTCAGCGCCACGCTCGTTCCGGGCTCGCCGCGGATCGCTGAAAGGTCATTGATCGCCTTGCCGTCCACCGCCGTGACCACGTCCCCGCTAGTCAGCCCGGCCTTGTCCGCCGGTGAGCCCGGGCGGACCTGCTCGACCTTCAGCCCGCCATCAACCTGCGTGATGACCACGCCGATGCCGCCGTAGCTGTTCTCACGACGGCGCGTCGCCGCCGCCGGGGCCAGAATGTCCAGGTGTGAAATGCCAAACTCGTTGAGCGCGCGGTTGAGTTGTCGTGAAAACTGCTCGCTGGTCTCCGCGTCATCGAAGCGGTTCTGATAGCGCTCGACGATCTGCGTCCACTTGCCAAAGTCCACGCCGCTCGCGTACGCGCGGTCACGCACGACGCCGGTGGTCCGCTCCAAGACTGCGGCCTTCTGCTCCGGGCCGATCACCCGTGTGGGCCCGTCCTGCGCAACCCGCTCACTGCCAGGCGTCTGGCCGGGTGCCTCGTCCATCAGCGCGGGCGTCAAGCCCAGCGATGGCCCGGTGCAGCTCGCCACCGCGAGCCACGCGCCGGCCGCCAGCGCCATCGCGCCAAACAGGGCCCAGACGTTGGCCATGCCAGCGCTGCGCATACGAAGCTGCCCGCCTGCGTTTTGCGGGCGCTGCGCGATTGATGCGCTCATTGAGCTCGTTGAGATCGACTTTGTCGGACGCGTCGTCATCGACGTGACCCCTTTCCGCCGCCCTGCCAAGGGCACGCCACTGGCTCGCGCGCACGACCGGGGTGGACCGGCCTCGCATGCACAAGTCAAAGTATGCACTACGGCAGATCGAACACCAGTAGTTCGCTCTCTTCCTGCGCACTCGTCCGCCCCGAGACCGTCATCGTCCGTCCCATGCCAGAGTCACCAGCACCCCTGCCAGCATTGGCACCAGCACCAAGACCAGCGCCAGCAACCGGGGCCGGCGCTGATGGAGTAGGGGTCTCAGGGCTGATCGCCGCGGCATCGCCCGCCCCCAGCACCCGCTCGCCAGTCCCATCGTCAAGCGCGACCCGACCCCGAATAACCTGCACCCACGCGTGCCGAGCTTGGCCCAGCGGCACCGCAACCTCGGCACCTGTCGGGAGGATAGAGGCGTACAGCCGCGCGTCGGCGTTGAGCGCAATCGGCGGGTTCGGGCCAGCGTCAATGACGGCCTGAGCAGGCGCGCCCACGAGCCTGAGCTGGTTCAGCTTCGCTTCACGCGCGAAGTGCGTCTGCGCGTACCCGGGCTCATGCCCGCGCCGATCCGGCTGGATCCAGATCTGCAGGAAGTGCACCGGCTGATCGTCCGAAGCATTGAACTCCGAGTGCACAATCCCTCGCCCGGCCGTCATCCGCTGGATGTCGCCGGGGCGGATTGTCGCCTTGGTCCCGGTTGAGTCGCCGTGCGCCATGGCACCCGCGATGACGTACGAGATGATCTCCATGTCGTGGTGGGGGTGCGGTTTAAACCCGCCGCCCTTTGAGGCGGGCCCGACGATGTCCTGGTTGATGACCCTGAGGGTTCGGAAGCCGTGCCCGTGCGGGAGCGTCTCCGGCGGCCGCCACCTGCCGAAGGCGAAACTATGGCGAGAGTTGAGCCAGCCGAAGTCGGCGTGCCCGCGCTCCGAGGCAAGACGAAGAGTTATCATGGCGTCGCTCTTGTATAGGTGGAAATACTTAGACGGGCAGAAACCCGGGCATGTGTCGGCGAGACGAAGGACCAGACACTGTGGCGTCAGGTTCCAAACTGGGCCCAGCCGCCCTGGCGTCAAGACCGGCGGACTTCGCACCCGCTTCCGCGGACGTTGCACCCCGTCGTGGCAAGCACTCAGCGTCGTGCCGGCCCGCGCGAACTCTTGTTGCCCTTGTCGCTGCGGGCATTGCCAAGAGCCTCGGCCGTGGGTTCATCTGTCGAAGGTAAAGAGCTTGGCAGCGGGGTGGGTTGAGCCACCGAACGCGGCGGCGATGATATCAGCGGCAATGACACTGAAGGTGATGCCGTTCCCTCCGTAGCCCAGCGCGAACGACACGCCGGGAAAACGGTGGTGCTCACCGATGTAGGGCAGGCCGTCCTTTGTGCTCGCGAAAGTGCCCGCCCAACAGAACGCGCATTGAAACCGCAGACGCGGGACCAGGTCACGCAGATTCTTCATGAGCGTCCGGGTCTTTGACGCGAGCATCGCGTCTCGTGCCGCCGCGGTGGTAAACGGCTCATCCTCCCCGCCGATCATGACGCGGAGATCGGCGGTCGTCCGCGCGTAGAAGTATGGGTCGCCCGCGTCCCAGAGCAGCGCCCGCTCAGGCCACGGCTCGCGGGACAATGGTTCGGTGGCGAGAGCGAAGGTGCTTCGAAGCTCTGTGACGACGGCGATTTCTCTGAACTGCTCGGGGGTTTCATAGCCAGTGGCCATGACGACTCTGTCGGCTACGACACGCCCGCCGTCGGGCAACTCAACGCGGAACGGCCTGGTCTTGGTCGCCAAAGTTGAAAGATTCAGGCGGGTTCGCGGCAAGATGCAAACGCCGCGCTCCTTGGCGGCGCTCAGAAGGCGGTAGGTCAGCTTGAGCGGGTTCACCTCCAGCGCTTCCTCACTGAGGATCGCGCCGGGCCGATTTAGGCTGAACTTTGATCGCAGAGCGGCCCGAGACAGCATAGAAACCGGGAAGCTCAAGCGCTGACGCGCCGCGACTTCACCTCGCAAGGTGCGTACGTCGCTCGGCTTCACGGCAAGTTGCAGGCTGCGTCGCGGGAGAAGATCGATACCGCCGCCGAGCTCGCGATCAATCCGCACAATGTCATCAAGCGCGATGCGCGACGCCTTGTAGGCCGCCTCGGCGTGGGCGCGCCCCAGCGCGGCGGAGAGTTTGACCAGCGGCGTATCGATCTCGTACTGAAGAAGCGCGGTGCTCGCGGGCGTGCTCCCCGACCCCGCGGCGCGGTTGTCCACCACCGCGACTCGAGCGCCGGCCTTTGCCAGCGCGTACGCGACGAGCGCGCCAGTGACGCCGGCGCCAACAATCAATACATCCACCCGGCCCCGTCGCGAGAGCGACGACCGCAGGCGCGGTCGGCGGCAGGTGGACGGCCAGTAGGGGCGTTCTGACCGAAGGTCCATGCGCTTCCTACGCCTGCGGTGCTCGGCCCGTTGGCCGTCAGCACTTCAGCCCGACATTCTCCGCACGCTCTTTGGCGAGCCACGCTGGCTCGCATCGCGGCCTCTAAAAGTACCCGAATCACCCGCTCCGCGCAGGTTGCATTTCGCAGAGTGGCCTGATTTTTAGAGGTGATCCTTGCTTGTTTTGGTCGTGATTGCTCAAGAGCCCAGCGCGAGCATACCGTCAGCCCGTTGGAACGCCACAGGACGCGCGCGGCGGCCGACCTCTGCGCCGACCTCAATAGATTAGATCGGCAGCGCAATTGGTTGCGGCCTCGCGCCGGTGACGTGCGCTCGCGCCCTCACGAGCCCTGTTGTCCGCCTATGACCAGCGGGCCCGCCGTGGTCGCTACTATGCGGACATGGCTCAGGTTCCCTCGGCTCCGAGTCCAACCAGCGTGGGCAGCTCCGGCTCGTTCTTCAAGGAGTTCTTGAAGGCTCCGACCGTGGTTGGGGCCGTAGCCCCCAGCTCTTGGGCTTTGGCTGAGCAAATGGTCAAAGAGACGGGGCTGGAGCGGGCCAAGGTTGTGGTTGAGTACGGGCCCGGGACCGGGTCGTTCTCGCGGGTCATCCGCGAGGGGCTGAGCAACGGGGCCAAGTACTTTGTGATCGAGCGGTCGGCAGCGATGGCTGAGCGGTTTCGCAAGACGTTCCCCGGCACGCTGCTCTACCTGGGTTCGGCCAGCGATGTGCCTGAGTTGTGCCGGATCGAGGGTCTGAGCGGTCATGGGTGCGTTGATGTGGTCTATAGCGGGCTGCCGTTCGCGAGCTTTCCTGCGGACGTTCAGCGGACGATCCTGGAGCGGACGGTGCAGGTGCTGCGTCCTGGGGGGATGATGGTGACCTTCGCGTACTCGGGGTTCAGCGCACTGACCGCTGGCGGGCGCCGGTTCCGCAAGGTGCTACCGAAGTATTTTTCTAGCGTGACCACCAGCCGCACCGTTTGGCGCAACGCCCCGCCGGCGTTCGTCTACCGCTGCGTGAAATGATCGCGCTGCACGCCCGGCCCGTGCACGCACACAGGCCGGTGTTGGTAAGGCCGCTGCCGCCATGCTCACGCTTGACCGCTACATCGCGCGGCAGTACTTCATCAACGTTGCGGCGCTGCTGCTGCTGCTCAACGCGTTTGTGGTCATCACCAGCGTCAGCCTGAACTTTGACGAGTTTCTGGATGCGGCCCGCAAGGTCGAGCCCGAGGGCGCGGCGGGCGGCGGCGGGCTGCGGACGGTGCTGAGCGCCACGCTGCTGGTGGTTGACATCTGGGTGCCGCGGCTGGTGCAGTTGTTTACGTTCCTGAACGGGTTGGTGCTGGTTGGCGCGATGGGCTTTACCTTCGCGCAGCTCGTGCGGCACCGTGAGCTGGTGGCGATGCTCGCCGGAGGCATAAGCCTGATGCGTGCGGCACGCCCGGTGGCGCTGGTTGCGGGGCTGATGCTTGGCGCGCAGGTGCTGGTGCAAGAGCTGGTGGTACCGCCGATGGCCCCGCTTTTAGCGCGCAGCGACCGCGACGCGGGCAAGCGAGACTTCCTTGCCTTCCGCGTCAACCTGCTGCCCGACGGGCAGGGCCGCGTGCTGCTGGCCAAGAGCTTTGACCCCGCCGGAGGGGTCATCGAGAAGTTGTATGTGCTCGAGCGTGACGCGCAAGGGCGGGCGGTGCGACGGATCACGGCCGACCGCGCCGTCTGGGACGCGCAGGCCAAGGCGTGGCTGCTGACGCGGGGCGAGGCCCGCCGGCTGCGCGTGCCGGGTGAAGGCGTGACGACGGCCGAGAGCGGGCTGGTTGAGCCGCTGGGTCGGCTCAGCGCGACAGTTGACCCCGCGACGCTGCTGAGCTACCAGTATCGCGCTTTCAGCCAGACGATGGACAGCGTGAGCCTGATCGAGGCGTCGGGGCTGCCCGGGCTTCAGCCCGACGTGCGCGAGCAGCTTTTGCGGGTGTTCTGGGGGCGGCTGAGTGGCTTGTGCTCAACGGTGCTCGCGCTGGCAATTACCTTGCCGTTCTTTCTGACGCGTGAGCCGCGGAACATGGTGACCCAGTCGCTCAAGGCGGCACCGGTGGGGCTTGGGTGCTTGCTTGGGGGTGTGATTGGTGCGTCGGCGCCGGTGCCCGCAGAGCTGCTGCCGGTGGGACTCGCCGCGTTTTTGCCGGTGCTGGTGATGCTGCCGCTGGCGGTGGCGCAGCTTACGAGCGTGAAGACGTAGCGGGGCCGGGCGACTGGCGGTGGGCCCGGATGTGGCCCGGTTGTGGGTCTGTTTGTGGGCCCGGCATCGGGCGCGCCTGGCGGTTACACTGCGGACATGGCGAGCGTTGTGTTCTACTTCCAGGTCCACCAGCCCTTCCGTCTGCGGCGCTACAGCGTCTTTGACTCGGACCCGTTCTACTTCGACACTCAGAAGAACGGCGACATCTGCCGCAAGGTGGCCGACAAGTGCTACCGCCCGATGACCAAGCTGGTGCTTGACCTGGTCAAGCGTCACGAGGGCCGGTTCCGCGTCAGCTACGCGATCACCGGCGTGGCGCTGGACCAGTTCGCAGAGTTTGCGCCCGACGTGATCGACCTGTTCAAGCGCCTGGCCGACACCGGCGCGTGCGAGTTTGTGGGCGAGACGTACTACCACTCTCTGAGCTTTCTTTACTCGCGCGAAGAGTTCGTCCGTCAGGTCGAGGCGCACACCAAGAAGATCCAAGACCTCTTCGGGCAGACCCCGACGGTCTTCCGCAACACCGAGCTGATCTTCAGCAACGATGTCGCGCGGCACGTGGCCTCGATGACCGACGCGAAGGGCAAGCCGCGGTTCTACGGCATGCTCTGTGAGGGCGCTGATCACCTGCTGGGCTACCGATCGCCAAACTTCTTGTACCGCACGCCGGGCATCGGCCCGGGCCGCGAGGGCAAGCCCTTCGGGCTGCTGCTGAAGAACTACCGGCTCAGCGACGACATCGCGTTTCGGTTCAGCAACCGCGGCTGGGCAGAGTGGCCGCTGAGCGCCGAGAAGTTCGCGACCTGGGTCAACCAGATCAACGGGAACGGGAACGTCTGCAACCTGTTCATGGACTACGAGACTTTCGGCGAGCATCAGTGGTCCGACACGGGCATCTTCCAGTTCATGGACGTGATGCCCGAGAAGGTCTTTGATGTCAGCCCTGGCACCAACGAGTTCTTGACGCCGACGCAGGCCTTCCAGAAGTACGACGCCGTGGGCGAGTACGACGTTCCGCAGATGATCAGTTGGGCCGACACCGAGCGTGATCTGTCGGCGTGGCTGGGCAACGCCATGCAGGGCAACGCGCTGAGCGAGACGTACCGGATCGAGAAGGCCGTGCGGGCCCGCATCGAGCTTGCCACGGCGGCCGGTGACGAGCAGGCGGCGCGGAACGCCGCGTACGCGCTTGAGGACTGGCGCAAGCTGACCACCAGCGACCACTTCTACTACATGTGCACGAAGTATTGGGCCGACGGCGATGTGCACAAATACTTCTCGCCGTACGACAGCCCGTACGACGCGTACATCAACTACATGAACGTGCTAGACAACCTGCGGTCACGCGCCGGAGCGTGAGCGGCAGTGTTGCTTGTGCCACTGGTCTTTGAAGGGTCGGGGTATTAGCCCGGCGTGTGGCCGAGGGCCCAGATTCTTTGACGACAAGATGCCTGCACGGGGGTTCAGGGCCGTGGGGTTACGCCTGGTAGAGCCGGTGCTTGCGGATGTAGGCGAGCACAAGCGGGTCGAGCGCGCGCGCAAGGGTGTGCTGGTCGTCGGCGGCGAGTGCGGCTCGGACGGAGGTTGATGAGACGTCAAGGCGGCCGGTGGGGACGATCGTGCGGCTCCAGAGCGCGAGGTCGTCTGCGTTCCAGGCCGAGGATCCCTCGGGCGATCGTGCGGTGGCGATGCCCGCGAGGAGCGCCTGCGCGCTGATGGGCTGCGTGGGGTGCGCGTGGTGCGTGGGCTGCGTGGGCTGAAGTGCGCGGAGCATGACCACGGGCGTGAAGCGGCGGAGCAACTCGGCGGCGCGGTGCCAGAGGTGGAAAGCGAGTGCCTGGTCGGCGCCGATGAGCAAGGTGATCTGCAGGTCGCTGGCGTGGGCGGGCGCGGCGGGCGAGTGCAGCCACTGGCTGAGGCGCGTGAGGGTGTCGATCGTGTAGCTGGGCGAGGCGGTGTTGGCGCTGGTGCTGGCGTTGCCGTAAGCCGCGCGATGAAGCTCATCGGTCCAGATACTGACGCGTGGCAGGTGCTCGGTGGCGAGCGTGAGCATCGCGAGGCGGTGCTTGTCTGGGGCGCGCGGGGCAAAGGGCTTGTGCGGGCTGCGGGCCGCGGGGACGAGCAGCAGGTGGATGCTGGCGGGCGCAGGGAGCGCGCGCTCGAGGTGTTGGCGGACGACTAGGGGGAGCTGGATGTGCCCGTGATGAGGCGGGTCAAACGAGCCGCCGAGGACGAGCAGACGGCGGATGGTGGCGGGCATCGCCTCGCCCGGTGGCGCGAGTGGCACGGGTGTGATGGGCGAGCGGTTTGGCTCGCTCGGGTCGGGCGTGGAATGGCTTGGCCCGCGAGTGTCCGTCACGAGGTGAGGGTACGGCGATGCAACGCAGGTCCGCAATGGCGCAGGTGTGTGGTCGCGCAGGTGAGCGATGGCGCACGTGCGTGGTCGCGCAGGTGGGCTAGGTCAGTTCGTGCGTCGGCTGGTTGTGGGCTTAGGGGGCCTGCTGCTTGTCGGGGTCGGCGAGCATGAGCGGGCCGGGGGAAGCGGAGCCGGATTGCGGCACGAGCTGGAGGTGCTCGACGGCGACTTGCGGGAGCTGGGCGTACAGGGCCTCCGCGCCCAGCTCTTGGGCCAGAACGCGGCCGGTATTGTCGGCGACGGTGTAGACCGGGCCGGTGGTGCCTGCGTAGACCCAGATGAAGAAGGGGCTGCCGGTGAGGGTGCCGATGAGCGGGCGGTTGCTAACGCGGAAGTCTGGCGACTGGCGGAGCTGGTCGGCCTGCTGGATGGTGGTGCCGGCGGGCGCGGGTTGAGTGGCTTGTGTGGTCTGCGGCTTGGCCTGGCCGCGGGTGGCGATGGCGAACTCGCGGTCGTCGGCCATAGAGCGGTCGGGGTTGATGACGGCGGAGACGCCGACAAAGAGCATGACGCACGCCGCGCCATAGAGGAGGCGTTTGACCGGTGCGGGCAGGTCGTGGAATGGTCGTGAGGCAGTGCTCATGCAGAGTCAATCGGCATGCGCGAGGCGTGGCTTTGGTCCGAGGGTGTTACACGGGCGTGAAGGTGGCCGCGCGGCAGTAGTTGGGTGGTGTGCTTGGACGGTTGGGGGGGGCCCGGGCCTGCTGGGTGCGCAGGGCCTGCGCGGCGTGGGGGGGGTGGGCGGGCGTGGCTGCGGTTGGGGTTTGTTGGCGCCCTGAAAGGTGGTGTTCAGGGTGGTGGTGGAGGGTAAAGATGCCGGGCGGGAGGCCCAGACCTACGCTTGGCGCGAAGGCCCCGTCGTCCAGCGGCTAGGACGCGACCCTTTCAAGGTTGAGACACGGGTTCGATTCCCGTCGGGGTCATTGTTTTGGCGGTTTCTTAAGCCGGGGCCAGGTTTTTGCGCGCGGGCGGCCCGCACGCGCCATTGAACCACCCCAGGCGAGACCTTCGACCATCAAGAAGCTCGTGTAGTTCGTCCCACGCGGAGTGTGGAGGGACCGGTTGAAGCGTGATCTCTGCGGGCGGGCCCCTGAGCATCTATGAGTGTGAGCGCGTGTGGGGGGGGCGCGTGGGGCGTGTGGGGGCGTGGTGCATTCGGGGAAACGCCGGGGCGGGGCTTGTGATTTGGTCACAAATTGGTACTCTGCCTGTCCGCGAGGGATCGCGGATAAATGAGCGATAGACCTGTGCGCCATCCTGTGCCCGTGATGCTGGACGCGGCGCGCGTGGCCCTGGCGGAGCAGTTTGTGCCGTACGCGCTGAAGCAGGCGTCGGCATTTAAGCGGAAGTATCCGCGCATGGACATCGGCGAGCTGCAGAGCGCCGCGACGCTGGGGTTGATGCAGGCGGTGTGGGGTTGGCGTGCTGACAAGGCGCAAGAGAGCGGCGCCCGGTTTGAGACCTACGCGCACCTGTTCATTGAGGGTCGGATGATCGACGAGGTGCGCGCGTACGCGCGGTCGCGGACTTCGCGTGCGCGGGCCGACCTGGCGGCGGACGCGGTGGCGGGGCTTGATGACACGCCGGTGCGGTCGTTCTTCCGCGCGTTCAATGTGGTGTTGACCAGCGAGCTTGTGCGCGCGGGCAGTGATGAGGGCGCGGGGTTTGAGGCGGCAGTGGACGATCAGACGGGCCAGCCGCTGGTGGCGAGCGAGACACGCGAGGCGGTGCGGACGATCATCGAGCGGCTGCCTCTGGACGAGCGCCAGGTCGTGGAGCTGAAGTATGCCGGAAGCCTGAATGACGCGGAGATCGCGCGGTTTTTGGGGATCCACCGTGCGAACGTGTCGCGTCGTCACGAGAAGGCGCTGGCGCACGTGCGCGAGCTGCTGGCGCACATGCCGACGCTGCGGTCACGGGTGGGGGGGATTGTTGGTGTGAGCGGCGCGGGGGGCGTGGGTTGAGTGTGTGTGATTAGACCGTGCCGTACATGCGGTCGCCGGCGTCGCCCAGGCCGGGCAGAATGAAGCCGCGGTAGTCAAGCTGGCGGTCAAGTGCGGCGGCGTAGACGTGCACGCCGGGCTGGGCCTGCGCGAGGTTGCGGACGCCCTCGGGCGAGGCGACGAGGCAGACCAGGCGCAGGTCGGTAGCGCCGGCGGCGCGCAGCTCACGCAAGGCCTCGATGGCGGAGCCGCCGGTGGCGAGCATGGGGTCAACCACGAGCACGGGCCCGGCGTCAAGCTGTGGCGGCAGGCGCCGCAGGTAGAGCACGGGGCGGAGGGTGTGCTCATCGCGTGCATAGCCCAGGTGCCCGACGCGGGCCTCGGGCATCATCTCCATGATCCCTTCGGCCATGCCCAGGCCTGAGCGCAAGATGGGCACGACGGTGACGACGCCAGCGAGCCGGCGCGCGGTCGTGGGCTCGAGCGGGGTTTGGACCTGGACCGAGACTGTCGGCAGCTCGCGCGTGGCCTCGTAGACCATCAGCCCGGCGATCTGGTAGAGCAGCGAGCGGAACGGACGGTGGCTGGTGGCGGCGTCGCGGATGAAGCTGAGCTTGTGCTGGATCAGCGGGTGGTCAAAGACGGTGAGGTTGGGGTGGCTGGGGTGCGCGGTGGCCATGGGGGCTCCTGTTGGCATTGTTGCGGTGGTTGAACGCGTGGTGGAGAACGTGCGCGGGGAGCCGTGCGCGCGGGCTTGCTATCGCGGGCTTGCTATGGCGGGCTTGCTATGGCGGGCTTGGGCCTCAAAGCTTGGTTCTTGCGCGCGGCGATTGTGTACAACCCGAGGTCTGGTCGCGCGCAGGCGCAAGCACGGGCCCGCGCGGTGGCCGGGGCACTGGTGGCCGCGGGCTGGGACGCGCCGCTGGTGCCGATTGCGGAGGCGGGCGCGCTGGGGCGGAACGTTGATGTGCTGGTGGTCGCGGGCGGCGACGGGACGGTAACGAGCCTGCTGACGCTGGCGGCCGAGCTTGACGCGCCGATCTACCACGTCCCGTGCGGGAACGAAAACCTCTTTGCGCGTGAGCTTGGGCACACGTACAGGCCTGCGGGTGTTCTTGCGGCGCTGCGGGCGTTGCGCCGGGCCCGCATGGACGTGATGGACGTGACTGATGAAGCGGGCGCGCAACGACGTGCGGTGCTGATGGCCACGCTAGGGCCGGACGCGAGCGTGATCGATCGTTTGGCGCGGGCGCGGACGCGCGCGGTCGGGCACGCGGCGTACTTCGTGCCCGTGCTGCAAGAGGCGCTTGAGCCGTGCTTTCCGCGGGTACGTGTGCGGGTAGACGGGCGTGAGCTGAGCGACGGGGCGAGCCCGGGCCACGTGGTGGTGGCGAACAGCCGTCATTATGCGATGGGCATCAACCCGTGCCCAAGTGCGGACGCCTTCGACGGCTTGCTGGAGGTGTGCGTGGTGGCGCAGCAGACGCCCGGCGAGCACATGGCGTGGCTGGTGGCGCATCGGCTGCGGATGCCGGGGCTATTGGGTGAGGGGCTGCTGGGAGTGGGCCTGCTGCGGGCGCGCGGCCGCGTGGTTGAGCTTGAGGTGCTGGGCCCGGCGGCACCGGTGCAGATTGACGGTGAGCGGTTTGCGGTGCGCCCGAGCCGTGCGCTGCGGATTGAGGTCTGCCCGGGCAGGGTGGTCGCTGGCGGGGTACCGGTGGTGCTAGGCACGTCCCGAACGGACCCCTGGCGCGGCGTGGTCGTCAGCTCGACCCGCGGCCAGATCGGCGGCCTTGCCCAACCGGCAGGCTTTCGAGCACGGCAAAGGAGTGCGCGTGGCGTCGCGCCCAGCAGCCGCTTGGGGGCAAAACCGGACGACGCGCTCTTAAGGGAGGCGATGGCTAGGTAGGAAAAATTTGCGGCGCGGGGCGGCTCAAATGTGGCGGTTGTTGGGTGTCCGCAAATTTTTCGTGGCAGCAGTGACGTCTTTGGGGAACAGTTTGGTGCTTGGAGCGGTATCGGGGAATCTCCCTTGCTTGCCGTGAAGGTCATTGGGCCGCGGGCTGGTGTCGGGGTGGTTTGAGCGGGCAATTGTGGGGCGGTTGTAGGATCTATGGGGGCCTGTGGGGGTGGACGGCATGATCGGCGGGTTGGCCAATCTGGCCAGAGCGACCCGCTACGTCACGGTTTTGTGGCGTGCCGAGCCTGTGTAAGAGCTGTCGCCGTCATCGTTGGAATCACGCATGAAAAAGCCGATTTTCGACGTCTTTGGTGGGCCGCGCCAGGTTGTGGCGCTGGCCTTGGGTATGGGTCTGCTGGTGGCGGTTGGTGCCGCCGTGCCGCGGGCTGCTCAGCACGCTGGTGGCGCTGGTGGCTCTCAGTCGGTGGCGAGCGGGGCTGAGGCGTCGGTGCGTCGTGGTGTTGCTGGCTACGCGCCGGCGGCGGCGATGTCCGCGGGGCTTCAGTCGGGCGCAGGGCATGAGCAGGGCTTTGCCGCAGTAGGGTGTATCGGCGCGCAGCTTGAGACCGTCCGTGGCGCGGGGCTGCCTGATGGCGAGGCCCTGGCGGCGGGCCTGCGCCGCGGTGCCGACGGCACGGTGCTCGGGCCGGCGCTGCTGTGGAGCCCAGATGAGCAGGTCGCGGCGTGCTTTGACTCGAGCACCGCGATTGATGCCACGGTGCTGGCGCAGATCGAGGCGCGTCTGCGTCAGGGCCTGCCGAAGTTCAACATTGCGAATCGCTGGAGCACGACGGCGACCAACGGGAGCACCGGCGGGATGGGTAACCCGATCACGATTAGTTGGTCGTTTGTGCCGGATGGACTGCCGGTCTCGCCCGACAATCCGGCTACTCCTTCGCTGTTCGCGAGCGTGACGTTCGCCCGGATGGACGCGCTGTTTGGCGGGAACCGCGCGCTGTGGATCAGTAAGTTCCAGGAGTCCTTCGACCGCTGGGGCGCTCTGACGGGCGTGAACTATGTGCGCGTGAGCACCGGCGGGAACGAGTGGGATGACGGCGCCGCCTGGGGCAACCAGGGGGCGGTCAACGCCCGCGGGGATGTGCGGATCGGGATGCGGAACATCGATGGCCCGAGCAACGTGCTGGCCTTCAACTCGTTCCCCAACAACGGCGACATGGTCATCGATTCCAGTGAGAACTGGGGGCAGACCAGCAATAACTTCCGGTTCCTGCGCAACGTGATCTGCCACGAGCACGGGCACGGGCTCGGATTGAACCATGTCTGCCCGACGCAGCTCACCAAGCTGATGGAGCCGTCGCTGACGACGAACTTTGACGGGCCACAGCAGGACGACGTGCGTGCGGTGCAAGAGCTGTACGGCGACACGAGCGAGCCGAACAACACCGCGGCCCAGGGCGTGGATATCGGCCTTGTTTCACCCAGCCAGGTCGTGACGCGCGGGACCGTCTCCGGGGTCAACAACGTGACGCTGTACTCGGTCTTTGGGAACGATGTGGACTGGTTCCGGTTCCAGACCAACCGGACCCTGCTCATGCGCGTGACGGCGACGCCGGTGGGTACCAGTTACGCGACGGCGGGTTGCAGCGGCACGCCCGCGCAGGTGACCACCAATGCGCTGGCGATGGGCGACTTGCGGGTGGATGTGACCGGCAGCAACGGTGCGCCGACGATCGTCTCGAGCAACCTCGCGGCGGCGGGCGCGGTTGAGCAGGCAACCAATCTGCTGCTAGGCCCTGGTTTCTGGGCGTTCCGTGTCAACGCCACCAACGCGCCTTCGGACCCGCAGATGTACACGGTGACGGTCGCGGCGAACCAGGTGCCGTCGCTGGCCGCGGCAACGCGCGTCGGAGGCGTGCAGCTTTCGTGGACAGGCGTGACCAACGGCACGTTCACTGTGTATCGGGCCCTGGAAGACGCCCGCGCGTCGGCCACGCTGGTTGAGACGACCGCGGCGAGCACTTTGCTCGACACCAGCGCGCCAGCGAACACCAGCGTTTACTACTGGGTCGAGGCGAGCCAATCCGGGCGGGCCGCGCTGGCCTGGGCTGGCTCGACGCTCGGGCTGGCCTTGCGTGACTGTGGCGGCAGCGATATCAGCGGGCCGGGGCTGTCCATCGGGCCTGACGGCGAGCTGACGGCGGACGACGTGATCGTGTTTATCAACTGGTTCACGCAGGGTGACGCGCGGGCCGACGTCGCCAGCCCGGGCCCGATGGCCGGGGGCGATGCGGAGTTCACCGCGGACGACGTGATCCTGTTCGTGAACCGATTCTCTGCTGGTTGCCCGTAAGCCCGGGCCCTCGCAAGCTGGTGGGCTGCCTGGCCACTGAGTCCGCATGACTTGAGAGAGCCCTCGACACCTTAAGTACACACGTCAGGCCCGATGGATATCGGGCCTGTTTCGTTGTGGTGAATAGCCCTAAGAGTGCGGGGCGCATGGGGCGAAGAGGCCTGATTCTCAGAGTGGTAAGGGGAAGGGGCGGGACAAAACCCGATGTTTCCCTGAGTCAAGGGCATGTGGGGCAAGTTTGCAAAACATTGGCCGTTGGCCTTGTACTCTTCGGGCTTTCGGGTACATTCAAAGAACAGATGGGCCGAGGCAAATGCGCTGTGTTGTGCTGAGGCCTCGGTCCATGTGGCGAAGCTGGCCATTTTGCCGGCGGATATAGGGGAATACGGGATGAAGACTTCAACGGTTGCACTGTTGGCGGTATTGGCTGGCACGGCGACGGCGTTTGCCGCGCCGCAAGAGACGGGCCCGGCGTTCGCGGGTCCGTTTGACGTGTTTGCGCCACTGGCTGATCCGGCGAACACCACGATCAGCAAGGCGTTCACGGGCCTTGGGTACACCGCCGCGGGCATCCGCGTAGCGGGGACGATCACGCGTCAGGACCCGGACACCTGGGCGGCGGACATCTCGGTGCGGGCCACGGCGCCCAGCGGCGAGGTCTATACGTTCCCGCTCTCGGCTGATACCACCGCAGGCAGCGGCGGCGTGGTGGCCGGGCTGATCGTCTCTGGCTTCGCCCCGGCGGCGCCGGTGACGATCGCGGGCAACTGGACCTTTACCATTGGCGACACGTTCCTGGACGGGGTTGCCGGGGTCGTTGAGTCGACGATCGCGAATGTTTTGATCTCGCTTGAGGACAACGCGCCACCGGCGTCAACGGCGGTCAACATGACCACCGACGGCACGCGGACCGACGCGTTCGAAGCGAACGCGCCGATCAAGTGGTACCTGATCAACGCCCCGGCGGCGACGGGCCTGCAGTTCTTCGAGATCTTCACGGGCGGGACCGTGGCGGACACGGAGATGGGCCTTTTCAGCATCACCGGGCAGCGCCTGGATGTGGACTTTGAGGACGGCGACGGGGACCAGTCGGCGCTGAGCTTTGGCGGGGGCTCGGGCCTGCCGCTGGGCGTCGCTGATGCGCTGATCGGCAACGGCGCCGACGGCACGCTGGCGGCGGGCAGCTATTACCTGGGCGTCTACGGCAGCGAGGCGGCGTGGTACCCGACGTTGTGGTTCGTGGATCAGGTGCTGCCGGGCACCGCGGGCGATGTGAGCCTGACGTGGCGTTCCGGGACGCGGACGGTCGTGCAGCCCAGCCCGTTTGTTGAACTGGGCACCGACCCCAACAGCACGCAGGCGGTGGCGACTGGGCCGGCGTGGTTCCGGTTTATCTCGGGCGATGTTGGCCCCTTTAGCGGGCGGTTCCTGGACATCGGCACCACGCTGGGTGGCGAGGATGATAGTGAGATCGGCCTGTACCGCGACAACGGGTCGCTGGTGATCAGCGACGACGACAGCGGCGTGGGCTTCCTGAGCCTGCTGTCGTTCGGCTCTGGCGCCGGAATTGGCTCACCGACGGGCGGCACGGGCTCCAGCGGCGGTCTTACCGCGGGCACGTACTGGCTGGTGGCCGGCTCCTGGAACATGACCTTTAGCAACGCGTTCGGGTTTACGGGCGGGCCCGGCCTTGACTTCGACGTCGTGTTCGCGGCGGGCTCGACCCCGGCCCCGGGCGGGACGCCCCCGGCGACGTTCACCGACCTCAACACCTTGGGCAACGGGACGGTCAATCAGAGCCTGACGTTCACGGCGGGCGAGATCAAGTGGTTCCGGTTTGCGACCCCGACTGTCGCCAGCGTCGGCAGCGGGCGGTTTGTTGATCTTTCGACCGAGCTGGCGACGACGAATCCCTTCACGGGCTCGGGCACGGAGATCGGCGTGTTCTCGGCCGACGGCCGCGTGGTGTCGGACGACGATGACGGCCCGGACTTCTTCACGGCGTTAAGCTTCGGTGGCGGCGCCGAGCGCCCGGCGGTTGGGACGGGCGTGCCGTTCAACGGTCGTGACGGGTCGATGCCTGCGGGCACTTATTACGCCGCGGTCGCTGGGTTCCAGGCGCTGTTCGCGCCCAGCTTTGACGTGACGACGTTCTCGACGGCGGTTGGTGACGTGACGTTCAAGATCGCCAGCAACTTTGGTCCGCTTCCGTGCGGCCCGTCGGACATCGCGAGCGCGGGCCCGGTGGCGGGCTTCGACGGCGAGCTGACGTCGGACGACATCATCTTCTTCATCACGGCCTTCACCGGCGGCAACCTCGCGGTGGCGGACATCGCCGGGCCCGGCCCGTCGGTGGGCGCTGACGGCGAGCTGACGTCGGACGACATCATCCTGTTCATCACTCGGTTCACGGGCTTCCTCCAGAGCGGCTGCCCGTAATGATGGTGGCGTTGAGCCGGTAGTGGCTTAGAGCTTGTGAGACACAATCGCCCCCGCGTCACCATTGGCGCGGGGGTGTTTTCGTTTTGAGAGCAGGTGCGTGAAGGGGGGAGTGTCGACGAGGGACAAGCGAAGAGGGAAGAGCGAAGCGGGATGAGGGTCGGGCCAAATGGCCCGATGGCAGGATGTAATTTTGCTCCACGCGTAGGCATTGGCAGGCAGGATGTAATCCTGCCCCACGCGTGGGCAATGGCAGGCAGGATGAACTCCAGCGTCACGCGTGGGCATTGGCAGACAGGATGAACTCCAGCGTCACGCGCAGGCAAGGAGGCAAGTAGGTGGTTAGGCGTTGCGGGCTTTGGCGGCGGCGCGGCCGTGGTCTTCTTTAAGCCAGAAGAGGTCATCGGCGGGCGCGCCATCGACGGCGCGGTCGATGATCACGCGTTGCATGGCGGGGTTCCAGAGGCGTTCGACGATGGTCCAGCAGTCCTGTCGGACGTCTTCTCGTGGCCAGGGGTCTTGGGTCCAGTGGGCGATTGCGCGGGCCAGGTCGTCGGTGTCGCCGTCGGTGAACAGAGTGCCGGTGCGGCCTGGCATGATGGCCTCCCACTCGGGCATCTGGTTGGCGTGGTTGTTGTGCGTGACGACGGGGGTGCCATAGGCCAGGGCGTGAAGGGAGGTGAGGCCGACCTTGCCCGGTGCGACCATGCAGTTGGACATCATTATGAGGCGTGAGAGGACGGCCTCGTCGTAGCAGGCACCGTAGAAGGTACAGCGGACGCCAGCGTTTGTGGCGTGCGCTTGGAGCTTTGCGCGTTCGGGCCCGTCGCCGACGATGAGCAGGGCGATCTCTTTACCCTGCTGCTTAAGCTTGGCGGCGGCGTCGATGAGCAGGTCCAGGCGGCGGACGGGCATGAGGCGAGTGGTGCAGATGGCGATGGGCAGGGCGTCTGTGCCGACGACTTTTTTGCGGAGCTCGACGAGCTCGGCGCGTGTGACGAGCTGCCGTTCGCGCTGCTGGGCGGGGTAGTCAAGGCTGTTGTAGATGACGTGGAGGCGAGTGGAGTTGATGCCGCGGGAGAGGCACAGGACCTTGCCGTAGTGCCCGTAGAGCAGCAGGGCGTTGGGCAGTCGGTAGAAGAGCGAGCGGAGCTTGCCGGCAAGGCCGGTTTCGGGGCGCGTGTAGCCCTGGGTCCAGAAGAGCACGCGTTTGCCGGTGAGGCGTGCGAGAACGGCGGCGGGCCAGGTGAAGGGGTGCCAGGCGACGCCTAGGAGAATCAGGACGTCGATGTCGCGTCGAAGTGCGAGCTTGAGGATGCCAGGCTGCAGGACGATGCCCTTGCGGTGCCAGGGCGTGGGTGTTGGGATGAAGCGAACGCCCGGCGGCGGCTGCCAGGTTTTGATGGTGGGCTCGGTGTTGCCGGTGCCGGCGGCGAAGCCGTAGTCGTGGCGGCCGTGGTTGATCAGCTCGTTGTAGACGCAAGCGCGGTAGTGGGCAAGGAGGGCCTGCTGGATGACGACGCGGAGCCGGCGGCCGCCCGGTGCGCTGTGGGCGGGGGTCGGCGTGGTTGGTGGGTTGGGCGTGGTCATGCAGCGGAAAGTTATCGTCACTTGGGGTGCGGGGCTGGAGGGGGCGGGGGTGGGCGGCCAAGGATGGGTGGATGTCCAGCGAAGCGCGGAGCGTGGTGCCGGTGCCGGGTGTGCCCTCGATGCCTGCGTACGCGCCGGCGTGGGCGGCTGAGTTGGCGGGCAAGCTTGAGCGGCGGCGTGCGACGGTGGGGGTGATCGGGCTTGGGTACGTGGGTTTGCCGCTGCTGGTGTGCCTGCATGAGGCGGGGCACCGTGTGGTCGGGTTTGACGTGGACGCGAGCAAGCCCGAGATGCTGCGGCGTGGCGAGAACTACTTGCCGCATCTGGGGGCGGGGTTGTGCCGCGGGTTGGCGGGGAGCGATCGGTTTGAGGCGACGACCGATGAGCGAGCGTTGGCGGGTGTGGACGCGGTGGTGATCTGCGTGCCGACGCCGCTGGGTGCGCACCATGAGCCTGACTTGAGCTACGTGCACAAGACTGGGGAGATGCTGGGGCGGGTGGGTGTGCGTGAGAAGCTGGTGGTGCTTGAGAGCACGAGCTATCCGGGCACGACGCGCGACGAGCTGCTGGCGGCGATGGTGCGCGGCGCGGGTGGGCCACTAGTAAGCGGTGTGGACGTGGCGGTGGCGTTTAGCCCTGAGCGCGAGGACCCGGGGCGGACGACGCACACGACGCGGACGATCCCGAAGCTGGTGGGCGGGCTTGAAGGGGTCTCTACGGCGTTGGCAGCGCGGCTGTACGCGGGGGCGATTGACACGGTGATCCCGGTGGGCAGCGCGGAGGTGGCGGAGGCGGCAAAGGTGTTTGAGAACGTGTTTCGCAGCGTGAACATCGCGCTGGTCAACGAGCTGAAGCTGATCTTGGAGCCGATGGGGATCGATGTGTGGGAGGTGATCGCGGCGGCGAGCACCAAGCCGTTCGGGTTCATGGCGTTCTGGCCTGGGCCTGGGCTGGGCGGGCACTGCATTCCGATTGACCCGTTCTACCTGGCGTGGAAGGCGCGCGAGGCGGGTGTAGCGGCGCGGTTTATCGAGCTGGCGGGTGAGATCAACCACGCGATGCCCGGGCATGTGGTGGCGCGGGTTTCGCGTGCGCTCAATGACGTTGCGCGTGCGGTGCGTGGAAGCCGGGTGCTGGTGCTGGGGCTGGCGTACAAGCCGGATATTTCGGACGTGCGTGAGAGCCCAAGCTTCGAGCTCATCGAGGGGCTCAGCGAGCTTGGGGCGGTGGTGAGCTACTGCGACCCGCACGTGCCGCGGACGTGGCGGATGCGTCGGCACGACCTGCAGATGGTTGGGGTAGAGCTGACACGCGAGGAGCTTGAGCGGGCGGACTGCGTGCTGATCAGCACGGCGCACAGCGTGTTTGACTATGGGCTGGTGGCGCGGCACGCGCGGCTGGTGGTTGACACGCGCAACGCGATGGCGGCGCACGCCGGCATAATGGGCGCGCGGCTGGTGAAGGCCTAGGCGCGTGGCGGGGCTTGTCGGGGCTATGACGCGGTGTTGGCGGCTGACGTGCTCGCTGGCGCGCGGCGGGCGCGGAGGTCGCGGACGCGATCGAACAGCTCGCGCCACTCGCTTGGTGCGAAGGCGCGGAACATTGGCAGGTAGACGGCGGCAAAGCAGACGGCGGTGGTTACGCAGGCGGCCAGGTCGCGAGCGGGGAGGTTCCAGCGGGGGGCCCAGGGGCCACTCCAGGCTGCGGCGGGCGGGAGGGCGTGGACGGCGAACCACGCGGCAGCGCCAGCGACGGCGGACATGGCCACGGGCAGCGCGATGACGCGCAGGACGGGGCCGACGCGGGTGGTTGGTGCGGGGACGGCGACAAAGAGGACGGCGGGAGCGAGCAGGAGCATGCAGGCGGCGGTCGCGATGGCGGTGCCGAGCGCGGCGCCGTAGTACGCGCCGGCAAAGACCGCCACGGTGAAGGCGACGGCGTAGATGGTGGTGACGACGGCGTAGGTGCGGTTGCGTTGGCGTGCGAGGATGAGCGACTCGCTGGGCCCGAAGGCCAGGCGCGAGATCATGCCGAGGGACAGGGCGGTCATGACGGGCGCGGCGGCGAGCCACTTGTCACCCCAGGCCAGGCGCAGGATGTGCTCAGCGACGATGGCCTGCGCGGCGGCCAGGGGCGTGCCGATGAGCATGAGCAGGCAGACGGCGCGGAGGAAGGCGCTGGTCTGGCGTTGCGGGTCGTCGGCGAGGCTGCGCAGCGAGGGGAAGAGGACCTGCTGAAGGTTGTTGACCAGGACGCGCACGCCTTGGTCGGAGATGTTCCAAGCAAAGTAGAAGATGGCGACGTAGGTGGCGGCGGGGTATTGCCAGCCGAGGATGATCAGCGCGGCCTGGTAGGTCCAGGCCATCATGATCGAGCCTGTGAGGACGAGCACGCCCGAGCTGAGCAGCGCCCGCCAGAGGTGCGTGTGCGGTGAGCGGTTGATCTTTGACGGCGCGCAGGCCCAGAGCGTGATGCAGCGGACCAGCGCGCCGACCACGGGCGGCACGACAAGGCTGAAGGCCCCGAAGCCGGCCCAGGCCATCAAGATGGCGAGGGTGACCTGGGTGACGATGGCCGCGACACTGGCGGCGGCGATCGGCCGGAACCGCAGCTCGGTGCGCAGCAGCGCGTCGGGCACGGTGGCCAGGGCGGTGATGGGCATGCTGATGGCGGCGATGGCTATCAGCACGACGAGGTCTGGGCGCTGATAGAGCAGGTGCGAGACGGGCCAGGCCAGGCCCAGAACCGCGAGGCCGGCGCCGAAGCCTAGCAGCAGCGAGAGCCAGAAGGCGGCATTGGTCCAGCGGTGGATGTCGTCGTGCTTTTGGACCAGCGACTGCGAGAGTCCGCCCTGCTGGAGCAGCGCGGCGAGCGAGGTGACAGTAAAGGTGAGGGCGAGCAGCTCGAAGGCGCCCTTTTCGAGCCAGTTTCCGAGCACGAGAAGCTGGGTGAGCGAGAGGGCCTGAGTGACGATGGTGACGCCCAGGAGCCAGAGGAAGCCGCTGGAGGTCTTGCGTGTCAGTGAGGTCATGTTGCCCGGTATGTCGGCGCTGCGCGGGTTGGGGGCGTTAGAGGTGTGGGGTGTTGACAGGTGGCTGGTGGTCAGCGTTTAACCAGCTCCCAGAGGGCGCAGCCGTAGTTGAGGCCGAAGGTGCGCTGGGCGTCGGTGCCGGTTGGGTCAACGCGGGTGTGGAGGCGGTCTTGGTCGTCGATGTAGGCAAAGGATCGGACGTCGAGGCGGCCCTCGAAGAGCGCGAGGTGGGTTTGGATGTTGAAGACGCGGTGTGCGTCGAACTCGAAGCGTTGGCGTTCGGAGATCGGGGTTGAGAAGTAGAACGTGCCGCCTGGGGTGAGCATGGAGGCGAGGTTGTCAAAGCCGAGCTTCCAGCCGTCGTAGTTGACGGGGTCGCCGTAGCGGCCGAGGCCGAAGTGTTCGAGGGTGTGCAGGCAGCTGAGGCTGTCGGTGATGCCCTGATGTTTGAAGTCTTTGGCCATGAGGTCGGCCTGGATGAAGGCGATGTTGCGGTGGACGCTGGTGAGGGGTCGGAAGTCCAGGACGTCTACGTGGCGGAAGCTGGCGACGGAGCCAACGAACCCGTCGACGCGTGAGCCGACGTCAACGTGCCTGCGCGGGTTGTTGGCGTGGACGAGCTGCGCGACGTAGAGGTCTTGAACGAAGTAGACGCCCAAGGCGCCGCTGGACTCTTCGTAGCGGTCAGTCAGGCAGGGGTAGAGCTTGCCGGGCGGGAAGTCTTTGGTGCTGCTGGCCTGGTACTGGGCCATGAAGGCGCGTTTGTTGGCGCGGTAGGGCGCGAGGCCGCGGAGGGCGCGAGAGCCAGCGCCCGGGCTGACGCCGAAGAGGTTCAGGAGGCTCTTGATACGGCCCATAAGCGCGTGTTCCTGTGTGCGTGGTGGGCGTGTGAACGGCGCGTGGTGCGCGACGCCCGGGTGTGGGCGTGGGTGCGGTCTTGTGCGGCGTGCACCGGCGGATCGGTGCTGTGCGACGCGGCGCTCTTACTGGTCGTGCCCGGCGAAGGCGGGCATCTCGTGCCCGGCGTCGCGGAGGGTCTTCTCGCGCTT
Organism: Phycisphaerales bacterium PN19_bin_20; assembly: GCA_021173225.1. Taxonomy (GTDB): domain Bacteria; phylum Planctomycetota; class Phycisphaerae; order Phycisphaerales; family UBA1924; genus JAJTGZ01. The sequence goes on along the minus strand of JAJOLK010000005.1, from coordinate 89,485 downwards.
GGCGAGATCGACGTCGTGATCAACCATCATGGCGGCGAGGGTCTCAACGCTGGTCTCGGGCTGCCAGTTGAGTTTCTTGGCCGCCTTGGACGGATCACCCAAGAGCAGGTCAACCTCGGCGGGGCGAAGATAGCGCGGGTCGAACATGACGTGCCGCTTGAAGTCAAGCCCGGCGTGCACGAAGGCCAGCTCGGCGAACTCACGGACGGTAATGGTGCGCCCGGTGGCAACGACGTAGTCGTCGGGGGTCTCTTGCTGGAGCATGAGCCACATCATCTTGACATAGTCGCCCGCGAAGCCCCAGTCGCGCTTGGAGTCGATGTTGCCCAGGAAGACCTTGTCTTGCAGGCCCATTTTGATGCGGCCGACGGCGCGGGTGATCTTGCGGGTCACGAAGGTCTCGCCGCGGCGTGGGCTCTCGTGGTTGAACAGGATGCCGCAGGAGGCGTGCATGCCGTAGCTCTCGCGGTAGTTGACGGTGGCCCAGTGGGCCATGAGCTTTGCGCAGGCGTAGGGGCTGCGCGGGTAGAAGGGTGTGGTCTCGCGCTGAGGGACTTCAAGGACCTTGCCGTACTGCTCGCTGCTGGAGGCCTGGTAGTAGCGGACCTTGTTGCCGGTCTCGGTCTGATACTCGCGGACGGCTTCGAGGAGCTTGAGTGCGCCCATGGCGACGGTCTCAGCGGTGTAGACGGGCATGTCAAAGCTGACGCGGACGTGGCTCTGGGCGCCGAGGTTGTAGACCTCGTGCGGGTGGACGGTGCGCATGAGCTTGCTGAGGCTGTTGCTGTCGCACAGGTCGCCGTAATGAAGCTTGAGCTGCCCGCCCTTCACGTGCGGGTCGAGGTAGAGGTGGTCGATGCGTCCGGTGTTGAAGCTGGAGGAGCGGCGGATGATGCCGTGGACCTCGTAGCCCTTGGCGATGAGGAATTCGGCGAGGTATGAGCCGTCCTGCCCTGTGATCCCGGTGATGAGCGCGCGTTTGGCCGACATGCAAAGGCTCCTGTCCTGCCCCGGAATGTTCCGCCTGTGGTCCAGGCGGCGGGGGCTGGTAATCGTGAAGGTGTCCTATCGGCTCCCGACCATCTCGGGTCAACCCGAGAGAGGCCGCTGGCCGGCGTAAGCGTAGAGAAGCGCGGGTGAGTCGAACAGAGAACAGGCACCGATCGGGAGTTTGACGGAGCTTGGGAGATCAGGGGGCGCAAGGATCGACAGGGGGTGGTGGCGGCGGTTGATGATGTTCGATCGGGGCTTGACGGAGTGTTTTGGCTTTGTTTGGTGGTGGTGTGGTGCGTCGCGGCGGTGGGCGTGAGTGAGGCTGAAGTGGTCGGGGTTAATGGGGTGCCTGGGGGCTTGGGCGTCAGGGCCGCAGAACTGGCGCGGCCTGCGCGGGCGAGGGGGGCACTTGGCCGACGGTGAGGCCTTCATCGTGCGCCACGCCTGAGCGCGCGAAGCCGAGCGCGGTGACGGCGGCCAGGCCGAGCGCGAGAGCGAGCGGACCGATCACGCGCCAGGTTGGCATTAGGCGTGTGTCTTCGGTCCGGGATGACCCGAGCACGCACGCGAGGACGAGCCAGAGTAGGACCATCGGCTCGTTGTAGCGCTGCCAGAGCTGCTCATTGGCGGTTTGTGCGGCGGCGAAGCCGACGAGGGCGGCGAGCATGATCCAGCGCTGCCGCGGGGCCATCCCCGCCAGCAACACGGCGACGAGCACGGCACCGGCGACAGCGCCGGCGGCCACAAGCGGTGCGCGGCCGAGCACACTGGGCACCAGCGCGACGATCGACCACAGGCCCCCGAAGCGGCCTTGCTGGAAGCCTGGCTCGGTCGGGCCGATCAGTGCCAGGGCCAAGCCGATCAGTGCCGACAGCAGCAGTGCAGCGCGGTGGGATGTCCACGCGGCTTTGGCGGCGGGCCACCACCACCCGGCAAAGAACACGCCGTAGGCGGCGATGAGCGTGAGGATAAAAGCGCTTGCTCCGGGCTGGGTTACGCCGGTGGTGTACCAGAGCTTGAAGCTTGGCGGCACAAGCCCGCCCCAGATTGAGGCAAACCAAGCGACGCTGGCAAAGGCCGGGAGCGTCAGTGCGATGCCCAGGCCCAGGTGCGCGAGCCAGCGTGCTTTGCGCGTGGTCCGCAGCGGCAGCGCGTCACTGACTGCCAGCAGCGGGCCACGCTGGCGGAGCGGGGCTGCGGCGGAGAGTGCGGCGGCGGCCCAAACGACGCCGGCGGTCCACAGATGGATCTGCCGGAGCCAAACGGAGGCGAAGGCCAGGAGCCCGGCGAGCGCGAGCCAGCGCCAGGTTGCGCGGGTGCTGGCTTGCACGGCGGCGAGGCTGGCGAGCAGTACGCCGGTGACGGCGAGCCAGGCGCTGTTGTCTGGCAGCATGAACGCGCCGGACTGCCAGACGTAAGGCGAGGCGGCGACGGGAAGGACGCACACGAGCGCGGCGGTGGTGCCGTGGGCACCGCAGCGGCGCGCGGCCCACCACACAAGCAGGCCGACCCAGGCCAGCGTGAAGAGCCCGCCAGTGAGTTGAAGAACTAGGCGCTCGCGCGCGATTGCGAGAGCGAGTGGGGCGGCATGAGGGTCGGCGGCGTCGGGCGTGAGGTTGACGCCCGCGTGGAGGTTTGGCCCGAGCAGCACTCGACCAACGGCGGCAAGGACCAAGTGATAGCCGGGAGTGGTGGCGGAGAGATAGTCGCGGAGGTTGGGGTTCGGCAGTTCTTGCGCGAAGGTGCGGACGACCTTCTCGTGGTAGTTGATCTGGTCATAGGCGGCGCGCGAGCGCCGTGAGCTGGTGAAGGCCGCGGGCCAGATGGCGGCGGCGCAGAGAAGGACGGCGGCGAGTGCCGCGAGGCGGGCGTTGCGGGTTGAGGATGAGGCTGTGCTCATGGGCGCAATGGCGGCGGCTGGCTGCACGGTCGGTCCGCACAGGCCGATAGCATCCACGATAACCTGCCCGGGGGCCGCGCACCGGCGAGCGGGGGGCTCTTCGTGGGATAGGTTGTGGTGTTGGCACCGACTTGGACTGTGTTCTGGACTGAACTTGCCGCAAGAGCGCGCTGACATGATTTCAAGGTTGATGACCAGCTTGCACGCCCCGATCTACCAGCACCGCCTGGAGGTGTTGGTCGCACAGCTTGGGCCGTATCTGCGGGCGACGGACCGGGTGCTGGACGTGGGTTGCGGGAACGGGAACCTTGGGCGGGCGTTGATGGGTGCGGTGCCGGGGCTAGTGGTGGAGGGGCTCGAGCGTGTGCCGCGCGGCGGCGAGCCGATCAAGGTGCACGGGTATGACGGCGTGACGATGCCGCTGGAGCGCGGGGCGTATGACGTGGTGATCGTGGCGGACGTGCTGCACCACGAGCGAGACCCGGAGCGGCTGCTGCGCGAGTGCGCGCGGGTGGCGTCGCGGCTGGTGATCATCAAGGACCACAAGGTGGCGGGGTGGTTCAGCGCGGCGCGGGTGCGGCTGATGGACTGGGCGGCGAACGCGCCGTACGGCGTCCCGTGCCTGTTCCGGTACAACACGCTGGCGCAGTGGCGCGCGGTGCCGGCGCGGCTTAACGCAGGTCTTGAGCGCGAATGGACGAGTCTGGACTTGTACCCGGGGCTTTGGAACCCGGTCTTTGGGCGGGGCTTGCAGTACATGGCGGTGCTGCGGACGGACCAAAGCAGTGCGGGTGGTGGGGCCGACGGGCGCGCGGGCGTGAGCGCCGGACGATGAACCAGCGACCGACCAATACGGATCTTGAAACCGGCGCGGGACTTGAGGCCGGCGCGGGGCTTCGGGACGTGCAAAGTCAGGCGGCGCAGGGCGGCTCGCTGGGGCTGGGGCTGCTGCGGCTGCTGCGCATCAAGCAGTGGGCCAAGGGCGTGTTTGTGATGATCGGCCCGCTGTACGCGTTCGCAGACGGGCGGCTGCCGGGGTGGGTGACGCTGATCGACGCGCTGTGGGCGGCCCTGGGCTTTGCGCTCGCGTCGAGCGCGTGCTATGCGTTCAACGACATCCGCGATGTGGAGGCGGACCGCCAGCACCCGCGCAAGCGGCGGCGGCCGATCGCTAGTGGTGCGGTGTCGCCGGCGCAGGCGGGTGTGATGGCGTGTGTGCTGCTGGGGTTGAGCGCGCTGACGCTGCTGGGGCTTGCGCCGCTGGCCAGGCCGTGGGTGGGTGGGGTGCTGCTGATCTATGTGGCCAACACGGTGGTGTACTCATTGGTGCTCAAGCACCGCGTGGTGGCGGACGTGATGAGCCTGAGCATGGGCTTTGTGCTGCGGGTGCTGGCGGGGTGCATGGCGGTGGGCGTGGGACCGACGACGTACCTGCTCAACGTGACGTTCTTTTTGGCGATGTTCCTGGCCTTTGGCAAGCGGCTGGGCGAGCGGCGGACCCTTGGCAGCGAGCAAGCGACGTTGGCGCGCGGCGTGCAGGCGGGCTACACCGATGACACGCTGCGCCTCGCGGTGATCGCCACGGCGGTGGTCGTGCTTGTCAGCTACGCGGGGTATGTGCTCTCGCGCGATGCGGACTATGTGTACACCGGGGGCTTCAACCTGCTGTGGCTGACGATGCTGCCGGCGACGTACGGGCTGCTGCGGTGCGTACATCTGGTCGAGAACGCGCGGTACGACGACCCGACCGAGCTGGCGACGCGCGACCGGCCGTTCCAGCTCTCGGCCGTGCTGTTTGCAGCGATTACCGGCGCGTGCGTCTTGGCGAGGCACGCTGGCTACTTGGGCAAGTGAGCGGGCTGCGTGGGTAATTGAGCGGGCTGCGCGGTCGCGGCGTGGCGAGCCATCTCGATGGCGAGTGCGATGGCGCTGACCATGCCGGCGGGGTCGGCGGTGCGTGCGCCAAAGGTGGGGCCAAAGTTGGGGCCAGCGGGGTTGCCGGCGATATCGAACGCGGTCCCGTGGGCCGGGCTGGTGCGGATGACGGCGCGGCCCTGCCAGCGCAGGCCGACGGTCACGTTGACTGCTTGCAGCCCGTCGAGGAGCTTGACGGGGATGAGGCCCTGGTCGTGGTACATCGCAACGACGGCGTCGAACTGCGCGACGTGAGGCCGAGATGACGTGGCGCTGTGCGTGCGGTCGATCACGGCCTGGTTAAAGACGGTGTCGCCAGAGAGCGGGCCCGCGACGTTGATGCCCGCGGCGCGGGCGGCGGCGACGGCGGGGGCGATGAGCGCGTCATCTTCGGTGCCCAGTAGCCCGCCCTCGCCAGCGTGGGGATTGAGGCCCGCAACGGCGATGCGCGGCGAGGCAACACCCAGCCCCAGGCACGCCTGGTGGGTCAGCCCGATCGCTTCAAGCACGCGCTCGGTGGTCAGCACCAGCGGCACGCGCGCGAGCGGGACGTGGATCGTTGCGAGCATCACGCGCAGGCTGGGCCCGACAAACAGCATCCCGCTGCGCGGACTGGCGAAGGCCTCGGCCAGCAGCTCTGTGTGCCCGGGGTGACGCGTGAAGCCTGCGGCGTGCCAGGCGGCTTTGCTGATCGGCGCGGTGACCAGCGCGTCGGCCTCGCCACGCTTGACGGCTTCGATGGCCTCGAGCACGGCCCGGTAGCTCGCGAGCCCGGCGTGAGCCTCACTGAGCGTGGCCGTGTGGTCGAGGGTGCCGAAGACCAGCGGAGTTGCGCCGGTCAGCAGGCCGGGCGTTTGGAGCACTGCGCGGGTGATTTGCGGGCCGATGCCGCGCGGGTCGCCGGTGCTGATGGCGAGGCGGATGGGCGAAGCGGGAGCGGACGCGGGGGGCATGGGCGATGATATCGGGGCAAAACCGAGGGGTTGCCAGCGACGGATTGTGCTTGCCCGGGGGCCCGGCGTTGCGCACACTTAGTGACTATGGCAAGCCCCACGGATCAGAGTTGTGCGGCGGCGGCGTGGCGGCACGTAGTGGGGGCGGGTGAGGGGTTGGTGCGGTCGGCGCCCGCGCGGTCGGCGCTCGTGAGGTCAACGCTGCTGACGTGCCCGGTGATGTTTGCAGTGGCGTGCGTGGCGTGCATGTTTGGGGGCGAGCGCGCGTGGGCGCAGGTCGTCAGCGTGCAGCCGCGTGAGGAGGTGACCTTCTCGATCAACCAGGCGACGAGCGTTGGGCAGAGCGTGTTTGTGCTGGGCAACCTGGCGGAGCTGGGCGGGAACGACGTGACGCGGGCGGTCAAGCTTGCACCGACGAGCTACCCGGTCTGGCGCGCGACCATCAGCCTGCCGTCGGGGGTGAGCTACTCGTTTCGCTACCTGCTGCGCGACGATGCGCCGGGGCGGACCAGCGTGGTGAGCAACGCGACGTTCGTGACGGCGTCAACCCCGGCGAGCACCCCGGTGCGTCCCTTGGCGGTGCCGGGCAAGGTGCTGGTGCTGACGTGGAACGTTGAGAGCCCGGCGCTGTTCTGGCGCACAGCGGGAAGTTCCGGGGTCTTTGCGCGAGTGGACATGGCGGCGATCGACTCGGGCGCAGCGCCCCGCGTGGGCGAGCGGCACTGGCTGGCCTGGGGCTTTGCGCCCGGCGCGACGCGCTACGAGTTTTACTTCACGGCCAGCGACGGCGTCGGCTCGCGCTACCCGCTGAGTGGTCAGTACGTCACTGGGCTTGATGGTTTGTTTGTGCAAGACGGCCAGCAGTACACGTACGTGCCCGGGGCGGCGCCGGCGGCGGCGCGGCGCGGGTACAGCGCGTCAGGCGTGCCGACGATCTTCTCGCCGCAGCTGAATGAGACGCGTGGGTACCGGGTCTTTTTGCCACGCGGGTACGACCAGCACTCAGGGCGCCGGTACCCGGTGCTGTACATGCACGACGGGCAGAACGTATTTGAGTCTGGCGCGTTTGGGAGCTGGAACGCGGCCGAGACAATCGCGGGTCTGCAGGCCAGCGGGCAGATGCGCGAGGCGATTGTGGTAGGGCTTGACAACGGGCCCAACCGCCTGACCGACTACCTGCCGCCGGGCGACTTTCTGACGGGCGCGGGGCGCGCTGATCGGTACGCGCAGTACATCCGCGACACGGTCAAGCCGTTGATCGACGGGGCGTACCGCACGCTGCCTGGTGCGGGAACAACCGGCGCGATGGGCTCATCGATGGGCGGGGTCGTGTCGCTGTATTTGGGCTGGGATTTCTCAAGCACGTTCACGCGTGTGGGGCTGGTGAGCGGCGCGTGGCAGACATGCCCGAACTTCTTGACGCGCGTGCGTCAGGGCCCGGCCCGGAACCTGACGGTGTTCTTGGACAGCGGCGACAGTGGGACCTCTGCGGACAACTACTGGCCGACGTACAACCTGCGCGACTGGTTCAACGACCAAGCCGCGCCCAAGTACGGGCTTGCTCGGTCACTGCGGCACACCGTGGGCTATGGGCAGCAGCACAACGAGGCGGCCTGGTCGGTCCGGCTGCCCGAGGCGCTGACGTTCTTGTACCCTGCGAGCGATGGGGACAACGAGGTGCTGACGCGCGTGTTCGGTAGTCAGTGGGACGTGAACGCCGACGGGCGAGTGGACGCGGAGGACCTGGCGGCGCAGGCGGTCCAGCCGCGTGACCTGGACCTCTCGGGGGCCGTGACGTTGGAGGATGTGCGTCCGCTTGAGTCGTTTTTGCGGCGCGGCGAGGCGCGGCTGATGAGCGGCCAGCAGCGCTGAGCGTCGAGCGCTGCGGCGGGGGGCCTATCGAAGGGCGGACTGGGGCCGTGCCGGGCGATACACTCGCGGCACTATGCCAATTGTTGTGCTGCAGCATGCCGCGATGGACGGCGTCGGACGTTTGGGCCCCGAGCTGCGCGACCACGCGCTCAAGCTTGACATCCGCCGGCTTGACCTGCCCGCGGCGCAGGGTGGTCGCGGGGTGCCGATTGACTTTGACGACGTAGACGCGGTGATCAGCCTTGGCGGGCCGATGAACGTTGGGGACGCGACGCCCGTGACCGCCGGTTGGATGCAGGCGGAGCTGGATTTTCTGCGTGAGGCGCACGCGCGTCAGTTGCCGGTGCTTGGGCTGTGCCTGGGCGCGCAGATGATCGCCAAGGCGCTCGGCGGCGAGGTAGGCGTGAGCGGGCCAGCGCCCAGCGGGCCTGAGATTGGCTTCTGCGCGGTGCAGCAGACGCCGCCGGGGAACACGGACCGGATCCTGGCGGGGATCCCGTGGACGAGCTGGCAGTTTCAGGCCCATGGGCAAGAGATCAAGAAGCTGCCTGACGGCGCGACGCTGCTTCAGACCAGCCCGGCGTGCAAGGTGCAGGCGTTTAGCGTCGGGCTGCGGACGTACGCGTTTCAGTATCACTTTGAGACGACCAAGGGCGATGTGGACGGCTATCTGGCCGACCCGTGGTGCCAAGGCCTGATGAGCGCGCTGGGCGTCTCACAGAGCCAGCTTCGGGCGCAGGCAAGCGAGCATTACGAGGCCTTTGAGCGGCTGGGCCAGCGCCTGGCGGGCAACATCGCGGCGTATATGTTCCCGATGCGTTCTATGACCAGGGCGTAAGTGGCGCGCAGGCCGAGCGTTGGGGGCTGCAACCGTGCCGACGCTGACAATCACACCCCCGAGCGACTACTTGCTGGCGCGCGACGCGTGCAGCTACGGGTACTTTCTGCTTGCGCCGAACCACTGGCGCGTTGAGACCGGGCGATTTGAGACCGCGATGCTCCTGCCCGGCGGGGCGGTGGCGGTGCGAGTTATGCAGGTGCTTAAAGGTGGTGGACGGGCCAAGCCCGGTGCGGCGCTGCGGGTCTGGACGAGTCGGGCGATGGACGCGCAGGACCGGGCCCGGTGCCGGGCGCGGCTGGTGCGGTCGCTGCGGCTGGACGAGCCCTCCAGCGTGATCGCGGCGTTCCATGTGCTTGATCCGCGTTGGAAGCCGACAGGGCGCGGGCGGCTGATGCGCAGCGGGACGCTCTTTGAGGACATGGTCCGCACGGTCACAAGCTGCAATGTGGCCTGGCCCAACACGGTGAACATGAACCGCCAGCTTTGCCGTCACTACGGGCTCAGCGCGTGCGACGTGCGCCAGGCGGGCGCGTGGCCCGAGGGCTTCGACCATCCATTCCCGGCGGCGTCGCGGGTTGCGAGGCTGCGTCCGGGCAACCTGCGCGGGCGGTGCCGGGTCGGCTATCGCGATGTGCGGCTGGTTGAGCTGGCGCGGCTGGTGGTTCGCGGCGCGGTGAATGAGGCGTGGCTTGCGGACCCCGCAACCAGCGAGGACGATGTGCGGCTTGCGCTGCTTGAGCTGCCGGGCATCGGCCCGTACGCCGCGGCGAACATCATGCAGCTGCTGGGGCGCTACGGGCAGATCCCGCTGGACTCTGAGAGCGTGCGGCACGGGCGGACGGTGCTGGGGATGACCGGTTCTTCGGCGCAGATCATGAAGCGCGTGGACAAGCACTTTGCGCCCTTTGGTGCGCACAAGTTCCGCAGCTACTGGTTTGAGCTGTGGCAGTTTTACGAGGCCAAGCGCGGGCCGAGCTGGACGTGGGACCGCCAGCGGACGGGCGCGAGCTTTACCGCGGCGAAGCTGTGAAGGTGTGCGGGCAGAGCGCGGGCGCAGAGCTCACTGGTAGCGGCCGATGATGATCGAGCAGTTGTGCCCGCCGAAGCCGAAGGTGTTGTTCATCACGTACTTCACGCGCCTTTCGCGGGAGTGGTTGGCGACCAGGTCTACATCGAAGGGCGTGACATGCCCGTGCTCATCGCGGGTGCCGGGGGTTTGCAGGTTGATGGTCGGGGCGATGATGCCGTCACGCACGGCGTGGATGCAGGCAATCATCTCGATTGCGCCCGAGGCGCCCAGGCAATGCCCGTGCATGCTCTTTGTTGAGCTGATCAGGCACGTCCCGCCGCGAGATGCGCGGACGTGGTCACCAAAGACCGCCAGCGAGGCCTCGACCTCGGCCTTGTCACCCAGAGGGGTGCTGGTGCCGTGCGCGTTGATGTAGCCGATGTCGGCGGTGTTGAGGTGCGCGTCGCGCAGGGCCCAGCGCATAGCGCGACCGGCACCGCTGCCTGTGGGGTCTGGCGCAGTAATGTGGTAGGCGTCTGTGCTATTGGCGACGCCGACGACCTCTGCATAGATGGCCGCGCCGCGGCGCTTGGCGTGCTCCTCGGTCTCCAGGACAAAGACGGCGGCACCCTCAGCGAGGACGAACCCATCGCGGTCGGCGTCAAAGGGGCGGCTGGCGCGCTGCGGGTCGTCGTTACGGGTGCTCAGGGCCTTCATCACGCCAAAGGAACTCAGACAGATCGGCGTGACCGCCGCCTCAGCCCCGCCCACGAGCATGATGTTGGCCTCGCCGCGCCGCATGGTGTGAACGGCGTCACCGAGCGCGTGGCCTGAACTGGCGCACGCCGTGGCGTGCGTTGATGACGGCCCCTTGAGCCCGAAGCGGATGGCCAGGTTGCCCGCGGCGGCATTGGGCATAAGGCGCGGGACGGTGAAGGGGCTCAGGCGACTTGGACCCTTGGCGACCAGGGTGTTGGCGCCCTCTTCGATGGTCCGAATCCCGCCTATGCCCGCGCCGAGGATGACGCCGCACAGCTCGGGGTCTTCCTTGGTCAGATCGATCCCGCTGTGGGCGACGGCCTCGATGCCCGCGCCGACGCCCAGCTGGGTGAAGCGGTCGAGGCGCTTGGCCTCTCGAAACTCTATGACCGTGCCGGGGTCCCAACCTTTGACCTGCCCGCCGAAGGTGACTTCCCATTGCCCGGCCCAGGGCTTGAAGTCGTCACCCTCGATGACGGAGATGCCCGACCGGCCAGCGCGCATAGCTTCCCAAGTCGCCCCGGCGGTGTGGCCGAGGTTGGTAATTGCGCCCATGCCTGTGATGACGATGCGGGGCAGCTCGGGCATCAGGACAACTCCGTGGGCGTAGGCCCTGCCCGGTCAGGCCGGGGTGCGCTGCGCAGAAGCGATGGGGGATGGATCGAGGGAACCTTCAACGGTCGCGCCGGAGCGCGCCGCCTCAGTTGATGCCCTTGACCTCGCAGATGTAGTCGATCGCTGAGCCGACAGTGGCCATCTTCTCGGCCTTCTCGTCGGGGATCTGCGCGTCGAACTGGTCCTCGAACTCCATCATCAGCTCGACGCTGTCGAGGCTGTCGGCGTTGAGGTCTGTCTGAAAGTTGGTGTCCCGCTTGATGACGGCCTTGTCGGCCCCCATCTGCTTGGCCACAATATCGATCACCTTGGACTCGACTTCGTGCTTAGTCACTGCTTGAGCTCCATCTTAGCTGAGGCGATTGCCGCCCCAGTCGGAGAGCATAGCGGGCAGCATCGTCGGCGTCCAAAGCACGCCCCGGGCTCAGAGGAACCACCTAGATGATAGGTTTTTGCTTGGATGCGGGGTCGAAGCTAGGGCTTCTTAGGCCCGGGTGTGGCTTGCTAGGGGCACAGCGCATGGGGGCGCAACAACGGGCGAGGTCGTGCTATGCGGACCGCCCCAGCCCGAACCGTCGGCAAGCGCGCGCCGTGCGCGGCCCGCAGTTTTCACCAGACCGGTACAGCCCCAACCCGGGTTTGTCATCGTTGGTTGACAGCGGCTGTTGGCGGGTTGCGCCGGGTCGATGCACACCCCGCCGGCCCGCGCAATGTGGGCCCGCCCCAAGGGGTGCGTCGCGATGGGACACATGCCGCGTGAACCAGATGCGTTTGCTGAGCAGGTCGCCGAGATGCTGCGCCGACTGCAGCCCGAGTCGGCCATCGAGATGACCGGCCCGCGCGAGCTGATCGTCAACGGACGCCGACTGGACCTTGAGAACCTGCTGCGGCTGGTCAACCACGACCCGTCGCGTGCGACGCAGATCGTTGAGCACTACCTGAATCAGCTGTTCTCGGGCGAGGCGTCGGCGGTTTCGTCGATGGGCTTTGAGTTCGTGCGGTCGCGGATCATGCCGCGGATCCAGCCCGAGAGCATCTTTGAGCACCTCTCGCGTGAGCAAGTTGCGCACGTGCCGTTTGTCAATGGGACGGTGATCGTGTTCGTGATCGACATGCCGCAGATGACCGTGAGCGTGACGACCGAGCAGCTGCTGCGCTGGGGTGTGACGCCCGAGGACATGGAAGAGATCGCCCGCGAGAACCTTGCGGCCGCCAGCCAAGAGCTGCAGCTTCAGGTCGTCACAAGCAAGGAGGGTGGCCGGGCCATCGTCGTTGCAGAACAGGACGGGTACGACGCGGCCCGGCTGCTGCTGACGAACCTGCACCAGCGGTTGGCGCACCGCCTGGGTGGTGACTTCTACGTCGCTACGCCCGCGCGAGACATGTTCGTAGCGATCTCTATCGGCCCCGAGCCCTTCGTGCAGCGGCTGGCAGCGCGGGTGCGTGAAGACCACCAACGCTTGCCGTACCCGATCTCGCCGGAGTTCTTCGTCGTGACGCGCGACGGGATCGCCGGGACCGTTGGCGACGGCGCGCAGGCCGAGGCCGCGTAACTCAGGCAGCTAGATCTTGGGCAAGTAGAGCTCGGGCGACTAGACCACAGGAACCCAGGCCAGCACCACCGCGCGAACCTCAACGCCCGAGGTCTTCGGCTTGAGCGTGACAGGTTCGATCGCGACGTTCTGCGCGCTGGTAGCGAGCGATGCCGCCTCGGCTCTGAACTGCGCCTCCAGCTCGCTCATCTGCGACTGGAGCGTCTGCAGGTCTTCTTCGACGCGGGCGACATCGCCTGATTGCGCGGCAGCGCGGCCGGCGCTCTTGGCCGCCGTCAGGCCCTTGGAGACGCTCCCGGCGCTGAGGGCCTTGCGCCCTAGAAGTGCCCCGAAGATCGCCCCACCGACGGACAGCGCGGTATCAACCTTGGCGCGGCTGGACTGCGACTTCTGGACTTCGAGCTTCTGCTCAGCCTTGCGGAGTTTCTCGTTCAGGGCCGCAACCTTGGGGCCAAACTTGGCCTTTAAGGTGGCGATGGCGGCGTCACGCCCTTCGCGGCCCGCGTGCGCGGCGCGGGCCCGGAAGTCACCCTCGCTCTCGCCCGGCGCGCTGACCAGCTTGAGGGCCGGCGCCCGCAGCAGCTTGAGACCAGCGGTGCGCTGGAGCGTGGCCTTTATCTCGCGGGCCCAGTCGGCGTAGCTCTTGGCCAGCGCCATCTGCGGGTGCAAGTTGCCAAAGTTGATCGCGCTGGCGGCCGGAGCGCGGGTCAGGACGGATTCTTCGAGCTCCAGCGGCTCCGCGTGGGTCCAGTCGAAGGCGTCGGGCCCGTCGCTGGCTGAGCAGAGGGTAAGCAGTGAGGCCTGCGTGTCGATGCCGAGCTTTGCGTCGCTGTAGTAGACCCGCGCGTAGGCAAGAACCGCGGGGGTGTAGCTTCGCACGCTCTGGCCGTCGGGGGCGGGGATGAAGACCTCGGCGATCCCTGGCGGGAGCACGGGTCTTGGGTTCGCGGCGGCGGGCTGAGTGTTTGCGGCAGTGAGCTGCTCAATGGTGCTTGTGCGATCGCCCGAAGCTGCTGGGTTTGAGGTCGCAGCAAATGTGCCAGCGGATGAGCCCGCAGGATTGCCCGCGGTTTGGCCCACGGCCGCGACGGCGGCCGGCGCGAAAGACCTGATCTGCTCGCGCGTCAGCGGCCCGCGCAGGTACGACAGGCACCAGCGCGTCTCGAACGCCACGGGCCGTGGCTCGTGCACGTTGCTCATCAGAAACACGCGTTTGGCCAGCCGTGAGATCGCCCGGTCCGCATCGGCGCGGCTGAAACCACCGCTCGCGGCGGCGGCGGCGCCTTCGAGCCCGTCGAGCACGCGTGCCTTGTCCTGCTCGGTCTGCAGCCTGCCGATGAACCAGGTTCCGGCGTTGGCCAGGCCCTTGTAGTCAAGATCGACGGGGTTCTGGGTCGCCAGCACGACGCCGCAGCCGAACGCGCGGGCCTGTTTCATCAGCGTGAGCAGCGGGCGTTTGCTGGGCGGGTTGGCTGTTGGCGGGCAGTATCCGGCGATCTCGTCCATGTACAGCAGTGCGCGCAGCGTGGTGGTGCCGCTCTGCGCTCGGACCCACGCCAGGTACTGGTTGAGCAAGCTGGTGACAAAGAACATCCGCTCGGCCTCGCCCAAATGGGCGATCGAGACAATGGCCAGGCGCGGGCGTCCGTTGGGTGCGTAGAGCATCTTCTGGATGTCCAGCGGCTGGCCGGTGCTCCAGGCTCGCATTTGCGGACTTGCCAGCAGCGCGTTGAGTGCCATCGCCAGCGCGAAGCGCTCCTTGGCGGGGTAGAAGCCCTCAAGCTCGAGCACGCCCACGCGCGTAAACGCAGGCTGCTGAACGGCCTGGATCAGCTCGGCGAGCTTAAGCCCGCGCGCCTCGGCCCAGGCCTGCCCGATGATGATCGAGACAAGCAAGTGCTCACGAGACTGCGCGTCTTGCTCTTTCACGCCCGCGAGCGCAAGAACGCCGGTGGCCGTGCTGGCGACGCGCTCGCGGAGCAGCTCGCCATCTTCCATGACCGCAGGCCCGGGGTAATCAAAGCCCTTGAGCAGCGAGAGCTGGACGCCTGCGCTGCTGCCGGGGGTATAAATGGTGCGTTCGCACGCGCTGGCGAAGCGGGCGATGCGCTGGCCGTCTTGCCCCCAGCGCGCCAGGCCCTTGGTCCACGTGGCGGCTTGTGCGGCGGCGAACTGGTCTGGGCTCAGCCCGGCGAGGCGGGCCTCGTCGGTGTTGATCCAAGGGCGAAAGTCCTCGGGCGCGAGCCGCGGGAAGGTCAGCAGCAAATTGGAGAGGTCGCCTTTGGGATCGATGATCAGGGCGGGGATGCCGTCGATCGCGGCCTCTTCGAGCAGCGCGACACCAAGGCCGGTCTTGCCCGAGCCGGTCATCCCGACAATGACGGCGTGGGTGACCAGATCAGCGGCGTCGTAGAGCATCGGGGCGATTGGCGCATCGGGCGCGGCGGGACGTTCAAGGTCAACCTCGCGGCCCAGGTAGAACGCGCCGAGCTTCTCAAAGTCAGTCGTGACGCCTTGGCCCATGGTCGGCTCCAATATCTGCGTGGGCCCGCGCGGCGTCAAGCCGGCGCGTCCGCACGCAGGTCTTGCGCGATGGTACCGGATAACCCTGCACCGCGCGGTCTGGGCGGCGGGTGCCCGTGCTGGCGTGTGGTCGTCGTGGGCAATGTTGTGGCGTGGTTATGAGCCCGCCTGAACCGCGGCGCTTGAGCGACCGATTCAACCATCAGCGCCCGCACGGCGCACTGACCGGAGCCGCAACGATGAACGCCCAACCGTCCGCCATCCCGAGCCCCGCCAGCCCCGAGGGTGGCGCCAGTGACCTGACGCTGCGCCAGCACCAGCGGGTGCGGTGCTCGATCGCGTGCCCGCTGCGCGTGGCCCCTGAGCACGCCAAGATGGTCCAGCTCTCGTCGATTGCCGCGGACGCGAGCGGGGGCTTTGAGGGCACACTGGTGGACCTCTCACGCGGCGGTGCGGGAGTGCGAACGAGCGTGTTTGTGCCCAAGCAAACGCGGCTGATTGTTCGGCTGCCTGACGCGGGCGGGACGCTGAGCCTGACGCTGCGGGTCATGCGTGTGCAGATGATCGATCGGACGCCGCGGTATGAGCTGGGGTTGGCCCTGGTGGACGCGACGCCCGAGCTCGTATCTGCCGTTGGTGCGATGATCGAGGCGGTCGCCCATGAGCAAGAGGCCGCCCACAAGGCCGGGCAGCAGCCCTCCCAGCAGGATTCTCAGCAGGGTGAGCGGATCGTGGGTCAGATCAAGCCCGGCGCGGCCGCCACGCAGCACAACGCAGGAGCACCCCGTGGCTGAGCACGAAGACTTCATCATCGCGGCGCTGCTTGAGGAAGGACGCCTGAGCGCCGAGGCGGTTGATAAAGCCCGAAGGGCCGCTCCTGACAAGCGCTCGGGGGTCTGTGATGCGCTGGTTGAGCAAGGGGCGGTGACGCGGCGCGACCTTGCGCTGGTGCGGGCCCAGATCTGCGAGGTTCCGTTTGTCGACCTTGAGCAGTTCCAGATCGACTTTGCGAACACTGCGCGTGTGCCCAAGCCGACAGCCGAGTCACTCCAGGCCATGCCGCTGTTTATTGTCGGCGCGCCGGGGGCAGAGGTCGCCACGGTGGGCATGGCCAACCCGCTTGACCTGCGCGCGGTCGATCAGCTCCGCAGGGTGCTGCGTATTGAGGTTGAGACAGTGCTCTGCGAGCCCACGGCCCTGCGGTCGCTGATCGAGCGCGCGTACGCGATGAGCGGCCAGGGCGAGACCCGCGCGGGCGCGGGAGCCGAGGCGTTCGCCGACGCGACCACCGGGCGCGAGCCGATCGTGGCGGCGGTGAACCAGGTGCTGGCGCAGGCCGTGGAGCGCGGCGCGAGCGACATCCACCTGGGCCCCGACGAGACGACGCTGCACCTGCGGTTCCGGATTGACGGGGAGCTGCTCCCGCAGCAGGGCCCGGGCCTCTCGGCGCACCTGGGCATTGTGCAGCGCCTGAAGGTGATGGCCAATCTTGATCTGACCCAGTCGCGCCGCCCCCAGGACGGCAAGTTCCGCTTCAGCCACAACGGGCGCGCGGTGGACGTCCGCCTGAGCGTGATCCCCACGGTCTCGGGCGAGAACGTGGTCATGCGTTTGCTCACCAGCGGCAGCGCAATCCGCGGGTTTGCAGAGCTGGGCATCCCGGCCGACGGCGTCGCGACGCTGGACCGCGTGCTGGACGAGCCGCACGGCATGCTGCTGGTGACCGGGCCAACAGGCTCGGGCAAGACCACCACGCTGTACACCTGCGTCAAGAAGCTCAACCAGCCTGGGCTGAACGTCATGACGATTGAGGACCCGGTAGAGATCCGCATGCCGCTGGTCCGACAGGTGCAGGTCCACACCGAGATCGGGATGACCTTCGCCGGCGCGCTGCGGAGCATCCTGCGGCAAGACCCCGACGTGGTGATGGTTGGCGAGATCCGCGACGACGAGACGGCCCGCATCGCGGTGCAGGCCGCGCTCACGGGCCACCTGGTGCTCAGCAGCCTGCACACCAACGACGCGTGCGGTGCGATCCCGCGCTTGCGAGACTTCGGCTGCCCGCCGTTCGCGATCAACGCCAGCGTGCTGGCGATCGTGGCGCAGCGTCTGGTCCGGCGTGTGTGCCGTGACTGTGCCAAGCCTGACCAGCCGGCACCGAGCCTGATGAAGCACTTCGGTGCTGCGGCTGCTGGCGGGGGCTTTGTTAGCGGGACCGGGTGTGCGCGGTGCGCGTCGAGCGGCTATGCCGGACGTGTGGGCGTGTACGAGGTGCTCGAGCTGGATTCGAACATGCAGACAGCCATCGAGAACAACGCCCCGCTCCCGCAGATTCGTCAGGCGGCGCGGCGCGGGGGCTTTGCGCCGATGTGGCTCGACGGGATCAACAAGTGCCGCATGGGGCTCTCAACCCCGGCGGAGATCGCGCGTGTGATCTCGGTGCACGGCGAGGACGCGCTGGCCGCGATCGAGCCCGACGCCGTCACGCCGTCCACGAGTAGTCAGCCCGGCACGGGCGTGAGGCTTTCAGCATGAGCACCGCCGCGATGCAGTTCGAATACCGCGCCATCGATGCTTCGGGCGGCAAGCGCTCTGGCTCGACCAAGGCCAGCAGCGAGCAGGAGGCGTTCCGCCAGCTCGCGGCTCAGGGCCTCACGCCGTTGCAGCTGCGCATGGTGACCGGTGCCAGGGCGATCAGCGGCGGCAAGATGAGCCTGTCACAGCTGGTGCAGCTCACCGGTCAGCTCTCGGTGCTGGTCTCGGCCCGGATCTCAATTAGCGAAGGGCTCTACTCGATCGCCGAGCAGGAGACGATCCCCGCGGTCCGTGACGTGGTCCGTGACGTCAGCCAGCGCGTGGCGGCGGGCGAGACCATCGCCGACAGTTTGTCTAAGCATCCGCGCGTGTTCAGCGAGGTGTACGTCGAGACCGTTCGCGGTGCAGAGCGCGGCGGCACGCTGCCAAAGGCCCTCGAACAGCTCGCCACGATGCTTGAGCGTCAGGAAGAAACGCGCCGCCAGGTCAAAGGTGCGCTGATGTACCCCGCGTGCGTGACGGTCGCGCTCTCGGGGGCCGTGGCGTTCCTGATCGCGTATGTGGTGCCCAAGTTCAGCTCAATGTTCGCCTCGCGCGGGGTTGAGCTTCCGATATTTACGCAGATTTTGCAGGGCTTTGGCGAGTCGATGCAGGGCTACTGGTGGGCCTACCTGGTGGCGATCGCGGGCGCAGCGTTCGGGCTTCGCGCGGCATGGCAGAACCCACAGGGCTGCCAGTTCATCGACCGCCTGCTGCACAAGGTGCCCTACGTCAAGAAGATCCTGATCGGGCTGGCGATCCAGCGGTTCGCGCAGGTGCTGGGTGTCAGCATTGGCGCGGGCCTTGGGCTAATTGAGAGCCTGGACCTGGCCGGCAAGAGCGCCGGGCGGCCCATGCTCAGCGCCGACGTCGAGCGCCTGACGGTCAAGGTGCGCTCGGGTGGGCGGCTGAGCGAGTGCCTGCCAGCGTGCGCGTACCTGACGCCCTTTACCAAGCGGATGCTGGCGGCGGGCGAGAACGCCGCCGAGCTGCCGCGGATGTGCGGCGTGGTGGCGCGTCACTACGAGCGCGAGACCAGCCACCTGACCAAGAACATCGCGACGGTGATTGAGCCGCTGATGGTGGTCATCATCGCGGGCGTGGTCATGGTCATCGCGCTGGCGATCTTCCTGCCCATGTGGAGCATGGTCACGCTGATGGGCTGAGCGGGCCGACGCGCAAGCCTTGACGGTTGTGCGGTCTGGGGGCCGGTGATAGAGCCGAGATTTTACTCCACACCTTCTTGTGTGGCCTCAAGTGTGAGGATCAAATCGCTGATAGATGAATCATCAACGATTCGCCCGGAGCAGACTCTCTGGCCCAATGGATGGGTCAATGCCCCGGACTCAACGGATGGATCAAAAGTTTCGTTCGCAAGGAGCACACCAATGAAGACCAGCAGCAACCGTCGCGCGTTTACCCTCATCGAGCTCATCGCGGTCATCGTGGTGCTGGCGATCCTCGCCGGCGTCGCGATCCCACGTTACTTTGATTACACCGACCGGGCCCGCACCTCGGCCGTGCTCGGCACCGTGGGCAACGTCCGCACCGGCATCGCCAACTTCTTCGCCAACAGCTCGATCGCCGGGACCCCGGCGTTCCCGACGCTCATCCAGCTCACGACCACCGGCACGGTGATGCAGGACGCCCTGCCTCGCAACCCGTTCAACAACCTCAATAACGTCCGTGCGGCCAGCAGCGTGGAGGCCGCCGCTCGCACCGTGTCGGGCACCGAAGGCTGGGCTTACTGGTTCGACAACGCCGCCTCGCCCCCCGCCGCGACCTTCTACTGCAACAGCTCGAACACCAGCACCGCCAGCAACGGTTCGGGCGGCACGCTGACGGCCAACAACCTGTAATCGGCCCCCGGGCCGGCACCAATCACCAGACTTTCACGCGCGGCCGGGACCAAACCCCGGCCGTCGCCGTTTGACGCCTCAGCCCGGGAATCATGCTCAGGATCCACGTCCAGCCATCGCCTTGCCATCGCCTGGCCGTCGCCTAGCCCTCGCGTCCAAAGGCGCGTGCCCCGTGCGCCGATACACAAGGGTGCCCAGGTCTTGATGACCCGGAGCACTGCATCTGCTTGCTTGAGACCAACCGTGCTCACACGCATCAGCATCTATGTTGAGCTGACGTCCACCCGCCTTGAGCTGGCGGTGTTCAGTGGGGGCATGCGCACACAAGCGCGCGGCGAGCGCTACAGCCCGCCCGAGACCAGCACCGACCTCGCCGAGGTCCTGCGCGCCAGACACGCAACCCTCTCGGGCTGGGTGGCTGAGCTGGGGCTCACCGGCGCTTCTGCCACGCTCGTGTTCACCACGCCTACGACCACCTGCAGCATTGTCTCACTGCCCGCGGCCGTCACCGGCGCCGCCGCCTCGCAGGCCGCCAGACTGGCCCTCAGTGACCTAGCCGGCTACCCAACCGCCTCGCACCCCAGCGATACGCAGACGCTGCTGACCGACTTGGCACCCTGGGCTCGCCCGGGCTCGTCGGGCGGTAACGTCATGTCGCACATCGTCGCCTGCGTGGAGCACGAAACGACTTGTGCGCTGCTGGCGCAGTGGGTCGGCTCGTGCGGGCTGCGCGTTGAGCGGATGATCCCTGCCGTCGCGGGCCCGATCGCCGCATGCGTGCGCGGGCTGCACGCCATCGGCGGCGAACCGACGCCCGCGACCCGCGCGCAGCTCTGGCTCGGCGAGCACGAGAGCTTCCTGCTCGTGGGCGGGCCGACGGGCCTGGCCCTGTACCGCCCGCTGGGCATCGGGGTTGAATCCTTCGTCGAGGCCCTGCTCCGCCCGATCCAGCCGCGCACCCCCGGTTCCGCAACCGTGACTATCGACCGCGCCTCCGCCCGCTCGATCATGTCCCGCCACGGCGTCCCCGCCGCGGGTGATCTGGTCGATCAGCGCAACGACATCACCGGCGCGGGCCTGCTCCCGCTGCTCAGCCCCGTGCTGCAGCGCTTGGCAGTCGAGGTCAAGCAGTCGGTCCGATTCGGGCTCTCTGAGAAGGACCGCGCGGGCCTGGGCGTCACGCTTACCGGCCCGGGCGCAGCGATCCCGCGCCTAGCAGAGGTCCTCTCGGGCCTCTGCCAATCGCCGGTCACCGTCAGCACGACACAGCCCGCACCCGCCAGCGGCGAGCCCGGCAGCGCGACCGACGGCAACATCGCCGCACTGTCGGTCTGCACGAATCTGGAACTCTCACTGCTGCCCACCCAGATGCAGGGCGAGCGCATGGCCCGCAGCGCGAGGCGCTCGCTGCGCGTCGGGCTCGTCGCGGCATTGGCGATGGTCTGCACCTACGCGGCCTGGTCATGGCTCGCGCTTGATTCGGCCCGCGCGCAGCGCCAGGGCCTCAGCGCCGGCGCGAGCAGCGCCCAACAGCAGCAGGAGGCGCGCCGCGCGTCCTCCGCCGCGGGCGTGGCCACCAACCAGGCCTCGCGCCTGATCGCAGACGCCGTGGGCCCCAGCCCAGAGTGGGCCTCGGTGCTGGCGGGCCTGGCCCAGACGATCCCGACCAAGGTGACAGTCACGTCACTTGAGCTCAACGACCTTGAGCCCTCAGGCGAGCCCGTGGCGCGCCTTGCTGGCACGATGCTCGCCTCAGACGACGCGGCCTTCGCCGCCGACTTGCGATCGCTGATCGCGCAGCTTGAGAGCCTGCCCGCGGTCTCAGGCGTCAAGATGGGCGGCACCTCGCGCAGTGGCGGCAGCCGGTCTGACCCATCAACGCCCATTGCGCTGGACAGCTTCAGCTTCGACCTGAGCGTCACGCTGGTCAACCTGCCGTACGCCTATGTGGCGCCCGGCGCGTTCGAGCCGCCGCAGGCCGTGGCCCCCGCGCCAAGCACCGACAAGCCGCTGGCCGGCCAGCCTGACGGAGTGAGCCCATGAACACCGAGCTCATAAGTCAGGTTCTGCGCCGCAGCCTGCCCGAGCTGGCCATCGGCCTCTCGGTCTGCGGCGCGGTCCTGGTCATGTTCGTCATGCCCCTGGAAGAAAAGCTCGGTCACGAACGTGCGGCGATCAGTAGCTTCGAGCGGTCGATGATCGACGCGGTCAAACGCCCCGCGGCGGGTATCCCTGCCACGAACCCACCCGGCGCGCCCAGTCAGGGCAACGCTGGAACGATCCAGACGCACGCCGCGCCTGACGATCCGGCCCGCGCCAAGCTCGCCGTCCAGCAGATCGCCGATCGCAGCCGCCCCGCCACCGACCGCACGCGGATGTTCGACGCGCTGATGAATCTGGCCGACACCACGGGCGTCCGCATCAATCAGTTTCAGCCCAGCTCAACTCGACCGCGAGCCCAAACCAGCACGGCCAGCGCAAGCCAAGGCGGAAGCTCGAACACATCAGCTTCCATGAGCACCGCCGGCGCGCAAGGTGCGAAGGGCCAGGTCGCCGGCACGGCCTCAGGTGCACAACCAGGTGCGCAGCCCGCGCCCGCTCGGCCCGTCTTTGACGCCCGCGTCGCGTACAGCATCAGCCTTGAGGGTGACTACTCCAGCGTCGTCCGGTTCATCCGGGGCCTGCAAGGCGGCATCGGCTTTACGTCCGTTCGCTCGATCCGCGTCTCGCCGGGCAGTGAGGGCCAGCGCGTCAACGTCGCGCTCGAGACTGAGCACGTGGCCTTTGACGTCGCACGCTTCATGCAAGTTCAGCTCTCGCAAGCCGGTGGCGTCACGCCCAAGCAAGGAGCGACCACCCCGTGACCAGCCCCGTGCGCAAGATCAAGTCGTGGTTCGGCCGCATCCGGCCCGTGGCCATGCTCTCTGCCGGTGCGCTGGTCGCGCCGGTCGTGGCGGTCCAGGGCGTTCGGCTGCTGCTGGGCACCGGCGGACCCACGCAAGTCAGCGCCGCCACGGGGCAAGTCAGCGCGCCCGCTGCGCCGGTGGCCGTTCCCGCTGCGCAAGAGACACTCACGCCCAAGCAGCTTGCGCTGGCCGCCTGGCTTCAGCAGCAGCGTGACGTGGTGGTCAAGCACAGCCCGCTGGCCCGCCCGCTTCCGCCCGCCCTGCCAACGCAGAGCCCCGCCATGACGGTCGTCCCCGCGCCCAATGTTGAACAGCCCGTTGAGGCAGCCACTGCGCAGATCCCCGAAGCAATCCGCGCGCTCAAGCTCAGCGGGCTGGCCCGCAGCACAACCACCGGGGCGGCCCGCGCGATCATCAACGGCCGCGCGGTGCCCGTCGGCGAGCGAGTCGTGACCGGCTGGGTGCTGACCGAGATCGATATCGAGGCCCGCCGCTTGACGCTGCGAGGCCCTGACGGGCTCGAAATCTATCTCAATCAGGTTGACTGATCGGTGAGGCTCAGGCCCGCGTCAGTATCGCCGCACTCCCAATCGGGCTCACCTCAGGCTCGTATTAGGCCCGGCGCGTAACCAGCACGATCGTCAGGTCGTCCTGCGGTGCAAGTGATCCCGGGCGCGTGTCCAGTGCGTGCTCAATCAAGCTCGCAGCCTTGTGCGGGTCGCCGCCAGCCGCCCGCACTTGCGCCACGA
Organism: Phycisphaerales bacterium PN19_bin_20; assembly: GCA_021173225.1. Taxonomy (GTDB): domain Bacteria; phylum Planctomycetota; class Phycisphaerae; order Phycisphaerales; family UBA1924; genus JAJTGZ01. Next base: position 66,465 of record JAJOLK010000005.1, on the reverse strand, counting down.
CAAACGCCTCAATCTCCGCCTCGCAGGCCGCGGCACCGCCGTGCGTGCCGAGCGAGGCCTCGAGTCCGTCGGTGTACATCACCACCGTTTCGCCGGGCGCAACCCGGGCGCTCGCCAGCTCAAAGCCCGGCTCTTCAACGACCCCGAGCACCGGGCCGGTCGACTCCAGCCGACGCACCGTCTCGCCCACCACCAGCGCAGTAGGGTGCCCGGCGTTGCACAGGCTCAGGGCCCCCGAGTGCAGGTTGAGCGTGGCGGCGATCGCGCTGGCAAAGCGGGTTGACTCGCTATCCGGCTGCATCAAACTGGCGTTGAGCCGTTCCATCGCCTCGCTGGGCGGCACGAGGCGGTAACCCCCGGGCCCGAAGTCCTTCATGCTGGCCGAGTTGGCGATCAGCATCGAGTACATCGCCGCCGAAACACCGTGGCCCATCGCGTCGGCAATCAGCAACCCGACGTGGTCCTCATCCAGGCGCGTGAGCTTGTAGACGTCGCCAGAGACAAACCACGCGGGGCGGAAGATTACCGCGTAATCAAGGTTGGGCGGGTGGAAGTCGTCGGTCCGCATCACCTCGCGCTGCAGCTTGGCGGCCAGCAGCAGCTCGCCGTCCACCTTACTGACAAACGTGTTGACGTGGCTCTGTGCCGCACGCCGCGCGTCAAGCTCGGCCTCAACGTCACGCACGTGGTGCTGGCGCTGCCCCGCGCCAAGCAATAGGCCCGCGAGCATCGCCCCCGAGACGCCGCGCGAAACTTCGTCGTCGTGCACGCCGGGGCTGATGTGCGGCAGCAGCCCCGCCGCACGCGCCACGCCGGCAAGGTGGCCAGTCGCCTGGTCCAGGCAGCAGGCACCGGCCGCCGCGTGCTCGCCCAGCACCAGGCACGCGCGCCGGAGCGCCAGCTCAGCCTCCGGACCGGCCCCGCCAGCGATCACACAAACCACGTCATCGCGGCGAACACGGGCCAGCGTCCCGGTGCAGGTTGCCACGCCCTCAAGGCTCTCCCAACGCACGATCGGTTCGTGCTCTGGCCAAGCGCCCGCCACATGCGTCGCCCACCAGCTTCGCGCCCAGACCTCGGGCTGATCGCTGATCAGGCAGACCCGCAAGGACGCCGCCCAGTGCGCCGGAGCGTGACCGCCCGACCGCACGCCGATCTCAGGTTGAGGCCCACCGGTGATCATCACAACCACGCCTATCGGCGGACGGGCGTCGTGACTTTCCGCCCGCACGGCCTCCGCCCGCGATCACCGCGCGTGCCGGCGGTATCGGACCGACCTGCGCTGCCAGGGCGGGCTCTACCATGGCCAAGATTCTCCAACCCAGCCAAGGCCAAACCCATGCCCAGCGATCAATCTCCAGCCCCCAACACCAGCGCCCCGCGTGGCGGGACGCTCGTCAAGCTCGTCACCGTCCTTGCGGTGCTCGGGGTCATCATCGCCGTCAGCCTGACCAACCCCAAGGGCAACGGCAAGGCCGGCCAGCTCAGTCCTGAACATGGCTCAGAAGGGCCTTCAGGCAAGCTCGCCATGCCCGACGCCGTCGCACCGCCGACGCGCGGCTTGGGCGAACCTGAGCCCGCCACAGCCGCTGATCAAAGGGTCGATCCAGCCTCGATCCGCTTTGGAGAGCCGCAGGCACGTCGCAAGGCCCCCGGCACCGTCCGGGTCGCCACGTTCAACGTCGAGAACCTCTTTGACGACAAGGACGACCCCAAGATCTCCGGCGAGATCGACGACATCAAGATGACCAAGCCCGCGGCCCAGCTCCGCGCCGCCGGGCTAGTGATCGCGGCCCTTGACGCCGACGTGCTCACGCTGCAGGAGATCGAGTCGTTCGAGGCGCTGCTGTGGTTCCGCGACAACCACCTCAAGGGGCTGGGCTATGAGCACGTTGCGAGCCTGGACGCGGGCGACGGGCGCGGGATCGAGCAGGCCGTACTCTCAAGGTTCCCGCTCTCGGAAGTCCGCAACGAGCCGAAACAGAAGCTCGGCGGGCAGCAGCCCAGCGCTTGGGGCGACCGGCCGAACAGCAACTCCGGAAGCCCCTTCCAGTTCACCCGCGCGCCGCTGCACGTGACGGTCACGGTCCCAACATCAAGCGTGCAAGAGCTGCTAGCCAAGTCTGGCAACACCACCCCGGTGGCCCGCGACTACAAGCTCCAGCTTCTGGTCGTGCACCTCAAAAGCGGTCGCGAGTTTGGCGCGCAGCGCGTGGCGGAGGCTGAGGCGCTTGTGAACATGGTCCGTGCCATCGAGAAGGCCGACGCGAAGGCCAACGTGCTGGTGCTGGGTGACTTTAACGCAACGCTCAACCGCGATGAGCTGGTGGTCTTCAGCCGCGCCGGGCTGCCGAGCATCTTTCAGGACCGTGAGCCGCGCGACGCCAAAACGATGACGCACACTTCGGGTCGCTGCATCGACCACATCTTCTTCAACGACCAGGCCCAGCCTGAGCTGCTGATGGACTCCAAGTTCGTCCTCGGCACCGCCGCCCGCGCGCTGGGCGCAGACTTCCGAACGACCCCGGCACCCGCGGGCTACTCCAGCGACCACTACCCAGTGGCGATCGACCTTCGTCCGATTGAGGCCCCGCGTTAGACTGTGTGAGATCCAAACAACCCCCCAATCAAGCTTGTCTCGGGTGTGAATCCCGGGCGAACTCTGCGCTCATTGCCCCACACGGGGCTCAAGAGTGGTATCATCCGGTCGTTCGAGTTCTTCCCCCTTTGGAGTTTCGCATGATTACCAGCCGTCATCATGCACGCTGAGCCCCTCACCATCGTGGTGAGCGGCACGATCCTTCCCGGAAACGTCCGGGCAGGGGTCGCAGCGCCCGGGCTTTCGAGCGCCGTGGTCTGGGAGGTGCGCCTGCACTAGCCCCAGCCGGCCAGCCCGGTGGTCGTGCCGAATCTCTCGGCACCGCCAGCAGTGACGGCCACGCGGCCCGCCCCGCGTGGTCTTTGGTTTTTGGCCGGTTCTAGAGCCCGTTCTAGAGTCTGCTCTAGAGCCCGTTCTAGGGCCGTACGAGGGCCTGTCGCTCGGCTCGCTTCGACTTGAAGCTCACGAAAGCCTCTCGCACGCTTCACGCCTTTCCGTCTCGTCTTTGCCTCGCACAACCTGCCAATCTGGACGTCCTCAATGAACACCGCCGAGATGATGCGAATCCTGGACTCGATCGCCCGCGACCGCAAGATCGATAAGCAGATCCTGCTCAAGGACCTTGAGCAGGCCATGGCCTCCGCCGCCCGCAAGCACTTCAACACCCTCGACACCGAAGAGTTCAAGTGCGAGGTCGATCAGATCACCGGCGCGGTCTTGATGTTCCGCCACGGCGCACCTCTGGACATGAAGCCCGCCGATTTGGGGCGTATCGCCGCCCAGACCTTCAAGCAGGTCATGATCCAGCGGTTCCGCGACGACGAGCGTTCCAGCCTGCTGCAAGAGTTCGGCAAGCGCGTCGGCGAGCTGGTCTCGGGCGTTGTGCAGCGCTACGACGGCGGCGCGATGGTCGTGACCATCGACCGCGCCGAGGCCTTCATGCCCCGCTCCGAGCAGATCCCCGGCGAGATCTTCCAGCCCAACGACCGCGTTCGCTGCCTCTGCCTTGACGTCCGCGACGCGGGCAGCCAGGTCAAGATCGTCCTCTCACGCGCCCACCCTGACTTCATCAAGCGCCTCTTTGAGGTTGAGGTCCCCGAGATCGCCGACAAGATCATCGAGGTCAAGGCCATGGCCCGCGAGGCCGGCTACCGCACCAAGGTCGCCGTCGCCAGCGTCGATAGCAAGGTCGACCCCGTCGGCGCGTGCGTCGGCGTCCGCGGCTCGCGCATTAAAAACATCGTCGACGAGCTTAACGGCGAGAAGATCGACATCGTCCGCTGGAATGAGTCCAGTCAGATCCTCATCGGCAACGCCCTCAAGCCCGCCGAGGTCGCCGAGATCAGCCTCTGCCTCGAGCTGGGGCGTGCCACCGTGGTGGTCCGTGACGACCAGCTCTCGCTGGCCATCGGCAAGCGCGGGCAGAACGTCCGCCTCGCGGCCCGCCTGACGGGCTGGGACGTCGACATCTTGACACCGGGCGAGTTCAACAAGGGCCTGGACGTGCTGGCGCAAACCCTCACCGCCGTGGAGGGAATTACCGAGACCATGGTCGACCGCTTGGCGGCGCTTGGCATGGTCAGCGTCTTCGATATCGAAGAGGTCGGGCCCGACGTGCTCACCAGTGAGCTGGGCATCGACCACGCACTGGCGTTGAAGGTTGTTGAGGTGGCGGGCGTCCGTGCCAAAGAGCAGGCCGAGGAGCAGCAGCGCACCAAGGAAGAGGCCGAGCGGACCAAGCGCGAGCAGGCCGAGGCGGCTCTTCGCGTGCTGGAGACCGGCGAGGCCGCGCCCGTGGGCGAAGATGGAACCGCCGGTCCGCCCGTGTCGGCCGAGCAGCGCGCCGCGGACATTCTGGGCGGATGAACTCTGGGCGGATGAACTCTGGGTGGATGAACTCTTGGCGGCTAGTTGCTGGTGGATACGCCCTGCGGGCAAACGCCCCGGCTCTCGAATCCTGACTCGTGCTTCTTGAATCTCGTCTTCTGACTCACTTGCTTCGCGACTCACTTGCCTTGTCTTCCTGCCTTGCGTCTCTAACCAAAGGTGCTTCTTGGCCAAGCGGATCAGCGATCTCTCGAAGGAACTGGGCATCCCGTCCAAGGCCATCATTCAAAAATGCATGGATGAAGGTGTCCCTGCAGACAAAGTCAAGACGCACGCCAGCGTGATCTCTGCCGGGCTTGAGGCGTCGATCCGCGACTGGTTCAACACCACCGCCGAATCGATGACCGCCGTCGAGACCCGTGAGCACGTTGACGTAACCAAGCTGCGCGCCGCGCCGACCAAAAAGCGCCACGCGGGCGACCACGGCAGCGATCAGCCCGGCGGGCACAGCACCGATCACGCCTCGTCCAACACCGCCACCGCCGAGCCTGAGTCACGCGACGCTGGGCACACCCCCGAGCAGCACGGCACCGCGCCGACCAACGGCGGCGCTCCTGGCACCGACGCGCCCGCGCGCCCGACCATCAAGCCCTCCAAGCCCGTCGAGGTCCTGCCCCCGCTGGGCACAATCGTGCAGCAGGCACCGCCCAAGGCGCCGCCAAAGCCGCCGACTTCCGCTCCCACAGTCGCCGCGCAGCCGGTGGCTCCCAGGCCGCTCGCACCGATCCACACCAACCCGACCAGCCCGGTCATGGCCCCCGGCACGCTCGCGCAGCGCGGGCCCATCACCCCGCCCAAGCCCGTTGCCGTCTCGCTCACGGGCATGACGCACGCGGCCAAGCCCTTGCTCAAGCCCGCGACGGAAGACTCGGGTCTGCCCCCGCTGGGCACTGTTGTGCAGGCCGCGCCGATCAAGGCGCCTCCGACGCCGCCAGCCTCGGCGATCCCGCACCCGCCCAAGCCCGTCTCAGCAGCGGCCGCCCCGGTCGGGCCAAATCAACAGCGCCCGCCGACCGCGAAAGTCGATGCCTCCGGTGCAATCGGCGCACCCGCGAACCCCGGCGCCGCTGGCGGCCCCGGTGCGCCGGGCGCGGCCCCCGGGCAGCCCTACATCGGCCAGTCAACCGTCCCCGCGCACCTGCGCGGGCCGCAGCGCCCCGCGCCGCAGAACATCCCGACCCGCCCCAAGACTGTCCTGCCCGCGGGTCAGGCACTCCAGAAGACCAAGATCGAGCTCAAGGGCCCGACGGTCGTCCGCGTCGAGGCGCCCGAGGTCATGCCCGAGCGGCGTGGCCCACGCCCCGGCGGCAGCAGCGGCGGCTCATTCGGCGGCCCCGGCCAGCGCGCCGGGCGCGGCATCATTTCGTCACCAGGTGCCGCTGGCACTGACGACCGCGGCGGCGCTCGCCGCAACACCCGCCGCAAGGTCGGCCCCGGGGTCGGCCCTGTCGGGCCCGCCGGTGCGCCGGCCAAGCGCAAGATCCGTGAGAGCACCGACGAGCTCTCGACCGAAGGCCGCACCGGGTTTACCGAGGCAGACGTCGCGGCCCGCGAGGAGCGCCTCGCGCGCAGCAGCGGTTACCTCAAGCAGCGCCGGCGTGAGGAGCGGGCCCGCCTGGACGCTCAGGGCCGCCGCGTTGAGGACGTCAGCGAGGGTCGCGTCGAGATCGCCGAGCCTTTCACGATCAAGGACCTCTCAGCCGCGACGGGCGTCAAGGCCGCGGACATCATCAAGAAGCTGTTCATGCAGGGCGTGATGGCAACGGTCAACTCAGGGATCGACAGCGCCAAGGCGCAAGAGATCATGATCGACTTCGACATCGAGCTGATCGTCACCGAGGACCGCAGCGCCGAAGAGCAGATGACCGACGAGCTGGCCGCCCGTGTCCGCATCGACGAGCGTCCGCGCCCCGCGGTGGTCACGATCATGGGCCACGTCGACCACGGCAAGACCAGCCTGCTCGACGCGATCCGCAACGCCAACGTGGCCGCGGGCGAGGCCGGCGGCATCACGCAGAAGACCAGCGCCTTCAAGGTCGAGCTTGAGGCCGGCGGCGAGACCAAGCAGGTCGTGTTCATCGACACCCCGGGCCACGAGGCCTTCACCGAGATGCGTTCGCGCGGGGCCAACGTCACCGACGTGGTCGTGCTGGTCGTCGGCGCGCCCGAGGGCGTGATGCCGCAGACCATCGAGAGCATCAACCACGCCAAGGCCGCCGAGGCCCAGCTGGTGGTGGCGCTCAACAAGATCGACAGCCCGCAGGCCACCGAGGGCCAGATCCAGAAGGTTTACGGGCAGCTCGCCGAGCACGGGCTGAGCCCGGTGGCCTGGGGCGGCACCACCGAGGTGATCCACACCAGCGCGTTAAAGAAGACGGGTATCAAGGAGCTGCTCGAGATCCTTGACCTGCAAAGCCAGGTGCTCGAGCTCAAGGCCGACTTCGGCGGGCCCGCCGCCGGGCGCGTCATCGAGGCCAGCCTGACCGAGGGCCGCGGTGCCGTCGCAACAATCCTGGTGCAGGAAGGCCAGCTCAAGGTCGGCGACTTCATCGTCGCAGGCCGCGCCTTCGGGCGCGTGCGCGATATCACCGACGACAAGGCCAAGCGCATCAAGACCGCCGGGCCCAGCACGCCGGTGCAGGTCAGCGGGCTTGATGAGGTCCCCGCGGCGGGCGACGCGTTCTTCGTTACTGAGAGCCTGACCAAGGCCGAAGAGGCCGCCCAGCAGCGCCGTGACAAGGACCGCGCCGAGCAGCTGCACCAGCCCAAGGTCACCCTTGACAGCCTGTTCAGCCAGATGAAGGACGCCGACGTCAAGGAGATCCTGGTCGTGCTCAAGACCGACGTCCAGGGTTCGCTGGACGCCATCGGCCCGCAGGTCGAGAAGCTCAGCACTTCGGAGGTCAAGGTCCGCGTGCTGCACAAGGCCGTCGGTGGGATCACCGAGAGCGACGTCGTGCTCGGCGAGGCCTCCAAGGCCGTTGTCGTCGGCTTCAACGTCATCCCCTCCTCCAAGGCCCGCCAGATGGCCGAGGCCAAGGGCGTTGAGATCCGCACCTACCAGGTCATCTACGACATCCTCGACGACGTCAAGAAGGCCGCCAGCGGCTTGCTCGAGCCCGAGATCCGCCAGGAGATCATCGGCCACGCCGAGGTCCGCAAGGTCTTCAACGTCTCCAAGGTCGGCACCATCGCGGGCTGCTACGTCACCGACGGTATGGTCCAACGCGACGCACTCATCCGCGTTACGCGCAACGGCGTGGTCATCGTCAATGACCGCATCCTCGAGCAGCTCAAACGCTTCAAGGACGACGCCAAGGAAGTCAAGGCCAACATGGAGTGCGGCATGAAGATCGTCGGCTACGACGACATCAAGGACGGCGACGTCCTCGAGTGCTACAAAAAGGTCGAGGTCAAGCGCACGCTGTAAACCCCGGGCTGGCCATCACCCGCTTACATCTCAGTTTACCACGCGGCCCCCGAATATCACCGGGGGTCGCTGTGTTCCCGGGCGGCATCAGCACGACGTTGCCGTGCGCAAGCAAAGGCCCCCGGCATCGACCAGGGGCCCAGGGGCCTTGACACAGACTTTACTTCACTGCAAGCAACGTCCGCGACTCCAGCCTCACCGACCGGTGGACCAACGCCCGCGCCGACGCCGCCCCGCCGCGGCGAGACCGGCGAGCGCCAGAGCACCGCACGCGCCGGGCGTCGGCACCGGGTTGACGATCACATCGTCAAGCACCAGCTCGGTGGTACCTGCAAAGCCAAAGGCGCCCAGGCTGAAGTGGCCCCAGTTGGTGAACTCCAACGTCACCGGCAGCGAGGGATTGATCGGCGTGAAGCTGAATTCAAACCGGTGCGACGCACCAAACGACGGCCCGCCGCCGGGAACCACGAAGTACCGCTGCGGGTCGCCAAGCTGCGTGTTGGTTACGCGCAAGCCAAAGATCCCATCGGTGCCCGGGGCCGTCGCGAAGCCCGAGCTCTCACCAGAGATCCAGAAGCTCAGCACGTACGACGCCGCCGGTGCAAGGTGCGTCGCCACCGACTGCGTAAGCACCACCGGCAGCGCAAACGGGGCCGAGGTCATCGGCGGGCTCGACAGCGTCACCTCGCCGCTGGCATTGAAGACCGGCGCTGAGGAGAGCGTTGCAGACTGCCCGTTGCCGAAGTACAGCGCGTTGCCCCCGTGCGGCAGGATGTCGCTGGAACGTATGCGCGGGCCCGGACCCCCGTCACGCCCCCAACTGGCGTAGTTGCTCGGCCCACCGCTGGACGTCCAGCCCGGAGGCACGCCAAAGGGCGTCGCGCCCGTGCCCGTCGCCCAGAAGCGAACCGTCGATCCCGGCCCTCCGGTTTCGAACGAGCCGTTGTTTACCAGGTTGCCCACGTGCGTCCCGATCTGCGGGCCCGACGGCAACAGCGTGAGTTGCGCCTGCGCGCCGGTGGTCAGCAGCACGCCCCCGGCGAGAGCCGCAGCCCTGCCAGCGCGAAACCACGGGGCCCTCACCAAGATTTTCGCATCAATGTACAGCATCGCTCTCTCTCTCTCTCTGGGCTGCATGGCCTATCGGTACGGGGCAGACAATGCCAACGATCGCTCGGCCACACACGCCTCTGAGAGGAACCTACACGAAAAATGAACAATGTCAACCCCCCATGGCCAGAAAGCCGCCAACCCGCGGTCGCGACCGCGGAGCGGTGGGAGTTCGGAAGAGCACTTCCCTCACTGCGCGGGAGTTACTTCGCCAGGGCGTCGGTTCACCTGGAACAGCGTGGGCATCAGAAAATTGCGGCCCTTGTACACAAAGACCTGCCCGGAGACCGTGAACGTCACGCTCTCGCCCGCACGCTCAACCACCCGCTCCATCCCCTGCAGGTTCTGGCACGGCAGCAGCACCATCGCCGCGTCGGCACGCCCGCGCCCGTCGGCGTCCATCGTAAACAGCAGCTCGCCGGTGACGCTTCGCGTCAAGCGTCCACGCCGGGCATTGATAAACGTGCCCTCGCGCAGCAAACGTGCTGATGTTCCTTCCGCCGCGCCTGTTGGCCCGGGGAAAGCTGCGGGCGTCTGCGCTGGGTTCTGCACTGGGGTGGGGACCGTGGAACTAGGAGTGGCCGGTGTCCGGCCGCGCTCCATGTCCCTGATCGTCTGGCCCGGGTCGGGCTGCCGGGCCGCGCCAGACATCGCGGCGACCCCCAACGCCATAAGCCCCGCGCACCCCACAGAGGCGAGGCCAGCAAGCCTCGCCGCGCCACGCCGACCCAGCTCTAATCCATCACGGCCAGCTTGCGTGCGCATCGGCGGCTCCCATCAGCGTGCGTTCGGTCATCCAGGCGTCCGGCCCAGCGCCGCGGCGCTAGACACGCCAGATGCTATCGGCCCGCCCACGCCCACGCCCACACCCACACTCTCGCCCACACCCGCACCGGCACTCTCTCGCGCGAACCGGCGTTCGACCCGCACCACCCCGGGCTCTATACTGACCCCTGCACGGCCGCGTGCCAGAGTGGTCTAATGGGGCGGATTGCAAATCCGCTATTCGGCGGTTCGAATCCGCCCGCGGCCTTTCAGCCCTTAAGCCTGTGCCCTTTAGGTGCGCCCTTGGCACCAACCAGGGTGCCCACTCTCGGCACGCACGCGGGCTTACTACCCTTTAAGCACGATGACAACTATCAGCAGCGGCGCAACCGACCAGCTTCAGCGGCAGGCCGACAGGTTCCGCTCAGACTTTGCCGCCGTCCGCGCCGAGGTCGGCAAGGTCTTCGTCGGCCACACGCACGTGGTTGAAGGTGTGCTGACCGCGATGTTCTGCGCCGGGCACGTGCTGCTCGAGGGTGTGCCGGGCATCGGCAAAACGCTGCTGATCCGCACCCTCAGCCGCGCCACCAGCCTGGGCTTCTCACGCGTCCAGTTCACGCCCGACCTCATGCCCGCAGACATCACCGGCACCACCGTGGTCATGGAGCAAGACCAGCCCGGCGGGCAGCGCTCGCGCCAGTTCGTCTTTCAGCGCGGGCCGATCTTCGCCCAGATGATCCTCGCTGACGAGATCAACCGCGCGACGCCCAAAACCCAGAGCGCCCTGCTCGAAGCCATGGCCGAACGCAGCGTCACTGTCGCCGGCGTCACCCACCCCATGGACCGCCCGTTCTTCGTCCTCGCGACGCAGAACCCCGTAGAGCAAGAGGGCACCTATCCGCTGCCAGAGGCGCAGCTCGACCGCTTCTTCTTTAAGCTGCTCGTTGGCGTCAGCGGCAGGCGCGAGCTCGCCGAGGTCCTGACGCGCACCACCGGCGGCGATGAGGCCGACGTCCGCCCGGTGCTCGACGCGGCAACGCTCATCGAGCACCAGAAGCTCGTGCGCTCGGTCGCCATCGCCCCGCACGTGCTGGACTACGCCGTCAGGCTCACGCTGGCCACCCACACGCGATCATCGCTCGCTGATGCCGACAACTCGGGCTTCGCGATCGCTGGCAATGGGGAGGAACTCGGCGCGGGTAGCAATGACGGGCTCGCCGGCGAGCTGGCCACGCCGATGGTCCTCAAGTATGTCCGCCTCGGCGCTTCACCCCGGGCAGCCCAGGCGCTCGTACTTGGAGCCAAGTGCCGGGCCCTGGTTGCTGGCCGCGCCGCCGCCAGCATGGCCGACGTCCGCTCGGTCGCCGCCGCCGTCCTTCGGCACCGCCTGCTGCTAAACTTCGAGGCCCAGACCGACGGCATTACGCCCGACGCGATCATCACCAACATCACCCAAACACTTCCGCAGGGTGCCGAGGGCTAAGCCGTACGTCTGGTCTGAAGACCCCACACCACCCTCAACTGGCACGAGGACCGGTTTCGGGCCTACTATCCCGACCTTGTTTCGCGCCCGTCGCCCCTCCGCGTGGAGGTCAGCCTCGGGAGACATTCCCCGGCAAGCCCCGCCCGCTCACGCGTGGCGGCCGCCCCGGGGCCCATACAGGAGCGCACCGATGCGCGTGATTCCCAAGATCTCGTACGAAGGCCTCTTCCTCTTCCCGCAGTCAGTCAACGTTGACATCAAGGCCGCCGTCGAGCTCATCAAAGAGACGCTCGGCAAGCACGGTGCCGAGATCATCGCGCTGAAGAAGTGGGGCGACCGTCAGCTCGCTTATCCCATCAACAAGCAGAAGCGCGGCGTCTACATCCTCTGCTTCTTCAGCGTCACCACCGACAAGATGCAGGCTATCGAACGCGCCTTCAACCTCTCTGACGCGTTGCTCCGCCAGATGATCGTCCGCGCCGACCACCTCAACATCGAAGAGATGAAGGCCGTCGACGGCCAGCTCGACCTGCTCGTCGACGCCAACCTGCGCGCGCCCGCGATCACGACCCCCGCAGTCCCTGTCCCGACTGTCGGCGAGAACTAAGGCCCGCAAGGGTCCGCTCGAACTCCTCCAGACAGCTTTGCACAAGCCCCGGCCATCCGGCGGGTTTTTTTCATGGGCCCTGGTTGCATGACCCAGTGTCGCAGGATTTCATTCTGCCCAATGCGCTCTTCGTCAGTGGGGTTAAAATCTCGCGCGAACGCCCTTGCCCCTGCCCCTGCTCCTGCCCCTGACCCTGCTCCTGCTCCTGCGCAGTGCAGGTCAAGGTGCCGTAGCGAGCAACGACAGCAAGGCGGAAGGCGCGGCTCGAAGCGCCACTTGCACGGCCCGCAAACTGAACTAGCCAAGCTCACTTGCGACTCACACCCGCGCTGCCCGGCGCGTCGCGCTCATCATCATCAGCGCCACGCCGCCGACCACGCCCATCATCCCAAAGGCCGCAGCCGGTAGCGTCCAGCGCATGCCCTGCACCTCCGAGCTCCCCCGGACCGCGTCGGTCTTAAAGCGGTAACGGCTCATCTGTGACTTCGGGATCGCAAACAGCGCCGCCTGCCACTCCAAAGACCGCTCCTGGATCAGCTCAACGTCCGTCAGCTTCACCTCTTCGCCCGGCACGGGCTCGCCCGCGGCCTTGAGCTTTCGCCGCGCCTCAACCTCCGCCGGCACGCGCCCCGCGCGGTCAGGAAACTGCACCTTTCGCAGCGTGATAGTTCCCTCGGGCGTTAGCTCGTAGAGAGCGAAGACCCAGTCCTTGACGCGGACGTTGCCCCACGTCTCCTCGTCCCAGCCCGGCGCGGTCTGACGGCTGACGATGAACATCCGCCAGCCTTCGTCGCTGAAGGGATCAACCTGAATCGCCCCGTCCCTGTTTGCCGCGATCGCCAGCGCCGCGACATGCTCGTCGTAGACCTTCAGGTCTTTCATGCCCGGCACGATCGGCGCGTGGACCTTCAACGCGAGGGACTGGTCGCCGTAGCTCAGTTGCAGGCGAGCGTCGCCGTTCTCCGCTGGGGGCGCGTCGGTCAGCCGCACCTCCCTGTCGCGGAACGTGAACTGGCGCAGGCGCGTCCGCTGGGCGTGCCAGATTGTCGAGACCTCCGCCTCGTTGAAGCCCTCAACGCGCTGGGCCATCCGCAGCGTGCTGAAGATCACCACGCCCGCAGAGGATAGAAGGACGAGTAGGCCAATTGAGCCGAGTGGACGCATGTTTGCTGCCTGAGCGATCAGAGTGGGGGCCGCCGCGCCGCCACGGACCGCGGGTGAAACTTACTTGGGGTCGGGGTCATCGCCGCCAGGACCGGTGCCGGGCCCTGCGTCACGACCTGGTGCGTCCTGCCCAGATGCCGCGCCCGCTGGCACGAGCTCGGGCAGGGTGATGCCCGTCTTGACGCGCGAGACGTCGGGGCTTGAGGAATGGGCCGAGCCGTAGTCGTCGCCGTGGGCATCCGTGTGGTCCTTGCCGTGAGCGTGGGCGGCCTTGAACAACTCGGGCTTGCCGGCGAGGTACGCCGCGTACGCCACGGGCACGGGCTTCTTTGCCGCGAGCAGCTCGTCAACGATGTGAACCAGACGGACGCCCAGGAACTTCGGCAGCGGCGTGCCCTCGCTGATCATTTGCTCGATCTTCTTGTCGGCCTGCTCGCGTGCGAACTGCGCGATCGAGACGTTCGACGGCACCTGCACGCCCCCGGCGATCGCCACGCCGCCAATCCCGCCCGGAATGACCTGCTCGGCCTTGTACTCGTACAGCGTGCCGCGGCTGCCCAGGTCGATCATCGTGAAGCCCAGGAAGAACGTCAGCACCAGGATCGTGAAGGTCGCGATCATCGTGTTCAGCGGGTTGTCGTAGCGAAGCTGCATGAAGTACGCCGCCACGATGATGCTCTTGACCGCCGCGATCGACAGCGCCACCAGCACGTTGATGTACTGCGGGATCTTCAGCTCAAAGATCGTGGCGAAGATGATCTCAAGGTTCGCCGCCAGCACCGTCAGACCGGTGAAGGTCATCAGCAGCACCAGCACCGTTACCAGCGTCCGCATCGGGATGATCACGTGCTCGTGCGCGTGACCGGCGCCATGACCAGCGGCATGGCCCGACCCGTGAGCCTGTGATCCATCAGCATGTGCGGCGTGTGCCATGTCAAGTACCCTCGCGTAAACCCGGACCACCAGCCCAGAACCAGCTCTTCCGCCGACCCTCAAACCGCCACCGCACCAGCGGCTGTCCACCCGTTTCAACCCGCGTGCCCAGCCCGCTCGTTCAACCCACTCGTCCAGCAACTTCGCGCCCCGGCGCCCGCGGCGACAATCAATGGATCAGGTACAGCATCGGGAACAGGAAGATCCAGACGATGTCAACGATGTGCCAATAGAGCGCCACACCCTCAACCCCGTTGTAGTGCCTCGGGCCGAAGTGGCGCTTGTACGCCCGGCGCAGCAGCCACAAGTACAGGCCCATCCCGATGATCACGTGGCTCGCGTGCACGGTCGTCGCGCCCCAGTACAGGCCCCACCACAGCGGTTCGTTCGCGTCGACCCAGTTCGGGTAGCTGTACCAGATGCCCGGCAGCTTGCCCTCGGAAATCTTCGGCAGGTACTCAAAGATGAACTTGATGGCCAGGAACGCCCCGCCGAACAGGAACGTCAGGAACAAGTTGACCTTCAGCCACCCCTGCCGCCCGAGCTGCGCGTCACGCACCGACGCGGCGGCCGTGAAGCTGCTCAGCAGTAGCACCACGGTGTTGATCAGCCCCCAGCGCCAGTCCAGCAAGCTACTGCCGTGGACGAACGCCTCAGGGTGCTTCATGCGCATGATCGCGTAGAAGACAAACAGCCCGGCAAACAGCAGAATTTCAGTGCTCAGCAGCAGCCACACGCCCATCTTCACCGCGTCAAACTCGTGCTCGCGGCTCTTGAAGTGGTGCGCTGGCTGGTAGCGGTCGTGGTACGTGCCACCACCGTCCGTGGGCGCGGCGCTGTTCGCTGGCTCAAGCTGATCGTGCGGCAGTGTCGTCATAGGTGCGCTCTTCTCAGGCCCTTACGCCCTGATCCAGTCGTCTCGATACCCGGTCGAAGCGGGCCCGGAGCGGTCTAGCCGCGGGCCCGTAGTTGTTCAATGCCCAGACTCGTTCACCACTTAAACCGGCTCACCACTTGAACCGGCTTACCACTTGGGGTGCTCGCCCGGCTTGGCCGGCTCGGGCATCGGGAACTCGCCGGGCTTGGTCTGCGGCGGGTAGACGTCGTCGAAGTCATACGGGCCGTGCTTGGCGACCGGCTCGTGATGGAAGTTGTGCGTGATCGGCGGGCTGCCCGCGTCGGTCCACTCCATGCTTAGCCCGCCCCAAGGGTTGGGCGGGGCCTTGGGCCCGGCAACCAGCGAGTGGATGAAGTTGAACAGGTGCACCAGGAACCCCGCCAGCAGCACGAAGCTGCCGATGGTGCTGAGCTGGTGGTAGATCTGAAACTCGTCAACGTAGCTGGCGTACCGCCGGGGCATCCCGTGCGAACCCATGATGAACTGCGGGAAGAACGTGAGGTTGAAGCCCAGGAAGACCAGCCAGAAGCCCACCTTGCCCCACAGCTCGTTGTACATCTTCCCGAACATCTTGGGCCACCACATGTGGATCGCGCCCACGAACGCGACGATCGTCGAGCCCATCATCACGTAATGGAAGTGCGCGACCACGAAGTACGTGTCGTGCAGGTGCAGGTCCACGCTCAGGGCACCCAGGTAGATGCCAGTCAGCCCGCCGATAGAGAACAGGAACAGGAAGCCCAGCGCGTACAGCATCGGCGTCTTGAGGTCGATGCTCCCCTTGTACAGCGTCATGATCCAGTTGAAGACCTTGATCGCGCTGGGCAGCGCCACCAGGAACGTCAGCGCGCTGAAGATCGTCGCGCTCAGCTCGCCCTGGCTCGTAAACATGTGGTGGCCCCACACGATGAAGCTGATGCCCGCGATCGCCAGGCTGCTGAACGCCACCGCGCGGTACCCGAAAATCTTCTTCCGCGTGAACACCGCGATCAGCTCGCTCATCACCGCCATCCCGGGCAGGATCATCACGTATACCACCGGGTGGCTGTAGAACCAGAAGAAGTGCTGGAACAGCACCGGGTCGCCGCCCAGCCGCGGGTCGAAGATCCCGATGTGGAACAGACGCTCGAAGATCAGCAGCAGCAGCGTAATCCCGATCACCGGCGTCGCCAGCACCTGGATCAGGCTCGTCCCGTAGATGCCCCACACAAACAGCGGCATGTCAAACCACCCCATACCCGGCGCACGCAGCTTGTGCACCGTCACGATGAAGTTCAAACCTGTCAAGATCGACGAGAACCCAAGGATGAACGCCCCCGCGATCATCGCCACCACCGTCCAGTGGCCCTCGTCCGTGCTCGTGCTGTATGGCGTGTAGAACGTCCAGCCCGTCTCGACGCCGCCGCCAATCGCCGCCGCCAGCGCGAACATCGAGCCAAACAGGTAGATGTACCACGACGCCAGGTTCAGCTTCGGGAACGCCACGTCCTTCGCGCCCACCATCAGCGGCAGCAAAAAGTTCCCCAGGCTCGCCGGGATGCTCGGCACGATCACCAGGAACACCATGATCAGCCCGTGCAGCGTGAAAATCCGGTTGTACAGGTCGTTGGCGTCCGACAGCGACGGCTTGTCGTCAGGCAGCATCGCACTCAGCGCCAGACCCTCCAGCCGTGTATTGCCCGCCGCGTCCACCACCGTTCGCGTCGGCTCCCACAGCTCAACGCGAACACCCAGCGCCGCCACGCCGCCCAGAAAGAACATGAACAGGATCGCGAACAGATACATCACGCCGATCTTCTTGTGGTCGATCGTCGTCGCCCAGTCCACCACCGTCGCCAGCCACGTGGCCTTCGGTGCCAGGTAGGGCTCGTCGTGCCCTTGGTCGTGCGCACCGGCATCGGCGCCGCTGGCTTGCTCTGGATTCGTCCCGGGAAGGCTGCTCATGGTTCTGCTCCGTCACAAGAGGCCCAAGGGCCGGATCGACACGTGGTTCAATAGATGGTCAGACAGGTCGATTCAGGCTCAATCAGATCACTTCAGTCGTCGCTCGTCACCGTTCATTGGTCACTGTTCACTGGTCACTTACTTGCTCGGGAACGGCACCTTGTCCGCGTCGGTCGTCTTGCCCGACAGCTGCCGGATGTACGCGATCACGCCCAGGATTTCGTTGTCACTGAGCTGACCCGCGAAGCTGGGCATCTGATTCGGATAGCCCTGATGCAGCCTTGCCGCCGGGTTCAGGATCGCCTCGCGCGTGTAGTTCTCGTCGTACATCACGCTCCCGCCCACGGCCATCGGCGTCATCTTGCCCCAGGCGTCCTTCCACGTGGGGCCCGTGTTCTTGCTGCCGTCGACGCTGTGGCACGTCGCACACTTGCGCGCATGCACGATCGCGCCGACCTCTGCGAAGTTCTTGCCCTTGTACAAGTCGCCCCAGGTCTCCAGCGCCTTGTCGAAGTTGCTTGGGGTCATCACCCGCATCACCGCCGCCATCTCGCTATGGCTGATCCCGCAGTACTCGGCGCAGAACACGTAGTGGTCGCGCCCGGGAATCTCGCCGGGCGTCACCGTCACCGCGCCCGCCTGGTCGTTGTTGCCAAGGTCGCCGCCCGCATCCTGCGGCACGAACGTCAGGCTCGTGTACCGGTTCGGGAAGATGTCCATCTTGATCCGCATGTCAGGGATGTAGAACGAGTGCATCACGTCGCGTGACTTCATGATGAACTTCACCGGCGTCTTCTCGGGCACCGCGATCACAGGGAACAGATTGTTCCCACGCTTTCCTACCAGCGCGCCGTTCTCGCCCGGCGTACGCCGGTCGTCCATGTACACCTGCTGGCCGGATGACGCCCCGTTGCGGTACAGCGGCTCCCACGCCCACTTGTACGCCTCAAGGTTGATCACCTCGGCGTTGCCCTTGGCGATCTGGCCACGCATGTACCCCTTGAACCCCCAGAAGAACACCACCACCATAAACAGCAGCGGCACCACCACCCACGTCACCTCCAGCACCGTGTTGTGGTTCGGCGTCCGCACCGCCGCCATGTGCCCCGCACCACGCGCACGCCGGTACCTAAACGCCCACCAGAACATCGGCACCATCACGAAGATGAAGCTTCCGATGCACAGCCAGGTGATGAACATGAACAGCCCATCAACGTTCCAGTCGCCCAGCGCAAGGTCGCTGTTGCCGGGCTTGAGCAGGATGCCTTTGAGCCACTCGTTCATAGCTGAACCTCGCTTCGGCGTCCGCTCAGGACGCCGCTGATCACCCGCAAACCCCCAACGACCCGCTCCGCCACCGCCACTATCAAGCCACTTTCGCGCCCGTCAGCAGCGCCGTCATGACCCGCGCGGCCTTCCTTCGCCGCTCCACCAGCAGCATCGCACCGATAAGCCCGCCCACGCCCAGCACCAGCACCACCGAGCTGACCTGCATCAACCGGAACGCCTGCAGCGTGTAGCTGCCCGCGTGCGCGTCAAACGTAAAGCACATCTGCCAGAACGTGTCCAGAATGCCCCCGAGCTTGCCCTGCCCCGCGTCCAGCAGCGACAAACGCACGTCCTTGCTCGTGGTATCCAGCCCGCTCAGGTAGCGGCTGATCGTCCCGTCAGGCGTGATCGCAAAGTACACCGTCGCGTGTGAATACTCGTTGCTCGCCGGCAAGTACCGGTACGGGAACCCCAGCGCGTCGGCCAGCTCACGCGCCCGTGTCGGGTCCGCGCTGGTCAGCCACGCCCAACCCTTGCTCACCGAGGCCTCGGGCGACCGCCCGTAGCTCGTCAGGAACTCAAACTTCTTCCCCGCGGCCTGCTGAGCCGTCTCGCTCGGATCAAACGACACCACAATCACGTTGAACTCGCGCCCGATGTTCCAGTCTTCAATCTCACGCAGACGCTGCGTCAACCGCTGCAGCGTCAGCGGGCACTGCATCGGGCAGCGGAAGTAGACCATCGTCATCAGCACCGGCCGTCCGTCGATAAACCAATCACGCAGCGGCCGCTCGCGCCCCTCGGTGTCAGTGAACACCAGGTCCAGCGGGACCTTCTGCCCAAGACGCTGCTGCACAGTCATCCCATCAATCTGCGACGGCACCGTGTTGGCCACCGACTGCTGATCCAGCTCGATGGACTGCCCGCCACGCCCGATTTGCCCAAACGCCCCCGAGACCAGCATCAGCAGCCCAGCCGCCACGCCGGCAAACCCCCCGGCCCGGCGCGCGGCGTGACCAGCCCCGGTTACCCGGCGCTCACGCTCACACCCAACCTGGCCGCCCGCTTGAATATCCATCATTCTTTGACCGTCCCAAGCCCTTTACCCGCCTGCACGCCGCCTCGACCGCACTAAGGCCTACAGGAATCCGTGCTGTCAGGCAGTATAGTCGTCAGTTTTCAATCGTGACTGAAAACTTACCGGGGCTTCCCGGCAAGCTTATTTCCGATCCGCGTACCGGGCCACCACCTTGTCCATCGCTTTGGTCATCGGGATCGTCACCAGCCCCATCTCCGCGTCGGCCCACGCGGGGGTCACGTTCATGAACTGACCCTCAAGAACCGTCCGCCGGGCCTGAAGCTGCCCGGTATGCACGGCCTGGTTCTCGCCGCCGAACCTTTCGGGGTATTCCTCGCTGCTGATCTGCAGGTCATTGGCGTAGGCCAGGTAGTAGACCGCGATGACCGCGATGGTCACCACCACGCCGAACCACAGCAAGATGCCCAGGCCAAGCACGCGGAAGGCCGGGACCTCTTCGGTGTGGGCCGCCTGAGGCACGCCCTCGGTGGCGGCGTGCGTGTGCCAGGCGTCGGCGTGCTCTTGCCCCGCGTGAGTAGAGTCGTGAGTCGTTGCCATGGTGCTCTCCAACGGGTTGATCATCGACGCTCCGCCTCGATGCATCAGACGTAGTTCTTGTGGTTCAGCGCCTCAACCAGGCGGGGGTCTTTGGTCGCAATCAGCGGCGAGCGGCGGATCATGAAGATCAGCCCCGCCGTGAACAGCAGCACTGGGCCAAGCACGCCCGTGAAGTCGACCCAACCCAGCCCGACCTTGCCCGCCACCACCGGGTTGCCCGCGTCGTAGCTCATAAACGCCACCGGGCGGATCTGCCAGAACATGTCGCACAGGTGCATCACCAGCTGCCAGAACGCCAAAATCGCCAGCAGCGGCAGGCTCTTCTTGATCCCGCGGAACAGCAGCAGCAAGAACGGCAGCACAAAGTGCCCCAGGCACAGGAGCAGGAACAGGTGCTCCCACCCGTTCTCTTTGCGGACCAGGAACCACGCCGTCGCCTCGGGGATGTTCGCGTACCAGATCAGGAAGTACTGGCTAAACGAGATGTACGCCCAGAAGATCGTGAAGGCGATCAGCAGCTTGCCCAGGTCGTGGTTGTGCTCGCGCGTCACCACGCCACGCAACCGCCCGCTCATCCGCAGCACCGTGGTGATCAAGATGACCAGAGCCACGCCGCTGAGGATCGCGCCGGCAAAGAAGTAGACGCCGAACATGGTGCTGAACCAGTGGTAGTCCAAGGCCATGATCAGGTCGAAGGCCGCGAACGAAGAGGTCAGCGCGAAGGCCAGCAGCCCGGGCTGGGCCCAGAACTGCGCCTTGTTGGTCAGCTGGACATCGCCCTCGCGGTCCTGGCGGGTGCTCATGCGGTACTGCCCGTATGCCAGCAAAGTCCACATCACGCCGTAGAACACGATCCGCACGCCCAGGAAGCCCGGTGCCAGCCACCAGCGCTTGGCGTCCAGCAAGTAGCCGCCCTCATATGCCGGGTCGATCCACTTCCAGACCTGGGCCGCGAAGATCGCCTGCGGGATCAGCAGCAGCACCCCCAGCGGGATGAGCATCGCGACGTTCTCGGCTTGGCGCCTGATCGTCGCGCTCCACCCCGCGCGGACCGCACGCAAAATCATCGTCAGCCCAAGCCCGCCCACCGAGAACGTGATGATCGACATCACCCCGACGTGGTACGCGTACAGCGCGTGCTTGGCGGCCTTCGAGCCCGCCTCGTCAGCCCCGGCGGTCACCGCCGCCCCAAGCGTCGCGCCGATGCACAACAGCCCGAGCACGGCCAGCAGCAGCATCGGGCCCGTGGCCCAGTTCTTCGGCACCGTCACGTTCCGCTCGCTCAGGTCGATCGGACCGTGG
This sequence comes from Phycisphaerales bacterium PN19_bin_20, assembly GCA_021173225.1. Taxonomy (GTDB): domain Bacteria; phylum Planctomycetota; class Phycisphaerae; order Phycisphaerales; family UBA1924; genus JAJTGZ01. Next base: position 45,438 of record JAJOLK010000005.1, on the reverse strand, counting down.
TGGCTGGCAAACGATTGGCCCAGCGAGCTGGTGCTCGCGATGCCAGCAGAATCGGCTGGTAGAGCGGTCATTTCTCACCTCCGGCCGCGGGCGCAGCCCCAGGAGTCTTAGGTCGGTTCTGCTGTAAGCGCTGACGCTCGGCCTCGGGCAGATCCTGCAGGCTGCCGCGGCTGGCCTCCTGGATCGAGCGGATGTACGCCACGATCTTCCACGCGTCCTCGGGCCGCACGCTGTAGCCGTACGCCGGCATCAACAGGGAGCCGTCAGGTGCCGCAACCCCGTTGCGGATCACATGGAAGATGTACCCGTCGCGGGACTTCTCCGCGTCCACCTTTAGGTCCCAGTACTTCGGGTCAAGGAAGTTGGGCAAGCCGTACGACCACTGCTTGCCGACTGTGCCCTTTCCCAACCCGTCGTACCCGTGGCACGAGGCGCAGTAGACGTTGAAGCGCTCCTGCCCGCGCTCTAGCGCCGCCTGGTCGAGTGTCACGCCAGCGGGGATCGTCGTCAGGAATGCGCCGTCGCCGCCCTTGCCCCTGAAGAACGCGTCGTCCTCCTTCAAATAGTGCTCGCGCCCCTTGGCCGCCGGATCGGGCAGCACGCCGAAGGCGACTGTCCCTTGCACCGGCGAGCGCATCGCGCGGCCGTCGGCAAAGAACGGCGTCTTGGTCTGCGGCTTGAACTTCGGAGAGTCGTCCATGTCGGGGATGAACTGCCGCGGACGCGACGAGCTGCGGTCGCCACGGCACCCGCCGCCGAACGCTGCCACGCTGGCGAGGACCAGCATCGCGATCGTGGTGTTTGCAATCTTCATGCTCATTGGCATCACTTGTGTCCTGTCCGTCCAGCCCAACCGCTTCGCTCGCCGCTCGACACTCGTCGCTCACCACTCGTCGCTCACCGCTCGCCACTCACCGCTCGACGCTCGTCACTCGTCGCTACTCCTCGACCAGCTCAACCCGCGTCGCCCCGGCCTTGAGCAGCATCTCGCGCGTCTCTTGTGGCACGAACTTCGGGTCACTCGCCTCGACCGCGATGATGAACCGATCGTCGCTGGTCCGCAGGAACCGTTCCTTTTTCAGCAGCGGGTGGTGCCACATAGGCAGGCGGTTGAAGATGAACATGCCCAGGATGCACGTAAAAGCCGTGAACAGCACGCCCAGCTCGAATGTCACCGGCACGAGCACCTGCCACGAGTCCGGCGGCTTGCCCTGGTGCACGATCGGATACTCCACCGCGCGCACATAGTACTGGAAGCCAAAGCCCACGCACGCCATCGTCAGGCCCACGACCCCGACAATCAGCGGCAAGCGGTTCGCCTTCAAGCCCATCGCCTCCTCGATCCCGTGGATCGGGAACGGCGAGTACACGTCCCAGTCGCGCACGCCCGCGTCGCGGACTATCTCGGCGGCGTGGTAGAGGTCGCCGGGGTTGGCAAACTCGGCCATCACCCCGTGCACCGTCGCGCCCGCCTCGGTCTTGTAGATTCGCTTGCTGCTCACGCCGCACCTCCGGTTGTCGGCGAGCCGGGGCCCGCAGGGTCGTGCTTCACACCCGCCGCATGACCGCCACCGCCACCGCCACCACCACCACCATGATCGGGCCCGTGGTCTTGACCGTCACCATGCCCGTGCGCTTGACCGCCGCCGCGGTGCCCGTAGTAGTGCGGGTCAGCCTGCGGCATGACGGCCTTGATCTCGCTCATCGCGAACTGTGGCAGGAACCTCATAAACAGCAGGTAAAGCGTCAAGAACGTCCCGCACGAGCCGACGAACGTCAGGATGTCCACCGCCGTGGGGAAGAACATGTGCCACTCGCCGGGCAGGAAGGCCCGGTGCAGGCTGGTGACGATGATCACGAACCGCTCGAACCACATACCGACGGTCACAAACGCCGCGACGGTGAAGATGACCCCGATGTTCTGGCGGAGCTTCTTGAACCAGAAGACCTGCGGGGTCACCACGTTGCAGAAGATCATCGCCCAGTACGCCCACCAGTAGGGCGCGAAGCGGTGAGTTCCGAACCACTCGCTGGCGAACGGGGGCATGAGGCGGTTGTAGACAAAGACGTCGATCTCATACTTGTTGGCCGAGTACGCCGCGATGAAGAACTCCATGAAGTAGGCGAACCCGACCATCATGCCCGTGAGCAGGATGATCTTGGCCATGTTCTCAAGGTGGCGTCTGGTGATGAAGTCCTTCATCCCCGGGCACAGCTCGCGCGAGGGGATCAGCAGCAGCAGCACCATGGCGAACCCGCCAAAGATCGCGCCGGCCACGAAGTAGGGCGGGAAGATCGTTGTGTGCCAGCCCGGCAGGATGCTGGTGGCAAAGTCGAACGACACGATCGAGTGCACGCTGAGCACCAGCGGGGTGCTGACGCCCGCGAGCATCAGGTACGCCTTCTCGTAGTTCTGCCAGTGCCGGGCGCTGAAGCGCCAGCCCCCGCTCAGAAGCCCGTAGACCATCGCGCGAACCTGATCGACCTTGACGCCGACAATCGGCAGGCGCGGCGCGCGGTCCTTGTCGCCCAGCAGCCGCAGCGCGGCCCGGTCGCGCAGCGTCGCAAAGTCGGGGATCATGCCCATGTACCAGAACAGCGCCGAGACCGTCGCGTAGGTGCTGACGGCAAAGACGTCCCACAGCAGCGGGCTGGAGAAGTTGCTCCAGATCGCGTTGGAATTGGGGATCGGGAACAGCATCCACGACATCCACACCCGCCCGACGTGGATGCCCGGGAACGTGCCGGCGCAGATGACCGCGAAGATCGTCATCGCCTCGGCCGCCCGATTGATGCTCGTGCGCCACTTCTGCTTCAGCAGGCACAGGATCGCGCTGATGAGCGTCCCGGCGTGGCCGATGCCGATCCAGAACACGAAGTTGGTGATGTCCCACGCCCAGTCGATCTGGTTGTTCAGGCCCCACACGCCAACGCCGGTGATGATCAGGTAGATGATCATGATCGGCATCAGGCCCGCGACCTGCGCCGCGCCAATGAACGCCGGCAGCCACCAGCGCCCCGGGCCCTTCTCGATGTACCCGCAGACCGTCTCGGTCACCGAGTGAAAGTCGCGCTCGCCGAGCACCAGCGGCGCGCGCTTGGTGTTGTCCTCGGTCAGCGTCCCGTCGCCGGTGCGGGGGTCAAGCGGCCGCGCAGAGGGACCCACGGGCTGCATCCCCGCCAGCTCGCGCGCGGTGGTCTCATCAGGACGGATGACGCTCATGCCTGCCCTCCAAGCACCGACAGCGACAGCCGGTAGCCGTCCTCGCCGTGCAGCTTGCTGCGATCAAAGAACGTGTGGCCCTTGCCCCCAGCCCCGCCCTTGCCTTCTTGCCCGCCCTTGAGCCCGTCTTCGCCCTCGTGCCCACCGCCGTGCTCGAACGGGTCGGCCACCTGCGCACGCAGCTTGGGGTTGGGGTTGTTGACGCGGGCCATGTACGTTGTCCGCGGGCGGACGTTGAGGTACCCAAGCAGCGCGTACGTGCGGTGGTGCTCGCGCGCCTCGTGCACCCGGCTGGTCTTGTCCAGGATGTCGCCAAAGGCAATCGCCCCGGTCGGGCACGCCTGCTGGCAGGCCGTCTGCACGTAGCCGTCGGGGATCGTCTCACCGTTCTTGCGCTCACCCTTGATCTTCAGCTCGATCTTGGCCTCGTTGGTCCGCTGGATGCAGTAGGTGCACTTCTCCATCACCCCGCGCGACCGCACCGTCACGTTCGGGTTCTTCTGCAGCCGCGCGATCTCGTCAAGCTTCTTGCGAAGCCGAGGCGGGATCAACGCCTGGTTCTCCGGCAGGTGCTCGCTGACGAACTCCGGCGTGTTCTCGCGGATCCCGTCCTCCAGCCCGCCGTTGAACTTCGTCACCCCGTACTCAAAGAAGTTGAACCGGCGCACCTTGTACGGGCAGTTGTTCGCGCAGTACCGCGTGCCGATGCACCGGTTGTAGATCATGTAGTTGTGGCCCTCGGGCCCGTGCACCGTCGCGTTCACCGGGCAGACCACCTCGCACGGCGCGTTCTCGCAGTGCACGCACGCCACCGGCTGGTACACCATCCCGTCAGGCTCGCTCGCGTCACCGGCACCAGTGAAGTACCGGTCCACGCGGATCCAGTGCATCTCGCGGCCCTTGTTCACCTCGATCTTGCCCACCACCGGGATGTTGTTCTCAGCCTGGCAGGCGATCGTGCACACGTTGCAACCAATGCAAGAGCTCAGGTCGATCGACATGCCCCACTGCGGGCCCACCGCGAACGCCGGCTTCCCGTCAAACCCGCCCTGCTTGCCCGCGCGACGCGGGTCATAAGGCGGGTGCGACGGCGTGAGGTTCACGTCGCCCTTGCTCGCGTTGTACGGGTTCTCGTACGCGCTGACCAGCGCCGGCATGTGCGTCATCTCGCTGCCTTCAAGACGCTCCGCAAGGCTCAGCTTCGCGCTGCGCCCGTACGCGTCCTTCAGGGTCTCAATCGGGCCGCCGCCGTGCTTGCGGTACGCCGCCAGGTCCATCTCACGCACGATCGCGCGGCCTTCCATCGTCCCGTGCAGCTGCGTGCTGCTGACCTCGTAACGGTCGCCCAGACGCTCGAGCCCCGCCGTGCCCGTAAAGCCGCCCAGCGGCTTGAACGCGAACGTGTCGAACCCAACGCCCGTGCCCACCAGGCCCGTCACCCGACGCCCAAGGCCCAGCGGCAGCACCACCACCCCGTCAGCGATCCCCGGCACAACCCACGCCGCGATCTTGAGGGTCGCGCCAACAGGCCCGCCCCCGGTGCCGACCACCGCGCTCTGCAACGTGAGCTCGATCAGCTCACCGCTGGGTTTCTTGGCCGTGTAGTCCTGAGCCGTGAGCCCCAGCTTCTTGGCCGTCCCGGGCGAGATCATCGCCGGGTTGTCCCACACCACCCGCGCCACCGCGTCGGGCAGCTCATTGAGCCACGCGTTGTTGGCCCAGCGCCCGTCGTGCAGCGGCGTGGCCAAGAAGACCACCTCAAGCTCGCCGCCAAAGGGCGTCGCGGTCGTCACCATTTCGGCCGCACGCCCAAGGTTGAAGCTCGCCGCCGCGCCCGCGAGGTTGACCCCCGCCAGCACGCCGTCAAACAGCGCACGGCGCCAGGCCTTCTCAAAGTCCGGCGCCTTCACCGCCGCACGCCACGCGTTGCGGACGATCTCGTACCCGTCGGTCACCTTCTCGCCCGTGATGATCGCCAGCGTCTCAACCTCGCTCTTGCCGCCGTAGAGCGGCGCGATCATCGGCTGGATCGGTGCGACAGTGCCATCAAACGCCACCGTGTCGCCCCAGGCTTCAAGATACGTCGCCGCGTTCAGCCGCCACGTGCTCATTGAGCTGGTCTCGTCCAGGTCATTGCTGAGCGTGACCCGCGTGCCGACCTTGGCAAACCGCTCGGCAAACCCCGGCACGTTGAAGTACGGGTTCACGTTCAAGCAGACGATCGTCTTGATCAGCCCTGCGTCCATCGCCTTAATCAGCTCGCCCAGGGCCTTGATCCCATCGCTGCCGGCATCGCCGAAGGCCGTGACGTAACGCACGCTCTTGCCCACGTTGCCCAGCGCCGCGTTGACCAGCATGCCCAGCGCGTGCGCCCAGGCCGGCTGGCCCGGGCCAACCAGCACCGCCGAGTTGCCCTTGGCCGCCAGCAGGTCCTCACACACGGCCTCAACCCACGCTGGCTCAAAGCCCGCCTCAGCCCCGCCAAGCTTGAACTTGTCCTTGACCGACGAGACGCCCTGCGCCAGCGGCCGGTCACTGGTCGAGAGCTTCTCAGCCACCGCCACCAGCAGCGCCGAGATCTGGCTCGGGCGCAGACGCAGGCGGTGGTCCGCCATCGCGCCGGTGCTGGTAAAGCCGCTCTCCGCGGCGTACAGGCGGTTCATCTCGTCGGCGGTCTTCATCACCGCGCGCCCCGCGGCAAACTGCCGTGCCGCCACCAGCGAGCCCGCCTCAAGGTTCAGCGCATCGCGGTCCAGCGAGAGGATCACGCGGGCCTTGGAAAGGTCCAGCACCTCGCGCGCGCCAGCGCCGCACGCCGCCGATAAAGCCGCGGCCTTCGCCGCATCCTCCAGCGCGTCGTACGCCACCCACTGCGCCTTGGGCCAGCGCTTCTTCACCGCGGCCTTCATTGCTTCACGCGCCGGCCCGCCGCCCTTGTCCATCAGCAGCGCCAGACCCGCGCCCCCGTCGGCGTCCAGACCGGCAAAGTGGCCCTTGCTCCACGCCGCGAAGTCGTCCCACGTTGCCTCGACGATCTTCTCTTTCTCCGCGCCAGCCGCAGAGCGGACTAGCTCGGGGCTCTTCAAACGGTCAGGGTCATACAGGCTCAAAATCGACGCCTGGCTCCACAAAGAGCTCTTACCCTGGTTCACCGCGTGCAGCGGGTTGCCCTCAAGCTTCGTCGGGCGGCCCTCGTGCGTCTCGGCCAGCAGCCCCTCGGCCCCGCCCATCGGCAGCGGCATGCTTGTGGCGTAGAACAGTGGCTTGCCGGGGATCACGTCCTCAGGCACCCGCGCCGAGTACGGCAAGATGTTGTGCTCGGGCCGCCGGCATGCGGGCATCGTCGCCGCCCCGGCCAGCGCAAGCCCCGCGCCCATCAGCTTAAGGAAGCTGCGGCGCGTCTCGCCCCCGGCGTCCAGCTCGCTGGCGCCCGCGGGGAACTCACGCTCCATCCAGTCGCGGAACTCGCGCGAGTCCGCCGCGTCCTCAAGCCCGCGCCAGTACTTCCTCCCCGCCACCGCGCCCACCGCCTCAGCGCGCGTGCTCGCAACGTCCAGCGCCCCCGGCGGCACTTCGTGCACGGGCTTGCCTTGCTTGTGGCTCGTCGGACATTGATCGTGGTTGCTCATGGGAAGATCCAAAGCACTTCAAGAGGTCAGCACCGCGCTGAACATCAAACGCCCCGCCAACACCCGCCAATGCCCGCCCGCACCCGACAACACTCGACACCAATCGATCAACTACTCGTAGCGGTCCGACTAGTAGTGGCACGCCCCGCAGTTTTCGGGGGCCGCGATCTGCCGCTCTTCGTAGTACTTCTTGCCCGCAACCTTCATCGCCGCCGGGTCGGCCATCTGCTGCTCGACCTCGAACAGCCGCGTGACCTGGTCCTTGGCCACCAGGGTTGGTTCGGGGTTGCGGTGGCAGTCAAGGCACCAGCTCATGCTCAGGCTCTCGTGCTGCCACACCACGGGCTGACGCCCGATGTTGCCGTGGCAACTGATGCACGAAACGCCCGCGTTCACGTGCGCATGGTGCGGAAAGTTCCGCACGTAGTCGGGCAGCTTGTGTACCCGCTTCCACTCGATGGGCATGTCGGTCTTGTACGCCGTGCGGACAAACTCGGTCTTCTCGCGGTGCGCGGGGCTGTCGACGTACTTTTGCAGCTTGTTCTCGCTGTGGCACCCGTAGCAGATCGACACGTGCGGGATGTTGGCCTCGGGCGAGACCTCGACGTACGTGTGGCAGTACTTGCAGTCCATCCCCAGCTTACCGACGTGGAGCTGGTGGTTGAACCCGCCGCCGGGCTGCTCGGGCATGTACCCGACTTCCCAGAACTTGGGCGTCGCAAAGTACCACACCCCGCCCACCACGGTTGCGAGCGTTGTCACCGCGCCCCCGGCCAACATGGTCGGGAGGCCGTTGGTCCACTTTGGAAAAATCGTCGACATGCGTCGCTACTCCAAGGAACAAGGACGAACCCGGGCGACCAAAACCAGACTTGAACCAGACCGCCTTCAACCCCGACCGATCCAAACCCAGACTGATCCAAACCCCAACCGATCCAAACCTTGACGCGCTGGGCCCACTTGGCCCCCCTCGGGGCATTCTTGCCGGACTCGAACTTTCTTGCAGGGCCGCAATTCCTCGCGTGCCAGAATAGCACAGCCTCCCTACGCTTTGCAAGTAACCGAACGAATCCCCCAAGGTTTGGCCAAAACCTATCGAAGCCCAAACAGATAGCAAGGCTTTTTACCTATGTCAACGATCCGGCCAATAAGTATCGAACCACAGGAAACGCCTTCCGCACAATTGCTCGGTGCGGGCCTGACCATTGGCTTTGCCGTCATGGTGGCAATGTGGGTGGTTTGGTTCTTGACGCACATGCCGGCGACGACGGGGATGTTTCCGCCGGTGATTGCCGGGCCGGTCCTGCTGGCGGTGCTGGTCGTGGGCGTTTGGGCCGGCACGCGGCTGGTTCCCGGGGCGGGCCGACCAGCGGTGGGGGCCCTGGCGGGGCTGGTTGCGGGCCTGGTCAACTTGCTGGTCCTTTTCAGCTTCCTTACTGAGGGCACCGGCGTCGCGGCTGACCCCGCCGCCAAGGCCAAGGCGATGGAGGCGGGGGTCGCGGTCGCGCAGGTCAAGCCAGGCGCGGCTCTGATGGCCGGGGGCTGGCTGGTCGGGTGCACGTTGCTGGGGCTGCTGGCGGGGGTAGTTGCGCGAGCTGGCGGCGGGGGCGCGCGGGAGATGCCAAGCGCTCAGCGCTGGCTATGCCGCTTTGCGTGCGTTGCGTGCGCGGCGATTGTCCCGCTGCTGGCTCTGGGCGGGCTTGTGACGACCAGCAAGTCGGGCTTTGCGGTGCCGGACTGGCCGGGGACGTACGGCGGGAACATGTTCCTCTATCCCCTCGAGCTCATGAACAACCCGCGGGTGTACCTCGAGCACACGCATCGGCTCTTTGGCAGCATGGTCGGGCTGACAACGCTGGTGCTGTGCGCCTTCTCTTTGCTGCGGGCCCCGACGCCCTGGCACAAGGTCGCGGCGGTCGTGCTCTTGGTGCTGGTCATCACCCAGGGCGTGCTCGGGGGGCTTTGGACGCAGGACAAGAAGATCTGGATGGTGCTGGTACACGGGACGCTCGGGCAGCTGTTCTTGGGTCTGACGGCGGCGTACGCCGCGAGCCTGAGCGTTGCGTGGGCGCGCTGGCGCGGTGACGCGTCGGCGGGAGCGCTCAAGCTGCCGCGCTGGGGCACGGTGGTGCTGGTGGGCTTCTTGCTGATCATGCTGTCGCTGGGCACGATGATCCGGCACATGAACCACACGCACGCGCTGTGGACGCACGTGGGGTTCTCGATTATTCCGGTGCTGACGGCGGTGCTCGTTGGCGCGCGGTTCATGAGCAAGAAGGCCGAGCCAACGCACGGACGGAGCCTCTGGTGGGTGGGGCACGTGCCGATGATCGTGGTGGGCGTGCAGTTTGCGCTCGGGTGGGTGGCGCTGCTGGCGTACTTGGGTGATGACACGCGGAAGATCGCCGCCCCGGTGGCCGAGGCGCTGACGGCGGCGCCGGACATTGACCCGGTCCGGCTGCTGGTCCGCACCGCGCACCAGGCCAACGGCGCGCTGCTGATGGCCAGCGCGTGGGTGATGATGGCGTGGGGCCTCGCCCGCGCTCGGCAGAAGCCCTAAGCCTGGGGCGCGAACGAGCCCCGGCGCGCGGGTTTGTTCTACGCCTTTGCGCCACCTTGAACGAATCTGAGCGCTGCGCCGGTGGCGATCGGTGCGCGGCACGCCACAATGTCTGCGGAGCTGGCGGAGCGTTCCGCCGGAGGGGATGGGGGCGGCTTCCTGAGCTGTGGGCGCGTGCTCGTGGCCGAAGCGGTGCGACCTCGAAGATTGGGATGGTTGCTTCGAACCTTGAGGAGGTTTCTATGTCGATGCGCGCTGTTGCTTCGATGATCGTTGTTGCTGCCGGTTCGGCGGCGGCCCTGGGCCAGGCCTCGTTCCTGCCCGGCGGTTACGCCGAGAACTTCAACTCGATGGGCACCGCCAACACGACCCGCCCGACGGGCTGAAGGCATTACTTTGGCACCGGCGGGAACACGACGTTTTTGGCCACCACAACCAACGCTCAGATCGCTACGGCCCTGCCCGGCTTCACGCTGCGCAACCAGGCGCTCGTCGCGTTCAGCCAGACCGGCGTGACGCCGTCGGCCACGCAGAGCTCAACGAGCACGACCGCGGGTTACGGGTGCAACGCCGCGTTCAGCGCCAGCACCGCCAACCGCATCCTCGGCAACGCCGGGGCGACGGGCGTGGGGGCCACGGCCATCGAGCCGGCGATGACCAACAACAGCGGCGCGGCCCTGACGAGCCTGAACTTCAGCTACGACTTTGTGGCGCTCTCTGAGGGCACGGCCCAGAGCGGCGGGGCCAGCCCCTTCCGCGCTGGCAACGAGAGCGAGCTGCCCGGATACCGGGTCTTCTTCAGCCTGCTCGGCAGCGCGGGCCCTTGGACGAATATCAGCGGCCTGAACTTCGCCCCCGCCGCGCAGACCCTCACGGGCTTCACCACCACAGTCTCGGCCAGCAGCGTTGCGATCGGATCCTGGACCACCGGCAGCACCCTGACGCTGCGCTGGTTCAAGGACAACGAGAACTACTCCTCGCCCGACCCGCTCTACGGCATCGACAACGTGGGCGTTGTGCCGACCCCCGGCGCGATAGCGCTGCTGTGCCTGGGCGGGCTGGCGGCTGGGCGTCGCCGCCGGTGAGTGGGTCTTGGCGCGTCTGATCGCGAATCAGCCGTTCCGGCGAGACAAGGTGTGGCAACGAACAAGGTCCCGCTCGGCGGGGCTTTTTCGTGCGCGCAAGCAGGCGGTGCGGAGTTTGGCCGCGTGCGGCTAGGTCAGGCCGCGCGGCGCATTGCGCCGGACATTTCGGGGACGCCCTCAAGCTCAGCCAGCGGCGGCGCACCTGCGACGGTCTGGCCCTTGGCCTGGATCTCGCGGATCCGGCGCGCGTATTCGAGGCGCAGCTCGTGGACCTGCTTGTACAGTTCAATGCGGCGGGCCGCGTCGCGGACGATCGAGGCCAGCACGTACAGCCCGCCGGTCACGCAGGCGAAGATCACCGTGCCGATCAGGAACCAGGCTTCGGTCGTGAGCTGAGACATAGGTATTTTTTCGGCCCGCTTGGGCGCGGACTTGAACCCGGTGGGCTCGGCTTGTGGCGTGCGGCGGGTTCGCGGGCGTGATCGCACGCGCGGTCGGCAAGAACCGCCGAGCGGCGGGGCCGTACCATCGGTCCGATATGCGGAACTTGCGCGTGACAGCGTGTGTGAGGCGGGTTGCAGCCACGGCTGCGCGCGAGGCGCGGTTAGGCGGCGCGCCGGCGGCGGCCCGAGCTCTGGCCTCGCTTGTATCTCTGCTTATCCTGCTCCTTTGCACTCCGCCGCTGGCGATCGCGCAGACCCAGGCCACGGTTGTTGGCAGTGGTGGCGCGACCAGCAACGGCGGGATCGACCTGAAGGTGCTTCAGTTCGGCGTCGGCGGGCTGGCCCGCCCGGGCGCGTGGACGGGTGTGCAGGTGCAACTGACAGAGCTGGCCGCGCGGTCGCGCGAGGTGGTGTTGCAGATCGGCGTGCGCGATCCAGACGGTGACACGGCCCAGTATCAAAGCGTGGTAGCGACCAACCCGGGCTCGAAGGTCATCACATGGGTTTACTTGCGCCTGCCGTTCCGCATTGATGGGCAGAGCAGCTTTGTGCTGACCGCCAGCGAGAAGGGCTCAGCGGGTACGGCACAGACCGCCGTGGGCGTCGCGCCGGCGGGTCCGTTGATTGCGCGGGTCGTGTTTCAGCCGGGGGCTGACCGAGTGACGGACGCGAGCGTGGGGCTGCTCGGTGTGGTCGGGCGCTCGAGCCCGGCGCTGGAGCTGCTGGGCTCGCGGGCCTCATCGGTGGTGCCGTGGCCCGCGATGACGCACGAGCGGCTCGGGATCGCCAGCGGGATTGGGACCTCATCGATGCCGGACCTGTGGCTCGGGCTGGCGGGGATGAGCGCGCTGGTGTGGACCGCGAGTGGGCCTAACGGCGAGCCGAGCGACCTTTCCGAGCTGCAGGCGGGCGCGGTGCGTGAGTGGGTCCGTCGTGGCGGGCACTTGGTGGTGGTGTTGCCTGGGGTTGGTTCGTCGTGGCTGAGCACGAGCCAGCCGCTGGCGGACATCGCCCCGCGTGTGAAGGTGGTACGGATTGAGGGGTACGAGCTAAGCGCGATCCGTCCGCTGCTGAGCTATCGCGACGTGGCGCTGGCGACGGGTACGCTGCAGACGTTTGTGCCGCTGCCGGGCGCCAGCGAGAGCGAAGCGACAAGCCTGATGCAGAACCCCGAGGGCCAGAGCTTTGTGACGCGGCGTGCCATCGGCAGCGGGGCGGTGACGTTTGTGGGCGTGAACGTGGCGGACCGGACGCTGAACTCTATCGGCGGCGTGCAAGCCGACGCGTTCTGGGCCCGCGTGCTTGGGCGGCGCGGGCGGCTTCCGCAGCCCGAAGAGGTGCTGGCGATGGAGAGCGCAAACGCCTCACCAAAGCGGTACTTCGGCGGCCGCGAGCAGGTCTGGCTTGATGCGCAGGTGGCTGGGTCGATCAACCGAACCGCGAGGGCGGCGCTGGGCGTGCTGCTGGCGTTTGTGGTGTTCGCTGGTTACTGGGTGCTTGCGGGGCCGGCGGGTGTCTGGCTGCTTGCGCGGCTCAAACGCCCGCAGTGGTCGTGGGTCGGCTTTGTTGGCGTGGGCGTGGTCTTTACGGGCCTTGCGTGGGGCGGCGCGCGCGTGCTGCGGCCCAGCGGGGCCAGCGTCACACACCTGACCGTGCTGGACCATGTCTTTGGTCAGCCCACGCAGCGGGCCCGGGTACTGGCGAGCGTCGGGCTGCCGGGGTATGGCGATGTGCGTGTGGGGGTTGCGGGTGCCGAGGCTGCTACTGGCGTGTTCAACGCCGTGAGCGCGTGGGACGCGCCCCCGAGCACGGACGTGACGCCGAGCATGTTCCCTGACGCGCGTGACTACCCGGTGAACGGGCGTGACCCTGACGAGCTGCTGGTGCCGGCGCGGGCGACGGTCAAAACCATCTGCGTTGACTGGCTTGGCGGGCCGGTGCTGAAGCTGCCGATGCCGGTGACGGCTGAGTCTACCGGTACATCGCGCACGCCGACGCAGGTCCGCGTCGTGCCGCGGGCCCCGGGTGCGAGCGCGCGGGCGTGGGAGCTCAGCGGCGCGCTGGTGCACGATCTGCCTGGCCCGATGGAGGGCGTGATGATGGTGCTGGTGCAGGCACCAACTTTGGCCGTTGGCGCACAGCGGGCCAGCGACGAGCAGCTCTTTGCCGTGGCCTTTGGGCGTGAGGTGGCGACATGGGCCCCAGGCGAGGTGCTTGCGCTTGACGGCGACGCGGCGGGCTGGCGGCCTGCTGAGCAGTTGCTCTCGGGCCTTGTGCCACTAAGCCGCAGCGACGCGTTCACGGGCGCGACGGTGATGCAGACGCGTCAGAGCATTGAGACGCAGATGCGGGCGATGAGCCTGCTCTCGGTGCTCCCCCCGCCGGACACGACGCAGCAGGGCGGGCAGGTGCAGGCGGTGCGGGCTGAGTTTCAGGGCTCGGACCTTTCGCGGTGGTTCGGCCAGCCGTGCCTGATTGTGATGGGGTGGGTCAACAACGTGCCCGGGCCGGTAACGCTGGCGGTCAACGGCGAGGGTGTTGAGTCAAACGGTCGGGTGTTTGTGCGCTGGGTGCTGCCGCTGCCGGGGCCGGCGGCGCGGGTGCAGGTCAGGGCGGCGAACTGAACGTGGGCGGCGGTGGCTGTGATGATGGGTCGTAGTGTCGGGCCCGTGGGAGTGTGCGCATGGCGATGATCGAGACGATCAACCTGACAAAGAAGTATGGCGAGTTTGTCGCGCTGGACAACCTGAACCTGGCGATCAACCAGGGCGACTGCTTCGGGTTCATCGGGCCCAACGGCGCGGGCAAGACCACGACCATCAAGGTGCTGGCCACGCTGCTCAAGCCCAGCAGCGGGCAGGCGATGATCGACGGGCTGACCGTGGGCTATCAGAACCGCCAGATCCGCCCGATCATCGGCTATGTGCCGGACTTCATGGGCGCGTACACCGACATGGTCGTGGTCGAGTACCTCGAGTTCTTCGCGGCCTGCTACGGGATCACCGGGCCCGCACGGGTCAAGGTTGTTCAGGACGTGCTGGACCTGACGGACCTGAACTTCAAAGCCACCGCGGAGGTCAACAGCCTCTCGCGCGGGATGCAGCAGCGTTTAAGTGTCGCGCGCGTACTGCTGCACGACCCCAAGGTGCTGCTGATGGACGAACCGGCCAGCGGGCTTGACCCGCGGGCCCGCGTCGAGATGCGCGAGCTGCTCAAAGAGCTGAAGCGCATGGGCAAAACGATCATCATCTCCAGCCACATCCTGCCCGAGCTGGCCGAGATGTGCAACGTGGTGGGGATCATCGAGCGCGGGCAGCTGCTGTTCAACGGGCCAGTCTCAGAGGCGGTCCGCAGGGCCAAGATGGGCCAGGTGGTCAACGTCGCGGTAACCGCCCGCCCGCGCGAGGCCGCCGAGCTGCTGGCGAAGATCCCAGGGGTCAGCAAGGTCCAGATCGCCGAGGGCGCAGGGCCAATCTCGGCGGGCTTGGCCACGGCCCTGATCAGCGTGACCTTCGAGCACGGCGGCAAGACCGACCTTTCAGACCTGCCCAACGTGCTCATCAATGCCGGCTTCCGCATCGCGCAGTTCAGCGAAGAAGCCGTCAACCTCGAGACGGCGTTCATGCGCCTGACCAAGGGCCTCGTGGCTTGAGCATTCCCACACCGTTGCAGGTCGTCATCGCCCAGCTTGACGCGTACAACGCGCGCGACATCGACGCTTTCTGCGCGACCTTCACCCTTGACGTGGCCGCCTATGAGCTTGACACGGGCGTTGAGCGACTCCGCGGGCACGAGGGGCTTCGGGCCCGCTACGGCCCGCAGTTTGCCGCGAGCCCGCGCCAGCGGTCGAGGGTCGTCAGCCGCCAGGAGCTTGGCGAGATGGTCTTTGACCTTGAGTTCATCACCGGTTACGAGCCTGCGGGCCTCGGCCAGGCCGCGCCGGCCCCGTTCCACATGATGGCGGTGTACCGTGTTCGGGGCGGGCTGATTGATCGGTGTTGGTTCAGCCCGCGCGTGACGGTAAGCTGACCCGGATGCAGAGCAAAGCAACCAGCGTTGAGGCGTACCTGTCCGAGCTGCCCGAAGATCGTCGCGCCGCGCTGACGGCCGTGCGCCGCGCGATCCTCAAGGGCCTGGGCACGGGCTATCAAGAGACGATGGCCTACGGGATGATCGGCTACAGCATCCCACACTCGATCTATGCCGAGGGCTATCACTGCGACCCTCGACAGCCCGTGCCGATGGCCGGCCTGGGAAATCAGAAGCAGCACATGTCGCTGCACCTGATGGGCTTAGACGTCGGGGCCGAGTCTGCGCCGACAGAGGCGCTCGTGGCGTGGTTTACGAAGGCTTGGGCGGATAGTGGCCGCAAGCTGAATGTGGGCAAGGCGTGCGTCCGCTTCAAGCGGATCGAGGAGGTTCCGCTGGAGGTGGTGACGGAGTTCTTC
The DNA here is from genome assembly GCA_021173225.1 of Phycisphaerales bacterium PN19_bin_20. GTDB lineage: Bacteria > Planctomycetota > Phycisphaerae > Phycisphaerales > UBA1924 > JAJTGZ01. Next base: position 30,050 of record JAJOLK010000005.1, on the reverse strand, counting down.
AGGCGACTGCCGCTGAAGGCCTATCTGGCCACGTACCTAACGGTGCTTGCGAGCGGGAAGCAGGGCAAGCCGGCCGCGAAGAAGCCCGCGAAGAAGCCCGCGAGGAAGCCCGCTCCCCAGCCCATGGCCAAGAAGGCGCCCGCAAAGTCACCTATCAAGAAGACGGCCGAGGGGAGTGACGCGAAGAAGCCGGCGGCCAGCAGGGGCAGTTCCAAGAAGGCAACGGCCGAAAACGCTGCCGCTATGCGCGTCAGCAAGCGGGCGTAAGCAGCGCGCCGTCCCACCACACCCAAGGCGATCGGTCGGCCAGCGCCGCCGTGGGGACCAGTGCCTCGCGCACCGCCCGCGTGAGCGCTATGAGGCCCGTGCCCTCGCGGCTGCTGACGCGGACCGCGCCTGAGGCAAAGCCCGAGTGTGTGCGTTCGTCGGCGAGCACCTCGTCGCCATTTTGTGCGATCAGACTGCGTTCTAGCTCGGCCACCAGGTCAGTCCGCAGCCGAACGCGCACGACCGCGCGCGTGCCAGCGCCTACCAGAAGCTGCTCTGGCCAAGGCCCTTGGTAGTCGGCGCAGAGCACGACCAGGTCGGCCAGCTCGATGAGGCGTGCGGCGGCGGCCTGCGCGAGCACGTCAGGATCATCGCTCGTGGGCCCGACTTCGCGCTCGCCGTGCTGGGGCCCACTCACCGGAAGACCTGGCGCCTCAAGACCTTGCGCCTCAAGTCCCGGCACCTCAAGACCTGGCGCATCCGCCCAGCGCACCAGCAGCCCGCCCAAGTTCAGCTCTGCGCCCACGGCGTCACGGGTTGTGCCCGGCTCATCGGCCACGGTGCTGACTTGCCGACCCGCCAGCGCGTTGAGCAGCGAGCTCTTGCCGATGTTGGGGCGGCCCACACAGACCACCAGCGCCGGCAGCAGCAGATAGTTCAGCACCCGCCAGCGAGCCAGGTGCTCTCGATGCGTCAGGTCCGCTTCAGGCGCACCTTTAGCCGACTTTTCTCCCGGCCGCTCTGCCACCCGCTCACTCAGCCGCCGCGCAATTTCGCTGGCGGAGAGGCTTGCCAATTCCGGGGTGAGCCCGGCCTCTCGCCAGCGCGCGGGCTGATCGAGGAGCGGGTCGATCGCCAGCGCGCTGCCCGCGCGTGCGAGTGCTTCAAGCGTGCGGCGCTCCAGCGCGTCGTGCGCCTCGGGGAAGGCCGTGGGCGCGCCTGTGGTCACAAGCCCCGCGGCGGTGCAGGCGTCCATGATCGCCGCGACCCCGGCGGGGCTGGCGTGCGGCATGATGCTCGCGTGCGCGGCGCTCCAGCGAGCCACCACCGCCTCATCGATTGGTTTGCCCGCGCGGTCGACGATGGTCCGTAGCGGGGCGGTGCCAACGCGCGGTATGGCCCGCGACTTTGCCGCACTGCCCACTACTGCACTGGGATCTACTGCAATGGCCGCCGCGGATATCGGCAAAACCGGCCCTAGCAGCGCCGCGAGCGCACGGTCCAAACTCTGCGCGTCTTGCGCCACCAGATCGATGCAGGCGATCGCCGCATCACGCGTGCCCACGGGCGTTGCCAGCGCGGCGCTGCACCGCGGATCCGGGCCACTCGAACCGCCTGCGCCAGCCGTGAGCGCGCTCGCATGGTGCTGGCTCACGCGTCGTCGTCCTCGGTCAGGCCCGCGCCAAGCCGGGTGTCCAGCTCGTCCTCAAGCTCTTCGGGGCTCAGGTTTGACGCGGCCAGGTCATCGTCGGTGTTCAGTCTCCGCCAAGCTTCGAGCATGCCGATAAGGCCCAGGTCGGGCACGACGTGCTCGATCAGCTCATCGTGCTCGAGCAGCAGGGCCGCATCCGGCCCGGTCGCCAGCACGCGCGGATAGAGGCCCGAGGCCTCGGCCATCAGCTCAACTTGGTAGCGAACAAACCCGCGCAGCGCGTGCACCGCGCCAAGCACCGCCGCGTCCGCGACGTCAAGGCTCATGTTGCCCGTCGGGAGAGCCGCGGCAGCTGGCGGGCGTGCCACCAGCGGAACCTGCGTGCCCAAGCTGCGTGCCGCCGCGTTGTGGGTCGCTTCCAGCATCGCGCCCAGTCCCGGCGCAAGGGCTGAGCCTGCCAGCACGCCGTGCCGATCGCAAAGGTCAATAGTTACCAGCGCGCCGGCGTCAACCACCGCCACGGCCTGGCCCAGACGAGCGCTGGCGCCCAGGGCCGCCAGCAGTCGATCAGCCCCTACGGCTCCCGCGCCCACGTGCCCCGCCCCCGTGTGCCCCGCCCCCATGTGCCCCGCCCCCATGTGCCCCGCGTCCAAGGGGCCGGCGGGCCCATCTTGACCGCCGCCGACCACCAGCGGGATGGCGTGTACATCGCCGCTCAGCCCAGGCGTGCCCGAAGGCACCAGGCGTGAGATGTGCTCAATCCCGAGGGCGGTGAGCTGTCGTGCAACACGCTGGCCCAGCACGTCGTCGCTGGCCGCCAACAGCACGCGCCCGCGACCATTTACCAGCGCGGTCTTGATCCACGCGGCCAGCTCGATAGCCAGCCCCGGGCCCAGGCGTGCCGCCAGCTCGGCGGGGCTCCCGGCCTGCGAAAGGTCATGGGCTAGCGCCGGCGCCGGCTGCAGGTCAGGCCCAGCCTGGGCCGACGGGCCTGATGTTGGCGTACCACCTGCGCTCGGGCCGGTGCCCCCGGGCATGACCCGGGCCCGGCGTGTGTGCGTTCGACCGATCAAAACCAGCAGCAGGCAGTCGTCCATGCGGCGACTCTAGCTCATGCCGCAGAGACCGCGGCCGAGCGCCCCTGGCCCGCACCGCCAGCACCCCCTATCTTCGTGCGTGGCCCGCTGTCAGATCGACTCATCCATCCAGCGCTCGACCATGGACGGCTTCGTCTTCCCGCTGGGGGTCTATCCAGTGCAAGAGATGAGCCCCGTCCCGGGCTACACGCTGACGTTTGAGTCAGCCGACGGGACGCCCTACGACGACGACGATACCGACGGGCCCGACGGGGACGAAGCTCTTGACGATGCCGAGGATGAAGATGACGAGCCGGACGACCCGCTGGGCGGCACGCTTGATCGCCCGCATGGTTCATCCATCGGCGGCCCCGGCCCACGCGGTGGTGGGGGGGGTGACTCCGGTGGCGGTGGTAGCGGAATCTCTGGCGGAGGTGGTGGCGGGGGTGGTGATTCGGGGGGGGGTAAAAGTGACGTCGGCGGCTCGTCGCGGCCCAGTCGGGGCCTGGGCGGCGGTCCGCGTAAGGGACCATCCCGCGGGCTTGGCCCCGGAATGGAATCAGACGAGCTTCGTGGCGGCGGCGACCGCGGCTTTGGCCCCGGCCCACGCGACGGCCCACGCGATGACTCGGACGGTGACGGCTCGAGCGGCGACCCGAATGAGGATTGGACGCAGTGGCCCGACCGTTACGTCTTTGACATCAACATCAGCGCGGCCCGGGTCGAGGCGCTCTGCCGCGCCCTCTTTGCGCTGCTCCCCGGGCGGGTCTACCCGATCCTTGACGTCATGGGCAACGACGCCTTCCGCGAGATTGACCCGTACATCGCGTACGACCTGGTCGGGATGGAGCGGTTCTACGACGGCGTGCGCCGCTTCCGCCCGTGGCTTTATGAAGACGGGCTCGTTGGCTTTGGGGCCATGAGCGAGGACCCGTTCTTCTACGTGTTCGTGGACGAGCACAAGATTGTCACCGTCCGGGCCGAGGCCCACATGAAAGAGCAGATCGAACAGCTCTTGGCGGCCTTTGACCTGCGCGAGGTTGACAAAATCGCCGGCGCCGACGAGGCCCGCCACGAGCACCGCAGCGTGCTTGACCAAGACGCCCTGACCGACCGCCCCGATCTGCTCGCCCACGACGAGATCGTCGAGGAGCTCCGCGACCTGTGGGGCCTGACGCTCAACGTCGACCCGGTTCGCAACCCCGACGATGACGGGCACGAGCTGGGCATGACCTACTGGCGCTGTATCGTGCGTGTGCTGGCCGACGAGGGCAACATGCGCTACGCCGAGGCGCTGCTGAGTGCTGAGAATCTTCAGACTGCCGGCGACCTTGCTTGCAGCGCTGTTGAACAGCTCGATCCGGCCCTCTCGCCAGAAACGCCCCCAGATGACCAGGAGCCAAGCGAGCTGGACGTGCTGGTTGCGGACCGGCTCCGCGAGACGCAGGTCCGCGACCTGCTCGGGGAGCAGGCCAAAATGGGCCTTGACCTCACGGCCAATCAGATTATTGCGGCCCGCTGGCTTGAATAGCTGGCCCGGGGGTGGGCCCGAGGCTTGATTTTGAGGGCTTCTCCCAAGTTCCGCCGGCCCTCGAAGCTCGGCGGGCGGTCTGCGGGTCAGGCCGGGCGTTGGCGGGCTCGGGGCCGTGAGATCTGAGGCGCGAAACAATTCGGTGGGCCGTCGGCATGGGGCATTTGTCGACTTGCGCCGGGGCATCGACGGGGGTGGAACCGCCGCACCCAGGCGGTCGGATGGTGCCCTCATCCGGGCGCGACCGGTGGATCCCTGGGCCAGCGGCGTCGAGTTCCAAGTGCTTGCGGGGTCAGTATTTGCGATCGGTGCTCAGTGGGGCTTGTGGGGGCAGGTGGGGTGTGGAAAGATTGGCGTCAGGCGGTTTGCCTTTGCGGTCCGGGGTCGTTATCTTCAGCCCTCTGCGAGCCGTCGGGGACGTCCCGATGGCCTCACCAACGGAGTCCTTGCATGCGCGTTTTCGCTGATCGTTCGGCCCGTACGGTGGTTCTGACGGCTCTCTCGGCGATGCTGGGTGTCGCCTCTTTGGGGCCTTCGAGCCTGGTTCTGGCCGCGGGCTCCTCCAAGCCCATCACCAATGACAACGCATCGCTGGCCCGCGCCAGCGAGCTGCTTCGCCAAGGCAAGCTGGTCGAGGCCCGCAGCGTGATCGACCGCTTCCTGGCCGATCCGGGCACCAGCCCGAGCGACCGTGCCGCCGCCGAGGCGCTCCAGCAGGTCATCAACACCAAGACGCGTCAGGCTGACCCGATCGAGCTGAGCCTGCAACGTGCCGAAGTGGCGATGAACGCTGAGGACTACAGCGCCGCCGAGCGTCAGGCCAAGGGCATCCTCGCCAACCAAGGTGCCAGCGCCGAGTCGAAGACCAAGGCCACGGCCATGGTCGCCTTGATCGCCGACCGCCGGGTCGAGGGCCTCAAGAAGGCCCCCGGAATGCTCGGCGAAGCCGAGTCGGCCATGACCGCCGGCAAGACCGCCGACGCCCGCGCGATGGTCGAGAAGGTCTCTAAGTGGGGCGTGCCTCTGACCGAGAAGGATCAGGCTCGCCTTGACGCGATGCAGCTTAAGTTGGTCGATGGTGGCTCGGCTTCGGCTGGGTCCTCCGCTCCGGCAGCGGCCCCTGCAGGTCAACCCGCTGGTGCCTCTGGTGGCCAGCCCGGCGTGCGGTTGGTTGAGGAAGGCCGCGTTCCGACCACCGGCCAGGCACCCGCGCCCGCGGCGATGCCGACGCTCCCCGCTGGGCCCGCGCCCGCACCGTTCTTCCCCTTTGAGGCCCCGGCACCTGCCACCGCTAGCCCGGCACCCACGACCCCCACGGCACCCACGACCCCCACGGACCCTGCGGCCCCCACGGCTCCGGCAGTGGATATGCCCGCTAGCGCCCCGGCACCGATGCCGGTGGTGATCGCCGGCGGCGAGCCCGCCGCCACCCCCACGCCCGCGCCGCAGACAGACCTGGTCGCTCTCGCCCTCAAGGCCGAGGCGCAGCGCACGCTCGCAGACGCCGACCAGTCATTCGATGGCGGCCGGTTTGCCGAGGCGATGCGCAAGTACGAGCTCGCCTTAGGTGGTCAGCGGGCGTATCTGACTGGTGACGAGGTCGCGTACGCCGAGAAGCGGCTGGCCGAGTGCAAGGTCCGCCTGAACAGCCCGGGCGGCGGCACGCTCGAAGATACGGTCCTGAAGAACTTCAACCTGGTGCGCGAGAAGGCCCAGGCCGAGTACGACAACTCTCTCTCGGAAGCCCAGCGGGCCCTGGACGCGGGCAACGCTGACCGTGCGACGTCGCTGGCCAGCGGCGCGCAGCTCTCGCTTGACCGTGCCAAGAGCTACTTCAGCCAGAGCGAGTACGACGCGATGAGCGACAAGGTCTCTGCGCTGCGCCGGCGTGTGTCGGTGCGTGCTGACGAGATCCGCGTGAGCGAGGCGAAGCTGCGTGAGTCTGACGCACGGACCCGCAGCGAGGCGGTGCAAAAGGACCTGCGTGCCGAGAAGCTGCGCCGGATCGACGAGAGCATCCAGCGCGTGCGGGCCCTGCAGCGTGAGCAGAAGTACGCCGAGGCCGTCGAGGTCTGCAACCAGATCCTGTTCCTCGACGCGGGCAACCCCACGGGCCTGCTGCTCAAGGAGATCATCGGCGACATCATGGCTTATCGCAAGGCCGAGGAGCTGAGCGACAAGACCGACGATCGGATCCGCATGCTGCGTCTGGACGCGCGCGAGTCGACGATCCCGCCAGCGTCGCTGATCGAATACCCCACCGACTGGCCGCGCCTGACCATGCTGCGGACCGGCGCTGGCGGGTACTTTGAGTCGGCCGAGAACCGCGCGGCGATGGCCGCGCTCGACGGCCGCAAGATCCCCGTGCAGTTCCGCAACACTCCTGTCGCCGACGCGCTGGCGTACATCGGCAAGACCGCCGGGGTCGATATCGACGCCGACTGGCGCAGCCTCGAGCAGATCGGCGTCGAGCGCCAGACGCCCGTGACGCTCAGCCTCTCGGACATGCCCGCCAAGGACGTGCTCGAGCGCGTGCTCCGCAAGGTCTCCAGAGACCGCTACGCCAAGGCCGACTTTGCCGTGAACAACGGCGTAGTCGAGGTCGGCTCTGCCGACGCCATCCGCCAGCAGGTCGTTGTCCAGCACTACCCGATCACCGACTTGCTGCTGGTAGCGCCCGACTACGCCGATGTCCCCGACACCGACTTGACGAGCATCTACGCCAAGGGCCTCGGGCGCACGGCGGAGCGGAGCGGCATCGGCTCGCCCTTTTCGATCAAGGCTGACGCGACCAAGTCTGGCGGCGACCGGCGCGAGCGCGTCCGCAGCCTCGTGAGCGTCCTGCAGCAGAACATCGATCCCGAGTCTTGGCGCGACAATGGCGGCGAGACCGGCAGCGTGATGGAGCTCAACGGCGTGCTGGTCATCACCACCACCCCGCGCAACCATCGTGAAATCACCGGCCTGCTCAGCCGCCTGCGTGAGATCCGCCAGACGCAGATCAACGTCGAGACCCGCTTCCTGCTGGTCAATCAGGACTTCTTCGAGCAGATCGCCTTCGACGTGGACGTCTACTTCAACGCCAACAGCAGTCAGGTCACCGCTGCTCGGGGTCTTGATCCCAACATCCGCCCGTCGGACTTCTTTGCCTTCCCGACCAGCTCGTTCCAGCGTCGCACGCTCGACACCCGTCAATACGGCGTGTCGGCCGACGGTACACTGTCGACCGTGACCCCCTCACTCTCTGGCGGCGGCGCCCCCCCGGCTGGCTCGGCCGCAACCAACTTCGGCCTCCAGCAGGTTACCCCGCCCAATAACTTCTCACCCATCGGCGCCGGTCAGAACTCTATCGGCCTCGTTCGCACGCTGGTCCCGACCAACAACCTCTTTACCACCTCGCTGGTCTCCGGCGCACCGGCGTTGGGCATCGCTGGTCAGTATCTTGACGACATCCAGGTTGACTTCCTCATCCGCGCCACGCAGGCCGACCGCCGGACGGTGACCCTCAACGCCCCACGCCTGACGTTTACCAACGGGCAGATCGCCAACGTCGTCGTCGGCAGCCAGCGGGCGTACATTTCTGACCTTGAGCCCGTCACCAGCGAAGGTGCCGTCGGCTTTGATCCGACACCCGCGACGATCTCTGATGGCGTGACTTTGTTGATTGAGGGCGTCGCCAGCGCTGACCGCCGCTACGTCACCCTTAACGTCGAGACCGGCGTCTCGGCCCTGCAGGAACTGGCCAACTTCCCGGTCACCGCCTCTGCCGGTGGCCGCGTCGTCACCTCGACTGAATCGCCCAACACCATCAGCTCGAACGTCCAGCTCCCGCTGCTCAACGTTTCGCGCGTCAACACCACCGTCACCGTCCCCGACCAAGGCACCATCCTGCTCGGCGGGCAGCGCCTGACCACCGAGCTTGACGTCGAGACCGGCGTGCCCGTGCTCTCCAAGATCCCCATCATCAACCGCTTCTTCTCCAACCGCATCGAGTCTCGCCAGGACAGCACGCTGATGATCCTGCTCAAGCCCACCGTGCTGATCCAGTCTGAAGAGGAAGAGCGATTCTTCCCCGGCCTCAACGATGCACTCCGCGGCGGCAACTGACCGTCTACTTGGCCCCGTCTAGTTGGCCCCGTCTAGTTGGCCCCGTCTACTTGGCCCCGTCTAGTTAATCCCGTCTACTTGATCCCCTGCCAGAACCAACTGCGGGCGCCGAGTGTCGGTGCCCGCTTTCGTCTCCCGCCGCACCTCACGCGCTCCCGGCTTCATGCTCACACTCTCCGGCGGCCGCGCCCGCCAATACTCCCGCTTCGCTCTAGGTCATCTACACTCCGCCACGGTCTCTTTGGCCTCGAACGTCCGCCCAACTTGACACTCCCGCCCGCGGGTTCAGCCGCCGCTACGCCGAGCCGCCGTAAAGCCCCCGTAAAGCCCTCGCCGAGCTCACGTCGAGCTTGGCTCCGGCCTACGCTCCGCACTGCCCGACGCCCTCCGAGTATGACCATGCCGACCAGCGAGTCCCGACTCAAAGTCAAGCGTGACGGCCTCATCATCGAGGTCCAGTTTCGCGACCGGAACATCCTCGACGAGGCCAACATCCAGCAGATCGGCGAGGAGATCCGCTCGCTGATCGATGCCGAGGCAACGCCCAAGCTGCTTATCAACTTCACCGACGTGGACCACCTCTCGTCCGCGGCTTTGGGCACCTTGATCACCGTCAACAACCGCATCCGCACGCTCAAGGGCCAGCTGCGCCTGAGCAACATCGACCCGCAGATCTACCAGGTCTTCGTCATTACGCGGCTCAACAAGCTCTTCGAGATCCACGACGCCGCCGACAAGGCCCGCGCCTCGTTCAAGTAGGCCCCGTGCCGGTGCGTTGAGGGCACGCCTACTCATCCTCCGCCGTGCCGGCCGCCCTTCGGCGGAGCCCCGAGGCGATCATGATGAGCAGGCGCGACGCAGCCGCCAAGTTTGACAGCGGCCACGGGGCCCGAGCCCGGACTTGTGAGACCGGGCCGGAGCGCCCGCCGCGCACAGAAGCGTTGGTCCCCGCCCCTTGCAGACGCCCAGTGGGCATCGGCCCCGCGACGCCTTCCAGCGCCGCCGAACAGGCCGCGCATACCGCCCCTGTCAGCCCGCAGCGACTTCGCCAACCGACCTGAGCATGAGCCTGAGCACGCACCAGCCCGAGCATACGAGCCTGCGTTTCGGCAACGCCCGCCCCGAGATTGACCACGCCGAGGAGTCGCTGATCGAGGCGATGAAGCGGCTGGGCTACTCCGACGCGGCCTGCTTTGCCGTTCGCCTCGCGCTCGAAGAGGCGATCGTCAACGCCTTTGTGCACGGGCACCAAGGCCAGTCCAAGAGCGTCCCGATCGAGCTGGTCTGGCAGCTTAGCTCGGTCGCGGTTGAGCTGAGCGTGACGGACCAGGGGCCCGGCTTTGACCCCGCGACGATCCCCGACCCAACACTCGATGAGAACATCGAGAAGACCAGCGGCCGCGGGCTGATGCTGATTCGCAGCTTCATGTCGGACGTGCGCCACGAGCTCGGCGGCCGCCGCCTGGTTATGCGGTACGTCTCTGCTTGATGGGCGAAATGCGCCAGACGGATGCCTAGCGGACGCCCGCCGACCAAAGGGCGTACAGAGTTTTGGGGCGTGATCCGGGCGTGGGCCGGGCATGATCCAGGTGTGGGCCGGGCGCGATCCAGGTGTGATCTGGACCTGCTCCGGGTGGCGCTGGCTTCTGTCGTGCTGAATCCAAGCCTTAAGGGTTTGCGAAGTCCCCTCGGTTCCCGGCGCAACGCCGGAAGCTCGTTCCATCTCCGCGCAGGTGTTGCGCGGCGTGCCTTCGCGAGCACGAGCGGGCCAAAAACTCGCCTGCAGGACCGTCGATCGCCGCTGACGCACGTGGCGGGTGAAGTGGCCGTCCCCACATGGTCAGGCCAGTCCGTTCGAGTCGTTCTGAATGAGTCGTTCTGGTGAGGAATTGTTCGGTCGGTTTCTTTGGGAGTGCGATGTATGGCAAGCGGCAAGGTGATGGCGATCGTGGGCGTTTGCGTGTTGACCGCCGGCGCGGCAGTGCTGGGCTACCAGTGGTTCGCCACCAGCAAGCAGCTCAAGGCCGCCAACGGGCAGATTGACCAGCTCACTGCAAAGGTGACGGTCGTCGAGGTCCAGCGCGACGAGATCACCAAGCGGGCCGAGGTGCTCGACGGCCAGCTTGCCGCGGTGCGCCTCGAAGCCGAGACGATCAACAAGGAGCTGGGCACGACCGGCACTGACCTAAAGACCACACAGACAAAGGTCACTGAGCTGCGGACGCGGGCCGAGCAGCTCACCATTGAGCTGGCCGCGACCAAGCAGGCCGCTGAGGTGCTCAAGCTGGACAACACCAAGCTGGGTGAGCAGCTCTCGCGCAGCGAGAGCGAGCTTGCGACGAGTAAGAAGCTGATCGATGCCCTGCAGGGCCAGGTGCGTGAGCTGGCCGAGAAGTTCAAGGCCAAGGAAGCAGAGCTGGTGCAGACCAAGGCGACTCACCAAGAGCAGGTCACGCAGATGACCACGCAGATCAGCGACCTGGGCACGCAGAACGTGGCGCAGCGGCAGGTCACGGTGCAGGTGGTTGAGCAGACCAACGCCGTCAAGCAGGAGGTCCGCCAGTTTCAGGACGACCCTGACGCGCGGCTTCTGGGCGCGAAGATCAAGCAGCTTCGGCGCACCGCCGTCGGGCGCAACGACGCGCAGAAGGCCATCGGCTTCCTGGGCGGGCTCTTTGACGCCATCGGTAATTCGGTGATGCGCGACCGCGAGGCGCGCGAGGGCCCGCAGGGCGAGGCGTACTACGCGATGGTCTTCCGCGACGGGACGCAGCAGGCGGTCGCCAAGGCCACCGTGAATGACTGGCAGACCCGCATCGACCGCATCGAGACGCTGTGGGGCAAGGCGCAAGCTGGTCTTGAGCCCGCGCAGCCGCTGTTCCGCTGAACGCCGTCGCGCGTGAGTTTTGAACTAAAAACGTACCTCAGCGAGCCGGGGTTCCGCCCGGCTCGTTCATTTCGTTCCGGGCCCGTTCTCTTTGGCCCGGGACGTGCCCATTTTTGCGCATCGCGATCGGCCCAGAGTCGCGAAAGTCTGCTTGATGGAGCTTGGCGCAAGCGCGCGTCGGTCGATCGTCCACGGCTTGGCGGCTAGTGTCGATTAGGTAGGGTCCCTTTGACAGGAGGACAATTCCCCTGTACGATGCACAAGGTCGGGACCCACCTCTTCCGTCCGACAACCTTCTGTTTGGAGTAGAACATGGTGATGGCTGAATTCTCGGATGCCTCACTGGCCCTGCGCGCAGGGCTCTCGGTCGAGGGCATTACGATGTACCTGTTCTGGATCGGTACCGTGGCGATGGGCGCCGGAACGGCGTTCTTCTGGCTCATGGCTGGCACCGTGCCCCGTGCTTACCGCTCGGTCATGATCGTCGCGGGCATCATTACCGCCGTGGCCTGCTACCACTACTCCCGCATGTCGGGCATCTACATCGAGCAGCTCGCCACGCTGTTCAACGCCGACGGAACCCGCATCGCCGGGAAGGAGATCACGCAGTTCCCCACGGCGTACCGCTACATTGACTGGCTGATCACCGTCCCGCTGCTGGTGCTTGAGATCCCGCTGCTGCTGAGACTTGGTAACAAGGCCAAGGCGCTCTTCCGGGGGCTGGTCGGCGCGGCGCTGGTCATGCTGGTATTTGCTTGGATCGCCGAGGTCAGCCCCGTCGGCTCGAACTCCTGGTGGATCAACTACGTGATCTCATGCCTCGCGTGGTTCTACATCGTGTTCATGCTGTACACCAAGGTCAACGAGCAGATGGTCGGCCAACCCTTCTCGATCGTCAAGTCGCTGAAGATCATCCGCCTTTACATCCTGATCGGTTGGACGATCTACCCGGTCGGCTTCCTGATGGCCCTAGCCGGCCCCAGCGGCGAGTCGATCCGCGAGATCTGCTACAACATCGCCGACGTGATCAACAAGGTTGGCTTCGGGCTGGCCTGCTACGCAGGCATTAAAGTTCTCCCGATGGTCGCGGGGGAAGATGGCCCCTTCCAGGCCAACACCCGCGGCAACGCGTAATCGGCTCTGAGGCATAATCAGCATTTAGGCGATATCAGCATCGAATGCACAGTGAGACCTCCGGGGCCGGCTCCAATCGTGAAGCTGGCCCCGGTTCTATTGAGGGCCAGCGGACCGGCGGGGCCGGTGGCAGCGACGCGGTGGCGTCGGAGATGTACATGCTTTCCGAACCCGCCAATCAACGGCGGCGTTGGTTGTGGGCCCTGCGCGGACCGGGCATCGCGGCCGTACTGCTGCTGCTGCTCGTGGCCTGCATCTACGCGGTCTATCGGCCACCGGCCAGCTCGGATTGGTGGCTCTGGGTGCTGAGCTTGGTGGTCGTGGGCATGCCGCACGGGGCGTATGACCTCGCGGTATTTCTGCGCACGTCGCGGAGCAAATCCCACGCCGCCCTGCGGTTTGGTGGGTACACACTGGTGATGGTCGCCTGCATCGCGGCGCTGATGCTCTTCCCGGTGCCGACGGCCGTGGCCTTCTTGCTGCTCGCGGCGCACCACTTTGGCCTGGGTGATTCGGTCTGGACGCGCAACAGACCTCTGCGAGCTGAGCCGAGCCCGGCACGCCGCGTCCTTCGGCACGCCGCCGCGACCGGGCGCGGGGTGGCAGTCATCTTCGCGCCGTTTGTATTCTCTCCGCTGGCCGCGTGGTCGCCCTTTGGCACAATTGCGGGGCTGGTTGCGGGCACGGGCCCGCTGGGATTAGGTTCGCTCACGGCACCGATGATCGCCGCGGGTGCTGGCGGCCTAGTCATCCTCGGCCTGCTCGCACAGCTCGCGTGGGCCTGCTCGATGCTCGTGATGCGCTCGCGCGGCGGGGCCGTGGCGTCGGCAGCATCGCAAGCGCACTCGGCGGTGCCCGCGCGACTCTTGGGCGCGGGTCTGCTGGAAGAGTGGGGGACCATCGCGGCGGTGCTGGTGCTGAGCGCTGTAGCGCCGCCGCTGGTGGCGATCGGCGCTTACTTCGTGCTCGTGCACGCCTCAGGGCACTGCGCACGGGCGCTTGTGCCAGCGCGGCGTGCGCCGGCGCCTGGGCTTGGCAACGCGTGGCGCGTCCACGTTGAGTCTCTCCCGCTGCTGGTGGTCTCGGTGCTGATGGTGCTGGGGCTGGCGTGGTGGTTTGGCCTGGCCGGCGGCGTGCTGGCGGCTGAGAGCCTGGGGCTGTCGTTCCTGGGCTTCTGCATCGTCGCAACGCTGCCGCACCACCTGCTGTGGCTGCCGCGGGGCTGAAGTCAAGGAGCGACGGGCGGCGGGCGATGAGCCACGGGCCGTCGGCACGATGGCCGGTTAAAAACTGCATTGTCTACACGACCGCGTGGGGCAAGGTTCCATCCTGCACTGTAGAAACCCCCGGGTAACGCAGATTTCATGCCGTCGATGCCTGCTCCGATGCACTGCGCTCGCTAACTCCCACGCCGACTGCGTCGGTGAGGAGGATATTGGCACCAACGTCCTTCCGCCGCCCCGCTGTGTGGGCGAGGGTAAGGTGCAGAAGCGAACGAAGTGAGCTGGGCGGAACGGGGTGCGTTGGCCTTAGCACCAAGGCCCTTCAAGAGAGTGGATGTCCGCGGAGCAACTGGACTGCTGCCCCACGCGCGCATCTTGCAAAGGGCTGATCTTCAGACGACCCCCCACGATGATCGGCGGCAAATGACAACCCCCCAGGCGCGGGCCCGGGGGGTTGGTCAAGAACTCAGGTTGTGATCAAAGCATGAGGCTTAGTCGCGGAAAGCGCGCGAGGTCAACGCGGCGGCTGTGCCGGTGATCTCGCTCATCGGACGCAGATAGGCGTTGACGCGGGGCGAAGTCCCGACAGTCTGACCCTCGAAGGTCTCGTCAACGAACAGATTATCCGGCACGGTGCGGGTCTGGGCGCCGTTGATGGACACGGGGCCGAAGGACTGGAAGGTGACTTCCGCCGGGTCAACGCGGCTCTCGAAGTTGACGTGGCCGTCGTTGTAGCCGATGTTGCCTTCCCACGTGGTGCGGCCGCCGTGGATCTGCAGGGTTTGGCTGCGGGTGCCGAAGTCATCGTTGCTGAGGGTGTAGCCGTTGACGGGATAGGTCGCCACGGCGTCAGCGCCCTGGGTAAAGGTCGGGCCACGATTGCCGAAGACGGCCTCGGTGGCGTTGAAGGTGTTGCTCCAGCGGCTGATGCGGCCGTTCTGGGACGAGTTGCCCGTCACGCCGCCACGGAAGACCATGTGGGCGTAGCTGTTGGCACCGGTGAGGCGGGTAGTCACGCGGCCGCCGCCAGTCTGGAGCTCACCGTTGGCGTTGCCAAGGGACTGAGAGGGGGCGCCACGGAAGGCGGGGTCCCACAGGGCGTTGGCCGGGGTGGTGGCTGACGCGGGGCTGCTGTTCTGATAGGCGTTGTCAACGGCGATGTTGCCGGAAACCTCGCTGGGGTTGTAGCAGATCTCGGGGCTGATTGAGGCGTTGAAGATCAGCAGCGAGAGGACGTTACCCGTGTTGTCCTTGGGGAACATCGTGGCGGGCTGGCCAGCGGTGCCAGCAGTGACCGTCTGGTTGTTGACGTCGATGTTGGAGGGGGTCGGGTAGGTCTCGCGGTTGCTCTGGGCCCAGATCTGCATGGCCTGGACGCAGTTGCGCACCTGGGTGCTGTCCTTGATCTGGCGGGCCGAGGCGCGAGCCTTGGCCAGGGCGGGCAGCAGGATGCCGACCAGCAGCGCGATGATCGCGATGACAACGAGAAGCTCGATCAGGGTGAATGCACGGGTCTTCTTCATCAAGATACTCCTAACACAGGCCGGAGCCCCACGAGGGGTGCCGGCGGGTTCATTGGGCCTCGCGGAACGTCCGCAAGGCCAGCCGAGGCAAGCAGGCGTGAACCCGAACCACCCCTCACGCTTGCGATGCAAGGCACGCGGGGATGCGACCCCACTCGGCATCGCCGGTGATGCAAAGCGCACACGATGAGCGGTGGGTCCAAACCTGATAGGCCTACGCTCACCCACGCCCGGAAATACGCACGAGTTTCAGGCCAGGGGCCGTCTCGTGTTGCACACCTGATAATTGGGGCCAACGCGCAGGTCGGCCAAGGATCAGGCTGCAAGTCCCAAGCAGGGAAGCAGACCAGTCGAGTTGTCGGTTTGCTCAGCCTCGGCACGGCGTGAGCATGACTTCGGGCAATCGCCCTGATGAGTCCGGTGACAAGGTCGATCACCGTGCTTGAGCCCTTGCAAACCAGGAACAGTCTACCACAAACCTTTCGACTTTCCAACCCCCGCAGTTCCCGGTCGGTGCAAAAAAGTTTAAGTCATTGCCGCTCGGGTTGCAGGGCGAGGGCCGCAGACTGGAATATCTCTAGCCGATCTGCGATGATTAGGCCATGATTGTGCACCGACCAGACCCCGATGATGGGGGCATCAGCCCTTCGGCCATAACTGCGTTTTCGCCCGAGCAAGCGGTTGCAAACCTAGGGATTGTTCTGCCCCAGGCACCCAAGCCGGTTGCGGCGTACGTCCCCGCGAGGCGGGTGGGGAATTTGTTGTACGTCAGCGGGCAGTTGCCTTTTGTGCACGGCAAGCTGATGACCGAGGGCCCGGTGCCGAGCAAGGTAAGCCCGGAGCGAGCACACGAGGCGGCCCGGCAGTGTGCGATCAACGCGCTGGCGGCGGCGCGCGACGCGATGGGCTCACTGGACCGCATCAAAGGTGTGGTGCGGGTGGGGGCCTGGGTTGCCAGTGACGACGGTTTTACGGCCATCCCGCAGGTGGCCAACGGTGCCAGCGAGCTGCTGGTGCAGGTCTTTGGCGAGGCCGGTCGGCACGCGCGGGCGACGGTGGGCACCAACGTGCTGCCGCTGGGCGCAAGCGTCGAAGTCGAGGTGCTCTTTGAGGTGCAGTGAGCGGTCGAATGTTCTGGGGCTCAGGCCTTGTTCGCCGCGCACCAGGACTTCCAGAGGTTGATGTACTGGGCCTCAACGCGGCGCGCGAAGCCCTGAGCGTCGCAAAGCGGTGAGGCGAGTGCGCGGTCGCGCAGTGTGTGGCGGTAGTTGGCCAAGCGGGCGCGGTCATTGCCCAGGGCGATGACCTTGCTGATGTAGTCCTCGGGGCTGGTGGCGATGAGTTCGGGGCAGCCGACGGCTGTAAGGATCGAGGCCCCGACGCGGGCGCCATGGCGATCGCCGAGCATGCTCACAGGCGGGACGCTCATCATCAACAGCTCGCAGGTAGTGGTGGTGCCGTTGTATGGCCAGGGGTCAAGCGCGATGTCGGCACGGTTGTAGATGCCCAGGTGCCCGGCCTGATCTTCGATGCGAGACAGCAGCTCAACGCGGCTGGTGTCGGCGCCGCGGCGTGCGAACTCATTGAGCGTCCAGGCGACGATTTTGGGGTCTTTGTACGGGCGCTGCTTGAGCAGGATGCGGGCCTTGGGCTCACGCTTGAGGATCTCGGCCCAGACGTCAAAGCAGGCCTGGCTGGTCTTGTGGACGGCGTTGAAGTTGACCAAGCGGATCGAGCCGTCGGCGCTGGGCTGCCAATCAGGGTCGATCAGCTTGGGGTCGGGGCGGTAGCAGATAAAGCAGCCCTCGACGCGGACGAGCTGCTCGACGGCGAGATGGTCGCTGCCATGTGGTGGTGGGCCGGGCGGGTCTGTGATTGCGTCAACGATGCGGAAGTCAACGCCGCCGTCGCCCTTGCGCCCGTCTGGGAATGAGCCGACGCCCTGGTAGATGCCGGTGGTGTTGCAGTAGCCCAGGTAGTTGCCCTGCAGCGGCGCGACGCGTGAGCGCATCATCCAGACGCCCGAGCCGGCGGTCAGGCCCGAGAGGTCAACAAGGATGTCAACCTTGTCGCGGCGCATGAGCTGGGCGGCGGCGGACTCGTTCAGGCCTGTCAGGACGCGGTCTTGGTCGGCGAACTCAACGAAGCGGCGGGTCGTTTCGTCGCCCTTGGTGACGTTGCGGTAGAGGAAAACCTCGAAGCGGGCGTGATCGGCGTGGCGGAGCAGGGCATCAAAGAAGAACGCGACCGAGTGCGTCTTGGCGTCGCCGGTCATGTAGCCGATGCGGATGCGGCGATCGGGATCGGGCGGGTTGCTCAGCGGGCCAAGGTCCAGCGGGTGGAAGCGGTCGAAGCAGTCGCCGATCTTGCGGTGCATGGCCAAGAGCTGCTCAGGCGTGATGCCCGACCAGGCGTTGGCCACGAAGCAGAGGTTGGCGACCGAGCGGGGCTCGGAGACGCCGGGCACGCCATTGACGGTCCGTGCCATCCCACGCTCGGCGGTGACGCGGGCCTCATCGTGTCGGCCCGCGCCTGCGAGCTCGCCGGCGAGGGTGACCAGCGCCTGCCCGGTCGGCTCGTTCTCGGCGTGCTTGAGTTGCAGATCGATGCCCTCGCTGAAGAGGTCGGCCTTCTTAAGCGCGTGGGCAAGGTTCTCGACGAAGCGGAAGTCGCCGGTGAAGTCGGCGTAGCCGCGGCGTGCCTCGGCGAGGTAAGTGGCCTCGCCGTGCTTGGTCCCGCGCAGCAGGTGGCAGAGCATCAAGCGCCGCTCTGAGTCTTGCGGCAGCGCGGCGACGGCCTTCTCGCAGAAGAACGCCGCCTGCTCGTTGCGGTGCATGCGGTGCAGCGTGGCGGTGAGCAGCCAAGGGGCATTGGCGTCTGTGGGGTGGCGCTGGTACCAGCTTCGGGCGATCTGCTCGGCCTCGGCAAAGCGGCCGGCGTTCATGTGAGTGAGGGCCTGCTGGAGCGGCGCGGGGATGGCCATAGGGCAGCAGGGTAGAGCGTTGCTCAGCGAGAAACGAAACCGGGGGCGGGTGATGGGCCCGGCCCCTGCGGGGTTGGTGACCGTCAGCGACCTGGAGCGAAGCTCAGTCTTCGTCGGCCTTTGGCTTGAAGGCCGCGATGATCGAGGCCTGCACCGCCGGTGGCGTGCGGTCGTAGTGGCTGAACTCCATCTCGTAGCTGGCGGCACCGCCCGAGAGGCTCTTAAGCTCGCTGGCGAAGGTCGTCAGCTCGCTGAGGGGCGCGAGGGCGGTGATGATGCACTGGTCGCCTTCAAGGTCGGTGGCCTCGATGCGCCCGCGCTTACCGCTGACCTCGGCAGTCAGGTCACCCATGCGCGCCGCGGGGCCTTGGACGCGGAGCTTGACGTAGGGCTCGAGCAGCGTGGGCCTGGCCTTGGCGATCGCGTCGATGAAGGCCTTGCGACCGGCGGTGGTGAAGGCGATCTCTTTAATGTCAACGTCGTGGTACTTGCCGTCTTGGACGCTGACCTTGACGCCCGTGAGCGGGTAGCCGGCGAAGGCGCCGTGCTGCAGCACCTGGCGGATGCCCTTCTCGATGGCGGGCATGAACTGCTTGGGGATGGTCCCGCCGACGGTTTCGTTGACAAACTCAAAGCCCGTGGCGTGGTCGAGCGGCAGCGGCTCAACGCGGAGATAAACCTCGCCGAACTGCCCAGCGCCGCCGGTCTGCTTCTTGTGGCGGCAGTGGCCCGTGGCGCTGCCGCTGATGGTCTCTCGATACGCGACCTTCATGGGGTTGGTGCCGACGTCTACGTGATAGCGGGTCTTCAGCTTTTCGAGGATCAGGCGCAGGTGCAGCTCGCCGCAGCCGCGCAGCACGGTCTGGCCCGTGGCGGCGACGCGCTCCATGACAAAGCCGGGGTCCTCCTCCATCATCTTGTGAACGGCGGCGGTGAACTTGCCCTCATCGGCGTGGTTCCGCAGCTCAACGGCAAGGCCCGAAAGCGGCATGGGGATGGGCGTGTGGGCGGGGATCAGGTGCAGGTCTGGTGCTGCGTGCAAGACGCTGCCCACGCGCAGCTCGTCGAGCTTGGGGATCACGCCGATCTCGCCTGGGCCCAGGGCCTCGACCTCGTGTGTCTCTTTGCCGCGCACGCGCAACACATGCGTGATTCTCAGGGGTTTTTTGCTCTCGCCGTGGTACAGCTCGGTGCGCGCCCAGAGCGTGCCTTGCAGGACGCGGACGAAGCTGAGCTTGCCGAGGAACGGGTCGTTGATGATGCGCCAGACCGTGGCGACGCAGGGCTTGCTGGGTGATGAGACGTCGGGCTGGAACTCGTCGCCGGTGCTGGCGTGGTGCGGGAGCATCGGGTGCGCCTCGGCGGGGCTGGGCAGCTGCTGGGCGATGACGTGGTCCAGGTCCTCTATGCCCGCGCCGGTCTTGGCGCTGCAGAACGCGACAGGGATCAGGTGCCCGGAGGTCAGCGCGGCCTCCATGGCGCGGTGCAGCTTGACGGGGTCGAGCTTGTCGCCCTTCTCGAAGTACTCGCCCGTCAGCTCGCTGTCCATCTCGACAACCTGCTCAAAGATGTGCTCGTGGGCGCTGGCGACGCTCATGAAGCTAGTGCCGCTGCCGGCCTCGTCGGCATGATCAAAGACGTCGATCACGTCGGTGTTGCCCTTGATTGGCAGGTTGATGGGGATGCACTCGGGCCCAAAGACCTCGTGGATGCGATCGAGCAGGCCCTTGAGGTCGGCCTCGGTGTGGTCGATCTTGGTGACCAGCAGCAGCACCGGAAGCCCGGCGTTGCGGGCCATCTGGAACAGCCGGCGCGTGTGCGGCTCAATGCCACCGCCGGCGTGCGCGCGCGAGGCGTCGATAGTGACAATCACGCTCTCAACCGCGGCGAGGGCGGCGGCGGGGAAGCCGGCGAGATCAGGCACGCCTGGCGAGTCGATCAGGTTGATGTGCCGCCCCTCATGGCTGAAGTAGACCACCTTGCTGGCCAGGCTGTGCCCGTGGTGCTTCTCGTCCTGCTCAAAGTCGCAGACGGTGTCTCCGGTCTGGACGCTGCCCATCTTGGCGATAACCTTCGAATGAAGCAGCATGCGCTCGAGCAGGGTCGTCTTGCCCGAGCCCTGCGGCCCGCAGAGCAAGACGTTGCGGACCGTCTCGACGCCGACGGTCTTGCCCCCAGCGGCTGCGCCGGAAAAGGTTGCGGGTGCCAAGGACGCTGCGGACCCACCAAGCATCGCTGCCATGGCCGGGGCCCTCCTTGCGTTCGCGCCGTCGTGTGCTCGCCGCGTGCGTCGGCGTGATGGACCGTCGCGCGGCGTCCCGGCCCGCCCCGCACCAACCGCTGGCGCGAGGGCCCCCGGCAGACCAACTCAGCTTACCAGCACCGGGCCTGCTCACGCAAGGGCTGCGCGGTCAGATCACAGAGAGTTTTGTGATACTGGACCCCCTAGGGCCCAGAGCGAGTCGCATTTCGGCGACGATCTGCACCGGCGAAGGGCGAGCGAACCGGTGGTTGCGCGGTCTTGACGGGCCTCCACCGCAGCAAGCCCCCGGGCGGTAGAGTTGAGGCCAGACCCGTTTCTGACGATCTAAAACCATATCACCATGCGGGCCCCGCGCAGCTTGCCGATAGGAACGACCACCAGCACAGTGGCGGCAGTGGCCGCTGGGTTCGCCGCGGAGCTTGAGGCGATCGCCCAGGAGGTCTCGGCGGCCTTCGCCCGGGCGCTCGCGGCGTGCCGGGTTGAGGACCGCGGCACGACCGTTGGCCCCGCGCTGAAGCCGGACAAGTCACTGGTCTGGCACATCGCGAGCCTGGCGACCTCCGTCCACCCCGGCGATGTTGTTGAGCATTTGACCAGCCAAGAGGGCGTCGCTCTGGTTACCAGCGCCATGCCCAGGCACGGCGTGCCTGGACTGCTGACCAGCAAGCTGCAGGCCGCGACGGCGCGGTTCGAGGCCTTCTTAGGCGCGGGTCGTGGGCGACCGGCCCGACGCCGCAGGCCAGCAGCCTGGGTGAAAGCGGTGAGTTCTTCAGCTGGCTTGCTCTGACTAGCGAGCACTTCGTGCACGACCTGCCGATCGATCGTGCGCTTCTAGCGGGTCCTTGGCGTTGCCGCCTCACGGCACGTGCATGAGCATCGGGCGATGCCAGCGCGAGCGGTGCTGTCACTCGACGAGTTCGAGACTCTCCGGGTGCACCTCACGCGCCCGCCTATGCCCGCGACAAGCGTGCTGAGTTTTTCTCTTCCGCCGGCGTGAAGCGGGCCCCAGTGGGTTCCAAGTGGGTTCCCATCGCGGGCCAAATGGGGGCCAAATGGGGGCCAACTGGGGCGCAATTGGGGGGTCGCAATGGGGGGCGGAACAGGGCTCGTGACGGTCAGGCCTACTTGGACTCTTGCGGGCGGGTGACAATCGCGGGCGAGAGTTCTTTGATGGCGGTGCTACCGATGGCGTAGGTTTTCAGCTTGACGCCGACTGAGACGCGGAAGATGAGCATGAGCTTCTGGTCGTCGCGTGAGCGCGAGATGCTGGGCGCATCGTTCAGGCTCGTCAGCGGGCGCGATGGGTAGAAGCTGATGTCGATATCCCCTGCGCCCTCGAAGAAGTAACCGATCGCCTCGAAGCGCTGGCCCAGGTCATCAATGAGCGCGGGCGAGCCGGTGGCGGCGGAGGCCTCAGGCGTGATGGTGGAGAAGGGGCTGGAGAGGCCCACGTCAAGGAAGACCAGTGCCTGGCCCGCGCCCGGATGGAAGCTGGTCACGCGCAGCGAGCGGTCTACGCCGGAGGAGCCGACGTCCTTGCGCTTGATGCGGTAGCGGCCCTCGCTGATCTGGTTGCCGGGGGTCAGCGTCAGGCCCTGCATGACGCTGGAGTCCAGCACGGTGCCGAAGGGGAGCATGCTGGACAGGCGGATCGGGCTCTCTGAGGACTCGGGGTCGATGCGGATCGTGCTGCCCGAGCCCGACAGGGCGCCGCCACCGGCACCGAAGAGCTGTCGGCTTGCGACGACCAAGTCGCGCTCGGTGGGGTTGTTGAACTTGCTGAGGGCGGGCTTGAGGTTGCCGGCGGAGTCGGTCAGCTCAACGCGGTTGCCGCGGATGAACAGCTCGGCGGGCTTCCACTGCTCGGCGGGGTCGCTAGGGACGAGGAACTCGATGGCGAAGGTCGGCTCGGCGTCGGCCCCGGCGGAGGCGATGAAGACCTCCTTGGTGTCGAAGCGCCAGCGGCCGATGTCGCGCGAGTCGCCACGGGCCTGGCTGATGACGGCGATGGGCAGGAGGGCCAGGGCCTTGGAGCGGTCGTAGTTGTGTAGCACCAGCGTGGCAGAGGCAGGGCTGACGACGACCTGGCCGAACTTTTCACGGGCGCCAGCGCGGAACTGCATGACGTAACCCTCAAGCGAGCCGGTGCCGGTGACGGTCTTGCCGTCGAGGGTCTTGACGGGCTTTGCGTCACCGATGAGGTCAGCGACGGGGACGGGCTTGGCCTCAGCGACGCTGTAGCGCCCGAGGTAGCGGAAGTCGCTGGTATTGAGGCCGTACTTGACCATCATGTCCTTGGGCGCGAGACGGTTGAGCGGGCCCTCATGGGCGAAGTGGGGGCGGTGCAGTGCCAGGGGCGTAGGCGAGTAGAGGCTGCCGAAGCTGGCCGCGCCGTAGAAGCCCACGACCCACTCGTCGAAGGGCACGAGCATCGAGTTGCGGGTGACCGAACCGCCGTTGTCGCCCTCGATGGGCGAGTACTCGAGGAAGTCTTGCTTGAGGCGGGTCCGGCCGAAGGCCAGCGAGAAGATGCCCGCGACGATGACGCCCGCGGCGAGCCCGCAGACGATGCCGCCGATCCAGTCTGCGACGGGCGGGACTTGGGTGTTGGAGCGGACGAAAACGTTCACCAGCACCGAGAGGATCGCGCTGGCGAGAACGAACGGCAGCAGCAGCGCGAAGCCGTCGTAGGTCTGGCGGAACATGTCCGAGTCGCCCGCGCCCGACAGCGCGCCGCGCAGCGGCTCATAGAGCCCGAAGGCGATCGCCCCGCTGGCCAGGATGACCGCAAGGTTCAGCAGCGCGGAGAAGAACCCGCGGGCGGACCACACGTAGCCGACGGCCAGTGCGACGATGATGGCGGCGATCGAGAAGAACATGTGGTGCTTCCGGTGGTTTCGTGCGGTCGGGCCGAGCGGTCGGCAGTTGGGCGCGTGCGCGGGGATCTTGAGTGGGGGGCGTGGGCGTGTTCGCTAAGCCTTGGCAGGTGCGGCGGGCTGGGCGGGCGACGCCCCGGTGGTGATCCGCATGACCTCTTCGACGCTCGAAAGCCCAGCGAGGGCCTTGCGGATCGCGGACTGCTGGACCGTCAGCGCGCCTTGCTTCTTCATCGCGGCGCGAAGGGCCGGGAAGTTGCCCTGAGCGATCATGTCGCGCTCTTCTTCCCCGATGCGGACGATCTCAAAGCAGCCGGACTGATCAAAGTACCCGTTGCCGCGGCAGAGCGGGCAGACCTCGGGGCGGTTTTTGATGAGCACCTGCCCGCCCTTTTTAAAGAGCTGCTGGCCGGGCTTGCCGTCGTTGACGCCGAGCTTCTTGAGCAGCTCGGGGCTGGCGGCGTAGGGGACGCGGCAGTTGGTGCAGAGCCGGCGCATCAGGCGGACCGCCACGACCCACTCAAGGCTCTTGGCCGCCATCTCAGGCTCGCCCACGGCGCGGGCCCAGCCCTCGACGGCCTCTTGGGCCGAGCCGGCCTTGAGCTGCGCGTAGACGCGCGTGCGCTTGTAGTCGGCGCGGGCGATCTCTTTGGCGGTATTGGCGTCGGGCACCTCGGCCACGCCCAGCACGTCCGGGTCGCGCCGCAGCATCGAGCGCACAAGCGTTGAGTAGTCGGCCCCCTCGACGGTCGGATCAAAGACCTGGTGGCGGACGCCCTCAAGCGTTAGCTGAGGCTCCATCTCGACGGTCTGGACCGTCTGGGTGTACGCGTCGTGCATGGCAAGGACGGAGTAGAGCAGCGTGGTCCGTCCGCCGTCGGCCTGCCCGGCCAACAGCACCAGCCCGCGGCTTGAGCCGGTCATCTCCTGCATCAGCTTGAACTGCTCCTCGAGCAGGCCCAGCTCGTCGGCCTTACGCTTGACGGCGACCTCGGGGTTCAGCAGCAGCGTCATCCGCATGCCGCCCTGCACGCCTTGGCTTGAAACGCGCACCACGTGCCGCTCGCTCCCGCGCTCAACCGTGACGTTGCCAGCAAGCTTGCGCCGGCGGTCTTGGACGTCCAGCTTGGCCGCGGCCTTCCAGAAGTCCATGACCTTGACGGCGTCACCGGCGGGCATGGCCATCAGGCCGCTGCGAAGCCCGTCAATCAGCCAGCTTGCATGATACTGCTGGGCCCCGCTGCCAGGCTGCACGTCAAGCTGTGAGCCGCGGTCGTCAAGAACCTTCACGAGCAGGTCCTCGCTCGCGGTGCGGACGGTAAAGTCAGCGGAATCTGCGACCGGGGGCTGTACGGTCTGCTTATCTGGTCCCTTGATGGCGAGCCTGACTCTGCCGGCACCCTTGATCTCGCCGGTGTTTTCCTTGGGCTTCTTGGGTCCGCCGCCGGTGAGGCCCAGGAACCCGAGCTTGTGCGCTTCGGGCACGCGTGAGTCGCGGCTGGTGGCGGTCTGGTAGGCGAACAGGCTCATGACCAGCAGGGCGAACATGGTGCCCAGGCCGACGCCGAAGCCGGCCCACCCGGTCAGCCCGGCGATCGGTGGCAGGATGTACGCCGCGAGCAGGGCGGCCATCCCGACCGAGAGGTGGAAGATGTTCCACGACTGGCGCGGGAGGAAGAAGCGTGCGGCGTGCTTGTCAAGCTTGGTCGAGACGACCCAGCCCCAGCCCGCCAGAAGCGCGAGATAGACCAGCGGGATCCAGGGCGAGACCAGCAACAGTGCGTCTGCGGCGAGCAGGTAGGGGGCAGAAGCGGCCATGCGCACTCCACGGGCGGGTTTAGTCGACAGCGCCCGGCACGCACCAACGCGCGGGGGCCGTCAGGATATCAGCCCCGGGGTGAAAAAGCCCGGCGCACTGCCGCTGCGTCCGGCGGTGGGCTTTCTGCCGGGCCGCTGCCCGGCCCTACCCCGAAGCCGCGCGATACGCTGGCCCCGATGAGCGCCCAAGCCGAACTGGCCGAACTGTTGGAGCACGCCTCGAAGCTTCTGGAGCTACTCGGGGCCGACTCGTTCCGCGCCTCGGCCCACGCGCGGGCGGCCCGGGCGATTGAGGGCAGCCAGGTTGATCTGGTCGCGATGGCCCGCTCATTGCCCGCCCAAGAGGCCAAGCGCGAGCTGGTCAAGGTCGAGGGCATCGGCCCCAAGATGGCCGAAAAAGCCATCGAGTTTGCGAGCACCGGGCGGGTTGCCGAGATCGATGCGTTGGCCGCGCAGGTGCCCCCGGGCCTGATTGCGCTGCTGGGCCTGCAAGGGGTTGGGCCCAAGACGGTGCGGATGTTCTGGACCGACGCGGGCGTGACGGACCTGGCCGGGCTGGTGCGGATCATCAATGACGGGACGATCCTGACGCTGCCGCGGATGGGTGCCAAGGCCGTCGAGAAGCTCAAGGCCGCCGTCGCGCTGGCGAGTGAGTCGGGCCAGCGGCTGGCGCTCGGGCAGGCCTGGACGGTTGCAGAGCGGCTGGTCGAAAGGCTCATGGCCGTGCCCGGGGTATCGCGCGTTGAGCCGGCCGGCTCTCTGCGGCGCGGTAAAGAGACCGTCGGCGACCTGGACCTGCTGGTGGTCTCGGGCGACTCAGCGGCGGTTGTGAAGGCCTTCATCGGTATGCCCGACGTGCGGCAAGTGCTCGCCAGCGGCGAACGTCGGGCCAGCGTCCGCGTCGGGGTCAAAGCCCACAGCCGTTACGACCAGGGCGCGGCGGAAGGCGCGGGCAGCACCGCCGGCCCTAGCGTGCAGGTGGATGTGCGTGTGATCGACGCCGACCGCTTCGGCGCGGCGCTGTGCTACTTCACCGGGAGCAAAGAGCATAACGTGCGGCTTCGGCAACGGGCGCTGGACATGGGCCTGACGCTTAACGAATACGGGCTGTTCCCCAACGACACGAGCACGAACGTCCCGCCGCACGAGCGCGGCATCAAGCCCGTCGCGGCCCGGACCGAGGCCGAGATTCACGCGGCCCTCGGGCTGGTGTTCATCCCCCCCGAGCTGCGCGAAGACCGCGGCGAGCAGGCCCTGAAAGAAACGCCCCGGCTGATTGAGACCAGCGACATCCGCGCTGAGCTGCACGCGCACACCACCGCCAGCGACGGGCTGCTGAGCATCGTGCAGCTTGCGCAGGAAGCGCTGCGGCGCGGGTTCCACACCATCGCGGTGACGGACCACAGCCAGAGCAGCGGGCAGTCCGGGGGGCTCAAGCCCGCGCGGCTGCGCGAGCACATCAAGGCCGTGCGGGCCGCCCGCGCCGAGGTCCCCGGGATCACGATCCTGACCGGCAGCGAGGTTGACATTTTGCCTAACGGGCGGCTTGATTATGACGACCAGCTGCTGGCAGAGCTGGATGTGGTGGTCGCCAGCCCGCACGCGGCCCTCACGCAAGACTCGGCTGCGGCTACCGAGCGGCTGGTCAAGGCCGTCAGTCATCCGCTGGTCAACGTGCTTGGCCACCCGACGGGCCGGCTGCTGCTGCGTCGCAGGGGCCTGGAGCCTGACTTGGGCGCGGTGCTCGCCGCGGCCAAGGCCAACAACGTGGCGCTGGAGATCAACTGCCACTGGATGCGTTTGGACCTGCGCGACGCGCACGTGCGTGCCGCGGCGGACGCGGGGTGCCTGATCGCGATTGACTGCGACGTGCACCACACTGAGGACTTTGACAACCTGCGATTTGGGGTCAGCACCGCGCGGCGCGGGTGGCTGACGCCCAAAGCCTGCGTGAACACCTGGGATGCGGCGCGTCTGCACGCGTGGTTGCGGCGCGGGCGCTAGCGGCGGTGGGTGCGGGCGTGCGGAGGTACGCTCGGCGTTACAGAACACGGAGCACGCGAGCATGCGCAGCGCGATTAACACGAAACAGGTCAGGACCCGTGTGCTGAGCTTTAGCACGGTGGCAGCGGTCCGAGTGGAGGTCGAGCGGCTTGTCGCGGCTGAGGCTCAGGGCTGCCTGCGCCTCAAGGGCAACTGGTCGCTGGGCACGATCCTGGGGCACTTGGCGTTCTGGGTTGAGGCGATCGACCAGGACAAAGGCGTGCGCCTGCCGTGGTTCGTAATACTTTTCGGCCCGCTAATCAGGCGCAACGTGCTGCGTGGGCCGACCAAGGTTGGGCTTCGAATTCCCGGTGTCAAGACCGGCACGTACGGCGATGAACCGATGGACGTCGCGCCCGCGCTGGCGCGCTATCGCGTGGCCCTTGACCGGCTCGAGCGCGGCGGCTTTCCCGCACGGCATGAGGCGTTCGGCGCGCTCACTTCCCCGCAATGGCTGACGCTGCACCTTCGGCACGCGCAGATCCACCTGGCGTTCGCCGACGTCGAGGGCGGCTGAGCAGGATGCCATGCTTACGGGCCAGCGCTTGGGGCCAGCGCCTGGGACCAGCGTTTGGGACCAGCGCTTGAGACCAGCGCACCGCGCTTAATTAATTGAGCTCCGAGGTAGGCGTTAGCGGCCCACGTTCCCGCCGAGCTTCTTCAGGCGCATCTGCAGGTCGTCGGCGTTGGGCGAGACGTCCAGCGCCGCGCGGACGTGGATCATCTCACCCTCGACCAGCTCCAGCAGCGACTGGTTGAAGTCCTTCATGCCAAGCTGGCGCGCCTCGGTGCTCTTGAGGTACTCGCGCAGCTCGCCCTCGCGGGCCTCGAGGATGAACTTCTGGACGATCGGGTTGTTGACCATCACCTCGATCGCTGGCAGGCGGGAGATGTGCTCATGCAGCGTGGGCAAAAGCTTCTGGTAGACGAACGCGCGCATCTGGTAGCCCAGCATCTTGCGCACGCTCTCGACCTCCTCGGCCTCGAAGAGCCCGTAGATGCGGCTGAAGGTCTGCGTGGTGCTGCTGGCGTGGATCGTCCCGTACACAAGGTGCCCCGTCTCGGCGGCGTGCAGCGCGGCCTCGAAGGTCTCTTTGTCGCGCATCTCACCGATCAGCACGATGTCCGGGTTCTCACGCACCAGCGCGCGCAGCGCGATCTTGAAGTCCGTCACGTCGATGCCGATCTCGCGCTGGTTGATCGTCGCCTTCTTGTCCGTCAGCAGGTACTCGATGGGGTCCTCGATGGTCACGATGTGCACGGCCTTGCGCTCGTTCACATAGTCGAGCATTGCCGCGATCGTCGTGGTCTTGCCCGAGCCAGTCACGCCCGAGAGCAGCACCAGGCCCTGCGGCTGCAGGGCGATGTCGCCCATGATCGGCGGGAGGTACAGCTCCTCAAATCGCCTGATCTTACTGGTGATCAAGCGGGCCGCCATCGAGAGCTTGCCGCGGGCCTGGAACAGGTTGATGCGGAAGCGCGAGCTTGCGTCGTAGTCGTACGCGAAGTCGGCCGACCCGTTGGCGTGCAGGTCGTTCATCAGCTCTTCGCTGAGGATGTGCTTGGCGATGTCCATGAACTCTTCGCTGGTGACCGGCGTGGTGTCCAGCGGCTTGAGTGCGCCGCGGATGCGCAGCTTCGGGGCCGTGCCAGACTTCATGATCAGGTCCGACCCGCCCAGCTTGATGCAGGCGTCAAGGAACTTGCCAAACCGCGTCGCGTGCGGGTCGTGCTTCTTGTCGGGGTCCATCGTGACGTGCTTGGCGGCGGGCTGAGCTGAGGAGGGGCTCGACATTGGCTGGTTCCTGTGGTAGAAGGGGCCGGCACGCCGAGGGGCCGACGCGCTGAGGCTGAGGCTGGGGGCTTGGATTGTTGGCCGGCCGATGCCGCCGGTCGATTCCGCTGGCTCACGCCGTGGGGGTGCACAAACGCTTACCGAGCCAGTTGGGGCCGCTGGCTGCGCTGACGGAGCCCCTCGGCGGCTGGTCCATACGAGCGCGAGTGGCCCGCGGGTGCGGGTGAGGCATTGGATGACGTTGGCCCGCTTAGATCGTGCTCTCGGTGATCCGCAGCACCTCTTCGACGCTGGTCATACCGCGAACGGCCTTCTTCAGCCCGTCGGCCCGCAGGTTCACCATGCCCCGCTCGGTACACAGCCGCCGCAGCTCTGAGACGTTCGGGTTCCGTGCGATGGTGTCGCGCAGCTGGTCATCAACCAGCAGAAGCTCATACAGACCCACGCGCCCAGAGTACCCGGTCTTGCGGCACTTCTCGCAGCCCTTGGGCGTCCAGATCTGGTCCGTCGGAAGCCCCTGGATCGACAGGAAGTCCGCCATGCTCTCATTGGGCGCTGACTGGCCCTTGCACGTGTTGCAAAGACGCCGCACCAGCCGCTGCGCCAGCACCGCGTTGAGCGCCGCGCCGACCAGGAACGGCTCGATCCCGATGTTCACCAGCCGGGTAATCGTCGATGGCGCGTCGTTGGTGTGCAGCGTGCTGAGCACCAGGTGGCCCGTCAGCGCGGCCTGCACGGCCGTCACCGCCGTCTCCATGTCACGAATCTCGCCCAGCAGCACCACGTCGGGGTCCTGCCGCAGCAAGGCCTTAAGCGCCTTGGCGAAGGTCATCCCGATCTTTTCGTGGGTCTGGCACTGGGTGATCCCCTCAAGGTGATACTCGACGGGGTCTTCAACCGTCGAGATGTTCATCGCGTTTTTGTCGAGGCCATTGAGCGACGAGTAGAGCGTGGTGGTCTTGCCCGAGCCGGTCGGGCCCGTGACCAGCACGATCCCGTGCGGGGCCTCGATGGCGTTCTGCCACATTTGCCGCATGTCGCCCTCGAAGCCCAGGTTGTCCAGCGAGACGTTGATGCTCTTGGTGTCCAAGATGCGCATCACGACCTTCTCGCCGTAGTTCGTCGGCAGCGTCGACATGCGCAGGTCCAGCT
>JAJOLK010000050.1 GCA_021173225.1 Phycisphaerales bacterium PN19_bin_20 | reverse complement strand
TGGCTTGTGACACACTGAGCAGCAGGGTTTGGAGCCGGCGCGCGGGCGTACGTCTGGTCCGCGTCAACTATCCTGACCGCCCGACGTCAATTATCCTGGCCGGTGGAGGTGGGGGGATATTTGGGTAGTCAGCGTGGTTTTTCTGTCTTGTCTTTACCCTCCTTTTCAATGGCTGTTTGGCAAGCGAAGCGCGTCAGGCCGTAGGCTCCAAGTCGGGGAGCGGTGGGCAAGCCACGCACCCCGCCAGGGGCTGTCCACAGGCCCCGTCCTGTGGGCAGGTGGCTTGTGCACGGCGGGCGGGCGTGCTTCAAGCGGCAGCCCCGATAGTTGTCGCCGGTTTCGCCCGGCGCGCCGGAGCCTTTGCCTCCTGTGCGGCCCGAAGCCGGTAGCTTGCGACGTTCATCTCCAGGATCGTGGCGTGGTGCGCAAGCCGATCCACTGCGGCCACCGTCATCGCGGCGTCCACGAACACCTCGCCCCATTGCGAGAACGGCGTGTTGGCCGTGATGGCGATGCTCTTGCGCTCGTAGCGCTCGCAGATCAGCTCGAACAACACGCTGGTCTCAGCCTGGTCGCGCCGAACGTAGCTCAGATCGTCCAGGACCAACAAATCGAAGCGATCAAGCTTGGCCAGTTCGTGTGCCAAGCGCAGGTCCCGCCGGGCCGCCTGCAGGCGTTGCACCAGTTCGGAGCAACGCGTGAACAGCACCCTGCACCCGGCGTCGATCAACGCATGCCCGAGCCCGGCAATCAGATGGCTCTTGCCTACGCCCGGCGGTCCAAACAGCAGGACGTTGGCACCGCGCTGCAGCCACTCGTGGCCTTGGGCCAGCGCCATCACCTGCGCCTTGGAGACACAGGGCACGGCGGCGAAGTCAAAGCTCGACAGCCGCTTGTCCGGGCTCAAGTTTGACTCGATGCGGTGGCGCTCGATACGGCGCACCTCGCGCTCGTGCATCTCGTGCTCCAGCAACGTCTCCACCAACTGCTGGCCCGGCCAGCCCTCGTGGTCGGACTGTACGCACACCTCGGGTACCAGTCGCTTCATCGTGGGCAGGCGCAGCTCGGTGAGCATCACGCCCAGGCGCGCACTTGTGGCCAAACTCGTGGCCGCGCTCATGGCTGCTCTCCCAGCAAGGCGTCGAAGCCGGCCAGCCCTGGCAGATCCACGGTGACGACGGGCAGCACGCCTGGACGCGGCGCCAGCAGCGCACTGAGCGCCACAAGGTCGGGCAACTGGTCGAGTTCGATGAGTTGCTCCAGCTCGATGGCCAGCTGCGCCTCGTGGCCCTCGGCGGCCAGCACCAGCAGCCCCACGATGGTCTTGCACGCCTCGCGCTCGCTCAGCTGCACTGCCAGCCTCTCCCAGGTCTGGCGGTACACCGGGCGCGGAAACATCGCGTCTCGCAGCACCCAGCGCGCGAAGGCGCCGGGCTTGCGTTTGAGCGCCCCGATCAAGTGGCGGTAGTCGATGTCGCGCGGGTGGCGCTGGCCGTCACAGTGGTTCAGCCGCGCTCGCTCCAACACCCGCGTGCCGCCCAGCCAGCATTCGATGTGCTCGCTGTACAGGCGCACCGTCAGGCGTTGCCCGATGAGCTGGCTGGGCGCGCTGTACTGCGCCCCGCGTACGGTAAAGATGGCGTATTTGCTCACCCGTGCCGGCACCTCCTCGAACTCGGCTGTGCGCCGCGCCGGCAGCGTGCGCAACATGGCTCGCTCCACGGCTAGACGCACGGCCACGCGGACGTTCATCCGCCCGACGATCTTCTCCACCAGCGCATCGTAGTGGGCGCGCTCGTCGAAGTGGCGCGAACCGCGCAGGCGCAGCGCCTGGTCCAGCGCCGTCTTGAGCGAGTCGTGGCGTGACTCAATGGAGCCGTTCTCCTGCGACTGGCCCGGGTTGCAGCGGCTCGCCCGCATGCCGTAGTGCTGGCACAGTGCGGCGTACCGCACGGTGAGCTCCTGCTCCTCGGCCAGGTTGTTGAAGGCCGCCGACAGGCTGTCGGTGCGGTGTTCCTCGGGCACGCCGCCCAGGCGCCACAGGGCCGATTGCAGCCCCGCAGAGAGCGCCACGAAGCTCTCCCCGCCCTCCATCACCACCGCATGGCGCCAACCCGAGTGGGCTAGCGCGAACTGGTAGATCCGATGCGGGAAGGCGACCTCGTCAATGATCACCCCGAGTTCGTCGCAGACGGTGAAGTCCGACAGGCCCAGCCGTCCGGGCGGGTGCTCCTGCGCGAAGTAGACCTCGCGCTCAGGGCCATACACGGCGCGCCACTGGCGCACGCGCCGCTGCAGTGTGCGCAGCACGGTTGTGTCGTAGTCGCCGGGGTAGCGACGCTGCAACTCCTCCAGCAGTGTGACGGCGTTGAGCGCGCCGTCGGATTCGAGCAGGGGCACGACCTCACTGTCCCATACCGCTGTCAGCGGGTCGGTGCGGGTGCGCCAAGCCCGGGATTCGCGCTGCGAGGGCAAAGCCTCACTGATTTCGATGCGCCGCGCGCTGCGTTCGCTCAGGCCAGCCTTGGCCGCGGCAGCGACCTGGTTGAGCTTGAGGCGGTGTTGTTTGTACTTCTGCACTTGGTGGTCCGTGATCTTTTTGCCGGGCAAAACATGAGCCTTCGTTGGTGTTTGATCGGCTCACCATAACCCGCCTCCAGGACCTGCCCGGCAATGGAGTCAAACCGGCCAAGATAGTTGTCGTCGACCGGCCAAGGTAATTGTCGCCAACCATCCAACGGATCGTCATGAAAATCAGTCCTCTGATTCGGTCCACCCACCACTGTCACGATGATGTCGGCGTCCTTCCAGACCTGCAGATTTCCGACAGGAGGCTTAAGCTGTTCCGCGTGGTCCGCGACCCATTGCAAGAAATTTAGCGGTGGTCCGTAACTTGACATTTAATGCATCCTTGGCGGTGACGAAATGGTTTCGGCTTTCGCCTTCGAGCCGATCAGGCCGCTCGTAGCAAAGGCTTCGCGCACGCGCGTCCGGTCGTTTTCGCTAAGGTTTAGCAGCGGGCGTCGCACTGGCCCCCCGGTTTGGCCCAGTAACTCGAGCCAGTACTTTTGATAGGCCTGCGG
>JAJOLK010000018.1 GCA_021173225.1 Phycisphaerales bacterium PN19_bin_20 | reverse complement strand
GCTCGGCGGTTTTTTGATTCTTGGGGATTCGGGCGGGTTGTTCAGAGGTCCCCTCTGTTTTCCTGATAAGCTTCACGCCATATCGTGTGGGTTCTTGAAAGGAGTGTTCCTCATGCGTGGTTTCACTATGGGTTTCCTGGGACGTGTCTTCTCGGCATGCCTCGCTCTCCTGCTGATCACGAGTCTCTGTCCCCGAATCGCGTCTGCCATGTCCGAATGCCCGACGGAATTTGCAGGGGGAGAGCCCGCAAGCACCCAGGCTACGTTCTGTGATGATTGGCACTTTCAGAACGAGCTCGCCGCTCAACTGGGCCTGGACACCAGTCAGATCTCCGCAACCTTCAACTTCGCCGGCGACCTCGAGGACTCCGCGCTCTCAGCGGGGCTTGCGGCGTGCGGCCGCACGGTGAAGCTGACGCCGGTGATCAGCAACGGTCACAAACTCGAAATGGCAGACTCGGCACTGCAGGCGTTTCATGCTGTGGGCCTTGGAACCATTAGTGGGCCCTCCGGCTCGGTCGATGTGCAATACCATGCCGTGAGCGCAACAGTCGGCGGCACGCGCATTACAGCGGTCAAGGTGTTCGGCCTGGCCAACACGGCACTCATGACCCTGGCGCAGACCGCGTCGGCCGGCAACACGGCGGCGCTCGGTATCCTCTTGGCCTTCGTCGATCCCATTAATCCTCGCCACAACGCGTGTATCGGGCGAGCACTGGACGATGCGGCGTTCGCCATCAAGGCCAGATTGCTGTCCTTGACCGCATGCCTGGCAGCAGCAGGCGCTGCCTTCCTGGCCGCCATCATTGTCTGCCAGGGGATGGCGTTGATCCCGCTTCTGTGGCTGAAGGCCGCGGCCTGCGCGGCGCTCATCTGGGTCGGCTACAAGGTGGCGCTCGCGTTCTGTGCCACTCTTGTGGTCATCAGCGTGACTGAGCTGTGGAACATCGCTTCCGAGTCCTACAAGCGCTGTCTCTTGGGTCCGTAAGCGTCTCGCAAGGAGCTGGACTTGGAACCCTCCTACTGGGGACGATCGTACCGCATGCTTCGTGCTGCGATCGTCCCCTTGACCGTCGGCGCGGGTGGTGTCGCAGCCTTGCAGTTGGCCGTTTCGGCGGGAGCGTCGTCGACCGTGGCAATCTCCCTCGTGTTGATTGTGACATTTGCGCTTTTGGCCTCAGGCGTATGGGCGGTGATCAAGATACTCAGGTCTTGATCCCCGAGGCTACGCACGTGGCACTTCGAGGCACCGGTGGACCGGCGTCCATCAGTGCCTTTCTCATTGGCTACCGGAGGCAGGGGCGACTCGATCGGCCCGTGCATGCGCGCGTACAGCACTGACCCAAGCCGCAAATACTTCGTGATCCAGCCCCCCACTGATGGTGTCAGAACCCACGCTCGACCACCGCTGCCGCCAGCGTCGAGAGCATCCGCCGCGCCGGGCCATCAGGGAAAGCGTCGAGCTGCGCGGTCGCCTCGGCGACCATCCCCCGCGCACGGCCCTGGGCATACTCAATCGAGCCCGTCGAAGCCAGCAGTGCTGCCAGCTCGCGACGGTCGCCGTGCTCTGCGCGGGCCGTGGCGCTCAGCAGTGCCAGCGTTCGCACCCGCGCCTCGGCGCTCGCGCTGGCCAAGTGGTGGATCACCGGCAGCGTCAGCTTGCCCTTCTCCGCGTCCTTGCCCAGCGTCTTGCCCACCACGCCCTGGTCGCCGGCAAGGTCCAGCAGATCATCTTGAACCTGAAACGCGGCGCCAACCAAAGAGCCAAACCGCGCCGCCGCCGCCACCTGCGCCGGGCTCGCGCCCCCGGCCAGCGCACCAAGCTCACACGAGACGCTGATGAGGCTGGCGGTCTTGCGGTCAACCAACGTGAAGTAGGTCGCCTCGTCCAGCGAGAAATTACCCCGGTTGTGCAGCTGCAACAGCTCGCCGGCGCACAGCGTCATGCCGGTCTGGCCGATCCGCACCGTCGCGTGCGGATCACCAAGCTCGCCACAAAGCCGATACGCGGCACTAAAGAGATAGTCGCCCAGCATCACCGCGGCCTCGTTGCCGACCAGCCGATTCACCGTCACCGTCCTTCGCCGCTCGTCAGCCTCGTCCAGCACATCGTCGTGTACCAGCGTGGCCAAGTGGACCATCTCAACTACCGCGCCCAACGTGACGAGCCCGCCTGAAACTTCCAGCGGCACCGCCGCCTGGCCCCCGCCAAGCTGGCCCCCGCCAGGCTGCCCCCCACGCGCCAAACCAAACAGCGCCACCAGCATGGGCCGGACCATCTTGCCGTGGTACCGACCAACATGCTCGGCCAGGCGAGATACCGGCGGCAGGTCACTGGCCAAGGCCCGCGCCACCTCAGCTTCCACACGCTGCATCGCACCCGCCAGCACCGTCTGCACGGGAGCAAGGTCGTCCGGAACGGGCATCAATCGGGCCATGCACGCACACTAGGCCTTCGCGCTAAGGCCGGTCGTTGCTGGCTCAAAAGCCGCTGGATCGCAGCAGCGTCTTGAAGCCCTCGCCAAAGACAAAGTTGTGGGCCGGGAAGTCTTCACCGGCCCGCCCAGCCCCGCCCTGGCTGTTGTCCAGGTGGCTGAACATCAGCTCGATGGTCCCCACCGGCTCCCACCCTGCGCCCTCGCGGTGCGCGCGGGCGTGGTCCAGAAGATCAACGCTCCCCTTCACCGACGCGCCAAGCTCGTCCATCCGCTCGATCACCGCCGTGTACCGAAGCGTGCACCCCGGCGTCGCCTCGCGCGTTAGCTCTGCCCGGTTGATCTTCGCCAGCACCACGTTGTACGCGAAGCCCTCGGCGTGCCCCACCAGCACACCCGCGGTCTGCGCCATCCCCTCGATGATCAAGCACGCGGGCATCACCGGCAGCGCCGCCAGGCCCCGCGCCGCGTCAGCCGCGAAGTGCTGGTGCAAGTGATCCTCAGCCAGCGAAACGTTCTTGACCGCCACAAGCTTGTGCTTGGGCACCAGCTCAACCACCCTGTCGATCCACATCCACCGCATGGCCGAGCGTACCTCGCAGCAGCGCTACTTGTCGAGCTTCATCGAGACGAAGTTCACCAGCGTGTCCACCGTGAACAGCTCCGCAACCTTGCCAACCTTCGGGTCCTTCTCAAAGTCCGCGAAGTCAACGTGCGGCAACCGCTGCTTCAGCGTCGCAATCCCCTCGGACGTCACCTTGCCCTCTTGCACAAACTGAGGGTTCTGGCCGACGCCCTCGGGGAACAGCTCGCCCTTGGCGATCTTGAACCCAAAGGCCTGCTCAAGCTGGAAGACGATGTCGAGAAAGTCGATCGACTCAGCGCCCAGGTCACGCACCAGAGACGCCGTGGGCGTCACCTCGTCGTCGTCAACCGCGAGCGCATCGACCAACACCTGCCGAACCTTGCCCAAGATCTCATCGCGCGTCATGTGTGCTCTTCCGACCGTGCTGGGGGGTGGGTGCCGGGCAAACCTGGGAATCACCCTCGTGGTCGGAGAGGGATCCCGCCTGGATACGCCCCCGGGAGGCGTAGCCGCGCCCATGTTAGCCGTCACTAGACACCAAGTCAGCCTTGCCCGCGTTTGTCACCAGATCACACCGTCAGCGGGCGCAAGACGAAGCGTCCCGAGACCGCCGTCGCCCCCTCGATCATCGCGCCATTGGCCCCGCGCACGCCCGCCTCGCCCTTGAACTCAACGCTGGCCCCGTCGCGCTTCAGCAGCGAAACCCGAACCACGAGGGTCTCGCCAGGGCGGACAAACCGCCCGTACTTGACCGCCCGGACCGAGCCGAGCACCAGGCGCGGCTCGCCCACCAGCTCGCGGGCCGCAGCGACCATTGCCTCGATCATAAAGACCCCCGGCAGCACCGGAAAATCGGGGAAGTGGTCCTGCAGATACTCTTCGGCGCTCGACACGCCCTTGACCGTCACGATGTGCGTCTCACTCCGCTCAATCACGCGGTCCAGAAGGCTCAGGTGCATCGCCAACGCTACGCTCAGCGCGTGTCGCGCACCAGCGATCAGGCGGTCTGCCTCCGTCACTGGGATTGGTCTGAGACCAGCCAAACCCTGGCGCTGTTCACACGCACCCACGGCATCCTCCGCGCCCTGGCCAAAGGCAGCAGGCGCCCCGGCACCCCTTACTCGGGTGGAGTAGAGCTTTTGACCCGGGGCGAGGCCACTTTCATTCTCAAAACCGAGACCGACTTACACCTGCTGGTCGAATGGGACCTGCAGGAGACCTTTCCCGCGCTGCGCACGCACCTGGAGGTTTACTACGCCGGTGCGTACGCCGCCGAATGCCTGCAGCGGATGGTGCATGACCACGACGCCCATCCAGAGCTCTTTGACGCGCTGCTGGTGCTACTGCGGGCCCTGAGCGACCCTGGAAGTCTCCCGCTGGCGCTGCTGCGGTTTCAGCACCAACTGCTGCTGTGGTGCGGGTTTAGGCCGGGGTTGGATGCGGCGCCGCGCGGGGCACCCGAGGGCCACAAAGCGGGCTTGGTGCTGGCGTTCTCACCAGAGCTTGGCGAGCTCGTCGAAGGCGTGGGGGCTGGCCGGCCGCGCGGCGGCACAGATTTGTGGCCGGTCCGGGCCGCGACCATCGAGGCGATCCGCGCCGTGGCCCATCCTGACTCGATGCAGGTTTCGTTCTCGGGCGTTCAAGGACGAGACATCGACCGCGCAAACGCCTTCCTTGCGTCCTATATCTGCCATTTGCTGGGGTCTGCCCCGAGCAGCCTCCGAACCCTGCTGCCCAAATTGGTGGTTCCTGGCGCAGGAAGTTGGCGGGTCGGGTGAAGTACCGCGACTGACGCGACGATCCATACCTCTGGGCCATTAGGCAACGGCCCAGCTCATGAACCCAGAAGTGCTCGAACGCGTGCTCCGCTGCGAGAGGCTCCCCAGCCTCCCCGCTGTGGCTATGCGGGTCATCGAGCTGACCGGCTCGCCCAGCACGTCGATGCGTGAGATCGCCGAAGTGATCTCCAACGATCAGGGGCTGGCGAGCAAGGTGCTTAAGACGGTCAACAGCTCGTTCTACGGGCTGAGCAAGCCGTGCACGACCATCAACCAGGCGATCGTGATGCTGGGACTGTCGGCGGTCAAAACGCTGGCGCTAGGTTTCTCGCTGGTCAGCACGCTAGGTCGTTCGCAGGCGGCGTTTGACTTCCCGACGTATTGGCGGCGCTGCCTGCTCTCGGGCGTGGCGGCCAAGTGCATCGCGCACGACACAAAGATCGGGTACGAGGAAGAGTGCTTCCTGGCCGGCCTGCTGCAGGACGTGGGCATGATCGCGCTGTACGAAGCGCTGCAGGGCGAGTACGTTGAGGTTCTAGAGAGGGCCGGCGACGACCACCGCTCGCTGGTAAAAGAAGAGATGGCGGCCTTTGAGCTCTCGCACCCCGAGGTCGGGGCCATGCTGGTGGGGCGTTGGAAGCTTCCGCCCGAGCTGGCGATGCCCATCAAGTTTCATGAGCGTCCACAGGGCGCGCCGCAAGACTACATCGAGCTGGCTCGCGCAGTTGGACTGGGCAACATCGCCGCCGACATGCTCATCACCCCCGAGCCGGCGCTGGTGCTCAAGAAGTACTACGCGCGGGCCCAGGAGTGGTTCCAGATCGCCCCGGGCCGCGCCGACGAGCTGATGAAAAAGATCACCGTTGGGGCCAAGGAGGTCGCCAAGCTGTTGGACCTCAAGACGGCCGCCTTCAATGATCCCGAGAGTGTCCGGGCGACGGCGAACAAGCAGCTCCTGGCCATCACCGTCCCGCTCAACGACGCGCCCTGCGATCAGGCCAGCGCCGCCGACGGAATGCCTGCGGGTGCCGAGGGGACTGGCGGGGCGATCGCGGGGATGGCCGGTCGGGTCGTGTTCAGCCAGAACATAGTGGCGGTCATCGAGCAGTTCGCCGCCGGCGGCGGGCCTTACTCCGTGGCACTGCTGAGCATTGACGAGTTTGCGGGTATGGAAGAGAGCCAGGGCGAGCCTTACGCCAACGAGGTGCTCGTCCGCTTCGCCGACGCGCTTAAGAAGCACGTGAGCTCGGCCAACGCAGTGATCTGCGCGCTGGAACGCGGGCAGTTCGGGGTGCTGCTGATCGGCGCTGACCGCTTGGCGGCGACGCGGCTAGTCGAGCAGTTCAAGCTCAACTGCGCCGCAACGACGATGAGCGTCAAGCCGGTGGGTCTGCTGGCAGTCGACCTGGTATTGACCGTCTCTGCCGGGCTGCTGACGCTGGACAACACCACAAGGGACCGCTTTAGCAACCTTGACTCTGTGATGGACACCGCGGGCCGGGCGCTAGCTAGCGCGCAGCGTGCGGGCAGCAACATCTTGCGGGTCTTTATGCCCAAGCAATCCGCGGCCTGAGCGCGACGACAACTTTTACTGCTGGCCCCCACTGCCGGGCCCCATTACCGGGCCTGCGCGCTCATCGCTCTGGGCACCGCTCTGGGCACCGCAGAAACCGATCGATCATTCAACCGCTTCAACCGACCGGACCTCTGGCACGTGCTGCCGTAGGTTGCGCTCGATGCCCGCCTTGAGCGTGATGGTGCTGGACGGACAGCCGACGCAGGCCCCGTGCAGGCGGATGCGGACCACGCCGGTGCCGGTGACCTCGATCAGCTCCAGATCGCCGCCGTCAGACTGCACGGCAGGGCGAATCAGGCTCAACACATGCTCAACGCGCTCGACCACGACGCTGGACGCGGACGGCTCACCACGAGGGCTCACGGTCGTTGCACCATCCGCAGCGGCCTTGCTGGCCCGCACGCCGCCGATGGTTGTCAGTGTGGTCGTCTTTCCCGCGGCCATGGGGGATGATACGCCGGGTGTGGCTCACGGGCCTCTGAGCTGGCCGTGGGCTGTTATCCTTACGCGGTCAATGTCTGCGCCCCTCCTCCAATCCGAGGCCGACTTGCTGCGAATAATGCCCAAGCGGCTGACCAAGCCCGCGCGGACAAAGTTTGCCATGCCCAGTGCGGGCGGGGGATGACGTTCGCGCTCGAATCGCTGGATGGTCGGACGGCTTTTTTGATCGACGCGAACCGGCGTGGCAGGATCAAGCTCACCAAATGCACGTATCTGGAGCGGTACACAGGGTCGTCGATGTCTTGGCGAGGCTTGACATCGATGGTCCGCCACACACCAACCCGACCGTGACGAACCCGCCGCTGCCGATGCTCGCGCCTTACAACGGGGTCACCGTTTCGTGCCCGCACTACCACCTCTATGTCGAAGGCTACGAAGACCGCTGGGCCGTCCCCGCGAATATCGTTGGCTTGAAGGAAACCACGGACCTCGTGCTTGCGCTCCGTGAGTTCATGACTCATTGCGGCGTGCAGGAAGTGCCGACAATTCAGTATCCGTTTCAGTAACCGATGAACAAGAGCATCAAGTCACTGATCGACGATTACACCCGCTGGCTGCGGGAATCTATCTCCGAGGTTCAGGTCGGCGATGCGTACGAAGTGACCACGCCGTTTCTTGACCGGCACAACGACCACATTCAGATCTACGTTCGGCAGGAGGGCGGCCGCACGCTGCTTTCCGATGACGGCTACGTAATTTCTGACCTTCGTCAGAGCGGCTGCACGCTTGACTCCGAGCATCGCAAGCGGCTGCTCGCGTCGGTCCTCAACGGCTTTGGCGTGCAGCGTGACGGCGATGAACTGCTCGCCGTGTCACACAACGGCGACTTCCCACAGCGGAAACACGCGCTGATTCAGGCCATGCTCGCCGTGGGTGACCTCTTCGCCACGGCCCAGAGCCACGTCAAGAGCCTGTTCCTTGAGGATGTCGCGGCCTATCTGGAAAGCATCGGAGCGCACGCGTTCCCCGACTTTCAGCTAATCGGCAAGGGCTTTCAGCACAAGTTTGATTTCGCGTTGCCCAAGTCGGCGAGAGCTCCGGAGCGGTTGATAAAGGCCATAAACCAGCCAGGCAAAGACACGGCACTCATTGCGATCGCTGCGTGGAACGATGTGCGGGAGAGCCGCGCGACCGACTCGCAGATGTACACGATGCTCAACGATTCGGAAGCGAAGATTCCGGGCGAGGTTGTCGATGCGCTGAAGCAGTACGACATCGTGGCGGTGCCGTGGAGCCAGCGGGCGGACCACAGGGTGCAGCTGGCGGCATAATCGGTGGCGACAGCGCGCGGTTGCCCGTCGCGGTACGATCGGCCATGCCACGCCCCCGCGGCCTTGAAACGCAGTTGTCCACGCCGGTGACCATCGTGCACCTCTTGACGCCGACCGCTGTGCGAGCCGGGCGGCTCTGGCCGATGCGCCGCACAACACCTGCGTTGGCGGCAATGTCACTCGCCATCACTGCCGGGCTGTGCGCGTGTGGCGGGTCTGATCGCAGGAACGCAACGGCGGGCGAGCCCACTGAGATTACCGCCGCCGCGGCCGCGAGCACGCTGCGAGAGAGTCAGCGCGGGACGCCCGGCACGCGCGCCGCAGACCTGAACTCTCAGGGCCAGCGTGAGCTGGTTGATCGCGTCTGGAACGCGCCCGGCCAGGCCCCTGTGCAGCGGCGCGAGGCGATCAAGCAGATCGCCTGGCAGGCCTCGACGGGGCAGCACGCGCGGGTCCGGGCCATCGAGCTGCTGACCGAGGACGCCACGGACACTGAGAACGCCGACACGCGGGCGATGCTTGTGCTGCTGGTGGCCGTTGAGCCCGACTACCCGGTGGTCACGCACGTGGCAACGCTGGCGACGCAGCGGCAATGGCGCGAGCTGGTGCCCGCGCTCATGCGGGCGCTCGCGCGCCAGCAGTCGGTGATCCCTGACACGCAGCGGGCCGAGTCGACAGCGATCGCCGCGCTGACGGGCAAGCCGATCGTCGATGCGGCCTTTGACCTCTTCGCCACCGAGCCCACCGGCACCGGGCAAAACCTTGAGCGTGCTCGGCGGGCCCGCGAAGCCGCGTGGGAGGTCATGAGCCGCATCGACGCGGACGGTTCGCAGCGTGCGGCCTTGGCCCAGCAATTGGCCTCAAGCCCGGGCGGCGCTGCGTCTAAGAGCAGTAGCGCCGACAACCTGCGGCAGACGTTTAGCGACTTGGGCGCGCTGCCACTTACGGGTGAGCAGCTCTCGTGGGTCAGCACGATGCGTGAGCAGGGGCAGGCCGCGCGGGGTGATGCCGAGAGCTCAAGCGAGCTCTGGTGGGCGCAGGCCCTCGCGGCGGTCGCGGCCCGTGGCGAGACGCTTAGATCCGGGTGGGCGCTGCGGCACGTTGAGCCCGCGCGGTTCACTCTGGCGACCAGCCCCGCACGACTGAACGCCAGCAGGGCTGAGCTTGAGACACTCCTGCAAGCACGCCTGCGCCCGCGCGACCGCTACGAGCGCCAGCCCGAGGGCTTCGGTGAGACCGGCGCTGGTAGCGAGCGCTTCGACGACAACAAAGCACGGCTCAGCACGCCCGACCTTCTAGCCCTGCTGGTGATCGACGATGCGCTGGCCACCAAGGGCCTTGCCGACGAGCTGTGGAAGCAGGCCAAGGGCGATATGGAGGACACCTCGACCGAGCACGGGGGGATCCTGATTCGCGACGGGGGCGCGTGGTCGGCCAGGGCCTTCTCGCCCGCGGGCGGGCAGCGGTCGGGCGACCTGCGATTTGTGGCCAGCAAGCAGATGATCGAGGCCAGCGCGCTGTCACTGGCGCACTACCACTTCCACGCCCAGCGCGTCCGCAACGCGAGGTACGCGGGCCCGAGCCCGGGCGACGCGGAGTATGCCGCGAGACACGGGCGGGTGTGCCTGATCTTCACGCCGGTGTCCGAGGGCAAGCTGAACGTTGACGCGCTGTTCCCGACGGGCGTGAACATCGACCTGGGCGTGCTGCAAGCCGGGGCGTCTCGGTAGAGCGTGCGCAGGAGCCGCA
Source organism: Phycisphaerales bacterium PN19_bin_20 (assembly GCA_021173225.1). Classification (GTDB taxonomy): domain Bacteria; phylum Planctomycetota; class Phycisphaerae; order Phycisphaerales; family UBA1924; genus JAJTGZ01. The sequence continues at coordinate 57,094 of JAJOLK010000018.1, read as the reverse complement.
GCCACGGCCACCGCATCCACCACGCCTCGCACCCCACGCCTCTTGCCCCACGCCTCAATCCGCACGATTCGACCAACCGCTAACGCCCGCCTCTTCAGGCCGCCACGCCTCGACACCACACCGTGCTGCACGCCTGCCTGATTGCGCTGTTCGCCTCGATCCTGCTCTCGCGGCAGGCCGCAGCGTCACTGGGTCAGGCCCTGCCCACGTTGCTAACGCTGAGTCTGGCGATCGCGCTGCCCCTTGGGTGGCTCGGCGTGCTGTTCGCGGCGTCATGGCGTGCCGATAGGCACATCGGGCGGACCGGCTCGCTGCGGTCGTTACGGACGCTTGACCGCCTGACCGCGCTGGCCACGCTGACGTGCACGTTTGGCCTGTGCGCCGCGACGCTGATGGGCGGGTGGCTCACGATTGTCCGCTCCGTCACGGGCGACTTGATCGTCGTTGATGAAGCCCTCGCCGTGTCGCCGCTGCTGGTGCTGACTATCGGCACGTGGGCGCTGAGCTACCCGATCCAGCGGCGCTTGCGCGAGGCGGTGATCTTCCGCCAGGTTGAGCAGGGCCTGCCGGTGCACCCGATCCCGACGCGCGCGGGGTTCGTCTCGCAGCAAACGCGCCACCAACTTCTGCTGCTGCTGGTGCCGATGGGCCTGCTCTGGACCATAAGCGAATCGCTCGACCGCGGCGTGGACATGCTCGTAGCTCTCGCGCGGAGGGCTCAAGTTGGCGAGCCGCTGAGCACGACGCTGACACTCGGCGCCGACCTTGGCCGATGGCTGGCCACCAGCGGGTACGGCCCCGGGCTGCTGCTGACTCTACACGTTGGCGCGGCGCTGGTGGTCGTCGCGTGCGCACCGGCGATCATCCGCCGCCTGTGGCGCACAACACCGCTCACACGTGCGCACAACGCGACTCTTGCGCCATCCACCGGCTCTGAGCTGCTCTATGGCCTGCCCGTCGAGCCGCCGCTGAGTGAAGACCTGCTGGCGCTCGCGCGTGAGCAGCGCGTCGGCGTGGCGCAGGTGCTGATCTGGCAAACCGGAGGCACCACGCTCAACGGCGCGGTGCTCGGCGTCCTGGGCCGGTTCCGGTACATCCTGCTGACTGACGCGCTGCTCGAGCGCCTGCCTAGGCCGATGGTGCTCGCGGTCATGGCCCACGAGCTGGCGCACGTCAAGCTGCGGCACATCCCATGGCTCGCGGCAACGCTGTTTGCGGCGTCAAGCCTGCCGCTGATTGCCGCCCAGGGTGTCGGCCTGCTCGTAGGCGTGCGCTTCGAGCAGCTCGGGCCTGAGTTCCAGCTTCTCTCGGGCGTGGCGTCAGTGGCGTGCGCGATTGCGGCGTTCGGATTTGTCAGCCGGCGCTTTGAGTGGCAGGCCGACGCGTTTGCTGTGCGCGCGCTCAGCCAGCGCGAGCAAGCGCGGGGCGCGCTCACAGAGGTTGGGCTGCTCGACTCGATTACCGGCGGCGCCGCGCCCGGCGCCGGCACACTGACGCTGTCTGTAAGTGCCAGCAGCGCCATGGCCGGGGCGCTCTTGGCGGTCGCCAGCGCCAACGGGACAGACCCGCGGCGGTTTGGGTTCCGCCACGGCTCGATCGCGCACCGTGTAGCGCGGATCAAAGCCCTGCCAGGCACAGCGCTGGACGCGGTGCCCATCGACCGTGCGGCGTCCCGGCTGAAATTCAGCGTGGCGGTCGCCTGCATCGCTTCGATTGCGGCGCTGGTGCTGACGGAGATTTAGCTCACGAACTGGCTGCCGACCTCTCAGGCGACCTCTCCTGCGACCTTTCCGGCGAACTGGGCGCGCGTCCGTCCCATCGCGCTGCGTCAGCCCGATCAGGCTCTAACCGCCACGCTTCCGCCGCAACTCTTCAGCCGCCACGCGTCAGCCCCCGAAGGCCTTCTTGTAGTCTTCGAGGAACTTCTTGATCCCCGAGTCGGTCAGCGGGTGCTGCATCATCTGCTTGATGACGCTCATCGGCACCGTTGCCACGTCGGCCCCGGCCATTGCGCACTCGACCATGTGCTTGGGGTGCCGCACGCTGGCGGCGAGCACCTTGGTCTTGAGCCCGTAGTTGTCGAAGATCTGCCTGATCTGCTGGATCAGCACCATGCCGTCCTCGGCCACATCGTCAAGCCGACCGATGAACGGCGACACGAGGAACGCGCCGGCCTTGGCGACCATCAGCGCTTGCAACGGCTGGAAGCAGAGCGTCAAGTTCGTCCGGATGCCCTGGTCGCTCATCGCCTTGCAGGCCCGCAGCCCCTCGACCGTGCACGGGAGCTTAACGACGATGTTCGGGGCGATCTTGGAGCGCTCCAGGCCCTCCTTCATCATTCCGGCAAAGTCCAGCGCGATGACCTCGGCGCTGACGGGGCCCTTGACGACCTCGCAGATCTCGGCGAGGCGCTTGCCGTAGTCAACGCCTTCCTTCGCGATCAGGCTGGGGTTGGTGGTCACGCCGTCGAGCACGCCCAGGCTCGCGGCTTCTTTGATCTCGGCCAAGTTCGCGGTGTCAATGTACAGTTCCATATCAGCACCTTATTCAATCGATCCTCGGCGCGACGTGCGCCACCACAGCCGGGCCTTGACCCGCGCCAATCCCTCCGCCCGCCCGTTGGTCGTCAACCCGGGGCTCGTCCTTGCTCGCCGGGCCAAGATCGCCCACCGGCGTGCCCGCGAAGCTCGAAGACTGATCGATCATGATCCCGCGCGGGCTGGAAATATCGATCTTTGTGTGCCCCGCGTCGATCCGCTTGCGGTGCTCAGCGCTCTGGCGCAGGTCAAGCAGGCGACGGAGCTTCTGCTCTTGGCTCGCCTCGGCGGGCGCAAAGTCACCCGGAGCCGTGCCCCAGACCACATGCGCACCAGAGCTGGTCACAATCGAGAGCGTGCGATCGCGGGTGTACCGGCCCACGTCGACGCCCACGACCTGCTCCATGATCGGCGCGTGCCCGGCCAGCACGGCGATCAAGCGGATCCCCGCCTGCACGTCGCCGCCCTCCCACGCCGCGCCGGGCTTGAGCGGCGGATTCTGGCTGGCGCTGAAGATCACCGGAAGCCCGGTCTTCCCGGGCGCGTACTCAAGCGGTAGCAGCTCGCCCTGAGCCGAGACAAGGTGGTCGGTGTTGATGACGCGAACCACGGCGTAGTACGTCCGCCACCGCCCGCGAACAGTCACGGTCCCGCCCGGGTGCCGCTTGATGCTGGTGACGGCGCGAAGCCAGCCGCTGGCTTCGAGGGCGAGGGCCGCACGCGGCAGTGAGCCAGCGTCAAGCGGATCATCGCTGATCGCGTCGGTCGCAAGGCGTGAAAGGAGCAGCTGCTGGCTCGGGGGCAGCCACGTGCCCGCGTCGGCTCCATCGGCAAAACGAGGCCACTCGATGGCGACCACCGGGGGCGTCCCGCGCAGGTGGCCGGCTTTCGTCGCCAGTTCGCTGTTGCCCCAGTACGCGCCCGCGGCAACGCCCACCAGCAGCGACGCGGTCAGCGCCGACGCGATGATCTTGGCACCACGCTGATCAAACCAGGCCAGGGGCATGCTCGATAGTAACTTCGGCACCGGGCCCCGCCGGGGGTGATTTTCCTCCAACATCCACCCCCCACCCCCCACCTCCCCACCTGCCGCCACCCGCCTGCCGCTACCCGCCATGGCCCATCAGCGCCTGCGATTCCGCCCAGCCCACGCCCCCCACGCCCCCCCACGCCCAAGTTTGGCCCGCCCGCGCCAGCCAGAACCTACGTTCCCCGCATGTCCGCATCTTCACCTGCGCCTGTCCCGGCCCTGCGCCTGCCGCCCAAGGCGCTGATCGCGATGATCCACGTTGCCGCCCTGCCGGGCACGCCCGGCGCGGCGCTGAGCCCCGCGAAGATCGCGCGCCAGGCCGCCGCTGAGGCCCGCGTGCTGGCCAGCGCCGGCTTCGACGCGCTGCTGATTGAGAACATGCACGACGCGCCGTACGTCATGGGCCGGCAAGACCCTGCGGTCGTCGCGTGCATGACGGCGTGCGCACTAGCGGTCAAGGCCGCGGTGCCGGGGCTGCCGCTTGGCGTGCAGGTGCTGGCGACGGGCAACGCTGAGGCGGTCGCGATCGCGCACGCCAGCGGGGCCGAGTTTGTCCGCTGCGAAAACTTCGCCTTCGCGCACGTGGCAGACGAGGGGCTGATGGCCACGGCTGAGGCCGGCCCGCTGCTGCGCTACCGCCGATTGATCAACGCGGCGGGCGTGGCGCTGGTCTGTGACGTGAGGAAGAAACACGCTAGCCACGCCATCACCGCTGACGTAAGCCTCTCGCAGGCCTGCCACGCTGCGGAATTCTTCGGCGCCTCGGGGGTTATTATCACCGGCGCGCACACAGGCGACCCGACAAGCCCCGACGACCTCGCCCAAGCGAGCGAGGCCACCGCTCTGCCGGTCTGGGTCGGGTCGGGAACAAGCCCCGCGAACGTCCGGGCCATGCTCGCGCACGCCGACGCGATTATCGTCGGCTCTTACATCAAGCGCGCCGGCGACTGGCGGGCCGGCCCCGACCCCAGACGCTGCAAGGCCCTGCTCAAGGCCGCCGGGCGGTGAGCGTGCCTGCTCGCAGAAATTAGAATCCCGCGAAGGGCCGCGTCACCACTTCAGCCGTCTCGTGCGCCGTCGCGTCTGCCGCGCAGTGGGCGCACCAGCTCGCGGGGTGCGCGCTGATCGTGCCAGCCACTCCATTCCACAGCCCACTTGAGCCATTCGCCCCCAGCACCAACACGCGCTGGTCGTACGCCTCGGGTGCGTGCCGCGGCGCTGGCAGCAGGCTCAGGCGGCTGGTCATGCGGTCGCGGAAGCGCTGCTCAAAGCTCTGGAACTTGGGGTTACCGACCGTGCTCTTGTACTCGCCGTTGAGCTTCTCCGCGATGATCTCGGCCCGGCGCTGCGGGTCTGGGTGCGTGGCCAGAAAGGCCTCGATACCGCCGCCGCCGCCACCCGAAGCCTTGGCCAGGATCTGCATGACCTCGTACGCGCCGCGCGGGTTGTACCCCGCGCGGGTCATGTACCGCATGCCCAGTGCGTCAGACTCAAGCTCTTGATCCCGGCTGAACTTCAGCGAGAAAAGCTGACCCCCCACCGCCAGCGCGATACCCGCGTACTTCCCGCTGTCATCCTCGGTGGCGCTGGCCAGGATCGTCCCCGCTACGGCGGTGCTCACCGAGATCACGTTCGCCTGGCTGATCCGCTCGGCGGTGTGCCGGGCCGTCACGTGCCCGATCTCATGCCCCAGCACGCTGGCCATCTGCGCCTCGCTGGTCATCTCCTTCACCAGCCCGCGCGAGATAAAGACCTTGCCACCCGGGAGCGCGAACGCGTTGATAATCCCCGAGTCCAGCAGAGTGAACTCCCACGGCAGCCTCGGGCCCTCGCCCTCGGTGGTCGCCGCCAACGCACGACCAACGTCCGTGACGTACTGCTGCAGCTGCTGGTCTCGCACCTTGCCGCCAAACTCTTCGGTCAGCTGCGGTGCCGCCTCGGCGCCGATCTGCAACTCTTGCTGCGGGCTGACGCCGATGATGAACTGCGAGCGGCCCGTGGCGAGGTTCGTCTCGCAGCCGCTCACGCCGGCCGTGCCAAGAAATACGGCCGCCGCAAGCACCACGCCGCGCACGACAACACGTGAGACGGAACCTGAAACCCGACCAAGCGTGCCTGGCGTGCGGCGAGATGGACGGCTCAAGGGCGCGGTGCTCATGCCCATAGTGTAATCGCCCCAGGCGTGGCCGCAACTGGTTAAGCGCCCGTCGGGCCTGGGCCAGCGGAGCCATAGCATTTGCCTATGCCAGAAGCCCCTGATCGCGCAGGATTCGCCCCCGGCGCGGCCCCGCTCAATGCCGTGGGTGCCGCGGTTTGGACCGACCGCGACCTGGCCAGCAGCCCGCACGAGCACGCCGAGAAGCAAGAGCGTGTGCGGAAGATGTTCGCCGCCATCAGCGCTTCGTACGACCTGAACAACCGGCTGCACAGCTTCGGGCTCGATCAATCGTGGCGCCGCAGCGTGGTGCGTGCCGCGGGCGTCAAGCCCGGCGAGGCGGTGCTGGACGTGGCCTGCGGTACGGGTGACCTGACTCGGCTGTTCGCCGCGGGCGTGCGCCCCTCGGCCCCTGCGGGCAAGGTTGTGGGCCTTGACTACACCGCCGAGATGCTCGACATCGCGCGCACGAAGCGCGCCCGCACGAGCGACCGGGGCATCGAGTATCTGCAGGGTGACGCCATGCGCCTGCCGTTCGCGGACGCGAGCTTTGACGTGCTCTCGATCGCCTTCGGCATCCGCAACGTGCAGAGCCCGGCCTTGGCCATCGCCGAGTTCTTCCGCGTGCTGCGACCGGATGGGCGCTTGGCGATCCTTGAGTTTGACCGCCCGCGCAACCCGCTGATCCGCTGGGGCAACGACCTGTACACCAAGCGGATCATGCCGCGCACGGCCACACTCATCAGCCGCGACCGCTCAGGCGCGTACAAGTACCTGCCCAAGAGCGTTGACACGTTCATCGACCGCGACGGGCTGGCCAAGCTCATCATCGCCGCGGGGTTCAAAGACCTGCGCCAAACCCCGCTGACCTTCGGCGTGTGCGTCTGCCACCTTGCTCGCAAGGTCTGACCGCAAGCTGGTGTTGCCGCACGCGCTCCCGATCACTGCCCGCGCACGGTCAACGGCGTCGCGCCGCCGCGATCGCCCCCGTTCGGCACAACAAAACGCGGCACGTCTGCCAGCGATGGGCCCTCAACAAACGCGCTCAGCAGCCCGCGCCACTCGGCGTAGACATAGCTCACCGCGTGCCGCTCGTGCAGCCCGCGCAGCTCAGCAAGCAGGCGTTCGTACAGCTCCTGCTGCCAGGCCTGGGCTGAGCGGTCGCAAAAGTACACTCGGCAGCCAATGGGCTTGTGCCCGTGAGCCCCGCACAGGTTCAGCACCTGGTACGGGCAACCCCCGCGCGCGATCGCCGCGGCCAGATCACCCTGACTTGGCACGGCCGCGCGCAGCAGGCAATACGCCGTCTCGAGCCCCGTGGCGTACAGCCTGTGCCCGGCGGCGTCAAAGTTGCAGCAGCGCCCACTCGCCCAGCACGCCGGCCCGCGCGCCGCAATCGCACGCGAGGCCTCGGCAAAGATCAGCTCAAGCTCGGCCACCACCCTTGGCTCGCGGGCCGCGGCAAGCCACCCGGGCACGAGCGTGCCAATCGCTTCGCTCACACGTTCTCCGTATCGATCTCATCGTCTTCATCAGGCCCGATCGCCGAGATCGCGCCCGCCGGTGCCACCGGTCGCTGCCAGCCAAAGTCCGGGTCAGCCGTCAGCACCGACGCGGCCTGCTTAAGGCACCGCAAGCACGCGTGCGCGTCCGGGTGCGTTGGGCTGGCCCACTGCGGCTGGTCGCGATGCTCAAGGCACAGCGTGCAGAAGGTCTTGGCCAGCTCCTTCCCCGAGCCCTGGTGCACCACCGCCGCAAACGCCACGCTGAGGCACTGCGAGCAGATCAGCGCGCCCTTGTGCCCCTCGACCATCGAGCGATCGTCGGCCCAATGGTTTCGGCAGAAGTCACAGACGAAGAACGCGTTGCCGTCACCCTCAGGGTTGTGCATGCGCAATCAGAGCCCCGACATCGGCCCCGGTCCACACGCCGACCAATCTTCGAGACCAACCTGCGCGCGATCGGGCCGGAGTAAGGGCCCCCAACAGCGACGGCCCTAGACTGGCCCGGTGGCCCGTGTCGCCCTCGGCGGCCCGCACCCGCCGCAGCACCGATCCAACTGATCCCGCAGGGGCCCGCCATGTTCCTGATCCGCCGCGCCAAGCCCGAGGACGTCCCGACGCTGCTGAAGCTGGCCAAGATGGTCCACTTCATCAACCTGCCGCCGGACAAAGAGATCATCGACGCCAAGGTTGCTTGGGCCCGCCAGTGCTTCATGCTCGCACACGAGACCCAGAGCGGGCGTTCACGCCCGGGCAAGAAGCCGGCTGAGGCCGCGGCCAAGCGCCCAGACGCCGGGCAGAACCGCGCCAGCGCCGGTGCCGCCGGCTCAAATGGCGCGCTCACCGGCGGGCTCAAGAGCCTCACTGGCCGCTCGCCGCTGTTCATGTTCGTGATGGAAGAGCAGGCGACCCAGGGCGTGATCGGGACCAGCCAGATCATCGCCAAAATGGGCGGGCCGGGGCAGCCGAACATCTCGCTGCAGCTCTCGCGCCGTGAGATGTTCAGCCAGAGCCTCCAGACGGGCGTGACGCACACGATCGCCAAGATGTACCTTGACGAGAGCGGCCCGACGGAAATCGGCGGGCTGATCATGCAGCCGAGCTTCCGCGGGCACCGCCTCAAGCTCGGGCGTCTGATCGCGCAGGTCCGCTTCCACTACATGGGCCTCTACCGCCACATGTTCAGCGACCGCGTGCTGGCCGAGATGATGGGCCCCATCAGCGCCGACGGGCACAACCCGTTCTGGGAGAACTGCACGCGGCAGTTCATCAACATGACCTACGAGGAGGCCGACAAGTTCTGCCAGGAGACCAAGGAGTTCATCCTCAGCCTCTTCCCGCGCGAAGAGATCTACCTCACGCTGCTGCCACCGATGGCCCGCAGCACAGTGGGCACCGTCGGGCCCGACACCGTCCCCGCCAAACGCATGCTCGAAAAGCTCGGCTTCAAGTACCACCACCGGGTTGACCCCTTCGACGGCGGCCCGCACCTGGAATCACCCACCGACGACATCTCGCTGGTCAAGCAGACCCGCCGCACCAAGCTCGGCGAGCCCGCTACCGACGGGCACGAAGCGGCCTTGAAGGCGTTTGGCATCGTCTCGGTCATCGACCAAGACGGCGAGTTCCGGGCCGTCGAGACCCACTATTCAAAGGACGCCCAAGACCGGCTCATCCTCCCGCGCGAGGCCCTTGAGACGTTGCAGGGCGAGCCCGGGATGGAGAGCGGCTTCACGCCCACCGAGGCCGTCGAGCACCCGCGACCCACGGCCCGCGCTGCCGAGAAGGCCCCGCCCGGCCAGAGCCCAGCCGCTGCCAAGGGCTCATCCGCTGCCAAGGGCCCGGCAGCCGCCGCTGGTGGCAGCGGTGCCAAGCGGCCGCGCGCAAGCGCCACGCGAAAGTAACGCCCACTCCCAAACCCGAACCGAGCGGGCCAACCGGCCCTCGACCACCGCCCCGTGCCGCCGGCGGTTCGCGGCTGGCCTGGCGTGAAAGTTGGCCCGGTCACGCGACTTGTGGCCCCCCCCCGGCAATGATTGGCCCTCGCACGGACGTCCCTTGACGGCGTGGGGGGCGTGGGGGTGACGGCGTGACGGCGTGACGGCGTGGGGGCGTGGGGGTGGGGGCGTGGGGGTGGGGGCTTCGCGAGGCCCTTCTCGTGACACGCCTGTCGATCAAACCAAGAACAACCATTGAAGGAAGAACCATGACCGCCCGCCTCCTCGCCGCCGCCGCCCTCAGCGCCGGCCTTCTGTTCGCGCCCGCCGCCTACGCCCAAACAGCGGCCGCCGCCGTCCGCCCTCCGGTAGCAACCCAGGACGGCATCGCCAAGGTCATTGCCGAGCGTGCCGCCGCGTTGGTCACCGTCAAGTTCGTGCTCGCGGTTGAGGGTGGTCCCGGTGGCGAGAACGAGCTGGAGGCCGAGGCCGGCGGTCTGATGATCGACGGCACGGGCCTGGTGCTGGTCTCGAACCTTGAGATGGGCGGTTCGCCCGGCCGCCAGCGGGCCCGCGCCCAGGCCAAGAACATCAAGGTGCTCATCGGCGACGACACCGAAGGCGTTGACGCCAAGCTGATCGGGCGCGACAGCGAGCTGGAGCTGGCGTGGGTCCAGATCGACACGCCCGCCGACAAGGCCTATGCCGCAGTTGACCTGGCCAAGGGCGCGACCGGCAAGGATGTGGGGGATGCGGGGGTCGCGGGTGGCGCGGGGGGCGTGGGGGTTTTGGGGGTCGTGGGGGTTGTGGGGGTCGGCGACACGCTGGTGGGCCTGGACCGCATGAACAAGTACTACGACCGCGCGCTGGTGGCCTTTACCACGCAAGTCGGCGGGCTGACCAAGAAGCCCCGCAACCTGATCATCCCCGCCGGCGGCAAAATTGAGTGGATCGGTCTGCCGCTGTTTACCGTCAGCGGCGAGTTTGCGGGCATCTCGGTGCTGCAGCCGATCGGGGCCGACGAGGAAGATCCCAGCGCGATGCGCAACATGGGGCGCACCGCGGGCTTTGACCGTGGCCTGAAGGTCATGCCCGCCGCTGAGATCGCCGCCTCAACCGCCCGCGCCGTCGAGGCCTTCAAGAGAGGCAAGGCCCTGGGCATGGAAGAGCCCAAGATTGAGACCCCCGCCACGCAGCCCATCGTCCCGCCCCCCGCCGGCGAGATGCCCAAGCCCTGATAGCTTCCTGAGAGCCGGTCCTGAGGCCAGCACTCCTCCGCCCGGGCCAAGCGGTCTATATTCGCCGCCCGACCAGTCGCAAACTCCAGTCTCAAACTCCGGTCTCAAACTCCAGCCTCGCACAAGGAACCGAAAGAATGTCTGAACAGCCCAACCAGCAGCAGCAAATCCAGCTCCGCATCGAGGAGAGCCGGATGCGCACCACCTACGCCAACACCATCCGCACGACCACGACCCCCGATGAGGTCGTGCTCGACTTCGGCATGAACATGCCCATGCCCGGGCCCGACGGCCGCCCCGCGATCCTCTTCGATATCGGCAGCCGCGTCGTCCTGAACTGGCGCGGCGGTAAGCGCCTGGCCATCAGCCTCGGGCAGGTCATCCGCCAGTTCGAGCAGGCCAACGGCGAGATCGCCCTCGGCCCCGCCACCCAGGGCAACAACACCCCCAAGATCGTCGAGTAAGTTTCACCGCGTTCCGCCGCCTAGCGGTTCCTTCGTCGGGACCACGGCTCGAAGCGCACCGCATCGAAATCAAAGGCCCCTGCCGCGAAACGGCGGGGGCCTTGTCATTTCAAAGCGCACGCCGCGCGGCCTGTGAGCTATCCTCGCACTCACACTATCTTCGGAGATTATCCCGTGGCCAAGAAGCCCCTCACCCCATCACCGCGCCGCTCAAACTCCGCCGCTCTCTCGCCTGACGTCGCCAACAGCACCCGCACCCCCACCACCACCACCACCACCACCCCCACCCCCACCGGCACGCGCGTTGAGACCGACACCATGGGTGAGATGACCGTGCCCGCCGACGTGCTGTACGGGGCCAGCACGCAGCGCGCCGTGATCAACTTCCCGGTCTCGGGCCGACCCCTGCCCTGGGGCATCATCCAGGCCTATGCGCTGCTGAAGGCCTCGTGCGCGACCGTCAATCAGAAGCTTGGGCGACTCGACAAGCAGCGCGCCGCCGCCATCGGCGAGGCCTGCGACGAGATCGCCAGCGGGCTCGCCAGCCGGGGCGGCTGGGCCAAGCACTTCCCCGTCGACGTCTTCCAGACCGGCAGTGGGACGAGCACCAATGTGAACGTCAACGAGGTCATCGCCAACCTTGTCTGCGTGGCCCGGCAGGTGCCCATCGGCTCATCCAAGGCCGCCGCCTACCTCGGGGCCGGTGGCGTGCATCCGAGCGACCATGTCAACATGGGCCAGTCCTCGAACGACACGTTCCCAACCGCGATCCACCTCGCCGTGGCGCTGTCGATAAGCAACGAGCTGATCCCCGCCCTCGCGCGGATGCACAAGCGGCTTGACCAGCAGGCCAAGGCCTGGGACCGCGTGGTCAAGATCGGCCGCACGCACCTGGCCGACGCCACGCCCATCCGCCTGGGGCAGGAGTTCTCCGGGTATGCCAGCCAGCTCAAGCACGCCATCGGCCGCGCCCAGCGCGCTGTTGTTGTTCTCTGCGAGCTGCCCATCGGCGGCACCGCCGTGGGCACGGGCATCAACGCGCACGAGCGGTTTGGCAGGCTGGTCTGTGCCGAGCTGGCGCGTCAGACCGGCGTTTCTTTCCGCGCGTGCGACAACCACTTCGAGGCCCAGCACGCCAAGGACGCCTGCGTCGAGGCCAGCGGGCAGCTCAAGACCATCGCCGTCAGCCTCAGCAAGGTCGCCAACGACATCCGCTGGCTCGGCTCGGGCCCGCGCTGCGGGATCGGCGAGCTGGTCCTGCCCGCGGTCCAGCCCGGCAGCAGCATCATGCCCGGGAAGGTCAACCCCGTCATCGCCGAGAGCCTCATCATGGTCTGCTGCCAGGTCGTCGGCAACGACGCGGCGATCACCTACGGCGGGTTCGGCGGCGTCGGCAGCTTGCTGGACCTCAACGTGGCCATGCCTCTGATCGCCGAACGGCTCATCGAGAGCGCGACCCTGCTGGCGAGCGCCAGCGACATGTTCACCACCAACCTGCTCGCGGGCCTGCGCCCCGACGAGCAGCGCTGCGCCGCGCTGATTGAGGGCTCGCTGGCGATGTGCACCAGCCTGGTGCCGGTGATTGGCTACGACAAGTCTGCCGCGTTGGCCAAGCAGGCCTTCAAGGAGGGTAAGACCGTGCGGCAGCTCGCCACGCAGACGCTGGTGGGCACAGCCGACCTCGCGGGCAGGAAGATCACCATGGAGACCCTGGCCGACGCGCTGGACCCGTGGAGCATGACCCTGCCCGGCGGCGCGGGCGACGCCTAGCCAATCGGCAGCAACAGAGGCCGGGCCCCGACGTCGCCGCCTTTGTCACAGCCAGACCTCGCACGGCTGTCACGCTCTGGCGCGGTGAGGGCGGTGGGGGCGGTGGGGGCGGTGGGGGCGAGCCGCGTAGATGTGAAAACGCCCCTCGCGATCGCGCCCAAGAAGGCGTGAGCGAAGGGGGCGTGGATATCAACCGGCCATGACCGCCGCCTGAACTAGTTGTCTTCCGGCGTCACCACAAAGACCATCGCCGACTCGGGCGTGTAGTACTTCTTGAACGTCGCCAAGACCTCGTCGGGCGTGAACGCGCCGTACGCCTCGCGCGTCCCGGCGATGTCGTCCAGCAGGCGGTTGCGGTACGTCAGGCCAGAAAGCTGGCCCGTCCAGTAGCCGGGCGACTTCATCTGCTCGTCAAAGGTGTTGTAGATCTGCTTGACGGCAACCTCCATCTCCGCCGGCGTGATGCCCTTGTCCGCAAACTCGGCGTACAGCCCGCCGATGGTCTTGACCAGCTCGGGCACCTTGGGCGTGTCCGTCGGTGCGCTGGCAAAGAACAGCCCGAAGCCCGGCCAGGCCACCGCCGGGCGTGAGCCCGCGCCGATAGAGTAAACAAGCTGCTTCTCTTCGCGGATGACCTTGTTCATCCGCACGCTCAGCACGCGTGAGGCCAGGTTCAGCAGCCGCACGTCGCGGACGTTCTCCGCATCAGCCCCGAAGAAGCCCGCGAGCACCACCGCCTGCTTGGTCTCGGTCTTGACCGTCCGCTCAACGTTGCGCGGGCCGGGCGCGCGCTTGATGCTCCGCTTGGCGTCCAGCGTGCTAACGCTGATCCGCTCACGCGCCGGCAGGCTGCCCAGGTACGTGCTGACCAGCGCCATCGCACGCTCCTGCGGAATGTCGCCAACGACGCTGATCTCAATGGGCGCCGTCGCCACGACCCGCTTAAGCCAATCCTGAGCGGCCTTGGTCGTCACGCGGTCAACCTGTTCGGCTTCCAGCGGGGTCGTTCGGGCCTCGCCCGACGGGAAGACACTCCCCGCCACGATCTCGGCCATCACGCCCTGCGGAAGGTTCTTGCGCTGCGCGATGCCCTGCTTGGTCGCGGTCTTCCACTGGTCAAGCGCCGCGGGCTCGACCATCGGGTCCGTCAGCATCAAGTGCGCTAGTTGCAGGCCCGTCTCGAGCTCCTCGGGCGAGCCGGAGATCGAGAGCGAGACCGTGTCCTCGCCCGCGCCGCCGCGGACGCTGACCTTCTTGTCGCTCATGAACTCGCGGATCTCGGTGCTCTTGAGCGCGCCGGTCGCAGGACGGCTGAACGCCACCGCGGCCGCCTCGGAGACGCCCCGGTTGTCCGCGGTCTCCTCGATCGCCCCCGCCGCCAGACTGACGACGATCGTCACCTGGTTCTTCTCGATATCCATGAACTTGTAGTTGACCCGCGCGCCACTGGCCAGCCAGGCGCTCGTCACGCCCATGGCCGCGTGCGTCGTCACGTCCACCGGGCTCGAGGCCGCCGGCGCCTTGCCCATCAGCTGCGTGATCTTGGTCCCCGCGGCCTCGGCGGCGGGCGTCACGTTGAAGGCCTCACGCCCAAACTTCGTCAGCTCAGCCTCGGTCGGGATGCTCCCGGAGGACGGAAGCTCGGCGATGAACTTCAGGTTTGTAGGGTCAAACTCGCTGGCGAAGCTCGCTGAGACCTCCGCCGCCTTCATGCTCGGCAGCAGACGCTTCATCAGCTCAAGGGTCTGCGTGGGCGACATGATCGGCTCACCATCGGCGACCTGCCCGTTGTAGCTGCGCAGCAGCGCCTGCGCAGGGACGGTCCCCTCGCGCTGAGCCGACTGCTCGGCGTTGCTCATCAGCGTCTTGACCGCCGAATCGACCTCCTCCTGCGTGAACCCGTGCAGGCGCGCACGCTGGACCTCGGTGGTCAGGTCGCGGAACGCATTGCTCCACTTCGCGGGCTCGGCGGTAATCTGCCCGCCCGTCCAGCGCACGCTGCGTGCGAAGGTGCTCACGCTCACGTCAGCGTTGATGAACGCGACCGAGCCGGCCTCGAGCTTTTTGGCCAGTCGCTGGTTCAGGCACCACGTCCCGATCAGCTCAACCAGGTCGCTCCGCGCCTGGCTGACCGTCGTCGTCGGCGGCCGCGCGGCCGCAACCTTGGCAAAGCTGATCTCTGCGCGCTGCTGCTCAGGATCGGTCACCACGATCGCCGCGTCCTGCGTATAGGCCTTGACGCCCACGTCCAAGTCCGGCGGCGTATCGCGCCGGGGCTCAGAGCCAAAGTGCTTGACGATCGCGGCCTTGACGCCCTCGGGGTCCATGTCGCCCACGACCATCACCGTCGTGTTCGTCGGCGCGTACCAGGTCTTCCAGTATGCCTCAAACGCCGGGCGCTGCACGCCCTTGATCGTCGCCTCAGTCCCGATCAGCGGGATGTGCGTCTCAAATCTCGATCCGGGCATCAAACGCTTGAGCACCTGGTCTCCCACGCGCTGCGCCGGGCTTTGACGAGAACGCTTCTCTTCCAAGATGATCCCGCGCTCTTCCTCGATCTCCTTGGGATCTAGCGTCAGCCGAAAGGCGACGTCAGAGAAGAACAGTAAGGCTTTGTCGAGGCTCTCGGGCTTGTTGTCGGCCAGCTCGAGCTGGTACGCCGTCTGATCGATGCTCGTGAAGGCGTTCTGATGCCGCCCGAAGGTCAGGCCCAGCTCCTCAAAGAACTTGACCACCGAGCCGGGCGGAAAGTTCTTCGACCCGTTGAAGGCCATGTGCTCGAGGTAGTGGGCTACGCCTAGCTCCGAAGCCTCTTCATTGAGGCCACCGGAGTTCACGTGCATCCAAGCCGCCACGCGCCCGGGCGGGTTGCTGTGCTTGCGGATGATGTACCGCACACCGTTCTCAAGCGTGCCCGTCAGCAGCGCCGGATCAGTCGGGAGCTGTTCGTCCAGAAGAATCGCGCCGATCGCGCCCAGCGGCGCAACGCCCGTCACCGCCGTCACCGGCAGCGGCCCGGCCATAGACGTGGGAAGACCGACCGACACCGCCAAGCCAGCGGCCAGAACAATCTCGAGCGTTCGACGCATGTATGTGCCTCGGAAATCCGCCCAACCCGGCCCGCGCACAACAATGCACCGGCCAGACGCAGGCGTAGGGATCGACAAGTCTAGGGGTCGCTGCGCGAGCCTTCTGCCCCTCACGGAATCGATACACCCGGCCGCGGTACGCCACCCGCTCCCGGTTCCGCCGTCGGAACGCGATCAGATTCACCGCCATCATCACCCTCACCCCCACCTGCTGCGCCGCCGCCGCCCACCCGTCCACGCGCGGCAGCCGGCCCGGGCCACAGCACCACGGTCGTCACCGCGCCAGGGCGCCCCCACGCCGACACCTCGTGCGCCACCTCATCGATGCTCAAAGTCGCGAGCACCTCCGGCGCTTCCCCGAGCTCGTCGATGTGCACACCCAAAAACCACGCCGCCGGGAGCGCCCCGCCCCAATACTCGCGCTCACCTAGCCGCTGGTGCGCCTCGCGAACCACCCGCGCACGCGCCGCCTTGAGCGCCTCGGCTTCTGGCCCGCGCGCCGCAACCTGCGTTAGCCGCTCGCGCACCGACGCCGCCAGCTTCCGCCCCGTCTGCTGCGCAAGCTCCGGCTCAACCCGCACCAGCATCGTCCCCACGCACAGGCCCAGCTTCGGATAGACCCGCCCGGGCAGGGGGCTGGCGACCACCAGCATTGTGTCAACGCCCGCCTGCCGCGCACTCGCACGCAGCTCGCCCTCCATAAGCACCGCGGCAATAAGCCCCGCGCGGCTCTGGCGCAGCGCCGCCAGCGAGGCGGCCGGTACACTCACGCTCACCATCACCTGCCCCGCGGGTAGCCGCCCCACCACCTCTACGTCCTTGCCCGGCTCACGCTCGATGCCCCGGCGCTCATCAAGGCGATCACGCACACGCGCGCGCACTGCGCCAAGCACCGCCCGCGCCTCGCGCAGCGCATCTTGCACCTGAATTTGTCCCACAATCGCCACATCAACGGCGCTTACCCCCGCAAGATCGCCGGCCACAACCCGCGCACGCTCGACCGTCAGCGCCGCCAGCGCCTCGGCCGTCGGCGGGCCCAGCGCGCCCTCTGCCCCGGGCGCAATCAGCCCCAGCATGGCACCAGCAACCTGACGCTGCGCGCTGCTCTGGCCTGCCAGCGCCACCCGCTCCGCGCGGGCCAATTCAAACCGCACGGCGTCCAGCTCGGGCCGGTCCAGTGTGGCAACCAGGGCCCGCAGCGTCGAGGCCAGGTCCGCCGGCTCACACCGGGCCCGCAGCACAAGCCCCTCTGGAGTCGCCCTCGCCGTCCAGGACCCGCTGGGCTCTTGCAGAGATGCCGCAATCAGCCCGGTCATCCCCCGCTCGCTGGGCAGCTCGCGCAGCTCAGTCCCCGCCAGCAGCACGCTGATGAGCACGTCGGGCTGGCCGACCATCGCCCGCGCGTGAACATGCACGCCGTTGCTCAGTTCAAGGCTCGTCACCCCCGCGCGACGATGCACGCTCAGGGCCACCACCGAGGCGGCATCGCCGCCCACATCAGGCGCGCCCGCTGCCCGCGGCACCAGCGCGCCCCAACTGGCCGCCAGCGCCACCGCCATCAGCCGCACCCACCGCGCCCGCACCACCAAGCTCCAAACTGCAACTGAATCACGCACACCGGTTTATAGCCGATGGTGCCCGTGTCGTTGCGATCTAGACCAGCACCCATCGCCCCCAGCCCTCCCCTATGCCCGCGCCCGGCACCGTTCGCTACGCTCCCTCCATGCCGCACATCCATCCCTTCAGCGCCATCCAATACGGCCGACTGCTCAGCGCCCCCGCCGCACGCCAAGGCATCCCGATCGATGCCTCAGACCTCATCGCCCCGCCGTACGACGTTTTAGACGCAGCCGGCAAGGCCATCCTGCTGGCCAAGAACCCGGCCAACATCGTCGCCATCGACCTGCCCCACCTCCCCGCCAAGGCCCTCGGGCCAGACTCCGCATACGCCTCCGCCGCCCTGCGCCTCACCAGCTATCTCTCCAACGGCACCCTGGCCAAACGCTCAACATCCTGCAAGTTCGTCTACCGCCAGAGCTTCGATTTCGCCGGCACGCGTCACGCCCGCACCGGCCTGGTCTGCACCCTTGACGTCCAGCCCTTCGGCAAACGCCCCGGCGGCGGCATCCTCCCGCATGAGCAAACCTTCAGCGGGCCCAAAGAAGATCGCCTGGCCCTTATGAACGCCACCGGCACCCAGCTCTCGCCCATCTTCGGCCTGCACCCGGACGCTAAACGCCACGCCGCACAACGCCTCGCACACATCGCCGCCCTCCACCCGCCAGACGTCACCGCGCGGACCGACGACGGCACCCTGCATGAGCTTTGGGCCGTCGACGACCAAACGCTTCTCGCGCAGCTCGAAGGTGACCTCGCGGGCGAAGACGTCTTTATCGCCGACGGGCACCATCGCTACACCACGGCCCAAAGCTACCTCGCACAGCTCGAAGCGGCCCAAGGTCCACTCCCCGTAGCGCACCCCGCCAAGCGCTGCATGTTCGTGCTCGTCTCTATGCACGACGCAGGGCTGGTCATCGGCCCCACCCACCGTGTGCTCGCCGGGATGCCGGGCTATTCATGGGCGGCCTTTGAGCGCGCCAGCAAGGGCGTGCTCGACCTCACGCCCGTCAAGGGCGGCCTCGGCACCATTACCGGCGTGATGAAGACCACCGCCCGCCACCAGGGCCGCAACGTGCTGGGCCTTTACGACTTTGAGTCCGGGCACGCCTTCATCGCCTCACCCACGCACGCCGACCCGCTCAAAGACCAGTTCTCCGAGAAGCCGGAAGCTTGGCGTACGCTTGACGTAGCCCTCTGCCAGCACCTGATCGTCGAGCGGATCTGCGAGGCCAAGCTCATGGGCCTCCAAACCGGCCCTCACGCAACCGCCAGCGTCCGTTGGGCGTTCCCGCACAGTATTGAAGAGGTTCAGGCCATCGGCAAGGGCGAGCAGACCAGCGCCGGCGGCGGGGCCGACTTCGCCGCCCAGCTCGCGGTCATCGTTGATCCCACGCCGCTGCAGGCCGTGCGTGAAATCTGCGTCGCTGGCGAGCTGATGCCGCAGAAGAGCACGTTCTTCTACCCCAAGCTCGCTACCGGGCTGTTCATGCACGCGCTGAAGTAGCGCCGCGCTCGCGCTCACGCCGTCACATCGATCAGGCCCGGGACCGAGTCCCACCACGAACTCCGCTGCCCGCCCCAACCGCCTTGGCCGCTGAGCCCCGCCGACTCCCAAAGCCGCGACGCGAGCTGCTCATTGCTCAGCGGCTTGTCGATCAGCCCGCCGAACAACCCCGAGAGCCCGGCCTGCGTGACGCTGCTGAACGCCGCCTGGTCCATCACCGCGTAGCGACGCACCGCACTTAAGAAGTCCGGCGCGGGGTCGAACGCGCCCTCAAGCACCGACGCACGGCTCGCAAACCCCAGCGCCGATCTCAACACCGCCGCATCGCCCACACCGGTCATCCGCTCCGCGAACGCGCCGAACCCCGCCTGGCTAAACCCCGCTTGGCCAAACCCGGCCTGGCCGAACATGCTCGGCCCATGCACACTTGAACTGCTGGTGATCACACGAGACTCCTGACTGAAAGCCTCCCTTCCGCGTTGCGCCTACGCCAGCTTTGCAATTGCCCAGCCCGCATCTCGGACCCACCCACGCCATACGCTCAAAGCGTGCTCATCCGCCCGCGTTCCAGCGCGCCGCCCGACCCCAACGACATCCTGCCCCCGGCACTGGCCGCGCGGATCGAGTCGCTTGACGTCCGCTCGCGCCGCGTCCTTGCCGGGCGTCTGCAGGGTGAGCGCCGCAGCAAACGCCGCGGACGCTCCGTCGAGTTTGAAGACTTCCGCCCCTACGCCCCGGGCGACGACCTGCGCCACGTAGATTGGAACGTCTACGCGCGCACAGACCGGCTCTTTATCAAGGTGTTCCAGGAAGAAGAGGACCTCTGCGTCCAGCTTGTGCTTGACGCCAGCGCCAGCATGCGCGCGGGTGACCCCAGCAAGCTGCTCGCCGCCGCCAGGGTCTTAGCCGCCGTCGGGTGCCTGGCCCTGTCAAGCAACAACCGCGTGAGCCTCAGCATCATCGGCCTGCCCGAGCGCGCGCGTGAGCACCTGCCCGCGCTCTCAGCCCTCGGCACGCTCACGCTCCCGCCCGCGCGCGGACGCGCCGCCACCCCGCGCCTTGTCGCCATGCTCCGCGACGTGCTGGCCATCCCCGAGGCATCGCACCTGGCCTCGGCCCGCGACAGCGCGCCGGTTAGCGGCACCCCCAACAGCCCCGCCGACCGCTTCGCCGCCGCCCTCCGCCAGCTCGCCGCTACCACTACCGGCAAGGGCGTGGTCATCCTCGCCAGTGACTTGCTGATTGCGCCGCTGCTGGCACCCCGCGGCCAGAGCCCGCCAGCCTTCGAGCCCGGCTACGCCACGGGCCTCAAGTTCCTGACCCAGGCCAGCGGGTATGACGCGCTGCTGCTGCACACGCTGACCCCCGGGGAGCTCGACCCCGCCAAAGAAATGGCCAGCTCAGCCCGCGCCGCGATCACCGGCGACCTCCGCCTGCTCGACGCCGAGACCGCCAAGAGCCTCGAACTCACCGTCAGCACCGCCGCACTTCAGGCCTACCGCCAACGCGCCGCCGCCTTCGTCCAAGACGCCCAAGCGTTCTGCACCGCCCGCGGCATCCGCCACTCGCTGCTCACCACCGACGCCAGCGCGCAAGACGTCATCCTCGGCCCGCTCCGCCGCGCCGGCGTGCTGGGCTAGCGCGTTCGCGTGTTGAGCAAGCGCCCCACACACTTGGCAAGCGCCCCACACTCTTGGCGAGGGCCCCACACGCTCGGTCTACCGTGCCCCTCAATGAGCACCCAGAACAGCCCACGCGCCGCAGGCATCTGGCTCATTGCCTTCACGCTGCTCTCATGGGCCAGCGTCCCCCTGTTCCTGCGAGACTTCGCCTCCTTCGGGCTCGACCCGTTCACCTCCAACGCCTGGCGCTACTTCATCTCGGCGGCGTTCTGGCTCCCGCTGCTCGCCTTCACCTGGCGCGCGGGCAACCTACCCAAGGGCATCGCCCGCGCCACCATCGTCCCCGTCGCCTTCAACATCGCCGGGCAGACCTGCTTTGCCTGGGGCCCAAGCCTGCTTGACCCCGGCTTCTTCTCGTTTGTCTTCCGCGTCCAGATCATCTTCGTCACCCTCGGGGCCTACATGCTCTTCCCCGCTGAGCGCGGCTTGCTGCGCTCGCCCAGATATTGGCTGGGCGTCGCGCTGGTCGTACTCGGCTCCGTCGGGCTCTTCGCGTTCCGAGATGGCACAAATAACGCCGCGCCCACGGCCAACCTCATCGCCCCGGGCCTCACCGGCGACACCCGCTTCTACCTCGGCGTGGGCATCAGCCTGCTCGCGGGCGTCCTCTTCGCCGGCTACGGCCTCAGCGTCCGCTACTACCTCTCACGCTACACGCCCGTGGTCGCCTTCGGCGTCACCTGTCAGTTCACCGCCATCGGCGCAATCCTCATGGGCCTGACCTTCGGCACCCACCACGCCATGACCGCACTTGACCTCAGCACCGCGCAGTGGGTCAAGCTCATCGCCTCGGCCTTCATCGGGATCGCCATCAGCCACGTCAGCTATTACGCCAGCCTCCGCCGCCTGGGCGTCTCGATGACCGTCGGGGTCATCCAGCTTCAGCCGGTGCTCACCGCCGTGGGCTCGACACTGCTCTTTGACGAACGCCTCGCCCCCGCGCAGTGGGCCGCCGGGCTCGTTGGCGTCACCGGCGCGATCGTCATGCTCTGGGCCGGACGCACGCCGACACCCAAACCGACCCAGAACACGCCCACCCTCGCAAGCGCCTCCGCCGCCTCAGAAACGTGAACCCTCCACCAACGCTCACGCCCCCGCCGCCCATCGGCAATCGTCACCCAATCGCTGCGTTGATCCTGCGTTACGGCACTCCAGATGGCGATGACACCGTCGGCCCAACCACGCTCCACTTTGACCCCAGAACCACCCCATGAAGCACGCACGAGCAGCCGCCTTCGCCCTCGCGCTCTCCGCTGCCGCCGCCGCCCACGCGCAGTACGACACCTCCGCCGTCACCAACCTCTGCCAGAACGCGCTCGTCGGCCAGCAGATCGGCAGCCCGATCCGCGGCTTCGAGCTTCTGCTGCTCAAGGACGGCCGCCCCTTCTACCACCGCGCCTTCGGCACCGGCACCATTGACCGCCCAACCAACGCTGACAGCTCCTCCAAGACCGTCTCCGCCGCCGTCATCATGGCCATGGTCGACGCGACCGCCAACAGCCCCGTCCCCTTCACGCTCGACACGCGCGTCAGCACCATCTTGCCCGGCTTCACCGGCACCAAGTCGAACATCAACATCCGCCAGTGCTTCGCGCACACCGCAGGGTTCGGGTTCAGCACCGCCATCAGCAACCCCGCCATCACGCTGCAGCAGGCCGCCGCCGATATCGCAGACGACACGCTGGCCTACCTGCCAGGCACCACCTTCAGCTACGGCGGCACCTCGATGCACGTCGCCGGCGCGGCCCTCGAGGCCTACGCCGCCGCCGGTTGGAACACGCTCTTCCAGCAGCGCGTCGCCGTACCCCTGGGCATGAGCACCACCGTCTACCAGCTCACCAGCCCCACCAACCCGCGCATCGGCGGCGGGTGTGAGACCACCGCACGCGAGTTCGGCTCACTCATGGAGATGATCCGCCGCGGCGGCCTGCACCGTCGCCCCGACGGTACCGACCTCCGCGTTCTCTCAGCCGCCAGCGCCCAAGCCATCATCACCCGCCAAACCACCCCGGGCATGCCCATCGCCAGCAGCCCCCTGCCCGGCAGCAGCGACTACGGCGTCGGCGTCTGGCTCTGGACGCGCAACCCAACCTCAGGCAACCTCGAACGCGCACTCGCCGCCGGCGCGCGCGGCTTCTCAGCCTACATTGACCTCGACGACGGCATCACAGGCGTCATCTCGACCGAATCCACCTTCGCCAGCAATGTCACCCCCTGGCTCGCGCTCGTTGCTGACGCCGCTCAGGCCGCCGTCCGTACCACGCCGTGCACCCCCGATGTCGCCAGCCCGGGCCTCGCCATCGGCGGCGACGGCGAGCTGACCGCCGACGACACCATCGTGTTCGTCAACTGGTTCATCTCACGCGACCCCCGCGCCGACATCGCCGGCCCAGGGCAGTCAACCCTTAGTGACCGCGAGCTGACCGCCGACGACATCATCGTGTTCATCAGCCGCTTCACCCAAGGCTGCTGAGCCCCGCCCCTTACAGCACACGCCGGCTGCGCGGGTAGCTGCCCAGCACATGAAGCTCCTGGCAGTGCCGCCGCGCGAGCTTGATCGCCTTTGCCACCGGCTTCTGGCTGTGGTGCCCGTGCGCGTCAATGAAGAACGTGTACGACCAGTTCTCCCTCCGGCTCGGGCGCTTGTCGATGTGCGTGAGGTTGACCCCGCAGCGCTCGAAGTCGCCCAGCACTCGCGCTAGTGCGCCGGGCTTGTTCAGCGCCGCGAACAGCACCGACGTCTTGTCGTCGCCGCTGGCCTGCGCCTCCTGCCGCCCGATGACAAAGAACCGCGTAATGTTGCCCGGGTTGTCCTCGATCGCGTCAAACAGCACGTTCAGCCCGTAAAGGTCCGCCGCCAGCGTGCTGCCGATCGCCCCCCAGCCCGACCGCGCGCCAGCCGCCGCCACGTCCTGCACCGCCTTTGAGCTGCTCGCGCTGGGCACCAGCTCGGCCCGCGGATACTGCGTCGCCAGCCACGTACGGCACTGCGCAAACACCTCAGGCTTGCTCAGCACACGCGTCACCTTCGCCGGTGCGCACGCGCCGATCAACGCGTGGTGCACGCCCAGCTGCACCTCCGCGTATACACGCAGCTTGCCCGCGTGCGCCACCAGCCCGTCGAGCGTCTCGGTAATCCCGCCGATGATCGAGTTCTCAATCGGCACCAGCCCATAATCTACGTGCCCGCGGACCACCTCGGTAAAAACGCCGTCGATCGCGCCCATGTCCGCCAGCTCTACCGACGATCCAAAGTGCCGCACCGCCGCCAGGTGACTGAAGCTCCCCGGGGGCCCCAGGTACCCCACGCTCAGCGGCTTCTCGAGCGCAAAGCTCCCGCTCATCAGCTCGCGGTACACGCCCTCAATCGCCCTGTCCGCCAGCGGGCCCGCGTTGCTCGCCAGCACACGCTTGAGCACCTCTGCCTCGCGGTGCGGCGCGTAGATCGGGATGTTGTTCGCACGCTTGAGCTTGCCGACCTCAACGACCAGGCTTGACCGCTCGTTGAGCAGCCCAACCAGCCGCTTGTCCATCTCGTCGATCCGCTGGCGCAGATCACCCAGCGCCAGCGGCGCTCGCGTGGACGCGGTGCCTTTGTTTGTCGCGCCCTTGGTTGCGCTCTTGACCGCGCTCTTGGTCGCGCCCTTCGCCCGGCCGCCGCCAAGGACCTTCGGCGCGACCACCGACGCCCCAACCGATGCACCGACCGACGCCCCACCGACCGCATTCTTCGACACGCGCTTGCTCATGGCACAAGTTATCGGCTCGATCATCCGACGCGCTCAGCCGCAGCCGTCAGTCCTCTGCAACGCCCGCCGCCGCCGTCGCACTTTCGACCGGCCGCTCGCCACGCGCCCGCTGCCCGCCGCGACTGCCCCGCGCGCCAGAATTTTCCGCGCCTCCGCCAGCCGCCTTCGCTCCGCCCGTCGCGCCACCGCCCTTGCCCAGCAGCTCGATCGGCACGCTCAGTCGAAGCATCCGCTCCAGCGCCACCAGCCCCCACCGCCGCGCCTCGGGGTGCACGCTCACCACGTTGGGCACCCGCGCGCCCTTCACGCCCAACTCAACCTTCGCCAGCTCATCAAGCACCCACAGCACGTGCGGCTGGTCGATACGGTACATCGTCGTGCAAAGGCACTGACATTCGCTCAAAATCCGCACGCTTACCCCGCGCTTGGCCGCCTCCGCCGCCTCGCGCATCACCAGATGCACCTCGGTGCCCACGGCCCACCTGCTGCCCGGTGCCGCGCTGCGCAGCGTTTTGATAATAAACTCAGTCGACCCGTCCAGGTCGGCCAGCTCAACCACCTCGCGCAGGCACTCGGGGTGTACCAGCACCTTGGTCCGCTCCGCCCTGGGCAGCTCCGCCTCCGCCGCGCGAATCGCCAGCACATGCTCAGGCTTAAACAGCTTGTGCACCGAGCAGTGCCCCGCCCACAAGATCGTCGTGGCGCTCATGAGCTGCTCGGGCGTGGCACCCCCCAGCGGCTCGCCCCGTGCCGTCTTGCGCGGGTCGTAAACCACCGTGCCTGTCGCTACCTCAATACCCAGCTTGGCGCTGGTGTTCCGCCCCAGGTGCTGATCAGGCAGGAACAGCACCTTGACACGCTCGCCCGCCTTCAGCGGCTCATCGCCGCCCCGCAGCGCCCACTCCATCACAAACTGCGCGTTGCTCGAAGTACACACCGCGCCGCCGCGCTGGCCCACAAACGCCTTGATCGCCGCCGTCGAGTTGATGTACGTCACCGGGATCACGCGGCCCTTGAACCCTTGGCCCTTCAGCGCCGCGTCGATCAAGCCCCACGCCTCGACCGCCTCTTCATAGTCCGCCATGTCCGCCATCGAGCAACCCGCCGACATATCCGGCAAGATCACCCGAACGCCCTCGGGCGTGAGCATGTCGGCCGTCTCGGCCATGAAGTGCACGCCGCAAAAGATCACGTACTTGGCACCATCACCATCGCCCCCAGCCGCACCCCCGCCGCCAACCTGCCCCGCCGCCAACTGGCTCAGCTTCAGGCTGTCACCAGTAAAGTCCGCGTGCTGGATCACCTCATCGGTCTGGTAATGGTGCCCAAGGATCACCAACTTCGCGCCCAGCTCGCGCCGGCGTGCCGAGATCCGGGCCCCCAGCTCGGCGGGCGTCAGACGCAGATAGTCATCATCAAGTGCCGGTTGCCACAGCATGGCGAATACTACGAGCGCCGCCGCCAAACCGTTCACCTACCCAACCAAACCCCGGCACACTCCCTTCGGCGTGAACGCACCCGCGCACCCGCGTATCCTTCGAGCAGCATGTCAACCCAGCAGGCCTACAAGACCGGCGCCCGCGTCCGCGTCACCCAGCAAGTCCCCCGCCCCGTCGGTGCCATCCGCACCAGCATCGAGGGCACCGTCGTGCGCTACGAGCAATCCAAAACCGGCTCGTGGTACGCGCACGCCAAGGACGACCGCCTCTGGCTCGACCGCCTCATCCTCAAGCGTGACGACGGCGAGATTGTCCACCTGAACCTCGACCAGCACTCGCAGGTTGAGCCCGCCTGACGTCCGATCACACGCCCCGCCCCGCACCGCACACCGCCACGCCATCGTGCCATACCTCACGGAGTTCTCCATGGCCCTCGCCCGCGCCCTCTCTACCACCGCGCTGCTCGCCACCGCGGCGGCCCTGCCCGCCTGCATCGTCGTCAGCAAGATCGAGGCCCCCGAGGTCTCCAAGCTCACCGCTGACGTCAGCGCGCCAAAGGCCGTCATCGACGCCTTCTTCGAGGCCTGGATCAAAGAGCCCGGCCAGACCTTCACCACCGACCGCCTCGAGCGCACCATCGTCGCCAACGATGAGTTCCTCTCCTTTGACGGCATGTCACCCAACGACACCGTCATCCAGAGCTGGAACGAGTACGCCGGCGTCTGGGGCCCGGGCATGAACCAGTTCACCCGCGCCACCCTCAAGCCAACCGACCAGTTCAAGCTCGTCCGCAGCGGTGACCTCGCCGTCTGGGCCGGTCTCGTCCGCATCAACGGCGAGATGCCCAACGGCCAGACCCTCGACCTGCCCGGGCACATGACCCTCGCCCTCCGCCGCACCATTGACGGCTGGAAGATCATCCACGAGCACATGTCCACGGGCGTGAAGCGCTGAGCCGCTAAGCCGACCGTCCGACCAGCTCGACTCGATTACCTGACATCTCAACCTCACACGCACGCGCCGCTACAACACCGGCACTTCGCGTTTGCGCGCCCGCACCGCCAGCGGCAAGCTCAGCAAATACAGCCCCGCCAGCACCGCCAGCGTCAGCCACGCGTCCTTCGCCAGAAACACCGCCAGCACCCCGATCCCCACCATCAGCGGCACCAGCACACGCCGATCAACCTTCATGTGCTTCACCGACAACATTGGGATCGTGCTCACCATCAGCAGCGACACACCCACCGTGTGCGCAAGCACCACCCAGGGCAGCCACCCGCTGTTCACCCACGTGCCCCCAACGTAACGCGTCAGCGTCGGGCTCAGCGCCGCCAGCAGCGGCAGCAGCACCACAAACCCCGCCGCCGGCGCAGGTAACCCCTGAAAGAACCGTGACACCGCGGCCCCCGCGGGCTTCCGCCCCGCCTGTCGCGCAAACCGCGCAAGCCGAATTGCCGCGCACAGCGCGTACATCACCACGACGGCAAAGCCCAGCTCATCAAGCCCGCCCAGCAGCCACCGGTACAAAATAAACGCCGGTGCCAGCCCGAAAGCAACAAAGTCTGACAAGCTGTCAAACCGCTCGCCAAAGCGGCTCGTCGCACGCAGCAGCCGCGCCAGCCGACCGTCCAGCCCGTCCAAAATAAACGACAGACCGATCAGCCCCACCGCCCGCATCAGTGGCCCGTGATCGCCCGAGCCCGGCACGTACCGCTGCGCAAAGTAGATGCTCGCCACGCCGGCGCACAGCGCACCAGCCGTCAGCAGGTTCGGAAGCAGCTTCCGAAGCTCAACCTCGCGCGTCCGCAAGCTGGCCGTACCGCCCCGCCCACCCCGCCGAACACCAGCACGCCCACGCGCCCTCCAACCACTACGCGACCGCACCGCGCCCGCCGGGCCCTCGCCCCCAGAGGCGGCACCTTCCGGCCCCCGCACTGGCGGCAGCGCGCTCAACGCACACCATCCGCGCCAACACCACTCGCCACGCCAACACCACTCGCCGCTTGCGCCATCGTCGCCAACACGCTCACGCCCGCCGTCACACGCTGGCCCACCTGCACATCCACCCGCGTGCCCGCAGGCATCCACACCTCGGCACGGCTTCCGAATCGGATCAACCCAAAACGCTCACCCGCCGCCACGCTCTGCCCCTCGCGCAGGTGGCACACGATCCGCCGCGCCACTAGGCCCGCGATCTGACTAAACGCCAGCACACGCCCCGCGCCATCAACCATCAGCGCCGCGTTCCGCTCATTATGCGTGCTCGCCTTGTCAAAGCTCGCGTTCACAAACGCCCCCGGCGTGTACGCCAGCTTCACAATCCGCCCGCCCACCACCACGCGGTTGACGTGCACATCAAACAGGTTCAAAAAGATGCTCACACGCACCAGCGGCACCAGCGGGTCGTGCCCCAGCCCACGCACGGCCTCCGCCAGCTCCACAGGCAGCGGGGCCAAATCAACCTTGATGACCTTGCCGTCCGCTGGCGAGATCACACTCTCTGCCGTTGCCCCCTCCGGCACCCGACGCACCGGGTCTCGAAAGAACCACAGCCCCCACAGCACCAGCAGCCCAAGGCCCGCGCAGATTACCCACGCCGCCCATGGCGCAGGCCAGCCCAGCCACGCCACAAGCCCGCCCAGCAGCAGGCTCGCCACGATCATCGGGCCCAGCACGATCCATCCTTCAGGGGCAATGCGCACGCACCAGCATAGTGGGCAGGCCCACAGCGCGGGGCCCTATCATCCCCACCGATGCCCATGCGACAGCGCTTGACAACCAAACCAGCCCCCGCCAAGCCCGCACCCGCCAAGCCCGCACCGCGCGCGATGCCCAGCGGCCAGGCCGACCGCCCGCCCGCCGTCGCCGTCATCGTCAGCCGTTACAACGCCACCGTCACAGACCTGCTCCTTGCCGGTGCACTGGCCGCCTACGCAGAGGCTTACGCAGGCTCGGACCATCTGGCCTGCGACGTTTACCACGCCCCCGGCAGCTTTGAGCTTGTCGCACTCACCGACGCCGCCCTCGCCACCGGCCGCTACGACGGCACCGTCGCCCTCGGCTGCATCATCAAGGGTGAAACCGAACACGACCAGTACCTCGCCCACGCCGTCACCCAGGGCCTCGTCGCCGCCGCCATTAAGCACACCCGCCCAACCACCAACGGCGTGCTCACCGTCCTTGACCAAAGCCAAGCCCTGGCCCGCGCCGGCGTCTCCCCCAAGCGCGCACGCACCGACCGCCCAAAGCACCTCGGCAACCAGCTCCATATCGGCAACAAGGGCCACGAGGCCATGACCGCACTCCTTGACACACTTCAGCAGACCCGCGCGATGATGAACGCCACCAACCAGCCCGCCAGCGCACTTTCCACTCACGCGCGTCCACCACTGGTGCGTCCACCACTGGCGCGTCCACCACTGGCGCGTCCTGACAAGCTCGCCCGCAGCGGAGCCCGCGCGTGACCCAACCAACCCCCACGCCCACCGACTACCGCGATCTTCACCGCCTCGCCTTCCAGGCCCTCTTCCAGCTCGACGCCCACGCCCAGCGCACCCCTAGCCCCGCCGCCGCGCGCGGCTCCGGCCCAAGGCTTGATCCTTACAACCCCGACCAAGGCCTGCTGCTTGACGCGCTCGCCGCCGAGGCCGGCCCCGACCCCGCCCGCCTGCACGAGGCCTTCGCTCTCGCGCAGCGCGCCTACGCCCAACGCGCTGATGCCGACGCCGCCATGCTCAAGCTCGCCCCGACATGGCCCGCGCACCGCCAAGCCGCGGTTGACCGCGCGATCCTGCGGCTCGCCCACCACGCGCTGATCAACCACCTCGCCCCCGGCAAGGCCGTCATCAACCATGCCGTCGCGCTCGCTAAAGAGTTCAGCACCGACAAGAGCCCCGCGTTCATCAACGCCCTGCTTGACAAGGTCTACAAAGCCACCGCGCCCGAAGCCACCCCAGGGGCCGCCTTAGAGGGCGCGCCAGCCGCCGTCACCCCAGCCATCACCCGACTCGCGCACACCGAGCCGCTCGACCTGCCTCCACCCCCGTAAACCCACCCCCGCACACAACCGCCCTCACACACTCACGCCCCGCCCATGGCCTTCTTCAAAGACTTCATCTCGAAAGTGACCCAGACCGTCACCGGCACCGTCGCCAAGGCCGTCTCTGCCACACTCGGCGCGGGCCTCGCCAAAACCAAAGACTTCTTCGTTACCAGGCTCCGCTCGCTGATCCTCGGTCGCACCCTCGACGAAACACTCATCACCGACGTCGAACGGCTCCTGCTCGAAGCCGACGTCGGCACCAAGGCCACCGCCGCCATCATCCAGAACGTCCGCGACGACTACCGCGCCGGCACGCTCAAAGACTCCGCACAACTCCTCGACCACCTCAAGCGCGGCCTCAAGGCCATGCTCGCCTCGGGCGGCCGTGACGTTGACCTTCGCGCCGACGCCACCTTCGTCACAAGGCCCCTGAACCTCCGCCCAAAGGGCGAGCTCACCGTCATCCTCGTCACCGGCATCAACGGTGCCGGCAAAACCACCAGCATCGCCAAGCTCTGCAAACGCCTGACTTCCAACGGCCACACCGTCCTGCTCGGCGCCGCCGACACCTTCCGTGCCGGCGCCGTGCGCCAGCTTGAAATCTGGGGCGAGCGTCTGGGCGTGCAAGTCGTCAAAGGTGCGCCGGGGGCAGACCCCGCCGCCGTCGCCTTTGACGCCCTTACCGCCGCCCGCGCTCGCAACGTTGATGTCCTTATCGTCGATACCGCCGGGCGCTTGCAAACGCAAGACCCACTTATGAAGCAGCTCGCCAAGATCAAGGCCGTGCTCGCTAAGAACGCCCCCGCCACAACCACGCCCACCGGCGCAGGCGAGGCCGCCCCGCACGAAACCCTCCTGGTCCTTGACGCCACCACCGGCCAGAACGCCATCCGCCAGGCCCAAGAGTTTGGCACCGTCGCCGGCGTCACAGGCATCATCCTCGCCAAGCTTGACGGCACCGCCAAGGGCGGCGTCGTCGTCGCCATCCGCGCCGCCTCCGACATCCCCGTCCTCTTCGTCGGCACCGGCGAAACCCCCGAAGACCTCGCCGACTTTGACCCCGACGCCTTCGTCGAGGCCATGTTCGCCGAAGCCTGAACGCGCGCCAGCCCGTCATTCCTACCCAGCGCAGGCCCAACGAAAAAACGGGAGGCTCTCGCGCCCAATCAGGGCCAGGAGCCTCCCGCTTCAAGCGGAGAGGGGGAGATTCGAACTCCCGGTACAGACGAGCTGTACACTAGTTTTCGAGACTAGCCCTTTCAACCGCTCAGGCACCTCTCCGTGCACAAAACGCCGCCGGCCAAGCCGACGGCCTCCGTCAAAGGGCGAGCCCATCCTATTCCCCGCCAAACCCGCGATCCAACCCCCACCACACGCCGCCCAGGCATCAACCGCGCCCGCCATCCACCCGCGTACCTTCACGCTCCAACCACGGAGCCGCTCGTGCCAACACTCTACCTCATCGACGGCTACGCACAGTTCTTCCGCGCCTATCACGCGATCCGCACACCCATGACCTCGCCGGTCACCAAAGAGCCTACCAACCTCACCTTCGGGTTCGTCGGCATGCTTCTCAAGCTCCTCAAAGGTGAGGGCCAGCACCTCACCAGCGCAGGCACGCCAGCAGACTTTCTCGCCGTCGCCATCGACAAATCCTCCGATACCGGAACCTTCCGCAGCGCGATCTACCCCGATTACAAAGCCCACCGCCCACCGCCGCCAGAAGACCTCCCAGCACAGGTCACACGCTGCCTCGCGCTGCTCAACGCCCTCGGCGTACCCGTTCTGGGCGTGCAGGGCTTCGAGGCCGATGATGTCATTGCCACACTCATTACCCAGCTCACACGCCAGCACCCAGACCTCCGCGTCCGCATCGTCAGCAAAGATAAAGACTTTAAGCAGCTCCTCGCCAGCGGCAGCGTCGAGATGTACGACATCCACACCGACGCGCTGATCACCGAGGCCACACTCAAGCAAGAGCTCGGCCTCACGCCCCCGCAGATCATCGACATGCTCGCGCTCATGGGTGACAACGTCGACAACGTTCCCGGCGTTGACGGCGTGGGCGAGAAGACCGCCGCCATGCTCGTCGCGCTCTACGGCTCGGTCGATGCCGTCATCGACGCCGCACCGACCATCAAGGGCAAGCGCGGCGAGAACCTCCGCGCCGCCGCCGACCTCGTCAAGCTCAGCCGCTCGCTGGTCGCACTCCGCCACGACGCGCCCGTCACCATGCCACTCGACGCCGCCAGCACCGCCAAGCTCAACCTCCCTGCGCTGCTGCCAATCCTCAAAGAGCTCGGCTTCAACCGCTATCAAGACGAGGTTCGCGCGCTCCTAGGCCAGCCCCTCACCGGCCAGCCCACCCTCGCCGCAGCCGGGCCAAAGCCCGCGCCCACCTCCATCGCGCCCGCCACCACCGCGCCAAAGTCCCTAACACGCAAGCCCACAAAACCCGCCAAATCGGACGGCGATTCGCTCTTTGACGCTCCGCTCTTCGCCGACGCCACCTCGCAGCCCACAGACCTCTACTCCGCCACCAACTCACCCACCCATCACACCTCCACCGCAAGCCCGTGGCCCGACGGCCTCGGCGCGCTCGCCGCCACCCTCGACGCCACCCTCGACGTCCACGGCCGCGTCACCGCCACAGACGCCTCCGTCTACCGCTGCGTCCGCACACACGATGACCTCGCCGCCCTCGCCGCCGAGCTACGCGCCGCGACCATCTTCGCCCTCGATACCGAGACCACCGGCCTCTCGCCCATCGACAGCCATCTCGTCGGCCTCAGCTTCTCCACCGCGCACGGCACCGGGTGGTACGTCCCACTCCGCTCACCCACCCCCGATCAGCACCTTGATCAACCCGCCGTGCTCGCCGTGCTCAAGCTTATCCTGGAATTACCCACCCCGCCGCGCTGCGGGCACAACCTCAAGTTCGACACGCTCGTCCTCCGCCGCGCGGGCGTCCGCCTCGCAGGCTTCGCCTTCGATGCGCTCACACCCGACCAGCCCGCCCCCAGCGCCGAGGATCAAACTCCCTTAAGCCCCACCTCAAACCCCATCGCCATCGAGCTCCAGCACCGCCCCACCGCTACCGCCTTTGACTCCATGCTCGCCAGCTACCTCATCGACGCGACCCGCTCAAGCCACGGCCTCGACGCCCTCGCACTCGCCCTCCTCCAGCACACCAACATCTCCATCAAAGAGCTCATCGGCACCGGCGCCACGCAACGCACCTTTGACCACGTACCCCTCGGCCCCGCCACCCTCTACGCCGCCGAAGACGCCGACATCGCCCTCCGACTCCACCACGCCATGAGCCCGCAGCTCGACGCCCTCGGCCAACGCGCCCTCTTTGAACGACTAGAAATGCCGCTGGTCGAAGTCCTCGCCGAGCTTGAGTGGAACGGCGTCCGCGTCGACCCCGCCGAGCTCGACCGCCAGCGCGAGCGCCTCGCCGCCCTCATGGCCGACGTCCACCGCGCCATCGACCAAGCCGCGAACGACGCACTCGCACGCACCTTCAACCCAGACAGCCCAAAGCAGCTCGCCGCCGCGCTCTTCAACAAGCCCACCGACGAAACCCCCGGCCTTGGCCTCAAGCCCATCAAACGCACCGCTACCGGCTTCAGCACAGATATCGAAGTCCTCGAAGCCCTCACACAAGACGCCAGCGTCACCACACCCATCCCGCGCCTCATCCTCGAGCACCGCCAGCTCACCAAGCTCGTCGGCACCTACTTAGTCGCCCTCAAAGACGCCATCAGCCCCACCACCGCCCGCGTCCACGCCAGCTTCAACCAGACCGTCGCCGCCACCGGCCGCCTCTCAAGCAGCGACCCCAACCTCCAGAACATCCCCATCCGCACAGACATGGGCCGCGACATCCGCCGCGCCTTTGTCGCCGAGCCCGGCTGGCTCTTAGTCAGCGCCGACTACTCGCAAATCGAGCTGCGGCTCCTCGCCCACCTCTCGCAAGACCCAGGCCTCATCCACGCCTTCGCCACAGGCCAAGACATCCACGCCGCCGTCGCCGCGCAGATCAACGACGTCCCGCTCGATCAGGTCACCAAAGCCCAACGCGACGGCGCCAAAATGGTCAACTTTGGCATCGTCTACGGCATCACCACCTTCGGGCTTGCAAGACGCCTCGGCTGCCCCAACGCACAGGCCGAAGCCATCATCACCGGCTACAAAAAACGCTTCGCTGGTATCACCACGTTCCTGCAAGAGTGCGTCGATCACGCCCAGCGCCTCGGCTACGTCGCCACCATGCTCGGCCGCCGCCGCGCCATACCCGAGATCGAAAGCACCAACCCCTCACGCCGCGCACTCGCCGAACGCACCGCCATCAACACCGTCGTCCAAGGCTCCGCGGCTGACCTCATCAAGCTCGCCATGGTCGACCTGCACCGGCTCTTCAGGGGTGACCCCGCCGTCCGCACCCTTCTGCAAGTTCACGACGAGCTTGTCGTCGAGGCCCGCGCCGACCGCGCCGAAGACGTCCGACTCGCCCTCGTTCACCGCATGGAACGCGCCATGAAGCTCTCTGTCCCCCTCAAGGCCGACTCAAGCATCGCCCCAACCTGGTTCGAAGGCTAACCCGCGCGCTTGCCTTTGCATCCGACTTTGCCTTCTGCCCTCAAACCCTCAGTCCCTCAGTCCCTTCATCCCTTCATCCCTTCCGCCCCTCGCCTCCGCCTACTCCCCCAACCCCAACTCCCGACGCTTCGCCTGCCACTCTTCACCCTCGCGCTTGTTCTCACCTGCCAGCGCCGCCGCCTCCGCACCACGACCTTCCCCGCCACCCCCGCGCGCCCGCAACGCCTTCACCTCCGCACGCAGCGCATCAACCTCCAATCGGCTCAGCTTCACCCCGCCAAGCGTGTAGTCCTTCCACGCCGCCATCGTCACCGGCACAATCGGTTCCACCAAATCATGCATCGCCCGCGCGTAGCCCTGGATCTCCTCCTGCGCGTGCGCATCCATCCGCAGGCTCAAAAAGTGCAGCAGGTTGTGCAGGTCAATCTTCCAGTACCACTCCGTGTACAGGCTCACCGGCAGCCCGATCCGCGCCATCTCGCGCGACACGCCCTTGTCCACCAAGTCCCGATACTTGGCATACAGCGCCTCACTCTCGGCCAAGAACGCCACGAACGCCTCAGCCGTCACCTGCCCCTGTCCAACCTGCCCCCCACCACCCCCACCACCCCCACCAGCCCCACCAGCCACCAGCCGTTCGCTCCCGCCCTGCCGATTGCTCGCGCTCTGCCGCCGAACCTGCTCCACGCTCGGGCGATAAAACCGGTCCGGCATCACGCTGTAACGGCCGCTGTACTCATTCACGTTCGCCGTCCGGTGCCGGATCCATTGCCGCGCAATGAAGATCGGCATCGAAATATGAAACTTAAATTCCACCATTTCAAGCGGCGTCGTGTGCCGGTGACGCAGCAGATACCGGATCAAACCCTGATCCTCGCTGACCTTCTTTGTCCCCTGCCCATAGCTCACCCGCGCCGCCTGCACAATCGCATAGTCCGCCGTCTGCCCGCTTGGCACCAGCCGTGGCATCGCGTCCACCAGCGCCACAAACCCATGATCCAGCACTCGGATCGTCCGCCGTGACTGCCCGCCCATCACGTCCACTAACGCGGCCTCGGGCAGGTTCACCTCGACCGGGCAACCACTCACGCCCCCGGCCCGCGGCGGCTCAACTACCACCGGCCGCGCAGGCACCACCGACGCCTCATTGCCCGCGCCCGTTATCACGCGCTCGCCACCTGTCGCTGCGTTCATAGTCAGCCAGAGTAAACCCATCAGCCGCGCAAAGAAAGCGCCCCGAAACCCCAACTCTCCCTCCGCCCGCACCCTTCACGCTCCACACCCGCTACGCCCCGAGCCCCACATCCCGGCGCTCGTCGCACACAAGCTGTCGGTTGCCGCGATCGCGCCGCCTACGCCCAGCATCCGCTACCCATCCGCCCACCCATCATCGCCCATCACCCTGCGGCACACGCCACAGCACCCAGTCCGAAGGCACCGACACCGGCGACCCCGCCTTCGAGAAATCCGCCGCCGTTGACGTTTCCGCATCTCCACGCCCAGCCGCCACCGCGCCCCCATCGTCCTCCTTGTCACCCCCAACGCTGTACAGCGTCAGCGCGCCAGCGATCACCCGCAGCCGCAGCGCCGCGCCCTCCCACGGGTCCCGCGGCACCATCGGCAGCAGCCCAGGCACCAGCACCTCCACCGACGTTGGCCAAGCGCCGCTCCGCCGCTTGTAAAGCTTCGCCGCGATCCGCACGAGCGCCCCGTCACGCATCGTCCGCCCACGCTGAATCGTCAGCATCGCCTGCCCAAGCGCCGGCGCATCCTGTCAGAAGCGCTCCGCGTAGGCCGAGCTACCCGCGTCTTGTGATGTTCAAAGGTCGTGCCTGGGCTTGTTCAAACGCCCCCGCGCTTAGTTCCGCTCGCGGATCAGCATCACCTTGACCCGCCGCTCACCACGCCCACGCCGCAGCGTCAGCTCAACCTCATCGCCCGCCGAACGCGCGCTCAGCGCCCGCACCAGCTCGTGCGCATCGCGCACCTGCTTCCCGTCCACCGCCACCAGCACCTCGCCCGGCGCCACCCCAAACTTCAGCATCGCCGCCGCGTCAAGCTCCAGCACCGTTAGACCCTCGCCCCCGCGCTCATCAACATCAAACGGCAGCCGCGCGCTCGACGCCCCAATCTGCCCCGCCTCAGGCACCACCGCCAACCCGCGCACCCACACCCGAAACTCTTTGTCCAGCGCGTCCAGCTTCTGCCCCGTCGCACGCTCAAGCGCCGCCGCCCCCGTGCGATCCTCATCAAAGGTCTCCATTAGCGCCGTCCAGAACGCCCCAAGCTCACCACGTGAGTGCAGGTACACCATCAGCGTCCGCGCCACCGCGTACCGCCCCAGCGACCCGCTCTCCATAAACCTGCGGTCACTCATCAACACCAGCTCGCGCAGCCGCGGCATGTTCCCGCTCTCTAACATCCGCCGCGCCATGTTGCTTCGCCAGTTCTGCGCCGGACGCGCCGCCGCCGCCCGCGCCGCAAGCACCGCCCTCGCATCAACCTCTTCAGCCTCACCAACCCCACCCAGCTTGCCCGCCTCGCCCCACGCCACGTCCTCCACCAGCGCGCACAAGCCCTCCTGCACCCACACCGGATGCTCCTGCCCCAAACGGCTCATCGCCCGATGATGCAGCACATGCCAAAGCTCGTGCCGAAGTGTCGGCCCCAAGTCACGCGCCACCAGCTCATGCGTCAGCGGGCGGTACAACCCGCCAATCGTCCCCGCCCCAGGCCCAACCTCGCGCCGCGCCCACGCCGCAAACACGTCCGGCTTCGGAAGCCACACAATCACCCACGGCTCAGGCAGCCGCGCGCCCCGCGCCCCCTCCGCACCCACCTGGCCAGCACCATCTTCCTCCGTGACCCACGCGCGCCACAGCGCCCACACACCCTCGATCTCCACCCGCGCCTCACCCAGCGCCCGCTCGCTGTGCCCGCTGATGACCACCAGCCGCCGCGCCTCATCGCGTGCCTCAAGCTGCGGCCCGTCACTGCCAGAGAGCTTCCGCACGCCCGCAAGCCGCGCCTTCAACACCGCGTCCTGCAGCTCTGCCGCACCCTCGACTATCGCCGCCGCCATGTCTCCGCCCGCCAGGCACGCAAGGTCGCCCCCGCCGCGCAGCTCACGCTGGGCCCGTGAAAAGTCCACAAACCCCGCCTCTACCGCGCTCCGCAGCGCCGCCTCCGCCAACTCCGTCTGCCCGCGCTTGCAGCGCACGCACGCAAGGTTGTACCACGCCACGCCCTTGAACCGCGCGACCTCCAGCAGCTTCAGCAGCGTCGCCTCCGCGCCCGCAAGCTCTCCGGCGCGCCACTGCGCCGCAAACCGCGCTGAGAGCGCATCCTCACCCTCCTCCGCCGCCACTTCAGGAACACCTTCACGCCCCGGCACCGCGCCCGGCAACCCACCAGGCCTTACCTGCGCCGCCGCCGCCGTCACAGCGCACAGCAGCAGGCCAGCAACACCCGCCGCCCTCACGCCTCGCAATGTCAGCCCGCGCGCTATCACGCCCGCGCCCCTTCACCGTCAACCTCCGCGCGCCCGCCCGCAACCCGCACACGCCCGGCAATCAGCAGCCGCAGCGCCTCGACATACGCCCCGCACTCCACCGCAAACACCCGCGCCGCCAGCGCCTCGGGCGTGTCACCCTCAAGCACCTCGCACGTTCGTTGCAGCACAATCGGCCCGCGATCAAACGCCTCGTCCACCAGGTGCACCGTGCACCCGCTGACCTTGCAACCCGCCGCCAGCACCGCCGCGTGCACATGCTGCCCGTACATCCCGCGCCCGCCAAAGCTCGGCAGCAGCGCGGGGTGAATGTTTACAATCCGCCCCCGATACGCCTCCGGCACACGCACCAGCTTCAGATACCCCGCCAGCACGATCCACTCGGCCCCGCACGCCGCACCCTCAAGATCCTCGGGCGCAATCACCCCCGGCATTACGCGCACGCTCAGCCCAAGCTCACGCGCACGCTCACACCCCGCGCACTCACGGCTCGCAATCACCGTCAAGATCCGCGCCGCCAGCTCGCCCCGCGCAATCGCCTCCGCCAGCCGCACCAGCGTCCGCCCGCCACCACTAATCAGCACCACCAGCGTCGCCGCGCTCGCACCACTGCCAGCAGCGGCACCGCCCGCAGCAACACCACTCAAGCCGTTACGCGTGTCCATCGGGCGATTCCTGCGTAAAGGGCACCGGCTTGTTCGCGTGATCAACGCAGACCATCACCAGCCGCGCCGCCGTCACGCTTACGCGCTGGCCCGTGTCGTACCGCTCGGCCTCAACATCAACCTCCACCGTCACACTTGTTGTGCCAGTCCGCACCGTCCGCGTCAGAAAATCAACCGTGTCACCGCTGAACACCGGGGCCTTGAACTCAACCCGGTCAACCGCCACCGTCAGCCACTTGCGGTTCGCGTGCCGCCGCGCCTGCACAAACGCCGCCTGGTCGATGTAGCTGAGAATCACACCACCAAAGATGGTGTTGTAGTGGTTCGTGTCCTTGGGCATCATCACTACGCGCAGCGCCAGCGTCAGTTGATCCAGCGGCACACCCGCGCTCGGCCCGCCCGAGACGCCGCCCGCCACTTTGTCACCAGCGCCACTCGACATGCCCAAAGGTTAGCCGTGCGCCCGCCGATGGCCCCAACACCGCGACCCAACACCCCGACCTCACGCCGCCTGACGGTACACGCCCGTGCGGAACTCGCCGATCAGACGCTCGCGGTCGCCCGCACGCGCCCACTGGCTAAACACCGCCGCCATCTTGTACGGGCCCGGCTGGTCCTCATCCTCAAGCCACACCACGTTCGCAAACACAAACACCGCGCGCCCCGGCCCGCGATCACCACCCT
Organism: Phycisphaerales bacterium PN19_bin_20; assembly: GCA_021173225.1. GTDB lineage: Bacteria > Planctomycetota > Phycisphaerae > Phycisphaerales > UBA1924 > JAJTGZ01. The sequence goes on along the minus strand of JAJOLK010000018.1, from coordinate 17,871 downwards.
GCATCGTCGGCAGCGTGATCCGCAGCGCCACCCGCGTCCCCGGCGCAATCGGGCGGTCCAGCTCAAACCGCAGTCCGCCCTCCGAGACGTCGTACGCGTGCCCTTCAAGATCGAACGTCTCGCCGTCCATGAACCGCAGCGCGATCGTGGTATACATCGGCTCAAGCTCAAACCGCGGGAATTGACGACGCTCGCGACCGCTGCTCATGGCACGCTCCTGCTCAGGCACACACCGCGCCCGCGCCAAACCGCGCGAGCCTTCACCCAAGCTATCGGCCGCTCGCCCGCCCGACTCAAGCCGTACACCCGCACCAAACCACCTCAGCCCACGCCCAAGCCACCCACCGCCACCCTCACAGGTACCATGAAGCATCAACCCCACCCAACACACCCCGCACCTTGCGCTCCTCTGCGAAGGCTGCGGCTACGACCTCACACCGACAGACCCCGCCCTCGCCTGCCCCGAGTGCGGCACCCCCATCGCCCTGAGCCTCCCGGACCGACGCACCGGCGCGCGCTGGCAAACTACCTCTTTTTTACAAGGCCTCGCGCTCTTTATCACCAACCCCATCGCACAAACCCGCCTGCTCAACCTTGAGCGCGGCCGCCCACGCCTGCTCCTTAACGTCGCGCTCGCGGGCGCGATCCTGGCCGTGCCCATGTGCGTGCTGACCTATCAGGGCCTGACCGCCAGCTACCCGATTCACTCGCCGCGCGATCGCCTCAGCGCGCTGCTGCTGGTCGCTGTGCTCTCTGCCGCCATCGCCGCCGCCCTCGCCACGCTCTTGCTGATCGCCAGCCTCGCTGAGCGCTTCGGCATCCGCGCCATCGCTCGCGTTCACCGGTGGCGACTGCCGCCCGACGCCGCCACCGCGTTGATCGCCCACGCCTCGCACGCCTGGCCACCGGCCGCCACGATCGCGCTGCCCGCCCCCTTCGCCCGCGCGCTCTTTGGCTCGGCCGATGCCCCCGCGCTGGTGCTGCTCGCCGCCCTCGCCGTCGGGCTCGTGTGGTTCGAGGCCGTGGTCTACTTCGGCCTGCGCGCCAACAAGTTCGCCAACTGGCCCAGCCCCCGCGCGGGGTAATCTCCGCCCGCGTGCGCAAGAACCCGTCGATTCAAAGTCGCCCGCCACGATCGCTCAGGATCGCTACGGCAAGCTTGATCCACCCGCAGGTCAGGTCAGCGGCGCGACCCTCAGAGGGCCCCCTACGCCCGCCGTAGAGCCCGCCACAGAGGCCCGCGCAAGTCAGCGGTCACCAACCTCCGCGCCTGAGCGCATGACCACGGCGTTCTCACCGCTGCGCGCTAACGCCTCCCAACTTCCGGTGCTCAACCGCGCCGCCCCGCGCGCAGCCGCGCCCCCGCACGCGCGCTCGACGACCCACTCGCGCTCGACGACCCACTCGCGCCTCGCTATCGTGCTTCATCATCCAGCCCGCCTCGACCAGCGCCATGTCCGTGCAGGCCAACGTCACCTACCGCGACGTGCTGGCCAACCGTCATTACCGCAACATCCTGCTGGCACAATTCCTCTCCAACGTCGGCACATGGATGGAGATGTTCGTCATCCAGTCGTTCGTCGCCGCCAAGAGCGGCTCGCTGGCCGACGCCGGCATTCTCGCGGCGTTCCAGCAGGTGCCGGTGTTCGTGCTTGGCCTGCTTGGCGGTCTGGCGGCTGACCGCGTCAACCGGCGCACGCTGCTGGTGGTCACGCAGATTCTGGCGGGGCTGGTCGCCGCGGGCATCGCGGGCGTGACGTGGTTTGACATGCAAGGCTCGTTCACCCACCCGCGCATGGCGATCTGGCTGCTCTGGGGGCTGGGCGCGCTCAACGGGTGCGTGATGGCCTTCAACTTCCCGGCGTGGCAGGTGCTCACGCCCAGGCTCGTACCGCGCCCGCAACTGATGCGGGCGGTCACGCTCAACGGGATCCAGTTCAACCTTGCGCGCTTGCTCGGGCCGGCGGCCTCGGGCCTGCTGCTGGCGATCGTCACGCCCCCGCCGCTGCTGATCTTCAACGCGCTGACCTTCGCCGTCATGGCCGCGGTGGTGATGACCACGCCCAACTCGCCCGCGCCGCCGCGCGACGCCGCCAACAGCCGCTCGGCGAGTGCCGAGATGCTCGACGCCGCCCGGGTGCTCTGGGGGCACCGAGGGATTCGCGCAGTGTTCTTCGTGCAGGTGCTGGCGGGCTTGCTGGCGGCGCCGCTGGTGCGGCTGATCGCCCAGTACATGCGCGACGTGTACCACCTTGATGAGAAGGCGGCCAACACACTCGGGGGCTTCATGCTGGCGGTGCAGGGCCTGGGTGCCGTGTGCGGCGGGCTGGCGCTGCGCTACGTACCCGCGTGGTACCCCAAGCATCACTTCATCCCGCTGTCGATTGCGTGCCTGGGCGTGTCGATTGTGCTGTTCGGGCTTACGCAGACCATCGAGGGTGGGTACGTGGCGATGGCCGTCTGCGGGTTTTTCTGGATCTGGACCTTCAACCAGTCGTGGGTCGCGCTGCAGATGCTCGCGCCAGATGAAATGCGCGGCAGGCTGCTGGCGATCGTCACCGTCGCGGGCTTTGGCGCTACGGCGGTGGGCGCGCTCTCGGCGGGCGTGCTGGGCGAGCAGCTTAAGGACCGCGGCGTGCTTGACGCGCAGGGCGCGACGCAACTGACGGTGGTGCTGTTGGGCGCGCCGCTGCTGTGCGCGGGGGTCTTCATGATGCTGAACCGCGTGCCTGAGATAGATGGGATTTCGCGGTTGCCGACGGGTGCGCGGCGGGACAGGTCGCTGTGGAACGCGATCACGGCCCGCGAGCACCGCCCGCGCGAGACCGTTGAGCCGGCAGAGGTGCCGTAGGGAAGACGAGGTTCGCGCAAGACTACTAGAGGGCCGAGGAACGCGGCGGGCAAGGCCGTAGGCTTGGTACATGGGTGTGATCATCACGGGCGATGTGCCGGCGCCGCCGCCGGACGCGGAGCTGGGGGCGCGGGCGGTGGGTGTGGCGCTTGTGCCGCAGTTGGCGGGGCCTGAGCTGCTGCTGGGCGCGGTGGTGCTGGTGATCGACGCGCTGCGTGCGAGCACGACAATTGTGCACGCGCTGGAGAGTGGCGCGGCGTGCGTGGTGCCGACGCTGACGGTGCGTGAGGCGCTGGTAGCGCGGGCCGGGCTTGAGCTTCGCGGCTTGGTGGTGCGCGCAGGTGGTGAGCGCGGCGGCGTGCGGCCTGAGGGCTTCGATGCGGGTAACTCGCCTGGTGATTACGGGCCGGGCGGCGCGGCACAGATCGTGGCGGGCTGCGCGCTGGTATTTACCAGCACCAACGGGACGGGCACGCTGCTGCACGCGGCCCGCGGCGGGCGGGCGCAGGGTGCGGGCGGTGCTAGCGGGGGCGGTGCTGGCGCGGGAGCGATGGGGGCAGGCGCGGTGCTGGTGGCAAGCCTGCGCAATCGCGCTGCGGTGTGCGCGGCGGTGGTGCATGACGAGCGCCCGGTGGTGGTGCTCTGCGCCGGCACGCGCGAGGCCGTGAGCATGGAGGACGCGCTGGTTGCGGGGGCGATTGTTGAGCGGCTGCGCGAGGGCGGGCGGACGCTGCTACCAGATGACAGCTCACGCATGTGCGCGGCGCTGTGGCGCGAGGCCAGCGCGCGAGTTGGCGGCGTGCTGGAGGTCTTCAGGGCCAGCCGGGGCGGACGCAACCTGCGGCGGCTGGGGCTTGACGCGGATATTGCGTTCTGCGCGGAGGTGGACGTATCGGCGATCGTGCCGCGGCTGGAAGCGGGCGACGCCCAAGGTGATGGGGGCGGCTGGCGGATCGTGACGGGGTGAATGTTTCGGGCTGCGATTTTGCGGCTTTCCGCTTGCGCCTTAGCCTTGCGCAAACAGCTCGGTGATGCGGGCGACGTAGGCCGGGCTTGCGGTCAGCTTGCGGCGGGCCATGACGGCGTGCATGGCTTCGAGAAACTTATCCGGACGGTAGCGCTTGCTGCCGGGGGCGTGCTCGTCGGTGACCCAGGCGAAGGGCGGAACGTTGCCGGTGGCGGCGGCGGTGGCGGCGAACATCGCGCCGGTGTGCAGTATGCAGCCGGTCATGATGCGCGTGCAGATGGCGGTCTTGACGTGGTCGCCGATGATGCAGCCCATGAACTGCTGGCCGGTTCGTTCGAGCGGGCTCTGCGGCGTGGCGCGCATCATGACCTCGGCGTAGGTGTTGAGCAGGTTGCTGTTGGTGGTGCCGGCGCCGAGGTTGACCCACTGGCCGACGTACGCGTCGCCAAGGTGCCCGTCGTGGCCCTTGTTGCTGTGTGATTGGAAGATGGTGCCGCCGACCTCACCGGCGAGCTTGCAGTGCGGGCCGATGGCGGTGTTGGCCTTGATCAGCGCGCGGTCAAGGACGGTGGCGTGCTGGCCGACGTAAGCGGGGCCGATGATGACGGCACCCGGGCGGACTACGGCGTGCTCGTCGATGACCACCGGGCCGTTCTCGGCGTCAATGACGACCCCGGGGAACACGCGCGCACCGTCGTCATCACGGATGAGCACGGGTGCCTCGCCGAGGATGGTGACGCCGGGGATGCGGTCGTTTTCGCCGCCGGCGGCAAGCTCAACGAGGTCGGTGGTAAGGCACTGGTCGCGGAAGGTGCGAACGCTCCAGGGATGTGTCAGCAGGCAGGGGCGTTCGACCTCGACAAGTGTGCCGGTGGAGCGGGCGACTGCCTGCGGATCGGCGAAGAACGCGGCGTAGTCGTGGGCGTCTTTGAGGCGGGCGGCGATGACGCCCTGTGAGGACTTGTCAATCAGGCTTTGGCCTGGCTCGAGCTCATCAAGTTCGGTGGGCGGCAGTGTGCAGCGGGCGCTGATGACCAGGGTGCCGGAGGGGACGCTGGGCAGGTGGCCGACGGCGTGTGCGAGCCCGCCATGGGTGTCGCGGGCGATGCCGGCGAGGCGCTGGGGCACGACCAGGCCCAGGATGTTGAGCTTGAGGATCCTTGTGAGGCGTTCGAGGTTGGTGAGCGCGCCGGTGCGGACGTCGAAGGCGGCGCGCAGGTCGGTGAGTGGCCCGAGGGTGGCCAGGCCGTCGTCGAAGATGATCGCGTCGGGCATGGTCGAACTTAGGCGAGGGAAGTATGGGTGGAGGCGGTGCGGGTGGCAGACGTGCGGGTTGTCCGGCGGCGTCGGGCGGCGTGCAAGGTGAGCAGCACAAACGCGCCGGTGGTGTTCGGGGCGGGGATGACGGCGGCGGCGGCCTCGCCGATGAGGGCATGCACGCGCGCGGTCGGGTGCAGGCTGTCCCAGAAAACGTAGCTGTCGGGGTTGGTGTTGGCCGGGACGTTGAGGGTGGGCAGGAATGGGCCGGGCTGGAGGAAGTCGGCGTTGGCGAGGATGGGCGTTGTGGTGTTGGTGATCGAGAAGGAGTTGGGCGAATCGAGTAGTTGGCTAAAGAGCGAGAAAGTGTCGAGGGCGACGAGGTTGAGCGCGGGGTTTGCGGCGCGCAGCTGCGCGATGGCCTGGGCCTGGGCAGTGCGGAAGTCGGCGGAGGCTTGGGCGACGGCGGCGCGGAGCTGCGCGGGGAGCGTGAGCACCAGAGGCGTGCGGTCAAGGGCGGGGAGGTTGGCCCAGAGGATGCTCGCAGGCGCGGTGGGGTCGAGGGTCGTTACGAGCGTCTGGATGGACGAGCGCACGGCGGCGAGGGCGGCAGAGCCGGCGGCGGCGACGGAGGCGGGCGTGGCACCGGTGACGCTGGCGGCGTTGATCACGTCGTTGCTGCCGAGCCAGAAGGTGTAGATGTTGTTGCTCGGGACGCGCGTGCGCCCGGCGATGAAGAGATCGACCTGGACGGCGGCGGCGGGCAGCAGCGAGGGCTCGCTGGCCAGCGCGCCGCCCCAGGCGTAGTTGGTGCCGAGGGGCGCGATATCTGCGGCGAGCCCGGCGGCGATAGGGCGCGGGCGGCCGAGGCGGTCGGCCAGGACGTTGACCCAGTTGCCCTGGGTATAGATGGTGGGCGTGAGCCCGGCGTTGCCGCCTGGCCCGTTGGTGAATTGGCCTGTGAAGTAGGTGGGGGCGGTGGGCCTGGGCGTGAAGCCAAGCAGCGCGCCTTGAGGTGAGCTGGAGAGTGCCAGCACGTTGCCGGTGTCGGAGAGTGAGTCACCAAAGACGACGATGCTTTGTGCGCGGGCGTGCGGTGGGGCGATGCTGGCGGCGGCGAGGGCCAGTGTGAGCGCGGCGAGCAGGCGTGAAGTTGCGGCGCGGGCAGGACGCGCGGCGGGAGGGGTCAAAGTGCGATGGCTGCTGTGCATGGCGTGTTGCTTCCCAGGGTGATTCACGGCCGCGGGCCTCGGCGGTCACTGGCGTTCACTCGCGGGTTGCGTGAGCGAGGCGCGGTGATAGCCGATCGCGGGGCGACAACTCAGGGCTGAGTATGGCGCGGGCTTTGGCGTGTGGCAAGGAAAGTGCGCGGGTTTGGTGCGGTGCTGGGCGATACGATGCGGGACGATGACACTCTCAAGCACTCCTGATGCGCGGTTCCGCGGATGTTTCACGGCCATTGTCACGCCGTTCACAGCCGGGGGCGAGGGGATCGACCTTGAGCGGCTGGGCGAGCAGATCGGGTTCCAGGCGGCGGGTGGCGTGACGGGCGTGGTGCTGGCGGGGACCACCGGCGAGAGCCCAACGCTGAGCGATCGTGAGTGGCACACGCTGGTGGAGCACGGTGTGCGGCTGGCGCACGCGCTGGGGATTTTGGCGGTCGCGGGGACGGGGAGCAACAGCACGGCGCACGCGGTAGAGCTGCAGCGTCAGGCGGCGAAGCTGGGCGCGGACGCGGCGCTGAGTGTGAGCCCGTACTACAACAAGCCGGTGCAGGAGGGGCAGTATGTGCACTTCATGACGCAGGCTGATGCGGCGGCGCTGCCGGTGATTTTGTACAACATCCCTGGGCGGACGGGCGTGGCGTTGACGCCCGAGACGGTGTGGCGTCTGTCGCGGCATCCGAACGTGCGGGCGATCAAGGAGGCGACGGGGAGCCTTGATTCTGCCGGTGAGATCTGTGCGCGGTGCCCGGGGCTGGCGCTGCTCTCTGGCGATGACAGCCTGACGCTGCCGATGGCGAGCGTGGGCGGTGTGGGTTGCGTGAGTGTGGTGAGCAACGTGCTGCCTGGGGCGGTCTCGGGGCTGTGCAGCGCGTTTTTGGGTGGCGACTGGGCGGGGGCGTTGCGGATGCACCGGGAGCTTTTGGGCTTTGCACGGGCGATGTTCGTGGAGACCAACCCGATCCCTGTGAAGGCGGCGATGAAGCTGCTGGGGCGCGACGCGGGGGCGCTGCGGCTGCCGATGACCGGGGCGACGCCGGCGACGGTGGAGCTGGTGGGCAAAGCGCTGCAGGGGGTGGTGCATCTGATGCAGGCGACGGGCGACGGCGCGGCGCGCAAGACGGCGGGCGCGAGCGCGCGGGGCTGAGAGCACTCGTTGGCGTTGTGTCAAGTGAGCGGCGGTGAGAAAATCACTTGCACAAAGATGCGCCGGCGCGGGCGGATTGTGCTACTTTGCACGGTGTGTAGGGGGTGCTGTGGTGCGTGGTGTGCGCGAGTGATGGTGGCGCTTGAAGGGGTGGGGCTTCATGGGTGCAGGACGATCACAGCCAGAGCGGAGCCGCGGTGCCGGTGCGGGGAGTAGTAGTGCCGGAGGTGGTGGTGCATCTTCTGAGGGTGTAGGCAGAACAGGGCCTGTAATTGGGACTGGGCCTGGGACTGGGCCTGGGGATGGGCTTGGGGGTGGGCCGGTGGTGGCGGTGGCGCTGACGCCTGAGTTTGACAGCATGGCCGGGGCGCTGGCGTATCTGTACCAGCGGCCCGACCTTGAGCGCAGCGGCCCGACGCGCGAGGCGCGCGACCAGTACAAGTTGGATCGGATGCAAGCGCTGGTGGAGCGACTGGGTAACCCGCAGGACGCGGTGCGGACCGTGCACGTTGCGGGCACCAAGGGCAAGGGCAGCACGTGCGAGATGACCGCGGCGATGCTCGAGGGCTGCGGCTATACGGTGGGCATCTACACAAGCCCGCACCTGTCGGACGTGCGCGAGCGGGTCAGGATCAACCGCAAGCTGGTCTCTGAGGTTGACTTTGTGCGGCTTGCGCGCGAGGTTGGGCGTGCGGCCCAGGCGCTTGAGGCGGCGCACGGCCCGGCGACGTTCTTTGAGTTGACCACGGCGATGGCGCTGGTTCACTTTGCGCAGCAGGCGGTGGACATCGCGGTGATCGAGGTGGGCCTGGGCGGGCTGCTGGACTGCACGAACGTGATCATGCCCGAGGTGGCGGCGGTGGCGACCATCGGGTTTGACCACATGGAGGTGCTGGGGCGGACGTTGGTAGAGATCGCGACGCAAAAGGGCGGGATCTACAAGCCCGGGGTGCCGGCGCTGGCGATCCAGCAGGGGCCCGAGGTGCTTGGGGCGTTGCGTGCGTGCGCGACGCGTGTGGGCGCGCCATTCCAGGTGGTGGGTGAAGACTTGGAGTTCAGCTTTAGGATGGAGTATGCCGGGGCGGGCGGTGTGCCGCAGGCGTATGTGCAGCTGAGCACGCCGCACAGCGAGTACGACTTTGTGCCGGTGCCGTTAGTAGGCGAGCACCAGGCGCTCAACTGCGGGCTGGCGCTGGGGATCATCGACAAGCTGACGGAGCGTGGGTTTCAGTGTCCGCCGGACCGCGCGGTGCAGGGGCTGGCGACGACGCGTCTGGCGGGGCGGTTTGAGCTGGTGCAGTGGTCGCCGCGGGTGCTGTTTGACGGCGCGCACAACCCTGAGAGCGTGAAGTTGCTGATGCGGACGGTGGCGCAGTACGCGAGCTACGACGCGCTGGTGGTGGTGTTTGGCTGCGCGGCGGACAAGGACGCGCGGCCGATGCTCGAGGCGCTGGCGGGTGCGGCGGACAAGGTGATATTCACACGGGCCAGTGACAACAAACGTGCGGCCGACCCGCACGCGCTGTACAGGATGTACCAGTCGCTGGAGGGGCCGATGAGCATGGTGGAGCCGAGCCTGCCGGCGGCGATGGAGCTGGCGCGCCGCTCAAGCAACCTGGGCGATTTGATGTGCGTGACGGGTTCGTTTTATGTGGTGGGCGAGGCGCGGCGGTGGCTTGGCGAACGGCTCAAGAGCGCGCGGCGGTAGGGGAAGGGATCGGGGGATCGGGGGCCATTGGCACGATGGCACGATGGCACGATGAATAGCTGCTCCACGCTCGGCAGGAAGTAAGAGGCGTGTTGGAAACCAGCGCCTCGCAAGGCAAAGATAAGAGACTGGCGGAAGCCCGCCCACAGAAGATAGAAGTAAGAGACCGGTTAGGCGTAGGTGCTCATAGGTGGGCATGTGCAGACGAGGTTGCGGTCGCCGTAGGGGTTGTCTACGCGGCTGACGGGCGGCCAGAACTTTGCGTCGCGCAGCCAGGGCGCGGGGTAGGCGGCCTTCTCGCGCGGGTAGGGGCGGTCCCAGGCGTCGCTGGTGACGACCTGCTGGGTGTGGGGCGCGTGCTTGAGGACATTGTTGAGCTTGTCGGCGGCGCCGCTGGCGACCTCGTCGATCTCGCGGCCGATGCCGATGATCGCGTCGCAGTAGCGGTCAAGCTCGGCCTTGCCTTCGCTCTCGGTCGGCTCGATCATAAGTGTACCGGCGACGGGCCAGCTCATGGTGGGGCCGTGAAAGCCGTAGTCTTGCAGGCGCTTGGCAACGTCATCAACAGTGATGCCTGCGCGGGCGTTGGCGGGGCGAACGTCGAGGATGAACTCGTGTGCGCAGAGCCCGCTTGAGCCGCGGAAGAGGATGGGGAAGGTGGCTTCAAGGCGCTTGGCCATGTAGTTGGCGTTGAGGCAGGCGACCTGGGTGGCCCGGCGGAGACCGTCAGCCCCCATCATGGCGATGTACATCCAGCTAATGACAAGGATGCTGGGTGAGCCAAAGGGCGCGGCAGAGACGGGCCCGGTGGCCTTTGAGCCGCCAGCGGCGAGCTTGTTCACCTCGCTTTGGCCGCTGAAGGGGCTGGTGACCGGGTGGCCGGCCATGAAGGGCGCGAGGTGGCTCTTCATGCAGATGGGGCCCATGCCCGGGCCGCCGCCGCCGTGGGGGATGCAGAAGGTTTTGTGCAAGTTAAGGTGGCAGACGTCGGCACCGATGAGCCCCGGGCTGGTGAGGCCGACCTGCGCGTTCATGTTGGCGCCGTCCATGTAGACCTGGCCGCCGGCGTCGTGGACCATCTTGCAGATGGTCTTGATCTGTTCCTCAAAGACGCCGTAGGTGCTGGGGTAGGTGACCATGAGCGCGGCGAGGCTGTTGCGGTGCTCGTTGACTTTGAGGGCGAGGTCGTCCAGATCTACGTTGCCCTGGGCGTCGTTCTTGACGGGGACGACCTTCATGCCAGCGATGACGGCGGAGGCGGGGTTGGTGCCGTGGGCGCTGTCGGGGATGAGGCAGATGTTGCGGTGGTGGTGCCCGCGGCTGCGGTGGTAAGCGCGGATGACCAGGAGCCCGGCGTACTCACCCTGGCTGCCGGCGTTGGGCTGGAGGCTGACGGCGTCGAAGCCGGTGATCTCGGCGAGCCAAGTCTCCAGGTCGCGGAACATCTGTGCGTAGCCCTGGGTTTGCTCGGTTGGTGCGAAGGGGTGAAGGCGGCCGAACTGCGGCCAGGTCACGGGGATCATCTCGCTGGTGGCGTTGAGCTTCATGGTGCACGAGCCCAGGGGGATCATGCTCTGCGCGAGCGAGAGGTCGCGGCCCATGAGCTTGAAGATGTAGCGGAGCATCTCGTGCTCACTGTGGTGGGTGTTGAAGACGGGGTGGGTCAGGTAGCCGGTGGTGCGGGCGAAGGCGGTGGGGAGCTGATCGGTGGTGCGTGCAAGGAGCGCTTCGAGGTCCTCCATCCCGGTACCGCCAAACGCGGCGAGCAGCTCGCGAGCGCAGGCGCGGTCGGTGGTCTCGTCACAGCTGATGCCGACGGTCCCGTCGCCGAAGTCTCGCAGGTTGATGCGCCGTGCGGCGGCGGAGGCGATGACATCAGCGGCGGTACGGCCGACGGGGCGGACGCGGATGGTGTCAAAGACGATCGCGGCGTCGTCGATCTGGTGACCCATGGCCTTGAGCCCGGCGCGGAGGGCCTGGGTGTAGGCGTGGGCGCGCTTGGCGATGCGGCGGAGGCCCTCGGGCCCGTGGTAGACCGCGTACATGCTGGCGCAGATCGCCAGAAGGGCCTGGGCGGTGCAGATGTTGCTGGTGGCTTTGTCACGCTTGATGTGCTGCTCGCGCGTCTGGATGGCCATGCGGAGCGCGGGCTTGCCCTGCGCGTCACGCGAGACGCCGATGAGCCGCCCGGGCATCTTGCGGGCGTGCTCGGTGCGTGTGGCGATGAAGGCGGCGTGCGGCCCGCCGAAGCCCATCGGGACGCCCAGGCGCTGGGCGCTGCCGACGGCGATCTCGGCCCCCCACTCACCGGGGGGCGTCAGCAGCGTGAGGGCGAGCAGGTCTGTGGCGGCGACGGTGACCACGCCGGCGGCCTTGGCGTTGGCGCAGAGTTCTTGATGAGCGTTGACCACGCCGCTGGTGTTGGGGTACTGGATGAGCACGCCGCAGACGTCGGGGGCGAGGGCGGCGGTGAGCTTGGCGATGGGGAGCACGAGGGTCTTGACGCCCATGCTCTCGGCGCGGGTCTGGACGACGGCGATAGTCTGCGGGTGGCAGTCGTCGGCGATCAGGAATGTTCCGCGGGCGTGGTCACCCATGCTGAAGCACATGGCCATGGCCTCGGCGGCGGCGGTGCCTTCATCAAGCAGCGAGGCGCCGGCGAGCGGGAGACCTGTGAGGTCACTAACGAGGGTCTGGAAGTTGAGGAGGGCTTCGAGGCGGCCTTGGGCGATCTCGGCCTGGTACGGGGTGTACTGCGTGTACCACCCGGGGTTCTCGATGATGTTGCGGAGGATCACCGGCGGGGTGATGGTGTCGTAGTAGCCCATGCCGATCATGGTCCGCGCGACGACGTTGCGCGAGGCGACGGCGTGGAGCGCGGCGAGGGCCTGGCTCTCGGTCATGGCGGCGGGCAGGTTCATCGGCGCGCGGTTGCGGATGCTCTCGGGCACGACCGCGTCGGTGAAGGCTTCAAGGCTGGGGTAGCCGACCAGCGCGAGCATCTCGTCGATCTCTGCGGGGCTGGGGCCGATGTGGCGCGGGGCGAAGGTGTCTGAGGGGTTCAGCACCGAGCCGGCGAGCGGCTGGTTGTGGGCGTGGCTGTTGGTGTGGTTGTGGGCGCTGGTGTGGGCATGGCCGTTGGTCTGCAGGTTGGCGTGGTTGCCGGCGGCGGCGGCGGGCTGGCTCGAGGCGTTCTTGGGGGTGTTCATGGAGCGAGTGACCTCAATGAGACGGCCGTGTGGGTGGCGGCCGCGGACGTGGCTTGGTGAGGGTGAAGTCTAGTCGTGCGGAGCACCCTTAGGGGGCGTTCGCGTGGGTGCTGGGCGCTACGCTCTGCCCCATGATCGACCTGAAGGCCCTGCGTGAAAATCCGGCGAAGTTTAAGGAGGGCGCGGCCCTCAAGAAGATGCCGGTGGACATCGACCGGGCGCTGGCGCTTGACGAGCAGCGCCGCGCGCTGCAGACGCGCCGCCAGGCGCTCGCGGGCGAGCAGGGCCAGCTTGAAAAGAGCGTGGGCCCGCTGCTTGGCAAGCTGAATGGAGAGCTGAAGAAGGCCACCGACCCGGCGCAGCGCGCGGCGCTGGAGGCGCAGGTGGCTGAGCTTCGGGCCAAGCCCGCGGCCCTCAAGGCGCAGGTGCAAGAGCTAGAAGTGCAGGAGAAGGCGGTTGAGCCTGAGCTGACGGCGCTGATGCTGACGATCCCGCAGCCGCCGGACGCGGATGTGCCGCGCGGCCAGGGCAGCGACGACAACGTGCAGCTTCGGACGTGGGCACCCGCGGCAGGCGCTGTGGTGACAGGCGGGTGGGACTTTGCCAAGAGCTTCAAGGCGAACCGGGGCTTCGCGCCGCGGACGCACATCGACCTGTGCGGACGGCTTGGGCTGGTGGACTTTCCGCGCGGGGTCAAGATGTCTGGCACGCGGTCGTACGTGCTGGCGGGTGACGGGATGCTGCTGCACCAGGCGGTGCTGCGGTACGCGATGGACTTTATGGTGCGGCGCAACGGGTTTGTGCCCATGAGCGTGCCGGTGCTGGTGCGCGAGGAGTGCATGATTGGCACGGGGTTCTTCCCGGCGGGGCGTGAGCAGGCGTACATGATCAACGAGCGGGCGCGGGCCGATGCTGACGTAGCTGGTTCGGCCGGGGGCGGCGCGGACGCCAAAGCGGCCGGGCACGACCTGTTCCTGACCGGGACCGGCGAGGTCGGGCTGATGGGCCTGCACGAGGGTGAGATTCTTGACGAGGCGCAGCTTCCGCTGAAGTACGTGACGGTCTCGCCGTGCTTTAGGCGCGAGGCCGGTGCGGCGGGCAAGGACACGGCGGGGCTGTACCGCGTGCACGTATTTGACAAGGTTGAGCAGGTCATCATCTGCCGGGCTGACGAGGCGGAGAGCCGTCGCTGGCACAAGGAGATGCTGGGGTATGTGGACGCGCTGTTGCAAAGCCTGGGGCTGCCGTACCGCCTGCTGCAGTGTTGCACGGCGGACTTGGGGGTCAAGAACGCGGACATGGTGGACGTTGAGTGCTGGATGCCCGGGCGCGGCGAGGTTGACGCGGACGGCGTGCCCAGCGGCGGGTTTGGTGAGACACACTCGGCCAGCCGTTTGTATGACTATCAGTGCCGACGGCTGAACATGCGGTACCGGGCGGGCGGCGAGGCGGGCAAGGGCGCGCCGGTGGTCTGCCACTCTTTGAACAACACGGTGGCGGCGAGCCCGCGGCTGCTGATCCCGATCTTGGAGATGTACCAGAACGCCGACGGAACGGTGACGGTGCCTGAGGTGCTGCGCGAGTACATGGGCGGCAAGACGCAGATTGGTTGAGGGTTGCGGGGTGGTTTGAGGTGTTGAAGCGGCGGTGGGTGTGCCTCAAGGTCACCCGGTGGGTCGGCGACGTACACTCGGCCATGCGCCTGAACACGCCGACTGCCGTGATGAGCCCGTCTCTCCCTCGCGCGGTGTTTGCCGCGGTCGTCGCGGCCATCGCTGGCGGGGTGCTTGCGCCGGGGCGGCTTGCGCCGTTCGCGCTTGCCCAGATCGGCGGCGGCGGGCCGGTCAGTGAGCTGTTCAACACCACGTGCGCGAGCTGCCACGGCGTGACGGGCAAGGGTGGGCCGTCGGGCACGCCGAGCCTGCTCAATGACGAGTTTTTCGTGCCGAGCCGGGACCGTGAGTACTTCGACGCGATCAAGAACGGGCTGCCGAACACGACCATGAACGGGTTCAGTGAGTCGCTGTCGGACTCGCAGGTGTGGTCGATGGTGGTGCACATCCGCGAGCTGCAGTACAAGCACATGCGTGAGACCAAGGCGCCGGTGACGCCCAAGGGCGCGCCGGCGGGTACGGCGTTCAAGACGCAGCACGCGTTGTTTACGGTTGAGACGGTGGTGGGCAGCGGGCTTGAGACGCCGTGGGCGGTCGAGAGCTTGCCCGAGGGCTCAGCGCTGAGCAAGCTGACGGTGGCGGGTGATGAGGTGAAGGCGGCGGGGGCCAAGGCGCTGCCGGCGCTGCTGATCACCGAGCGCGAGGGGAACTTGCGGCTGCTGGTAGGTGGGCGGTTGTCGAAGGCGATCGAGGGGACGCCAGAGGTGTTCGCGTCGGGGCAGGGCGGGCTGATGGATGTCGCACTGCACCCAGAGTTTGCGCTTGGTGACGCGGGTGGTGACGCGGGTGGGGGCGCAGGTAGTGGCGCAGGCGTGGGCGCAGTTGGGGGCGCAGTTGGGGGCGCAGGTGAGGGCGCAGGCACTGGATGGGTGTATCTCTCGTTTGCTGACCCCAAGACCGTCGGCGGCAGAAAGGTGACAACGACCAAGGTGGTCCGCGGGAAGATCACCGCGACGCAGACGCCCCAGGGCGCGACGCTGCGGTGGACGGACCAACAGACGATCTTTGAGAGCAAGCCTGAGCTGTACGTTCGCACGGGGCTCCACTTTGGCTGCCGGATTGCGTTCGATCCGGCGGGCGTGAGCGGCAAGCGTGGCGGGTATGTGTTCTTCGGGATCGGCGAGCACGGGCGTGGCAGCGACTCGGACGACCTGACCAAGCCCAACGGGAAGGTGCACCGTTTGCACGACGACGGGCGCGTGCCGAGCGACAACCCATTTGTCGACGTCAAGGGCGCGCTGTCGAGCATCTGGTCGTACGGGCATCGCAACCCGCAGGGCCTTGCGTTCGGGGCCGATGGGACGCTGTGGGAGACCGAGCACGCGCCGCGCGGGGGTGATGAGCTGAACGTAATTACGCGTGCGGGGCACTACGGCTGGCCGCTGCTTAGTTACGGGATCAACTACAACGACACGCCGTATCAGACGCCGTTTGCCGACGTGACGCTGGCGGCGAACGCCGGGCTTGATGCGGCCTCTACCGAGCGCAGCAAGCCCAAGCCCAGCGAGGTAACGGACGCGGCGCACCGGTGGCTGCCGTCGATCGCGGCGTGCGGGCTGACGCTGGTGGGCGCTGGGCCCAAGGGCGAGGCGTTCCCGGGCTGGCGAGGTGACTTGCTGGCGGGCGGGCTGGCGATGCAGACGGTGCAGCGCGTGCGCGTAATTGGCGGCGCGGTGACGGAGGTGGAGGAGGTCTTTCATGGCCGCGGGCGCGTGCGTGACGTGGTGACGGCCATCGACGGGTCGGTGCTGATTGTGCTCAACGACCCGGACCGCGTGGTGCGTCTGGCGCCCGTAACGACGCCGTGAGCGCGGAGCGCGGGCGAAGCTGGAACGACCAAGCACGCATGAAGCTCTTTGGGCGGACATCACGGGCGGAGCGCAAGTGGCGCGAGGTTGACCAGCGCGTGGCGCTGGCGGCCCGCGAGCTGCTGGATCAGACGCTGCGCCCACAGGGCTGGGACAAGAGCGTGCTCTCTGGGCGCAGCGAGGGCCTGGACGGCCCGGTGCCCTGGTACACCTACGCGGCGCGGCTGGTGCTTGAGCGGTGCGTGCCCAGGGCCGCGCGGGTGCTGGAGTTTGGCAGCGGGGGCAGCACGCGCTGGTGGACGCAGCGCGGCTGCACGGTGGTGGCGGTCGAGCATGACCCTGTGTGGCACGCGCAGTTCATCGCTACAGAGGCGGCGGCGGGGCTGGACATCCGCCTGCGGCCGGCGGGGTCGGTGCCGACAGACGCAGGCGCGGGCGCGGTGGTGCGGGCGTGGGCCGCGGGTTTGGCCAGCGCGCAGGCGCAAGCGCCGGGCCCGGCTGAAGGGCTAGATGAGCTGGTCGCGTACGCCGCCGAGGGCCTCTTGTGCGGCGCGGAGAGCTTTGACGTGGTGGTGGTGGACGGCACGGCCCGGAACCTGTCCGCGCGGGTGGCGCTGGCGTGCGTCAAGCCCGGCGGGCTGGTGGTGTTTGATAACGCCGAGCGACCGCAGTACGCCCCGGGGCACGCGCTGCTTGGCGAGGCGGGGCTGGTGCGGGTGGACTTCTGGGGCCCCGGCCCGATCAACCCGTACCCGTGGAGCACGGCGCTGTACGCGCGGAGCATCGAGGCGCTGCGGGCGACGCGCTGAGGGTGCGGGTGTGGCGCGACGACAAGGTGCGGCTTGGCGTTTGGGGGCTGGGCCCCTGCTGCGTCGGCAAGGCAAGTCGGCAAGGTAAGTTGGCAAGGCAAGCTGGCAAGGCAAGTCGGTAAGCTGGCCTCGCCACAGGCCGGCACAGATCACAGCCCGCGAACGTAAGACCTTACAGAGGAGCTGGACGCGCGGTAGCGCGCT
Source organism: Phycisphaerales bacterium PN19_bin_20 (assembly GCA_021173225.1). Taxonomy (GTDB): domain Bacteria; phylum Planctomycetota; class Phycisphaerae; order Phycisphaerales; family UBA1924; genus JAJTGZ01. The sequence goes on along the minus strand of JAJOLK010000018.1, from coordinate 1,015 downwards.
GGCCACAAGCGCTGGCGAGCGGGGACTCGGGGCCGGTTCCTGAGGTTTGGCCTATGCAAACACACCCCCGTAGGCCGGGGGTGGCTGTTGATCGGTGCTCTGCGGTCGTGGCTTGTTCGCTCAGGCGGCAAGCCGCGGGTTCGCTGAGCCGGCGCGGAGGGTCGAGGTCGTGCGGGTAGTAAACTCGCTGCGCTCGTCGCCGTTGCCGAAGCGGACCTCCAGCGTGCCGCCGGGGCTGCTGCTGAGGGTGCCCTTGGTGGCCACGACGTAATAGCTCACGATGTTGGGCGAGCCGGGCAGGCCCAGGTCGATGAACTTCTTCTCGCCGGTAACGCCCGCGAGCGTGAAGGTGCTGCTCGTGCTGGTCTTGCGGTAGACGGAGTACACCACGCCCGCGGGCTGCGCGGCCTTCCAGCGCAGCTGCAGGGCGCCGGTGGTCGCGTCCAACGAGACCTTCAGCTCGGTGGCAACCCTCGGCGGCACGTTGTTGCGGCGCGGCGCGGGGGGCTCGATGTTGGCGGTGTTGAAGACCGCGAGGCGCAGCTTCTGGGTCGGCTGGTTCTCGGCGAAGGTCGTGATGGTCCGGACGGCCTCGGCGACGCTGCGGCGCAGGTCGGTGTAGTTCTCGGAGAGCTCCCGCGTGGCGGTCTTGACCGCGTCGCGCTGGATCTCGACGCTGTTCTGCTTGCCCTGGGTCGTGCCGCTGTCGGCCTTGACGCGCGCGGCCTGGGCGTTGGTCAGGCCGATCTCCTGCGCGGCGGTCTGCCACGTGTCGGCGTGCGAAAGACCGAAGGCCAGCAGGTCACGGCGGTTGTCAGGAATGTTGCCCATGTTGAATCTCCGGATCTTGTCGGTCAGCCCCGGCGGCACGCTGCCGCGCGTTGTGTGTGGCATCGGCATGAACCGGGCTTGACTTGATCCAGCCGGGCGGCTTGATCCCCGTTGGTCACTCTCCCGGCAGGCCCTTGACGCCGTAGAGGGCGAAGACGGCTTCGTTGATGCGGTGCTCGTGGGC
>JAJOLK010000049.1 GCA_021173225.1 Phycisphaerales bacterium PN19_bin_20 | reverse complement strand
GTGGCTGGTGGATCGGCTGTAGCTGGCGGGGCGGCAGGCGGGGAGGGCGCAAAGGTGGACATCTCATCGCTGCTGACGCTGCGCGAAACGGTGCAGGGTGTAACGGTGGATGTGGCGGCAGCCGATGATGTCAGCAAGGCCGATGTGCTGGAGAAGATGTTTGACTTTCGCGGCGATGTGACGTTGACGCTGACCAATGGGCGCGATGTGACGGGATACGTCTTTGATCGAACCAAGGTGAGCGATGAGACGAATGGTGGCGATGTGAAGAAGGCGGCGGTGCGGCTGTTGCCAGCAGGGAGCGATGCGCGGATGACGATTTCATACGGGCAGATTTCAAAGGTGACATTCGGGCGCGATACAGCGCTCGGCAAGAGCTTTGAGACGTGGATCAAGAAGTATGTTGAGAAGAAGACGAAGGGTGAGCGGGCGAATATTGAGTCAGAGGTGTTGTGAGTGGGCGGAGTTGGAAGTAAAGCGGGCGAACCATGCCAACCTACGAATACGAGATACTGGACAAAGCGGGGGAGCCGACGGGCGAGCGGTTTGAGATCGTTCAGCCGATGAAGGATGATGCGCTGAAGGTGCAGCCGGGCACGAAGCGTCCGTGCCGCCGCGCGATTGTGGCTCCGGCGGTGGCGGGCAAGTGGAGCCCGATCAAGGTTAAGAGCACGCTGAGCAACAGCAATCTGGAGCGCATGGGGTTTACCAAGTATGAGCGCAAGGGCAACGGGTACATGGAGCGGACGGCGGGCACGCACGGCCCACGCGAGCTGCGCGCGGACTAACTTGCAGGGGTGTGCAGCCGTCGGCCCATGAGCACGTATCATCGCGCGTGAAACATGCTCTCAAACTTGATGGCGTATCGGTGCTCTATCGCGGGGCTGCGCAGCCGGTGCTGGAGCGTGTGAGCATGCAGTTGGGCCGCGGCGAGCAGGTGCTGCTGCGCGGTGGCTCGGGCAGTGGCAAGAGCACGCTGCTGATGGTGATTGCCGGGCTGATGGCCCCGAGCGCGGGGGAGATTGTGCTGGGGAGCGCGGAGGGTGAAGGTGGTGCAGGCACCTCGCTGTATCGGGTGAGCGCGGGCCAGCGCGATGCGCTGCGGGGCAGCACCATCGGCATGATCTTTCAGACGTTTCAGTTGCTGGCGGGTTTCTCGGCCAGTGAGAATGTGCAGGCCGCGCTGATGTTCAGCCGGGTGCCCGCGCGCGAGCATGAGCCGCGGGCTTTAGCGATGCTGGCGCAGCTGGGCATCACCGAGCCGCACAAGGAGGTAGGGATGCTTTCGGTTGGTCAGCAGCAGCGCGTGGCGGTGGCGCGGGCGGTGGTGTGCCGGCCAACGGTGGTGCTGGCCGATGAGCCGACGGCAAGTCTGGACCCGCAAAACGCAGCGCAGGCGGTGAAGGTGATTCGCAGTGCCTGCAGAGATGCGGGGGCGGCGCTGCTGCTGGCAAGCCATGATCCATCGGTGGGCGAGGGCGAGCAGGAGCCATTTGAGCGCACGCTGGTCGTGCGCGACAGGGGCGTGTTTGACATGCAGCAGGATTTGGCGGCGGCAGGTTTGGCTGGAGGGAGCCGCTAATGGCACTTACCGACATGCACATCGTGGTGCGCTCGCTGCGGCACCGGTTGTTCTCCACAATCACCACCATCTCCATGGTGGCCGTCGCGGTCGCGCTGCTGCTGACCTTGTTTACGCTGCGCGAGTCTGCCGCGAGGGCCTTTTCGCGCGGCACGGGCAATATGCATGTGCTCGTGGCGGCTGATGATTCGCCACTGGCGGCGGTGCTCAACAGCGTGTTCTACGCGCGTGCGCCGCGTCGACCATTGACGATGGCTCTCTACGAGAAGATCGCGGCCGATCAGCGACTCTCGTGGGCAATACCGGTGCAGCACGGGGACAATCTGCGTGGGTACCCTTCGATCGCGACGACGCCGGAGATCTTTACGAAGTTTCAGCCCGTCGCTGGGGAGCCGTGGCGATTTGCAGCCGGCACGGGGTTTTCTGCCGGAAACGACACGCCGAGCGCGGTGTGGGAGCTGGTAATAGGTGCGAACGTGGCCAAAGGTACTGGGCTGGGTGTGGGCAGCACGGTGACGCTCACGCACGGCACGGATCAGCGTGGCATGGTGCACACCGATACGCCATTTACCGTCATCGGTGTGCTTGAGCCCACCGGATCGCCGCACGATCGCGCGGTTTTCATGCGCTTGGATGCGACGTGGATCATGCACGCGCGTGACACACGCAAGGCCAGCGGCAATGCTGTTGAGCCGATGGTAGAAAATCTGACGGAGCGGGAGCGGCTGATTACGGGGATATTTTTGCGTGCCAAGACGCGCGAGGGCGCGGAGCTCAGCCCCGCGGTGGGCATGGTGTATGACGAGCTGCGGCGTGATGTGCGCTTGACGGTGGCGCGTCCGAGCGAGGAGGTTGGCAACCTCATGCGCATCGTCGGCAATATTGATCTGATTGTGCTGGTGATTGCCTGGGTGGTGCTGTTCAGCTCGGCTATCAGCGTGATGCTGGTGATGTACGAGAGTGTGGAGCAGCGGCGGCGGCAGATTGCCATCTTGCGTGTGCTGGGCGCGGGCCCCGGCCGTGTTGCGCTGCTGGTGCTGACTGAGTCGGCGGTGATCGGCCTGCTCGGGGCCGCGTGCGGCGTGCTGCTGCTGCTGGTGGCGGGTCCGGTGGCGGCGGGTATTGTGCAAAGCAACCTTGGGCTGGTGCTGAGCGTGGCCATCAACCCGCGGGATGCCGCGAGTGTGGTGCTGGGCACGCTGGCGCTGTGCATGGTGGCGGGCCTGGTGCCTGCGCTGATGGGCTATCGCACTGATGTGGTGCGGCAGCTGCGGCCACAGGGCTGAACCGGCCGAAGGTTACTCTGACATTAGACCGGCGAGCGCAAAGGCCATTTCAAGGGCTTGGTCGTAGTTCAGGCGCGGGTCGCAGACGCTGGAGTAGTTTTTGGAGAGGTCGGCCTCGGTCAGGCCGCCTGCGCCACCGATGCACTCGGTGACATCCTCACCGGTCATCTCAAAGTGAACGCCGCCGAGATGGCTGCCGAGTTCCTGATGGACGCGGAAGTTATCGACAAGCTCGCCGAGCACATCGTCAAACGAACGGGTTTTGATGCCTGATGCGGTGGAGATGGTGTTGCCGTGCATGGGATCGCACACCCACAGGCCGCG
>JAJOLK010000048.1 GCA_021173225.1 Phycisphaerales bacterium PN19_bin_20 | reverse complement strand
ATCAGGACCGCGGCTTGATGTTCTGCGGGTCGTACAAGGAGCGGTATCCCACCGGCCTTTGGCGCTCACGGAAACTGACCCACCATTGCTCATAAAAATTGACCCGTCAAAGCTGTTGAGGGTGGATTTGACATCCGTCTGAGAACACGCGCCCGCCGTGGACAAGCCACCTGCCCACAAGACGAGCTTGTGGACAGCCCCTTCGGGGTTCGTAGCTTGCCCACCGCTCCCCGGCTTGGAGCCTACGGCCTGACGCGCTGCGCTTGCCGAACAGCCGTTTGGTAACAACAAATTCATGAAGAGGAGCCACGCAGCCGGGACGGCTGGGCCGTGGGGGCTTGGCGCGCAGGCAAACCAGCGGTAGAACAGCACTGTTGTTCAAGGGAGCGGGCGCGACAGCCGCGATGACCGGCAAGTTGTTGTCGGCTGGCGCGCCCCACCGTGTCAGCCACGAGTGTGAGCAAATTATTGCACCGGCGTTTGATCAAGTCCAGCGTGTGAGCGCTCGTGACAGCGTGTGAGCGCTCGGGCGCTGGCCATGGCACGCATTCGTGGCTCCAGGGGGAGTGCCAATGCCTGTCGGGCAGTTCGGGAGCGGACGGACGTTGACGTGCGTGCATTGCCACGCGGTGGTGCTGGTGTGCCCGCACTGCGACCGGGGCCAGCGCTACTGCAGCGCTCGGTGCCGGGATCAGGCCAGGCGCGTGGCGCAACGCCAGGCGGGCGGGCGCTATCAAAGCACCCCCCGGGGGCGCTCGGCCCATGCCCTGCGCCAGCGGCGCTATCGGGCGCGTGGGGAGCAAAAAAAAGTGACGCATCAGGGTTCCCAGGGGGCGCTCTGTGGTGATGTACTGGCATCGGAGCTCAGCGTGGGGGCACTGGCACCCGTACCGGCACCCGTACCGGCACCGGCAACGTGCAAAGTCGCACTGGCGTGGCATTGCCACTGGTGCGCACGCACATTGGCAGGTGTGATACGCCACGATGTCGTGCGTCACGCAACGCTCCAGGAGCCCTTGTTGGCGGTTTGGTTTGGAGGAATTGCGCGTGGCCGATCACCCTGATGGTGCCGTTGTGCCGGTATCTTGCCCGCGCGCTGCGAGCGCGCACGCCGAGGCCGTGGCGGTGCAGGTCGATCTGCACCGCCTGGAGCTGCGCTTTGCGCCAATGCGCATCGTGGATGCGGGGGCGGTGCAGCGGCTGGCCAACTCGATGCATGCATATGGGCAGTTGGTGGCCTGCATTGCCGCGCCTGCGCCCGACAACGCCGCGTTGGTGCTGATCGATGGCTACCGGCGCGTGGGCGCACTCGCGCGCCTGGGGCGCGACACGGCGCTGGTGCAGTGTTGGAGTGTCCCGCTGGAACAGGCGCTGGCACAGATGCTGGCGCGCTCCATGTCGCGCGCGTTCGCCCCGATCGAGGAGGCGCTGATGTTGCGTGAGTTGATCGACACCCACGGCCTGTCCCAGCGCGAGGCGGCCCACCAGTGCGCGCGCGATGTGAGCTGGGTCAACCGGCGCCTGGTGCTGCTGGGCGAACTACCCCAGGACCTGTTGCAGGCGGTGCGCTCGGCGAGCGTGTCGGCCTGGGCGGCCACGCGCATCTTCGCGCCGTTGGCGCGCGCCAACACGGCGCATGCGAGCGCCCTGTTGCACGGCGTGCAGACCCATAGGCTGTCCACGCGTGAACTCCATGCCTGGTTCGCGCATTACCAGCGCGCCCAGCGCAGCGAGCGCGAGCACATGGTGCAGCACCCGCGTCTATTTATCGCCAGTTTGAACGCGCGCGATCGCGACCGGGCCGCGCGGCTGCTGGCGCGCGGGCCCGAGCACGAATTGGCCGCTGATCTGGGCCACCTGCACGCCGTGTTGGGGCGAGTGCGCCGACGACTCGAACACCTGCACCCCCCGCTCGCCACGCCCATTGCCACGGCGTGCCGGCTTCTGTACGCCACGTTGCCAGGCTTTGGCAATGAACTCAGGAGGCTATGCCATGACGCCGATACAGATCCGCACCAGCATACTGGGCCTGCACCACAGCGGCACGAGCCTGCGCGAGATCGGCCGGCTGCTGCGCCTGTCGCGTAACACGGTGCGGCGCATCCTGCGCCAGCCCCAATCGCAGGCGGCTCCCAGCGCCACCCTGGAGCCGGCGCTGCAGCAACGGCTCAGCGATGCCTACGCACGCGCTGGCGGCAACGCCGTGCGCATGGGCCAGCTTTTGGAGCAGGAACACGACATCCATGCCCCCTACAGCACCCTCACGCGCTGGGTGCGCCAGGCCGAACTGCGCACACCGCCCAAGCGCTCGGGAGAGTACCACCACGCGCCGGGATCGGAGATGCAGCACGACACGTCGCCGCACAAGGTGCAGCTGGCTGGCAAATCCATCACGGCGCAGTGCGCCTCGCTCACGCTGGCGTACTCGCGGCGCCTGTACGTGCGCTATTACCCCAGGTTCACCCGCTTCGAGGCCAAGGACTTCCTTGTGCGCGCCGTGCAGTTCATGGATGGCGCGCCAAGCCGCTGCGTGATCGACAACACCAGCGTCATGCTGGCCGCCGGCGCAGGCCCCGATGCGGTGTTCGCTCCTGAGATGGCCGCCTTTGCCCGCACGCTGGGTTTCGAGTTTATGGCCCACCGCGTCAACGACCCCAATCGCAAAGCGCACGTGGAGCGCCCATTTTTTTGGATAGAGACCAACTTCCTTCCCGCTCGCGCTTTCGCCGACTTCGACGATCTCAACGCGCAGGCGCTACGCTGGTGCATCGAGGTGGCCAACGCCAAGCCCAAACGAAGCTTGGGGATGTCGCCCGAGGCCGCCTACGTGATGGAGAAGCCCCACTTGAGGGGCCTGCCCGCCGTGTTGCCCACCGTCTACGAGGTGTTTGATCGGGTGGTGGACCTGTACGGTTTCGTGAGCGTGGACACCAACCGCTACAGCGTGCCCGAGCGGCTGGTGGGCAAGACGGTGACGGTGTACAAATACTACGCCAGTATCGAGATCCACTATCGCCACACGGCGCTGGCAAGCCACCCGCGGCTGTTGGGCGTGCGCGATGCGCGCAATACCCTGCCCGGGCATCACACGATACCCAAACGCGTGCCACGCCAGAGCGCGCTGCAGGCGCAGTTGCTGCGTGGCGAGCACCCGGTGCTGGACGCCTACGTGGCCGCGTTGGTCCAGCACCTGCACGGGCGCGACACGCGCGCGCTCAACCGGCTGGTGCAGCTCAAACGGACCTACCCCTTGCAGCCCTTCCTGGGCGCACTGGAGAAGGCACTCAAATTCGGGTTGTTCGACCTCACGCGGCTCGAGACCTTGGTGCTGCGCCATGTGGCGGGCGATTTCTTTGCACTCGCGGGCGATGACGACGATGACCACCAAGA
>JAJOLK010000047.1 GCA_021173225.1 Phycisphaerales bacterium PN19_bin_20 | reverse complement strand
CCTTCTCGTTTCTTATAGAAGGATTGAGCGGCTTCGGCACGCCCGCCGCGCTCGCGGCGCCCATCCTCGTGGGCCTGGGGTTTCCTGCCGTGCGGGTCGCGGCGATGTGCCTCATCATGAACAGCGTGCCCGTCTCCTTTGGCGCGGTGGGAACACCGGTGTGGTTTGGGTTGGGTGAGTTGGGCCTCACGTCCGAACAACTACACGCAGTGGGGTTCAAGGCTGCCGCGATCAACGCGAGCGCTGCGCTTGTGATTCCGCTCTTGGCGTTGCGGGTGGTCGTGCCATGGAGCGTGATCCGGCCCCGGCTGAGCTTCCTGCTGCTGGTCATCGCCGCGACGGTCGGGCCATATGTTGTGGCGACGAGATTCAGCGTCGAGTTCCCGTCGATCATCGGCGGCGTGACGGGGCTGCTAGCCAGCGTGCTCGCAGCGCGGCATCGCATCGGTCTGCCTCGCGCAGTCGTCGCCTCGGTCAACAAGACCGCGCTTCCGGCCTCACCATGTTCCACGACCGCGCCGCGGATGAGCCTGTTCCGGGCCGCCTCGCCGCTGCTGGCGGTGGTCGTCATCCTTGCGGCCACACGCATCGGCGATCTGGGGATCAAGGGTTTGCTCACGTCGGAGGCCGATGGGGCGAGTGCAGCGCTGGGTCCCATCGGCGAGGCGTGGATCAGCCCCGCCCTGGTGGTCGGGGTGAAGAACATCCTCGGCACGGGCACCTCGTGGAAGATGCCCCTGCTCTACGTCCCGTTCATCTTGCCATTCGTGGTCGTGACGCTCTTGGCGGTTCCGGTGCTGCGAATGTCGCGAACCGCCGTGGCCGCGGCGTGGGGCGAGACCATCAAGCAGCTCACCCGCCCAGCGATCGCGCTGGTGGGCGCGCTGGTGCTCGTGAAGATGATGATGCTCGGCGGAACGAGCTCGCCCGCGATGCTCATGGGCCACGCGATGGCCGACGCGGCGGGGTCGGCGTGGCCCTTCTTCGCGCCCCTGCTGGGCGCACTGGGGTCATTCTTCTCTGGGTCCAACACCGTCTCGAATCTCACGTTCGCGCCAGTGCAGGCCGCCGCGGCCGGGTCGCTCTCGCTGAACCTTACGACCATCCTCGCTCTCCAGACCGTGGGCGGGGCGATGGGTAACATGGTGTGCATCCATAACATCGTGGCGGTGGCAGCGGTGCTGGGGCTCAAGGATGGCGTCGCACGACTCATGCCGTCTGCCGCCGACGAGCGGCCGCCGATGGCCACGGGCGGCGTGGCCGCGATCCTGCGGCTGACCATCGGGCCCATGCTGGCGTACGCCGCGATTGCTTACGCAGCGGCAGGTATTCTCGGGATTGTGGAGTGATCAAGTAGTGGGAGTAGCCACGTGCAGATGACGATCTCCATTCTGGGCGGCCTGGGCCTGTTTCTGTTGGGCATGGCCGTGATGACCGACGGTCTGCGGGCTTTGGCCGGCTCGGCGCTGGCGTCGATGCTGGCGCGAGCGGCGTCGACACCCGCCCGAGGTGCATTCTGGGGCGCGGTCGCCACGCTCATCGTGCAGTCGTCGAGCGCGACAACGATGACCACCATCGGCCTTGTCAGCGCGGGTCTGCTCACCTTCCCGCAGGCTCTGGGCGTGGTCTTCGGGGCCAACATCGGCAGCACGGGAACGGGCTGGCTGGTCGCACTGCTGGGGGTGAAGGTCTCGCTCAACGCGGCGGCGATGCCGCTGGTCTTTCTCGGCGCGCTCATGCGGCTTCTGGGTCGTGGGAAATGGACGGGCGCGGGCAGCGCCATCGCCGGGTTTGCGCTCCTGCTCATCGGGCTGACCGTGCTGCAGGAGGGGATGGCTGGGCTAGCGACGCGCATCAACCCGGCGGACCTGCCTGGGGTCTGGGATGGATGGGCGGGTGTACTGGGCGTGCTGCAACTGGTCCTGGCGGGGATCGTCATGACGACGGTGATGCAGTCCTCCAGCGTCGCCGTTGCCGCGACGCTCTCGGCGCTCCACGTGGGAGCGATCAGCCATGTCATGTGGCCGCTCCCGGCGTGCTTGCCCATGGCCGAACGCCGCTTCCCCAAGCCAGATAGCCACTTCGCCGCGTACATGAACAATTACTACGCAGCCGCAGAGAAGTTCTAGAGCGTGCAGGGGCAGGCTGCGCCTCAGTGCACCGCCGAGAAGTAAGCCGGACAAATCCACTTGGGCCTGTTGCGCGCGGCCAAAGGGCGTGCTGGGCGCGGAAGTCTGGCTCACGCTGATCGATGCGGGCCAGCCCGCGCCGACCGACCCGAGCGCGCTGGCCTTCCTCACGATGGCCATTAAGCCCTGCATCCGGACCGACTTCCGATTAGGCGACGGCGGCAAAGCGGCCGTCTACATGACACGCTGGGTCAACACGCAGGGCGAGAAGGGGCCGTGGTCGGAGATTGCGATGGCAACGGTGGCGGCGTAGGCCGACTCAAAGGCCGCCCTTTACTTGAGTACCTTCACGCGAACCCATGATCGTTGATCGGCTGCGATGTCAAAGGCTCGCCCGCACTCGGGACACATGCCCGTGTCGCCGAGGCCGCTCAAGTCGTGTACACAATTCGTGCACGCGCGGCCCGAAGTGCCCGCGACGGCCCGCTTGATCCGGCGCATCCCCCACCACACCGGGAGGATCACCAGGAAATTGGGCGCGAGGATGATCGCGGGAATGCCCAGAGTGATCCAGGGGTCGGGTGTGGCTGTTGCGTTGCGCACCGTGGGGATCTGGTACGCGATTGCGCCAAAGACCGTTGCCACCGCGGGGCCGGCGAACCACCACCACAGCCGCCGCACCGCCTGCGGTATAGGAGCACGTTTGCTCTTGTTGGTGTTCGTCATCGGCACAGTTTAGGCTGTCGTGCGCCCGCTGACCCACGGCGCCCGGCCCGCGGGCGTGCTCGGAGACGAGGTGTGGGTGAAACTTGTCGATGTGGATGAGCCCGCGCCCACGAACCCCGCCACGCTGGCCTTTCTCACGATGGCCATGAAGCCCAGCATCCGGGCCGACTTCCGATCAGGCGACGGCGGCAAAACCGCGGTCTATATGACCCGCTGGGTCAACACGCAGGGCGAGAAGGGGCCGTGGTCGGAGATCGCGACGGCGACGGTGGCGGCGCAGCAACACGCTCTCCGGGGTGTCGACCGCTAGCGTCTCGCCGCGATCCGCCCGCTCCCGGACAGAAGATGGTTCACCTCACGAAGAAGCACGTGGAGTTGGTCCGCCGTGCCATCGAGTTCTCATCGCGTGGGGAGCACCCGGCGAGCACGTGCTCGGTTTTTTTGGTGACAGCGAGAGCACGCTCGTTGACGCGAGGATGCTCGCGGACCCGAGAGCGGCCCCTCGCGTTTAAGCCGCCGCTCTTCGGGCTATATGATCGTTGCTCGCTTTACCGATCCACGCCGCGCAGGTCGCCAGTAGTTTGGCCTTCTCGATCGGTTTGCTCGCGTAATCATCGCAGCCCGAATCAAGGCATTTCTGGCGGTCCTCGGCCATGGCGTGGGCTGTCAGCGCGACGATCGCCAGGTGGCTCCCGCGATCTCGGAGCGTGCGCGCCAGCGTGTACCCGTCCATCTCCGGCATCTGCATGTCGGTTAGCAGGAGGTCGTAGCGATTCTTGTCGGCTTCGCTCCTGTCAATCATCTCCAGTGCGATCCGTCCAGTGTCCGCTATATCCACGGTGGCGCCGGCTTTGCGCAGGTGAAAGGCGATGAGCCGCTGATTGTCGATCCCGTCCTCGGCGAGCAAGATGCGTCCGCTAAGCGTGACCGCGTCAACGGCGGCGGGATTCTTGGCCAGCGCCACCACCGCATCGAGCCGTTCGACCATGACAGCCCCTGGCGCAGCCTCAAGCGGTAGTTCAACGCGGAAGCATGAGCCTTTGCCCGGCTCGGTGTGGGCCAGCGTCACCCCGCCACCCATCAGGGCTGCCA
>JAJOLK010000046.1 GCA_021173225.1 Phycisphaerales bacterium PN19_bin_20 | reverse complement strand
CTATCTTTAGCGCGCTCATTTGCAAGAGCCACAGGACTCACCGCTTCGCCGTACAGCAAGTAGTAACGACGCGTGCTCATGAAAGTGGTCATGCGTACCCAGAGCCCTGCCGACAGGGCGAGGTCGTCGAGCAGCCAGCGCACCACCCGCTCATTCCAAGGCTGCGGCGCAATGTTCAGCGGGCGCAGCGGAATGCGTGCGAGCCACGCCGCCAGCCCAAAAGCCGGAGTTGATAAGCCGGCTTCAGGCGCCAGCACTTGAGCCGGACTAAGCCAACTGATGGCCCAACCTAACGCAGCGGCCGCATCGTTGCCGATGGCCGTTGTCGGCGCTACCAAGCCGTTCGCGAGCAGTCGATGCCGCCCCTCACGTTCGAACGCGCACGCACGGGTCGCAAAAAGGTACGGCTGTGCGGTGAATACAAGTCGCTCGTACAGAGAGAAGCCTTGATCGAAGTGCGGCCAATCGCCGGGGCTGTACCTGAGGGGTTGATCGTGCGCCGCGCCGATGATGGCCGCAGCTTGATCCGGCGGGAGTTGGGACTGGCGGCGGGCATCAAGCGCCATGTCTCGCAGCGTGGGCGGCGGGTCATCAAAGAGCCGGTTGAACATTGTGAAGACATGCGGACGGGCAGTGACCCTTCCCACTGTCGCCGCTGCATCCGTTGTGGCCGTTGTCAACGGTCGAGCGCCGACGTACTGGCCGGTTCTTCGGTCTCGCCCGTTGGGGCCGGTGATGGCGACGAAGTCGTTTGCACAGTCCGCCCATCGCCGCATCAGCTCGGCCTGGCGATCGGCCAGGGGGGTGCATCGGCCGCAGTGACGTGCCAGCGTTGGAACCCAGTCGTACTGGCAGGCCGTGCAGCGTAGCGGACTCAGGGCAAGCTGGGCGCCGAGCGCATACGGGATGGCCGCAGCGCAGCGAACGCACCCCGTTCTGAGCGGCGCGTCGTGCAGCGGGCAGCGTTCGACGACCAGCCACTGAAACCACGCCGTGTGAAAACCCGCCTGAAGACAGCGCACGCAGTAGCGCAACTCGGTGCACGCGCGCATCGTGAGGACGTGCGGCTCGGCGCAACAGAAGGAAGCCCGAACGTCGTCGGCAGAAATTTCCAGACGCGTTGCGATGGACTCGGTCACCCACGCGGTCATGCATCGCAGGTCGATGCCGGTGAACGCCTCGCGATCATCCTGGCGCGCAAGCAGTCTGGCCAATTCGGCAACGGACATCCGGTTGCAGTGCGAGAACTTGGACAGCCGCATCCAGAGCGACTCGCCAGAGCTGCTCCACTCGGGGCGCGCTGTGTATTGCCACTGCTCGCGGTCGGATGTTCGAACGCGAGGGTCAAATTCGATAATCGACACGGCCTTGGTACCCGCTTCAGTGAGTCTTCAGTGGCCCCAGGATCGATCGGCCGGCGCGGCGCGCCATGACGTAGCGGCTGCGCTCGACCATCGCGCTCCAAAGCGACGCCGAAAACGTGAGGGTTTCGGAGTCCGTGTCCGCGCTCGTGAGCAGTGCAGCTTCTATGGCTGCCGTGAAATACTTCATCGGGATCTCGGTCGGCCCGTCCAGCTGAGCAGCGAAATGCGCGTCCTCGAAAGCACGCCACACGCGCGGCGCCGACTCGGCCAGGCGCAGACCCGCGGAGTACGCCCGCGGCACGAAGAAGCGCGTGTAGCACCAACCCGAGCCGGCCGGGTACTCGCCGCTCGTGTCATAGGCACCGAGAACGGCGGCGCATTCTGCTTCGGAGGTAAGCCCTTTGAACGCGAGTTCTTCGATCATGAAGCGGGCGACGATCTGCTCTTTGTCCTGGGCCTGCAGGGCCGCCTTCTGCGCCAGCAGTTGATGTTGACCGATCAGGAACGTGAATAGACGCACGTCGTTGTTCTCCAGGTCGTCGTGCAGGTCGCGCAACCACTCGTACTCGATCTCGCGCAGGTGCTGCGCCTCGTCGATGAAGATCACCACCTTGTTGTCGCCCAGCGTGTCGGTGACCTGGCGCAGCTTGTGAACGATTCGCGTGCGCAGCGATGCCTTTGAGGCGGCGGGCTCGGCAGGGTGGCGCACGGCCGTGAGCAGCCCGGCGAAGAACGTGTTCTCTGACGGCGCCTGGGGCCTCATGCAGCGCATCTTGTAGGCCGATAGCTTGGGACGCTTGGCGTTCAGGTTCGTCAGCACGAAATCGATCGCGCAGCTCTTGCCGATGCGAGGGCGACCGTGAATGAGCGCACCTCCGAGAAACATGAACAGGCACTCGTCGACGAGATTGATCATGGCCTTGATGGACGGCGTAGGCACGCGGTAGATCCGCCGCTTCAATGGGTGCTCGTCGATGGAGCGGGGGCGCAGGATGTCGGTGGCCATGGGGGTGTCTCTGTCAGCGGTTCTGGATCGTGAGGTCGCTCAGGTCGCTCAGGTCGCTCAGGCCAATAGGGGACTCGGGTGAGCGGCCCGCAGATGGCGCAGGGCGTGGTGCGCGGCCGGGTGGGGCGGGAGCTGCCTCGGCGGCGGCAGCGCCGAGTTGCAATTCGAGCGTTCCCTGCTTGCGACCACGCTTGCTGCCACGCTTGCTGACGCGGCGCTGGGACTCGGCGAAGATCTGAACGGGGTCTTGCTCACCGGCGAATTTAAGTTTGCCGATGCGGCGCTCGCGCAAGATTCGCCGGCGCAGGCGCAGCGTGTGTCGGCTGTAACGCCAACCGTCGAGTACGTACAGGCGACCGAGGTCGGCCCCGTTGGGCAAGTAGGCCCAGGCCTCGCGCATGTCGTTGGGGTTCAAGTACACGCGGATGCGCTGCTGGCTCAGCCCGCTGGTGCGCTGGAGCACCTCGTTGCTGTAGCGCGCGCCGTACAGGCTGACGTAGGGGGCGACGCTGCGCGCGGCGTTGCCCCGCACGGTGGCGACGTGCACGGACTGCAGCTGATGCAGACGGCCGCGCAGGGCAAGGGGCAGGAGGCGCACGGGCTTTGCGTGGTGGGCCAGGGCCTGCTGCAGCGCCTCCAGAGGCGAACGCCCGTGCAGGCCATCGTGCGGCGTCGCGTGGTAGTTGGCGATGCTCACGTCAAGCAACTCTTCGAGCTCTGGCAGCGTGATCAGCAGCGGGACGGGCACGGCGCGGCCGCGCTTGGCCAGAGGGTCGTTCGGGCTGCGGCCGGTGGTGCCGTGCACCTTGCGCGACATCCGCTCGGTGAGCGTGCCGAAGAAGCGCTCGATGAAGGGGCGCACGGTGGGCATGCCGACCGGCCCGGCCTCCAGGCGGCAACCGACGAAGCGGCAGATCGGCTCGAAGGTGTCTTCGGTCAGGTGGGACGCAGCGTTGTCGACCTTGAGGACCTCCCAGCAGGCGAAGTTGAGTTCCGGCAGCACGTCGGCCACGAAACCGGCGCCGGGACGGTAGCCGATGCCGGGAATGACGAATTCCTGGCGCCTGATGCGCGGGCGCAGCGCGTCCTGAAGCGCGGACAGCACGTCGTGGTGGTCGTACTCGGGGGCCGGCACGAGCTGCCAGCCCAGCACGACCCTGGTGCAGACGTCAATGAGGGTGATGACGAACAGGCGCTCGCTCTCGATGTCGACGCTCACGCCAGTGGCGTCGACATAGCTCACGCGCAGACGCACGTCGAGCTTGTGGCCGTCGAGCTCGACCACGCTGTAAGGTTGAGACGACGCCTCCCAGGCGTCTTCCAGGCTGGTGTTGGCGCGGATGGGCAGCCGAAGCTGCAAGCGCTTGCGCAGCCAGACGGAGAGGGCCCGATAGCCCATCTCGTCGTAGTTGAGCGGGTAATCGACGGCGGTGAGGCCGGCCTCGCGGCAGGCCGCCATCAGCTTGAGCTGAAGGTCGCGCAGGCCGTACAACCGGCCGTTGGCAGACAAGCCGACCCGCGTGCCCGCGATCTCGCGTTCGATGATGCGGGGCAGCTCGGGCAAGCGCTCGAAGAGTTGACCGAGCGCGCCGGACAGGCCTCCCCGGGTGGACCTGCGGGCGGCGCGCTTCGAGCGCCGATAGGTCTTGGCCCGGGTGTGCGGGATCAGCGCGCGCAGACCTTGGATACGACCGTCGTCGTGGGGGGCCAGGCAGCGCGTCAACAGGCGGGTGAGCGAGCTGCGGTTGACGCTGAAACTGCGTTCGAT
>JAJOLK010000027.1 GCA_021173225.1 Phycisphaerales bacterium PN19_bin_20 | reverse complement strand
CGTGAGCGCCAAGCCCGTGAGCGCCAACACCGTGAGCGCCGGCGCGCCGTGACCATTCAGCACCCACAACCATCCTTCGCCCCGCAAGCCGCCCCGCCCGCCGCCCCGCGCGCCAACGCGCTCCGGCAGCGCCTCATCCAAGCCCTCGGCTTCGCGCTCGGCCTCGCGCTGCTGGGCTTCTGCCTCTGGGTCGTCGCCACCAACAAGCCCGCTCAACAAAAGCTCCTCCAGCTCCTCGCCGCGCCCTGGTGGGTCTTCGCCGCACTCGCCGCCCTCTCGTGCCTGACCATCCTGCTCAGCGGGCTGGTCTTCCGCGCCACACTCCGCCCCATCAAACGCATCACCGTCCTTGACGCCTTCGCCATCAACGCCCTCTGCACGCTGCTGGGCAACGTCCCCTTCAAGCTCAGCCTCGTCGTCCGAACGCTCGTGCACAGACGCCGCCATCACGTCCCACTCCCTACGCTCATCAGTTGGCTCGCGGGCACCGCCCTGATCATCCTCGCAAGCCTCGCGCCGCCCATCGCCGCCACCTTCGCGCTACGCACCGTTGACTGGCGCTGGTGGACCATCAGCATCCTCGGCACAATCACCCTCGCCACACTCATGGTCTTCACCGCGCGGCTGCTCGCACCGCCCGCCGCGTGGCACGCACTCGCCAGCCGCCTGCCAGCCCCCGCCGCACGCCTGATGCGCTCCGCCATCGCGCTGCGCCTCCACGCCGGCCTCGCCACCTTGGCCACCCCAAGCGCCGTCGCCGAGGCGCTCACCTACCGCGCAATCGACATGGCCGCGCAGACGTTCCGCTTCGCTCTCGCCGCCTGGGCCCTGGGCGTCAGCCTCAGCTGGGAGCAGGCCATCATCGCCGGCGCGGCATACTTCATCCTGCAGGGCGCGGCCCCCAGCGGCGCACTCGGCACACGCGAGGCCGGCGCCGCCGCCACACTCGCGGCCCTCGGCGTCCCCGTTGAAGTCGGTGCGCCGCTCGTCTTGGCCGTCACCGCCGTCGAGACCGCCTGCTGCCTGCTCCTGGGCATCGCTGGCGCGGCGTACCTGCGCATCGACAAGCTCATGGGCGCAGGCACCGCATCAAGCACCGCACCCAGCACAGCACCCAGCGCTAGCTCCGACGCCAGCTCAAACGCAAGCACATCACCGCCGCACACCAGCGACCAACCCGCCGCTTAGCCCTCGGCCTTTGGTGCCGCCACCGCCGGCACCCGTGAGACCGCCACCACCTCATCGCCCGCGTTCAGCGAGACCACGCGAACGCCCTGCGTCCCGCGCCCGTACTGACTGATGCTCCCCGCGCTCATCCGCACCATCTGCCCCTGCCGCGTGATCACCATCACGTCATCCGCCGCGTGCACCAGCACCGCCGCCACCGTCGGCCCGTTCCTGCCCTCGGTCCTGATGTCCATCCGCCCCTTGCCGCCGCGCGACTGGCTCCGCGCTTTGCCAACCTCAGGCTGCACCCGATACTCGTCGATCGGCGTCCGCTTCCCGTACCCCTGACGCGTCACCGTCAAAAGCGTCGCCTCTGTGTCTGCCGTCACCAGATCCCCATCCGCGTCCGTACGCATCGGCACCGTCACCAGCCCAACGATCTCGCCCCCTTCATCAAGCTCGATGCCCTTCACGCCGCCCGCCTGCCGCCCCATGTCGCGCGCGTCGGTCTCATTGAACCTGATCGCCATGCCCCCGTCGGTCGCCAGCAGCAGGTCGTCTATCCCGGTTGTCAGCGCCACGTCCAGCAGCGCATCGCTCTCGCGCACGTCAATGGCCACCAGCCCGCCGCGGTTCACGTTCATGTACGCCTTCAAGGCCGTCCGCTTTACCACGCCGCGCACCGTCGCAAAGCTCAAAAAGTTGCTCCCCGCCTCGAAGTCCTTGACCGCCAGCAGCGCGCAGACACGCTCGCCCGCGCGCAGCTCCAGCACGTTCACAATCGGGCGGCCCTTCGCCGTCCGGTCCATCTCGGGCAGCTGAAACACCTTGACCTTGAACACACGCCCCGTGTCGGTAAAGCACAGCAGGTCGTCGTGCGTGCTCGCCACCAGCAGGTGCTCGGCGTAGTCGTCGTCCTTCGACGTGCTCCCGATGATCCCCTTGCCGCCACGCCCCTGCGCCGCGTACGTCACCAGCGGCACACGCTTGACGTACCCCTGGCGGCTCATCGTCACCGCCATCTCCTGCACCGGGATCAACGCCGCCATCGACAGGTCATCGCCCTCCGCCTCCTGCACCGCCGTCAGCCGCGGGCGGTTATACCGCGCACGCATCTGCTCGCAGTCCTCCTTGATCATCGCCATCACCTTCGCCGGCGTCGCCAAAATCATCTCGTAGTGCTCGATCTCACCCACCAGCCCGCGGTACTCCGCCGCCAGCTTCTCGATCTCAAGCCCCACCAGCTGAATCAGCCGCATGTTGCCGATCGTCTCCGCCTGCACACGTGAGAGCGCCACGCCACCCGCCGCCTCGGCCCGCGCCACCGCCGCCATCAGCCGCGCCGGCACCAGCGCCGCGTGCTTGTGCTCGGGCGCGATCCTGAACCTCCGCCCCATCAGCCCCTCGATCGCCTCCTGCCGCGTGCGCGACGCGCGGATCAGCCGGATCACCTCGTCGATGTCGCAGACCGCAAAGATCATCCCCTCCAGCAGGTGCGCACGCCGCCGAGCCTCGTTGAGCAAGAACGCCGTCCGGCGACGGATCACCTCCGCCCGGTGCTCGATGTAGTACCGGATCATCTCCAGCAGGCTCAGCGTCCGCGGCTGCCGGTTCACCAGCGCGATGTTGTACATGCTGAAGGTCTGCTGCAACGGCGTCTGCGCGTAGAGCTGCTTCTCCACCACGCCCGCGTCCGCGCCACGCTTGAGCTCCACCACGATCCGCACGCTCTCCTCACGCCCGCTCTCGTTGCGCACGTCCGCGATGTCAACGATCATCTCTTCCTTGACCGCCTCCACAATCCGCTCCGTCAGCGTCCGCAGCCCAAGGTTGTACGGGATCCGCTCGATCACCAGCTGCTGCCGGTCGTTCTTGCTCCCGGGCACACCCTCCACACGCACGCTCCCGCGCACCGTCACACGCCCGCGCCCCGTCTCGTACGCGTCCAGAATCCCGCGACGCCCAATGATCGTCCCCGCGGTCGGAAAGTCCGGGCCCTTGATCCCCTGACGCACAACCCGCACCGTCGCCGCCGCCTGCGGGTTCACCAACAACTCCTCGGCGCTTGGCGGCACCGTCTCCACCACGTCCTGCATCAGCTCCGCCAGCGACACAGTCGGGTTCTCCACCACACGCACGATCGAGTCCAGCACCTCCACCGGATTGTTCGGCGACAGGCTCGTCGCCATACCCACCGCGATCCCCACCCCGCCGTTGATCATCAGGTGCGGGAACTTGCCCGGCAGCACCGTCGGCTCGTTCATGCGCGCGTCAAACGTCGCCTGAAAGTCCACCGTGTCCATCGCGATGTCCGCCAGCATGTCCGCCGCCGCCTGCGTCAGCCGCGCCTCGGTATAACGCATCGCCGCCGCGCCGTCGGGCTCGATGCTCCCGAAGTTCCCTTGAGGGTCAATCAGCGTCACGCGCATCCGCCAGCCCTGCCCCATATTCACCAGCGCGGGATAGATCACCGAGTCGCCGTGCGGGTGGTAGTTCCCGCTCGTGTCGCCACAAATCTTCGCGCACTTGATGTGCTTCTTGCCCGGGTACAGCTTCAGGTCGTTCATCGCTACCAGAATCCGCCGCTGGCTGGGCTTGAGCCCGTCGCGCACGTCCGGCAGCGCGCGATCCATGATCGTGCTCATCGCGTACGTCAAGTACGCGTCCTGCAGCTCTCGCTCGATCTGCAAGTCCACCACGTGCCCATCCGGCCCGTGATCAACCACGCCGCCCCCACTTTCCCCACCACCTCCGCCGCCCTCTGCGCCACCACCCACTCCATCACTCGCGCCGCTCGCGCCCGAACCCCCATCCGCACCCCCACCCGAACCCGACACGCCCGCAGGACCGGTCTCTTCGCTCGCCATAGTGCTTCTCGTTTACTAATCTAAACAGCCACAACCGAACCCACATCCAAGGCCGAAACCGCCCACAGAACTCCGCTCACACACCCGGCCTGGCCGCCGCTTGACTCTGCCCCGGCGAGCATAGGTTTCCCGCGTGCCAAACGCCAGTTTTTGACGCCCCGGACACCCCGATTTCCACGGCTTCAAACCACCCCCGTCGCCTCTCGCACCGACCCACGCCTTCCCCCCAGATCCAACATCCGTACCCTCTACCAGCTATGCCCACCGACAACGACCACATCATCACCCTCCAAGGCGTCAGCAAGGCCTATTTCAAGCCCGACGGCTCGGTCGCCGTACAAGCCCTGCAAGCCATCAACCTCGACATCCCCAAAGGCCAGTACCTCGCCATCATGGGCGCCAGCGGCTCCGGCAAGTCCACCCTTATGAACCTCTTGGGCTGCCTCGATAGACCCACCGCCGGCCAGTACCTCCTCGACGGCCGCGCCGTCGAGCACATGACCGACGACGAGCTCTCAAGCTTCCGCGGCCGCAAAATCGGCTTTGTTTTCCAGGCCTTTAACCTCATCCCACAGCTGACCGTCCGTGAGAACGTCGAGGTCCCTCTCTTCTACCAGGCCGTCCCACGAGCCCAGCGCCACCAGCGCGCCATGGCGCTTCTCGAGCTCGTCGGCCTCGCCAACCGCGCAGACCACCGGCCTATGGAGCTCTCCGGCGGGCAGCAGCAACGCTGCGCCATCGCCCGCGCGCTCGTCACACAACCCGCCGTCATCATGGCCGACGAACCCACCGGCAACCTAGACAGCACCACCGGCCAGGCCGTCCTTGACCTGCTCGCCCAGCTCCATCAGCAAGGCCGCACCATCATCATGATCACCCACGCGCCAGAGATCGCCCTCATCACCCAGCGCGTCATCCGCCTCAGCGATGGTCAGATCGTCAGCGACCGCTGCGAACGCCCCGACTCGATCCCTACGCCCGCGCTCACACCTCGATAACCTCGCCACGACCGGGCACGATCCGACCGATCTCGTACACGCGCTCGCCCAGCTTCGTCAGGTGCTCACGCACCGCCGACGCAAACTTCGGCCTCACAATCAGCGTGTAGCCGATCCCCATGTTGAACACACGCCGCATCTCCGCTTCCTCAACGCCGCCCCGATGCTGCAAAAACCTGAACACCGCCGGCACAGGCCAAGAGCCCGTCTCCACCCGCGCATCAACACCCGGGTGCAACGCGCGGCATAGGTTCCCGCTCATCCCAGACCCCGTGATGTGCGCCATCCCGCCAATCACCTTCTTGACCTTGTAACTCTTCAGCAGCGCCATGATCGGCTTCACGTAAATCCGCGTCGGGGTCAGCAGCACCTCGCCCAGGGTCTTCTCCACCACCTTCACACCCGACGCCGAGCCCGCGCTTTTTTTGACCTTCGACGCGCGCTTCTTGCCGCCAATTCCACGCCCACTTCCGCCCCCACTTCCGCCCTCACTTCCGCCCTCATTTCCGCCCTCACCTGCGCTCTCGTCTTCCGATAGTTCCGCGTACACCTTGCCCAAGTCCAAGCCCGCAGCCTTCACCACCTTCCGCACCAGCGAGTAACCGTTGCTATGCACCCCGTCACTGCCCAGCCCCAGCACAATGTCACCCACCTCAACACGCCCGGGTTTGATCGCGCGGTCAAGGTCCACCACGCCCACCGCAAACCCCGCCAGGTCAAAGTCGCCCGGCGCGTACACGTCGGGCATCTCCGCCGTCTCGCCACCCAGCAGCGCGCAACCGCTCTGCACGCAACCCTCCACGATCCCCGCAACCAGCGAGGTCAGCATCGCCTTGTCCACCCGCGGCGTCGCGATGTAATCCAAGAAAAACAGCGGCTCCGCCCCCTGCACGATCATGTCGTTCACGTTCATTGCCACCAGGTCGATCCCGATGGTGTCGAACCGCTTCATCTCCGCCGCCAGCTTCAGCTTCGTTCCCACCCCATCAGCGCACGCCACCAGCACCGGCTCTTTGTAGTTGCGCGCAAACAGCTTCTGGTTGAAGTCCAGACGAAACAGCCCCGCAAACCCGCCCGGGTTGTCGATCACTCGCGGGCCGTACGTACGCCGCACCACCGACGCCAGCCCCTCGGTAAACGCGTCCTTCTCTTCCAGGTTCACCCCGCTCGAGGCGTACGAAAGCTTCAGCTTCGGGTTGCTCGGTCGCTTGACGTTGCTCGCGGCTCGTGGCATGCCGCGAGGATAGGGCCCGCACGCACCCTCGCGCCCCCGTCAACGCACGCCAGCAACCTCGGCTACCCGGCCGCTCTGCCTAGCCTCACCCTCGGTGGGCTTTCCTGCGAGCAACCTCAATGAGCACAGACACCCACGACCATTCGCCGAAGGCCCCGCCCGCCGACGCCCCCAACCTCTACGCCAACTACTACGCCTCAGACCGCTCTCAGAAGTGGTACGAGGTCTGCTCCGTCGAAAAGGCCCAGAACATCCTCAACGCCTGCCTTACCACCAAGCCCGCCTCGGTCCTGGACGTCGGCGCTGGCAACGGCGCGGTCCTTCAGCGTTACGTC
This sequence comes from Phycisphaerales bacterium PN19_bin_20, assembly GCA_021173225.1. Classification (GTDB taxonomy): domain Bacteria; phylum Planctomycetota; class Phycisphaerae; order Phycisphaerales; family UBA1924; genus JAJTGZ01. The sequence goes on along the minus strand of JAJOLK010000027.1, from coordinate 17,265 downwards.
GAGGGCAACCTCGCCCCACGCGTCTGCGCCGTCGAGATCTCCGACTCGGGCCTCCACTCCCTCAACCAACGCAAGAGCACCCTCGAAGCCAAGGGCGACCGGCGTTTCGCCGAGGCCCGCAAGTTCGACGGCCTCACAATCCCCTATCCAGACTCCGCCTTTGACCTCGCCATCCTCAGCCACGTCCTCGAGCACGTCGAGCACCCGCGCGCCCTGCTCCACGAGATCCGCCGCGTCGCCAACCGCCTCTTCGTCGAGGTCCCGCTCGAAGCCTGCGCGCTCAAACGCAACCTCCGGGGCGACTGGGTCATGGACGACACCGGGCACATCAACTATTACAACACGCACACCCTCCGCCGCCAGCTCCAAACCTCAGGCTGGCGCGTTGACCTCCAGATCGTCCCCGCCCAACGCGTCGAGCCCTACAAGTTCGCCGCTGGCACCCGTGGCTACGCCCAATGGGCACTCAAACGCGCCGCCCTTGCCACCGTGCCCAGCCTCGCAAAGGCCCTGTTCGTCTACCACTGCTTCGTGCTCTGCACCCGCGCCGACCTGCCCCCCGTCTCCCTCGGCTCCGCCAGTCTCTCGCTCGCGAAACCGCCCGCTTAAACGCGCGCCAGCGCGTACTCCTCACGCCGCTCGCTGATCGAGAACACGCGATAACCCGCCACTCGCAGCCGAGCCAGAGCGTCGATCGTCGCCGCCTTCCCCACCGTCTCGAACCGGTCGTGGAACTCCACCAAAAGCTGCCCCACCGCCAGCTCGCCCTCGCACCACCGCGCAATCACCGCGTACTCGCCGCCCTCGATGTCCATCTTCAGCACATCTACCCGCGCGTGCCCGAGCTCTCGCATGATCGTCCCCAGGCTCCGCACCGACAGCTCCACCGTCTCCTCGCCACTTAGCCCGTGCCGCGTCGGCGATGCCGACACATGCGACGCGTCCGCTGGCAAGAACGCCCGCAGCGTCCCGTCCTCGACCCCCAGCCCGTACGCGTGCACATGGAACCCCGCCGGCAGCGCCTGCGTCTTGAGCCACGCCAGGCTCTTGGGCGTCGGGTCAAACGCGTGCACCTGCGCCCCCGTCCGACGCATCAGTTCAAGGTCAAAGCTGATGTCCTCGCCGATGCCAAAGCTGTAGACCACCGAGCTTGGGCCGATCCCCGTCACATCCAGGCTCCACGCAGCCCCGGGGTTGCCCATGGTGACAAACTCGCGCCGCAGCGTCACCCGCCGCCGCAGCTTCCGCCCAATCAGCAGCTTGGTCAGCGCCACCTGCGCACCTCGAAGCACCTTGCCCATCGCCGTCGCTCCAGCCGCCCTTGGGCCGAACCCGCCCGTGCCAACCCCAACCCTCGACGCGCCCGATGCTATCGCCCGCCGCCGCCAAATCACCCCTGTCGGCCCGATAATCACCCGCACCGCCAGCCACGCCCACCCTAAGGCCTACCATCGCGCCCGACCAGCCAATCCTCACCCGCCGGACGCTCCGCGCGACCCCGGCACGACCAAATCACACGACCCAACCTCGGAGCCTCGCATGTCCAACCGCCTCTTCACGTCCGAGTCCGTCAGCATGGGCCACCCCGACAAGGTCGCCGACCAGATCTCCGACGCCATCCTTGACGCCATGCTCGCCGACGACCCCTTCTCCCGCGTCGCCTGCGAAACCCTCTGCGCCACCGGCCTGGTCGTCGTCGCCGGCGAGATCACCACCAAGACCTACGTCGAGATCCCCGAGATCGTCCGCAAAACCGTCAAAGAGATTGGCTACACCTCAGGCGACATGCGCTTCGACTCTGAATCCTGCGCCGTCATGGTCGCCCTCAACAAGCAGTCACCCGATATCGCCATGGGCGTTGACCGCGAAGGCGCCGGCGACCAGGGCATGATGTTCGGCTTCGCCTGCAAGGACACCCCAGAGCTGATGCCACTGGCCATCCAGCTCTCGCACCGCCTTGTTGAGCAGCAGGCCCACATCCGCCGTGAGGGCACCGTCCCCCACCTCCGCCCCGACGCCAAGAGCCAGGTCACCGTCGAGTATCAGAACGACAAGCCCGTCCGCGTTGACACCGTCGTGCTCTCGACCCAGCACGGCCCAGAGTGGAACGACCGCCAGGCCGAGCTGAAAAAGCAGATCATCGAGCACGTCATCAAGCCCGTCATGGGCGCTTGGTGGAACCCCGCCATCACCGTCCACGTCAACCCCACAGGCCGCTTCGAAATCGGCGGGCCCCACGGCGACACCGGCCTCACAGGTCGCAAAATCATCGTCGACTCCTACGGCGGCATGGGCCGCCACGGCGGCGGCGCCTTCTCAGGCAAGGACCCCACCAAAGTTGACCGCTCCGCCGCTTACATGTGCCGCTATATCGCCAAGAACATCGTCGCCGCAGGCCTCGCCGACAAGTGCGAGATCCAGCTCTCCTACGCCATCGGCGTCGCCGAGCCCACCAGCGTCTACGTCGATACCTTCGGCACCGGCAAGGCCAGTGAGGAGAAGCTCGCCGCCGCCATCCGCGCCACCTTCAAGCTCACGCCCCGCGGCATCATCGAGAGCCTCAACCTCCGCACTCCCATCTACGGCCCGACCGCACGCCACGGGCACTTCGGCCGCGCGCCCGGCACCGTGACTGTCAACGGCAAGAAGTACGATACCTTCGCCTGGGAGAAGACCGACAAGGTCGAAGCCCTCAAGGCCGCCGTCAAGTAAGACCCCGGTCGCGGTAAGCGTGGCCCTGCCTCGGTCTAATCATCACCCAGTCGCAACGGGCCTCCGCACCACGCGGGGGCCCTTTCTATTTCTAGTGGGCACTCTGGTCTTCATGCGCTCTCTCTTGCTTTTTACTTCTACGGGGCGAGATTCCAACGCCGCCGTACTCTTGCCTCAAGTGGAGTAGGTTTTCATCCTGCCATGCCTCTGCATCGTGTGGGACAGGTTTCCAACCTGTCAGGCTCTTGGTTCGAGTGGGGCAGGTTTCCAACCTGCCATCGGGCTGGAGACCAGACCCTCATCACTCATCGCCCTCTCGCCGCCAGACCAATGATCGCGCGATGAACCACACGCTCTGCGCTGCCGCCATCGCCATCGCCATCGCCCTCGCCGCACGCGCCCCGCACGCCGCCGCCCAGCTCATCGCCGAGCGGCTGTACTGCGGCATTGGCCGCTCCATCCCCGTCTCCGCCGACGCGCCCGCGACCCGTGGCAGCGTCGAGGTCGTCCTCTGTAGCTGGCAGGGCATGGAGCTTCAGCGCGCCCCGATCCTGCCCGGGGCTATCGACCTCGCGCCGCTCCTGCCGCGCATCTGGACCGACGCCTCGCGCCAGGTCCGCCTCGTGCAGCTCACCGTCGCGGGCCAGCCGCTGGGCTCGCCGCTGGTCCTGCAGCCGATGCTCACGCCCGTGCGAGCCAGCCTCGACTCTCGCGCCGATCCGGCCCGCCCCGCCGTCGTCTTCACCCCGCCCGACAAGGCCGACGATGTCTACAGCGGCCTTCGCGTCTACGCGCAGCGTGACGTCAAGCTGACCACCACCGAGGGCGACGTGCTGATCCGCCTGCGACCAGACGCCGCGCCAAACACAGCGTTTGCCTTCCGCCACCTCGTCGAAGGCGGCTTCTACACCGACGTGACGTTCCACCGCATCGTCCCCGCCGGGCGCGACGGCAACCCCTTCGTCATCCAGGCCGGTGACCCAACCGCGACCGGCTCGGGCAGCTTCGGCATGAACATCGACCTGGAACCCAGCACGCTCTCGCACGACCTGAATGTCGTCAGCATGGCCCGCGACGCCGAGCCCAACACCAACTCTTCGCAGTTCTTCATCGCGCTCTCACGCGCGGGCACAGCGCGGCTTGACGGCGCGTACTGCGCCTTTGCGCAGGTCATCGACGGCCTTACCGCCGTGCAAGCAATCGCCAAAGCCCCGCTGACCGCCGGGACCGACAAGCCCGTCCGTCCGCCGGTGATCCTCACCGCGCAGCTCGTGCCCAGTGCGCCCCTCGCCCCAGTCAAGCCCGCGGGCACGACCAACGATGCGCCCGCATACAACCCAACGCCAAGCCCCGAGAGCAGGCCCGTGCGCTAAAGCCAGGCCCGTGCGCAAGAGCACGGCAGGGCCTCCCAATCTCCGCGTTTGTGCGCTCAGGCGCGCAGATTGAAGTCGCCTGCCACGATCGCTCAGGATCGATACGGCAAGCTTGCCCCACCCGTGGGACGGGTCGCGCGCGCGAGGCTGCGGCGGGCATCCACGCCCGCTACAAGAGCCAACAGCAAGGCCGAGATAGGTGAGCAAACGCAAGCCTCCGCACCTGTGCGCAAAGCCTTGGCCTTCGTGCCTTGCAGGCGTCTGATCGCGCCGCCACGCACGCTTGGCACCAATGAAAAAGACCCCCGGGCAATCGCGCCGGGGGACTCAGAGTTGTTCAAGCGATGTACGCCTGCGAGGTCAGACTCCGAACGATCAGACCGGGCGGGCGAGGCGGACCAGCGTGTCGCCGGGGCTGGTGATCGCGCCGATGGCGGGCACGGCCACGTTCACGGCCCCGAAGCGGACGACCGCCGGGAAGCTGATAAAGCCGAGGCGGAAGACGTTGGTACCCAGCACGCCGGTGATGGTCGCCGCGCCTAGGCGGCTGATGGTGTTGCTCAAAATGGTGGTCGTCGCGGTCGTGGGCCCGAGGGTTAGAGCGCTGGCCAGCACGCCCGCGCTCGCGCGGAAGTTGATGCCGGTGGCACCGGTGTTGATGGTGAGGTTGAGGTTGGCGACGGCGCCGCTGCCGAAGGAGAGGTTGGCAGCAGTGTTGAACAGCGCAGGGTTCTCGGTGAGCTCGTTGATGTTGAAGCGGACGCCGGCAAGCGCCTGCGCGAAGGCGTTGGAGCGGAGCGTGGCGGTGATGGTGCCGATGTTGGAGGCGTAGATCTCGCCGTCAACAAGGTTGGGAGAGGTCAGTGTGCCTAGGCGGCCGTTGACCAAGATGGATGGGACCACGCGGGTCTCGCCGGTGCCGAAGGTATCGATGCTCCCGGCGGTGATGGAGCCGACCGAGCCGTTGGAGACGATGAACCCGCCGAACTCGCCGGCGATGTTGACGCTGGCGATCTGGGTCGGGCGGTTGATTCCGCCGGCGGCGACGAGGGTGGCGTCAAAGTCACCCGGGAGGAAGTTCTTGCCGGTGCCGGTGTTGCGGGTGGTCACGGTGCCGAAGGCGCGGGCGAAGATGGCGTTGGTGGTGTCGTAACCGACGGATCCGCCGAGGGCGCCGACGGTCCAGCGGTTGACGCTCAGATTGGAGATGAACCCGTTGACGAACAGGGCGGTGTCGACCACGTTCAGCGCGGTGAAGGTGGTGCTGGTGCGGTACGGGCGGTTGAGCTGGTTGACGCCGATGGTGCCGTCGTTGATGTTCCCGGCAACGAATGTGGCGAGGCGCCCGCCGTAGTCGACGTCGGTGTTGTCCATGTTCCCGGCGCGGAAGCTCGTCCCGTTGCCCAAGACTGAGAGGTTGGTGAACGCGGTGTTGCCGAGTGTGACGACGGTGGCATCGCCCTGGACGGAGATGTTGGAGAAGGTCTTTGGGGGGTTGGTGATGTTGCCGACGCGCAGGGCGGCGACGTTGATCCCGCGGTTCTCGAAGCCGCCGCCGAGGAACCCGGGGGCGGGGTTGAAGTTCAGGTCGCCCTCAAGATCGCCCATGGTGAAGGATCGGACGCTGGCGACGGCGGTCGAGGAGGTGTTCCCGACGCTGAACTCGCCGGTGATGGCGCCAAAGGTGGCGGTCAGGGGCAAGTCGCTGTCGATCTCGATGTCGCCGTTGCCGGTGAGGTTGAGGTTGGCGGCGTTGATGGTGAAGGTGCCCAGGCTGCCACCGAACCCGGTGAAGGCGCTCACGTCCATGGTCAGGTCAACGGTGCGGGCCATGCCGATGGCGCCGGCGGCGGCAAGGCTGTTGACGTTCCAGACGCTGGCGGCGCTGGCGGTGGGATAAGTGATGTTGAGCTGAACGGGGGGCAGGGAGAGGCCGATGGCCTCGTCCTGCGGCACAAAGAAGCCGAATCCGCCGCCGGTCATGGTCATGCTGAAGCGGGTCGCGCTGACGACGTCGTCGGTGTCGGTGGCGATGAAGGTGACGTTGGTGCGGTCTTCAACGTTGCCGAAGGCCCACTGGACTTCGATGGGCTCATCGAAGGTGACGTCTACCTGGTCATTGCCAGCGAACTCGTCGGTCCAGGTCTGGCCATCGGGGCGGAAGATGGTGCCGACGATGAAGTACTGGCCCGGGGTGACCCCGCCGATAGACCCGTCGACGTTGAACTCGGCGGGCATATCAAAGTTGGTCAGGTTGATGGCGAGGGCGGCGTCTGAGGCGAGGCCGGTGATCTGCACGGAGGTGGGAAGGGTGACGGCGTAGGTGGCCTCGGCGGCGGGAAGGCCGGTGAGGGTGTCGAGCGGGAACATCTGAACTCGGATGTTGACGCGCCCGGTAAAGCTCTCAGAGCTGTTGTTGCGGACTAGGAAGTTCAGGACGGGGCGGTCGCCAGGGACCAGGAAGCTCGGGAGCGTCAGCGCGTCGCTGACTTCGAGGGCAAGGTCGGCGGTCAAGAGCTGGCGAGGCTCGAGGGCCTCGATCAGCCCGTGCCCGACGCGGGCCACTTTGGTCGTGTGCTTGGCGCTGGGCTTGAGTGCGGATGGGCGTGAGCGGAACGAGCGACCGGCGCGAGCGAGCAGAGATTGAACCATGCGTGAAACTCCTGGGTGAGCCGCGGGCGCGGCGTGTTGAACGAAGGGCAAGATACGCGAGGGCGGCGGCACCTGTGGGTTGTGCGAGGCCGGTCTGATCGCGCAGCGGCAGCTTAGTGCCGTGGGGGAGAGTTTCGGTTGATGAACTCGCTCTTCAGGAAAACTTGCCGAAGGTGATCGAGGAGAAATACGTTCGGCAGTTGGGCGGGAGCAAGGGGGCGGGGGTCGGGCCTGCGGCCCGGGGGCCGGTGGGCAGCCGGCCGTCCGCAAGGTGAAGAGGCAGGATGGAATCCTGCCCCACGCGAGGCAAAGAGTGCGGCCGGTGGGAAGCCGGGTTACGGGCAGCCAGCGGTGAAGTCACCGATGAACTGGATGATGTCGTCGGCGGTGAACTCGCCGTCGGACCCGCGCGAGGGGCCGGGGCCGGCGACGTCGGCGCGGCGGTCGTCGGAAGTGAACCAGCTAATGAACTGGATGATGTCGTCGGCGGTCAGCTCGCCGTCACGCCCGATGGTCGGCCCGGGGCCGGCGATGTCGGCCGGGCAGGCCTTGACGCGGATGACGGATGAGTTGGCGGTGAAAGTGGTGGCACCGAGGGGGTCTCCCTTGCTGCGGACGGCAAGGTAGGCGTAGCCGTCATTGGCGAGCACGAAGCGGTCGTTGTTGAAGGGGGCGAGGTAGAGGGTGCGTTCGGCGCCGTTGCCGGGCTCGCCGTCAAAGTCCACGGCGTCGGCGGCGTTGGCCAGGCCGTCACGGTTGACGTCGAGCGCATCGCTCTCGCGAGCGATGACCTTGTTGGCGTTGAGGACGGCGACGTCGTCGGTCGGAATGCTGGCGTTGGTCTTACCGACGATGACGAAGTTGCCGCGGTGGTCACCGCGAACTTCGGCGAAGGACGCCCACACCTCGGTGGTGCCGGGGTGGATTGGCTGGCCGATGTGGGCGACGACGCGTCCGTTGCGGACGATGCGCTGGCCGTCGGCCTGGGTGACGCGAGCGAACCAGTCGGCGTTGGACTCCATCCAGACAAAGTTGATACCGGTGACGAGCCCGCCGCCCCAGGTGGGAACAAAGCCTTCTTGCGCGACGGCTGTGCCGTCAACGAGGACGGCGGCGTCTTGTGCGACGTCCCCGTTGAGCAGGACGTTGGCGATGTAACGGTTGCCGTTGGCGCTGGTCATGAACCCGCCGGTGCGGTCGGTGGTGGTGACGATGTCACGGACGGTGGAGTTGGCGTTGAGGCCTTGGAGGCCGGCGGGGACGGTGACGCCGACGCGGATGACGGGCTGGAGCTGGGCGGCGATGTAGGCGAGGGCGATTTCGGTCTGGATGGCGTCGAGGGTGCTGGCGACAAAGGTGGGGCCGTTGGTGGTGAGGTTCCAGGAGCTGAACTGGGTGCCTGAGTATGAGAGGTTGGCGTCGCCGTCAACGGGTTGTCCGGCGGTGCGGACGACCTGCGTGCCGGCGGTATCGCGACGCGCGAGCACGAAGCTGGTGGGGATGGCGCCGGTCTCTTGGTAGCCGACGAGCCAGTCGCCGGCATCGTTGATGCGCGGCGTGGCGAGGGTGAAGGTGACGGGGGCTAATGAGTTGGCGGGGATGAGCACGCCCTCTTGGCCGAGGTTGCTCAGGGTGGTGCCGTTGCCGAGGATGAGGTACTGGTCGGCGGCGGCGGGGGTGCTGGTAGTGCTGGGGATTGCGGACCAGCCGTTGGCGGCGATCTGGCGCTGCAGGCGGCCGAAGTTGTTGAAGACGATGCCGGTGGCGCCGGGGACCTGCGCGGCGGGGTGGTTGGGGCCGACGTGACCGGTGACGCCAGCGGCGAGCTGCGCGGGCTGTGCGTGGGCGGCGGCGGTGAGGCCGGCGATCGCGGCGAGGGTGAGTACGAGCTGGGGGCGGTTGTTCATGGTGCTATTCATGGGGATGGGCTTTGTACGTCGGCGCGCTGGTTGCGACGGGCTATGGGCGGGGCTGAGTGGTCATGGGCGGGGTTAAGTGGACTTGGGCGGGCGGCATGCGGGCTTCGCGCGCAGGTTCGATACGAGAGTGTAATGCTCGGTGCGACTTGGCCCAGCAATTGTGTCTAAAACTGGGGCAAAGGCCGGGGGTTGGGCGCGTCAAGGTTGTGTTCAGGGTCGCGGCAGATGGGCGAGGCAGAAATCTTGTGGGGTGTTTGTGCGGCGAGGCTTCGCCAAAGTGACAGAGAGGGTTCGCCAAAGCGCCAAACCGGCACAGGGTGTTGGCGGTGTTGAAGTCTGCGCGGGTGGGCTGGTGGCAAAGCTGGTGAGTGTGTGGCAGAGTGGTGCGTCGGCTGTGGCTGGCGCCGCTGGCCGCGTTGGTGGTGCATGCGGGTCTAGCCCGAGCTTGTGGAGGATCAACTATGAAGATGCGCATGAAGGCGATGGCGGCGGTGCTCACGGTTTGCGGGTCGGTGCTGAGCGTGGCGCACGGCGATGTGGTTTCTGACTGGAACCAGCTTGCGCTGACGAGCGTGCGCGAGATGGCCAGCGCGCCGCCCCCGACGACGCGGACGCTGGCGATGATGCACACGGCGATGTACAACGCCATCAACGGCGCGACGCCGGGGAGCGTCAATAGCCAGTACGGCGGTGCGCCGACGGCCAGCGGGTTTGTGAGCAAGGAGCTGGCGGCGGCCAAGGCGGCGCGCGACGTGCTGGTGGCGATGTACCCGTCGCGCGTGGCGCTTTACGACGCGCAGGTGAACACGCTGGCGGCGAGCATCGGCGACGCGGGGCTGCGGGCGGCGTCGCTCTCGTTTGGCGCAGCGCAGGCGACGCACATACTGGGTGTGCGGACCGGCGACGGCGCGGCGGCGAGCGCTACGTACACGCCCAGCGGTCTGCCGGGGCGGTACGCGTTCACGGGCGCAACGCAGACGACGGCGCGGTTCAACCAGTTTGCGACGACGACGCCGTGGGTGATGATCAGCCCGGATCAGTTCCGCCCGGTGGCGCCGGTGGCGCTCAACAGCGCTGCGTATACGGCGCAGTACAACCAGGTCAAGGAGCTTGGTTCGGCGAGCAGCGCGACGCGGACGGCTGATCAGACGGACATCGCGCGGTTCTGGGCGGCGGGCGGCGGGACGGTGACGCCGCCGGGGATGTGGAACCAGATCGCGCAGCAGTTGAGCGTGAGCCAGAACACCAGCGTCGAAGACTCTGCGCGGATGTTTGCGCTGCTGAACATCACGCTGGCGGACGCGGCGATTGCGTGCTGGGACACCAAGGCGGTGTACGACAGTTGGCGTCCGGAGACTGCGATCCGCAGCGGGAACGCGGACGGGAACAACGCGACGGACGGGCAGTCGGACTGGATGCCGCTGCTGACGTCGCCGGAGTTTCAGGCGTATACCAGCGGTCACAGCACGTTCAGCGGTGCGGCGGCGACGATCCTGGCGCAGTTCTTTGGGACCGATCAGATCGGCTTCACGCTGACCGACAGCGCGACGGGGCTGACGCGGAGCTTTGACGGGTTGTGGGCGGCGGCGGAAGAGGCGGGGATGAGCCGCATTTTCGGCGGTATTCACTTTATGGAAGACAACATAGAGGGCCTGCACTGCGGGCGCGATGTTGCGAACCTGGTGTTTGGCTCGACGGTGCCGGTGCCTGGCGCGGTGGGCGTGCTGGCGCTGGGCGGGATCATGACGCTGCGGCGTCGGCGGCGGTCGTAGCGCGCGATGAGGGTCGGACCTGCGGCTGGATGGCCGGATGGCAGGATGGAATCCTGCCCCACGCGAGCCAAGGAAAACGGCAGGATGGAATTCTGCCCCACATGAGGCAAGCGAGACGGCGACTATTTGCGGGCGTCTGAGCGGGCCAGGGCGGCGCACTTCTTCGAGCAGTACTTCACGTTTGCCCAGTCACGCTCCCACTTTTTTCGCCAGACGATTGGTCGCTGACACTGAACGCAGGGCTTGGCCGGCAGATGGTGGTTGGGCACGGCGTGGTCCTGGCTTGGCCGGCGTTGCTCGCGGGTGGGCGAAAGTGTGGCGGGCTTGCGGATCGTACGATCGCGGTGCATGGCGCGAGCGCACAACCCGGCTAAGTTGAAGGGCCTTGACGGTGCGCGGGCGGCGCGGCTGGTGGTGGTGCTTGGTGACCAGCTCGACGCGGAGGCGGCGCTGATACAGAGCCTGGGCCCCGGCGACACGGTGCTGATGATGGAGGTCAGCCAGGAGTCTTTGCATGTGCCCAGCCACGTGCAGCGGACGGTGCTGTTTCTGTCGGCGATGCGACACTTTGCGGCGGGCCTGCGGGGCCGCGGCGTGGCGGTGCGCTATGTGGAGCTGGACGACCCGGCGAACACGGGGTCATTTGAGGGCGAGATCGTGCGCGCGGTGGCGGAGCTGCGGCCTGTGGAGGTGGGGTGCACGCAGCCGGGCGAGTACAGGGTGCTAACTGCGCTGGAGCGGGCGTGTGCGGCGAGCGGGGTGGCGCTCACGGTGGTGCCGGACGGGCACTTTCTGACGTCGCAAGAAGAGTTTGCGGGCTGGGCCAAGGGGCGCAGCGCGCTGACGATGGAGTACTTCTATCGTGAGCAGCGGCGCAAGACGGGATACTTGATGGAAGGGCGTGGGGCGGGCGCGAAGCCGGTGGGTGGCGCGTGGAACTTTGACAAGTCGAACCGGTTGCCGTTCGGCAAGGGCGGGCCTTCGCCGCGGCCGCGGGCGCCTTTGCGGTTTGAGCTTGACGGTATCACGCGTGCGGTGATGTCGGCGGTGGCGCGGGTGCTGCCAGAGCTGCCGGGGCGCGTGGGATCGTTTGGTTGGCCGGTGACGCGTGAGCAGTCGCTGGCGGCGCTGGAGGATTTTGTGACGCACCGGCTGGCGCGGTTCGGTCCGTTTGAGGACGCGATGTGGACGGGCGAGCCGACGCTGTACCACTCGACGCTCTCGAGCGCGCTGAATCTCAAGCTGCTCAACCCGCGTGAGTGCTGCGAGCGGGCGATCAGCGCCTACGCGGCGGGGCTCGCGCCGTTGGCGTCGGTCGAGGCGTTTGTGCGTCAGCTCATCGGTTGGCGCGAGTTCATCCGCGGGGTGTATTGGCTGGAGGGGCCGGCGTACGCGGAGCGCAATGGGCTGGATCAGCACGGGGCGCTGCCTGAGTTTTACTGGACGGGCGAAACCGACATGGCGTGCATGAAGGCGTGCGTGGGGCAGGTGGTGGAGACGGGGTTTGGGCACCACATTCAGCGGCTGATGGTGACGGGGAACTTTGCGCTCATCAGTGGTGTGCACCCGCGTGCGCTCAGTGACTGGTACTTGGGGATGTTTGTTGATGGGGTGGATTGGGTGACGCTGCCGAACGCGCTGGGGATGGTGATGCACGCGGACAAGCGCGTGGGCGTGGGGACGGGGGTGGGGGCGGGAGTTACGGGGCTGGTGGGGACCAAGCCGTACGCGGCGAGCGGCAAGTACATCGAGCGGATGAGCAACTACTGCACTGGTTGCAGGTATGACCCAGGAGCGCGGGCCGGGCCTGACGCGTGCCCCGTGACGGTGTTTTACTGGGACTTTTTGATCAAGAATCGTGAGCGGCTGGGCAAGAACCAGCGGATGGCGATGATGCTCAAGAACGTGGACGGCATGACGCCGGAGGCTCGGACGCAGATCACCATCGATGCGAGCGCGCTGCGCGGGCGGCTGGGGATTGGGCGCGTGGAAGGTGCGCAGCGCTGAGTGATGAGCGATGAGGGATGAGCGATGAGGGTCTGGCCTGCGGCCCGTTGACGGGTTGAAGGCAGGCATCACGCGAGGCGAAGATGTGGGTTGAAAATACGCCCTGCGTGACGCAAGGACGCAGGGGCGCGCGGTGCGCGGTCAGGTGCCGGCGGATTCGATGAGGCGTTTCATCTCGGTGACGGCGGCGCGCAGGCCGGTGAACATGGCGCGGCTGACGATCGCGTGCCCGATGTGCAGCTCTGCGAGCCCGGGCAGTGCTGCGATGGCGCGGACGTTCTGGTAGTTCAGCGCGTGCCCGGCATGAAAGCGCAGGCCCAGGGCGCGGCAGCGGTGCCCGGCGTCGGCGATGCGGGCGAGCTCATGAGCCAGGGTGCCGAGGCTGGTGTCGCCGCCAGCGAGGGCGAAAGCGCGTGCGTAGGCGCCGGTGTGGAACTCGCAGGCGTCGAAGCCAGCGTCGGCGGCGGCCTGGATGTGGCGGGCGTCGGGCTCGATGAAGGCGCTGACGGTGATGGCGCCGGGCGCGGCTTTGAGGCGGGTGACGGCGTGCTTGAGGTGCGCGAGGCCGGCGACGACGTCGAGCCCGCCCTCGGTGGTCAGCTCTTGGCGTTTCTCCGGCACGAGGGTGACCATTTGTGGGCCAGCTTGGGGCCCTGCAGCGCCGGCGGCGCGGAGCGCGAGGGCGATGCCGATCATCTCGTCGGTTGCGCCCATTTCAAGGTTGAGGCGGGCTTGGCTGAAGCGGGCGAGGGCGTGGACGTCATGGTCTTGGATGTGGCGGCGGTCTTCGCGCAGGTGAACGGTGATGATCTCGCAGCCGGCCATCTCGCACTCGTGGGCGGCGCGGAGCGGGTCGGGCTCATCACCCTTGCGGGCTTGGCGGATGGTGGCGACGTGGTCGATGTTGACGCCCAGCAGGATCATGGGCGATGGTACGGGGCTGGGGCGGGCGTTCACCACTTGCGCGTTCATCACTTCGGCCTCATCACTTGCGCGTTCAGCACTTGCGCGTTCAGCACTTGCGCATTCAACAGGCGGCCGACCGTGCGCGTTCACCACTTGCGCGTTCACCAGGCGGGCCAGAGGGGAACCTCACCAGCGAGGACGCGCCAGAGGTCTTCGACGACGCGGCTCATGTTGCGGTTGGCCAGCGCGGTGGCGCTGGCGATGTGCGGGTAGAGCGTGGCGTTGGGCAGGCCAAGCAAGGGGTTTCCGGCGGTGATCGGCTCGGGCTCGTGGACGTCGAGCATGGCCCGGGCGAGCGGGTGAGCGATGAGGAAGGCGGCGAGGGCGTGATGATCGAGTACGAAGCCGCGACTGGCGTTGATCAGCAGCGCGTCGGCTTTGAGTTGGGTAAGGTCTGCGGCGCTGACGAGCGCGCGGTTGGTGGCGCGGCCGTCAACGTGGATAGTCAGTACGTCGGTGCGCTGGCAGAGCTCTTGGCGCGAGACGGGCGTGGCGCCGAAGCGCTGCGCGGAGGGGATTTCGAGCAGGTCGTGGTAGAGCACGGGCATCTCGAGGGCTTGGGCGGCGCGCGCCACTTGCGAGCCGATTTTGCCCAGGCCCCATACGCCGAGGGTCAGCTCGCAGAGCTGGCGTTTGGCGCTGGCGCGTTGACGCAGGGCCTTCCAGGCGGGCATGTCGATGGCGGTGGCAAGGGTTGGGCGCGGGCGGGTGGCGTCAAGGATCAGGGCCAAGATAAGCTCAACGACGGCGCGGGTGTTGGCGTCAGGCGTGCTGACGACCGCGACGTTGCGGGCCTGGCAGGCGGGGACGTTGACGTTATCTAGCCCGACGCCGGCGCGGGCGACAACGCGGAGGTTCGGCGCGGCTTCGAGCAAGGCCGGGGTGATGAGCGTGTAGGTGCGGATGGCGAGCCCGGCGGCGCGGGCGAGCAGCGCGGGAAAGGCGGGGTCATCGCTTGGGCAGACGACCAGCTCACAGCGCTGGGCGAGCCAGGCGGCGGCGGCGGGGTCGAGATGCTCAGTCTGAACAACGAGCGGACGCAAGGCGCTGGGGCCTGTGGTACTGGTGGTGGGCGTGGTGGCGGTGGTGGGCGTGGTGGCGGCGTGCGGTGGTTGGCTCACGCTGAAGTATTGGCGGCAGCGCTAACGGTGGGGTTGCGGGGCGGTGGTCGTGGGGGGGGTGGTCGTGGGGGCGGTGGTCATTTGGGCCGCTAGGGCTGCTGATCTTCACCTGCGGGCTCGATGACGGCGGACATGGAGCCGGAGCAGCTGCCGACTTGCGGGTCTTTGCCGAAGGCGAGGATCTGGTCGCGTTTGAGCTCGGCGAGTTCTTTGTGGGTGGTCATGACGATGGCGCGGCCGTGGCCATCGACGAGGTCTGCGATATGTGTGGCTCGGTCTGCGGACATGGCGAAGAGGGACTGCATCATGGCGATGACGTAGACGTCGGTGTGCTCTTGGTCGTCAAGGAGAACGACATTCCAGAGCCAGGGGTTGGCGGGCTTGCCGCGCGCGGGGTTGGCGGCGGGCACGGTGAGCGCGGTGCGGGCGGGCTTCGCTGCGGGCGCGGAAGTGGGCGCAGGGCTGGGCGCAGGTGGAGGGGTGGGCGCGGGCTGCTCTGCGGCGGCGAGAGGGTGCGGGTGCGCGCGGGGCGCGTGGGTGCGTGCGCGCTGGGGCTGGGAGCAGGCGGTCATCTGGATGGGCGCGGGGCGGGTGGCCATCGGTGACAATCGTGCGCCGCGGGCGGCGATTGTCAAGCTCTTGGCGGGCGTGGAGCGCGTTTCTTTTGTTTGCTAGGTGAGGATCTGCGGCTGGAACGCGCAGGGGCGAGGGCCCGAGGCCCGGCCCGAAGGCTTGGGGGTGCACAAGCGGGTGCGGAGTTTCCGAGTGGTTGTGGCGTGCGAAGGATCTGGCATGGGTAAGAAGATTGGGACGTTGGTGCTCGGGCTGGGCTGCGTGACGATGGGCGTGACGGCGCACGCCGGGCATGCGGGTGGCGGCGGCGGCGTAGGCGGCGTAGGGGGCGGCGGGCTGGCGGCGACCACGGACATCAAGGTGGTGGCGGAGCGGCTGCGCGACCGGGTGGCGGCGGCGGTGCTCAGCGTGCCGACGGCGGTGGTGGTCACGGGGGATCGTCGCTCGTTTGTCGAGGCGATCGCGCTGACGGGGGGGCGCGTGCCGGTAGTCTTTGATGATGGCACGCCCGAAGCGCGCGAGGACATCGCGCGGCTGGTGCGCGGGCTGAGCGCGGGGCGCGGGGCTGGAGGTGGGGCTGGAGGTGGGGCTGGAAGTGGGCCGACGGTGGTGTCATTCAAGGCGAGTGATACGGCGTGGCCTGCCGAAGCGGGCAAGCGGCAGGAGCTGATCACCGGCGCGCTGCACCGGGCCTGGAAGGTCAGCTCTGCGGACGCGTACCGCGGCGCGTTGCGGGCGCGGGCGGCTGGCGTGCTGGGCGTAGTGGTGACCAGTGCCGCGGATGACGCGAGCCTGGCGGGGCTTGCGTTGGCGGCTTCGCGTGGGCAGGCGCTGGTGTTTGTGACGCCGCCGGCGGACGTGAGCGACGAGTGGACGATGGCCAAGGCTTTGGAGCTGCAGCGCGGGGTGGTTGAGCAGCTTCGGGCGACTGGGCTTTCGTTTGAGGGCCTGGGCGATGAGATCGATACGATCACGCTGGCGCTGACGTGCGCGGCGAAGGTGGTGGTCAAGGCGGGCGACGATGTGCCCGGCGTGGCGCCGCTGGTGTGCAAGCCCGGTGAGTATCTGGCGCTGACGGACGTGATCGGGCGCGCTGGACCTGGGCTGGCGCAGCGGTGGGCGTTTGCCGGTCAGATCGGCGGGCCGGCGTCGCGCGCCATAGCGCGGGCGATGGGCGGAATTTATTGCCCCGGGGGCACGCCGGTGGAGGCGTGGGTTTTTGATTCATACCCCGGCGGCCCGCAGTTTGATGAGTACGCGGCGGGGCGGACGCAGCGGGTGCTGGACGCGGCGCGTGAGCGTGAGCCTTCGCGGTTTGGCGGCGGCGCGAGCTTTGGCGGCGCGGCGGGCGCGACGCTGAGCGGCTGGCGGGCGGCGATCTTGGGGCGGGAGGGCGCGCGGGGCCTGGACGCGAACTTGCTGCTGGTAGGGACGATGGGCAACTGGGATTTCTTTCAGCTTCGCCCGGGGAACGCCTCGCCCGGCGATGTGCCGCTGCTAAGAAGGCCGGCACTGGTGTACTTTATTCACTCGTGGTCGCTGCAGTTTGGTGATGAGGCGCGCGGGGTGGGCGGGCGGTGGATCGGCAACGGCGCGTACGCGTATGTGGGGAGCGTGCACGAGCCGTTTTTGGCGGCATTTCCGCCGCCGGCGCTGGTGAGTCAGCGGCTGGTGGCGGGCGTGCCGTTGGGCATGGCGATCCGTCACGATCAGGCGCCGCTGTCGGCGGTGTGGCGCGTGGGGCTGATGGGCGACCCGCTGGTGAACCTGGCGCAGCTCTCGGCGGGGCAGGGCGCGACGGGGCAGGGCGCGACGGACGGGGCTCGGCTGATCGCGGGGCTTGGGCTTGCGGGCGCGGGTGCGAGCGCAGGGGTAGTCGTGTCGGGCGATGGGCTTGCGGGTGTGCTCAAGGCGCGCGACTTTGCGGGCGCCTCGCGGCTAATGGTGCTCTTGGGGCGCGACGCGGACGTCTCGCGTCTGATGGCGGCCTTGCTGCGCGAGCAGCCCAAGGACGTGACTCAGGCGGTGGCGCGCGAGAGTGCGCTGGCGTGCTTTAGAGCCGGTAGCGAGGAGACGTTTGTGCGGGTAGCGATCGTGGCGCTGGGCGAGCCCAGTGCGGTGCAGCCGGGGGCGGTGCAGCCGGGGGCGGTGCAGCCGGGGGCGGTGCAGC
>JAJOLK010000017.1 GCA_021173225.1 Phycisphaerales bacterium PN19_bin_20 | reverse complement strand
CGACAGGGTCTCCGCGCTGGCCGTGCTGCCCAGCGGCGACCTGGTCGCCGGGGGCTTCTTCACCACCGCCGGGGGCGTGACCGCGAACTTCATCGCCCGCTGGAACGGGACCGCCTGGTCGCCCTTGGGCACGGGCATGAACGACTGGGTCTACGCGCTGGCCGTGCTGCCCAATGGCGACCTGGTCGCCGGGGGCTTCTTCACCACCGCCGGGGGCGTGAGCGCGAACAGGATCGCTCGCTGGAACGGGACCGCCTGGTCGCCCTTGGGCACGGGCATGAACGACTATGTCACCGCGCTGGCCGTGCTGCCCAACGGCGACCTGGTCGCCGGGGGCTGGTTCACCACCGCCGGGGGCGTGAGCGCGAACAACATCGCCCGCTGGAACGGGACCGCCTGGTCGCCCTTGGGCACGGGCATGAACAGCGACGTCGTCGCGCTGGCCGTGCTGCCCAATGGCGACCTGGTCGCCGGGGGCAACTTCACCACCGCCGGGGGCAACGTCTCCGCGTACTTCGCCCGCTGGACTGCAACCAACATCCCTCGGGTCGCGCTCCAGCCTCAGCCGCAGACTCTCGCCTCGGGACAGACGCTCAATCTCTCCGCCACCCCCGCCAACGGCTACGCGAATGTCGCCGTTCAGTGGCGTCGCAACGGCGTGCCCATCACCAACGGCCTCGGCGGCGCTTCCGCTGGCGGTGGCACCGTGAGCGGGGCCATCGGGCTCATGCCATCGCCCACCAATGGCACGCCCGCCACGCTCACCATCACCAACGCGCAGGCCAGCGACGGCGGCGCGTACACCGCGGTCTTCTCAAACGCCTGCGGCAGCGCAACGAGCGTCCCGGCCACTGTCACCCTCATCACGCTCATCACGCCCTGTGGCTCTAGCGATCTGGCGGGTCCGGGCCTGTCACCAGGCCCTGACGGCGAGCTGACCTCCGACGACATCATCCGCTTCATCAACGCCTATATCGTCAACAACATGAGCGTGGCCGACATCACCGGCCCTGCGACCCCCGGCACGCCCGACGGCGAGCTGACTTCCGACGACATCATCCTGTTCATCAGCCGATTTACGGCCGGATGCTGAGCGCGCAGGCAATAGCAAATCGGCAATCGGGAAACATCAAGAGGCGCGTAAGGCTTGGCCGTAGCTCACGCGGGTGGTGCGCGGGAACAGGCCGCAGACCCAGCGGCAACTGCGGCGGCTCATGCGATTCGGCTTGGTCCGCGCGAACGAAAAAGCCCCCGACACCGGTCGGGGGCTTTGTGAGTGCTAAGGCGGATGCGGATTTAGCGCTTGCTGAACTGGAAGCGGCGGCGCGCACCGGACTGGCCGTACTTCTTACGTTCAACCTCGCGTGCGTCGCGGGTCAGGAACCCGCCGGCGCGGAGGTTGGCGTCCATGTTGGGGTCGTAGCCTTTGAGCGCGCGGGCGACGCCGAGCATGATCGCCCCGGCCTGGCCCATGTACCCGCCGCCGTTGACGCGGACCATCACGTCCATCTTGCCAACGACGCCCACGGCCTTAAGGGGCGCGTAGACGCTGGCGCGGTCGCGGTCTTCGGTAAAGTACTCTTCGATCGTTTTAATCTTGTTGCCTCGGCACGCGACGAGCACCTTCGCCTCACCCTTGGCCGGGCGCAGGCGGACGCGGGCGACGGCGCGCTTGCGGCGGCCGGTGCCCCACCACCACCCACCCTTGGGAGCGGCGGGCGTCCCGATCGGACGGGTCGACGGCGCAGTGGCGGCAACCGGGGCGAGGGTGGGCATGTCGAGGCCGCCCAAAGAGGCAGAATCACTGCGGGCGGCTTCGGCCTTGGCCGGGTCGGATCGGGCGGCTTCGGCCCGTGTTGACCCGGACCGCGCCGAGTCGGCCTTGGGCGCGCGCGGCGCGCGGGGCTTGGGCTCGGGCTTACCGTCGGGCTTCGTATCGGGCTTGGACTCTGGCTTGGACTCTGGCTTGGAATCAGGCATAAGTTTCTCACTGGCGACCCGCGGCGGCTCGGGCTCGACTTGCGTTGGCGGCACCGATTCGGCGGGCGAGGCGGTTGTCTTCGTAAAACTTCAGCGGCGGTACGCGGGCCAAGGGGGCCCAAATCAGGCTTAGGGCGGGCTCAAATCTGATTAGACCTTCATCGTCACGGGCTTCTTATCGGCGAAGGTGTGCTCAGCACCCGCCACCACGTGCAGGTTCTTCAGCAGCACGCGCGAAAGACGGTTCTTGGGCATCATCCGACGCACCGCGTCGCCGATCAGCGAATCGGGCTGACGCTCACGCACCTGCCCGTACGTCACGGCCTTGAGGCCGCCCGGGTAGCCCGTGTAGCGCTGCTTGAGGTTGTGCTCGGCCTTCTTGCCCGTCAGGCCCACCTTGGTGCCGTTGAGCACGATCACGCAGTCGCCAGAGGCCACGTGCGGGGTGTACTCGGGGCGATGCTTGCCCATCAGGACGTTGGCGACCTCGACCGCCAGGCGCCCCAGCGGGACGTCTGCGGCGTCGACCACGCGCCAAACCTGCTTGATTTCACCCTCGCGGGCGTACGTTGTTTCACGACGCATACCAAACCTCCCAATCGGCACCCAGTGTTCACGCGCCGGCCCCGGCCACCTCGCCCCGCACGCAATGTCAGCGTGAAGACGACGAAACCAGACCCGGCACCCGTGGGTGCCTTGACTCGCCGCCTACCGGGCGGGGCGGGCACGCAGGGCGAGGTCCGAACGACCAAAAGCCCGACGCGCAGTTTATCGAACATGCCCAGCGAACCGACCAGGTAAGCCGGGCCCGTAGTCTAGACCTCTCCAGCGGACCCGACAAGCGGGCACCGCCAACTCGACGGCCCCAACAACTCACCCCTCTACCGGCCGAACAACCTATACCTCAACATGAGCAACGACCCCGCGATGCTTCCGCCCCGGCAAGACCCAGGCTCGCGCAAGGCCGCGCTGATCGCGTGGGCCGTGCTGATTGGGGCGGCGGTAGCGGTCTTCTCGATCCAGCAGTTCGGGGTAGGGGGCAAGCCCGCGCAGGCCCAGATGCCCAACCCTGAGTCGCAGCCGCTAGTCGGGACCTTTGATGCCCCCGCGCTGACGGGCAAGCTGATGGTGAAGCTTGGCGGCCTGCTTCCGGCTGATCAGCGGGCCGGGCTTGTCGCCGGCGGCGGCCTTGATGCGGGCACACTCCCACTGCCCGACGCGATCGCCAGCGTCCCGATCGTCGCCGAGCTTGGCGGCACTGACGCCGCTCTGGCCGCCCTTGTCAAGATCAAGCCCAGGCTCGAGAAGCTCGCCGCCGACAAGCCCGAAGATGCCGCCGTCCTTCGGCCCGACGTCGAGCTGCTCGAAGCGCTCTACACGCCCGCAACCCCGACCTACGACCCTGCCCAGCTCAGCGACGCACAGCGGCAGCGCCTTGACGCCCGCTTCGGCTGGGCTGGCAAGCTCGCCCAGGCCCGTGGCCTGCCCGACACCGACCCCGCCCGCGCACCACTGATCGACGGCGGCTGGCACATCATCGCGCTGGTCACACTCGTTGTCGCCTTCATCGCCCTGGGCCTATTGGTCGGCCTGCCGCTGCTGATTGTCGGCATCGTGCGCCTGGCGGCCAAGCGGGATCGCCCCCGACTTGAGCGCATGGCGCCCGGCGGCAGCGTGGGCATCGAGATCGCCGCAATCTTCGTCGTCTGCTTCCTGACCCTCAAGCTGGTCGTCGGGCTCATCGCCGCGGCGATGACCAGCGGCAAGACCGGCCCCGCCCTTGACCAGGCCGAGAGTCAGGCCCAGATCATCGCGCTGAGCCTGCAGTGGTTGATCTTGCCCGCGGTGCTGCTCTGGCCGCGCATCCGCGGGCTTGACTGGGCCGGCTCGCGCCATGCCCTTGGGCTGCACAGCGGCGCGGGGGTCTTTAAAGAGCTCGGCGCGGGGGTTGTGGGGTACATCGCGTGCCTTCCGCTGCTGTTTGCTGGTGCCGTGGTCACGATGGTCGTGTTGTTGATCACCCAGGCCGTCCAAGCGGCGCTGGGCCATGAGCCCGCGTCGGGCCCGGTCAACCCGCTGCTTGAGTACTTTGGTGCCTCAGGCCTGTTGCCAGTGCTGCTGACGGCCCTCGCAGTGATCTGGGCGCCGATTGTCGAAGAGATCGTCTTCCGCGGCGGGCTGCTGCGCCAGCTTCGCGGGCCGCTGAACATCGTGATCGCCGGGGCGCTCACGGCCGTGGTTTTCGCCGCGATGCACGGGTACCCCATCAGCGTGATGGCCCCTCTGGTGGCCCTGGCCCTGGGCTTCAGCCTGCTGCGTTACTGGCGCGGCAGCCTGATCGCCTGCGTCGTGGCCCACGCCCTGCACAACGCCCTGGTTTCTGGCCTGCTGATTCTGCTGGTCAGCATCGTGGGCTGACTCACGCCTCGGACGGCGCGTTCCGCTGCATTAGGGGCAGACTGCCACCCAGCCCGGGCACAAACAGACTATAAACACAGGGGAAATCAACCGCGTCTTTCAATATTGGCAGATTCTTTGTTGCACCTTTGGGCGAAGCGAGTAAACTACCTAGGTCAAGGCCAGCGGGCATCGATTTGCGTGCTCGGTGAAGTCCCCTAGCGCACACCGAGGGCCACGCGACTCGACGATCAGCCCGAACGCCCAGCAAGGAGGCGCTTCATGCCCTCGGACAACCCGCCGACTAATCCTTTCAACCAGACCCCGAGCCAGACCGCAAGCCAGACCGCGAGCCAGACCAGTGACGCGGCCACGGCCTCTGAACCCGGAACCTCGCGCGGCGGGCTTCCGGTCCACGCCGATGGATCCATCGATCTGTCGCGCCTCAAGCTCGACGCGCTGGACACCGAGGTCGTACGGCCCATGACCAACGCAGAGTACTGCGAGCGCGTCTACGCCAGCGCCGAGGGCGACTGTGACCGCGTCCCGTGGGCCCACCGCGGGCCCGATGACCTGCTGGTCCAGTGGCTTAACCGCGAGGGGCCCAGCCTGGTTCGTCCCGGCTCACGCGCGATCGTCGTTGGCTGCGGGCTTGGTGATGACGTTGTTGAGCTTGACAAGCGCGGGTTCGATGTGCTGGGCTTTGACGTCTCGCCCTCGGCCGTCCGCTGGGCCGCCCGCCGCCACCCGCGCTGCGCCGCGCGCTACATGCAGGCCGACTTGCTGGATTTGCCCACCCGCGTCCAAGGCCGCTTTGACCTGGTCGTCGAGGTCTGCACGCTGCAATCTATGGCGCCAGAGCTGCGCGGGCTGGCCGCCAAGGGCCTTTCGCGCCTGGCCGCCTCACGCGGGATCGTCCTGGCCATCGCCTGCGGGCGGCGCTGCGCCGAAGAGTGCGGCTCAATGGAAGGCCCGCCCTGGCCCCTGAGCACCGATGAGCTCGAGAGCCTCATGACCACTGCGGGCCTGGCCAACTTGGGCACGGTCCGCGAGGTGGACGCCGCCGACCACGAACACCTCCGCGTCATGGGCGTGTTTGTGAAGGGGTAAGGCGCGAACTTCACCCCGCCCCAAGCTCGCCCTTCGCCACGCGCCGACTGATCCATCGCCCGCTGATGATCGGGTGGCACACCGCGCCCGCCAGGCACGCGCCAACCAGCGTGTCGGTGAGCCAGTGCGCGTCAAAGACCAGCCGCCCCGCCATCACCAGCAGCGCCAGCGGCACCACCATCCACACCAGACGCGGGTACACCAGCACTAGGAACAAGCTCATCGCGACCGCGAAGGCGCTGTGACTGCTGGGCATGCTCCAAAGCTGGCTGCCCGCGGGGCTGCTCGCCTCCCACGCGTGCGTCAGTACCTTCTCGCCCGCTTTGTTGACTACCGGATACAGCCCCAGCGGGCCAAGGAACGTGTCTGGGTCGCCATACTTCGGCCGTGGCCTGCCGATGAGCATCTTGAGCCCCTGGCACGCCAGCAGCAATAGGCCCAGCGATAGCCAGTAGTCAAACAGCCGTGCGCGCCGGCGCTCATCCAGCAGCCAGACCAGCGCCGAGACAATCAAGATGCAACTGAACTGCCCGTACTGCTGGAGCGCTGACCACTCACGCTTGAGGTCGCCGCCGATAGCTACGCCCGAGAGCCAGCGGTCGACTTTGGCGTCCAGCGGGTGCAGGGCCACGCCGAGCACGATCGCAGCGATGATGCACCAGCCCCACCAGCCCAGTCCTAGCCAGCCTGGTCCTAGCGTGCCCGGTCCCCGCCCGCCTGGTCCTAAAGAACTTGGTCCTACGGAATCTGGCCCTGAAGAACCCGGGTCTAACGGACTTGGGTCTAATGAACTCGTGTCTGCGTTCGCGGCGCGCACGCCCTGAGTGCCCTGGCTAATCTGCTCCGTGCTCTCGGCCCTGCTGTCCAAGCTGCGCTCCGTGCTCACCTGTGCGCGCGGCGCTCGTGGGTCCAGTGGCCATGGGTCCAATGTTCATGGTCCCACTGGCCGTTGGGGTTACGCGCTGCTGATCGCCCTGTGCGCCGCAGTGTACGTGCCGGGGCTGGCATCAATCGAGCCGGTTGACCGCGACGAGTGCCGCTTCGCCCAGGCCAGCCGCCAGATGCTCGAGAGCGTCACGCTCCCGCCCGAGCAGCTTGACCTGCGCGCCGACCCCGCCACCGGCCGCCCGCTTGGCCGCCACGCGGGTGGGCTGGTTGTCCCGATGGTCCAGACCACCCCGCGCCTGAACAAGCCGCCATTGATCTACTGGCTGCAGGCCCTCAGCGCCGGCACGCTGACCCTGGGCGACCCCGCTCGCGACGCGATCTGGATGTACCGCCTGCCCTCGGCCCTGTGCGCGCTGGCCAGCGTGCTGCTTACTTGGCGCCTCGGGCTTCGCCTGTTTGACGCCCGCGCCGCGCTGCTCGCCGCCGCGCTGCTCGCCGTCAGCCCGATGGTTGTCTGGGACGCGCACCAGGCCCGGGCCGACCAGCTCTTGCTCGCGACGACCACCGCCACGATGTACTGCCTATGGCGCTGCCTGCACGCGGAAGCCTCAGCGCGCCGAACTTCTCTGCTCTTGCCGTCTAACTTCTGGTCCTCGCTGCTCTGGCCCGCGCTTCTTTGGCTCACCCTGGGCCTGGGCGTGCTGGCCAAGGGCTTCATCACCCCGCTGGTGCTGCTTGGTGCGGTGCTAGCGCTGTGCGCCGCGGGCCGCTCGCTGACACCCTTACGCGCCACGCGCCCGTGGCTGGCACTGATTGTGATGCCGCTGGTGGTCAGCCCGTGGCTGCTGCTAATCGCCGAGCGCATCGGCATCGGCGCGTACGCACGCCTGGTCTGGGCTGAGACGTTCCTCCGCGCCGCCGCCGGGAGCAAAGAGGGTCACTTCGCGCCCCCGGGTACGCACCTGGTAATGCTGGCGGCACTCTTCTGGCCCGGCTCGCTCTTGACGCTCATAGCACTCCGCCGCGCCGTGCGCGTCGCGTGGGGCAGCGCGTGGCCATCGCGCCAAAGTGCCACTCCCAGCGTCAGCCCAAGCGTCACCCCCAGCGCTCCCACCTCAGCCCGCCCCGGCACGATTGCGCGCCTGCGCGTTGGCCTTCTCGCCATGGCGCAGCGCCGCCCACAAGGCCGCGTTGCAGAGCTGTTCTGCCTCACCTGGATCATCCCGGCCTGGGTGGTCTTTGAGCTCAGCCTCGCCAAGCTCCCGCACTACACGCTGCCGCTCTACCCGCCCATCGCGCTGCTCTCGGCCCGCGCGATCTTCGCCGCCACCGCGCGTCGCGACAAACCCGACCGCCCGGGCCTTTTGATTTGGCTGCTCATCGGGCTTGCCGCGGGGCTCGGCGCGATTATCGCCTGGGCCCTGGCCCCGCACGATCCCGCGCGTGGCACGCCCACGCTGGCCATCGCCGCCTGCGTGCTGATCGCCCTGCTCGCCGGCTCCGCGCTGCTGCTGGCGGCGCGCGCCGCCGCCGGTCACCACTGGCTACGCGCGCAGTGGCTCGGCGTGCTCGCCGCCGCCATCGGGCTGGCACTCTCGCTGCAGTTCCTCGCGCCCGCCGTCGCGCCCGGCGCAACCACCGCCGCCGTCATGCGCGCCCTCGCCGCGCAGGGCCTGCAGAACACCGGCCCGCTCGCGAGCACCTACCGCGAAGACAGCATGGTCTTCTCTACCCGCGGCCTCGTCCAGCGCATCGCGCCCGCCGACGCCCGTACGTGGCTCATCGCCAACCCCACTGGCGTGCTCATCACCGCCGACGCGAGCGACGCCGCCGCACGGCCCGGCGCTAGCGTTACACCCGTGCCGGGCGCATCGCGCCCGCTCTGGATTGTGCACGCGCCGCGCGGCCCCTGATCTCGCCTCCAACACGGCCCGCAACCCTTTACGCGAGCCCCCGTGACCCTCCGCGTCCGCGTCCGCGTCGCAGCGCACGCCCGCGCCGAACGAAAACGGCCCGAGCACGTTTCCGCACACCGGGCCGCTGTGGGGGGAATCCATCTCGGGGCGATCGCGCCGCCCCGCGCACATCAGAGTTCAAAGCTCAAAGACGTTCAGCCACCAGCCCGCGCGGTCGGTTGTCTCAGGCCATCGCACGTCACCGGCGGGCCGGGCCGCCCGGGGCGCATCAGTGCATGGCCGCGGCGCCGGATCAACACTGCCCGAAGGCGGCGCCGAGGGCGTCGGCGGGGTTGGCGCCGAAGGCGGCATAGAAGCCGACGGCTGCACCGCCAGCGCCGGAGCCGCACCGCCCGGTCCAGCACCTGCGCCAGCAGCCGCACCCGGCAACAGCCGCTCAACCAGCCGCCGAAGCTCGGCGATCTGACCTTCAAGCTCCTTGATCCGGCCTTCAAGCTCGCGCGTACTCGCCGGAGGGTCCGTCAGCAGCAGCATCTCGCCCTGCTGCCCGTCAGGCCCCCGCGGCACGGCAAACCGCAACGCCCGCTGGCCCTCGATCTCACGCTGGATCCGTGCCGCCATCTCGTCCGCACGCTTGCGCCACGCCTGGGCCTTCTCCGCGCCGACACGCGCCGCATCTTCACCCGCCTTCGCACCCAGCTCGCCCGCTTTGCCGCCAAGCTCGCCAGCCTTCGCACCAAGCTGGGCCAGACGGTCCGTCAACGCCGTCCAGCGGTCGTTGCCGTCAATCCCGGCGCCGAAGCCAGTTCCTCCGAGCTCGCCCGGCTCGCCCGCGCCCAGCATCACTTCAGTAGTCTTGCGTTCGCCGCGGCGGACGACCTCAAGCTTGACCACGTCGCCCGGGGCCTTGGTCTTAAGGTGCCCGCGCAACGTCTGTATCGAGCACGGCGTCAGCCCGTCGATCGAGATCAGCACGTCCTTGATCTGCAGGCCCGCCTTCGCCGCCGCCGTGCCTTCCTGCACCTCGCTGACCAGCGCGTACTCGCCCTCAGCCAGGCCCAGGTGCGCCACCAGCTCGTCGCTGGCGGTCGTCATGACCACGCCCAGCCGAGCCCGCGGATTCGCCAGCACCTCGCCCCCGGGCCTAGCCAGCTCGGGCTGCGCGCTCAGCTCAGCCGCGCTTACCGGCTCATCAAGCACTAGAGCGCCAGTCTCGCCCCTGACCGTCAATCGCCCACCGGCCAGCGACCAGCGGTCCGCCGGCACGTCCTTGCCGTTGAGCTTCACACTCCACGCCGCGTCACGCCCGCCCGCACGCCGCGCCTCGACACGCTGCCCGTCACGCACGAACACCATCGTGGTGGTCATCGAGTCTTGGTCAGCTCGGGCCACCAGCGAGTACGTCAGCGGCATCACGCCGCGCGTAACCACACCCGCCGGCGACGCACTCAGCGGCATCACCTCGGCCGCGGGCCGCGCCATGACCAACACCGGCGCGCCCTGCTCGCCCCGATTGACGCCCAGACAGACATCCGTGCCTGCCAGCACAACCAGCCCCGCCACACCCGCCGCCGTCATCCGCACATAGTTGCTCATCATGGTTGTTTACTCCGCATCGATGCTTTGAAACTCAGTCCAGTTCATCGCAGCCCGCCCAGCCAGTTCAGTTCAGTCCGTCCGGTTCAGTGACCGCACAATCAAAGCCCGCTGGGCGCGCCGCCCTCGCTGCGCCCCGGCAGCACCACCGGGCGGCCCTGGTCGTCGGTCCCGAAGCGGTACAGATCATCAACCACCGCACGCTCGATCAACTGCCGGATGTACAGCACCTCACGCCCGCCGCCGCCCGGCAGTTCGCGCGATTCCAAGATGATCCGCTGCGGCAGCTCGCCAACCACGCGCCCCTGAGCCTTGCCAAGCTCCAGGTACTTACGCATCGCCTCGTCCGGGCTCGCCAGCCCCAGCGGGGCCAGTGACGCCGCACTCCCGCCCCGGCCTGGACCAAGCAACCCCTGCACGGACCCGGGCTTGACCGCCATCGTCACCAAACCCACCGCCAGCAGCACCGCGACTAGCCAGCCAAGGCGATCGGCCCGACGCAGACGACCCCGACCACCATCGCCGCCCGTGGCACCAAAGCCAGCAGCACCTGCAAAGCTCGGAACACTTTGAGCATGGTGGTGCTCGCGCTCGCCCTCGGCGCGCTCGCGACTACTCGCGCCGTGCACCATCGCCGCGGCCGTAAGTCGCGGCTGAACAACTGCACTGGGCACATCAACCGCCGTCGCCCGCTGCTGCGCTGCCTTTACCACCTGACCCAGCCCATCGCCCAGCTCAGAGATATCAATCAGCTCAATCCACATCTGCGGGTCGCTTAGCGCCGAGTCACGCAGCGCGCGCCAGTCCGCTGGGCTCGCCCGCCCGTCGAGCAGACGAGTAGCCAGCTCATCACAAGTCATCGGCACGTCAGGCGAGGCCAGCGTCCCAGAACCAGTCGGCGTCCCGCGGCCTTGGCCACAACTCTGGCTGCTAGTCTCGCCACCCGCCGGGTTTGCATTCTGATTCGCGTTCTGACCAGCACTTTGGCCTGCGCTTTGGTCTGCGTTCTGCCCCACGTTGTTGGTCTCATCGCTCACGTCAAGGCAGACGCGCCGCCGCCGCGATTCCGTCACCATTTGGGCCTGGACGCCCAGCGGGCTCGCCCACCCTTACCATGAGCGATGCTCGGGCTTGCCGAAGTGATCGACCGCCGCAACGACAAGGCCCAGACGGTCATGGGCCTGGGCGCGCACCTTGAGGAGTTGCGCCGGTGCCTGATCTGGGCCCTGGTCGGGCTAGCGCCGATCTTCATCATCTCGATCATCTTCGCGCGCGAGCTGCTGGACGTCTCGATGGCGCCCGTCCGCGCCGCGCTACACGCCGCCGGTGAGCCCGACGTCATGCAGCTTACAAGCGTCTTCGAGGGCTTTTTCAACAGCGTCAAGATCGCCTTCCTCGCCACAATCTGCGTCGGTGCGCCGTGGGTGCTGTTCCAGCTTTGGCGCTTCGTCGCCCCGGGCCTGCACGGGCATGAGCGCCGGTTCATCTACATCTTGGCCCCGCTCTCGGGCCTGCTCTCGGCCGCGGCCCTGCTGTTTCTTTACTACGTGATTTTGCCCACGATGCTCGGGTTCCTGGTCACCTTCAACGCCGGCACCTTCACGCGCGCAAACCCCATCGCTGACCTGCCCCCCGGCATCACGCTCGCCACCATCCCCGTGCTCGAGGGCGACCCCAAAGACCCGCCCTCAGGCGGCCAATGGTTCAACACCGCCGTCATGGAGCATCGCCTCAGCCTCGGCCCCGGGGCCGACGGCAAGCCCCGCATCGTCGGCACGCCCGCCTCCACCAGCGGCGCACTTCTCCAGCAGTTCCGCGTGGGCGAAACCCTTGACACCTTCATCATGTTCGCCCTCGGGTGCGTCATCGGCTTCCAAACCCCCGTGGTCGTCCTGCTGCTGGGCTGGATCGGGATCGTCAAACGCACGTTCCTCGCCAAGTACCGACGCCACATCCTTGTGATCTGCTGCGTCGCCGGCGCCTTCCTGACCCCCTCGCCAGACCCCGCCAGCATGTTGCTTTTGAGCGTCCCGATGTACCTGCTCTTTGAGCTTGGGCTGATCCTGCTCTGGGCCCTCCCAGCCCACCGAATCGCCGGCCGCCCCGCGCCCGACTTGTCCGCCGGCGGCCCGTCTGAAGGGCCCTGATACCCGCACGATCGTCAGACTTGAAGCACATTGGGTGATTATCCCGGATTTTGAGATAGTCGACAATCTTTGTTCTAATGGCTTTCGTATCGAGGCTCCGGGTGGGGACTTCGCCTCTGCGGGCGCGGGCCCCTCGTGGGAGCCTTGACATGCCGCCGGACCTCCAAATAGAGCTGTACAAGCGCGACCCGTTCGACTCTCCGGAGCAGGAGGCCTACCTCGCGCTGGCCCGCACCAGCGCGGTGCTTTCCGCCCATTTTGACGAGCTTTTCAAGCGTCAAGGCCTCACTCAGCCGGCCTACAACGCGCTGCGAATACTTCGCGGCGCCGGCCCCGAAGGCCGCAGTTGCGACGAGGTCGGCCAGCACCTGGTTACTCAGGTGCCTGACGTGACCCGCCTGATCGACCGCCTGCAGGCCGCCGATCTCGCGACCCGAACCCGCTCAACCCGCGATAAACGCGTGACGTACGTCAAGATCACCCCCAAGGGCCTAGCCCTGCTGGGCAAGCTTGACGCCCCGGTACTCGAGCTGCACCGCGCCCAATTGGGCGGCATCGACAAGGCCCAGCTCCGCCAGGCCATCGTCGTGCTCGCCCACGCCCGCGAGTTGACGGCCCAGCTCGTCCGCGAATTGGCCGAAGCTCGGGGTGATGAGCAACGCCCGACCGCCAACGGCCACGCCACCGAACGCAAGAACGCCGAAGCGGGATGCTAGAAAAGCACCGTGGGGGGTGACGGCGAGCTGACCGCCGACGACATCATCTAGTTCATCAATCGGTTGACGGCAGGGTGCTAAGGCCGTTGGCAATCGGGATGGGCCGTTGGCAATGGGCAAGAGGCACGCGGGGGTTGGACACAGTTCCCTGCGGCATGAGATGAAACTGTCTTAGTTACTCACGCAAGCCCCGTCGCACCCGCAGCGGCGTTTGTTCGTGTGCGGTTCGTCGTCAAGCACGCGCGGCAGTGCTGGATTTTGCCCAAACGCAGCAGAGCGTGCTTGCACGCGCGTGCAAAGGGTGGTAACGTCTCGGAACTCCGGGAGACTTTCGATTCCCGAAGGGGACCTGTGACTTCTTCGCTTCAACCCGAGACTGTGGCGAGCCACGAATGCGCGGGAAGACAATTAGCGTGACCTAGGAAATAATTCCCATGGCCTGGGTGAGCCGAGGTTATGGAGAAGTTAAGCCGGGTCATTGTGCCGTGCGATCAAGCCATGCCAAGGTGAGCGCGTGTGATAGGTAAGATAAGTCCAGTCATCAAACATCGGAGCAAGAGCATGTCCAAGTCCATTGTTTCAATCGTCTGCAGTCTTGCGGTCGCCGCTGGCGCGTCGAGTGCTTGGGCCCAGGCGCTCACCACCGTGGTTCCCGCAATCACCAACCTCGCAGGCAAGATCGATCTTGGGCAGATTCCGGTCAATACTCAGGTTAGAGTTTCCGCAGTGGGCTCCATCGAGCTCTATGCGCCCAACCATTACCAGACGTTTGCCGACGGATCTTTAGCCCTTCCCCTCACCGCCGGGATCATCACCTGGACCGCGGAGAATGGCTCGTACCCAACGGTTGCCGGCGGTGACGGCATCAACCATTACCCCGGCGGGGGCACGAACTGGACGGGCTTTCTCTGGAGCCAAGTGGGCACCCAGAGCACGGATACTCGGGACCTCACCACTGTTCGTTTCGGCACACTGGTCGGCACCTTCAACCCCGCTCCCGCTGCGGCGGATTGGTTCGTGCTGGGACGGGACACGATCGTTACCGCGCCACACGCCGGAGCGCATCTTTATGCGGCGGTGAATGATTGCGTGGGCTGCGAAGTTGACAATCGCGGATCCTACATCGTGACAGTCGGCGGCCGGACGCACAGCCTTCGAGACGATTTCGACGCCCAGCGTAACCCGAGCGGACCGTGGGGTTCCGGCTTCAAGTTGACAACAGATACGCCGGGGACATTCACACGCTTTACAACAAAGTTTTTCCCGTACGTCGTATCCGTTGGCGGTTGGAACGGGTTTTCACAGTTCGGCCAGGTCCTGCCGACAATGAACAAAAATTTCTCATCAGTGAGCACCGTGACCGATGGTGCTACTGCGTGGTTACCTAATGAGGTGACCGGCCATCCCAGCGCGGGGCGGGATAGCGTGTATCGTTTCATCGCGCCTGTGTCGGGGCTGTACACACTCTCGGGCTCGTTCCGCGGAATGAGCGTTCCAGGCACGACCAGCACGGTCCTGATTCACCGGGGAACCACGCTGCTCTTTCAGGCAAGCGTGGTCGGATATCAGACGATCGTGAACATGCCCCCCCAGCAAGTGTCGATGATCGCAGGAGGCGTCATTGATCTCGCGGTCACGAGCGGTACCGACTCTAATAGCGACTCTACGGGCCTCAACCTGCAGATCGAGGAGCCGTGTGTCGGGATTGGTCGCGAGCCTGCATCTTTTGTTACGTGCGGCGCCGCCATCACCGCGTTTTCCGTCACCGCCGCTGGCGCCGGCCCCTTCACCTACCAGTGGCAGTGGCAACCCGCAGGCCCGAACACCGCATGGGCCGCGTTCAGCAACGGCATCAACTTGAGCGGCCAAGGCACATCCGCGTTCAACGTCTCAGGGGCCACGTTGCCAAGCACGAACATCAGCTCTATCGCGGGCGCGGGGGGCAACTTCCGCTGCATCGTCACCAACGCCTGCGGCAGCGTCACCAGCAACGAGGCCACGCTCACAGTCCGCGCTGGCGCTTCCGACATCGCCGGCCCCGGCGGTTCCGTCGGGCCTGACGGCGAGCTGACCGCCGACGACATCATCCGCTTCATCAACGCCTTTACCTCCAACAACCTGAGCGTGGCCGACATCACCGGCCCTGCGACCCCCGGCACGCCCGACGGCGAGTTCACCGCCGACGACATCATCCTGTTCATCAACCGCTTCACCACCGCGTGCTGAAGCAGTCGGCAATCGGGCATGGGTAATCGGGTGCGGGCAAGGGGTGACAGGCGAGTGCAAGTTAGAAAGTAAGTCTTGCCACGTAGCCCACGCTACGCAAGCTGCACCTCTCGCCCCTTCCCTCACCTCTTCCCCCACGCTTACTTCGAGAACGTGACCAGCCCGCTCAGAACCAGCATCAACAGCACGCCCGCCGCCACGAGTCGGTAGATGCCAAAGGGCGTCAGACCTTGGCGGTTCAGGAACCTCACCAGCCACTTGACCGCCAACGCGGCGCTCACGGCGGCGACGATCATGCCCACCACCACCGGCGTCACGCCAAGCTGCTCAATAAAGTTCGGTCCGCCGCTGGCTTTGGCCTCCTGCAGGTTGTCGTAAAGGGCCTTGGCCGTCGCGGCCAGAAGTGTGGGCATGCCCAGCAGGAAGCTGAACTCCGCCGCCGCCGCGGGTCGCAGCCCGCACAGCACGCCGCCGGTGATGGTCATCATGCTTCGACTGGTGCCGGGCCACATCGCCACGCACTGCAGCAGCCCGATGCTCAGCGCATCGCGCGGGGTCAGGTCGGCTAGCTCTTTGCCCCCGCCGCTGGGCCCGGCAAACCGCGCTGGCCGCAGCCAGCGCAGGTCAACGATGATCATGTAGACCCCGCCGATGGCGAACGCGATGATCACCGCCCACGCGTTAAACAGGTACTTGTCGATCCACGGCTTGGCCAGCACGCCCACGATCACCGCCGGCGTAAAGGCGATCATCAGGTTGACCAGCAGCGCGAAGCCCGCGTTGTCCTTGCCCAGCAGCCCGCGCAGCATAGAGACAAACCGCGGGAAGTAGAGCCCGAGCACCGCGAGGATCGCCCCGCCCTGCACGACGATCTCAAATGCGTTGACCGCGCTCTTGGCCTCCGGGGTCTTCAGGCCCATCAGCTCGCTGGCGATGATCAGGTGGCCCGTGCTAGACACAGGCAGGTACTCGGTGATCCCCTCAACCAGCCCGAGCACGACCGCTTGCCAGATCTCCATGCCAGCTCCCTGCACGCGCCGCCGCCATACCCGGCCCCCGCCGCCGACCACATGCCGCCCGTGAAGGCTGATGCTACGACCCGCGCCGAGACCAAGATCGGCTGCGCACAGAGCATAATGCGAGCGTCACGCCAAACCCTCGCGCGTTCGCTCGCGGGGCAGGCTTTCAACTACCAATTCGTCTTCCGAGCGGGGCAGGTAATCAACCGGCCAGGTCCCTGCCTCGCGTGGGGCAGCCTTTCTTCCTGCCTAAGCCGCCTTCAGGCCGTCAAGCGAAACCACCCGCTGTAAGCCCGGTTGGAGGCCCAGCTCTGCAATCACCGGACGCCTGCAGCGCAGTTTTGAACTCGGCATCGAGCCAATAGCCCGGCCCTCCCCGCTCGTCGCTCATGATTCGTCACTCGTCGCTGGCGTCCGCCCCATTACGGCTTGGTCATGCCCGCCAGCATTTGGTCAAAGCTCGCCAGCGCCGAATCAACGGCCGCCTTGGGCCCGGTCAGCCGCACCTGCACCGGACGCGGGCCGCCCTCGATCACGATCCCGACAAACCGCGTGTTGGTCTGCAGCGGGGCCGCCTGCCCCGCGGGGGTCATGCCGGCATACTCGCCGGTCATATCAATGCGGGTCATCTTCATCCCGTTACGCTCGGCCATAGTCATCTGCGCGTCGATGCCCTCGGGCAGCTTGACCTGCCGGCGCCAGCGCTCGATGTTCATCGTCACCCCGCCGCCCTCGACCGCGAAGAACGCCGCCCGCGCCTCGCCAGCCTCGTGCGCAAACCGAAGGTCGGCAATCGGCGCAAACGGGCTGCTGGCCGGGACCGACGGCTTCCAACCCTCGGGGATCGTCAGCAGCAGCCCACCGACGCTGAACTGGCCCGCCGTGACCGCACCGCCGCCAGATCCAGCACCCCCACCGCCCGGGGGCGTCGCGGGCCTCGTCACGCCGCTGGTCCCCGGCGCGACGCTCGGCTGGGTTGGGGTCATCGCTGGCGTCACCGCCCGCGGCGCGGGCATCGGGGGCGGGCCCTTACTATCACAACCGCTGCTCACGAGCCCGACAACCCCGATAAGCAGCAGCGCACCACCGCGCGCAGCCGCCGAGACCAGTATGCCGCGCGCCTGCCGGGGCGAGATCACCCCAGCCGCCGGCGAGGTGAAGGACGTTGTGGCGGTTTGGGTGTGCTGCGGCATCTTCATGTGGTAACGATACCATCGCAACCGCGGGCGGTGCACAAGTACACCTCACGTCCATCTACACCTCCGCCCCTCTGGCCCCCCGGCCCTCTGGCCTCCCGCAACCCGCATCGCCCAGCCCCGCGCCAGCGAAGAGCACCGAATGAACCCCCGACACTACTTCACCGTGGGCGTGATCTCGAAGACCCTCTTGGCCGCGACTCTCGTGCCCGCCCTGCTGGCCGCCGCCGCGCCAGTCGGCTCGGCGCAACTTCCGCAGACCAGCACACGCCCAAACGCACCCTCAAGTGCCGCGCGGGCCATCGGTGAGGTCGTCGTCGCCACCATTGACCTTTCCGTGAGCCCCACCAGCCCGAACGCCGCCATCACACCCGGCGAGCGCACGCGTGTGATGGTTCGCGCCGCCCTGCCCGCCGCCGTGCGCACTCCAGAGGGCCAAGTGATCGTCATGGCCCTGCACGACCATGACGACAAGCCAACCACGC
The DNA here is from genome assembly GCA_021173225.1 of Phycisphaerales bacterium PN19_bin_20. GTDB lineage: Bacteria > Planctomycetota > Phycisphaerae > Phycisphaerales > UBA1924 > JAJTGZ01. Next base: position 62,121 of record JAJOLK010000017.1, on the reverse strand, counting down.
CGCCGCTGTGGTGCGTCACACGCTCGAGCGACGCCAGAGGCTGGTCCGCGCCGGTGCCCGCGCCTATCGAGAGCCTCCCGGGCGACCTTGGCTCGCGCGGCCGGCCGGCCCTGGCGATCACCGAAACCGGCTCGCTGCGGGCCTACTTTGTCGCCACGCGACCAGTGCCCGGCACTCCCGCCCCCAGCGCTCCCAGCACCCCCGGCGCTCCCAGCGACCCCGGCACTGGCACGCAAGCCGACCAAGTCGTGGTCCTCTCCGCAACCTCGCGTGACGCCGGCGCCTCATTTACCTTTGACCCCGGCGTCCGCCTGACGCTCGCCCCCGGCGGCCCGGGCGCACCCGCTGCCAGCACCGAAACATCCATCGCCCTGGCCCGCAGCGGCGAGCGCTGGACGATGCTCTGCTCAACCCCCAGCGGGGCCGACGTGTACGCCTCTGACGACGGGCTCACCTTCACGCCCGCTGGGGGCAGCGCGGTGCTGCCGCGCCGCGTCGCGGGTGACGCGTGGGCCGGGCCCTGGCAAGGCGGGCTGCTCTCGCTCGACGGCCGCCTGCACCTGGCCGCCTTCAACGACTCGCGCATCTGGACCACCACCTCAGCCAGCGCAGCTTCAGGCGTCAACTGGAGCCCCGCGCGCTCGATCGTCGGGCGCGGCCGCTGGCCCGCACTCGTGCTCGGCCCCGGGGCCAAGACGCTACTGATCTTCGAGGCCGAGCCCGGCGACACACCCCGCAAACCCACGACAATCAACCCGCCGGGCCAACTTCCTGGCCCAGGTCCAGACCAAGTTCCAGGTGACGGCCCCGACATCTTTCCAGTGCAGCCCAGCCCGCGCCCAGGCGTCCCGACCAGCCCATCGCCAAGGCCCAGCCCGGAGCCAGAGCCAGCGCCCGACCCCAAGCCGATGCCGCGTGACCCCACGCGCCAACCGCCGGGCTGGACGCCCAAGTAAGACGGATTGTCTCTCGTTCTCGTGCGCGTGTCTACCCCGCGCCCCGCGTGTGTGCAGGTTTTCTTACTTTCGCTTCCCGCGCACAAGGTGGAACAAAGTTCCGCAGACCACGCGCCGCGCGCGCTGTCAGACCAAACTCGGCCAACATCGTGCGCTCAAGCCGGCCTCAGCAGCGCCTCGACCTGCACCAAGCAAGTCTCAAGCTCCGCGTGCGTCGCCGCCGTCACATTCACGTGCCCTAGTTTGCGCCCCGCCCTGGGCTCTTTGGCGTAAAGATGGACCTTGGCCCGGTCGCACGCGGCCATGACCTGCGCGGGCGTCGGCGCGGTGCCAATCAAATTGACCATCCCCGCCGCCGGTGCCAGCGTGTCGGTGCTGCCCAGCGGCCAGCCCAGCACGCCGCGCAGATGGTTCTCAAACTGGCCCGTCACGCTCCCGTCCGTCGTCCAGTGCCCGCTGTTGTGTACGCGCGGGGCGATCTCGCTGGCCAAAATCTCGCCGGGGCCCGAGGCCGTCGCCGCAGTCTCAAACAGCTCAAGAGCCATGACCCCGGCATAGTCCAGGTGCTCGACGATGCGCGTCGCGTACGCCACCGCGCGGCTCGCCAGCTCAACTGAGACCCCCGCCGCCGGTGCAATCGAGCGACGCAATATCCCCCCCGTGTGGACGTTATGGATCAGCGGATAGCAGCGCACGCGCGGGCCCAGATCTACGCCCACGCCGCCGCCCACGCCCACGCCCAACTCAAGCTCCAGCTTTTGGCCCGCACTTGGGCCGCCCTGGCCAAGCCAGTCACCCCGGCGGCACACCAGCACGCTCAGCTCACGCACAAACGCCACGAAGCCCTCGACAATCAAGCCCCCCGGGTGCCCGCCGAGTTCAGCCCACGCCGCGACCAAGTCGCTCTCGCTACGCACAACCATCTGGCCCTTACCGTCGTATCCGCCGCGCCGAGTCTTGACCACCGCCGGCAGCCCGACATGCGCCGCCGCCGCCGCCAGCTCATCGCGCGTCCGCGCCGGCGCAAACCGCCCGACCGGCACGCCCAGCTCAGCAAACAGCGTCTTCTCGCTCAGGCGGTCCTGCGCTACCGCCAGCGCGTGTACCGGCGGGGCCGCCCGCGCGGAGGCCTGCTGCGCGCACAACGTCGCCGCAGCCACCGGCACGTTCTCCCACTCGTACGTCACCACGTCGCACCGGGCCGCAAAGGCCCGCAACGCCGCGTCGTCATCAAACCCGCCAATGGTCTGCTCACAGACCTCGCCCGCCGGGCCCGGGGCCGAGTCAAAGCACAGGCACCGCACCGCAAGGTTGTGCCCGGCCAGCGCGAGCATCCGCCCAAGCTGGCCCGCCCCCAAGATTCCCACCACCGGCCGGTGCTTCATGTTCAGTCACTCGCGTCAGCCGTCGTTCGTACAGCACGCCGCTCGGGTCGTCTTCGCCAAGAAGTTACAGTCGGGCCTACTTCGGATTCTCGCTGCTCTCGCGCGTTTGGATGCGCCCGCGCTCCGCATAGGTCTTGGTCTTCTCACCTCTGGTTCGCTCCGCGGCCTCAAGCTTGAGCCAGAATCCGTCCTAGCTCGGCGGTGATGCCGGGTCCGGGTGATCAAGCACGCGCCGCGTCTGCTCTGCCCTGAACCGCTCCAGGCTCGCGCGCAGCGCAGGGTCGCTCAGGCTTAAGATCGCCGTCGCCAGCAGCGCCGCGTTGGTCGCCCCCGCCGGACCGATCGCCAGCGTCCCCACTGGCACGCCCCCGGGCATCTGCGCGATGCTCAAAAGCGAGTCAAGCCCCTGCAGCGCACGGCTTTGCACCGGGACGCCCAGCACCGGCAACCACGTGCGGCTCGCCAACATACCCGGCAGGTGCGCCGCGCCGCCCGCGCCGGCGATGATCACCTTCAGCCCGCGCCCCGCCGCCTCCGACGCGTACTGCATCAAGAGTTCGGGCGTCCGGTGCGCGCTGACGACCTTGCGCTCGTGCGCCACGCCCAGACGCGTCAGCACCTCGCACGCGTGGCTCATCGTCTCCCAATCGCTATGGCTGCCCATGACCACGCCCACCATGGCCACGCCTGCCAGCGCCGGGCCTGCCAGCGCCGGGCCTGTGGCCGCTGCCGCGGTCGGGGCGTTCACGCTGGTCGGCTCCGAGCTCATGCCCGAGCATACCCACCAGCGGCGCGTCAAGGCCAGCTCACCCCACGCGGCCCAACTCGCCGCGCAGCCGCCGCGCTATGCCAGCAGGGCCGCCCAGCGCGGGCTCAGGTGCGCCCACGCACGCCGGAACCGCTCCGCCATCGCCTCCAGTGACGCCGGGATCACCCGCACGCGCCCCACCGTGGTAATGAAGTTCGTGTCCCCGCCCCAGCGCGGGATCACGTGCACATGCAGGTGCTGCGGCACGCCCGCGCCCGCCGCCCGCCCCTGGTTCACGCCAATGTTCAGGCCCTGCGGCTGCAGCGCCAGCTCGGCCAGCTCCGCCGCCACGTCCGTGAGCTGCCATAACCGGGCCCGCTGCGCCGGCTCATAGTCCAGCAGCCTTCCGCGGCTTTCCTTGTGCGCCACAAGCAGGTGCCCGCCGCTGTATGGGAACGCGTTCAAGAAGATCATCCCATGCTCGGTCCGCACGATCACATGATTCTCAACATCGTGCTGCGGGCTGAGGTAGTAGTCGCGGATGAAGCACCCAGTCGACGCCGCACTACCCCCAACCGCACCGCCACCTGAACCCCCACCTGAACCGCCTCCCCCAGCACCCGCCTGCCCCTTGCGATCATCCTCCGCGATGGTCTCAAGGTACCGCAGGCGCCAGGGCGCTTGCAGCGCCGCGTGGGCCGAGAGCGCGCCATCCACCGGGTTGTCGTTGCTCGCCATGTTGCAGGATATCGGGCCCGCGCGCCACGCCCTGAGCGCGCCACCCGCGCGTACGGCTTGTTCGCCAGCCGTTGCACGCGCGCCGGGCTCTGTTGCCCCCCACGCGGGGCCGATACTCTCAGCCTGATGCCCGACGCGACCGCCCACAGCGACTGGAGCCCGATGTCTTGGCGTGAGCGCCCGCTCGCGCAAGAGGTCCCGTACCCAGACATGGAGGCAGTCCACGACGCCGCTCGCCGCCTGCGTGACCTGCCCCCCCTGGTCACCAGCGGCGAGATCGAGCACCTGATCGCCCAGCTCGCCGAGGCCGAGGAAGGCAAGCGGTTCCTGCTCTGGGGTGGTGACTGCGCCGAGTCGATCGCCGACTGCACCAGTGATGTGATCGCCGGCAAGCTCAAGATCCTGCTGCAAATGTCGCTGGTGCTGGTCATGGCGGGGCGCAGGCCCGTGACGCGCGTGGGCCGCCTCGCCGGGCAGTACGCCAAGCCGCGCAGCACCCAGACAGAGACGCGCAAGACCCCCGAGGGTGAGCTGACGCTGCCGAGCTACTTTGGCGACCTGGTCAACCGCGCACAGTTCACGCTTGCCGCCCGCACGCCCGACCCGCGCCTGATGCTCGAGGCCTACCAGCACGCCGGGTTGACGCTCAACTTCGTGCGCTCGCTGATCGACGCCGGCTTTGCCGATATCCACCACCCCGAGTACTGGAACCTGGGCCTCTTGCAGCACGCCGGGCTGACCGCCGAGACCCGCACGCAGTATCAGGCCTTGCTCGACCGCCTCTCCGACGCCATCGAGTTCATGCGCGTCGCCGGGCAGAAGGACTACGACGCGCTGACCCGCGTTGACTTCTTCACCAGCCACGAGGGGCTCAACCTCTGGTACGAAAGCGCCCAGACCCGCCAGGTCCCGCGCCGCCAGGGCTGGTGGAACCTGACCACCCACCTGCCGTGGATCGGCGAGCGCACACGCCGCCTTGACGGCGCGCACGTCGAGTACTTCCGCGGCGTGCGAAACCCCGTGGGCGTCAAGGTCGGCCCCTCGATGACCTGCGACGACCTGCTCCGCCTCGCCCGCGCGCTCAACCCCGCCAACACGCCCGGCAAGCTCGTGCTCATCCCGCGCATGGGCAGCAAGATCGCCGCCGCACTGCCACCGCTGGTCGCCGCCGTCCAGCGCGAGGGCCTCCGCGCACTGTGGGTCTGTGACCCCATGCACGCCAACGGCATCGGCACCACCAACGGCTACAAAACCCGCCGCTTTGACGATATTCTCGCTGAGCTGCACACCTGTTGGGACGTCCTTGCCGCCCACAATGTCCGCATGGGCGGCGTCCACGTTGAGCTCACCGGCGATGACGTCACTGAGTGCCTCGGCGGCTCGGGCAACATCACCGAGGCCGACCTCACCCGCAACTACGCCACCAGCTGCGACCCACGCCTGAACTACGAGCAGAGCCTCGAGCTGGCCTTCTCACTGGCCAAACGCATGGGCCGCTAAGCGGCGGGCTGCCCCTGCCTTTCAACCTTCCGGAACGCAGTTTTCCAACGGCCTTGCGGTTACCTCGCGTAATGCAGCGTTTGATCCTGCCATCGGACCGAAGGCCCGACCCTCATCCCTCATCGCTCACCCCTCATCGCTCGTCGCTGCTCCCCCTCCCCCTGTCGCTTGCGCGCCGCGCCACCCGCGGTAAGATGTCCACGGCGTCCACCCAGCGACGCAAACCTGGAGCGCGTGGCATGGGCGGGCATGAAGCCTCGACAAACTCATCACCTGACCACCCCGCCAGCACGCAGGCCGGCCCGGGCTTCACGCACCTGCACCTGCATACAGAGTACAGCCTGCTCGACGGCGGCAACCGCATCGACAAGCTCATGGACCGCGTCAAGGCCCTCGGCATGAACGCCGTCGCCTGTACAGACCACGGCAACATGTTCGGCGCCGTCGCCTTCTACACCGCCGCCAAAGAACGCGGCATCAAGCCCATCCTCGGCGTTGAGGCCTACGTCGCGCCCGCCTCACGCCTCGACAAGGTCCACACCGGCGTCGCCGACGGCGGGTACCACCTCGTCCTGCTCGCTGAGAACAACACCGGCTGGCAGAACCTGCTCTACCTCTGCAGCGAGGCCTACCTCACGGGCTTCTACTACAAGCCACGCATCGACCGCGCGCTGCTCGAACAGCATAACGCCGGGCTCATCGCCATCAACGGGCACCTGGGCAGCGAGATCGGCGAGCACCTCCTCGAATACGACCGCTCCGCCGAGGTCCTGCACTGGGACCGCGCCGTCGAGAGCGCCCGCTGGCACGCGCGGACCTTCGCCGATGAAGGCACCGGCCCGCGCATGTTCGTGGAGCTTCAGCACCACGTCCGCGAGCAGATCGCCATCAACAAGCACCTGGTGCGCCTGGCCAAAGAGCTAAACCTCCCGCTGGTGTGCGACAACGACAGCCACTTCCTCCGCGCCGAGGATCACGACGCCCACGACACGCTCATCTGCATCAGCACCGCCAAGAACAAGAGCGACCCCGACCGCCTCATCTACGACAAAAACCTCTACGTCAAAGGCCCCGCACAGATGCGCGCGCTGTTCGAGCCCTACGGCGCCCCGGGCCTCGAAGCGCTCGACAACGTCCAGCGCATCGCCGACCGTTGCAATGTCTCCCTCCCCATCGGCGCCAGCAACGCCCCGATGGTCCGCGTCAAGCGCGCCGATGAGCCCCTGCCCACGCACGACCAGCCCGAGTTCAACGCCGACCTCTCCGCCTGGTACAGCGCTTACTGCCAGCGCTTCGAGGTCGTCCCCTTCGCGCTCCCGCAAGACGCCACCGAGCAACAGAAGGCCGACCTCACCGCGCAGGCCAAGCTCGAGTGTGACCAGGCCCTACGCCTGCTCGCCGAGGGCGGCTACACATGGCGCTACGGGCCCGCCCCAGCCAGCAGCACCGCTAACTCAGCCGCCAGCACCAAAGAGCACACCGACCGCCGCGCACGCCTCGAGCGCGAGCTCAAGATCCTCGCCGACAAGGGCATCAGCGCCTACTTCCTGATCGTCTGGGACTTTGTCAACTGGGGCCGCCAGCGCGCCATCCCCGCCAACGCCCGTGGCTCGGGCGTGGGCACCATGGTCGGCTACGTGCTGGGCCTCTCCAACGCCTGCCCCGTCCGATACGGGCTGCTCTTTGAGCGCTTCACAGACCCCGACCGCTCCGAGTTCCCCGATATCGATATCGACCTCTGCCAGGACGGCCGCGCCTCGGTCATCGGCTATGTCCGCGCCAAGTACGGGCACGTCGCGCAGATCATCACCTTCGGGACCCTCAAGGCCCGCGCCGCCGTCCGTGACGTCGGACGCGTCCTCGAAATGCCGCTGCCCGCGGTCAACAAACTCGCCAAGCTCGTCCCCGAGCAGCTCGGCATCACCCTCGATAAAGCCCTCGAGCAAGAGGCCGACCTCAAGGCCCTCTACGACAGCGAGCCGCTGGTCAAACGCTGCATCGACAACGCCCGCGCCATCGAGGGCCAGGCCCGACACGCCAGCGTCCACGCCGCCGGCGTCATCGTCGCCACACGCCCGCTGCACGAGATCGTCCCGCTCTACCGCCCCAGCGGGACCGACGACATCGTGACCCAATGGGACGGGCCCACCTGCGAGAAGATGGGCCTGCTCAAGATGGACTTCCTCGGCCTGCGCACCCTCAGCGTCGTCGAACGCTGCAAGGCCCTCATCAACCAGGACCTCGACCATCAAGAGACCTATCGCGCCTGCGGACGCAGTCCCGACGACCGTGGCCCGCACCCGCTTGACCTTGACCGCCTCGACCTCACAGACCAGAAGGTCTTCGAGATGTTCCGCCGAGGCGACACCACCGGCGTCTTCCAGTTCGAGTCTCCCGGCATGCGCCGCCTGCTTATCGAGATGAAGCCCGACAGACTCGAAGACCTCATCGCCGCCAACGCCCTCTTCAGGCCCGGGCCCATGGACCTCATCCCCGACTACAACCGACGCAAGCACGGGCAGGCCGACGTCCCACGCGTCCACGACATCGTTGACCGCTACACCGCCGAGACCTACGGCGTCATGGTCTATCAAGAACAGGTCATGCAGATCGTCCACGGGCTCGGTGGCATCAAGCTCCGGGACGCCTACACCCTCATCAAAAATATCAGCAAGAAAAAGCACGACAAGATCGAGAAAGAGCGCCCAAAGTTCGTCGACGGCTCGCAGAAGCAGGGCCTCACCAAGCAGCAGGCCGAAGACCTCTTCGAGCTCATCCTCAAGTTCGCCGGCTACGGCTTCAACAAGAGCCACTCCACCGGCTACGCCATCGTCGCCTACCAAACCGCCTACCTCAAGGCCTTCTACCCACGCCAATACATGGCCGCCTTCCTCACCTTTGAGAGCGGCGCCAGCCAGATCGCCGACTGGGTCCCCTACATAGAAGACTGCCGAAACTCCACACGCACCATCGACCCGGCCACCGGCAAGACCACCGCCGTGGGCATCGAGGTCCGGCCCCCCGACGTCAACCTCTCCGCCAAAGACTTCGCCGTCATCTTCAAGCCGGGCGAGCCCAAACGCGCCGACACCGGGCACATCCGCTTCGGCCTCGGCGCCATCAAGGGCTGCGGCGACAAGGCCATCGAGAGCATCCTCAAAGAACGACACCAAGGCACCGCGCAACCCTTCACCTCCATCTTCGACTTCTGCGAACGCGTCCCCGTCGGCGGTAGTGGCAACGGCACCGCCTCCGGCAGCGTCAACAAGGCCACCATCGAGGCCCTCGTCAAAAGCGGCGCGTTCGACTGCCTCCACGGCCGCCCACACCGCGCCGCCGTCATCGCCACCATCGAGCAAGCCGTCGCCGCCGGCAGCACCATGGCCAAAGATAAAGCCTCCGGCCAGGGCGGGCTCTTTGGCTTCGGCGAACCAGCCCCCGCCGCCGCCCGCACCCAAGCATCCGCGCCCGGCGCCAGCGTCGCGCTCGCCCGCGCCACCACGTGGTCAGAGCCGCAGACCCTCGCGGCCGAGAAAGAAACCCTCGGTTTCTACGTCTCAAACCACCCCCTTGATGAGCACGCAGCCCTCGTCACAGGCCTGGGCAACACCACCACCCGGCGCCTACGTGACAAGCTTCACAAGCAAGACGAACGCGTCGTCATCGCCGCCATGATCTCCGGCGTCCGCAGCCTTGTCGTCAAGACCGGCAAAAGCGCGGGCCAGAAGATGGGCATCATGACCCTCGAAGACAAACTTGGCACCGTTGACTGCGTCGCCTTCTCTGACTGCTTCGCCCGCTACAGCGAGATGATCACCCCCGACCGCATCGTCTTCGTCGTCGCAAAGGTCGATCTCTCCCGCGGCGAAACACAGCTCATCGCCGAGCAGGTCATCCCGCTCTCCGCCGCCGCAGAGCTGCTCGCACAACGCGTGCGTGTCGTCATCGACCAGTCCCGCTTGAACGGCACCGCCCGCGACCGCCTCGTCAGCGTCGCCGCACTCCTGAACCAGATCAAACCCACCGGCGAGCCAAAGCTCGTCGAGCTCATCGTCCGCACCGAGCACGCCGACGTCATCCTCGACCTGCCCAAGGTCCGCCTCACACCCACGCCCGAACTCGTCGCGCGGCTTACCGCACACCTCGGGCCCGGCGGCGTCGAGTTCGAGCCACGCAAGGTCGAACTCGTCAAACGCGAAGCCAAACCGTGGGAACGCAAACGCACCCAGAGCAGCGACGAGTAAACCCAGGACGCTCTGAGCAACGGGTGCCCCCGCGCGCCGCGTGGGCTCAGCTGCCTGCGTTTGCTGATGTCCGAGGGTCGTGCCCGCACGTGTTTATTGGGCCTCATTGCCCATGGCCCACGCCCCATTACATCTGTCGGTAGGGCGTTGTAACCCCCGCTCTGCCGCCGCGTGCTCAACCATCCCGGCACACAACCAACAAACCCAACTCACCCCGGCGCGACCTCCGCCGGGTCGGCCCGCATGAACAGCACCTCGCCCTTGGTCAGCCCCGTGCCCGGCACCAGCGCATGCGCCCCACCAAACACCATCAACTCCTCCAGCCCCGCGCCCGCCGCCATGGCGGCAGTGGCGGTAGTGGCGGCAGTAGTTGCAGTGAAGGCAGCTGGAGGCGCGCAGTTCCACGTCTGCCAGAGCTGCGCCATCTTCACCGGCATCGCCGGGCTCAGCACCACGCTGGCAATCCGCAGCAGCTCGGCGCAGTGGTACAGAATCGTCCCAAGCCGCGCACGAAGCGCAGGCTCGGCCTCAACCCTCTTGGCCAGCTTGAACGGCTCGGTCGCGTTGATGTACCCATCCACCAGCCGCACCAGCGCAATCCCCTGCTGCGTCGCCGCCGCCACGTCGCGCCGCTCCAAAGCCGCCAGCACACTCTCTCGCGCCGCGAGCGCCGCCGTCGCAAAGTCCGTCTCAGCGCCGGGCGTCCCTGCCTCCAGCCGCAGGCCATTGTGCGCCGGCACCACCCCGCCAAAGTACTTATCGATCATGTTCCCAACCCGGCTGGTCGCGTTGCCAATCCCGTTGGCCAGCTCCGCGTTATACGTCTCAATAAACTTGCTGTGGCTGAAGTCCGAGTCCGTGCTCCCGCTCGGCCCCTGCGTCACCAGGTAATACCGCAGCGCGTCGGCCCCAAACCGCCCCACATAAGCCCGGATCACGTCCAGGTCCACAAAGTTGCCCAGGCTCTTGGACATCTTCTTCCCGTCACGCACCCAGTACGCGTGCGCGTACACCGCACCGGGCAGCTCGCGCCCCAGCGCCAGCAGCATCGCCGGCCAGATCACCGCGTGGAACCACAAAATGTCCTTCGCCATCACGTGCGTCGTCGCTGGCCAAAACTTGATCCGCCCCGGCATGTCCACCGCCGTCAAATAGTTGCACAAGGCCTCGATCCACACGTACACCCGGTGCGCGCTGTCGCCGGGCATCAGCACGCCCCACACGCTCTCGCCCGCCCGCAACGCTCGGCTCACCGGCACGTCCAGCAGCCCCTGCCGCAGCCGCCCCAGCACCTCGTTACGACGCTCCGCCGGCAGCACAAACCCCGGACGCTCCGCCAAGTGCTTCTCCAGCGCCCCCTGATACTTACTAAGCCGAAAGAAGTAGTTCTTCTCCGTCCGCTTCTCCAGCGCCACGCCCGTGACCGGTGACTTGTACCCGGCGTCCTTCGCCACCGTCTCGGTCAGGTACTCGTCCTGACTCGCGTCGTACCAACCCACATAGTCGCCCAAATACACGTCGCCCTTGGCCATCAGCTCCGCGATATACCCCTGCGCCAAACGCTTGTGGTGCTCGTCGCTGGTCCGGTAGAAGACGTCGTGCCCGATCCCCAGCATCGCAAACGCGTCCTGAAACTGCGCCGCGCACGCGTCCACCCACGCCTGCTCGCTCATCCCGTTCTCGCGCGCCTTGGCAATCACCTTGTCAGCGTGCTCGTCGGTCCCGGTCAGAAAAAACACCTCGCGCCCGCGCAGACGCTCAAACCGCGCCATCGTGTCCGCCAAGGCCGTGCTGTAGCAGTGCCCGATGTGCGGGCGGTCATTCACGTAGTAAATCGGCGTGGTGATGTACGAAGTAGCCATGGGGCCCAAGCGTAGCGGCCAACCCCACACACCCAACCCCACACACCCAGCCCACACACCCAGCCCTCACATGTCAAACCCCCAGCCCGAGAACCCACCCCCGCACCCGCACGGCCGCCACGCCCCGCAAAGCTCACGCCCAGCGCCATCAACCAATCACCAGCGCCCAGATGCCCGCGCCCCAAGCGTCGATCTCTACCGGCATGCCCAGTAACCCCCAACCACCAGACGGCCCCGCGCCCGATTGGCTCAACCTCTTGCGCCCGCGCCTCGGCACCGCACAGCGCCGCGCCAGCCGCCTCATGCTCGTCTGCTGCTTCGGCGCCCTCGTCGGCGGGCTCGACATCCTCAGCGTTTCGCACGCCCGCGCCATCGAACGCTTCGAGCCCCCGGCCCCGCGCCCAGTGCAGCGCCCAACCCTCGCCCGCCGCGGACCCAGTGAGACCGCGATCCGCAACCCGCGCCTCAGCCCCACCCCGCGCCCCCGCCTCGCCCCGGTCATCCGCGATCCGGACGCCCACAACTGACGCCCCTTGAGCCCAACCCTCAGCCGGCAGAACGCACTCGCCGCTAGCACGCACAGGCCCAGTCGGCGTAGAGTTACCTCCGACGCGCGACCCCACATCACTCAGGCCCACGCTGATCCCATCCAGCCCCGCGCTCGCCCGAGGTTTTCAGTCATGCCACACATCATCGCTGAGCCCTGCATCGGCACCAAAGACACCTCCTGCGTCGACGTTTGCCCCGTTGACTGCATCCACCCCACCAAAAACGAGCCCGCCTTCGGCAAAGCCAACCAGCTCTACATCGAGCCGTCCACCTGCATCGACTGCGGCCTGTGCGTCGACGAGTGCCCCGTCAAGGCCATCTTCCCTGAAGAGGACCTCCCCGCTGAGTGGAAAAAGTACATCCAGATCAATCTGGATTTCTTCAAGGCCCCTTAACACTCCGCTCCGCCATCCCCTGCCTAGGCCCCGCGTTCCAACGTAGGGACTTTACCTCGGCACCGTCGGCGCGGACATACATCCGGTCCGTGCTTTTACCTAAATCCCGCTTGAAGACGCAGGCCGTTCTCGGACTTGCGCCTTATCGCCACTGAACTTCGACTCGAAACCCGTTTTTTTCCTTGTGAATTCTCAGTCTTCAAGTAGTCTTTATGGAACCACGGGTTGACCCCGGCGTATGCCGCGGTCGATATCACCCGTCCGGGCCAGGTTTGGCCCGGCCGCAGGGGCATCGGACCTTAGTTTTAAAGGGCACTCACTATGAAGATCACACACTTGGCCGCACTCTTGGCGCTCGCAGGGACCACGGCCGCGATGGCCGCCCCCCGCGAGACCACCACGTTCACCAACATCAACAGCAACGGCCTCATCGGCAACGTTGCCAACGCCCCCGTTGAGAACTGGGCCGTCGCTGGCGCTGACGTCGTCGGCGCGTACAACGCGCAGTTCCTCAGCGTCGTCGGCACCCTCGCTGACGGCCCCGCCACCGCGAACTGGAGCCAGGAGCAGCAGATCCTGGTCACCCCGCCCGTCGGCCAGGCCTTCATCGTCTCGATGTTCACCGGCACGAACTTCACCGGCACCGTCAGCGGTGCCAACGCCGCCATCCCCGTCGGTACCATCACCACGACCGGAAACTGGACCTTCGCCTTCCACGAGAGCTTTGACGACGGCAACGTCACCGCCGGCACCGCGATCGGCAACGCCGTTGACGCGATCTGGAATACGGTCACCTTTACCCTTGATGACGCCGCCCCGACCATCCCCGCCGTCGGCAGCGCGGGAGTGACGTACACCAACGTCAACTCCGACGGGTCCGTCACCGTTCCTGCCACGACGCTGGGGTGGAACAACGCCAACCCCCTGCCGGCCATCCCGGGCCTGTTGGTCCGAGGTGCTATCACCGGCCTGCGCTCCGACCCCGCCCTTCAGATCTCCAACCCCTGGAGCCAGTGGCGCATCCGCGTCACGCCCCCCAACGGCGCAGCCGCCATCATCGTTGCCCCAGGCGCTACCTCGATCTCGACCGGCCTGGTCAACGGCCGCATCACCCTCCCCCTCTCGGTCAACCCCGTCGGCAACTGGACCTTTGACTTCTTCGAGGCCACCGGCACCACCGGCTCCGCCTCGGCCAGCACCCTGAACGTCGCGGGCGGGCCCGACGCGGCCTGGAACCAGATTGGTTTCGAGCTGGTTGACCTGACTCCCAGCGGCGTTCAGCCCCTGGCCATCACCAACACCGGCGGGTGGGTCAGCGCTACCAACAGCATCAGCGCCGCCGGCGCGGTCGCCTGGTTCTCTTTCACCGCCCCCGCCACCCTCACAGCCACCGGCTTCCTTGACCTTGACACCGTTGGCACCAGCCTGACGCCCGCCAACGACACGGCCATGGCCCTCTACCTCGCCACCGGCGCAGTGGTCGACAGCGACCTGGACGACTCAACGGACCTGCTCAGCCAGCTCTCCTATGGCGCGGGCAACCGGTTCCGCTCCTCCAACGGCCTGAACTTCAGCGGCCAGGACGGCACCATCGTCGTAGCCAGTACCACCGGCATCTCCCCCGGCGGTAACTACTTCGTCGCCGTCACCGGCGGCAACGCCAGCAGCTTCGGTACCACGGGCTTCAACGCCGTCTCCGGCGCCGCTAACACCGGCGTGGTCACCCTCCGCGGCCGCTCGCTTGACAGCGGCGCGACCATCGAGGCGCCCCCGGCCATCGTCATCCCGCTGACCGAGGGCGGCGCCTGGAACACCTCCAGCGCCGTCACGATCGCCAACGCCGGCATCGCTTGGTTCACCTTCACCACCCCCGCTGGCCTGACCGCCACCGGCGCAGTCGACGTTGACTTCACCGGCACCAGCCTGAGCCCCGTCAATGACACCGACGCCGCCATCTACACCACCCTCGGCACGATCGTCGACTCCGACGAGGACGACGGCACCGATCTGCTGAGCCAGTTCAGCTACGGCGCGGGCGTCCGCAGCCGCACCAGCAACGGCGCCATCTTCGCCGGGCAGGACGGCACCAGCGCTGGCGGCGTGGGCAACATGACCGCCGCCACCCAGTACTTCATCGGCGTCGCCGGCAGCAACCTGGCTACCCATACCTCCATCTTCAACACCACCAACGCCGGCGCGAACTCGGGCGACATCACCGCCCGCGTCCGCGTCTGGAACGCCAGCGCCCCCACCGACCCCGCGACTCCCCCCGCCACCTTCATCGAGCGTGGGCTCGTGGGCCGTCGCTCGGGCGAGACCGATAGCACCTTCACCTTCTCCTCGGTCCCCACCGACCTCAACACCATCGACTGGTTCCGCTTCCGCATCATCTCTGATGCGCTCGCCGCCGGCCCGGGCTGGCTCGACATCGACTCCGAGGGCACCAACCCCGCGGCCAACGTCATCGGCGGTCTCGAGGACACCGAGATCGGCGTCTACCGTGACAGCGGCCTGCTCGTTAGCAGCGACGACGATGACGGCTCGGGCTGGCGCTCCGCGCTGAGCTACGGCCAGACCGTCCCGGCCCGCGCAGCCATCAACAGCGCTCCCCAGACCGGCGCCGTGATCCGCAACGGCCGTGACGGCCCGCTGGTCATCGGCACCTACTGGGCCGCTGTCGGCACCAACAACGTCGTCTACAACGCCGCGTTCTTCGACGTCGTCCCGCCCACCGGCCGCTCCACCACCAACACCCTCGCCCGTGTCGTCAACTGGCGCACCAACCTCGCCGGTCAGTGCGGCCTGTCTGACATCGCCGGCCCCGGCCCGGCTGCCGGCTTTGACGGCGAGCTGACCGCCGACGACATCATCTTCTTCATCAACGGCTTCACCGCCAACAACCTCCCCGTGGCCGACATCACCGGCCCCGCGACCCCCGGCGTTCCCGACGGCGAGCTGACCGCCGACGACATCATCCTCTTCATCGGCCGCTTCACCGCCGGCTGCGTCTAAGACGCGGGCGTTGAACGCGACCACCTGAGCCGCTCGCTCAGGCTCGATTCAGACACATGACCACCAGGGCCCTGGCACACGCCGGGGCCCTTTTCATTTCCACCACTCCAATCTAAACCCAAGGCTGAGGCCGAGAAAAACCCCTTGGCTATGCATAGCCAACCTCAAAAAAGCCGAAGATTTCGCTTGCGAGCCCGGCGAGTCAGAGGTAGTCTTGGATGCGCAATCACGGCGGTATCTACCCCGCAGTGCGTGCTCAAACAAAGGGGACTCGCACATGACTCCAAAGACCACTGTGGCACTGACTCTGGCCCTGGCCGCCGTCGCTGGCACACAGCTCGCCCTGGCCGGCCCGCGTGAGAGTGTGACTTTCACCAACGTTGACAGCAACGGCCGCAACCTCGAGGCCGCCAACGCCCTCCGATCCACCACGTTCCTCGGCAGTGATGGCAGCGGTGCCTATGTGGCCCGCCACCTGACCCTCGCGGGCAGCACCACCAAGGTCTTCGCCACGCACGCCCACGCCGGCTCGGCGATCCAAGTGACGCCCCCCGGCGGGCTCCCGTTCATCATCCGCCCCGTTGGGCAGTCGCTCACATCGACCACCGTCGCGAACCAGCAGTTCATCGGCGCGGGCGCGTACGCCATCCCCGTCAGCGGGCTGACCACCGCCGGGCAGTGGGAGTTCCGCTTCTTCGAGATGAGCGACGAGGGCCGCACCACCACCGGCACCGCGCAGGGCAACGCCCTTGACGCGCGCTGGGACACCATCACCTTCACCCTTGATGACGCCCCCGCCCCCACCGGCGCGGTCCCCGGCCCGGGCCAGAACTACAGCTTCAGCTTCGTTGAGGTTGACGGCAGCAGCACCGCCCCCAACACCTTTACCTTCTCCGCGCCCGCCGGAGACCTGGTGCCCCTGGTCCGCTTCTCTATGGCCGGCACCGCCCGCAACGTCAGCGCCACCACCAACACCACGACCAACCCGCTCAACAACGTTCGCATCCAGCTCGTGACGCCCGACGGGAGCTTCACCACCACCGCCGCCATTCCCTTCACCAACCCCACCGGCGCACTGAGCCTCAGCTCAGCCACCGGTTCGATCCAGGCCAGCCTCACTACGCCCGCCGATTCTGGCGGCGTCTGGACCGTCCGCGTCTTCCCCAACATCAACAACCCCGGGGTTGATGCCACGCTCACCAGCTTGACCATCTCGTTCCTACAGCCTGATCCCCCGGCCGGCAACACCACCATCCCGCTGGTTGATGGCTCGTTCGCCACCGCGACGACCACCATCACGCCCGGGCAGGTCGTCTGGTACCGCCTTGATGTACCGGTGGCTATCAACGGCGTGAGCTTCACCGGGCTCGATATCGACAACGAGACCAGCTCGCTGTTCAACACGGGCACCGGCACCGCCAGCCCGCAAGATACCGGCATGGCGCTGTTCAGCACCTTCGGTGCGTCCATCGCCAGCGACAACATCGACGGCTCTGACTCGCTGGGCCAGCTCAGCTTCGGCCGCGGCACGCGCGCCGCCGAGCCCGGCAGCGGCACCAGCCCCTCGGTGGCTTACAACGGGCGCGACGGGAGCCTTAACGCCGGGACCTACTACCTCGCCGTCACCACCGGCTCCATCATCACCTCCGCTGGCTTCGTCGCCACCGGCACCAACAGCGCGCTGACGGCCATCAACGGCACCCTGGTCACCCGCGTTCGCTACCTCAGCAACACCGGCGGGCAGCCACCCGTCGCCGCCACGCAGATCCCGCTGACCGAGGGCGTCCACAACACCGTTTCGCGCTCGCTCGCCGCCGGCGGCGTCGCCTGGTTCTTCTTTGACCTCCCCGCCCTCACCTCCACCGGCGCGCTCGAGATCGATACCGCTGGCTCAAGCCTCACGCCTGCCAACGACACCGCCGTCGCCCTCTACAGCAACACCAACGGTTTCCTCGCCGACGCTGACAACAATGACGGGCCGGGCCGCCTCTCCGAGCTTGTCTACGGCACCACCACCACCACCGCCGCACGCCAGAGCCCCTCGGGCCTGCGCATCGACGGGCGTGACGGCTCAGCCACCAGCTTTGCCACCAACGTCGCGGCCCCGGGCCGCTTCTACGTCGCCGTCATCGGCGGCGACTCTGTCATCGGCACCTTCAGCTCCGACTTCAACGTCGTTGCGCCGAACGAGAACGCCGGCACCGCCGCCCTCCGCGTCCGCTACTGGGCCGCCAGCGCGCCGTCTGATACCCCCGACGCCATCGCCGTCGCCCTGCCCACGCCCGACGGCCTGGGCACCTGGGTCTCCGCCAACAGCGAGCTCGCCGGGCCAAACGACATCGCCTGGTTCAAGTTCACCGCGCCCGCCTCGCTGACTGCCACCGGCGCGCTTGACATCGACTTCACCGGCACCGACCTCAGCCCCGTCAACGACAGCGACGCCGCGATCTACGGCGCCACCGGCACCCTGACTGACAGCGACGACATCGACGGCGAGGGCGCGCTCTCAATGTTCTCCTACGGCGCCGGCTGGCGCACTCCCTCGGGCGGTGATGCCGCCGCCTTCCGCGGTCAGGATGGCGCGATCAGCCTCATCGCCAGCACCTCCACCATCGTCGCCGGCGCCGACTACTTCCTCGCCGTCGGCGGGGGCAGCGCCGTCGCTCACGCCTCCACCTTTGACAGCAGCGCCGGCGTGAGCGCCACCAACACCGGCCCGGTCGCCGTGAGGCTCCGCACTTGGAACTCAGGTGCGCCGATCCAGCTCTTCACCACCCCCTTTGAGCTTGCCGACGAAGGGGCTTGGGCCTCCGCCACCGCTTCCATGGCCGAGAATCAGGTCATCTGGTACACCTTCACCACGCCCTCCTCTCTGACGACCACCGGCGCGGTGGATATCGACACCGAGGGCACCAGCCTCTTCCCGCTCAACGACACCGACATCGGCCTCTACGGGCCCTCCGGAACCCTCGTCGATAGTGACGACAACGATGGTTCCGGCTCGCTGAGCCTCTTGTCTTACGGCGTAGGCAACCGTCTCGCCTCCGGCGACGGCGTGCGCTACCGCGGGCAGGACGGCACCATCGGCGGCACGGGCTCCGTTGGCGTCGGCACGCAGTACTACCTTGCCATCGCCGGCGGCACCGCCGCCACCCACACCTCCAACTTCAACACCTCCAACGCGGGCACCAACCAGGGCACAGTTACCGCTCGCGTCCGCTTCTGGGCCGCCAACGCCCCGATCGACCCGACCAGCGTACCCAGCGCCGAGCTGCTCACGCTCGTACCCGGCACCACCGTCAGCGATACTGAGAACATCGCCATCGGTGCCGTGAAGTGGTACAGCTTCAACCTCCCCATCGAGGTCAGCGTGTTCCTCAACCGCGCCTTGCACATCCAGACCGAGGGCTCCTTCACCAATCCCACCGCCAACGACACCAGCCTCGGCCTCTACCGCTCCGACGGCACCCTCCGCGTCAACGACTTCTCCGACGGCACAGGCCTGCTGGCCGCCCTCACCTTCGGCGTTGATGACCTCGCCGCCCCCGGTGATGGGCTCGCCCTCAACGGGCGTGACGGGCTGCTTGCCAGCGGCACCTACTACCTCGCCGTAACTCCGGGCGGCGCCGCCTTCGTCAACGGTGCCTTCGAGGTCAGCAACACCAGCGCCACGCAGAGCGGCGACGTGACCACCAGCCTCCTGCTGGTTGAAGAGGCCGTTACGCCCAGCGATACCCCCCCCACGAGCACTGACCTGTTCACCGTTGGCTCCGCGGCCTCGCCCGCCGAGACCGTCCGCACCGAAACGGTCAACTTCACCGATCCCAACGGCGCCGTCTGGTTCCGCTTCAGCACCCTCGCGGGGGCCAGCTCAACCACCGGCTTCTACATGGATATTGATACCGAGGGCACCGCCCCCAACTCCGCGTTGACCTCCGGCGGCCTCGATGACACCGAGCTTGGCCTCTACACCGCCGGCGGCTTCCTGGTCGTTGAAGACGGCGACGACGGCACCGGGTTCCGCAGCCGCCTCACCCTGGGCGATACTGACCCGATCCGCACCATCACGCCCACGCCCGCAACCCCCGCCCAGAGCGCGCCCATCAACGGCGACGGGCGTGACGGCACCCTGCCCGCTGGCACCTACTACGTCTCACTGAGCACTTCCTCGACCACCTTCGGCTCGTCGAACTTCGCTCTCACCCTTCCGACTACCCGGACCGCCACCGGCGAGCGGCTCGTCAACTTCCGCACCAACCTGCCCCTGACCGCCCGCTGCGGCCCCTCTGATATCGCCAGCCCCGGGCCCGTTGCCGGCGCTGACGGCGAGCTAACCGCCGACGACATCATCTTCTTCATCAGCGCCTTCACCAACGGCAACCTCTCCGTCGCCGACATCGCCGGCCCCGGCCCGTCCGTCGGCGCCGACGGCGAGCTGACCGCCGACGACGTCATCCTCTTCATCAACCGCTTCATCGCCGCCTGCTAGTGAGCCCGGTCCAACACCAACCCATGCAAGGGCCCTGGCACACGCCGGGGCCCTTTTCATTTGCGCGCGTACTATTTCCCCATGAGCTCTCGCCGCACCTTCAAACTCGGGCCGATTTTGCTGGTTGCCAGCCTGGTGGTCATGGGCGCGTGGGCCGCGCGGTTCAACCTGCGTGACAACGCGATCCCGCGCAACTTCGGCGTCGTCGAAGAGAGCAAGCTCTACCGCTCGGGCCGCCTGACCCCCGCCGCCACCAGCGCGCTGGTCAAGGCCCACGGCATCAAGACGATCATCGACCTTGGCGCGTACGAGCCCGGCTCGGTGCAAGAGCGCCTCGCGCAGCAGACCGCCGAGGCCCTGGGCGTCAACCGCTTCCGCTTCCAGCTCAACGGCGACGGGACCGGCGACCCGATGCACTACGTTTCGGCCCTGCGCCTGATCGCCAAGCCCGAGCTGCAGCCGGTGCTGATCCACTGCGCCGCCGGCGCGCAGCGGACCAGCGCGTGCGTGATGTTTTACCGCGACATCGAGCAGGGCACGCCGATCGACAAGACCTACAGCGAGGCGTTTGACTTCAAGCACGACGACACGCGCAACCCCGAGCTGAAGCCCTACGTGCAGCAGTGGAGCGAGCGGATCAAGCGGGCCGTCAAGCTCGGCGGCGCGATCGAACAGGGCGAGCTCGACACGAAGAAGTAGGCGTGGCAACCGCGCGGTTGTGCGCTCAAACGCGCAGTTCAAAGCGACCCGCCACGATCGCTCAGGACCGCTGCGAAGGCACCGACCGTAGCTGTGGTCGGGTCGAGCTCACCGAGCTGCGGCGGGCCTTCTCGCCCGCCACAAAGGCGTGTGGCGGGGGATCGGTAAGCAAGGGTTTGCTAAGCTGCGCGGTTGTGCGCACACCTGCGGTGTTCTTTGATTATGCCAGCTTCTCAAGCACGCGCGCGGCGCGCAGGAGCATGGCCTCGCCCATTGCCGGGCCGACCAGTTGCAAGCCGATGGGCAGGCCGGTGCCGTCGGGCCCGATCTCATGCGCGAAGGGGACGCTGATGGCAGGGAGGCCCGCGAGGTTGACCCCGACGGTGTAGACGTCTTGCAGGTACATGCTCAGCGGGTCGCTGGTCTTTTCGCCCAGGCGGAAGGCCGGGCCCGGCGCGTTGGGCATAAGCACGGCGGTGCAGCCCTGCGCGAAGGCGGCGTCGAAGTCGGCCTTGACCAAACGCCGGACCTTTAGCGCCCGCAGGTAGTACGCGTCGTAGTACCCGCTGCTGAGCGCGTAGGTGCCCAGCATGATGCGGCGCTGAACCTCGGGGCTGAACCCTTCGGTGCGCGAGCGGCGGTAAAGCTCGGCGAGGGTGGCGCCGGGTGAGAGTTCTGCGCGGTGCCCGAAGCGCACGCCGTCGAACCGCGCCAGGTTGCTTGACGCCTCGGCGGTAGCGACCAGGTAGTAGGCGGCGATGGCGTGGTCGCTGGCGGGCAGGTCAATGGGCTTGACGTGT
This sequence comes from Phycisphaerales bacterium PN19_bin_20, assembly GCA_021173225.1. Classification (GTDB taxonomy): domain Bacteria; phylum Planctomycetota; class Phycisphaerae; order Phycisphaerales; family UBA1924; genus JAJTGZ01. The sequence goes on along the minus strand of JAJOLK010000017.1, from coordinate 40,744 downwards.
GCGCCAGCGGCTTCGAGTTTCTTTATCGCCAGCGCGAGCGCGTGCGTCACGCCCGGTGAGTTGCCGGTGGCGGTGCCGGCGGGAGGGTGCAGCAATTGGCGCGGGATGCCGAACATCAGGCCCTCGGGCGGCTCTTCAAGACGCGTGAGCAGGTCGGGGCTGGGCGCGGGTGAGCACGTCGCGTCGTGCTCGTCTGGTCCGCAGAGCACGGCGGCGATAAGCGCGGCGTCGCACACGCTGGTGGTCAGCGGGCCGCACTGATCCAGGCTGCTGGCATAAGCGACCAGCCCGTAGCGCGAGACGCGCCCGTAGGTGGGCTTGAGCCCGACGCACCCGCAGTGGCTCGCGGGCTGGCGGATGCTGCCGCCGGTGTCGGTGCCGAGCGCGAAAGGGACGAGCCCTGCGGCGACGGCGGCGGCGGACCCGCCCGAGCTGCCGCCAGCGACTCGCGTGTGATCGTGGGGGTTGCGGGTTGGGCCGAAGATTGAGTTTTCGGTGCTGCCGCCCATCGCGAACTCGTCGCAGTTAGCCTTGGCGATGGGCACCGCGCCGGCGGCGAGCAGGCGCGTGATGACCGTGGCGTCAAAGGGCGAGCGGTAGTGCTCAAGCATGCGCGAGGCGCAGGTGGTGAGGCCAAAGGTGGTGCAGATATTCTCTTTGACGGCGAAGGGGACGCCCGCGAGCGGGCCTGGGTCTTGGCCCGCGGCGACCAGCGCGTCGATATGCGAGGCGCGAGCACGGGCGTGGTCGGCAAAGACCTGCGTCAGGGCGTTAATGGGCGGGTTGCCGCGCGCGATGCGGGCGAGGGCGTCATCAGTGATGCTGGCGGCGGAGCGTGCGGCGGTGCGGACTTGGTGGGCGAGTGTGTGGGCGGGGGTCAGTGCGTGTGCGGCTGATTGTGAGTCGGTCACGCGGCACCTCCGTCGCCAATGACCTTGGGCACGCGGAGGTAGTGCTCGTGCGAGATGGCCGGGGCCATCGCGAGCAGGGCGGCGTGCGGCAGTGGGGGGGTTGGCGCGTCGGCAGCCTGCGGGGCGGCGAGGTCGAGAGCGGCCTCAAGCGGCGTGCTCATGGGCTCAACGTTGGTGAGGTCAAGGGTGCCCAGACGATCGACATAGGCGAGGATGGAGCCAAGCTGCGCGCGGTATTGGGTGATTTGCTGGGGCGTGGGGTCGAGCTGCGCGAGGTGGGCAACGTGGAGCACGTCGGCCTCGGTGAGCTGGCGCGGGGCGGTGGTGCTGGGCTGGCTCATGATCGCAACGGTAGTGGGCGGGCGCGGTCAGGGTGTCGGCGTGGGCGTGGGCGTGGGCGTGGGTGTGGTGGGGGCCGTGGGCGTGGCGGGGGCCGTGGTGTTGGTGACGCGTTCAACGGCGCGCTGGGCGATGCGCCCGATGAGGATGAAGATCGCCAGGCTCAGGGCGATCCCGACATACCAGACCCAGGCCGGGGCGGCTTGGTCGAGGGTGTCGCGCGTCAGCGAGCCCTGGACCAACGAGCCGATGACGACGGCGACGGCGGTCCGCGGGGCCATGCCCAGGACGGTGCCGATGACGAACGGCAGCAGCGGGACGCGCGCGGCGGCCATGGCGAGGTTGGTGAGGGCGAAGGGCGAGTTTGGCGGCATGCGCAGCAGCGCGACCATGGCGATGGTGGCGAGCAGGCCGCGGATGCCGGGGCGGTCTTTGACAAGCGCCTCGCGGATGGAGGTGGCTTTTTTGTTGGCGCGGATGAGCTTCATGGCGCGGTCGCCCGAGACGGCGCGGGCGATGAAGAAGCCGATGACTGATGCGCCCAGGAATCCGGAGAGTGCCAGAGGGATTCCGGCCTGCCAGCCGAAGGCGTAACCGCCGAGGCCGGACTGCGCGTAGGTGGGCAGCAGGCCGATGCCGGCAAGGATCGCGAAGCTGATCTGGTAGGCGAAGCCGGCTTGACCTTGGTGCGCAAGGAGCCAGTCGGTGATGGTGGGCATGTAGGCAAAGAGGAAGATCGAGCAGATCGGCGGGGCGGCGGTCCAGAGGACGGCGAGCACGCCGATGGGCCCAAGGCTGCGGAGGAAGGCCCAACCGCCGACGGGCGCGCGGGCGCTGGTGGAGCCGGTGGCGCTGGTGGAGCCGGTGGCGTTGGCGGAGCTGGTAGGGTTGGTGAGGTCGGTGGGGTTGGTGGGATTAGTCATGGAGCCGGGGTGGTGGCGGTGGTGGTTTGGGTGGCTATCCTGCGGGTCTGACACAGACTAGGCAGCACCCCGGACGGGCCGGAAGGCCCCCCGAAGGAGGTTCGTCGGATGCTTCCCAAGCCCCCCGCTCGTGAACCCGGCCTCGGCTTTTTGTACATCCCTCCGTACCGGATCGTCGGCACGTCGATCGCTGGCGAGGCGACGAGCCTGATGGTGCCTGAGCTGGACGTGTGCTTTGACCTTGGGGTGTGCCCACGGCCGATGCTGCCGGCGAAGTTTGCGTGTATCAGTCACGGGCACATGGACCACATCGGTGGTCTGGCGTACTACTGCAGCCAGCGGTACTTTCAGGGGATGGGGCCCGGGAACATCATCTGCCCGAAGGCGATTGCGCCGGCGATTCGGAAGATGATGGACGGGTACATCGATCTGGAGCGGCAGAAGACGCCGTACAACCTGATCGAGCTTGAGCCTGAAGAGACGCACGAGATCAAGAACAACACGTTCGTGCGCGGTTTTGCGCTCGAGCACACGGTGCCGACCTACGGGTACTCGGTGTACGAGCGACGGAGCAAGCTGAAGGACGAGTTTGTGGGCCTGCCGCAGGAGAAGCTGACGGAGCTGAAGGGTCAGGGCACGGAGATCACGCGTTGGATCGAGATCCCGCTGGTGGCGTACGTGTTCGACACGATCCCGACGCCGGCGCTGGTGCGTGAGGACGTGCGCAAGGCGCCGGTGATTTTGGCGGAGACGACGTTCTTCGAGCCTGACGACCGCGCGCGTGCGAAGGTTGGGATGCACCTGCACGTGGCGGACTTGGTGGAGTGGCTGCGGTTTACCGAGTGTCAGGCGATGGTGATCGGGCACGTGTCGCGGCGGACGAACCTGGCGGTGGCCAAGAGCAACCTGGTCAAGGCGTTGGGGCGTGACAAGGCGGCGAAGGTGCACTTCTTGATGGACGGGAAGGCGAACAAGGAGCGGTTCGAGCGTCAGTTGATGGACGCTGGCGAGCACCCGTTGCAGGTCAAGGGTGGTGGCAAGTTTGGCGCGGGGCCGTTTAGGAGCAAGCCGCGCGAGGGCGGGCCTGGCATGAGCGGCGGGATGGGCGGCGGGATGGGCGGGGCTGCTGGTGGGGCTGGTGGCCGGTTCAGTGGTCCAGCGCGTGATCCGGACCCGCGGCCATGATCCTCTGGCGGGCGTGACGAGTGGACATGCTGGAGCTGCGTGGCATCCCGGTGTCGGCAGGCGTGGCGATTGGCCAGGTCTTTGTCCTGGACGATCAGCGTCGCCGGATCGCGCGGCGGTCGGTTTCGCCCGAGCTTGTGGGCGTTGAGGTGCAGCGGCTTGAGAGCGCGCTGGCGGCGTCACGCGACGACCTGGCGGCGGTTCGTGACCGGACGCGCGGCGAGCTGGGCGACGAGGCGGCGAAGATCTTCGCGTTCCACATCGGGATGCTGGCGGACAAGAGCCTCACGGGCCCGATGATCGAGATGGTTCGGCGTGAGGGCGTGACGGCGGAGTACGCGGTGTACGCCTCGCTGCAGCACCTGGCCGAGCGGTTTGGGTCGCTGGGCGAGGGTGCGTTCAAGACCAAGGTTGACGACATCAATGATCTGGCCGCGCGGGTGCTCAAGCACCTGATTGGCGAGACGAGCTCACGGCTGGCGGCGATGACGGGCCCGTGCGTGGTGCTGGCGCGGGAGCTGACGCCGAGCCAGGCGGCGGGGTTTCAGCGCGGGCGCGTGCTGGGGTTTGTGACCGAGGCGGGCGGCAAGACGGGGCACACGGGGATCTTTGCGCGGGCGATGGCGATCCCTGCGGTGGTGGCGGCCAAGGGCGCGACTGAGCGTGCGGCGTCGGGCTCGACAGTGATTGTTGACGGCGACAGCGGCGCGGTGATTGTGAACCCCGACGAGGTGACGCTGGCGCGGTACCGGCGGATCCAGGAGCGGGACCGGTTGTTCAGGCTGAAGCTGGACGATCTGCGCGAGCTTCCGTGCGTGACGCTGGACGGCGTGGGCGTGGAGCTGCTGGGGAACATCGAGTTTCCGCAGGAAGTTGGCGGTGTTTTGGCGGCCGGTGGCACGGGCGTGGGCCTGTACCGGACGGAGTACCTGTACCTGGCGGGCAGCGGCGAGCCGACCGAGGAGCAGCACTACGAGGCGTACGCGTCGTGCGTGCGAGCGCTGGGTGGGCGGATGCTGACGATCCGGACGATGGACCTTGGGGCGGACAAGTACACGCAGGGGCAGAGCGAGAACCCTGAGCGGAACCCAATGCTGGGATGCCGGAGCATCAGGTACTGCCTGCAGAACCCGGGGATGTTCAAGCGGCAGTTGCGTGCGGTGCTGCGGGCGAGCGCGCTTGGGCCGGTGCGGGTAATGTTCCCGCTGGTGACCACGCCCGAAGAGTTCCGGCGTGCGCGGTTCTTCCTGCTTGAGGTGATGGACGACCTGGCGGACGAGGGTCAGGCGTTTGATAGGGCGATTGCGGTGGGGATGATGGTCGAAGTGCCTTCGGCGGCTTTGTGCGCAGAAATGTTCACGCCGCTGGCCGACTTTTTCAGTATCGGGACCAACGACCTTGTGCAGTACACGCTGGCGGTCGATCGGACCAACGAGCTGGTCGCGTCTATGTACAACCCGGCGAGCCCGGCGGTGGTGGCGTTGGTGCGCAAGACGGTGACGGCGGCGGCGGGCGCGCGGCAGGGGGCGGGGATCCCGGTCTCATGCTGCGGGGAGAGTGCCGGCGACCTTGAGCAGGCTATGCTGCTGCTGGGATTGGGCCTGCGGAGCTTGTCCGCCTCGGCCCCGGCGCTGCCGGCCTTGAAGCGGCTTGTGCGGAGCGTGACGATCCCGCAGTGCGAGGCGGTGGTGGCCAAGGCCAGCACCCTCGATTCCGACGTGGCGGTCCAGCAATATCTGCGGGATACGGCACGCAAGATCATCCCCGAGGCGTTCGACGGGCGTTCCGTCGAGTGACGCGTCGGGGGCAGGAACACCGAGCCGGCGGCGCGTTGCCCCGGAGCGGACGGACAAACCGGCGCGAGGCGTGACGCCCGTGCCTCAGGACCCCTTGGCCGCCCCGACGGCAGGCTCGCTCCGCTGTGCACCGCACGCGCCGAGCCGAAGCGTCGGGATCGTTCGGCCGACAACCGCCGCCGGCACGCGCCGCCACTTCTTGACCGGGGTGAGCGGGGCAGATCGGGGGCGGACCGCCATTGACGGGATGCGCTCGCCGAGAGGTGTGTCGTCCCGGCCGCGCAGGCCTTCGCGAGCGCCCCTTGGGTGTTTGGCGTGGGATGAGCGGTTTTGGTGGATGGAGCCTGGCCTTTGGCGCACCGCTGGTGCGTCGGGGGCCGCGGGCCAAGGGCCACACCTGAAGCACCCGTGTACACGGCGCGCCCCACGCGGCAGGCTGCCGCTGAGAAGGGCCATTTGGCCATGGAACAGATGAATCAGAGCAAACAGGACGGATCGTCGGAGCAGGGTGGGCCGATGGGGTCAGCACCGGTTGGGGCGCAGGGCGCAGGCGCAGGCGCGGGCGCGAGCGCGGGGGTGGGCGGCGATTCTGCCGCGCGTAATAGCCAGCCTGAGGCGGTTGCTGGTGGCGAGGCCGGCGCGAGCGCGGGAGTACCCGAGAGTGGGCCTGCGGCAGAGCGCACGGCGGATCCGGCTGCGGAGCGGGCTATCGAGAAGGCGTCTGCGCCGAGGGCGGAGAAGCCCGAGCGGGCGGAGAAGCCCGAGCGTCGCGAGCGTGCCGAGCCACGGCACGACCCCAAGCGTGGCGGGAAGCGTCAGCTGATCATCAACTACGTGCCGGGCGAGGAGTGCCGGATCGCGGTGGTGAACAACGGGCGGCTGGACGAGTTTTACAGCGAGCGTCGCGACAGCGTCTCGCACGTGGGGAACATTTATGTTGGGCGTGTGACGAACGTGGAGCCTGCGATCCAGGCGGCGTTCATCGACTTTGGCCTTGAGCACTCGGGGTTTTTGCACATCTCTGACGTGCACCCGTTCTACTTTCCGGGTGAGGACGGCGAGGGCGCGACCGAGCGTGTAGGCAAGAAGACGCCGCGGCGTGACCGTCCGCCGATCCAAGACTGCTTCAAGCGTGGGCAAGAGGTGGTGGTGCAGGTGCTCAAGGAGGGCGTGGGGTCAAAGGGCCCGAGCGTCACGAGCTACTTGAGCATCCCTGGGCGTTACCTGGTGATGATGCCGCAGATGGACCGCGTGGGCGTTTCGCGGAAGGTGGAGGACGAGGATCTTCGCAAGCGGATGGTGGCGATCCTTGACCAGTTGGACCTGCCGGAGGGGTTCGGGTTCATCTTGCGGACGGCGGGTCTTGAGCGGAACAAGACTGAGCTGAAGCGTGACCTTGCGTACCTGATGCGTCTGCAGAAGGACATGGAGCGTCGTCGCAAGGGCAGCACCAAGCCCCGGCTGCTGTACGCCGAGAGCGACCTGCTGCTGCGTGCGCTGCGAGACATGCTGACGGCGGACACCGACGAGGTGGTGATCGACAGCGAGGCTGGGCTCAAGCGTGCGGCGAGGTTTATGCGTGTGTTCTCGCCGCGTGCGTCGACGCGTCTGCTGCACTTTAAGGGTCAGACGCCGGTCTTCCACGCGCTGAGCGTGGAGGAGCAGATCAAGACGATGTACGCGCGCGAGGTGAACCTGCCCAGCGGCGGGCGTCTGGTTATCGACGAGACCGAGGCGCTGGTGGCGATCGACGTGAACAGCGGGAAGAGCCGCAGCGCGGGCGACAGCGAGGAGAACGCGTACCAGACGAACATGGAGGCGGTCGACGAGATCTGCCGTCAGCTTCGGCTGCGTGACCTTGGCGGGATTGTGATCAACGACCTGATCGACATGCGTTCGGCGAAGCACCGGCGCGAGATCGAGCAGAAGTTCAACGACATTTTGGAGAGCGACCGTGCGCGGAGCACGGTGCTGCCGATCAGCGACTTTGGGGTGCTGGAGCTGACGCGTCAGCGGATGCGTGGGAGCCACGAGAGCATCCACTTCCACGACTGCCCGACGTGCCGGGGGCGCGGGATGGTTCAGCGCCCTGACTCTGTGGCGGCCGACGCGCTGCGCGAACTGGCGGCGCTGCTGGACCAGGCGCGGGTGGCGAAGGCGGAGATGGTGGTGCACCCGCGGATTGCCGGCGAGCTGCTGAGCTCGCGTCGAGCGCACATCAACCGGCTTGAGCGTTCGAGCGGGAAGCAGCTGGCGATTCGGCTGTCTGACGCGACGCCGCTAGACCGTGTGACCTTCTACGCGTACGACGCGCAGGGCAACGACCTTGAGATTGACCGCTTGCCGCGCCCGCGCCCGAGCGATGAGACACTGCGCGAGTGGGTTGATCCTGACCGCGACGCGGAGACGATGGGCGACGACGAGCTGGACGAGACGCCGGTGATGGTGGACGAGGACCCGCTGGAAACGGGCGCGGGCGAGGACGAGCCGCACCTGATGGAGGCGGACCCCTCGACGGACACCGCGGGCGGGGACAACTTCTCGCTCTCGAGTGTGACGCGGAAGAAGAAGCGGCGTCGTGGTCGCGGCGGTCGTGATGAGCCGGAGCGTCCGGCGGCGAAGCCCCCGGCCAGGCCCGAATCACGGCCCGAGTCACGGCCTGAGCCACGGCCTGAGGCGCGTTCGGGTGCGCAGGCTGAAGGGGGTGCGCAGGGCGCGGCGCGCGGGCAAGCGGCTGGCCAGGCCGGTGCTGGCGCATCTGGTACTGGTCCGTCTGGTACTGGTCCGTCTGGTGCTGGCTCTGCTGGTGAGGGCGGGCCCGGCGGTGACGGTGATGGCGGCGAGGGCGGGCGTCGTCGTCGGCGTCGTCGCCGTGGTCGCGGGCGCGGGCGTGAAGAAGGTGCGCCGGCGCAGGGTGGCGGCGGTGGCACTGGCCCGATGGATGACAACGACGAGCCGGTGCCGGGCGTGCCTGAGTTGAACGTGCCCGAGCCGACGGCGGCGGACCTTGACCCGACGCTGCCGATGAGCGTCGGGCGTCTGTCGCGGCTACTGCGCGTGCGCGTGCAGGAGGTCATCGGTCGGTGTGTTGATGAGGGCGTGCCCGATGAGCAAGTGAGCGATGAGAATGCGGTGATGAGCGCCGAGCTTGAGGCGCAGGTTCGCTTGTGGTTTGCGCGGCCGACGCCTGACCTGAGCCAGGCGCCGAGCCGTCGTGGCCATAGCGGTGGTGGTGGTGGTGGTCGCGGTGGGCGCGGCGGTGGTGGTAGTGGCGCAAGTGGTGGTGGCGCAAGTGGTGGTGGGCATCGGCGCGAGCAGAGCGCGGCGAACGCACTTGGTGCGCCGGGAATCAATGAGGGCGGGCCGCCGGGCACCAGCGGGCCGGGAATCAATGAGGGCGGGCCGTCGATGGGCGGCGGCGCAAGCGGCGCAGCGGCGGGCGGTGCTGAAGGAGCCGACGGCCTCGATGACGGACCAGATGATGATGGTCCGGATGGGGGCCCCGAGGGTGGTGAGGGTCAGGCCGGTGGGCCCGGTGGTGAGGGCGGCGAGGGTGGCGGGCGCAAGCGTCGTCGCCGTCGTCGTCGTCGCGGCGGGCGTGGCGGCGGTGAGGGCGGCGGTGGTGGAAGTGGTAGTGGCAATGGTGGTGGCAATGGTGGGTCGCAGGGCGCTGAGCAGGGCGCGCCGAGTGGTTCAAGTAGCGATCAAGGTGGGGCCACGGGTGGGCCCACGGGGGGTAATGCGGGTCAGCAGAGTGGCGGTCAGCAGAGTGGTGGTGGTGGTGGAGGCGGTGGTCGCGGTCGTCGTGATGGGCCGCGTGACGGGCCGCGTGATCAACGTGGGCAGAACGACCGCGGTGGTGGGCGTCCGCCGAGCGGCTCGCAGACCGAGCCTAAGTCTCGGGCGGCGTCGATGCCGCCACAGGGCGCGCCACAGGGCGCGTCACAGGGCGCATCACAGGGCGCATCACAGGGCGCATCACAGGGCGCATCACAGGGCGCACCACAGGGCGGGGGCCAGCGTGCGCCGAGCGGTGGTGTGCCAGGTGGTGGTGCGGGCGGCGTGCCAGCGAAGCCGGCGATCCGGACGTTGTACGGCTCGAGCGTCCGCAAGCTCAAGCCTGGGCAGGCCGGCAGCATCAAGCGTGACGAGTGATGGCTCCGCGTGACGCGACACAGCCTGCGCGCCGCGTGATCGTGCTGGGCAGCACGGGTTCGATTGGCACGCAAACCCTCGAGGTGATCGAGCACTTGTGCGCGCTGGAGCGGGGTGCGGGGCGCGAGGCTTCGCTGCGCGTAGTCGGGCTGGCGGCGGGGCGCGGCGCGAGGTTGCTGGCGCACCAGGCCCAGGCGCTGGCGCGGGCTGGCACGCCTGTGGTGACCGCGCTGGCGGACGAGGTTGGCACGCCCGGCGGCTGTACGTTTACCGGGCCCGGCGCGGCACGGGCGCTGGTAGAGCAGGTTGAGTGCGACGTGGTGGTCGCGGCGATCGCGGGCGTGGCGGGGCTTGAGGCAACGCTGGCGGCGGTGCGGCTAGGGCGCGCGGTGGCGCTGGCGAACAAGGAATCTTTGGTGGCGGCGGGCGGCTTGATTGTGCCGCTGGCGCTCAAAAGCGGCGCGGCGCTGCTGCCTGTGGATAGTGAGCACAGCGCGATCTGGCAGTGCCTGCTGGGGCTGGGTGGTGGTGAGGGGCTTACGCCGCCGCTGGTGCTGGGCGAGCAGGTCTCACGGCTGGTGCTGACGGCCTCTGGCGGTCCGTTTCGGTCGCGGAGCCTTGCTGAGGTGTACCACGCGCCGCCCGCGGAGGCGCTGCGGCACCCGACGTGGACGATGGGGCGGAAGGTGACGCTGGACAGCGCGACGCTGACGAACAAGGCGCTGGAGGTGATCGAGGCGCATTGGTTGTTCGGCGTTTCGGAGGATCGACTTGGCGTGTTGATCCATCCGCAGTCGGTCGTGCACTCGATGGTTGAGCTGCGCGACGGGTCTGTGCTGGCGCAGCTTGGCGCGCCGGACATGCGGGTGCCGATTCAGTTTGCGCTGAGCTGGCCGGGGCACGCGCCGGCGCAAGAGCGGCAGGCGCGGCTGGGGCTGGCGCGCGGGGCGGCGCTCGAGTTCTTTGAGGCTGACGAGGCGCGGTTTGAGCCCCTGGCGCTCGCGCGGCGTGCGATTGTGGCGGGTGGGACGGCGGGCGCGGTGTTCAACGCGGCCAGCGAGCAGGCGGCGGAGCTGTACTTGGCGGGCGACGCGCGGGTGCCGTTCGGCAAGCTGGCGGAGCTAGCGCGCGGCGCGATGGACGCGGTGGCGCCGGTGGAGCTGCGGTCGCTCGAGGATGTGCTTTGTGCGGACGCGGCGGCGCGGCGCGCGGTGCTTGAGCTGGCGGGTGTGCCCGTTGACGGGCGTGGAGCGACACATGGCTGACGTGACACGGTTGCTCGCGCAGGCCCAGCAGCAGGTCGAGGCCCGGCAGTTTGGCGCGGCGCGGCAGACGCTGACGCGCGCGCTGGCCAGCGATGCGCGCAGTGCGCACGCCAACGACCTGATGGGCTTTGTGCTTTGCGAGCTTGGGCAGCAGGGCGCCGCGCTGTTTTATGCGCAGCGGGCCGCGGAGCTGGCGCCTGAGAATCCTGGGGTGCTGGCGGACCTTGGCGGGCTGCTGAGCAATCTGGGGCGTTATGCGGAGGGGCTGGCGCAGGCGGAGCGGGCGCTGGCGTTGCAGCCGGGCTTTCAGCGGGCGTTTGTGACCAAGGTTGCGGCGCTGCTGCTGATGGGGCGCGTGGCCGAGGCGCGCGACGCGGCGGCGCTGGGGCTTGGGCGAAACGCGGGCGATGAGGAGCTGGTCGAGCGGCTGGCGGCGTGTGAGATGGACCTGGCGATGCCCGAGGCGGCGCTGGCGCGGCTGCGGTCGCTGCGGCTCTCTGGCGCGAGCACGAACATCAAGCTCAGCGAGTATCAGGCGACGCTGGCGAACTACGCGAGTGTGGCGGCGGACGGGACGTCCCCGTTGGCAGCGGGGTGGGTCACGCCGCTGCAGGTGTTGCAGATGCACAAGGCGGTTGGGCAGGTGCTCGCCTCGGTGCCGGTGGCGCCAGTGACGGCGAGCGAGCCGAGGGCGGCGGAGGTCATGGTGGCCGGTGTGCGTAGCGCACGTGGTGCGGGCCCGGTGCGTGTGGCGGTGCTCTCGGCGGACTTTCGCCGTCACAGCGTGGTGCGGTTCTTTGAGCCCCTCGCGCGGCACCTTGATGCAAAGCGTGTAGAGCTGGTGGGCGTGATGCTCTCGCCAACAGAGGATGATTACACGGCGCGGCTGAGGCCGCGGTTTGCCGCGTACCGCAACCTGGGCGGCGCGCAGCACACGCCCGATGATGCGGCGGCGTTTGTGCGTGCGCAGCGGTGCGATGTGGCGATCGACCTCGGCGGGCTGATGGGCGTGCGTGGGCTGCTTGCGCTGCGCTCGCGGCCTGCGCCGGTGCAAGTGACGTACCTGGGCTATCCCAACACGTCTGGCTGCGGGTTCATTGACCGGCGGGTGGTCGATGCGATCACCGACCCACCCGAGCTTGAGCGCCTGAGCGTGGAGCGGCTGGCGCGCACGCCGGGGTGTTTCTTGTGCTATCAGCCGCCGGATGATCTGCCGGTGGCGCGGGCGCGTGACGCGTCGCGTCCGGTGACGTTCGGGTGCTTCAGCGTGATCCAGAAGCTCAGCGAGCAGACGGTGCGGCTCTGGGCGCGGGTGCTGGCGGCGGTGCCGGGCGCGCGGCTGGTGGTCAAGTCATCAACGCTGGACGACGCGGCGACGCGGCGGTTTGTGCTGGAGCGTTGGCGCGGGCTTGGGCTTGATGTTGATCGCGTGACGATCCGCCCGTATGACGCGGGGTTCGCGGGGCATTTGGACAGTTATCACGAGGTTGATATCGGGCTGGACCCGACGCCTTACAACGGGACAACCAGCACGTGCGACGCGCTGGCAATGGGCACGCCGGTGCTGGCGATGCTGGGGCCTGTGCACGCGGCGCGGGTAAGCGCGTCGATCTTGACGCACAGCGGGCTGGGTGAGCTGGTGTGCGCGAGCGAGGAGGCGCTGGTGGCGAAGGCGGCGGCGCTAGCTGGTGATCGTGCGGGCCTAACGGCGCTGCACGCGCGTGTGCGCGAGAGGTTTTTGGGCGGGCCGGTCTGCGACGGGCCGAAGTTTGCCGAGGGCTTTGCGGGGTTGCTTGAAGAGATGGTTGGCGTGCGGGCGTGAGGGTGTGCTGTGCGCTGCTGTGTGAATCAGTTGAAGCAGAGGGCAGGAGCGCGGAGGCCGCGGGAGGTGCGCAGATGCGCGGAGAGAAGGCGCGAGTGAACTCAAAGGGTGCGAAGGTCACGAAGTAGATAGAAGAGATGCGAGCGGAGGGAAGGCAGCGATGAGGGAAACGAGCCGCCGCCAATCAAAGGGGCGGAGGAAATCCTGCCCCACGCGCGCATTTGCGGAGCAGTTAGGAAGCCGCGTGCTTGGCATAGGCGTCGAGCATCCGCGCAGCGATGGTCGGCCAGGTGTAGTCGGCCAGGACCATCTCGCGGCCGCGTGCGCCCATAGCGCGGGCGGCGGGGCGGTCGGTCAGCAGGGCTTCAAGGCCGCGGGCGAACGCCTCTGGTGAGAGGTCGGCGGTGACGATGCCCGCGCGGCGCAGGCCGACTTCGGAGAAGCAGCACTGCGGGCTGATGAGCGCCGGGGTGCCGCAGGCCAGGGCTTCGAGGATGGCCATGCTGAAGCCCTCTTGACGCGAGGGAAGGATGAAGCAGTCGGCGTCGGCGAGCATGGCGAGCTTGTGTGGTCCGTAGACGGGCCCGATGACACGGGCGCGTTCGGCGAGCGCGAGCGTGCGCTGCGAACTAGCGCTCGCGGGATCGCTTGCGTCAGTTGGCCCGGCGACCACGAGCGTGGCAGTGGGGAGCTTGGGTGCCGCGAGTTCCCACGCGCGGGCGAGGATGTCGAGGCCCTTTTTGTGGTGCAAGCGTCCGAGGAAGAGAGCCATGGGCGCAGCACCGATGCCGAGTGCGGCGCGGGCTGAGCCGGGGTGGTTGAGGCCGGGCGTGCCCGGGGCGAACTCCTGGGCGAAGACGCCGTTGGGGATGACCTCGACGTGCTGGCCAAGGCGCATGGCGTGCAGGTGAGAAGCTTCGTCGGCGTTAAGGGCGTGGATGAACGCGGCGCGGGAAAGTGCCGCGCGGAAGTGGGCGGCGAGGGCGACGCGTTTTCGCAGCGCGCGCTGGGCCAGCGACCAGGGGTGCAGCATCCCGTGCACGGTGAAGACCAGCGGTGCGCGATTGGCCATGGCGGCGGCGGAGGCGTTGCGGCTAATGTGCGTCCAGAGCTCGTGAACGTGGACGAGGTGGCCACTCTGGGCCAGTTCATCGATGCGTGACCGCAGCGGGCAGAGGCCCAGCCAGCTCACGGCGAGCCCGGCGCTGGGCACGGCCTCAACCGCGACGCGGTCGGCGCCGGGGACCTCGCTGAGCATCATGGAGATGCGGGCGGTGGCGTGGGGGTCAACGTCTGTGGTTGGGTGCGTGCGCGGGCCTGTGAGTGCGGGCTTGGCGACGTAAAGGATCCGGACCTGAGCGCCGAGGGCGGCTTGTGCGGCGGCGAGGCGAGCCACGACCACCGGCGGCCCGCCGTGCGCCGGGTCCAGCGTGCTGATGACGTGCACGATGGGCGTGGTTGTGGGGTGAGCGCTCAGGCGCCGGGCTCCTGCTGGGCGTGGGCGCGGTCGTGGCCGGCCCTTAGCTCGGCGAGTTTGAGGGCGATCATGGTTTCATAGATGGCCATGAGGCGTGCGTACTGGACGCCGGCGTGGCCGTCAAGGATGCCGCGCTGGATAAGAAGTGTGTGCCAGAAGCGGACCGAACCTCGCCATGGAACGCGTTGGAAGAGGCGTTTGAGAGCGCGGCGGCGCTCCAAGCCCCGGCCGCGCAGGAGCGTGGAGATCAGCGGCGCGGGTGCGGCGGCGGAGTGGAGCTGTTCCCAGGCGAGCTGGGCCTCTTTGGTGCTGTAGCGCTCGTGGCGCGTGAGCCAGTCGGAGAGGCCCTTGGAGAAGTTGTGGTGAACGTAGGGGTGCCGGAGAGTGCCGAGGGTGCCGGTGGTGCTCTCGCGCTGGCCGTGCCCGTGGTCTGCGAAGCGAAGGCGGCCCTTGTGGAAGAGGCGGACCTGGTAAGCGGGGTAGCCGCTGCTGCGCTTGATCCAGCGGTTGAGCAGGATCATCTGGTTGGGGCAGAGGAACCCGGCGTGTGGCGGGTCGGCGGGCGCAAGCAGGGCGGCAATCTCGGTGACCAGCGGCAGGGTGAAGCGTTCGTCGGCGTCAAGATGGAAGACCCAGTCGTGCTTGAGCGGGATGTGGTCGATGGCCCAGTTGCGCTGCTGCCCGAAGCCGTCGAAGCGGTTGTGCCAAACGCTCGCGCCCAGCGCGCGGGCGGTGGTGACGGTGTCGTCGGTGCTGCCAGAGTCCAGCACGTGGACATCGTCAGCCCATCGGCATGAGGCAAGGCACGCGGCGATATTGACCTGCTCATTGAGGGTCAAGATGACCACCGAGACGCGCGGGCGCGGGCCCTGGTACTGGTCGGTGATGGGTGGGAGCGGCTCGGGCATGGGTCTTGGTTCAAGTGCGGTGGTGGGGGTGGGGGTGGGCGCGGGGGTGGGCGCGGTGGGAGGTGCGACCCGATCAAGACCCTGCAATGCGGTGCGGGCGCGAGGGGTTGGCCCGCTCCAGAACCTATCGGCTACAGAACGCCGGGGGATCGAACGATATAAACTGACGCCCGAATGCCAGCCATGCCCCAGAGCGAGCCGCCACCGCCAGTCGCCATAGCCGAAGCGGCGGCGGCGCGTCCGGCGGGTTCGCGTGTGCGGCCGCGTTCAGGTTCAGTTCGTGAGCCGCGGGTCGTAATCCTGAACCAGTACTACGTGCCGGATGTAGCGAGCACGGGTCACCTTTTGCACGAGCTAGCGGTGGACCTTGTGAAGCGCGGGTTCGGGGTCAAGGTGATTACCAGCCGCCCGAGCTACGGGCCGCCTGAGACCTGGCAGGCCGCGCCGTACCGGGAGGTCAGCGACGGGGTCGAGGTGCGTCGTGCGTGGACGACGCGGATGAGCAAGGACTGGATCGTGGGGCGTGCGGTGAACTTTTTCACGTTCATCGTGCCCTTGCAGCTACGGATGATGGTGCGTGCGAAGCGTCATGACGTGCACATGTACACGACCAACCCGCCGTTCTTGGGGATCATTGGGGCGGTGGTGAGCCTTGTGCGGCGGCACAACTACGTGCTGCTGCTGCACGACGCGTACCCGCAGATGGCGGTCTGGGTCGGGACGATCGCCAAGGGCGGGCTGATCGACCGCTTCTGGCACGCGATGAACAAGCTGACGTACCGGCGCGCGAACCAGACCATTGTGCTCTGCCAAGCCGCCAAAAAGCTGGTCTGCGAGACGTACGGGATCGAGCCCTCACGCGTGCACGTAGTGCCCAACTGGGCCGACGGGCACCTGCTGTTCCCGCGGCCCAAGGGCCAGAGCGAGTTTGCGCGTGAGCACGGGCTGCTCAAGCCCTTCACGCTGCTGTACTCTGGCAACCTCGGGCTGTACTACGAGTTTGACACGGTGCTGGGCGCGGCCGAGCGGCTGCTGGGTGAGAACTTTCGGCTCGTGTTCGTGGGCTCTGGCGGTCGGAAGGCGTGGCTGGCTGAGCAGATCGCCAAACGGAACCTGACCAACACGGTGCTGCTGCCATACGTGCCATTCGAGCGTCTGAACGACTCGCTCAACAGCTGTGATGCATCTCTGGTGACGATCGCGAAGGGGATCGAGGGGATCAGCTTCCCGAGCAAGCTGTACTCGTCGCTAGCGGTGGGCAAGCCGATTGTGGCGCTCAGCGAAGAGCGCAGCGAGCTGCGCGAGCTGGTCTCGGGGCAGAACGTCGGGCACTGGTTCCCGCTCGGTGACGCTGAAGGCCTTGCGCGTGGCCTGCGGGCGATGATGGCGGACGAGCAGGCGTGCCGGACGCAGGGCGGCAACGCCCGTGCGTTGTTCGAGGCGCGGTACGCCGTGGACGCGTGCGTGGCGCGGTACGCGGCGGTGCTGCGTCATGCCGACGCGACGGCGCGGGGTGAGGCTTCGTCATCGCCTGTTGAGCCGGCGTTCGCGGGCTCTGACGGACACCGCGAGGTGGGTTGAGTGGGCCCCACGCGGCGATGACCTTATGGGTTGGTGGACTGATGGGCGGCCCCGGGGCTGCGGGCGGTGGCTCGCGGGGTGAATGTTGATTGGGGTCTACCGCCTGGGGCAGTGCCGATTGAGCATCTGAGCGATCCCGAGCACGACCTTCGAGCAGACGTAGTCGTGGGCTGCTGAACCCACGCGGAGCATGGGGGTACTCGACACTTAGAGGACCCAGTTGACCAATGGCCATTGCCCGATGCCCAATGCCCGATGCCCGATGCCCGATGGCCATTGCCCGATGCCCGATGGCCATTGACCCATGCTTAATGCCCAATGCCGGATGCGCACTGCTCAGTGTGCAATTTTGTGCTTTTCCGGAATGAAAACGGCCCGTCGAGGCCAGCTAGACCGCGACGGGCCGGTGAATGTTTCGCCACGTGGGCGGGTTGCGGGGAGGCGTTGCTCAACCCGTTCCGCTCCGAACTTGGCGGCCGTCGGCGGGTTTGTTCAACCACGCCGGCGGTCTTGAAGTCGGGCCAAGATTACTTGGCGGCCTTCTTCTTCGTGGCCTTCTTCTTGGCGGCCTTCTTCTTTGCCTTCTTAGCCATGTCTGATACTCCCCGGGCGAACCCGGAACTGGTTTCCTCGCCATCCTCGCCTCACACGAGACGAAGCCGCGAGGTGATTCCCTTGATCTATCGGAACTTTCACGCGTACGACTTGAGCAGGTGACGATGAACCGTCCTTCTGATCAACGCGCTGACCTGTCGGCCGTGGTCGTCCGGCCCTCGTCTGCGGCGCGTGCTCGTCTCATCGCGCCGGTTCCTGAACCTCTCTTCGCACAGTTGACAGCGAAAGTTTCACAATGTCAAGCATCCACACTCCACAGCGCGACGTTGTCCACATCACGCTGGTCGGCGCGGCGGGTCGGATGGGTCGCGCCATCGCGCGCTGCATCGCCGATGCGCCCATCCAAGGCGAGCGCGGCTCGCGCGTCGCGCTGCACGCTGGCATCACGCGCGCGGGCTCGAGCGCGCATGGCACCGCCATCGATGGGCACCCCGGCGTGCGCTGCACGACCCTGGTTGCCGCGCTAGAGGGCGCGCTGGAGGGCGCGCTGGAGGGCGCCAGCGCGGGCGCGCACGGCGCGGCGGGCCACGTCATCGCTGACTTCTCAAGCCCCGACTCAGTCATTTCCACCGTCGCCGCCATAAGGGCCAAGTATGGCGAAAAACCACGAGAAAATAGCGGTTTTGGTCGTCCAGAAACGGGAGTGCGTAGGCCCGCGATCCTGGTCGGCGTCACGGGTCTGGGCGCCGAGGCTGTCGCGGCGCTGCGAGGCCTGTGCGATCGCCATGCCGTGATGCTGACGCCCAACACCTCCCTTGGCATCGCGGCCCTGGCCAGCGCTGCTCAGAGCGTGGTACGCGCGCTGGGTCCGTCGTACGGGGTCGCGATCACCGAGAGCCACCACGCGATGAAGAAGGACGCACCCTCGGGCACCGCGCTGCGCTTGGCAGAGGCCATCGCCCGCGCCGGCCAGCCCGTGCCTCGCGAGCACATTCACTCGATCCGCGCCGGCGACATCGTCGGGACGCACACCGTGACCATCGCCGGGCCCGGTGAGGTCATCGAGCTGACGCACCGCGCCACCACGCGCAACCTCTTCGCCCTCGGCGCCATCACCTGCGCAAAGTTTCTTGCGCACCGCCCGCCGGGCTGGTACACCATGGACGATCTGGCGGGGTCATTTGCGGGCGAAGAGGCCAGCAGCGGGCGTGGGTGAAGGCCGTAACACTGCCCGGGCTAACGGTTCGGAGTCCCTCAAGCACAGAGGTATGGAACCAGGGATCAAGGCATCCAGGGGCAAGGTCGGGCCGGCCCCTTCCGCCTTGCTCGCTTCGCTCACGGCGGCACCTTGCCCTCGCCCTTAGACCTGGGTTGAGGAAGAACAATGGCCATAACCGCCTCCCCACCGACGAAGTCGCCGGGGGCGGTGATGAGTGCGGCGACACGCGGCGTCCGCTGGCGGGCTGGAGGACACGCCCCCGTAGGCCAAGGCAAGCGCAGGCGATGGCAGGCTGGATTACCGCCGTACGCGATGTTGCTCACGCGGCAGCCCGGAGCAAGACCTGTGCTCTAGAACTCGGCCTGCTTGGGCGCGCGCGGGAAGGGGATCACGTCGCGAATGTTCTGCATCCCGGTGACGAACTGGACGAGGCGTTCGAACCCCAGGCCGAAGCCTGCGTGCGGGGTTGTTCCGTATCGCCGCAGATCGCGGTACCACCAGTAATCCGGCTTGTGCAGGCCCATCTCTTCGAGGCGTGAGTCGAGCTTGTCGAGGCGTTCTTCGCGCTGGCTGCCGCCGATGATCTCGCCGATGCCGGGCACGAGGATGTCCATGGCGCTGACGGTCTGTCGGTCGGGCTCGCAGCCGTCGTCAAGGCGCATGTAGAAGGCCTTGATGCCCTTGGGATAGTTGGTCAGGATGACCGGTTGCTTGAAGTGCTCTTCGGTGAGGAAGCGTTCGTGCTCGCTCTGCAGGTCGATGCCCCACTTGACGGGGAACTCGAACTTCTTGTGGCCCCTGGCGATCGCCTCTTCGAGGATGCGTACCCCTTCGGTGTACGTGAGGCGCAAAAACGGCTTGTCCACAATGTGCGACAGCCGCTCAACCGCCGTCTTCTCGATCCGCTCAGCGAAGAACCGCATGTCGTCGGCCCGCTCGCTCAGCACCGTGCGGAACAGGTGCTTGAGCAGGTCCTCGGCGAGCTGCGCATCGTCGGCAAGGTCAGCGAACGCGATCTCCGGCTCGATCATCCAGAACTCGGCCAGGTGACGGCTCGTGTTGCTGTTCTCGGCACGGAACGTCGGCCCAAACGTGTACACGCGGCTCATCGCCATGCAGTACGTCTCGACGTTCAGCTGCCCGCTGACGGTCAGGTGCGCCTCCTTGCCGAAGAAGTCGCCCGTGTGGTCGACCTGCCCGTACGTCCACGCCGGCATGTTGCCCTTGACCGCCAGGTCAGCGCAGTGCTTCATGGCCTCGGCGTTCTGCGCCTCTTTGGCCACGCGCGGTAGCGGGCGCATCGTGTCCAGCGTGCTGACGCGGAACATCTGCCCCGCGCCCTCGCAGTCGCTGGCCGTGATGATCGGGGTATGTACGTAGTAGAACCCGCGCTCGTGGAAGAACCGGTGGATCGCCATCGCCAGGCAGTGCCGCACGCGCGCCACGGCACCGAAAGTGTTGGTCCGCACCCGAAGGTGGGCCTGCTCGCGCAGATACTCCATGGTGTGTGGCTTGGGCTGGATCGGGTAGGTGTCCGGGTCTTCAACCCAGCCGATAACCCGCAGCGCGCGGGCCTGAACCTCGCGCCCACCCTTGGGCGTGCTCACGATCACCCCATCACACTCAACCGCGCACCCGGTTGAGAGCTTGGCAACCTCGCTGGTGAAGTTGGGCAGCGCGTGCTCACCGCCGCCCAAGGCCACAAGCTGGATCGTGTCGAAGCACGACCCGTCGTGGACGGCGATGAACGACAGCCCGCCCGCAGCCTTGCTATCGCGGCGCGTCCGCACCCAGCCCTTGATTGTCACGGCCTCGCCGACCTCAGCCTTAAGCGCATCAACCACACGCAGCCACGCCATACCCGCTCCTTTGCACGCCCCGCCCTTGGGGCAAGGCCGATGGTAGTGGGGGGCACCAGCCTCGACCCACTGCCATGCGCCCCGCCCCGCTCAGCTCACTCAATCAGCTCACGCGCTTAGCTCACGCGATCAACTCACGCGCAGCGTCGGCCCGCCCATGGGCTGGCGGAACGACCCGAGCGCGACTTGGCCCTCGACGTTCCGGCAGACGTTCTCGAGCGCGCGCGAGAGTGCCGTGGAGCCCTTGAAGTTCGCCGACGGGTCGCCCTCGTCGCTGTTCTCGCGCAGTTTCATGACGATGGGCACGCTGCCCAGGAACGGGACGCCGGTCCGCTGGGCCATCAGCTCGGCCCCGCCACGACCAAAGATGTCGTACTCCTTCCCGTCGTCACCGATGAAGTAGCTCATGTTCTCAACCACGCCCAGCACCTCGATGCTCAGCTGCTGGAACATCCGTAGCGCCCGCACCGCGTCATCCTGCGCCACCCGCTGCGGCGTGCACACCACCACCGCCCCGCTCAGCTTCAACAGCTGCGCCATCGTCAGCGCCACGTCGCCCGTGCCCGGGGGCAGGTCGATGATCAAGTAGTCAAGCTCGCCCCACTCGGTCTGCTCAACCAGCTGCTTGAACGCCCCGTGCGCCATCGGCCCACGCCAGATCAGCGGCTTCTCCGCGTCCACCAGCTTGCCGATGGTCATGCTCTTGACCCCGTGCACATAGAACGGCTGCAGCATGTTGCCGATCAGATTGGCGCTCAAAGACTCAAGCCCCAGCATCGTCGGCAGGCTCGGCCCGTAGATGTCCCCGTCCATCAACCCCACAGCATGCCCGCGCTGCGCGAGACCGACGGCCAGGTTGACCGCGATGGTGCTCTTGCCCACGCCGCCCTTGCCAGCGCCCACGGCAATAACGTGCTTGACGCCCGGCAAGCTCGGCGCGCGGCTCTGCCCGCTACCACCACCAGCACCACCGGCACTACCGCTCTGGGCACCACCACTCTGGGCACCACCACTCTGGGCACCCGCAACGCCCGCGGGCTTGGTCGGCGGCTTTTGCCCAGGTGCCTGACCCAGTGAGATCGTCCGGCCACTTTCACCACCGCCTGCACCAGCCGGCGCAGCGCCACCACCTACACCACCGCCTGCACCAGCCGGCGCAGCGCCGACCAGTTCCACCGTCAGTTGTGTGATTGTCTGCCCATTGCTGGCCGCCCACGCGCGCAGCGCGCCTTCAACTGTTCGCACCGCCGCCTGCTGACGCCCGGCGGGCAAAGTGGCGACGTTGAGCTTCACGCTTACCACGCCGTCGCACGCGCTGCACCGGAGCACGATCTGGGCCGCGCTGACTAGTGCACCGCCTTCACCCGTTAGCTCTACTCCCGACAGCGCCGCCATCACGTCCTGCTTGCTCAAGCTCATGGTTGATTGTCTCCCTACTGAAAGCGGCCCAAGGCCCAGCACGCTCGATCGTACGTGGCAACCCAGGCCCTCCCTGTGTCTGGGCCCTGATCGGGTCGGCTCGTGGCGATTGGGCAAGCTATCGGTGTTGGCTGTGCAGCTGGCCGGGCAATACGCGCAGTGGCCGTACGTTCTGCTGGCACACAAGGGCCGCGGAATCATCAGGACCCGCCGCTGGCATCAAGCACTGGAGCACACATGAACCGCCTCAACGCCTCTGGCCCAACTCGCAATCTGACCCGCACACTCACGCTCAACCTTGCCGCGGGCCTTTCACTAGGCCTGAGCGCTCTCGGCCTTGGTGCCCTGACGGTGAGCACCGCGCACGCCGACGAGCCCGCCGACGCGCTTAAGGGCCCCAGCGTCCCGCATCGCACGACCCCCGCTGGCGAAGGCTCGTTTGGCGAGCAGGGCCGCGATCCGCGCCGCGGCGGCGTGATGCCCATCCCCCACCGCGCGTTCATGGGCATGCTGCGCGAGACCCTCGGCCCATCCGCCGCTGAGGCCCTCCGCATGAACGACCAGCAGATGGGCGACGTTGTGAAGATTGACAAGGAGTTCTCCGACAGCCAGCGCGGCTTCATGGAGCAGCACCGCGAAGAGCTGCAGGGCCTCGTCCGCGACAACCCCGAGGTCGGCCGCCTGCTGCGTGAGAATGGCTTCTTCCCCGATGGCCCCGGCCGTGGCCCCGGCAGCCGCGCTGAGCGCCCGCAGCGCACTGATCGCACCGGCGCGCCGCGCGGCGACCGCCCCGAGCGCAACGGCGGCGAGCCGATGGACGAAATGGCCCCGCCCCCGGGCGGCCCCGAAGGCCGTCGTGGACCCGGCGGCCCTGAAGGTCGTGGCGGCCCCGAAGGTCGTCCGCAAGGCGAGAGCCAGATGGACCCCAAGCAGCGCGAGGCGATCATGGCCCGCCTGCAAGAGCTTCGCGTTAAGGCCCCCAAGGCCGAGGACGCGCGGACCGCTATCTGGGCTCTGCTTCAGCCGAATCAGCAGTCCGCCGTGCAGGTCAAGGTTGATGAGTTCAAGAAGCGCCGCACCGAGCAGATGGACGAGCGCTACAAGGAGCAGCAGAAGCGCCGCCTTCAGGACAACGCAGGCGAGCCCCGCAAGAACGGCGTTCAAGCCTCCACACTGACTGCCGAGCAGCGCACCGAGGTGCTTAACTCACTGCCCGCCGACGCCAAGGATCAGATCAGCAAGATGCCTGAGCGCGCCCAGGGCCGCATC
The DNA here is from genome assembly GCA_021173225.1 of Phycisphaerales bacterium PN19_bin_20. Lineage (GTDB taxonomy): Bacteria > Planctomycetota > Phycisphaerae > Phycisphaerales > UBA1924 > JAJTGZ01. The sequence goes on along the minus strand of JAJOLK010000017.1, from coordinate 18,061 downwards.
TTGGCCCGCCTCGCGCAGCTCCCGGTTGATGAACGCCCGGCTGCGATCGAGGAGATCCGCAAGCGCATGCAAGAGGGCGGGCGCGGCAACCGCGGCGGCCAGCCCAAGGCCCCCAAGGACGCCCCCAAGAGCAAGTAACGCTCGCGGTTCACGTTGCTGTCCGAACCAACCCCCGACCCGTGCACACACGCGCGGCCGGGGGTTATTATTTACAGTCGCTACGGGCATCCGGCGACGAACCGACGAATGAACAGGATCAGATCGTCGCTGGTGAGATGAAGGTCTGGCGTCGGGGCAAGCGGCGTGATCGCGGCGGTGATGTCAGCCCGAAGGTCGCCGCTGAACAACCATGAGACGTACATCTTCAGGCCGTCGGCGATCAGTTGGCCGTCGGCCCCTTGCACGCCGCCGTACCACCACTGAACGACGCCTGACACGCCATCCTGCAGGTCCCACCGACCCTGGCATGCGGGCTGGTTTGTTGCGATGTCACCGGGCCAGAGCCCTGCGCACACAACAGTGAGCGAGGCGACGCGCGCGGTCACCGGCCAGCGATATTGCAGGCTCATGATAGAGAGCCCCTTTGAGCGCCCTGCGCCGACACATCAAAGGATTACATTCCGTTTGAAAAGGGCAGATTCCAGCAATCCAGCGATCATTCGAGGCGACCAGCGTGCGTGAGCATCCGGACCTCCGCCGAACGGCACCAGACCACGCCCAGGCCAGCCCCGCCGGCATGCAAGCGGGGCCCCGTCCGCGCCGCGAGAGCGCGTCACCAAATCGCTTCACTTACGCGCCGCGCAGGCGACCTTCGAGGCCCGTTACTTCCTGCGCAAACTTGCCGTCGGTACTCACGCGCGTCTCAATGGTCCGCACCGCGTGCATCACCGTCGTGTGATCGCGCCCGCCGAAGTACCCGCCGATCTCCTCAAGGCTGTAACGCGTGTGCCGCCGCGCCAAGTACATGCAGAGCTGCCGCGGCAGCGCGATGCTCCGTTGACGCCGCTTGCTCTGCAGGTCCGTCACCTTCACCTGATAAAATTCCGTGACGGCGTTGATGATCGTCTGGATCTGAACCGTCGCGTCCGCCTTGCGCTCGGGCATGCCCAGCGCCTGACGGACCAGCTCGACACTCAGCGGGAGCCGCTCAACCTGCGCCATCACCTGCAGCTTCGTCACCGCGCCCTCAAGCTCGCGGATGTTGGTATCGATCCGCGCCGCGACCGCCTCGGCCACGTCTGTCGCCAGCTCAAGCCCGCGCAGCCGCGCCTTGTTCTTGACAATCTCGATGCGCGTCTCGTACGTCGGCGGGCTGATCGGCGCAATCAGGCCCCCCTTAAACCGCGAGACCAGCCGCTGTTCAAGGTCTGGGATCTCTTCAGGAGGCGCGTCACTGCTCAGCACGATCTGCTTGTGGCACTGGTACAGGCTGTTGAAGGTGTGAAAGAACTCTTCCTGCGTGCGGTCGCGCTTGGCCAGGAAGTGGATGTCGTCGACCACCAGCACGTCCACATGCCTGAACTTGTGGCGGAACCGGCTCATCGCCCCCGCCGCCACGGCGTCCATGAACTGCGTCAAAAACCCCTCGCAGCTTGTGTAATAGATCACCGCGCCTGGCCGCTGAGCCAAGATCGCCAGGCAGATCGCCTGCAGAAGGTGCGTCTTGCCCAGGCCCACGTCGCCGTGCACGAACATCGGGTTGTACGCCCGCCCAGGGTTGGCCGCCACCGCGAGCGCCGCCGCGTGCGCGAGCCGGTTGTTGGGCCCGACTACGAAGTTGTCGAAGCCGTAGTCAGGGTTCAGCACCAGCCCGTCGTCATACAGCGGCTCGCTGATGAACTGCACCTTCGGCAGCGCCATCGCCTCGATCGCCGACCACGGCACCACGCGCTCGCCCTCGCCCTCGCCCTCGCCCTCGCGCCCGCTCTCGCCCTCGCGCTCACTGCCCGGCTCGCCGCCGCTTTGGCCCCCAATGTGGCCCGCGCCCGCGGCGCCGTGAGCGCCACTGTGCCAGCCGCCCTGCGCGGCCCGGTGTAGACCAGCCTCTCCCGCGTCAAGTGCCGTCGCACCTGTGCGACCGTTGCCCTGCCCGCCGTTGGATGTTTGGCCGCCAAACTCTGCGTGCCCCGCCGAAGTCGCGCCCTCTGAACCACTAACGCCGCGCATGGCAGCGCCGCCCGTGCCAACGCCGTTTGCACCAGCGCCAACAGCAGGGCCAGGTGTCGTCACGCCCGTCGCGACCTCAACGTGCTCATTGGGCCCGTAGAACCGCACGCTGATCAGCCGCCCCGTCGCAACCTGTGCCGCGTCGTTGAACGGACCCACGCAGGCACGCTGGAGGTAGTCGCGATGCACATCGCTGTGCGCCCTCACCCGCAGCACCCCGGCGCCCACGCCCAGCGGCTCAAGATGGTCGAACCACTGGCGGCATATCGCCGCCTGGTGCGCCCGCATGTACTTCAGCAGCGCAGACCACAGCTCCGCATCCGGATTGACCTTGACAACTGCCCGCTTGGTTTGAACAGGATGCACGAGCGCTCTACTCCCGCGTGAAGGAGGCGACGGTACGGGCAAATCGCCTTCCTGTCAATCCTTCGCGCGCCCACTTCACACGCTTCGCCCATCATCTGTCAGATCGAGTAAACACGGTGCACAAACAGTGGACGCACGGCGAACAACCAGACCACCACCAAACGCGCGCACGCGCTAGTGGCTAGGCACCGCGCACTCACCACCGCTAGGGCCTCTCGCGCTCAAGCCATCCCAAACCCCCGCCGCACCGCCCCGACCACGCTATGCTCTCCTCCGCAAGGCACGGCCCACGATCGTCCGTTGGGCGCACAACGCACCGCAGACTGATCATTGGCCAGCCTTGCAACGCCCTTCCCCGCGCCGCGCCCAACAAGGGCGCACGCCGGGCCCGCTTTGACAACGTGACCCGGGCGCCCTCGTGGCCCCGAGGTCGACACAGACCGCCGCCGAGCGATTGAACGCAACGCGGCACCCGCCACCGGACGACCCCGGCCCGCCGCCTCAGTGCGCGTGCCAACGCCGATCCGCCCGCTGGCAGACTCCAAGCCTCCACAGCACAACAACCCCGAGCGACCCCGTTGGACCAGCCAGCACCAGACCACAATCAGCCACCCGCGCCGCAGGGCGACAGCCCCAGTACTAAGAAGCGCCGCAAGCGCCGCAAACGCCGCGGCCGCGGGCCAAACGCCGGCGCTCCGCCCGCGGAAGCATCGCCGCCCACTGACCCCAGTGGCAACCCGCCCGCTGCCAACGCGCCCGCAGCCGACACCCAAACGCAAAGCGCGCAAGCGCCCAACACCCAAGCGCCACCGGAACCGAGCGGTCAAAGGCCGCTGCAGCAACAGCAGCAGCAGCACCAGACACAAGGTCAGCAGCAGAACCAGGGCCAGGGCCAGAACCAGGGTCAGCAGCAGAACCAGGGCCAGCAGCAGAACCAGGGCCAACAGCAGCACTCGCAGTGGCAGAACAACCAGCGGCAGCAGCAGCAGAATCACCATCAGCAGCGCCCGCCCGCCCACCAGCACAACCACCAGCAGAGTCACCAGCACAACCAACAGCAGTTCCAGCAGCAGCCGCCGCAGCGTCAGGGCCCGCGCCGAGACTACCCCGTCTCGATCACCGGCTTTGACCCCGCCCGCGCCCCGTTCATCAAGGCCTTCGAGGACCTCACCGTCATCGACCCTCAGCCGAGGCTCACCCTCGAGTACCGCGGCTGCCCCGATACCTGCCGCCTCATCGACCTCTTCTGCCCCATCGGTCGCGGGCAACGAGCGCTGATCGTTTCGCCGCCAAAGGCCGGCAAAACCACGCTGCTCAAAGACATCTCGCAGGCCATCGCCCACAACCACCCAGACGTCACCGTCCTGGCACTGCTCATCGATGAGCGGCCCGAAGAGGTCACCGACTTCTCACGCACCTTCAAGGCCTTCGGCAACCACCCCGACGGCTCGCCCCGCGCCCAAGTCCTCGCCTCCAGCAACGACCACACCACCGAGCGGCACGTCTCGCTGGCCGTCGGCGCCATGGACCTCTGCAAACGCATGGTCGAGGCCGGGCGGCACACCGTGGTCGTCCTTGACTCCATCACACGCCTCGCACGCGCGTTCAACAACTCACGCCGCTACGCCAGCAGCGGTCGCACGATGTCCGGCGGCATCGACGCCAAGGCCCTCGAAGTTCCAAGACAGATCTTCGGCGCCGCGCGAAACACCGAGGACGCCGGCAGCCTCACCATCATCGCCACGTGCCTGGTCGATACCGGCAGCCAGATGGACCAGGTCATCTTCGAAGAGTTCAAGGGCTCCGGCAACATGGAGCTCATCCTCGACCGCAAGATCGCCGAGCGGCGCCTCTTCCCCGCCATCAACCTCGCGGCCAGCGGCACACGCAAGGAAGAGCTCATCCTTGACGACCGCACCAACAAAACCGTCAACGCGTTGCGCCGCCGCCTGCTCTCTATGCCACCGCACGTGCAGGTCGAGCAGCTTTTGGCCGCGATGAAACGCTTCCCCGACAACAACACACTCGTCGGCACCGCGGGCTGAACTCGGTCACTGACGCTGTTCTGGCCTTTGCCGCCCGGGGCGCGGAAAATAAACCCGCTACCCTAGTTTGCGCCTGGCCCGGGGCAATATTTCACCCTGCCATCAGGCCGACGGCCCGGCCTCGAGCCAAAAACCAGCGTGACGTACAACTTACGAAGCAAGCAAGATCGAAGGCTTGCCTTCGCCTTCCCCTCGTCCCTCTTGCCTTCGTTCCCGCGTTCCCTTCCCCTACTTTCGCAGCCCCGCGTCCATCAGGCGCGACTCTCCCGCGCCGGCGCTCTCCACCGGCGTCTCCTTCACCAGCGCATCAATGATCGCGTCGCTGGGCACCATGTCCGCCTCGGCGTTGAAGTTCAGCATCACCCGGTGCCGCAGCACCGGCTTCGCCGCGTCGCGGACATGCTCAGGCGTCACGTGCGTTGCGCCAGTCAGCAGCGCCCGCGCCTTGGCCGCCAAGATCAAGTACTCGCTCGCCCGCGGGCCCGCACCCCAGCTCACGTACTGCTGCACCATCTTCGGACGCACCGCCCCCGGCGCCAGCGGCTCGCTCACCCGCGTCGCACGCACCAGCCGCAGCGCATAGCGGATCACATGGTCCGCCGTCGGCATCATCCGCACCAGCTCCTGCACGCGCTCGATCTGCTCGGCGCTCAGCACCGCCTCGACCTGCGAGAGCCCCCCGCCGGTCGTCCGACGCACAATCGCCAGCTCCTCGTCCTCGCTGGGGTAGCCGATCTTGATCTCGAACATGAACCGGTCGAGCTGCGCCTCGGGCAGCGGGTACGTCCCCTCCTGCTCGATGGGGTTCTGCGTCGCCAGCACGAAGAACGGCCGCGGCAACGCGTGCTGCACACCGCCCACCGTCACCTGCCGCTCCTGCATCGCCTCAAGCAGCGCCGCCTGCGTCTTCGGCGGCGTCCGGTTGATCTCGTCAGCCAAAATCACGTTCGCAAAGATCGGGCCCTTGACAAACCGCAGGCTACGGCTGCCCGTCGCCTTGTCCTCCTCGATCACCTCCGTGCCCGTGATGTCGCTGGGCATCAGGTCAGGCGTGAACTGCACGCGGCTAAACCCAAGGCTCAGCGTCCGCGCCAGCGTGCTGATCAAAAGCGTCTTGGCCAGCCCCGGCACGCCCACCACCAGCGCGTGCCCGCGGCAGACAATCGCCGTCAGGATCTGGTCCACCACCGCGTCCTGACCCACAATCACCTTGTGCACTTCGACACGCAGGCGCTCAATGTTCGCCCGCGCGTCGGCCAGCTGCGCCTGCACCTCGCCGCCCAAGCTCTCCACTCCAAGGCTCTCAACGCCCCCGCCATCAACGCGCGTGCCTTCGCTCATGCTCCATCCTAGCGACCACCCCGCCCCGCCTCCGCCCAACTCCGACCTTGCCCGCGCCCCGCAGCGCCCCGCAGCGCCCCACCGGCGTCCCCGATCAGGGACCAGCCCCCCGCACAATCCGCCCCCGCGCCGCGTAAATACTCGCGCCAAACGCAGGTACGATCAACGCGCCCACCCGCCCCAGAAGGACCCATCAGCCATGACCGCCTCGCCAACGCTTGATGTCGCTCGCTCGCCGGTGGTCGTTGACGCGATGACCCTCTCGCTCTCGATCGAGGCACCATCACCAGTGACCCCTGACATCGAAGCCGCCTATCACCGTCCCCCGGCGTCAACCATCGTCGCCAACGTGGTCGCCGTCGTCGTCCCTTTCCTGGGCCTTATCGCCGCCGTCATCATGATCTGGCACTCGCCCTTTAGCTGGCTCAACCTGTCCATGTTCTTCGGCGGGTACGTCATCACCACCCTCGGCATCACCCTGGGCTACCACCGCCTCTTCACCCACCGCTCCTTCAAGGCCGGCCCCGTGGTCTCCGGCGTCCTGGGCGTCCTGGGATCTATGGCCATCCAAGGCTCGATCCTCCAGTGGGTCTCTACCCACCGCCGCCACCACCAGCACACCGACGCGCCCGACGACCCGCACTCGCCGCACGCATTCGGCGACGGCTTCAAGGGCGCCCTTCGCGGCATGTACCACTCACACCTCGGCTGGTTCTTTACCGACGGCCCAGACCGTGAGGCCATGAACCGCTACGTGCCAGACCTGCTGGCCGACCCCGTCGTCCGCTCCGTCAGCAAGTACTTCGGCATGTGGGCCATCCTCAGCCTGATCATCCCCGCCGTCGTCGGCCTCGCCGTCACCGGCACCTGGTTCGGCGCGCTGATGGCCCTGCTCTGGGGCGGACTTCTGCGCGTTTTCTTCGTCCACCACGTGACCTTCAGCGTCAACTCCGTCTGCCACCTCTGGGGCCGCCAGCCCTTCAACACCCACGATGAAAGCCGCAACAACCTGGTCATGGGCATCTTGGCCATGGGTGAGGGCTGGCACAACACCCATCACGCCTTCCCCGCCTCGGCGCGCCACGGGCTCGCATGGTGGGAGCTTGACGTCAGTTACTGGCTCATCCGCGCCATGGCCGCCGTCGGCCTCGCGCGTGACGTCCGCCTGCCGCCCGCCGACCGCGTCAAGGCCAAACGCCGCGTTAAGTAACGCGCGCTCACAGTGCAACATTGCGTGCGCGTTCTTGCCCTCGCCTCCCGTGGGGCAGGATTTAATCCTGCCTGTCTTGGCCTCGCGCAGGGCAGGATTTCATCCTGCCCGAGTCCTCCCACCATCCACTCACTTCCTCTACCCACCTCCGGTCATCGCCAACCCGCCCCTCAAACCACCTCCACCCCGCGCACCTTCAGCTTCCGCGCCGGGTTCCCCGCGTACACCCAGCCGGCCTCAAGGTCTTTGACCACCACGCTCCGCGCGCCCACCACGCACCGCGCGCCGACACGCACGCCCGGACCGATGAACGCATCCGCCGCCACCCACGCGTCCTCACCAATCACAATCCCCGGCCTCAGCAGCGGCATATCCGCCCGCGTGTAGTCGTGCGTCCCCGCGCACACGTGCACGCCCTGGCTCAGCGCCGCCCGCGCGCCGATCTCCACCCGCCCAAGACAATATAAAATCGCCCGATCACCCACGCTGCTAAACGCGCCCAAACTCAGGTTCCACGGCTGCTCCACCAGCACGCTCGCCCGAACCCGCACGCCCACGCCAACCCGCGCGCCGAACACGCGCAAGATTGCACGCCGCACGCCGTACCAGTTGTGAAAGCTCGCCCACAGCAGCCGCTGCCCCACCAGCATCCACAGCGCTCGCCGCACCTTCTCGCCCAGCGTGTACGGCGACCGCGCGCGATCAACCTCGCCCCCGCGCCCAACATCAGCTTGCTCCACCCGTTCGCTCACAGCACCATTATCGGCTCGATCCCGGCGACGGTGCCCACCGAAGGCGACATTTGACTCCCGCAGGGCGGGCTTTCAAACCGCCTGGTCCCTCGCCCCGCTCACCTACGAGCACCAACATCCAAACCTCTCCCACCCTCTCTTGCCATCGGGCTCTGTCCTTCACGCTCTGTCCTTCGCGCTGTTTGTGCCCTTTGAGTGTTCTGCTCCCACTCCCCGCTCCGCGCCCCCGCGCCTCCGCGTTCCCTCCCCACTTCCCCTCATTGCTTCCGCTGCGGCTCTAGCGCCCGTCGCAGGTCCAGCAGCGCCGCCGCCGCCTGCGCCCGCTCGGCCTCGCTCAGCTCGCGCCCGCCAAACCGCGCCGCGTAATACAGCCCCGTCAGCCCCTCCGCCGCGCCGCCCGCTGGCGCGTTCGCCACCCGAACCGCCCCGCGCGCGTGCAGCATCGGCGGCAAGAACGTTGGCTTCGCAAGCCCGCCATGCCGAAGCGCCGTCAGCATCTCGGCGAAGAACTTCGTCTGCGCCGTCACCACCGGGCCACTGCTGCCGCGCTGGCCCCGCGCAAGGCCCCAGCGTGCCAGCCACCCGCGCAGTCCCCAGCGCCGCGCCAGCCACCCCACCGCGCGCACCAACCCCCGCGCCGCCAGCACCACCAACCCAAGCGCCACCACCGCGCCCACCACCACCACCACCACGCCCACCAGCGTGTCGCCCGGCAAGTTCCGACGCACCCAGCTCTGCACGCCGCTCACACTCCGCGTCAGCCGCGCCGTCGCCTCGCTCCCGCGCCGGCTTGAAAGCGGCGCGACCAGGTCGATCTTCACGCCGCTCTCATACGCCACCACGTTGTCCAGCCAACTAAATTCCACCGCCTCCCACACCTGCCGCACCCACGCCCCAACGCCACCCTCGCGGCGCTGCGTCACCAGCAACCCCGCCGGCGGCGTCGGATCAAAGCTCTCCCACCGCCCCGCCTCGATCTGCACCTCCGCCCACGCGTGCGCGTCGCTCTGACGCACCACAAAGTGCCCCGTCAGGTCGTTGAACTCCTGCGCCACATACCCCGTCACCACCCGCGCCGGCACACCCACACCCTGCAGCATCGCCACCATCGCCGCCGCGAAGTACTCGCAGTGCCCCTGACGACGCTCGGTCAAAAAGTACGTCAGCGGGTCCATGCCGCTGCCCTCAGGCGGGCCCTGCATCTCCAGCGTGTACCCGAACGACCGACGCAAATGCCCGCTGACAGCCTGCGCCGCCGCACGCGCCACCGACGCCTCCGCCAGCTCGCCCTCCGCCGGCAGCACCACCCGCGCCGACCGCAGCACCTCCTGCGCCAGCTCACGCGCCGCCGCCGGCACCGCCGACGTGTCAACCCGCGCCGCCCGCGCGTTCCGCTCGGTATACCCGCTCATCGAGACCACCGTGTACGCCAAACGCCCGCCCGCCCAGTTCCCGCTCAGCAGCGTCGTGCCCGCATCAAACCGCAGTGTTGACTGGCTCGGCCCCTTGACCTGCACCACCCGCAGCGGCGCAAACAGCGGCGCGAGCTGGCTCGCCTGCGCCGACCGCTGCGAGATCTCAACCGTCATCGCCACACGTCCAGACGACCGGTCGCCCACGGCCATAGACCCGCTGCCGACCCGCGTGCCCGGGTCCAGCTCGCTCTCGGTGCCCGGCCCACCGCGCGTCCACTGCCCGCTCTGCGCGTCGTACCGCGTCAGCACGTTCCCGCGCAAGTACAGCGGCGCGCTCAGCTCACGCACCTCGCCACCTAGCCCGTCACGCACCAAAATGTCCATCACCGGCTCGTTGCTCTGGCTCAAAAGACCCGACTCGCCCAGCCTGAACTGGTCGCGGTACCCAGTCACGCTCCCCGAGCCCGTCCGCGCCCCGCCCACGCCACCAAGCTGCCCCGCCACCTGCCGCGGCGCGAGCATAAAGACAACCACGCCGCCCGCCGCCCCCGCCATCACGCACAGCACCCCAAGCCGCCACGCGCTGCGCATCGTCCGCAGCTCAACCCACCGTCGCCGTAGCGCCTCGCCCTCGCGCGCCGTGCCCGCACGCGCCACGCTCTCACGCTGACCCTCGCCCGACGCCAGCAGTTGCAGCATCACCGCAGAGCACACAGCCAGCGGCGTCATCGCCAGCAGCGCCAGCCCAAGCCCCAGGCTCTGCCCCGTCAGCACCGCGCCAAGGGTCACAAACACCGATAAACTCAGCAGCTGCCGCTCGTCACGCACACGCCGACGGTCCAGCATCTTCGTTAGCATTACCAAACTCAAAAAGTCGCTCAGGCGGCTGATCACGTCCTGGCGATCGGGCCGCAGAAACTCCCAGATTAGGTTCAGCGCCGCCAAAACCACCAGCGTGTTCAGCAGCCAACCCGGCACGGGCGGCTGCCCCGTCAGCCGACGCTCAACCACCCACGTGCTCAGCAGCGCCACCCCCGCACCAAGCACAAAGAACAGCGGCTTCTCGCCCGCGATCGCGTAGCTCCACTGCGCCATCAAGGCCGTCAGTGTCACGCACGCCATGGCCCGCCGCTCGCCCGTCAAGGTGCCGCCCTCCTGCCCGCCCCGCGGCCCTCGGCGCGCCCGGCAGCACGATCAGCCCCACGATCCGAAGCACCAACCGCGCCGTCAGCCTCCACCCGCAACACCACATCCCCCGCAGACCCGCGATGACCTGCGCCAAAGAACCGCACACCGCTCGCACCTTCACCGCTCGCACCTTCACTGCTCGCACCTTCACTGCTCGCACCCGCGCCGCCCGTGCCAGCGTCCGCGCCCCCAACACTCCCTGCCGGCAGCTTCAACAGCGCCAGCTCGTTGATCAGCGCCCACGCGCCGCCCGCCGCCGCACCAGGCGCCACGTCCAGCCCGTAGCCAAAGTCAGTCCACACGCTCAGCCCCGTCACCATCCGCCGCTCGTGCGCCAGCCGCAGCAGCGCCGCGGCCCGCGCAATCGCCAGCTCGCTGGCCTCTTCACGCGCCGCGCGCCGTAGCGTCAGCACCACACGCAAGCGCCGCGGGCTCCCCGTTGCCGTCTGCTTGACCACCAGCTCACCGGGCCCCAGCCGCGCACTCGCACGCCACGCCACCAGCCGCGGCGGATCGCCCGGCCCATACGGCCGCACACCAACCAGCTCGTACCCGTCGCGGTCCATCGTCCGATCGCTCACGCCACCGCTTGACCGGCCGCCGCCCTGCTCAACAAGCCCCGCATCAACCTCTTCACGCCGCGGCGGCACCACCACGCTCGCCGCCGCCGCGTGCCACAGGCTCTTCTTGATGAACCCGAACGGGAACGTCGTGACCGCCTCCCACCCCGTGCTCACAAGCCGCCCGCGCCCCGTGCTCAGCGCCAGGCCCTCCACAATCACGCTCGTTCGCGCCGGCACATGTGACACATATGCCCGCGGCTCGAAGTCAACGCCCGCCCACCGCACCAGCGCCAAGCGCGAGTCGCCCGCGCCCGCTTCGCCCGCACGCGCGTTATCGCCGCCAACCGCCGTTGGCTCGGCCTCCAGCCGCTCATGCACCGTCACCGCAAAAATCGGCAACCACCGCCCCGTGTTGCTGACGCGGTAACGCACACGCACCGCGCCGCCCGCCGGCTCTGCCTCGATCCCCAGCCGCTCAACGCGCAGTGCCATCATCATCGTCCCGCTGACAATCCCCGAGGTCATCAGCAGCCCCAAAGACAGCCCGAACAGCCAGAAGAGCAGGTTGTTGTTGGCGTTGAATGCGCCGACGGCCAGCAGCAGCGTCACCAGCGTGTACGCGAAGAACACGCTGTGCAACGGGTACCGTCTTTGAACCTTCACGGCCACAGCGTCTTTATACGCTCCCGCGCTCGGGTCGGATCGTCTGCACGCTCACTACCCCGGACTTCTTGGGCTAGCCCCAACCGCTGCGCCGAGAGCTTGGCGAACTTGGCCTCAACCCCGGACCCTTCAACCTTCGCCCCAGCACAGGCACATTCACGGCACCGGGCTCTTCTCCCGCTCGCCCCCGCCACCGCCCCCGCCACCGCCACCGCCACTCACCCCGCCCGCCCGCAGCGTCCGCGCCACCTGCCCCGGCAGCAGCGTCACGACCGTCGGAAACTCACGCGCCACGCTCTCAGCCCGCATCGGCACCCGGATCATCTCTCCGGCCTGCCACATCGGCACCTGGTCGATGAAGTTCGCGCTCGCCGTGCTCCCGTCCTGCCCGCCCATGAGCACAAAGTAGTTCTCATCCGGGTCCGCCAGGTCACTTACGTGCCGCGCGCTCGCGCCAAACCGCGACTGCTGCACGCCGGGCCCGACGTTCGTCGCCGTCTTGAAGACCGTCGTCAGGTTCCCCGGAACGCCCATCTCGTCGTAGCGGTACATGCCCCCAAGCACCGGGATGTTCCCCAGCCAGTGCGTCACCCGCAGCCGGTGCACATCGCCCCAGGTCGTCCCCTCGGGCGTGTCGCTCGCGGCCAGTCGCAGCGCCCGCCCAAGCTCGCCCGTCGCCGCCCCGCTCTCAAGGTCCTCAGCCATAAACGCCGCCAGCGCCACGCTGCCCAGCAGGAAATCACGGCTCTTGCGCCCGTACCGCTTGGCGTAATACTCCTGCGCCAAGTGGTACATCAGCCGGTGCACCATCGCCGCGCCTTGCGAGTCCACGCTGTAACGCCCGTCCCACGCGCCAATCACCTCAGCCGCCCGCCCCGCCTGCGAGCCCTGCCGCAGCTCGAGACCCGCGGCCTGTGCCGCCACGACCTGCGCCAGCCTGTGGCTCGCGCGTGAGTACACATCAAGCTGATGCCTGGCGTGCGAGGCCACGCTCTGCTCCGTGTCACCCTCGATCATCTCGCCGATCCGCCAGACACGGTCGTTCGCGCTCGTCAGCAGCGTCACCGGCGGGTCGGTCCGCACCGGCGGGTTGTTCGCGCTCACCAGGTACCCGCTGCCCGGGTTGAGCGTTGACGGCAAGTCCGTGCTCTTGAGCGCCGTGCCCCAGCGGTGCGCCGGGTTCTTCGGATCCCCCAGCGGCAGCGAAGCGGTCCGCCCCGCCGCCGGGTCAAACTCCATCGCCAGCAACTGCCCGATGTTCCCCTCTACGTCCGCGTACAGCATGTTCTGCGCGCTTACGGCGTACGACGCCCACGCGGACTTGAACTGCGCCCAATCCTGCGCGCGGTTCGCGTCCAAAAACGCGCTGATCTCGTCGCTGGGCCGCCGCCCGCGCCACATCATCGCCACCGGGCCCGTCGCCTTTGCGCCGCCGCCAGAGCTCAGCACGCTCCCGTCGGTGATCACACCGCCAAAGGGCGTCTCGCGCCACGTCCTTTCTACCGTCGGCCACAGGCGCACCTTGATTTTCTCAGTGCGCGTGGTGAACGCCTCGGGCGGCAAGCTTGAGACATCAAACGCCGCCGACGACAGCCCGACCATGTTCGTGCCACCCCACGCGATCCGCTGGTTACGCCCCAGCAGCACCGCCGGCACGCCGGGGATCTGCAGGCCCAGCACTTCAAACCCCGGCGATCGATAGCCCGCGACGATCCACAGGCCCGGGACGTTGAAGCCCACGTGCGGGTCGCTGGCAATCAGCGCCGCGCCCGCTTGGCCTGCGCTGGGCTGGTTTGCGCCGCCGCGCGCTGACGCGCGCCGCGCACCGCTGACCACCCAGCTGTTGCTGCCGCTCTTGCTCACCTCGCCCATCAATGAGAGCGGCAGCGGGACCTGCGGCCCGAAGCTCGGCATCGAGCCCTGCCCGTGCGCCACCAGGCGCTGCCAAAGCTCTAAAAAGCCCGGCTCGTCGCGGTTGCGCAGGTACGTCACGAACGCCGCCCAGTTGATGTCGATGCACGCGACGCGCCCGACCGTCAGCACGTCCGCCGCCGTCCACTCCTCGTCGGGGATCGCCAGCAGCCGCATCTCCAGCGGGCGGCCCTCCATCGTGCGCTTGTAGTCGTTGATCCCTCGGACGTACCGCTCAAGCCACGCGCGCGTGTCAGGGCGCTGGGTGGCCATCAGCGCCAGCGTCTCTTCACTTGCGGCCCCAAACCCAATCTGCCTGATCAGCACGTCAAAGTCGATGGCGATCGGCCCGCCCATCTCGCTCAGCCGGCCCTTGGCCGCCATCCGCAGCAGCTCAAGCTGCCCAAGCCGAAGCTGCGCGTGCACCAGCCCCATCGCGTACGGGACGTCATCATCGCGCTCGGCCTCGACAAACGGCACGCCCCAGCGGTTCCACCTGATCTCGACCTTCCCGCGCACGTCCGTCGGCACCGCGCCGGGCCCCTCGCCCAGCGAACCCGAGCGGTCCTGACCATCAAGGTGCTGCCGCGAGCTGGAGATGTTCGCGCAGCCGCCAGCCTGCAGCGTGAGCGCCGCGGCGCACGGCACCACCGCCGCACTCAAGCCCGCAAACAACCAAAACCGCACACGAGCCGTCACAGAACCCATGACTCCGCCCCTCTCGCACACGTGCCCAACACACCATCGCGGCCGGTGTCGCCGCCAAAGCTGATCGTACCGTCCGCGCACCGCGCACCGCGCGGCTGCGGCCCCGCTTGCCGCCAAACCTCGCTACATTCCTTGGGTGAACCCACGGCACTGCCCTCTCCAGCTCAAGCGTCTCTCGCCGCGCTGCACGCTCCCGCAGTATCAGACCGCCGGTTCTGCGGGCATGGACGTCGCCGCGTGCCTGCCCGAGGGCGAGACGATCCGCGTCGCGCCCGGGCAGATCGTCAAGGTTCCGCTGGGTTTCGCCGTCAGCTTTCCGAGCGGCTTTGAGCTGCAGGTCCGCCCGCGGTCAGGCCTCGCCACCAAGCACGGCATCACGATCCCCAACAGCCCCGGCACGGTCGATAGTGACTACCGCGGCGAGATGGTCGTGGCCCTTATCAACCTTGGGCGTGAGGCGTTCGTGGTTGAGCACGCCATGCGGGTGGCCCAGATCGTCGTCGCCCCCGTGGCCCGCGCGAGCGTCAGCGTGGTTGAGAACCTTGACGACACGCAGCGCGGCAGCGGCGGCTTTGGCAGCACGGGGTTGTAAGAACGTCGGCAAAGTGCGCACCAACGCGCAGTTCGGCGCGGATCGCTACGATCGCCCAGGATCGCTGCGGCGGGGCCCGTCCACCCGCGGGTCGGGTCGCGCGGCGCGGGCTGCCAGGGCCATCCACGCCCATCACAGAGGCTATTACAGGATCGCTTGCAAGTAAGTGGTCGCTTATATCGGTGTTTGTGCGCAAAGGTATGGTGTTCGCGTGTAGAGGCACAAGCGGGCACATGTACAGCACCGCTACCGGTCGGCGTTCAGCCAGTCTTGGGCGCGCTGGGCGTGCGTGGTGCCGGGCAGCTCGGTGCGCACGCGCGTGAACAGCTCGCGGGCCTGCTGACTATGGCCAAGGCGGTCATGCCCGGCGGCCAGCGCGGTCCAGTACTCGCCCTTCTCGGCGGGGGCCCACTGGTCAAAGTGCGGCGCAATCAGCGGCCAGGCTTCGAGCAGGTCTTGCACGCCAAGGGCCGTCAGCTCACGGCGCACGCGCCGATCAAGGTGGAACCCGGCCATGTGGATCAGGCACTGCCCGCGCGCGAGCGTGACGGTGGAGTTCTGCGGCTCAAGTGCGCGGGCTCGCGCGAGAGTCTTGACTGACTCATCCCACAGTCGGCGCCCGGTGCCGATTGCCAGCGTGCGGTAGGCGCGACCGCTGCGGACCGCGAGGACGCTGCCCTTCCAGGCCATGGCCTCGGCGTGGTTGGGGTCGGCGGCGAGGGTTTGATCGCAGAGGCGTTCGACGCGGGCGAGGGCGTCAAGGTCGCCGCGGAGGCCAAGGAAGTAATCGGGGCGGACGCCCCACTCGAAGCCACGCTCGCCGCCGGGCCCGCGTCGTGCGTCGGAGAACGCGCCTGGCGGCGCCGTGCCGTCGGCGT
The DNA here is from genome assembly GCA_021173225.1 of Phycisphaerales bacterium PN19_bin_20. Taxonomy (GTDB): domain Bacteria; phylum Planctomycetota; class Phycisphaerae; order Phycisphaerales; family UBA1924; genus JAJTGZ01. The sequence goes on along the minus strand of JAJOLK010000017.1, from coordinate 2,263 downwards.
GGGTGACTGGGAACTCATGGAGCTTCGGCGCGGCGGGCTGCGGCAGCGGTGCGGTGAGATCGGTGGATGAAGGCGAGCTCGGCGCTGTGCTGGTTGTGGCGCAGGTGGCTAGTGACCACCCGGCGAGCGCGGCGAACGCGGCGAGTGCCGCCGAGCACGCAAGCAGCAAGGTTGTTCGTGGGCGTGGCACGCGTGCAGCATCGCAGGGAATTGCGTGCGCGTCAAGGGGTGTGTTGCGGGCAAAGGCGAGCGGGCAGCGCCCGGTCGGAAGGTCAGAGGTACTCAAGCAAGGCCCTCGGGTTCGCGTAGGCTTGGGCTATGCGACGCGTAATTTTGGTAATGGCGGTGCTGCTGGTGCTGTTGGCCGGGCTGGTGGCGGCGGAGCGGCCGCTGCCACGGGCGGACTTCACGTTCATCAATCGCGGCGACCTGACGACGCTGGACCTTTCGCGCATGAGCTGGGCCCAGGACCTGCGCGTGGCGGCGATTCTCTTTGAGACGCTGGTCCGCAACGACCTGTTCAGCGAGGGTTACGACAAGTTGCCAGCGGCGGCGGTGCGGTGGCGCGTGGGCGATGACCGCAAGACTTGGACCTTTGAGCTGCGGCGTGACGGACGGTGGTCCAACGGCGAGCCGGTGAAGGCCGGGGACTTTGTCTATGCGTGGCGGCGTGCGATGCTCCCCGATACGGCGGGCGATTACGTGAAGCTGTTCCATCTGATCGAGGGCGGCAAGGAGTTTACGGCCTGGCGCGGCGAGGCGCTGGAGGCGTTTACGAAGGCGCACGCTGGCGCGCCAAGTGAGGCGGCCGCGCGTGAGCTGTGGGCGCAGACGAAGGTGAAGTTTGACGAGATGGTGCGCGTGCGTGCGCTGGACGACTGGACGCTGGAGGTCAAGACCAAGCGGGTCGTGCCGTATTTTTTGGACGTAATGGCCTTTGAGGTGACGGCTCCGCTGTACCCGGCGCTGCTCGAGGCGCACCAGAGTTATGACGGCGCGACGGGCCGGATCGCGACGCGGTACGACTGGACGCGCCCCGAGCGGTTTGTTGGCAACGGGCCGATGCGGCTGGCGGTGTGGCGGTTTAAGCGCGACGTGCGGCTGGAGAAGAGCACGACGCATTGGAACGCGGCGAACATGGCGATCGACTCGATCTCCATGCCCAGCGTGGAAGACCGCAACGCGGCGGTGCTGGCGTTCCAGAGCGGGAGCGTGGATGCGATGAGCGACACGACGGCGGACTATCGAGGGGACATGCTGCTGGCGAAGTGGCAGTTTTACAAGGAGAATCAGGGCGAGGTGGACCGGCTGCGGGGGCTGGGGCTGGACCAGTTCGCGGTGGATCGTGCGCTGCCGAAGGACCCGCGGAAGAACATCCACTCGGTGCCGGCGTTCGGGACTTACTTTTATAACTTCAACTGCCGTCCGAAGCTGCCCGACGGGCGAGACAACCCGTTTATTGACGCGCGGGTTCGCAGGGCGTTTGCGATGAGCGTGGACCGGCAGAACGTGGCGGACAACATCCGCCGTCAGGGTGAGCGGTTGGCGCGGACGCTGATCCCGCCGGGCGGGCTGCCTGGATATAAGAGCCCTGAGGGGCTGACGTTTGATCCGGCGGCGGCGCGTGTGCTGCTGGCGGAGGCGGGGTACCCCGGTGGCAGGGGGCTGCCGACGATCGAGATTCTGTTCAACCGCGACGCGGGGCATGATCTGATTGCGCAGGCCGTCAAGAGCGACTGGGAGCGGCACCTTGGTGTGCGGGTGGCGCTGCAGCAGCGTGAGATCAAGGTCTTTCGCAACGACCTGAAGACGAAGAACTTCATGATCTCCCGGTCGGCGTGGTACGGGGATTACGGCGACCCGCTGACGTTTTTGGACTTAAATCGGACGGGTGACGGGAACAACGACCGGGACTTTTCGTACGAGCCGTACGACGCGCTGCTGGACGCGGCGGACGCCGAGGCGGACGTGGCGAAGCGGTCTGCGATCTTGACGGAGGCGGAGCGTGTGCTGATCGAGGAGCAGGCGCCGCTGATCCCGTTCTTTCATTACAACCAGGTGTACTCGTTTGATGTGGACCGTGTGCTAAACATCTCGCCACACTCGCGCCAGAAGCAGTATTTGCACATGGTGGACATGGTGGGTGACGGGAAGGGGACGGACGTGCCGCGCGAGATGCCGCGGCGTGTGAGGTGAGGATTGTTAAGACTTTTGGGATATCTGGACTTTGATTGACAAAGCGGGGAGGTCAGGGGGTAGTCTG
>JAJOLK010000045.1 GCA_021173225.1 Phycisphaerales bacterium PN19_bin_20 | reverse complement strand
TGTTGCCTGAGCAGGTGTTCTTGATGATGATGTTGCCGGCGACGTCCACGTCGATGCCGCGGTCGGCGTCGGTGCAGTTGTTGCCCTCGATGCGGTTATCGCTGCCGGTGGCGTGGATGCCCGCGCCGTCGCCGCCTGCGCCGTTCTGGGTGCATGTGTTGGCCAGGACCACGCAACCGCTGGTCACGCGGATGCCGTCGAGGGTGTTGAGCCGCGCGATGCAGTTGCTGATCGTGGAGCCGATGCCAGCCGAGATGCCGTTTCCGTCGTTGGCGTACGCCGTGCACCCGGTGATCGTGCAGCCATTGTTGGCCGAGATGCCGTTGCCGGTGTTGTTGTACGCCGTGCAGTTGCTGATCGTGCAGCCGAAGCTGGTCGAGATGCCGTTACCGGTGTTGTTGGACACCGTGCAGCCAGTGATCGTGCTGCCGGTGCCGACTGTGATGCCACTGCCAGCGTTGCCGCTGGCGCGGACATCGATGACGGTGGAGTTGTCTGCGAAGTTGCTTCCAAGATCAACGCCCTCATCCCCCCAGGCGCGAACCGAGCCGTTGCGGACGGTGATGTTGGTGAGGTTAAAGACCGTGGACGACACGCCGTCGAACGCGCCCATGGCGGGGATGCCGCTGAGGTCAAAGCCCATGAGATCGAGGGTGACGCCGCTGGCGGCGATCTCGATCCCGTGCCTGCCCACCACGCCGGTGATGTTGCCGGTGAGGTAGTAGGAACCGGGCTGGGTGATCTTGAAGAGCGAGTCGGCATCGCCGGGGGTGTTGGTGGCGTTGATCGCGATCCGTGGCTCGACCTCGGTCAGCGTCTTGTACGTGGAGGTGACCGGCCCGGCGGGGGGGTTGAGCGGGCCGGCGAACAGAAGCCCGGCGGCAACGAGGGTGAGGGCGGCGGCGGTGGTGATGGTGGCGCGATTCATGGTTGAGATTCCTTGGGTGGGGTGGGTGAGAGATCAATACGAGAAGTTGGCGTTGGGGTGTGTCGAGCCGGTGGAGTCGGGCGCGGAATCGGTCGTGATCGCGGCACTGACCACGGCGGTGCGGTTAATGATTGGCCCGACGACGTTGTTGGCGTCGATGTCCCAGTTGCGGGTGGTGTTCCCGGAAGCGGTGTTGCGGATGATGATGTGGGTCGGTCCGGTAACCCACAGGCCGCGAACGTTGCCGTTGAAGCTGTTGCCCTCGATGCGAGTGCTGCTGTTGCCGTTGACAATAATGCCGGCGCTACCGTTGTTGTGGCAGGTATTGCCGCGAACGTTGCATGAGCCCTGGACACTGATACCGCTCAAGTCGTTGCCGCTGGAAGTGCAGTCGAGGATGGTGGTGCCAAACTGCCCGTTGATGCCCGACCGGGTGTTGAGGGTTGCGACGCAGCGGCTGATAGTGGAGTTACCAAATGCGATGATGCCGTTGCCGCCGTTGGAGCGGGCGATGCACCCGGTGATGATCGAGCCGCTGGCGGTGTTGATTCCATCCCCGCCATTGCCCTGAACGACGCAGTTCTCAACGAGGGAGCCGGTGGTGGCCAGGATCCCGTGATCCGCATTATTGCTGGCCGTGCAGTTCTGCACCAAGTTGGCGTGGGAAATGCCGCGTCCTCCGTTGTTGAAGACGGTGCAGTTTCGCACGGTTCCACTGTGGGCGAAGATGCCGTCGCCAGCGTTGCTCGAAGAATGGATTCTCTCGATGACGAGATAGTTGCCGCCGAACGTGCTGGTGCGGATACCGTCAACGCCCCAGTTTGTGATGAACCCGTCGCCAATATGGATGCTGGTACGTACGGTGTCGAAGGCGATACCGGAAAGCGAGCCCGCGACGCCGAGGAGGTGGAAACCGCTCAGGTCGAGGGTGACACGGCTAGAACCGATCTCGATGCCGCTCTTGCCCAGGACGCCGGTGATGTTGCCGGTGAGATAGTAGGAACCGGGCTGGGTGATCTTGAAGAGCGAGTCGGCGTCGCCGGGGGTGTTGGTGAGGTTGATCGCGGTGCGCGGCTCGACCTCGGTCAGCGTCTTGTACGTCGGGGCGACGGGCCCCACGGGCGGGTTGATCGGCCCGGCGAGTGCGCTGCCGACGAGCCACAACGCGGTGGCGGCGGTGACGGTTGAGACGGCGAGGGTGCGGAGGTGGCGTGTCATGTGCTTCTCGGTGAGGTTGTGGATTGGCTAAGGCCGGAACATCCGGACAAGACCCTATCAGACTTCATGCGAGGCCGACGGCTCAAGGGGCCAGAAGAAAGCAGCATTTTCCTTGGTCCCGCGAGGGTCCAGTGGCGAGGGGCCAGAAGTGAGGGGCCAGAAGCGAGGCGCGAGGGTCCAGTGGCGAGGGGCGAGTTATATCATTTGCGATTCACTAGTTGCCGTCGCACTCGCGCACCCGCCACACGTAATACTCTTATTTATTCCGCCATGAGCAGCACCGACCGCCCTTTGCCCGCCAAGCAACCCCGCCCCTCCCTTGCAAACGCAATAGTCCTTCTTCAAACGGCCGCGACGGACGACCGCATCGCCGCCGAGCAGCTCTCGCCGCCCGTCTATGAGCAGTTGCGGGCCCTCGTCGGCAGCCAGTTCAGCGCGCAGCCCGGCGTCAATAAAGGCACCCCCGAACGCGTCGACCTCACGATCGTCGAGCCCAGCACGCCCGCCGTCGCCTCGAGCACGCGCGGTAGTGCCTGAAACTCCGCACACGTGCGCTCAGCATCAGCGTTCCGGCAAGCTGGGTCGTCAATGTTCCACGTGGAACATCCGCCGGCACTCCTAGGCTCCGCCCGTGGTCATCCGCCGCACGCCCGAGGACTTCCGCGTCGTCGAGGTCCTTCGTCCAGAGGCCCTTGCGCGCGTCACGCCTGCGCAAGAGGGCGTACCGCCCGGGCGGCGCGGGCTGTACCTGCTCACCAAGCGGTCAGTCACGACCCTGGACGCGACGGGCGCGATGGGCCGTGCCCTTGAGATCGGCACCGGCGCGGTCCGGCACGCCGGGCTTAAAGACAAGCACGCGTTGACCGTCCAGCACGTGCTCGCGCCCGCGGGCGAGCGGGCCCTGCCCGCAAGTGTCGAGGGCCCCGGGTGGTCGGCCAAGGTGCTGGGGCTGATCGAAGGTGACCTGACCGCGGGCGACATTTACCGTAACGACTTTGTCATCACCGTCCGGGGCCTGTCGCGCGCCAGCAACCAGCGGCTGTCGGCGCACATCCGCGCGCGGCTGGGGCGCGACGCGACTGGCACCAGCATCATGACGCTGGTCAACGCGTTTGGCGCGCAGCGCTTTGGCTCGGCCCGCGCGGGCGAGGGTTGGGTCGCGCGAAGGCTGATCGAGGGTGACTTTGTCGGCGCACTCAAGCTGGCCATTGCGACCCCGCACCGTAAGGACAGCGGCGTGCAGCGCGACTTTGCCCGCGCCGCCGCCAAGCTCTGGGGCGCGTGGGGTGAGATGCTGCCGTTGCTCCCGGCGTGCCCGCAGCGAGCGGCGATCGAGGCGATGGCCGCGGGCCGACCCGCGCACGAGGCCTACGCCGCGCTCCCGCACTTCTTGCAAGAGCTGCACGTTGACGCGTATCAGTCGTGGATTTGGAACCATGCGGCGGCGCTGGCGAGCGGCGCGAGCGTCGATGCCGAGGGCGTGCTGCACCAGCCAGCGCCCGAACTGGTGCGGTCACTGGCGGCGCGGCTTGCGGCCTCAGGCGGCGCGAGCGCCGAGCTGCCGACGGCCTCGCCCGAGTTGGATGCTGGCCACGAGTTTGCGCCGCTGGTGCTCAAGGTGCTGGCCGGCGAGGGGCTTGAGCCGCCGGGATTGGTGATCCCGCAGCTGCGTCGCCCGCGTTTTGAGGGCTATGGGCGCGCGCTGCTGGTGCGTGCTGAGGGGTTCGCGATGAACAAGGCCGAGGGTGACGAGCTTGCGGAGGTGCCGGCGGCTGGCGCAGGCGCAGGTGCGCCTGTGGTGCTCAAGCGCGTGCTGCGGTTCAGCCTGCCCAGCGGTTCATATGCGACGGTGGTGCTGGGGGCAATCGAGGTTTGGTGACTGCTGCAGGGCCTGCGACCGGCCACTACGCTTTGGCTTGTTCGCGGTGCCATCCACGGCGGCCGCGGTCGGCTGGAAGCATGACATGTCGATGCCTCGGCGGCGGGAAACTGAGCTGATGGACGACCCCGGGCTTGACCCCGCGGCGCACGGCGCTGCGCTGCGCGGGCTGGCGAGGATCAATCGATTAAGTGGCTCATGGCGCGGGCTTTGGCGGCCGCTGGCGGGGCTCGCCCGTGAGCTTGACTGCACGCCGGCGCGCCCGCTGCGCGTGCTTGATGCTGTCTCTTATACACATCTGACGCTGCCGACGAGTATACAGAGGTGT
>JAJOLK010000004.1:158154-190027 GCA_021173225.1 Phycisphaerales bacterium PN19_bin_20 | reverse complement strand
TCGCCAAGCGGCTCACTCGCCAAGCGGCTTACTCGCCAAGCGGCTCACTCGCCAACTGCCTTACGCGCTAAGCGCCTCACCCACCCAGCGGCAGCTTGCGTGATCGCCCGAACATCCAGCCCAGTCCAAACCGCAGCCACGCAACCGCCGAGCCGCTCACCGGCCCAACCGCCGGCCGCACGCGCCCAGTAGTTGTTACGTAGACCGGGCGCGTCAGGGCCAGCAGCCCAGGCTCGCCACGCGACGCGCCCCAGCCTGAGGCCCCGTGCCCCGTGATAGCAACGCCCGGGTGCCCGCCGGGGATCACGCAGTCGTTGATCGTGACCAGCGATGCGCCCAACTCCGCCGCCAGCTCGCGCCCCGCCCGCACGTCACGCGTAAATACGCTGGCCGAGAGATGCTGCCCGCACGAGCGGTGGATCCGCAGCGCCTCGCCAACGTCCGCCACCGGCACCACCGCCAGCACCGGCCCAAAGTGGTCGCGCGCCACGCACGTCACCAGGTCGCTGTCCAGGGGCGGATCAACCACCACCACCGGCCGCAGCCAGCATCCGCCCTCGCCCTCTGGCATCGGCGCAGTGCCAGCCAGCACGCGCGTGCGATCAGCGCCGCCGCCAACGGCCGCACCCGCATTGGCCGCGCCCCCCGCCAAGGCCGCCTTGACCATCGCCGCGCACTGCGCCGCGCTGCCCGCGTCGATCAACCGCAGCGGCGGGTGGTTCATCACCAGCACCGCCAGCTCATCAAGCAGCGGGCCCGCGGCTCGCCGCATCACCAGCACGCGCCGCGGCGCGAGGCACGTCTGCCCGCTGTTGAGCGTCATGGCCGCGAAGATCGTCCGCGCCGCCAGGCGCACGTTCGCGTCGCCGAGCACGATGGCGCTGTCGTTACCCGAGAGCTCAAGGGTCGTGCCCACTAGTTTGGGCCCGGCCCACGCGGCGATCTGCCGCCCCACCGCCGTCGAGCCGGTGAACACCACATGGTCCCAGCCTGCGCCGGCGGTCACACCAGGCAAGTGCGGCCCGGGGCCGGCATCCAGCAGCGCGGGCCCAGCCTCGCGCGTCGCCTCGGCCCACGCCAGGTGCGTGCCTGGAGCGCCCGCGGCCCGTGCGATCCGCAGCAGCAGCAGTTGGCTCAGCGGGCTGCGCTCACAGGGCTTGACCACCACACGGTTGCCCGCCATCAGCGCTTGCACCAGCTGGATGCCCAGCAACTGCACCGGGTAGTTCCACGTCGCGATGATCGCCACAAACCCCAGCGGCTCGCGGGTGAGCGTGACCCGCGTCCCGGGCAGCAGCGTCCAGGCCCGCCTTACCGCACGCGCCCGCAGCAGCTTCCGCGCGCGGCGCCGGTGCCACGCGCACGCGTGCAGAAGCGTCAGCACGTCACCGGTCAGGGCCTGCCACGCGGGCTTGCCGACGTCCTGCTCGATCGCCGCCGTCAGCTCGGGCTCGTACGCCATGATCTGCCGGGTGAAGGCCCGCAGCCAGGCCAGCCGCGCCGCCAGCGGCCAGTCGGCACTTGCCGAGGGCCCAGCCGGACGAAAGTTGATCGGCGCATCGCTCACGGGCTGAGCGTAGAGCGCGCCGCGTAGACTTGGTGCGAAGCGTTGGCCGCCCCCACATTCGCCAATGCTGCACGGCACCACCGGCCCCACCGCCGGCCCGCCAGCGCACTGAACCGGAGCCGACTTCGTGCCCAGCCCCTCAAGCCTCGATCATCCCTCCAGCGCCCACGCCGCCGCCGCTCACAACTCTCGCAGCAAGCCCACGCGTCCCAGCGTCGCGATCGTCGGCGCTGGCCCGGGCGGGCTGGCAACCGCCGTGCTTCTGCTGGCCAGCGGCGCTGACGTCACGATCTACGAGCGGACCGACCGCGTCGGCGGGCGAACCAGCCGCCTGAGCCTGCAAGGGGCCAGCGGTAATTACCACTTTGACCTCGGCCCAACCTTCTTCCTCATGCCCTATGTGCTCGGCGAGATCTTCGCCAGCGCCGGCAAACGCATGGAAGATTACGTCGAGCTCACACGCCTTGACCCCATGTACCGCCTGATCTTCGGCAAGCAGCTCGGGCCCGACGGCACGCCGCTCAAGCTCGACTGCACGCAAGACCCCGCCGAGATGGGCCGGCGCGTCGGCGCCATCGAGCCGCAAGACGGCGCGGCGTTCGAGGGCTTCATCCGCGCCAACCGCGCCAAGCTGGCGGCCTTTGAGCCCGTGCTCCGCCGCGCCTTCCGCTCACCGCTTGATCTGCTCGCACCCGAGATGCTCAAGGCCCTGCCGCACCTGGCCCCGACCCAGAGTGTCGCTGACTGGCTCGGCTCGCGCTTCCGCAACGAGCACGTTCGCATGGCCCTGTGCTTCCAGACTAAGTACCTGGGCATGAGCCCCTTCAAGTGCCCCAGCCTCTTTACCATCCTCCCGTTCATCGAGTACCAGTGGGGCGTCTGGCACCCCACCGGCGGGTGCAACGCCATCACCAGCGGCCTGGCGCGGCTGATCACCGAGCTCGGCGGGGTTATTAAAACCCTCAGCCCCGTGCAGCACCTTAACTTTGACAAGCGGCGTGTCACCGGCGTGCAGGTTGCCGACCAGCACCACCCGCACGACCACGTCGTGATCAACGCCGACGCCGCCTGGGCCCTGAAGAACCTGATCCCCTCACGGCTCCGCGGCGGGCTTGGCGGCGCGCAAAGCGACGCGCGCCTCGATGCGATGGACTACTCGTGCAGCACCTCGATGCTCTACCTGGGCGTCAAGGGCCGCGTCAAGCTGCCGCACCACACCATCTACATCAGCGCTGACTACCAGACCAACATCCGCCAGGTCGCCGAGACCGGCGAGCTTTCTAGCGACCCCTCGGTCTACGTCTGCAACCCCACCACGGTTGACCCCGCGCTGGCGCCACCGGGCAACAGCGCGCTGTACGTGCTGGTCCCGACGCCCAACCTCAAGCAGGCCGCGGCCGCGGGGACGGACCTCGCCGCCGGTGCCGCGCAACTCCGCAATGACGCCATCGCCCGCGTCAGCGCGCTTGCGGGCGAGGACCTCGCCCCGCGCATCGAGTGTGAGCGGGCCATCAACCCGAACGACTGGAAGGCCATGAACATCCAGTTTGGTGCGACCTTCAACCTCGCTCACGGGCTTGATCAGATGCTCTTCCTGCGCCCACGTGCACAGCTTCCGGGCGTCCGCAACGTCTGGCTCACCGGCGGCGGAACGCACCCGGGCTCAGGCCTGCCGGTGATCTTCCTGTCAAGCCAGATTGCCGCCCGTCTGCTCTGCGAGCGCGCGGGGCTGCACTACGCCGGCAAGGCCACGCCCATCGCCAGCGTGCTTGACCCGAGCACGACGGCTCCGGTGGCCAACCCACGCACCGTCAGCACTGTGGATGTCTGATCGCCGCGCTGTCAGCTTGCGAAGAGCGCAAGGGATTGCCTTAGGGCCGCTCAGCGGTTCTCGCGCGGCATGACCACCCACAAGATCACATAGACCAAGATCCCAGGGAACGCCGCCGACAGCACGCTGGATAGCACATAGGCCAATCGCACCAGCGTCACGTCCCACCCCAGCCACTTTGCGAACCCGCCGCACACGCCCGCAATCATCTTCGGCGAGTTTGAGAGTTCAAGCGCCATCGACATGGCTCCTTTCTGCGCCGAGTTCATACCGGTAGATACCGGCGTCACCCGCGCGAAACCCAGCCTCCATGTACGCACACGCCGCACGATTGTTCAACGCGCTCCGCACGCAACCGCGCACATTCACGGCTGCAAACGGGTCGACGCCCAAGCACCGCCGACAAAGCCCGGCGCGCCGTCAACGGCCGCGGGCGTCAGCGACCGCTCCCACACCGCCCGATCGTGCAGCCGATTCGTGTGCCCGCGCCACAGCTCAACACGCTTGAGCCACACCCGGTAACCGCCCCAGTGCGGCGGCCGCGGCACCTGCACGCTCGCCACATCAACGCCCGGCGCGCCAAGGCCAAACCGTGCCTCGACGCGATGGTTCTGATCCAGCAACTCTTGGCGCGACACGACCGGACGGCTCTGATCGCTCGCCCACGCCGCCAGCCGCGACAACGGCGGGCGCGCGTTGAAGTACGCGTCGCTCTCCGTCGGCGGGCTCATTGTCGCCACGCCCTCCATGCGGACCTGCCGATCAAGCTGGTCCCAGTGAAAGCACAGCGCCACCTTGCCGCCACCGGCGATCTCCTCACCCTTGCGCGAGTGGTAGTTGCTGTAGAACACCACGTACCCGCGGCCAACATCGACCCGACGCGCGAGCACGACCCGCGCCGACGGCTGGCCGTCAACGCCCACGGTCGCCAGCGTCATCGCGTTGGGGTTCGGCTGCGACTTCCGGCTTGTCGCCAGCTCAAGCCACTGCATGAACAGGCCCAGCGGCTCTGCGGGCAGCGGCTCGGGCAGCGTCTCATCACTAAAGGCGCACGCGTTGCCCAGCATCGGTGCCGCGCCGGTGTGTTTCGGATCAACCATGCTCTGCCCCTGTTGCCGATGCCGACCCTGCGCCGGTCCCCGTGTCCGTCTTGGCCCGCTTGTACGCCAAGTTACCCAGCTGCCCGCACGCGGCCATCTGGTCACGCCCCTTGGTCCGCCGGCGCTTCACATAAATCCCATATCCGCCTAGCCGCGTGCAGAACGCCTCGATCTGCTCCTCGCTTGGCGCGGGCCAGGGGCTGTTCTCGCGCGGGTTGTACGGGATCACGTTCACGCACGCCGCCAGCCGCGCACCCTCATACCGCGGCACGCCATCGCCCTCTGGCACCGGCGCAAACGGCAGGCCCTCCGCCAGCGCGTCATCGGCCGTGCTTGCGCCCAGCACGAAGTTCGCCATCGCGTCCGCGTGCGGCGCGCTGTCGTTCTCGCCGGGGATCAGCACATACTCCAGCATCAAGTGACGGCTCGCGCGCAGCGGGTAACGCTCCAGCGTCGCCCGCAGCCGCGCCAGCGGCATCGCGCGGTTCACCGGCATGATGCGGCTCCGCGCCACGTCTGTCGGCGCGTTGACGCTGATGGCCAGCCCCAGGCGGTGCCAGCCCGGCTGCGCCACGTGCGCCGCCAAACGATCGATCCCATCCGTCCTGCCCACCGTGCTGATCGTCACGCGGCTCATCGCCATCGCCGGCCCGCGCGTGTCTGTGAGCACCGCGATCGCGCTCAGCACCGCACCCAGGTTGTCCATCGGCTCGCCCATGCCCATAAAGACGATGTTGCGGACCTCCGCCTGCTCATCGGGCCGCGCTACGCACCAGCGGGCCGCGAACCACTGAGCCACGATCTCTGCCGCACTCAGCGACCGCACGAGCCCCATCTGCGCCGTCTGGCAGAACGTGCAGCCCATCGCGCAGCCAACCTGCGAGCTCACGCACAGCGTGTACGCCCGCACGCGGCGTTTGCCGACCATGGGGATCAGCACACTCTCGGTCTCGACCGTCTGCCCCTCGCCAACGTCCAGACTTACCGATGTCGAAGCCGACGCAGGCCCAAGCACCGCCAGCGCCGCCACCAGCGCGTTAGGCCGCGCAGCGTCTGCCTCGCCCGCAGTGACACTCAAACGCGCCGCGCCGCCCCCCTGCGCCACGCCGCCACGACCGGGCACCGCCTGCGTAAACTTCAGCACCACGCCCTCATCGCTCTCGCTGGCGCGCGTCCGCACAACGGGGCCGACCATCCGCGCGACGCTCCAGCCCGCACGCCCCATCGCGGCCTCAACCCTCGCGGGCCACCGCCCGGTTCTAAACAGCACCGCGTACGCGTCCATCGCCCCGCGCGTTCCCCCGCCGGTGATTGCCGCGTAGATCTGCGCAAAGCCGTGCGCTGTCAGGCCCATCGGGTGCGGCAGCGGCGCGTCGGTCGCGTTCAGGTTCTCAAGTCCTTCACTCACCAGGGGCAAGTTTAGCGCCGGGCCGCCGCAGGTGCGTGACGCCCCGCCAGAGCCACTCCATGGGTCCAAACTCAAACCGCCGGGCCCACGCCCAGCTCAACAACACGATCACCGCAAAGAGCCCAACACTGATAGCGCACCGCGTCAGCGGGCCAAACGACCCGATCAGCCCAAGGCCCCAGTGGTACATGATCCCCGTCGCCAGCACACTCATGAGCAGGTAGTTGGTCAGGCCAAACTTTCCGACCCGCGCCAGCGCGGCAAACACCCACGCCAGCGCGCCGCCCGGGCCCACGCGCTCACCTGCGCTGACAAACACGCTGACCCATCCCAGCGCCAGCATCGGGCCCGCCAGAGTCATCAGGCCCGCGCCTAGCGCAACACCTACCAGCCCACCAACCAGCGCGGGCAGCAGGGCCGCAGCCAGAGCCATCGGCACCCCAAGCCCAAAGCACCAGCGCGCCGCACGCCCCCGCACCGCCCGTCCCTGCGCGCCAAAGTAGCCAGCCTTCAACAGCGCGGCCCCGAACATGAACTGCGCCAGCACGAGCCACCCATACGCCAGCACCGCCGCGACCAGCCCGAAGCTCCACCCGCTCACCCGCACGCCCAGCGCTTGCGACCAAGGCCCGCGCCCGTACGCCTCGAGCTCCGCGCTGTGCATCGCCGCGTAGCTGTACACCCCTTGCTCGAAGGACCACGCCCCCCAGTAACGCTGCAGCGGGCTCATCGCCGCCAGCTCTGCCGGCAGCGGCGTGTCGTGGTCCGCGTACACCGGCGCGCCAAACAGCTCATCAACGTGGTTCAGCGTGAACCAAAGCGTTGAGCCCACCACCCCCACCAGCAGCGCCACGCTCCCAAGCACCGTCAGCGTTCGCGCACTCGCGCCCAGCAGCGGCACCAGCAGCAGCCCAAAGCCCGCGTAAATGAAAAGGATGTCGCCGTTCCAGATCAGCACCGCGTGCAGCAGCCCGAAGATCGCCAGCGCCGCCAGCCGCCTAATGACCATCCCCAGCCAGTCGCGCCCCGCCGCCACGGCCCGCTGGTGCATGATCGCCAGGCCCACGCCAAACAGCAGCGAGTAGAGCGGGAAGAACTTCGCCGCGCACAAAGTGCTGACAAAGTAGAACGCCAGGATGTCGTACCACGCAGAGCCCGCCGCGGGCGCGAGCTTCATGCCCTCCATGCTCGAGCTGGCGAAGTAGCCCATGTTCACCAGCGTGATGCCCAGCAGCGCAAAGCCGCGCACGGCATCAAGCCCCAGCACCCGCCCACTGACCACCTTCCCATCCGTCGCGTCGCTCATAGCTCAGGATACTGGCCAACGACCCCCCGGTTGCCAACCGGGCCCGCTGAACAGCCCCCAGACCCGCTCGCCCGATTCTGCTAAACTCGACCCCTCAACCCCGGCGGCCTCACTCGCACCCGCCCGCCCTGCTGCACCACAACCCCCACCACGACCCGCACCCATTCCCCGCGCCTCACGCTCATAACACCACACCCTCGTGCCAGAACTGCTCACCACCTTGATCACCACCATCGCCGTCGGCGCCCTCTACGCGCTGCTGGCCCTGGGCTACACGCTGGTCTACGGCGTGCTCAAGTTCATCAACTTCGCTCACTCAGACATCTTCGTCCTCGGCTGCTGGACCAGTTTCACCGCCTCCACCATCCTGCTCGCCGCCCTGGGCCTCGCCTCAGACGCCGCGCCCATCTGGGTCGTCGGCGTCGTCTTGCTGCTCACTGTCACCGTCTGCGCAGCCGTCGGCTACTGCGTCGAGCGCTTCGCCTACCGCCCGCTCCGCAAAGCGCCCCGCCTCAACGTCCTGATCACCGCCATCGGCGTCAGCCTCCTGCTGCAAAACGTCGGCCAGCTTCCCGGCTTCACCGTCGCCACCACGCCCGACGGCAAGACCCCCACCGCCACCATCCCCTTTGGCGCAAGCCCCAAGAGCATGCCCGCGCTCATCGAAGATCGCGTCCTGAACCAAACGAACGTCGCCCAGGGTGCCCTGACCCCGGGTGAACGCCGCGGGCTCGTCCGCCTCGATCAGCCGGTACAACTCCAAGACGGCCGCGCTTACACACTTGAGGTCACGCGCCGAGTCATTCCCGGTGCCGCAGAACGCCCACGCACAGACAAGCTCAGCATCATCCGCCCCAACACCACCGATCAAGCCTCCACCGCCAGCGTCACCATCCCCGCAGGTGCAGACCTGCAGACCATTCCGCGCCGCAGCCCGCAAGAAGTCCAGGGGGCCAGCTACCGCCTTGTGCAAGAGCCGCGCGTCGCCATCAGGCTCATTGACGTGCTGATTGTCACCTTCGCGCTGATCCTCATGGCCGGCCTGCAGGTGCTGATCTTCCGCACCAGCCTCGGGCGCGCCATGCGCGCCATCAGCTTCAACACAGACAACGCAGCCCTGATGGGCATCAACGTCAATCGCGTCATCAGCTTCACGTTCATCCTCGGCACCGCACTGGCCGCCGCCGCCGCCTTCCTTTACCCGCTCAAATACGCCGGGCTCAACCAACCCGCGCACCAGGTCTGGGTTCTGCTCGGGCTCAAGGCCTTCGTCGCCGCCGTGGTCGGGGGCATCGGCAACGTCCGCGGGGCCGTCCTCGGCGGGTTCCTCATCGCCGGCGTCGAGCAGTTCGGCATGTTCTACGGCGACCAGCTCTTCCTCGCCCTCGGTGCACGTCAAGGCCTTGGCACCAGCCTTGGTGATGTCTACGTCTTCACCGTCCTGATCCTCGTATTGCTGTTGCGGCCCAGCGGCATCCTGGGTACCACCGTCCGCGAAAAGGTCTAGCCCGCCTTAGCCAATCCCCACTACCCGTTCCCCGCCATCCGCCCCTCGCCGATCACAACTGCGCAGCCTTGGCCGCCACCGACACCAACCCGATCGCCGCACCCACCGACCTCGCAGCGCATTACGCCGCGATCACCGGCACCGGCAGCATGGCCCTGCGCATCCTCGCGCCGATCCTGGCATGCCTGGCCGTGGGGCTCGCCGTCACCGGCCTTGGCGCCGCACTTGGTGACTATCCCGACAACGTCCTCAAGCAAGTCGGCGTCTTCATCATCGCCGCCGTCTCGCTCAACATCGTCAACGGGTTCACCGGCCAGTTCAGCATGGGCCACGCCGGCTTCATGGCCGTAGGTGGCTACGTCGCCGCAGGCGTCAGCTATTACGCCTCGCTGCTCTACTTCGGCACCGCGCAGGCGCAAGACGGCCTGCTGACCATGGGCCACGTCTTCATGTCGCTGGGCGTCGTCGTCGGCGCGTGCGCCGCCGCCGGCATGGGCTACCTCGTTGGCCTCCCCTCGCTGCGTCTCCGCGGCGACTACCTGGCCATCGTCACCCTCGGCTTTGGTGAGATCGTTCGCGTCATCCTCCAGCAGACCAGCCCGCAGGTCAACGCCGCCGACCCCGCCCAGCTTCAGGCCCTGCGTGATGCGCCCTTCAGCACACTTATCACCCTGCCCTTCAACGGGCCGCTGGGCTTCGAGGCCATCCCGCGCTACGCGAACAACGCGTGGGTCTGGGCCGTCGCCGCCGCGACCTGTGTCGTCGCTTACCGCGTCAAGACCAGCTCTTCCGGCCGCGCGTTCCTCTCGATCCGTGAAGATGAGATCGCCGCCCGCTCTATGGGCATTAATCTCACCCGTTACAAGGTCCGCGCCTTTGTGCTGGCCGCCTTCTTCGCCGGGGTCGCTGGCGGCCTGCTCGCGCACATCGGCGTCCCGCTCTCACCGGTTGACGCCGGCTTCCAGCGCTCCTTTGAGATCATCATCATGGTTGTCCTCGGCGGGCTTGGCTCCATCAGCGGTGCCGTGCTCGCCGCCGTGCTGCTCACCGTGATACCCGAGCTCCTGCGTGACCTCCAGCAATACCGCCTGATCCTCTACGCCCTGCTGCTGATCCTCGTGATGCTCCTGCGCCCGCAAGGCCTCTTCGGCGTCCGTGAGATCTGGGACCTCTGGAGCGCCAAACGCCCCACCACACCCCCCGTCACGCCCCCCAACTCACCACCCAACTCACCACCAGCGGAGCCAGCACCATGAGCCGGCTTCTGCTCGACGCGCGCGACATCGGCATCACCTTCGGTGGGCTCAAAGCCGTCCAAGGCCTCACGCTCCAGCTTCCACCCGGCGTGCTGCACGGGCTCATCGGCCCAAACGGCGCGGGCAAAACTACCGCCTTCAATCTCCTCACAGGCGTCTACCAGCCACAGTCAGGATCCATCACCCTCGACAGCACGCGCATCGACGCCCTCCCGCCGCACCAGATCGCCAAGGCCGGCCTGTGCCGAACGTTCCAGAACATCCGCCTCTTTGGCGAGCTGACGGTCCTTGATAACGTCCGCACCGCCTGCCACTGCCGCGGGTCTCACTCGATCTTCGCCACCGTGCTCCGCTCCGGGCCCTTCGTCCGCCAAGAGCTCGCCATGCACCGCCGCTCGATGGAACTGCTCGAAGTCTTCGGCCTCGCCCACCTCGCGCGTGAGCAAGCCAAAAACCTGCCCTACGGCGACCAGCGCCGCCTGGAGATCTGCCGCGCCCTCGCCACGCAACCCAAGGTCCTGCTCCTTGACGAGCCCGCCGCCGGCATGAACCCTAGCGAGAAACGCTCGCTCGCCAACGCCATCCGCCACATCAAAGACCGTTACAACCTCGCCGTCTTGCTCATCGAGCACGACATGGGTTTGGTCATGGACATCTGCCAGCACATCACCGTGCTTGACCACGGCGTCACCATCGCCGCCGGCCCGCCGGCCCACATCCAAAACGACCCCAAGGTCTGCGAGGCCTACCTCGGCCAACCCGTTGACGCCGTCACCACCTAGCCCAGCACACACCGCATGCCCCTGCTCCAAGCCGACAACATCTCTGTCAAGTACGGCGCCATCTCCGCCATCCGCGGCGTCAGCCTTGCCGTTGAGCAAGGGCAGATCCTCACGCTCATCGGCGCCAACGGCGCGGGCAAGTCAACCACCCTTCGCGCACTCTCGGGCATGGTCCGCGCCACCGGAAGCGTCACCTTTGACGGCCAGCCAATCCTCGGCCAGCGCCCCGACACGCTCGTCAAACGCGGGCTCGTCCACTGCCCAGAAGGCCGCGGCATCTTCGCCAACATGACCGTCGCCGAGAACCTCGAGCTTGGCGCCTACGTACGCACCGACCGTGAGCAGATCGAGGCCGACCTCCAGCGCGTCTACACCCTCTTCCCCCGCGTCAAAGAGCGCCTTAAACAGTCCGCCGGCACCCTCAGCGGCGGCGAACAGCAGATGCTCGCCATCGCCCGCGCCCTGCTCGCACGCCCAAAGCTCCTGCTGCTCGATGAGCCCAGCCTTGGCCTCGCGCCGCAGCTCGTGCAGACCATCTTCCGCATCATCCGTGAGATCAACCAGCAGGGCGTCACCATCTTGCTGGTAGAGCAGAACGCCCACATGGCCCTCCAGGTCGCGCACCACGCCGTGGTGCTCGAGACCGGCACCGTCGCCACCAGCGGCCCCGCCAGCGAGCTGGCCAAGAGCGACGCGATTAAGAAGGCCTACCTGGGCCACTAGCGGCAGCGGCCCGCACTCGCGCACACCGCGGGCTCGCACACACCCCCTCCGCCAAACCCTTCCTTCCAATCCCTCTTACAAATAAAACCGCCGTCAGGGGCCTTATGGCCCACGACGGCGTGTTGCTGCAACCTCATCCACCCGGCCTTAACGCGCCCGCATCAGCTCTTCAAGCCGATCCATCCGCGCCTTGAGCTCATCGATCTCGCGCTGCTTGGCCTCAAGTTGCATTTCCTTTTCGCTCCGCAGATCACGCAAAGCCTCGACCATCAGCGCCGTCGTCGCCCGCTCGGTCACAAACAGCTTCCCATCACCGCTGGTCCCGACCCAGTCGGGGAAGACCGCCTGAACTTCCTGCGCCACAAGCCCGATCTGGGTGCCCGCCAGCGCACGGCCCTGCTCAACATACTCCGGCTTGTAGCTGAAGCTGTACCCGTGCAGCTTCATCAGCTTGTCGAGCGTCCCGGTCATCGGCGTGACGCCGGTCTTGGTCGTCGCGTCAGAAAGCACCCCCCACGCGCCCCCGCCCGGCTTGAGGGCCGAGCCGTCAGAGTTAAAGCGGAACCGCTCGGTGAACGCCGTCCCGTTAGCTGTAGTGGTGATGATGAAGCTATCGCCAAGGGTAGCGTTATCGCCCACGTTCAGGCGAAGCACAGAAATGTCGGCTGGCCCATTGCTCCGCTGGAAGAACATCGGATCAGTATTCTCAGCCGTGGAATTGAAGTTGCCTACCGCCCCAAAGCTCAGCCGCCCGGCGGTATTCAACTGAATGTTGCCAGTCACCGTCAGCCGCTCCGCAGGGGCGGCACCAGACGGATCGCCGATGTTCACGTTCCCGTTGTCGTTCAGCATCAGCTGCCAGCTGCCGTTAAAGAACCCCAGGTTGTTATCGTTCAGCTGGCCAACAAAGCCGCGGTTAACTTGCACACCGCTTGAATTCGGGCTCGAAAACCAGATGCCCGGGGAACCGCCTGATGCGCCCGCGTCACCGCGCACCCTTATCCGCCCGTTGGTCTCCAGCACGAACTGCGGGTCTTCAATCCCGCCCACACCTACCTGGTTGTTCGTATCCACCGTCACACCCTTCAGCTGCAGCGCCAGCGGCGCGCCAGTGATCCGTTGCCGCGGCGTAAGCGTCGTATACGGGCCCGCCACGCTCAGCGTCGCCGCCTCGATCTAGATGTACAGCGCCTTCTGCCTCTGGACGCTGACCCCAAAGTCCACGTCCGTCGTAAATACGCTGTCGACGAGCGTCACCGTCCGCGTGACTTCCCCGCTCACGCGGTTGTCCGTGTTCGTACTACTCTCGG
Source organism: Phycisphaerales bacterium PN19_bin_20 (assembly GCA_021173225.1). GTDB lineage: Bacteria > Planctomycetota > Phycisphaerae > Phycisphaerales > UBA1924 > JAJTGZ01. Next base: position 177,237 of record JAJOLK010000004.1, on the reverse strand, counting down.
TGTCCCAAAGGCTGAATCGCAGGAACGCCGTGCTGTTGGGGGGCGCGCCCGTCAGCTGACCCTGGTAGGTGATCGCCGTCCCAATCGGCCCGGGCTCCCGGACCGTGTCGTTGAAGGTCATCGACCAGCCGGTGGCGATCGCGCCCGAGTCGCCGATCGCCCGGTCGTTCACGTACAGCGTCCACGTCCCGTTGGCGTTCAAGCCGTTGAACACCGTTAGGTCAGCCGTGTACGGCCCCACCGGCGCAGGCCCTGGAAGGTTGACACCGACAAAGTTCCGCGGGCGGTACGTCCCGGGAAGCAACTGGACGCCGGTCGTAGGCTGGGTCGCCGCGTCCTGATTGAAAACCAGGTTGATTCCCGCGACATCGACACCGCCGCCCACGCCGCTCAGCAACATCGTCTTCTGTCCAGTCGGCGATACCAGCAGCACCTGCACATCCGTTGGGAAAGTATGCGCGAACCCGTTCAGCCGCACCGTCATGTAGCTGATGTTCGCCGTCGCGCCCGCCACGTTGATCACGCTCGGGTACGGCGTCGCTGTGCCGAAGGCCGGAATCGTGATCGCCGCCGCGTTGGTGTGCGTGGTCGTTTGCGCCAGAGCGCCCACCGGGCACGCGATCACCGCCATGCCCACCGCCAGCCTAAGGCTGAGGGCCCCAGTCAACCAGCCTCGCGTCATAGTCAACATCGCCAAACTCCTCGCGAAACACGAACCATTTCTGGGCCGCGTCACACAAACGAAACCATGCCTAGCAAACTTGCAAGTACATTACCAAAGAGCCACCACCTCTATCAATAAATATCTTTGCCAACCGGCCTTTCCCCCAGCTCCGCCCCCGTTCACCGCCCACCACCCAACCAACGCCCGCTTGCGCCCAACCACATAGCATGGCGCGACGTGCCCGACGACCTGCAGATCACGCTCGCTTCACCCACCCGCGCCATCCCCGGCATCGGCCCCCGCCGCGCCGAGGCACTCCTTGAGCTCGGCATCAAGTCCGTCGCGCAGCTCATCGCCTACCTACCGCTCCGCCACGAACGACTCGAAGCCGAGGGCACCATCGCCGAACTCGCCGTCGGCACCAACGCCGCCGTCCGCGGCGAGGTCACCGCCACGCGCGTGGTCAACCGCAAACGCCCACACCGCTTCGAGGCCGTCCTCGTCGATCACACCGGCCGACTCGACCTCACATGGTTCAACGGCGGCTACCTCCACGGCACCATCACCCCCGGCGTCCGCCTCCGCGTCCAGGGCAAGCCACAGCGCTTCGGCCACACCGTGCAGATGGTCAACCCCAAGCACGAAGTTCTGCGCGATCAAGCCCCCGAGCCCGCGCTCCGCGACCAGCGCCTCCGCCCGGTCTACCCCGCCAGCAGCTCGATTTCCAGCCAGCAGATCGAGCAGGCCATCACCGCCGCGCTCCCGCTCGTTCTCCCGCTCATCCGCGACCACCTGCCCGAGGCCTATCGCATCCAGCGTGAGCTGGTCCCCCTTGCCGACGCCTATCGCCTGCTGCACCACGCCCAGAGCCAGGCCGATCTTCTCGCCGCGCGTCGACGCCTCGCCTTTGACGAGCTGCTGCTGCTGCAGCTCGCCCTCGCGCTCAAGCGCGCGCAGGTCCGCGCCCAGTGCCGCGCCCTGCCGCTGCGCGTCACACCAGCGGTTGACGCCCACATCCGCGCCCGCTTCCCCTTCACCCTTACCGCCGCCCAAGACCGCGTCGTCAAGCAGATCGCCGCCGACCTTGCCCGCCCGGAGCCCGCCAGCCGCCTCGTCCAAGGCGACGTCGGCAGCGGCAAAACCATCGTCGCGCTTTACGCCATGCTCCTGGCCGCCGCCACCAAAGGCCAGGCCGCACTCATGGTCCCAACCGAGATCCTCGCCGAGCAGCACTACGCCTCCATCACCCGCATCCTCACCGGCGCCGATGTCCGCGTCGCCCTCCTTACCGGCAGCCTCACCGCCGCCAAGCGTGACGCCGTCCTCGCCGGCCTCGCCTCAGGCTCGATCGACCTTGTCGTAGGCACCCACGCCATCCTCACCGAAGACGTCCGCTTCCGCCAGCTCGCCGTCGCCATCATTGATGAGCAGCACCGCTTCGGCGTGCACCAGCGCCTCGCGCTGCGCGCCAAGGCCGCTCATCCAACCCCCGGCGCCACCAGCGCCCAAGCAATAGACTCTCGCCCGCTCATCCCCCACACCCTGGTCATGACCGCCACGCCCATCCCGCGCACGCTCGCCATGACCGTCCTGGGTGATCTCGACGTCTCGACCATCGATCAGCTACCACCGGGCCGCAAGCCCGTGGTCACCGAGGTGGTCGATGCCATGATGCGCGCCGAGGTTTACGCACAAGTCCGCGCCCGCATTGAAGCTGGCGATCGCGCCTTCATCGTCGCGCCCGCCATCGACGCCGCCACCAGCGAACGCGACAGCGAAGACCAGCTCTACCGCGCCCCGGCACCCACCACCGCCAGCACACCCGCCCTCGGCTCCATCGTCGACGCGCCACGCGAGTGGGTCGGCGATAGCCCCGCCACGAACACCTCCATTCCCAGCTCCGCGACTACCTCCACTACCGCGACCACCAACACCATAAACACCGCGCCTACGCCTATGGCCAACGTTACCGATCTGCTCGCCGAGCTTGCCGCCGGCCCGCTCGCCGGGCTCCGCCTCGCCGCCGTCCACGGCCGCCTCTCCTCAGACCAGCGCGACCAGATCATGGCCCGCTTCCGAACCGGCCAGCTCGACGCGCTCGTCGCCACCACCGTCATTGAAGTCGGCGTCGACATCCCAGAAGCCACCGTCATGGTCGTTGAGAACGCCGACCGCTTCGGGCTCGCCACACTCCACCAGCTCCGCGGTCGCGTCGGCCGCGGCGACAAAGGCGGTCTCTGCCTGCTCATCGCCAGCGCGCCCACACCTACCGCCAGCCCAGCCGCCAGCGAACGTCTCCGCGTCATGGCCGCCACCAGCGACGGATTTATCATCGCCCAAAGAGACGTCGAGATCCGCGGCTTCGGTGACGTCATCGGCGTCCGCCAGTCCGGCATGCCCCCTTTCAAGGTCGCAGACCTGAGCCGCGACCTCGATTTGCTCACACTCGCCCGCAAAGACGCGACCGCCTGGCTTGAAGCGAGCCCCGCACTCGCCAATCCAAGTGACACAACTTTGAGGACAAGACTCCTCAAAGCGCACGGGAAGTGGCTCGGCCTCGCTGACGTCGGATAGACCCCACTTCGCGCACGACGGCTCTAGAATTGGTGGTTCATTCTCATTCAGCGCAGCACCGAACTCTCAACAGCGAAGCTCGACAACCCCCCGCACAATTGTCGTTCGCTCGCACAAAGATGAGTCTAACGACCATGTTTTCGACGATACTACCGCATCGACACTCGTCCTTCACCACGAACAGGCCAACGGCTCGCCCCGATTGTGATACCAGTGATTGCTGACAAATCCCATACTTCACCCGAAGGCGGATACAGTCACTCGTATGGACTCCTCGCCTTTGCACGATCGCTTGGGGGCGGTGCTATCAGGGCTCAGTTATCGCCAAATAGGCGAGCTGACCGGGCACAACGCCGAAACCGCGCGCCGCTACATGCAGGGTCAATCGCCCAGCGTGGAGTTCCTTGCCGCCGTCTGCGTCAAGATCGGCGTCAACGGGGCTTGGCTGCTCACCGGCCGCGGGCCCATGAAGGCCAAGGACGTCAAAGCCCAGGCCCTCAAGCAGGCCAACGTCCAGGAGCTGCTCACCTCACTGGCCGCGACCATCGAGGGGCTCATCGAGCGTGTCGATCGCCTCGAAGCCCAGCTCAGCACGATGGAAATGCGCATCCGCGCCGGGCAGGTCGATGGCAAGCTCGACCCCAACCCCAGTGTATTTGAGACCGCCCCTGAGCTCGCCCCCGGCGTCCACCAGCACTCAGCCCTTAACCACCCGGCCCACAACCACCCAGCTCCCAACCACCCAGCTCACAACCACCCGGCTCACAATAACCCAGCCCACAACCCCCCAGCCCACAACTACAACGCTCAGGGCCAGAACGCACGCGGAGAGATCGATGGCCAAGCGTCAACGAACATCCAGCAGCAAGAGGGGCAGCTCCAATCCGCCCACACAGCCCACCAAAGCGCCCAACCCTCCGCCGCTGATCGCGACGAGCTTGACCGTGCCCGCAGGGTCGCCCAAGCTCTTTCCGACCGACCACGCCCGAGCGCTGGTTGAGCTGATGCGCCCCGCCGGGCCAGACCTTGCACGCCGCTGGCTCGCCGCACTCCTGCTCGTCCCCGCGGGTGAACGCGTCGGCATCGTTGAAGCCATCGAGCGTTCCATCGTCCGCGAGTTCGGCCACCTCCGCCCCTTCACCGCTCCGCCCGCCATCGTCACCGGCCAAGAGCTCGACGAACCCGCAGCGCAGGGTGCCCCGCACATCGCCAGCGCCGCGTCCAAGCCGCCCCGCCGCGGCCGCGCGAACGCAGACCCCAACCTAAAGCCCAGCCCGGCACCCGAGCCGCGGACCGTCCGCGTCGCTCGCCCGCCCATCCAGCGCCACGGCTACACAGAGCAGGTCTTCACCGATTACGAAGTCCGCGGGCCCGCAGCAGCTCCATCCAAGCCCCCCAAGAGCGCCGCACCTGTCCAAGAGGCCGAGGCCAAGCCCGCTACCCCGCGCCGTAAGCGCGGCTAACCCTCGTCGCACACCCAACCCGACATACCTCTCAGCACCGCTCTACGCCACACGCCGCTGCAGGCCAAACAGCCCGGCCGCGGCGACCGCGCCCACCAACGGCCCCACCAGATACACCCACGCCGTGCTCACGCTCGCGCCTTCGCGCAGCAACCCCACCAGCGCCGGCCCCACGCCCACCGCCGGGTTGAACGCCCCGCCGCTGATCGGCCCGACCGCAATCGCCCCCGCCAGCACCGTGCTACCGATCGCCACCCCGTAGTACGAGTTGCCATGCGTCTTCGGGTGCGTCGCCACGTGCAGCACCACCAGCACCAAAAGCCCCGTCCAGATTGCCTCGGCCACCACCGGCATAAACGGCGCGGCCTGCGGCGAGGGCGCCACCACCAGCGCAGTACCACTGAGCGCCTGCGCCATCACAGCCCCCGCCATCGCGCCCAGCAACTGCACCACAACATACGCCAGAAACTCCGTCGGCCCGATCACCTTGCGCAGCAGAAACGCCAGCGACACCGCCGGGTTGTAGTGCGCCCCGCTGACGTGCCCACCCATATAGACCAGGACGCTCAGCGCCACGCCGATAGCCACCGCCGCGCTCAGCGGCTCGGCCTTAACCGTCAGGCCAATGGTCAGCACCAAAAAGAACGTCCCCACAAACTCCGTCAACGCGCGTAGCGAAAGGTTCATGGGCGGATCGTACCAAACACCCCCGCACTTCCGCAACTCTCCCGGAACAACCGCCCCACAGGACCGAAACCGTCCGGCCCGCGCCCGCTAGGTGATCGTCCGACCGCCGTCTACGTTCAGCACCTGCCCCGTGCAATAGTGCGCCTGAAGCGCCAAAAAGCTCACCGCCCGCGCCGCGTCCTCGGGCGTCCCCGCCCTGCCCAGCGGCACCCTCGACAGGTACCGCGCCTGCTCGCCCGCGTCCGCCTCGCGCCCCGCCTCAGGGAACGCCACCACGCCCGGGGCCACCGCGTTGCAACGCACCCGCGGGGCCAGCTCGCGCGCCAGCACCAGCGTCATCTCCAAGAGCGCCGCCTTGGACATCGAGTACGCCAAGTGATCTCGCCGCGGCTGACCACTGGTCCCCATCGCGTGAATGTCGCACATACTTACTACCGCCCCGCCACCCGCCAGCGCGCTGCGCGACAGCTTGCCCGACAGTGCACGCGTCAGCAGCATCGGGGCCAGCGCGTTGACCCGATAGAACCGCTCGCACTGCTCGACAGTCACCTTGTCCGTCGGCGTCGGCTCGTACACGCTCGCGTTGTGCACCAGCACATCCACCCGTGGCATCTGCTCGTCAATCCACGCCGCGAGCGCGTCAACACCCGCCAAGTCCGTCAGGTCAAGGTGCTTCAGCAGCACTGACGCCCGCGGCGCATCGATAGTCACCTGCTCAGCCGTGACCTCCGCGGCACTCGCGCCGCTGTTGTACGTCACGATCACATCACACCCATCCCGCGCCAAGCGCACCGCGATGGCACGCCCCACACGCCGCGCTGCGCCAGTGATCACCGCGATCGGTCGGTCGCCGTTGAAACCCATGCGCGAGGTTAGCCCCCGGCCACGCGACCCAAGCTCTGGCCCCAACTACAGCCCCAACTACAGCCGCCCCCGGCACGCCCGCAGCACCTCGTCCACGCTGATCCGCGCCATCTGCGTCGCGCCAGGTTCGTCGCGCTTGTGGTCCAGCGCCTCGCCCGGCTCAACGTGCTGCAGCACATCACCAAGCCGCCCGAACGGCCCGACCCGCGCCGCGTCCGTCGGCCCGTACAGCGCCACTAGCGGCCGCTTAAGCCCCACCGCCATGTGTACCGCCGCCGAATCACTCCCCAGCAGCAACGCGCCACGCTCAAGCACCGCCATGAGCTGCCCCACGCTCGTCTTGCCCATCAGGTCCACGATCCGAGCGTCGCTGCCCGCAACCTCAAGTAGCGGCCCGCACTGGTCCTCCTCACCGCGACCGCCCACCAGCACCACCCGCTCACACATGCCCCCCGCCAGCAGCCCCGCCGCAACGCGCGCATGACTCCCCGCCGGCCACCGCTTGCTCGCCCAGCGCGAGCTTGGCGCCAGTACCACATACCGCCCACGCAGCTCGGGGCGCGCCTCTGCCCACGCCCGCGCCGCCGTCGGCACGTACAGCGACATGTCAAACGCGCCAACGCCCACCCCCACACCAGCCCCCACACCAGCCTCCGCACCAGCCCCCACGCCCGCGCGCGTCGCCAGCGGCTCAAGCAGACGCATCATCCGCTCCACCGCGTGCAACGACCGCTCCGCGTGCACCTTGATGTTGTACGCAAACGCCCCGCCCTCCTGCGCGTTGACAAACCCCACGCGCACCGGCGCGCGCGTCGCCCGCGTAAACAGCGCGCTGCGCAGCAACCCCTGCGCATCTACCACCAGGTCATACCGCGCAGAACGCAGCCCACGCACGAACGACACAAGCTCGCCCCACACCGTCGGCACGTGCAACTGCCCCAGCCGCTTCCGCGCAAACGGGATCACCCCGCCGCCACTCGCGCTCCGGAGCGCCGGGTGCTCGCTGACGGCCTCTGCAAAGCTATCCTGCACCAGCCAGTCAATCCGTGCCGACGGGTACAGCCGACGCAGCCCAACCAGCACCGGCACGCTACGGCACACATCGCCCAGCGCACTCGGCCTGATCAGTAGCACACGCCCCGGGTTGTTCACGCCTTCAGCCACAGCCGATCATCGCAGACCCAACCGATAGATTCCACCGGCCGCCCGCCGCCCGCACCTGCCAGCTTTGCCCAAACCCCGCCGCCGCGCAGGGACCCGCTCATCACGCCGCCCCACTCAATCCGTGCTGCTGCGCTGCAGCCGCTTCAGAAACGGGCTTAACACCAAGATCACCACGCCCGCCGCCCCCGGCACCACCACGAACAAGAAGAAAAAGTCCGCCTGGATGCTCCCCGTCCCAGCCCCCAGCGACCACGGCAGCGCGATCTCACCCTTCTCGATCCGCTCCGTCTGTGCCGCAATCAGCCCGCCGCCAAGGTTCGCCACAAAGCTGCTCACGAACCAGATGCCCATCAGCAGGCTCACAAACTTCACGGGTGCGGCCTTGGTCACATAGCTCAGCCCCGTGGGCGAAAGGCACAGCTCACCCAGCGTGTGCAACAAATAAGCGCCCAGCAGGTACCACACCGCCGCCTTCACCAGCACCTTCTCGCCCTCGCCCTGGCCCGTCACGCCGATAGTCCGCGCGCCCATCACCAGCAGCCCAAACCCCAGGCTCAGCAGGAACAGACCCATCGCGATCTTCACCGGCTGGCTCGGGTTCGCGCCCCGGCGACCCAGCATCGTCCACAGCCCCGCCGCCAACGGCGCAAACAAGATGATAAACGCCGGGTTGACCGACTGGAACCAGCTCGTCGGCATCACCCACGTCCCGATCTGCGTGTCCGTGTACCGGTCCGTGAACAGCGTCATGCTGCTCCCGGCCTGCTCAAAGGCCATCCAGAAAAACACGTTGAACGACATGAAGATGAAGATCGTCGCCACCGGGCCGCGATCAACCTTGGGCATAGAGAGCGTGAACCACACCGCCGACATCACCGCCAGCGCAAACAGCGAGACACCCATCGCCAGCGCAGTCCCCGGACGGGCTTTCACAAAGTCAGATATCGCCACCTGCAACTGCCCGAAAACTCCAAAGTGAAACAGCACCCCCAGCACCGCGGCCAGGCACGCGCTGAACGCAAAGAAGCCCAGCGAGATCGACGCTGGCTTCCCCACCGGCGGCAGCCCGATCCCCGCCAAATACCTCGGCCGCGCCAGCACGTACAGCCCTAGCCCAAGACCCATGCCCACCGCCGCCGACCCGAAGCCCCAGTGCCAACCCACCTGCTCGCCGAGGGTCCCGCACACAAACGCGCATAGAAACGCCCCGAGGTTGATCCCCATGTAAAAAATACTGAACGCACCGTCGCGCCGCGGATCACCCGCCGGGTAAAGCTGACCGACCATCACGCTCACGCTCGGCTTGAAGTGCCCCGTGCCCAGCACGATCATCACCAGCCCGCCAATGAACACGCTCATCCCCGCGTCCGTCCCGTTCAGCGCGCCCAGCCCAGAGAGCGCCAGCGCCACGTGCCCCGCCATGATCAGCAGGCCCCCCACCAGCATCGACCGGTGCGTCCCGATCAGCTTGTCCGCGATGATCCCGCCCACCACCGGCGTCAAATACGCCAGCCCCGTGTACCAGCCGTACAGCGACGCCGCATCGCCGTCGCTCCACCCCGCGCCTGGGTTGAAGCCCGCCGTCGCGCCAGCCGGCGGCTTGCGCATCCCCGTCAGCGGGCTCGTCAAGTACAGAATCAGCAGCGCCCGCATGCCGTAGTAACTAAACCGCTCCCACATCTCCACGAGGAACAGCAGGAACAACCCGGGCGGATGCCCCAGCAGCGTCACGCTCATCGACGCATCAACCGCCAACATGTCCTGACCCGGCCCACTCTTGTTTGCGTTGTACATAGATGATCTATCAGCCTACCGAGATTGCCCGCCCCGTGCAACGCATCACCCGCGCGCCCCACCGGCGATCCGGTCACCAAAGGCCCCATTTGGGCCACCCGGTTGCCAAAGAAAAACCCCGGCCGAAGCCGGGGCTTGTTGTGACCATCATCATCACATCCGCTCTTACCGCCGCAGCGCCATCCAAGCGTCCACGTCCGCCGCATCCAGCCGGCCGTCGGCGTTCAGGTCGGCGCGGTCAGTCACGTCCGCACCCAGCGCGATCTGCCGCAGCAGATCCGCCATGTCGCTCGCGTCGGTCCGCCCGTCGCCATTGACGTCGCCCGCGAGCTCGGCCGCACGACCCACACTCGCCAAGCTCACCACACCGAACCCGCCCTGAACCGTCCAGCCGTCGCCAGCCGGGCGACCGGCCTCAGGCACCGGCACCACCGCGCCGGCCTGGGGCTGAACCGCCACTGCCGATAGCCGCAGCGAGCGTTCAATTTGCGCCGGGCTGTCCGTCGGCCGCTGCGCCACCAGGCGTGCCACCACGCCCGCGGCCCGCGCCGCCGCCACTGCCGAGCCGGTCAGCACCGCACGATCATCAGGCCCATAGCCCGCGCGACCCGCGGCATCACCACTTGCCACCCGCTCGCCAACCGCCAGCACCGCCGTGCGATCGCCCGCGCTGTTGAACCCGCTCGGCGTGCTCGCGTCCTTGGCGCTGCCAACGCCCACGACGCTCGGCGCTGAGCCTGGGAACATCGTCCCGCTCACACCCTCGCCGCCGTCGCCGACCATCGCGACATGGACCATCCCGCCGCGCCGCGCCTGAGCAAAGGCCGCCGCCACAACACCTGAGCGGTGCTCGCTGGCAATGGTCGTAAGGCTGACCCGCGCGCCCAGCCGCGCCGCGTCGCTTACGCCACGCGCCAGCCAAAGCGTCGAGCTCGCCCACGTCCGCGCCGCGTCACTGCCCGTCGCCACACGCACCGGTAGCACCCGCACGGGCGAGCCTTCACCGCCCGCAGTGCCCAATGACTCGCGCCCGTCGAGCGCGGCCAGTGAGGCCATCGCCGAACCATGCGTCGCCGGCTCGCGCAGGGCCGCCTGGCCCGTTGCGTCAGCACCAGCCAGCAGGCTCACGCCCGCTACCGGCGCCACGCCGACGTCAAGCAACGCAACTGTCACCGTCGCGCCGCGCGGCACGCCAGCGCCCGCGGCCCGCGCCAGCAGCTCACCCGACGCCCCGCCGACTTGGCCGCGATCACCGATCATGACAAACTCAGGCTCAGCCACACTCACCCGCGGGTCACTCAGCAGGCCGTTGGCGTTGCGAAGTGTTGCCACGCCGCTGCCACTGGCGCTGCTCAGCAGCACCGCGCCATTCGGAAGCGCCGCCTGAATCGTGCCCGCCTCGGCACCGCTCGCAACCCGCAGGCCTGTGCCTGTGGCGATCACCTCAACCGTTGCGCGATCGGCCGCATCGACCATCGCCACCGCGCGACCCGTTGGGAACTTCAGGCCCGCGAGGCCCTGCCCGCCGATTGCCCGCTTGCCGTCGCGGTACACCGGGCTGACCACGCCGCCAACCTGCGTTAGCGTCGTCGAGGCCAGCGCAACCGCTTCGTGCACGCCCTGACGCGAGGCCATCGCCTGCGTCCGAACGATCCACCACTGGTTGCCCTCGGTGCTCACGCCGACGCTCGTTGCCGTCGTCGCCGTAAGCCCGGCCTGCGTCGCCATACGGACCACCGCCGCCTCATCAGCCGCCACGCTCACGGGCAGCGCGACTGCCAGACGATCGGTCATAACCGCCAGCGACACGATCTGCCCGTCATAGGCGTACGCCCGCTCGCTCTCAGTCGTACTGATCTTCAGCCGATCAGCTGCCGACAACTCACGCGTCGGGAAGCTGTCCGTCGCCCGCGGGCTGTTTGGCCCAACCACCGGGCCAGGTCCGCCGCCGCCGGTCTCATCGTCAGTACCAACGATCGTTGCCGGGCACGGGTCGGCGATGATCCGCGCGTCCGTCCCGCGCAGCGCCCGCACTCGCGCCGTATCCGCGGGGTTGATCACCCCGTCACAGTTGATGTCGCCGCGTACGTCATTGCGGTCCGCCGAGGTGCCCAGCGTGCGGCCCTCGCTCGCCAGCAGCGCACCCACGTCGGTGTTGTTCACGCGCCGATCGCCCGTCGCGTCGCCCGGCAGCAGCGTGAAGCTCACGCGTCCGTTCTCACCAGAGAGCGTGTTCTCGAACGTCCGCACGTTGCTCAGCGTCAGGCAGTAACGCGCCGGCGACGCCAGCGGCTGGCTCAGCGTCACCACGCCCAGCGTGTTGTTCTCACGCAACTGCGTGCCGATGGTCACGCCCGAAAGGTTCAGCTCCTGGCCCGCAAGGTCCAGCCCGCGAAGCTGCACGCTGGCGGGGGTAAACGTTGCGGGGTCAACAGGCTGGCCAAATCGCACGTGGTACTGGCGGGCCGCGACCTCGCGCCCGTCACTGCTCGTGCGACCGATGTTGATCCCAATGGCCTGCGCGCCGGCCGGGCCGTGCTGCGCCACAATCGACCACGGGCTGAGCTCTTCCCCGGTGGGGATCGGCTCAAACTCCATCACGTACGAGCCGGGGCCCGCAAAGTCGAACAGCCGCACGAGGTTCTCTGGCCGCGGGGCCTGGCCCGTGCGCCGGATGATCCGCGAGGTCGCCCACGCGTTGAACCCAAGCTGAACAGCCTTTCCGTCCTGACGCGTCACCCGCTTGAGCCGCAGGTTCTGGCCCGCGAAGGGGTTTGTGAACTGTGCGTAGAAGAACCCGGTTTGTACGCTGGGCAGCGTGAGGCTGACCCGCTTGAGGGCCTGGTCCGCTACCGTCACAGGCGTGGTGATCGCGGCGACATTCTCGACCAGCCCGCTTGACAGGTGCACGCGGTCGGGCAGGTTGAACTCGTCGGCCACCTCGTTGACAAGGAAGTCAGCGATGTTGTCGTCCGCCGGCGTCGTCCGGTCGGCCTTCACGACATGGTTCATCTCGCCGATGGTCACAGAGTCGATAAGCGAGACGCCCGGCGCGCCCAGCCCGTTGAGGTTCTCAAAGCTCGCGCTGTAGTCAGTAAACTGACCCTGCAGCGTGCTGGTCAGCAGGAACTGCGCGACCGCCGTCTGCCCTGCGCCAAGGTCGCCAAAGTCAACTGTCAGCGATGGGCTCAGGCCCATGTTGTTCAGCAGCGTCCCGATGATCCTGAAGTCGATCAGCAGCCCACGCTCGTTCTCGATAATCCGTGGCTGGCTGCTGGTAATCGAGAGGTTCCGCGCCGACCCGCCGCCGCTGTTGCGGATCAGCAGGCCCAGGCTGAACGGCACCGTCGGCTCAACCTCGGGCGTGAATGGGTCGTTGCTGTAGACCACCTTTTCAAGGAAGTACTTGAGCGTCAGGCTTGGGTTCGGCAGCACCGTGATCGGTGCCGGGAACAGCGGGACGGTGATCAACTCGCTGCTGTTGGGCGGGCGGTACGTGAAGCTGCCGCCGATGAAGTACTGCCTCGGGCCCGTCGGCGCAGCGCTGTTGGCCGGGACGATCTCCCAGCGGCTGCTGCCTGTTGAGGCCGGGGCAACGGTGCCGCTGCCGGTCACGCCGCCGGGCAGGTTCGTAAGCGTTGGGGGCAGGACGACGAACCGGTCGCCCGCGGGCGCACCGTTCTCGTCGGTGATATTGAGCATGACGCCGATGCCGCCGAGCACGCCGGAGGTGTCGTTGTTGGTGATCGCCAGCGTCGCGCGGAAGCTCGCACGCGTCAGCGCCAGTTCCTGATCGATCTGGATGCGCACCTTCGCGCACACGCCGCTGCCCTGGCTCAGGCGCTCGGCCTCAAAGATCCCGATCGCGTCGCGGTACGAGCCGCCCAGGGTGGTAAAGCCCTCGGCCTGGTCGGCCAGTAGCGCCTGCTGCGCAGCCGTCCGCGCCGGGTCAAGCACGTCACGGGCGAAGAAGTCGACGCTCTGGCCAGCGGGGACCTGATCCGTCCGCGTGATGCCGATGTCGGCGTAGTCGCGCGTCCGGTTCTGCCGGTCGCACCACTGGCCGATGATCGCCAGCGTCAGCCCCTCGGGCACATTCAGGTCCAGCAGCGCCGTGCGCTCACTGGCGGTGATCCGCTCGCCACCGGGGCTCGCGGGGTCGGCCGCGGCCTGCATCGCCGTCAGCAGCGCCACGAAGGCCGGGCCCCGTGCGTCGCCCCAGGCCGGGTCACCAAACGACCGCACGACAAAGTTCAGCTGCGCACGGGCGCGGTTGGAGGTGTTGATGACCGCCGCAAAGCTCGGGACGCTGGAGACCAGCGGAAGCTGCGCGTAAGCCACGTACGGGTCGTCGGTCAGCGGACCGCAGAAGAGGTCACCGAGCGTCCCGCCGCCGCCAATAAGACACCGGCACGCGCAGAACGCGCAGCCCGGGGGCCCAGCCAGTGAAGACAGGCTTGTGGGGATGCCCAAGCAGCCAGCGACCGCCAGCGCACAGGTAAACGCGGTGCCGTTGGTGCTCAAGCACCCGCCGCCAATGCCCAGCCCGCAGGCCAAGGGCGGGAAGACACAGCCCAGCAGACCCAAGGCACAGTCAACCTTGCACGGGTCGCAGCCCAGGGGCTGATCGATGTTCGGCAGGGGGATGCTGATCGGTGGGATGCCGCACCAGCTGCAGCCAGGACCGCCGCCACCGGGACCACCACCGCCGCCGCCGCCGCCACCACCGCCACCGCCGCCACCGCCGCCACCGCCACCCACGCCGCCGCAACCGCTGTTGGGGAGGCTGAAGACCACCGGCACGTTGTAACTGCGCGGCTGGTCGCAAATCAGGATGTGCGCCACGCCCATCGAAATCCCGATGCACCCACCGCCGCCACCGCCGAGGGTCGCACGCCGCGTGATGGTCACGGGCACCACCAACTGGCTGTTGGCCGGCAGGATGCCGATCTCGCGGATCAGCGGCTCAATGCCCCACAGCGGGTTGCCCGCCACGTTGATCTGCACTTCCTCCGCCGCGATCAGGCCCGTGTTGCGGACCGTGAAGTTGATCACCCGCTCAGACTCGGTCATGTCGCGCAGGTCAACGTACGCCGGCTCGATGCTGACCACCGGCACCGGAACGTTGGTCTCAAAGGTGCTCTGGATCGTGATCCGGTAGCGATCAGTGACCTGCGAGGGCTCGACCGTCCATGTGTAAGTGACGAGCTGACGGGTCAGGAACGCCTGCACGCGGTTGACCTCCGCCGGACGCAAGACCACCGACCCGTTGAACTGCCCGTGCCCGACGGCGGTGCACGTGATGTCGTAGACCGCCTCGATCAAGTCGGCGAACAGCAGCTTGCCGTCGGCGCCTGTCGTGCCCGTGAACTCCTCGCCGCTGATGCGATTGCGGATCCGCACGCTCGCCCCGGCGAGGTTCGGACGGCTGGGCGCGAAGAACGTGAACTCGTCGATGGTCGTGATCTCAAGGCTGCCGCGAGCCGTCGAGAGGGCCGTGAACGTGAAGGGAACGTTCACGCCCGTGGTCGAAGCGCCCACCACGATCGCGCCGTTGTAATCGCCCAGCGCCAGGTCGGTCGGGGGCGTCAACGCCAGGTTCACATCGGTGCTCTGCCCGGGGGCCAGGCTCGGCAGCGTCGTCGGGGTGATCAGGTTCAGCCATGGCGCGGCAGAGACCGCCACGTTCAACGGCCCGGTCGGCAGCCCGCCGGTGTTCGTCACCGTGAAGCCCGTGGTCGTGATGCGACCACGAACCATGCCCGTGCGAAGCGAGCCGACGCTGGCCGTGAGCTGCGCCGCCGGCGGCGAGAGCGTCAGGTCAATACGGCTCTGCCCGCCCGCGCCCTGCGCGCTGGCGATAGTGATCCGCGGCGTCGCCGCGCCCGTGGCGCCGGCGCTGGCCGCGATGGTCACATCAAAGTTGGCGTCGGTCTGGCCCAGCACCGTGAGGGGCGCGGGGGCCGTGATCGTCACGCCGTCGGGCACATCGCTCACCGTCGCGGTGATGCCCGTCAGCGGCAAGTCGCCGTCGTTGCGGATCGCCACGCGGACTGTCTGGCTCTGGCCCGGCGTCACGCGGATCGCCTGGCTCACCGGCAGCACGCTCATTCCGTGCAGCGTGAAGCTATCCTGCGGCGCACCGCCAAAGACCTGCGGGTGGTCGGCACGAACGCCGTAGACGCCCGCCTCATTCGGCAGCGGAACAAACGTGAACGTAAACCGCCCCTGCGCGTTGGTCGTCAGCGGATACACACGCTCAACCCCGCGCAACACCACGCTCAACCGCACGCCCGAGTTGACCGCCGGCTGCGCGTTGTCAGCACGCGTCGCCGCGCCGGTGATGATCACTGGCGTGCCCTCGACGCCCTCGGTAAAGTCGACCGTTGCCAGCGCCGTGTACTCAGGCCCGACCACGTCGATGATCTGCGCACGCCGGTTGTTGTTCTCGTCGCTCTCAGGGATCGTTACGCCAAAGTCCGTCACCGCCACGATGCGGTAGCGCCCGGGGACCAGCGGCAGCGTCACGCTCCCGCTGAAGACGTACCCAAAGTTCGGCCCGAAGACCCCGCCGGTGCTGCTCTCGTTCACCTGCGTCATGCCGGTGATGTCGGTGGGATTTGCCAGGTTGTCGGCGCCAAAGTACAGGCGGTTGGACCAGCGCCCATTGGCGGTGCCCGCGCCGCTGTTGCGGCCCTGCACCGTCAAGTCAACGCTGCGTCCCACGTACCGCTGGCTCGAAAGGTTCACGCTCTGCACCGTCAGGTCGGGCAGCTGGTTCTGCGTGATGGACGTTGCCGTTGCGGAGGCGATGGTGTTGTTGCCCTCGCCGCGCAGCTCAGTCACCTCGCCGCGCGCGTCGGTGATGACCACAAACCACCAGTTGCCGTTGAGCCCAGCGGGAATCGCAAGGCTCTCAGTCACGTTGTAGTTTTGCCCGGGCGCCAGCGGCAGGCTGCGGCGGAACTCGCCAAGCTGCGTCGCCGTCCCGGGGTTGTACGCCGCCGTGGGCGACAGGAAGACCCGGTCGCTCCAGCTCGCCGGCGCCGTCAGGTCGCCAGCATTGGTGATCGTCCACGTCACGCTCACGGGCGTCCCGTCCACCGCCGTCGCCGGGCCGCTGATGCTCGGCACCAGGTCCGTCGCCGGGGGCAGCGTCAGCGCGAGCGCGCCCGAGCTGGCCGTGTTGTTGTCCTCGTTGGTCTCAATCACACTGCTCGAGCCGTCAGCAACGACCCGGACCGTGAAGCCGCCGGGCGTACCGCTTGCGGGCAGCGTCACGCTTAAATCGGCGTTGTAGCTTGCGCCGGGCGCGAGGCCCGCCGCCACGTTGCGGCTGCCGAGGTTCGCCACCAACGTCGTGCCCTGAAGCAGCTCGACGCGGTCGCTGAAAGCACCCGCCGCCACCTCGCCCGTATTGGTGCCCGTCCAGGTCACACTAATGTTCGCGCCAAACTGCGCCGAGGACGGCGCGACGATGTTCGAGACCGCCAGGTCAGGCAGGGCCGCGGGGCCGATGCTGACGGGCCCGAAGACCGCGATGTTGTTCGAGGCGTCGCCCTGCTCGGCGATCTGATCACCGTTGTCAACCCGCACAATCAGCCAGAAGGTGCCGCCCGTGTTACGCATCGGCAGCGGAACCTGCACGTTTTGCACGCCGTTGGCACTTGCGGCCAGTGGCGACAAGCCCGTAACGCTCAGCAGCTGCGTGTCGCCGCCGAGGGTCGCGTCGGTCGAGAGGAACACCACATCGCTATAGGCACCGGTCACGCTCGCGTCACCCGCGTTGGTCACGTCGTACGAGACGGTGATGCTCTGCCCGAATCGCACGCCGTTGGTCGGGGCCGTCAGGTTGCTGGCCCGCAGGTCAGGCGCGCTGATGGCGAAGGCGCGCGAGGCGGCGTTGTCGTCCTCACGCAGCTCGACGACCTGGTCCAGCGCGTCAGTGACCACAAACAGCGTGAACGCGCCGACACCCTGTGTGCTGGGCACCGTCACCGCGAGGTTCTGCACCGAGATAGCGCCGGCGGCCAGCGCCGGGCGGGCGCTATCGAGCAGCACCGCGTCGTCGGCGTCGCCGGGCGTCCCATTGCGCGAGAGCAGCACGCGCTCGCGGTATGCGCCCGCGTCACGGCTACCAATGTTGGACGTGGTGTAGCCAACGTTGATCGTCGCGCCGGCAACAGCCGACGCGGGGGCCGTCACAGGCCCGATGGCCAGGTCAGGTCCGCCGACGTTGATCTGCGTCGCGCCCACGGCGGTGTTGTTCGCCTCGTCGCTCTCGACGATCGTGTTGGCAAAGTCGCCGCGCGCAATGAGGTTGTAGCTCCCGGCCGGCACGTTGGCGGGCACGGTCAGCGTTGCCGACCGGTTGGCGATGCCGAGCGTTTCGAGCGGGCCGGTGATCGTCGCCTGGCCGAGCTGGATGTCGTCCGCGTCGCCAAAGACCGTGTTGGTGCTGAGCACAAAGCGGTTGATCCACGCGCCGATTGCCGCGCCGTCACCAAGGTTCCGCTCGCGGTAGGTCAGGCTGAAGCTCTGGCCGATCGTCCCCAGGCTTGGCACGGCAAGCTGGTCAAGGGCCAGGTCTGCCCGGCGGCCGATGAACTGCTGGGTGTTGACCAGCACGTTGTTGGTCTCGTTGGTCTCAATCAACTGGCGCGCCGCGTCGGTCTGGACCAGGAAGAAGAACGTCCCGGTCGCGCTGGCGGGCACCGTCAGGTCAGTCTGGCCCACGTACGTCCCGCCCGCGGGGATCGGCGGCACCGGCGAGGCGAACGCGCCCAGCGAGATGTCGTTGCCCAGAAGCTGATCGGTCGAGAGCAGCAGCTCGTCAACCCAGTTGCCCGTGGTCGGGCCGGGGCCGTTGTTCCGCACCGTCCACAGCACCGTGATGGTCTGCCCGACGCTGACCTCGCTGGGCACGCTGATGGTGACCACCTGCAGGTCGGGCGGTAGGAAGACCTGCGTCCCGCCCGGCACCGTCGCGACGTTGTTGGTCTCGTCGGTCTCGGGGATGATGCCGCCGTTGCCACCCACGCGGCAGGAGTCGCTGCGGTCAGCCTGGATGAACAGCGTCCGCACGCCTGAGGCGAGGCTCTGGGGCAGGTTGAACGTCCGCGTGATGGTGTAGCTCTGGCCCGCCGCGAGCCGCGTGCTGATTGTGCAGTCCTGGTTGTTCGCAGCATTGAGCAGGCAGTAGCAGCTGCCGTTCTCGATGATCACGTCGTCGGCGTCGCCGTAGACCGCGTTGGTGCTCAGCACGATCCGCTCGCCCTTCCAGAACTGGTCCCAGTCCGCCACGCCCGTGCCCTGGTTGGTGATGGTGTACGTCAGCGTCAGCGGCTGGCCGGGGGAGGTCGTTGCCGGCGCGATGATGTTGGTGACAATCAGGTCTGCCCCGCCGACGGTGCCAGCGATGTTCGAGGTGTTATCAGTCTCGCCCGCCGCGCCCTCGTTGAGGCTGTCGTCACGGTCAGTACGCGTGATGAAGTTGATCGCGCCGAAGGGCGCGCCCGGCAGCTGCACCGTCTGGTCGATGTTGTAGCTTGCGCCGGCGGCCAGCGGTGTCGCCGCGTTCGGGCGCGTCAGGTTCACGATCCGCAGATCGCCGGCGTTGCCCGGGATCGTGTCGGTGCTGACCCACGTCTCGTCAACCCAGCTAACGAGCGCCGCGACCGGGCCCGTGTTGCGGACCGTGAACTGCACACGCACGTTGGTCCGCGTCAGGAAGTTGCTGCCCACCACCGGCACCACCGAGTAGTTCTCGATCACCAGGTTGGGGAACAGCGCCTGAACGTCGATAGACCCGCCGTTGACGACGTTGTTGGTCTCGTCGGTCTCGGGGATGATGCCGCCGTTGCCACCCACGCG
>JAJOLK010000004.1:0-158054 GCA_021173225.1 Phycisphaerales bacterium PN19_bin_20 | reverse complement strand
ACTGCACACGCACGTTGGTCCGCGTCAGGAAGTTGCTGCCCACCACCGGCACCACGCTGAAGTTCTCGATCGCCAAGTTGGGGAACAGCGCCTGAACGTCAACCAGCCCGGTGCGGAAGACGATGTTGTTCAGCTCGCCAGCGGCGCCCTCGTTGATGATGCCCCCAGTACCACCGACGCGGCATGTGTCGCTGCGGTCAGCCCAGATGGCCAGGTTGTACTGCGCGGGAGGCAGGCTCTGGGGGAGGGTAAAGGTGCGGGTGACGGTGTAGCTCTGGTTGGGGAGCAGGATGGTCGAGAGGTTGCAGTCCTGGTTGTTCGCGGCGTTGAGCAGGCAGTAGCAGGCGCCGTTCTCGATGATGATGTCGTCGGCGTCGCCGATGGTGGCGTTGGTCGAGAGGATGATGCGTTCACCCTTCCAGAACTGGCTCCAGTTGGCCTGCCCGCCGCCCTGGTTGAGGATGGTGTAGGTGATGGTGTACAGCTGGCCGGGTGAGGTGGTCGCGGGGGCGATGATGTTGGTAACGATCAGGTCGGGCAGTGCGCCGGCGATGTTGATGGGCGCGTCGTCGAGCAGGTCGTTGTCGGTCTCGACAGTCTCGGTGACGCTGCTACCGCTGTCGGTGGTGACGACGAAGAAGTTGCCGTTGCCGAAGACACCCTGGGGGATGACGATCTGCTGGCTGGTGGTGTAGGTGGCGCCGGGGGCGAGGTCGTTGGGGCGAGCGAAGGTGCCGATGAACACGTCGTTGCCGATGACGTTGTCGCGCGAGAGGGTGACGCGGTCGGTCCAGTTGCCTGTCGCGGGCGCGTTGCCGGTGTTGGCAACGGTCCAGGCGACGGTGGCGGTCCCGCCCTCGCTGCCGGAAGCGGGCGCGCTGATGACCGTGACGACCAAGTTGGGCTGCGCGATGGCGGCAGCGGCCGAGGCGACGGCAACCAGAGCGGCGACAGCACGGGCGACGGGTCGCGTAAAGAGCGTGTTCAGCATGGACAACCTCCCGATGGGGGAAGGCCCCCAGCTTGACCAATGTACCGACGGCGGCGTCGGCGTCAAGCGCAACGACTGAGATTTGGCGTAATCACAACGAAGCGCGCAAGATTGCGCAAACTACCCGAGGTTGACGGCTCTTGGACCTGCGACGGGCGTGGGCTTGCCCTTACCCAAGGTGTCGGTCAATGGGGATAGACAACCCGGTTTCAGGGGCGCAGAGGCTGCTCGAGTCGAAGAGCTTGAGTTGTACCGGCGGGAAGGCGGGGGCGGGTCAGTGGCCTTTGCTAGCTTTCTTGGCTGGGAAAATCGCGGAGAGGACCGTGGCCAAGGTGAGGGTGCCCAGGACGATGATCAAAGAGGCGGTCGTGTCGATCTTGATGGGGGCCTGGCTAGCAAGACCGATCCAGTGCAGGTAGGGCGGGACGCTGAGCAACAGGAGCTTGACGCCGACGAAGGCGAGGATGAGGATGAGCGCGGGCTTGAGGAAGCGGAACTTGGAGATCAGGGCGGCGAGGCAGAAGTAGAGTGCGCGGAGGCCCAGGACGGCGAAGATGTTGGAGGTAAAGACGATGAACGGGTCGGGGGTGATCGCGAAGATCGCGGGGATCGAGTCGACGGCGAAGACCAGGTCGGTGATCTCAACCATGATGAGGGCGAGGAACAGCGGCGTGATCGCCATTGCGCTGCTCAGGCTTCCGGAAGGTGCCGGGTCCATGACTTCTTTGCCGTTGACCATGGTGTAGGTGGGCTTGAGCGTGCGCTTAGTGAAGAACTTCTGGCCGTCGTAGAACTCGGTCACCCGGAAGTACTTCTTGGTGAGCCTGACGACAATGTTCTGGGAGACGTCGTCATTCGCCTTGAGGATGGCCATTTTGAGGGCCGTAAGGATGAGGAAACCGCCGAAGATGATGAGGATCCACTGGTACTTCATGACCAGGCCTGCGCCCAGCCAGATCATGCCGCCGCGCATGAGAAGGGCACCGATGATGCCCCAGAACAGGACGCGGTGCTGGTACTTGGCGGGGACGGCAAAGAAGGCGAAGATCAGGGCGATGACGAAGATGTTGTCCATCGCCAAGGACTTTTCGACGACATAGCCCACGAGGTACTGCTTGGCGGCCTCGGCGCCGAGCACTTCGCCGCTGATGATGAGTTGGCTGGTTGGATCTCCGGCGATGTAGGCGGGGTTGTACTTGGGGGTATCAAGGCCCAGGTCGAGCCAGTGGTTGTTGTAGGCGAAGTAGACGAATATGGAGAACGACACCCCGCAGGTGAGCCAGACGATGCTCCACGAGATGGCCTCCTTCATGCCGACCTCGTGTGCCTCGCGGTGAAACACGCCCAGGTCAAGGGCGAGGAAGACGATGACCAGCCCGATGAAGCCGACATAGGCCCAGACCTTGAGGTTGGGGCCGGCGGCCTGAACGACCGGGGCAGCAGCGGCGGCGGTGTTTGCGGCGGCCTGTGCGAGCAGAAGGAGCGTGTCCATGCGGCTTGGGTCCTGAGCAGGGTGCGATCGCGGGGCGTGCGGACGCCGGGTGAGGCGGTGAGGATAGCGCGCCGATGCGATCTTCGCCCGAACTAAGGATCGATGCTCGTGCCCGGAATGGGCTCAGCGCGCGTATGTGAGGGGGTCGGGGCGGGGGTCGGGGCGGGGGTCGGGGCGGAGGTCGAAGAGGGGTTCGGGGCGGCCGGTGGTTTTGGCGCGGCGGCGGACTGACCTTTGCGAAAGACGAGTCGGTATGCCCAGCCCAGGACGGGGAAGGAGAGGCCGAAGGCGGTGGCGAAGGCGAAGGTTCGCCAGAAGGCTTTAGGTGGGTCGGAGTAGTGGGCCCAGTGGGCAAGCCACGCCCAGAAGCCGTAGAAGCCAAGCAGTGCTGGGATGACGATCCAGCGTGGGAGGGCCTTGGAGATGCGGTCGGAGGTTTTGGTGGCGCGGAGTGCGAGGTCTTTGCCTCGGCGGAAGAGGGCCTGAGCCCAGACGAACTCGGTAGCGAGGATCGCGACACCAATGGGGATCAGGACAGTGGGCCCTGGGCCGGGCAGGGGCGTGATGGCGATGCCGAAGAGGATGACGACGGTGCCGGCGATGAGGATGAGGACCTTGCGGAAGTTGCGTCTGGTGGCGGCGGCGGCTTCGGTGAGGTCTTCAAGGGGTGTGGGGTCTGGCTGTTCGCGGATAGCGGCGGGGCCGTCGGAGTCTTGGGGCAGCTTCGCGCGGCGCTCGCGTCGGTGCTCGCTGAGGACGGAGGCGGCGACGCCCAGCAGCAGCAGGCCCGAGACGGCCATGAGGGTGATCTCGGTGGCGATCTCACCTTGGCGGAAGATCGCGGTTTTGACCACGATATAGGCCATGATGGCCACGAGGGTGAGCTTGAGGTAGCGGAAGCGTTTGACGACCCCGCTGAGGGCGAAGTAGAGCGAGCGCAGCGCGAGGATGGCCATCGCGTTGGCGGCGAAGGCGATGAACGGGTCGCTGGTGATGCTGAAGGCGGCGGGGATCGAGTCGGCGGCGTAGGTAAGGTCTGCCAGCCCGGCGATAAGCACCACCAGCGCGAGGGGGGTGATGGCGAGGCGCCCGTTGTGGCGGGTCAGCAGGCGGTGGTCGGTGGGCATGGGCGCGACGGTGACGAAGCGCCGGATGGTGCGGACCGTCCAGCGGCGTGAGAAGTCGGTGCGGCCGTCGGGGAGCACAAGGGTGCGGAGCATCGCCAGCAGCAGCAGGGCGGCGAAGACGTAGATGAACCAGTGAAAGTTGGCGGCGAGAGAGCCGGCGATGAGGATGAGCCCGAGGCGGAGGGTCAGCGATATGACGATGCCCCAGAAGAGCACGCGGGCGACGAGGGGCTGTGGGATCTTGTAGAAGGTAAAGAGAGCCAGGAGCACAGCGATGTTGTCAAGGCTCAGGGCCAGCTCGGTGACGTAGGCGGTGAAGAACTGGACGACGGCCTCGTTGCCCGCGAGCGACCGGAGCGATGCTGGGACGGGTGAGTCTTCGGTGACCAGCGCGCGGAGGTCGAGCAGGTTTTTGTCGTAGACCCAGTCAATGGCCAGCCCGAGGCCGACGGCGGCCAGGCCCCACATCAGCGCGGTGGCGAGCGCCTCTGCGGGTGTGATGGTGCGGGGTCGGCGCGTGAGCAGGCCAAGCTCGACGGCAATAAGCGCGACGAGCAGGCCGAGCAGCGCGATCCAGAGCCAGAGCATCACGGGGCAGGAGCGTAGCGGAGGGGCGCAGGTAGCGGCGATGCTGTTCGCTCGTGGGTTGATGATGTTCGCGGGCGGCGAGAAGAGAGGCGCATGGGCAGCGCGGGAACAAGTGTTTAGCGCGGGCCGGCGCTAGCCTGCGCCATGGTCGATCCGGCGGCAAGCAATGGCGGGGCGGGTATGGCCGCGGGGGGGGCAGATGGCGAGGCGCGCCGGGCGCTGCTGTTGGCGGCGCGGCACGGGTTGCGGGCGGCTGGGCGCGTCGAGCCCAACCCGCTGGTGGGGTGCGTGATCGTGCGGCCGAGGGCGGCTGACCGCGAAGGTGGGGGCGAGGCGTTGCACGATCGGGTCGTGGCGATCGGGCATCACCGGGTGTTTGGGGGCGCGCACGCTGAGGCCGACGCGTTGGCGAGTGCGCTGGCGCGCGGGGTGAGCGTGCGGGGGTGCACAATGTACGTGACGCTTGAGCCGTGCAACTCGCAGGGGCGGAACCCCGCGTGCGTTGACGCGGTGATCGAGGCGGGGATTGCGCGGGTGGTGTACGCGGCGGCGGACGACTCGGCGGGCAAGGGTGGCGGGCACGCACGGCTGCTGGCGGCGGGCGTGGCGTGCGAGCAGACAACCGTGTGCGCGGAGGCGATGGCGCTTAGCGCGGCGTGGCGGGTGCGGCAGAGAGAAGGCCGTCCGTATGTGGTTGTGAAGTGGGCGCAAACGATCGACGGGAAGCTGGCGACGTTGGGCGGTGATAGCCGGTGGATCAGCGGCGAGAAGTCACGCGCGCGGGTGCACCGGGTGCGCGGGTGCGCAGGTGCGATTGTGACCGGTGCGGGCACGGCGCGGGTGGATGATCCGCTGCTGACGGCCCGCGGCGTGAGCGTGCGCAGTCACGCGCTGCGTGTGGTGCTGGGGATGGACGAGGCAGAGCTGCGGGCGAGGGGGCTGAAGCTGGCAGATGGGTTGGAAGTGGAAGGTAGAGCTGGGGATGAGGGCGCGGGCGTGCCAGAGACCATCGGGGTGAATGTGCGGCGCGGTGAGCCGCTGCTGCCGGTGCTCAAGATGCTGGGGGCGCGGGGAGTTCACAGCGTGCTGGTGGAGGCGGGGCCGAGGCTGGCGGGGGCGTTTATTGAGCAGGGGCTGGCCGACGAGCTGCACGTGTACACCGGCGCGATGCTGCTGGGCGGGCCTGGGCTGAGCATCGGGGGCGCGGCGCGAGAGAGGATGTCTGACGCGAGCGGGTGGAGCCTTTTGAGCGTGCGCCGGAGCGGGCCGGACGTGCTGAGCGTCTGGGTGCGCTCGCGCTAGTGCGCTGCAGCGGTATCGGCCGGGTAGGTGCTGCTGGTCTTCTCAGTCTCAAAGACGGTGATGCTCTGCAGCGCGGCGGTGCCCGCGCTGGCGGCGGCAATCACCGGGGCGAGGCGCCGGAAGAAGACCATCGAGATATTCTCAACGCTTGGGTTGAGGCCATCGGGGCCGAACTCGGGCGTGTCCAGGTTGAGGTGCTTGTGGTCGAAGGGCTGGATGATCGCGGCATCGACGGCGTGCTCTAGCTCCGCGAGCCCAAAGCGGGGGACTGTGGGGACCGAGCTGGAGGCTGAGGTGGAGGCCGAGGTGGTGCTGGCGGCGGGGCCGACGGGGACGCGAACGCGCGGCTCCATGATGTAGTTGTGCCCGTGCCCGCTGGGGTTGTTGCACTTGCCGAAGAACGCGCGGTTTTGCTCGTCGGTCAGCGAGGGCGTGTGCAGGCGGTGAGCGGCGGCGATCTCAAAGCGCTGGCTGATGATGGCGGCAACGGGCGATGCGGCGTTGGGGCTGACGGACATTTGAACTCCGTAGGTGGGCGTGAGCATCCAGCGGGCCCAGGCAAGGGTGCCGTGGAGGGCTTGATTGAGCGGGGCGATGATGGTGGCGAGGACGTCTGCGGGGTCGTGAGGCGCGGCGCTGTGGGGGCCGGGTTGGGCAACAGCATGAACGGCGGCGGCGATGCGCGGTACGGCATGGGCGCGGACGGCGCGGTCGATGAGCTTGATGTCCATGAAGTAGCCGGTGGCGGGGTCGGGCGTGCCGCGGCAGGCGACGAGCAGTTCGTAGTGCGCGCCCAGGGCGTGCATGGCGGGGACGCCGGCGTAGCCGTTGGTGTCGGCTTTTGGTGGGTCGATACCGATGGGGGCGGAGGAGCTTCCTGGGTCGCGTGGCGGCGCGAGTGGGACGGCGAATCTGACGGCGCGGCGGAGCTCGATCACGGGGTGAGTGTAGAGCCGTGTAGCTGCCAGGCCCGCTACGCTTTGGCGTTGACGTAGGAGTTATGGCGATGAGCAATCGGAACTGGCGGATGAGCGTGTGCGTAGCGGCGTGCGTTGGGGCCTTAAGCCTTGTGGCGTGCGAGGCCCCGCGTGACGATGCGGTGACGCGTGCGGCCCGCGGGACGCGCGACGCGACCAAGAGCACGGTCAAGTCGATCGAGGATGCGCAGAAGCAGGCGGGCGACATGGCCGACCAGATCGGCAAGGACCCATCGAAGGCGATCCCTCCCACGCCCGGAACACCGGGTACGCCGGAGAAAAAGGTGCCTGGAATGCCGGAGGTGCCGGTCTCGCCTGTGACGCCGCGGTGAGTGTGGGCGTGCGAGCAGGCGGATGGCCGATGTGATGCTCTGGCGGCGGCCTTGGCGGGCCGGTGCCAGCTTATGAAGAACACCACTGGTTCGTTGGTTGCGGCGGTGCGGGCTGGGGCGCTAGCGATGGCGCTGGGCGCGGGGCTCGCTGTTGGCGCGTGCGGTGATACCACGGCGAAGGACGCGCCAACGCAGCCGGGGCAGGGCCACAAGCACGACGGGACCGACACGGACTGCCCGATGTGCAAGAGCTTGCGTGAGCAGGCGGCGGCGGAGGATGCCCAGAAGGGCGCGGGCAAGGGCGTGAACAAGGAGACGGGCGTGCTGGATATGACGGTCAAGTCGATCGATGGGAAGGACTTTGACCTTGCGCAGTACAAGGGCAAGGTGGTGATGGTGGTGAACGTCGCGAGCAAGTGCGGTTTTACGCCGCAGTACAAGGGGCTGCAGGCGCTGTACGACGGGCGTAAGGATCAGGGCTTTGTGGTGCTCGGGTTCCCGGCGAACGACTTCATGGGCCAGGAGCCCGGGAGCAACGGGCAGATTGCGAAGTACTGCCAGAGCGAGCACGGGGTCAGCTTCCCGATGTTTGAGAAGATCAGCGTCAAGGGCGATGGGCAGCACGAGCTGTTCAAGCGTCTGTCGCTGGCGGCGAAGGATCAGGGCGGCGAGCCGGGGTGGAACTTCACCAAGTACTTGGTTGGTCGGGACGGGAAGTTCGTGGCGCGGTTCAAGCACTCGACGCCGCCAGACGCCAAGGATCTGGTGGCGAGGCTTGATGAAGAGCTGGCGAAGAAGTAGTGAGCAGCGATAAGCGGTGAGCGGTGAGCGATGAAGGCCGAGGCGGGCCGGAGGGCGGGCTAGAACCCTGACTTGCCCTTGAGGTCGCGGCCCTTCTTCTTGCCCTTCTTCTTGGCGCGGGTGCCGGGCATGCCGGGCTTGCTGGCGGCGTCAAGCTGCTTGCCGGTCGGGCCCAGGTCGCCCAGGTCTGAGCGGCGGAGCTTGTCGGTGACGGACTTTCCGGCGGCGGGCCCACGGCGGTCTTTAAGCAGCTTGACCTGGTCGCGCAGCCGCGCGGCCTTCTCAAACTCCATGCCGGCGGCGGCCTCGAGCATCTCACCTTCAAGGGTGCGGACCAGCTCTTGCAACTCGTAGGCGGGCTCGGCGAGTCGCGAGGCCGTGCGGGCGGTGCGCGAGGCGGCCAGCTCGCGCTCCATGCCTGTGCGGATGGCCTTGATGATCGTTGTGGGCGTGATGTTGTTGGCGGCGTTGTAGGCGATCTGCTTGTCGCGCCGGCGCTGGGTCTCGTCGATGGCGCTCTTCATCGACGGGGTAACCTTGTCGGCGTACATCACTACATGCGCGTCGGCGTTGCGTGCCGCGCGGCCAATGAGCTGGATGAGGCTGCGCGGCGAGCGGAGGAAGCCCTCCTTGTCAGCATCAAGGATGCAAACGAGGCTGACCTCGGGCAGGTCGAGGCCCTCGCGCAGAAGGTTGACGCCCACCAGCACGTCGAACTCGCCGCGGCGCAGGTCGGCGAGGATCTCGAGGCGTTCGAGGGTTTCGATATCGCTGTGCAGGTAGCGGACGCGGACGCCCTGCTCGTGCAGGTAATTGGTCAGGTCTTCGCAAAGGCGTTTGGTCAGGGCGGTGACCAGCACGCGGTCGCCGCGGGCAACGCGCTGGCGTGCGCGGGTGAGCAGGTCTTGGACCTGGCCCTTGGCGGGAACGATGTCGATGGTCGGGTCGAGCAGGCCGGTGGGCCTGATGACTTGTTCGGCGACCTCGCCGTTGACCTTTGCGAGCTCGTAGTCGCCGGGTGTGGCGCTGACGTAGACGACCTGCGGGACGACCTGCTCGAACTCATCGAACTTCAGCGGGCGGTTGTCCATGGCGCTGGGGAGGCGGAAGCCGTGGTCGACAAGGACCTGCTTGCGCATCTGATCGCCGTTGTACATGGCGCGGACCTGCGGGAGCGTGACGTGGCTCTCGTCGATGATCAACAGCCAGTCGCGCTCGGGGCGTTTGGTAAGGCGGTAGAGGTGGCGGTCGGGTTGTTCGAGGTTGGCGACTTCAACGGCGGGCCCGTTGGAGATGGTGTGGGCGGCGGCCTGGGCGGTGGCCACTTCTGTGGTCTGGTCCCACGGCTCGGGCGTGTAGTCGAAGTAGTCCATCAGGGTCCAGGGCTTGGTGCCCGGGGGCCGGCCGTCGAGGTGGCGTGAGTAGTTCTCTACGCCTTGGCAGACGCCGGTTTCTTCGAGCAGCTCGAGGTCGTATTTGGTGCGCGCAAGCAGTCGCTGGGCCTCGAGCAGCTTGCCCTCGTGGCGGAGCTGGATAACGCGCGCGTCGAGCTCCTCACGGATGGCGGCGAGGGCCCCCGCCATGCGCTGCTCGGGCATGACGTAATGTTTCGCCGGGAAGATAAAGACCTTTTCTTCGGTGGCGAGCTCTTCGCCGCTGGTGGGGTTGATGAGGCGGATGGCGTCCACTTCATCGCCAAAGAGCTCGACGCGGATGGCGTAGGAGTCGTAGGCGGCGTAGACGTCAACGGTGTCGCCGCGGGCGCGGAAGGTGCCGCGCTGGAACTCAACGTCGGTGCGTTTGTACTGCATGGCGTCGAGGGCGAGCATCAGGCGTCTGCGGTCAACGCGCATGCCCTTGGAGAGGGTCAGGACCTTGGCGCCGTAGGCCTCGGGCGAGCCGAGGCCGAAGATGCACGAGACGCTGGCGACGACGATGGTGTCTCGGCGCGAGAGGATGTTGCTGGTGGCGGCGAGACGGAGCTTGTCGAGGTCGTCGTTGCGGCTGGAGTCTTTCTCGATGTAGATGTCGCGCTGGGGGATGTAGGCCTCGGGCTGGTAGTAGTCGTAGTAGCTCACGAAGTAGGAGACGGCGTTGCGCGGGAAGAGCTCTTTGAACTCTTCGTAGAGCTGGGCGGCGAGGGTCTTGTTGTGGCAGAGTACCAGCGTGGGCTTGGCGGTGCGAGCGATGACGTTGGCCATCGTGAAGGTTTTGCCCGTGCCCGTGGCGCCCAGCAGGCAGCTCACGCGCTGGCCCGCGTTGATGCGCGCGACGAGCAGCTCGATGGCCTGCGGCTGGTCGCCGGTGGGCTTGTAGGGGCTGACAACCTCGAGGGCACGCTGGGTAGGGAGCACGCTCAAGCGTACACGCACCCGCGACGGCCCCTAGCGTCGGGCATGTTCGGATCGCACCTCTCTATCGCGGGCGGTCTGCACCTGGCTGTCGAGCACGCCGGGCGCCTGGGGCTTGACTGCTTGCAGGTGTTCACGAAGAACCAGCAGCAGTGGAAGGCCCCCCCACTGACGGCGGCGACGATCACGGCGTGGCGCACGGCACTGACGCAGGCTGGGTGGTCGCCCGGAGAGGGCGGCGTGCAGCGCACCGTCTCGCACGCGAGCTACCTGATTAATCTGGCGTCGCCCGAGCCGGGGCTGGCGGCACAGTCACTGGCGCTGATGGGCGAAGAGATCGACCGGTGCGAGGCGCTGGGCATCGGGCTGCTGGTGTTCCACCCTGGGGCGTTCACCACCGGCACGGTCGAGGGCGGGGTGCGGGCGATCGCCGAGGCGCTGGCGGGATTGCTGAGAGCGCGCCTTGCGGGGCGCACGGTGCTGTGCCTGGAGGACGTCGTGGGCGCGGGGACGACCATCGGCGCGCGGTTCGAGCAGTTGGCTGAGGTTCGGGCCCTGGCGATGAGCTTGGGCGCGCCGGCGGAGCGGCTGGGCTTTTGCATCGATAGCTGTCATGCGCACAGCGCGGGGTACGACTGTGCTTCACGCGCCAGTGCGCAAGCGACGATCCAGCGGGCCCTGAGCGTGCTGGGCGCGGGGACGATCCGCTGCCTGCACCTAAATGACAGCATGACCGCGATGGGCAGCAAGCGCGACCGGCATCAGCACATCGGCGAGGGCAGCATCGGGCTCGATGGGTTTGCGGCGTTCGTCAACCACCCGGCGTTTCGAGATGTGCCGAAGATCATGGAGACGCCCAAGGGCGCGCGGGCCAAAGTGCCGGGGGCCGAAGTGCCGGGGGCGGCTCGGCTGAGCGCAGGCGTGCCTGCGAGCGAGCTGGAGACGGACTTTGACCTTGTCAATGTCGGGCGGCTGCGGGCGCTGATAAACGTGGGAACGGCACGGGCCGCGCTGCCTGTGACGCTGCCGATGGTGGAGGGTGGTGCTGGGGGCGGTGGTGGAAGTGGTGGTGCTGAGGGTGGTGGTGCGGGTGAAAGTGATGGTGCGGGCGGGAGTGGTGGTGCGGGTGGGCCGAAGATGGTTGCGAGGGCGCTGCCGCGCAAGAAGGTGATTCCCAAGGCGAAGGTGGCGGAGGGTCAGGGCAAAAAATAGGTCTTTGGTTGGATGTCGGTTACGGACGGGGGTGGTCGCGGCCTGCGCTGGCACCCGGGTGGGTGCGAAGGCTGTTCGACAGTGCGCGAGTTGGTCGATAGTGTGTGTCTCTAGGGAAGGCCCCGGGGCGGCGCGGGGCGGGTGCCGCGCACCGTTGAGCGGCGGACCCCGTTGACGAAGAGTTTGATCGCAGGCGAGACCATGAAGCAGCCTTCGTTTGAGTCAGTCTGTGCAAGTCGGAACCAGGATGATGCCCCAATGCATCGCGTGGCGCACGGCGTAGCTCGCCTGGGGGCGCTGGCGTTGTTGGCGATGCCGCTGGCGCTTGGGGCTTGCTCGAACAAGCCGGGCAGCGCTTCTCGTGATGGCATTTCTGGGCCCGGCAATGGGCCCGAGATCTTGCACCTTGCCGCTGGCGAGGGTGCGCTGGTGGCGGGTGATCGCCGCCGTGCGTTGGACGAGTTTTTGCGTGCCCTGGCGATCAACCCGGTGCTGGTTGACGCGCACCTTGGCGTGGCAGACATCTACCGGCTGGAGGGCGACTATGGGCGAGCGGAGGGCAAGTACGCCCGCGCGGCCCAGCTTCAGCCTGAGAACTTCGACGCGCAGTATTACCACGGGCTGATGCTGCATCTGCTGGACCGGGTGACCGACGCGATCGGCGCGTACTTGCGGGCTCTGGCCGTCAAGCCTGATGACTTCCAGTCCAACCTGAACATCAGCGCAGCGTACTACCAGCTTGGCGAGAACGCGCAGGCGCTGGTGTTTGGCGAGCGGGCGGTGCGGCTGAATCCGCGCTCGGGCCCGGCGCGGGTCAACCTGGCGGCGGTGTACTCAGACATGGGGCGTCACGGCGAGGCGGTGGTTGAGTATCAGCAGGCCACTGAGTTCATGGAGCTGACGCCGCGGCTGCTGCTGGGATACGCCGAGGCGCTCAAG
Source organism: Phycisphaerales bacterium PN19_bin_20 (assembly GCA_021173225.1). GTDB lineage: Bacteria > Planctomycetota > Phycisphaerae > Phycisphaerales > UBA1924 > JAJTGZ01. The sequence goes on along the minus strand of JAJOLK010000004.1, from coordinate 145,942 downwards.
AACAACGACCGGTTCGAGGAGATGCGCAGCACGCTGGAGCAGCTGGTGCGGACGAGCCCGTCAGCGCCGGCGCACGAGCGGCTGGGTTACGCGCATTTTAAGCTTGAGCAGTACGACCAGGCGATGAGCAGCTTTCAGGCGGCGCTGCGCCTGGAGCCGGACTACTTCCCGGCGCTCAACGGGGTCGGCGTTTGCGAACTGAACCTCTGGCACTGGTCTGACAAACGGGACGTTGGGGCGCGTGACCGGGCGGTGGCGGCGCTGCGGCGGTCGCTGGCGATCAACCGTAACCAGGCGCCAATCGAAGAGCTGCTGACGCGGTACCGCTGAGCGCGTAGGCTTGGGCCCTATGCCAGACCGCACGCTACTGGAGGCCTTTGCGACCCCCAGCGACCAGCCGTTTGTGATTGAGCACATCAGCGATGAGTTCACCAGCGTCTGCCCCATGACCGGGCACCCGGACTTTGCGAGCGTGGTGTTGCGGTACCAGCCGGCCGCGCCGGGGATAAGCGCCAGCAAGAGGTCTGGTAAGGGGCGGGCTAACGGTGCGCCTGCTGGCGGGTGCGTAGAGCTCAAGAGCCTGAAGATGTACTACCAGAGCTTCCGCAACGAGGGCATCTACTACGAGGCCGTGACCAACACGATCCGCGACGATCTAGCCCGGATGCTCATGCCGGTGTGGCTGCAGATCGTGACGCACTGGCGCGGGCGCGGTGGCATCCGCTCGGTGATCCGTGCCGAGCACGGCAAGGTGCCCGAGCAGTGGAAGACGCTGTAGCGGCGCGGTTTACCTGGCACAACTAGGCGGCCTTCCGGGTATCGTCACGGACCTTCACTCGCATGCAGGTGCCGATGAGGTGCCGAAGCGTTTTGGACGACTCGGTGATGCTCGCGGTGGCGTCGAGCATCACCATGGCGGCCTCGGCGGCGTCGCCCACGGGTCCGAAGCCCAGCGTCGGCGCGGCACCGCGGATCTGGTAGCACTGGCGGCGGACGCCTTGGACGTCCTCGGCCTGGATCTGCTGCTGGAGCTTGATGACAAAGGCCCGCAGCTCCTCGATGAACTCAGCGACGAACTGGTGGGTCGGCTCTTCGGTCTTGAGCGTGGTGTACAGCGCGCCGGCCCCTTCGTTGGCCGCGCCGTCGAGCAGCAGAAACTCGCCGATAGCCTGCAGGAGCTTCTCCTGATTGACGGGCTTCTGGACGATGGCGTTGATTTTGACCCCGCGGGCGACCTCCTTGAGCGTGATGCGCTTGTCGGCGGTGATCATGATCATCGGCTGGGTGACGCCGGCGTTACGAAGAACTTCGGCGAGCTGCGTCCCGGGCATGTCGGGCAGGTCGTTGTCGATCAGCAGGACGTCGAAGGGCTCCTTGACGCGGGCGATGGCCTCCGCGGCGGTCTCGACGGCGGCGACGTTCAGCGAAGTGTCCTTAAGAAAGTGGCGGACAAGCCTGCGGTCCATCGGCGAGTCGTCAATGTAGAGCAGTGAGCCGGTCAGGCGGGCGGGGTCGACGTACTCAAGGGTGAAGCGGCCTTCGAGCGGGTCGACGCTCATGAAGTCGCGGATGTTGATGGCCTTCTTGAACTTGATGCCCACCTCGTGGATCAGGCCCTTGAAGTGCTTGCATCGCATGACCGTGGCGGCGACCGCGGTCTCAGTCCCGTCGGGCTTGGGCAGGTAGACGTTGCACCCGGTGCCCGCGTGGACGTAGGAGCGGTGCAGGATGCCGACCCCGTCGCTGGAGAGGTTCCGCGCCGCGTAGCGCAGGTTGGTTATCGCGCCGCCGGGCTGCGACACCTCGATGCGGACCGAGCCCTTGAGGAAGTCCCACCGCACGGTGCGGCGTTTGAAGTCGCCGCCTGTGCTGGCGGCGTCGAGCTCTTTGTTAAGCGCGAGCAGCTCCGCCTCGCGGAGGCGGATGGTGTTCCCGGAACCACCAGGTTGGACGTTGCCCGGATTGACTGCCATTGCCGTATGCCCCAGCCGTCGGAGGATTCCACCCCCGCGGTCTTCAGAGATCGACGCGCGCAGGACACGACTGGAGCCTGAGACGGACAACCAGTGTTCTTGCTGCCGCGCCACCCGCGCCTGTGGCACACGCGCCGGGGGTGGACTGGGCCGCAGGACGGCTGGCGAAGAAGCGAAGCTTGACGCGGTTTTACCGGACGCGGAGCACGGCGTCTGGCCCGACGGCAAAGACCGCGTCACCGGGGCGGGGATTGATCGCCTTGCCACCCGTAAAGCTGCCGAACGCTGGCAAGACCAAAACCCCACTGCTGAGCCAGAAGCAGGGTGCACGCTCGCGGCGGCGGGTCATGTCGCGCAGCGAAACAGCGGGGTGGATGTGCCCGCAGAGCGTCAGCGGCGGGTGGACTTCGCGCGCGATTGCGCTGAGTGCCGAGATGTGCTGCGCGCAGCTGGCGGCCTCGGAGAGCGATTCTCGCTGCGCTGGCGGATGAAGTGGCGGCTGAGCTCGCGGCTGAGCAGGCGGCTGAACTGGCGGCTGAAGTGGCGGGTGGTGGCGGCACATCAGCGCGCCCAGCGCCCACGGCTGGTCCACACAGACGAACCGGGCCTCGGGCGGCGGGTCGCCAGCCTTGTCATCGTGATTGCCACGGACGAGCGTGAGCGCGGCGGTCTGGCGGAGCTCGCGGCCAAAGTCAGTGAGTGCCGCGAGCACGTGGTGGTCGCAGCCGTGCGCGGCGTGGAGCAAGTCACCCAGGACCACGAGGTGCTGCGCGCCCAGAGCGCGGACCAGCTCAGCGAGGCGGACCAGGTCGGTGCGGGTCGTTCCGCCCAGAGCAGCGGGCCCGAGTGGCACGCCCAAGGCCGCGAAGCTGGTCGCTTTGCCCAGGTGTACGTCGGCAACGAGCAGCGCGCGCTGCTCGGGCCACCATGCGGCGCGCTGCGGCAGCAGGTGCAGCGTGCCACCGGCGTGGCTGATCACGCAGGCTGGGGCTTCGGGCTGGGCTTGAACGAGTGTCACGGTTTCGCGTTGATCTTTGGGCGCCTGCGCGGGCGCGGGGATGCGATCTCTACGGCGATTGCTGGCTGCACTTGGGCCACCTGTACAAACGCCGATCTGGCCGGCCGTGACTGGAGCACTGGCCCGGCCTCGCGCTCAAGCTCGCCGAGCATGCGCTGCATGCGGACGGTCCAGCGTTCGGTGCTGACCTGCTCGCGCAGCGAGTCGACCCACAGCGGGAAGGCCAGGGGCGTCAACCGGTCGGGGCGCATGACGATAATCTCGACAGACTCGATCTCGCGCAGGGCCGATTCCATGCGCGACAGCTCGAGCTGCTTTTCGAGCACCTCTCGGCGCGATTGGTCGAGCAGCAGGTTGCCCTCGTCAAACTGCGTGAGCACGTCGTAGAACATCTCGGCGGAGGCCTGCAGCTGGCGCGTGCCGACGCGCTCGCCCGGGAAGCCCTGAGTAACCAGGCCGGCGACGCGCGCGACCTCACGGAACTGGCGGCGCGCGAGCCCGGCGGCGTTCATCGCGGCCAGCACGTCATCGGCGAGATACGCGCGAGACAGCACCGTGCGCCATGCGGCGGCGTCAAGCTCAAATGGCGTGGCACAGTGCAGGTGAAAGCCGTGGTCCGCCGCGGCGAGGGTGAAGCTGCGCGGGTGCTGCGCGCTGAGGCGGTGGGCGCACAGGGCCGCGAGGCCCTCGTGCACCAAACGGCCGGCGAGGGGGTAGACAAACGCGTGGTGCCCATCGGGCAGCAGGTTGTGCTCGATCAGCAGCACGTTGGGCGCTGGCAGGCGGCTCCATTGTGCTTGAAGGCGCAGGACGGGCTCGGCGGCCCGCATCTCGGGGCCGTCGAAGTGGCCAAGCTGGGCCTGGCCCATCAGCTCGCGCACCGCGCCGGCGAGCTGGCTTGAGAGCGGCATGCGGGCCCCCTGCCAACTCGGGACGTTGCCCTTGGCACGCTTGGCGGGGCGGACGATCGCGTCCATGCCGCGGACGCGAACGAGCTCTAGCACGCGACCGGAGAATGCGAAGACGTCGCCGGGCTTCATGCGGGCGATGAAGCCTTCCTCTACGTTGCCGAGGACGCGCCCGGTCGTGAACTTCACGAGCATGCCCTGGTCGCCGACGATGGTGCCGATACTCATGCGGTGCGCGCGGGCGAGCGCGCCGGGCGCGACGCGATAGAGTCCTGTGGGCTCATCAAGCACGGCCCGCTGATAGCGTGCGTAGCCTGCCAGCGCAGGCCCGCCGCGCTGCACGTAGTCAAGACACCAGCCCCACTGCTGGTCGGTGAGCGTGGCGAAGGCGTTGGTTTGGCGGACCTCGGCAACAAGTTGCTGGGCGTTAAACCCGCCGCCAACCGCGAGGGTGAGCATGTGCTGGACCAGCACGTCCAGCGCCAGGCACAACGGCGTGCGGGCCTCAACCTGCACATCACCTACCACTGAAATCGCGGAACGTGCGGCCGCAAACTCAACTAATTCAAGCGCGTTGGTCGGCACGCAGACCACGCGGCTGACGGCACCGGGCTGGTGCCCACTGCGCCCCGCGCGTTGTAGAAACCGCGCCACGCCCTTGGGGGAACCGATCTGGATCACCTGGTCAACGGGCGCGAAGTCAACGCCCAAGTCAAGGCTGCTGGTGCACACACACGCCCGCAGTTGGCCGGTGGCGAGCGCATGCTCGACCTTGGCCCGAAGCTGGCGAGCAAGCGAGCCGTGGTGCAGCGCGACGCTGCCCATCAGCGCGTCGTCGGCCTGCAGCAGCGCCTGGAACCAGATCTCGGCCTGCCCGCGCGTGTTGGTGAAGATCAGCGTGCTGCGGGCCCGCGCGATCTGCTGGATGACCTGCGGCAGCAGTCGCAGCCCCAGGTGCCCGGCCCACGGGAAGCGCTCGATGTCACGCGGGATCAGCGTGCTGAACTCGTAGGCTTTGCGGCCCTCGCCGCGGACCAGCAGGGGCGCGTGAGCGAGGTTGGCGGCGGTGGCTTCGGTGGCGGCGGTGGCTGTGCTGCGGCGCTGCGAGGCGTGCGCGGGCCCCACCAGCACGTCCATCGCTTGACTGGTGTTGCCCATCGTGGCCGAGAGACCCCACACTCTCAGGCCGGGAATTGGTAGCGCGTGGACGGGTGCTTGTGTCGCGCGTGGATGTGTGGCGCGCGGGTGTGGGGTGAATGGCTGTAGGGCGAGTGGCCGAGGGGAGAGTGATCGCAGTCGCGCGAGGGCCAGCTCGGTTTGCACGCCGCGCTTGGTGCCCAGCAGCTCGTGCCACTCGTCAACCACGACGCAGCGGAGCCCGGCGAGCGGGCTGCTATTGGGCGCATCTGGGTCCATCGACGGCGGCCCGGCGATGTCGGCGTAGCTCAGCAGCACGCTGAGTGACTCGGGCGTGGTCACCAGCACCTCGGGCATCGCGGCGCGCTGCTTGGCCTTGCGGGCCTGCGGCGTGTCGCCGGTGCGAAGCTCAACTCGCCACGAAAGGTCTAGGCCCTCTACGGCGGCCTGCAACGCGCCAGCAGTATCGGCGGCGAGCGCACGCAGCGGCGTGAGCCAAAGTAGACGCAGGCCGCGCGGCGTGGGCCCGATCGCGAGTGCTTCAAGCATCGGGCCCAGCGCAACCGCCAGGGTCTTGCCCATGCCCGTGGGCGCGTGGACCAGTCCGCTACGCCCGGCGAGGTACGCCGACCAGACCTGGCTCTGGAAAGCAAACGGCGTCCAGCCCCTTGACGCGAACCACGCGTGCGCGGGCCCGAGCGGATCGGCTTGCGTGGGCGCTGGCGCAGGTGGATCAACTGACTCGGCCTCGACCTTGACGCGTCGTGCCGCGCGCGGCGGTGTGCCATGTGCGCCGGCGCGTTGGTTCCTCGGTGCGCGCTTCATGCCGGCACCTGCCCGGGCGCGGGCTGTGTGCGTGTGCGGTGCGCGAGCAACATGGCCCGCAGGGTGCCCAGCGTGTCGGCCTCGGCGGGAGCCTTGTCACGTCGCCAGCGGTTGATGCGCGGGAACCGCACCGCGACCTTGCTGCGGTGGCGAGGGCTCTCCTGAAGCCCCTCAAAGGCCAGCTCAAAGACCAGTAACGGTCTCACGTTGCGGATGCCCGCGGCGGGGATGCGCCCAGTGGTGTGCGTGCGGACAAACGCGTCGATTTCCATGAAGATCTCGTCGGTCATGCCCTTGCCGTGATAGGCCTTGGCGAAGGGGATCAACTCGCCCTCACCGCGCTCTTGGCCGCTCCAGACCGCGAAGGTGTAGTCGGTAAAGAGGCTGGCCCTGCGACCGCTGCCGCGCTGGGCCGCGACGAGCACGCAATCAACGCTGTAAGGCTCGATCTTCCACTTCCACCACGCGCCGGCGGCCTTGTCATCGACCGGCGAGAGCTTGGCGCGCCCGGTGCCGTAGGGTGAGTCAAGGCGCTTGAGCATCAGGCCCTCGACCCCGCGGGCGCGCGACTGGGCGCGGACGAGCTCGAGTGCGGCCCATGACTCAGCGTCAATCACCGGCGACCGCTTGATTAACGCGATGTCAGCGGGCAGCAACGCATCAAGTAGCGCACGCCGGCGGGCCATCGGCAGCGCGCGGACGTCAACGCCGTCACTTCGCAGCAGGTCATAGGCCATGAAGACCACCGGCACGTCGTGGAAGAGTCGCCCCGCTGCGCGACGGGCGGTGATACGCGTTTGGATGTGGGCAAAGTCCAGCGGCATGCCGTGCTCGAAGGCGAGAACCTCGCCATCAAGGATGGTGCCCGTCGGCAGCGCACGGGCGGCGTCGATCAGCTCTGGGAACTGCTCGCCCAGAGGTTCTTCACCACGGCTCCAGAGCGCGACGCGCGGGGCTTGGCAGATCAGCTGCGCGCGAAGGCCGTCCCACTTCCACTCCGCCTGCCAGCGCGAGACGGGGCCGAGGGCCTCGGCCAGCAGGTCGGGGCGGTCGAGCTCATCAGGCAGTTGATGGGCGAGAAAGAACGGCAGCGGGTTGAGCGCGCTTGCCGAGGGAGCGATTGACGAGCCCGCGCTGACCGGTGGCGTTGGTGCGAGCAGCGAGGCGAAGAACGCGCCGGTCAAGGGCCACTCGCCCATGAGCCGCTGGTCCATCTCGGGCGGGGTGATGCCCGCGACGTGGGCCAGGGCCCGCACGACCATCATCCGTGAGACGCCCAAACGGAAGCTCGCCGAGATGAGCTTGTGGAAGACCAGACGCCCCGGCTGATCGAGCCCGGACCAGACGTTGACCACCTCACGCCGGCAAGCGTCGGGGCTCATGCGGACCATGCGCATCAGGCGCTGGCAGACGTCCGCGAGGCTTGGCGCAATCTCGGCGGCGGTGGGCCCCTGGTTTGCGAGCGGTCCGCTAGGCAGCAGCAGCGCGAGCGTCTCGCCAAAGTCGCCGACGGTCGCGTAACACTCATCGATGAGCCAGGCGGGCAGCCCAGAGAGCTGGCCGACCCACTCGCGTAGCTGCGTGCGTGTGACGGCCCGCTTGACGCGCCGACCCGTGAAGAGCGCGACGGTCCAGATTCCGTCGGCGAGCGATCTGTCAGCCGGGGCTCGATCGGCAAGCACGTGGCGGAAGTAGGCCACGAGCAGCTCGTGCTTGTCGCCGGTCTTGGTCGTCGCGTCCAGCTCAAGGAACAGACGTGCAAATCGTGCGTAGCCGGCGCCTGGAGTTTCAGTTGGCGCTGAGGTTGCCACTTCGGCTTGAAGTTCGCGCGGCACGCTGGGGGATCCTTCGGCTTCCGACCGGATCGTCGCAACGCGTCGCCCGTCCGTGCGCACATCGGTGATCGCTGGTCCCGCACGGTGCTCTTCGATGAGCTCACGGCGGCCCGCAGGGTCGATGAAGCCTGCGTCTATCGCGCCCGCGGGCTCGGCGCTCCAGCCCACGATCAAAGCGGGCGTCTGGACTGTGCTGGCATCCACCAGCTTTGAGGCTGGCGACAGCTCGGCTGCTAACACCAGCTCGGCGGCTGGCGGCGGGTCGCTCGCCTCACCTGCTTCGTTGTTGTCGCCCTCATAGCGCGTCTCGATGGGGAAGGCGTCGAGCCCGCGCTCGCGCAGTTGCCGGACCATCGGGCCGATGTAGCCGTGCGTGACGCCGACGCGCGTCGCGCCGGTCGCCTCGATCGCGGCCAACAACCCGGGCCAGTCGGCGTGGTCAGAGAGCGGGAAGCCGGTGTCGAGCGCCTGGCGCCGGCGCGTGCCGCGGACGCTCATCCAACCGCTGGCCATGGCGCTGGCCAGCGCGTGCTCACGCCCCGGCAGCTTGTAGGCCCACGCGCTGCGCACAGCGCTCGGCGGCGCAAGCACGATGGCGCGCCCATCAGACCGCTGCACGTTCTCGTGCGTGGCGCTGGCCACCAGTGGCATCTTCACGCCCGCGTCAACGTACGCCTGTGTGCACGCCTTGAGCGCGCCGTGGATGAGGATCGGACCGATGCTTGCGTCAAGCCCCGCGAGCAAACGCTGCGCCTTGCCCAGCGCGTAGCACGCAAGGATCGGCAGCTTGCCCACGGCCCCGCAGCCGGCCCACCAGGCGTTGATACTCGCCATCACGGTCGCGCTGTGCGGCCAGCGGTAAACCGGCAGCCCGAAGGTGCTCTCGGTGATGAACGTGTCGCAGCGGACGGGCTCGAAGGGCTCGCTGACGCCGTCGAGCGCGAGCTTGTAATCGCCGCTGGCAACCCACACCTCGCCTGCGCGCGGGCCGCTGAGGCGCTGCACGCGGACCTGTGCCGAGCCGAGCACATGCCCGGCGGGGTGCAGGCTGACGAGCACATCACCGACGCGGATGGCCCGCCCGTAGTTCAGCCCGTCGATCCTTCCGGCGGCACCCGGACCCAGTCGTGCAGCGAGCACCACCTTACCCGTCGCGCTGGTGAGGTAACGCTCGCAGCCGTAACGCGCGTGGTCGGTGTGTGCGTGGGTTACCACCGCGCGCGAGACAGCCCGCCAGGGGTCGATCCAGAAGCCACCCTCGGCGCAGTACAAGCCCTGCGGCGTGCTCTCGATCAGTTCAGACATCGCACGCTGGCAGCGTAGACCACTCAGCCCGCACGCAGGTTTCGCAACACATCCGTGCGGTAGGCCCGCAGCGCGGGTAGCACGCCTGCCGCGCACGCCAGGGCCACCGCGCCAGCGACCATGACCACCGACCACCGCAGGTCGACCGTCGGGCGGATGACTAGGCCCAAAGACTCACGCACGCCCTGGGCCACGCCCCACGCGCCAACCCACGCCAGCGCCACGCCAAGCAGCGCGCCGGCCAGGCCGATCAGCGCCGCCTCTGTGACCGCAAGACCAAAGACCCGCCCGCGGCTGGCGCCCAGCACGCGCAGCACCGCCACTTGGCGCGCCCGCAGCTCCATCGCGCTGTGCATCACCAGCATGATCGTCACGCCGCTGGCCAGCAGGACGACCAGAGCCATCGCCAGCAGCAGGCGGTCAACGTTGCCGACGATCTTGAAGAGCTGGTCGATCTGCTGGCCCGGGCTCGCGACAGTGAGTGTTGGGTCGGCCCTGAGCTGGCTGAAGAGCTGCGGGAGGGTTGCGGGCGTGTCGCCGTCGCCGCGCCCTTTGGCCCGGATGAACACGCCGGTGATGAGCTTCTCGCCGGGGCGAAGGTTGGCAACGGTGACCTGCTCAGGATCACCCCGGCTGTCGCGGAAGTCGTCCGCGTGGACTAGCCATGTGGCGTTGAGGGTGATGACCACGGCCCGGTCGTGCGCAGTGGCGGTTGGTGCCAGGATGCCTACGACCTTGAAGGGGAACGCGTCGTGGACGTGCCCGCCTTCGGCAGACGTGCCGTGGGTAAGCACCAGGCTATCGCCGACGCGCAGACCCGTGCCGGTGGCGGCGTCGGCGCCGAGTGCCACGTCAAAGTCGCCGGCCGGGAACACGCCGCTAGAGAGCTCAAAGCCCCGCCCCGGTACGGGCTGAAAGAGCCTGAAGAACTGGGCCGGGTCGGTCGCGAGCGTAGGGAACCCGCGGAAGTTGTCGCCCTTTTGCACCGGGATGGCCCAATGCACCAGCGGGATCTCGGCCAGCGCAGTGGCGCGTGAGACCGGGAAGGCCCGGGCCGGCGCGCGGGCGTAAAAAATCGCGTTGAGCACGCTGGTCAGCGGGCTGGTGTCGGCCGAGACCAGCAAGTGCATGTTGCCCGCGCCGCGCTGCAGGCTCTGCTTGCCGGCGTCACGCATGCTCAGCAGGACCAGCATGAGGGCGACGGCGACCGCGACGGTCAGGGCCGTGACCAGCGAAGAGAATCGCCTGGAACTCAGCGAACGCCGCACGATGCCCAGGTCAGTCATGGCCATGAGTTGCTCTCGGTGGTCGCTGAAATCGTCGTGGGGTAGCGCGGCTTAGAACTTGAGGCTTACGCCAGCATAAAGGCCCGCGAGCGAGCCGTTGAACTCGGTCTTGGATCCGTTTCGATCAACGCTGTAGTCGGTCGCCAGAAGCCGATAGCCGATCTGAACGCCCAGGCTCTGCCCGCGCGCCCCGCGCCACGGGGTGTAGCTGAATGCGGCGTCAACCTCACCCCCGAAACGGTCGGGCGCCCACGCGAGGCTCGCGTTGAGCTCGGCGGCAAACTCGCTGCTCAGCCGCACATCAAGGCGTGCCTGCACGATTCCCTCAAGCCAGGTCAGTTTTTCGCGCTCGGTGACACCGCCGCTGGCAAACTCGAAACGCTGGTATTGCACGCGGGCCCCGACCATGCCAGCGAGATCAACCACCGTGGTGCCCTTCATGCCGCCCGCGGGTGTCAGGTCTGCCAGGCGCCAAACCTGCCCGCCGGTGAGTTGGAACGTGGACCACTGGACCTGCGAGTCGATCTGCCCGCCCGGCGCAACAGCCAGCGAGCCGAACTGCCCGCCCCCGGCAAGGGTGTTGCTCGAATCGCTGCTGGTGATAGCCCCCGAGGCCGCGAAGATTAGGTTGGGCACGCCAACCTTCACGCCCTCACCGGGCACCTCGCGGACGGTCACGTCAAGAAACGGCGCCAGCGTGGTCGAGTCTGCCTTGACGTCGCCGAGCTTGAACTTTGGCCCACCGGCCAGGGTTAGATCACCCGCCGGCGCGACGAACCAGACGCGCGGCGTGACGCGGATGCGCCAGCGGTCGTTGAGCGCCAGCTCGGGCGCGGGGGCCGCGCCGCTGGGCGGCTGCCGCTCCGCAATCGCCGTTACTACTGCCGTTGGTTGAGGCGTCTGCGCGGAAGCCACGCCCCCGAGCGTGCAAGCGAGGATGACGCTGCGGGTGGCCAGAACGATCGCCGGGTGCCTCATAGGGGAACAGCGTAGACGGCACTTGCCTTGGACGCCCGTGCTGCCCACGCTTGGCTATGGCGCACCAGCCGGGCAACCCAGAAGTTCAACCTGATCCGCACGCTGAACGCGGCGACCCGGACCGCCCGAGTTCGAGCAACGCGGCGAGCCCCGGCGGTGAGGGCGCCGGCATCGAGCTTGCGCCGGGCGTGCGCGTCGGGCCCGATGCGGTGGACATCGCCTACTCGCGCTCAAGCGGGCCCGGCGGGCAGAACGTCAACAAGCTCTCAACGCGCTGCCAGCTTCGCGTCACGCTCGCGGCGCTGCCGATTGACCCCGAGGCACGCTTGCGGCTTGAGGCCCTTGCGGGGCGCTACCTGACCAGCGACGGGCAGGTCTTGATCGATGCGCAGGAGCACCGCAGCCAGTCGCGCAACCGTGACGAGTGCTTCGAGAAGCTCCGCGCACTGCTGGTGCGGGCGATGATCCGCCCCAAGAGCCGGCGCAAGACGCGCCCGACCCGCGGCAGCGTTGAGCGCCGCATCACCGCGAAGAAGCACCGCGGGCAGATCAAACGCGACCGCCGCAGCGAGTAGTGTCGGAGCAACCGCAAGGACCTAATGGCAAGGCTCGCCATCGAGATCTCGAACCCCGCCGCCAAAGGCGCGCACGCGGATGCGCCGGCACCGGGCGGACAGGTTGCCCTGGAACACGCCGGGTTGGTGCTCGCCGAGACGGTCGCCCCTGCGAGCCATGCGCACGACGACCTGCAGCCGGCGATCGCCCGGCTGTTCGCCCGCGCGGGCCTGCGACCGGCCGATCTGCAAGAAGTCAGTGTGTCGGTCGGGCCCGGGGGCTTTACCGCGACGCGAACGGCGTGCGCCGCGGGGCAGATGATCGCGCTGGCGACCGGGGCGGCGTGCGTGCGTGTGCCCAGCGCGCTAGTTGCCCTGTACGCACATCTTCAGCATGATGACGGACGCCCAAGTGACGCCAGCCGGCACGTGACGCGCACGGTTGCCGTCGCGCTCGCCAGCAAAGGAGCCACGGCGTGGTTCGCGATCTTCGAGCCTGGCCGCTCCAGCCCGCCCAGCGCGTCCGGCACTCAGCTCGCAACCGCCAGTGACTCGCTCATCACCGGCTCCGCGCTGGTCGCCAGCGCGTTCAGCGGGCGCGTGCTCGACGCCGCAGGCGTGCTGGAGTGCCGCCCCGCGCTGGTGCTGGCCGACGCGTTTTTGCCTGCGACGATCGGCGAAGCCCTTGCCCATGCGGGCGTACCGAAGGCACCGATCCGCTTCTCTGCCCTCGCGTGCCTGCACGCAGCGAACGTCTGCCCGCGCGTGGCGGGCCATGAGCTGCTGCCGCTGTACCCTCGTCAGCCCGAGGCCGTCACGCTCTGGCAAGCACGCAAGCGCGCATCGAACTCGACCCCGCCCACTACCTCGGCAAAGGCCCAACCATGACACCCCCGGTTTACCGCTTTGACCAGACCACCCCCGCGCAGCTCAGCGCGCTCACGGGCACCGAGTGGCTCCTGACCAACCAGCAGGGCGGGTTCGCGATGGGCACCGTCAGCGGCGTGCCTACGCGCCGCTACCACGGGTTGCTGGTCGCCTCGCTGCGCCCGCCCGTCAACCGAATCCTGGGCCTGCACTCGATGGCCGAGAGCCTTGTGACTGCCGCGGGCACACCGCTTGAAGAACGCATCGAGCTGGCAACGTTCCGCTTCTCGCCCGGCGTGCTGCACCCGCGGGGCGACCAGAACCTCACCTCGTTCTCGTGCGATCACACGCACGCGAGCTGGACGTTCCGCGTCGGGCTCTTCACCGTCGTCAAGGCCGTGCACCTGCTACACCTGCGCCCCGGCGTAGTCGTGCGTTATCACGTCAGCAGCAGCGCACCGGCGCGGGCCCGCCTGAGCCTGCGCCCGCTGGTGGCGCTACGTGACTTCCACGCCCTGGTCTTGCGCGACCTTTGGCGCGACCGCTTCGCCACCGCCCACAGCACCGGGGGCGTCACCGTCGCCTCACCCGCGGCGAGCCTGACCGTCCGTGCCCACGGCGCCAGCTACCGCCACGACGAGCAGTGGTGGCACAACTTTCAGTACGACCTTGAGCAGTCGCGCGGGTACGACTATTTAGAGGACCTGCTCAGCCCGGGCGAGTTCGTCGCTGACTTTGTGGGCAAGGACCTGACCGTCACCCTGCACGCCGAGCTCGGCCCCGTGCCGCGCAGCGCCGCGGGCGTGCCGCTGGGGCAGGGTGCCGACGTGCAGTCGGTGCGGCTCGCGGCCCCGCCGGCGCTGGATCGAGCTGGCCCGACGCTGCCCGACCCGCTCGCAGACGCCGAGTTCCGCAAACGGCGCATGGACGACATCGTCACCGCCACGCGTGTCAAGCTCGGCAGCGCCTTCACGCGGCGCGGGCCGCTGGCCGAGAGCCCGCTGCTGCCGCACGTAGCGGCGCTGGTCGCCGCGGCGGACCAGTTCGTCGTTCAGCGCGTTCGCCCCGGTGCGCTGGCCGGCGCGCCGGCGGACCGCGAGACGATCATGGCCGGCTACCCGTGGTTTGCCGACTGGGGGCGTGACAGCATGATCGCGCTGCCCGGATTGTTGCTGACCACCGGGCGATTCACCGAGGCCCGCAAGGTGCTCGAGACCTTCGCCTCCGCGTGCAAGGACGGCCTGATCCCCAACGTCTTTGACGACTACACGGGCCAGGCCCACTACAACACCGTTGACGCCGCCCTGTGGTTCATCCAGGCCGCGTGCCGCTACTTTGACGCTACCGGCGACGATGAGTTCTTCATCAACACGCTGCTGCCCGCGTGCACTGAGATCGTCACCGCGTACGCCAAAGGCACGCACTTTGGCATCGGGGCCGATCCTGCTGATGGGCTGGTCTCTGCCGGTGACGCCTCGACCCAACTGACCTGGATGGACGCCAAGCGCGACGGGGTGGTCTTTACGCCCCGCCACGGCAAGCCCGTCGAGATCAACGCGCTATGGCACTCGGGCCTCCGCCAGCTTGCCCACTATGCGCAGGCCCTGGCGCCCAGCTTCGCCGCAACCTGCGCGCAGCTCGCCTCGCGCACGGGCACCAGCTTTGCCGCGGCGTTCTGGAACGAGCGCGACGGTTGCCTCTACGACGTCATCACCCCGCACGGGCCCGACGCCTCGATCCGCCCCAACCAGCTCCTGGCCGTCAGCCTGCCCCACTGCCCGCTAAGCAAATACCAGCAGCGCTCGATCGTCGAGGTCGTGCTGCGCGACCTTTACACCCCGCACGGCGTGCGCACGCTCGCGCCCAATGACCCCAACTACAAGCCCCGCTACAAGGGCCGCATGTTCGAGCGCGACGCGGCGTATCACAACGGGACCGCCTGGCCCTGGCTCATGGGCCCGCTGGCCGAGGCGATCTGCCGAGCCGACGACTTCAGCCCCGCCGCCCTGGCCCGCGCACAGAGCGTCATCGGCCCGCTGCTGGGCTCGCTCCAAGACGGCTGCCTGGGCCAGCTTTCAGAGGTCTACGACGCGCAGGACGAGCAGCACCAGCCCCAGCAGCCCGGCGGTTGCCCCGCGCAGGCGTGGTCGGTCTCTGAGGCGCTGCGCGTGGTGGTCATCATCGCGCGCGGGCAGGCGGGCATCGTCTCGTAAGCGCAGTACGCGGCGCGACGAACGCTTAACCTGTCAAGAGGCGGCTGATGTCGTTGTACGTCGTTACCAGGAACAGCGAGGCGATCAGCACCAGCCCCACAATGGTTGCGATGTTTTGCACCGCCACGCTCACCGCCCGGCCCGTTAGCCCCTCGTAGCACAGGAACACAAAGTGCCCGCCGTCAACCACCGGCAGCGGCAAGAAGTTGACCACCGCCAGGTTCACGCTCACCGCCGCCATAAAGAACAGCAGCCAGATGAACCCGCGCTCGGCGATGATCGTGCCCACATGCGCGATGCCCACCGGCCCCTTGAGATGCTCAACCTTGACGCTGCCCTGGAACAGCCGCGCGAACGTCAGGTACGTCTGCAGCACCATCCCGCGCGTCTCACGCAGGCCCTGGCCGATCGCGCTGATCGGCCCGTCACGCTTGATCAGCACCTCCGCAGGCTCGAAGAGTTCAGGCCCCAGCGGCGAAGTCCACGTCAGCGCCGCCAGCGCCTCGCGGTCCTGCGCCGAGATCGCCAGCATCCTCTCCTCGCTGCGCGCCGGGCCTGACCCGCCTTGGCCAGCGAGCGCCGGCGCCAAGAGCGTCAGCCGCACCTCCGCCGCGCCGTAGCCACTGGCGCGCCGGATCGCCTCGCGCACCTGAGTCATGCTGCTGACCGCCTCGCCATCGACCGCGGTGATCATCGAGCCCGGCAGCACACGCAGCCCCGCGCCCACCGGCTCCGGCTCAGCCTCACCCGTGCTTCCGATGCTCTGACCCGAGGGCCATGACGTGACCATCGTGCCAAGGGAATCGTTGACCAACGCACCGTCCAAAGCGCCGTGCCCAGCGTCATCTCCAGCACCATTCAGATTGGCCGCGTTCAGCGAAGCCGTGGAGGATGGGTAAAAACCGACCTTCCCGTCCTTGAGAGGTACCTTGGGCAGCACTACGCGTTCAACGCCCGCGGCAGTGGCCCGCAGCACCTCGATGTTCACGCTGCGCCGCCCGGGCGTCCGCACTTCGCGCAGCCCTGCGTCAAGCGAGGGGAACTCCACATCGCCGATCCGCGCGAACACGTCGCCTGCCTTGAGCCCCGCCGCCGCGCCCTGGGCCATCACCGCATCCACCCGCATCACCGGCACCAGGCCCAGCAGATGCTCGATGACCACGACTGTCCCTTCGGCCCGCGTCAGACGCGAGGCCTGAAGCTCCGCCCGTGGCCGCACCGTCACGTCGGCGTACAGCGTTCGATCAGCTCGCGTAAACGTCACCACCAGCGGCCTGCCCCCGCTCGCTTCCACCGCCTTCTGCAAGGCCAGATACTCGAGCCCCGCGCCGCTCAACCCCGCCCCGCCCAACCCCACGCCCCTCATTTCCAACCCACTCTGCTCAGCAAACACGCCGCCGACCGCCTCAAGCGTCATACCCGGCTCAAGCGTCGCCGGCAGCCCGAGCCGCTTGACAACCTCCGCAAACTCACCCTCGGCCTGCAAGCTCTTGCCCCCAACCAGCGTCCCGCTCGAGGCCGGCGCGACGCCGATAGTTTGCAGTCGCAGCAGCTTGTCCTCACGCGGGGTGACGCGGAAGCCCAGCGTGCCATCAACCCCCGGGCGCGTGACGCCGACCTCCAGCGTTCGCCCCGCGCGGGCCATCATTGTGGCGATCGTCACATCCTTGAACGCCTCGACCGGCCCGCCGTCAATCGAGACGATCGTGTCACCGGCGCGAAGCCCGGGGCCCTGAGCCGCGGCACTCCCGACCGCCTCGGCGGCCGCCGCCGGCGAGCCGGGCTCAACATACCCCAGGCGCGACGGCTCGGCCCGCAGCCCGAACCAGAAGACGACCACAAACAGCAGCGCCGCCGTGATCAAGTTCATCACCACCCCTGCGCTGATGATGACCATCCGCTTCGGCACGCTCGCGCTGTTGTAGCTGTCGGACGCGTCAGACCGGCGCGAGGGGTCCGCGTCGTCCTGCCCCAGCATCTTGACATACCCGCCCAGCGGCAGCGCGTTGAGGCGGTACTCCGTCGGGCTTACCCCCGGCACCAGCCCGCGCCCATCGCCGCGCTCACGCACCAGCTTGCGGTACGCCGCCTCGCTGCTGCCCGCGCGAACGCCCAGCCCCTTCCGGTAGCTGACCAGCGCGGGGCCAAAGCCCAGCGCAAAGGCCATGACCCGAACCTTGGCCCACCGCGCCGCGGCAAAGTGCCCCAGCTCGTGCACGAAAATGATCAGCGAGAAACCCACGGCGACCATCAGCAGATCTACCAGGGTGGTCAGTGTGGGCATGACGTTCAACATCGACCAACGGTACGCGACGCACAGCAGAAGGTGCGATCACACACGCCAGAACCCCGCCACTACCCGCCCCGGCGTGCACGATCCGACCGGATGCTTGGTCGCCGTCTGGAAAATTTGAAGATGCGCACAGAGCGCCCGGAGCATCGGGGCTTGTCCTTGTACGCCCCGGTTCGTGTGGAAGTCTTGGGTGCGTCGAATCAGTTTCGCCTCCGGTCAGGCCCCGTGTCTGCCCCGGGGTGCGGCGCGTGATGCTCGAGCCGAAAGGTTCGGTGCGGCTCCCGAAAGTGTTTCTGTGCGCGCGTGTGGCGGGGTGAAGATGGCGCTGATGACCTGCGCGACCATGGCCGCCCTGTCAGCCCGGTGGGTTGCACCCGCCGTTGCGGAGTCGGGTGGCAGCGGTCAGCCGCCGGTGTTGCACACGCCGGGTGATAGGCAGCGCGCGGCGTGCAACACGGCCAGCGCGCCGCTCTTGGCCCGAGCGGTGTTCCTGACCGGCGCGTACGACGTCAGCACCTTTGGCTTCGCCCCTGACGGCTTCAGCGACCAAGTCAGCCATAGCCCCGGCGCGCGGTTCTGGATCCCGACGCACAATCAATAGCTCGCCGCGGCGCACTATGACCCGAGCCTGATCAACCCCGACGGCACCAGTGGCGGGTACTGGCAGCAGAGCAGGACCAGCGACACGGCGCCGACCTACGAGCCGCCGAAAAATGACGGCGAAGCCAACGCGCTCTTTAACCGCAACGGCCGCGCCCGACAGCCCACCGCCCGCACCGCCCACACCGCCCACACCGCAGGTCCCGACCCTAGACTCGCGCATGGAGCTTGGCGGCGGGCATGGAGGCGGCATCACCACAACACCGGGGCGTGCCCCGGCCGTCGTCGTCAACGTGCCGATCTCCACACCCACCGCCGTCGAACCCCTCACCATCCCGGCGCCCGCCGCGCATCAGCGACGCCCCATCGCGGTCCTGAGCGCGCTGGTCGCAAGTCAGATCGCCGCGGGCGAGGTGGTGGAACGGCCAGCGAGCGTCGTCAAAGAGTTGGTTGAGAACGCCATCGACGCCCGCGCTTCGCGCATCGTGGTTGAGCTCGAACAAGGCGGGATCGAGCTGGTCCGCGTCACCGACGATGGCGGCGGCATCCCGCCCAACGAGCTGGGCCTCGCCCTGCTCGCCCACGCCACAAGCAAGGTCTCAAGCAGTGAAGAGCTCGATGGCATCGCGACTATGGGCTTCCGTGGCGAGGCGCTCGCAAGCATCGCCAGCGTTTCACGCCTGAGCTTGCGTTCGCGCACGCCCAGTGACCACGGCGCCAGCGTGATCGAGGCCGAGGGCGAACGCGTCAGCCCCGTGGGGCCAGCCGCCGGGCCCGTCGGCTCGTGCGTCAGCGTCCGCAACCTCTTCTTCAACACGCCGGCGCGGCGGAAGTTCTTGCGGACCGTCGCCACCGAGCAGGGCCGCTGCGCCGACGCCGTGCGCGACCTGGCCATCGCCCACCCACTGGTGGGCTTCACGCTGATTGTCGGCGGGCGCGTGACGCTGGAGGTGCCCGAGGGCCAGTCGCCGCGCCAGCGCGCCGTGGCCGTGCTTGGTGAAGAGCTTGACGGGCAGTTGATCGAGCTGACCAGCGACAGCGGCGAGCGGTTCGGCGCGGCCCACGCGGGCGCCGCGAGCCTGTGGGCCCTGGCCGGGATGCCGAGCCTCGCACGCGCGACCGCGGCGTGCCAGCACGTCGCGCTCAACGGGCGCATCGTGCGTGACCGGACGATCCAGCACGCGCTGAAAGAGGCTTATCGCGGGCTGATCGAACCAGGGCGGCACCCCACGTGCGTGATGCTGCTAGAGGTTGACCCGCGCGCCGTGGACGTCAACGTCCACCCGGCCAAGAGCGAGGTGCGGTTCCGTGATGCCTCGATCATCCACGGGCTCGTGCTGCGGAGCGTCCGCGACGCGCTGGCCGCGGCTGACCTGACAGCTGACCTCTCGGGTGATGGTGCCCGCGTCTTCGGCCGCGCCGTGCTCCCGCCGACGCCAGCCTCGCGGGCGGGCGCTGGTGCCGACCCGGTGAGCTTGCTGTTGCAGACGTTGCGGGCCCGCGAAGGCTCGGAGCGCGGCGGCGGATACTCGTCAGGATCTGGCGGCTACGGAGGTGGCGGCGGCGGCGCGGTCTCGCCGCGCGTCAGCGGCGTCCCGCTCGACCCAGCCAACCTCGCAGAGGTACAGACGCAGGCCCAGGCCAAGTTGCAAACGCAATCACAAGGCCTCAGTGGTACGGGTATTGGCACGGGTGTTGGCACGGTTGTTGGCGCGGGTATTGACCTTGGCTCTGGTGTTGGCCCTGGCAATGGCGCTGGATCTGGCCTTGGCACCCGCGCTAACGCATCCGGCATCGAGCACGACGACTGGGCCAGCAGCCGTCCGCTGGTTGATCTGTCGCCCTCAACCCGCCCGCTGCGCGTACACAACAGCTTCCTGGTCACGCAGGATGAGCAGGGCATGGTCATCATCGATCAGCACGCCCTGCACGAACGCGTGATGTTCCAGGCGCTGCTTGACCGCGTGCTGGGTCACAAGACGCGCGGCACTGGCGGCACTGGCGGCACTGGCGGCACTGGCGGCACTGGCGGCACAGGCGGCACTGGCGGCACTAGCGGCACAGGCGGCACTGGCGGCACCAACGTCCCCGTCGGCACCAGCGCCGATTCGCAGCCCACACGTCTGTTCACCGGCGATGGGCTGAGCCTCGCGCAGCACCAAACAAGCGGACCGACTGAACAGGAACAGCCCGCGAGCCAAGGACGCCTTGAGAGCCAGCTTTTGCTGGTCCCGGCGGTCGTTCAAGCCGACGCACGCCGGATCGAGACGCTCGAAGCCGCCGGGGCGCTGCTCGAGCGTCTGGGCATTGAAGCCGCGCCCATCGGGCCTGCGGCAATCGGGGTCCAGGCCTTCCCAACCTTCCTCTTTGATCGTGGCGTCGAGGCCGGACCGTTTGTCGCCGAGCTGCTCGACAAGCTACACGCCGACGGCTGGAACAGTGCGGCTCTCAGCGGCCCGCGCGCGAGTGTTAGTAGTGCTGTCGGCGCTTCAGGTCAAGGCAGCTATGGCGGTCAAAGTGGCCAAGGCGAGCGTGACTTGATGGTCGAGGCTGCGCTGGCTGATGCGCTGGACATGATGGCCTGCAAAGCGGCGGTGAAGGCCGGTGATGCGCTCAGCGAGCTTGAGGTCATGGCCCTGCTCGAAGCCCGCGCAAACGTCGAACGCTCCAGCGCGTGCCCGCATGGCAGGCCTACCAGCGTCCGCCTGACGATCCGCGACCTGGAAAAACTCTTTCACAGGGCGTAGGTTGGAAGAGGAAATCGGAAATCGGAAATCGGCGCGAGTCAGCGAGCTGAGCGAGCAAGAGCCGACAGTCCGAGATCGATAGGCAATAGTCGGAACGCAATAAACAAACAGCGGTAGATCGAAATCAGGAGTGGCATGGATGGCCAAGCGGACACCCAAGAAGGCCTCAAGCGGAGTTTCAGGCACGGGTCCAACCGGCGTATCAGGTGGCAAGGCTCAGGCAGCCGCCCAGCCCGCGCGCGGCCAGAGCGCGCAGGTCGCCGCTCGCCTAGCGGCACGTGACGCGCAGACGCTCGGGCGGCTGACCAAACTCGCCACCGGCGTCAGCAGCACGGCCCGAGGCGGCAAAGAGCCGACCATCGAGATCCCGCTGCGGACCAAGGGCAACACCATCTGGGACCGCAAGAAAGGCATCTTGCAGATGGGCGGTGCCGCCTCCGACCGTGAGCTGTTCAACCTCAATCAGGCCAAGCAGTTCATGCAGACGCTGCTGCACGCCAGCACCATCAAAGACCTGATCGCGGCCCAGAAGACCAGCAGCCTGCGCGGGGTCTTCTACAAGGCCAAGCACACCGTCGCCGGCACCAAAGAGAACACCTTCGAGACTCAGGACGAGAGCGATCCGATCCTTGAAGACCTGGAGGTCTCGCTCGGCTCGCTGCGCGAAGAGCTGCACGTCTTCGCCGAGCCGCGCGGTTCGATGGTCGGCAACATCACCGTCATCGACAAGGGCGATGAGATCAACTGCCGGCGGATGGGCACGGGCGGGTACCAGATCCCCAGCATCGTCGAGCCCGACGTGATCGAGTTCAAGAAGTGCGAGGCCGACTTCGTCCTGCACGTAGAAAAGGGCACCGTCTGGCAGCGCTTCAACGAGGACCGCTTCTGGGAGAACAACAACTGCATCCTCACACACGGGTCGGGCCAGCCGCCGCGTGGCGTGCGCCGCCTGCTGCAACGCTTCAACCGTGAGCTCAAGCTTCCGATCATCTGCGTGCTCGACTGCGACCCCTGGGGCCACTACATCTACAGCGTCATCAAGCAGGGCTCGATCAGCCTGGCCTTCGAGAGCTCACGCCTGGCGATCCCCGAGGCCAAGTTCCTGGGCATCCGCTCAAAGGATTACGAGGCCTGCGACCTGCCCCCCGCCGTCCAGATTGCGCTGACCGACAAAGACATCAAGCGCGCCAAAGAGATTGCCGCGTACCCCTGGTTTGCCGACGACAAACGCTGGCGTAAAGAGATCGAGCTGCTGCTGCGCAACGGCTTCAAAATGGAAGTCGAGAGCCTGATCGCCAAGGACATCTCGTACGTCACCGAGACGTACGTTCCCCAGCGCCTCAAGGACAAGGACTGGCTTGACTAGCTCACGGCGCCGGCAGCTCCGCGTCCGGGCGCTGCTCCACGATCGCGCGCCGCGCATGGTCGTAGATGTACAAGGACCCGG
The DNA here is from genome assembly GCA_021173225.1 of Phycisphaerales bacterium PN19_bin_20. Taxonomy (GTDB): domain Bacteria; phylum Planctomycetota; class Phycisphaerae; order Phycisphaerales; family UBA1924; genus JAJTGZ01. The sequence continues at coordinate 123,956 of JAJOLK010000004.1, read as the reverse complement.
GCTGCTCGTGCACCCGCGCCGCTTTGTGGCTCCCGTCGCACCAAGGCAGCGTCTGTGAGAGCCCGCACGTGCAAACGAACAAGGCCTTGCCCTCGGGGATGTCCTTTGCCTCAATCTTGTGCGGTGCCAGCGACGTCAATCGGACCATGCGGGGCATACAACCTCCTGTTTGTGCGAACATCTATCTTTGCAGAGTACCGGCCGGCTTCTCGAAAGAACCAGAACGATCCCCCCTAGGGGTGGAAGTGAGCAATGCTGGTTGTCAATCCACCAGATACGACAATAGAGTCCTGAATGAACACTCGTGCCAGTTGTTTTGGGTCCGCCACCTTTGTGGCGTCGGCCGCCCTCACGCTCAGCCTCGCCACGGCTCTTGAGCTTACGCCCGAGAGCCCCTCACCAGAGTCGGGAGCGAAGGAATCCGCCGAGGCCACGGCCGTGCCCCCGCCCCCGCCCGCGCCTGCGCCTGCGCTCGATAACGCCGCCGTCATCGACGGCGAACTGGTCCTCGTCGGTGAGGGGCTCGGATTTGTGGAGGGGCCGGTCTGGATCCCCGCCAACAGCGCCGCCAGCCCCGGGCCCGGCTTCCCTGACGGCGGCGGATACTTCGCTTTCTGCTCGCTGGCCCGCGAGGGCAGCACAATCTATCGCTGGCCTGCGCCGGCCGCCGAGGGCAAGCTTGCGATCGAGAGCAAGCCCGTCGCCCTCATCAAAGACTCGGCCCGCATCATCGGGCTGGCCCTCGCCGGGCCCGGCACACTGCTTGCCTGCAGCGTTGAGCAGCGGGCCATCATCAAACTCTCTTTCGACGGCACGACCTGGGCCCGCAGCCAGAGCGTCGGCACCGTTACTGTCGAACGCACCGCCGACAAAAAGCCTGACGACCAGACCGACCCCAACCAGACCGACCCCAACCAGACCGGCCCCAGCAAGACCGACCCCAACCAGAGCAACGGCGACAAGATCAAGAACGAGAATCTCGCAGTCGCCAATCCCCCGCGGCGGCTCAACGCGACCAACGACCTGGTCGTCGGCCCGGGCGGCGAGGTCTGGTTCACCGACCCGGCCTTCTTCACGCCGCCGGACCAGCTCACCATCGGGTACAACGGCGTCTACCGCATCGACGAGACCGGCACCACAACCTTGGCCACCCGCGCCATCGCCGTGCCCAACGGCGTGGCCCTCTCGCCCGATGCCAAGACCCTGTACGTCAACGACTTTAGAGCCGGGCGCGTCATGGCTATGGCCATCACCCGAGTTGCCAGCACCAAGCCCGGCGAGCCTGCGCAGGTCACGCTTGGCACCCCGGCGCTGGTCATCGACCTCCGCGCCGAGTGCGCGCGCCGCAGCATCAAGCCGAACGGCAACAACGACGGCTTGCGGTGCGACGACCGCGGCATCCTCTACACCACCGGCCCGGGCGGGGTATGGATCATCGACCCGGCCCGCCCCGAGGGCGAGAGGGCTATTGCCAGGCTGGACGTTGCCGCGACGAACATCGCATTGGGGCCAGCGATGAGCCCCCCGACTAGTCCCGCGCAAGGCGACGTTAGGAAAGAAGACGTCAAGGCCGCAAAAGCCAACGGCCGCACACTCCTGATCACCGGCGCGGGCGGAAAGATTTACCGCGTGGCGCTGAAGTAGCCTTGGGCGTGACGCTCAGCGACCCTTGCCGGGCTTGCCGTTGCGCCTGTAGCTGTCGCAACCCTCGGCACCCAGGCTTACGCGAAACTCGTAGGTTTTCATCTTCTTGATCCGCGGCGAGTAGATGTGCAGCGTGACCAGGTCTTTGCCCGGGCCCTGATGGTTGGCGACCTGGTGGATGTCGTTCTCCTCGGCCGAGCAGACGTAGCCGGGGGGCATCGGCGTGCTGCCGACCGGGCAGGCCAGCCCGCACGGGGTCTTGACGAACCGCACCTCGGTGCCGGTACCCTCAACGACCCTGAACGCGCAGCTCACGCCCGTATGGTCATGGATCGGCGTGCAGTGCCCGCTGCGCCACGTCAGGGCCAAAAGCTCAAAGTGTGCGTTGGAGGCAATCGTGTTGCGCCGATAGCCGCTCACGCCAAAGACGCACGCCTTTTCAATGTCCGCGCGCGTGAGCTTCAGGCCCTTGAGCATGCCGTCGAGGACCTTGAGATCAGCACGGCCCTTGAGCCCCTGCAGGTACGCGATCAGCGGCGCGAGTTTCGGGAAGCACGCCTGCGGGCCAGCGTGCGAAGCCGTACCAGCAGCCCCGCCAGCACCCTCAGCAGAACGCGCCCGCGGCTTGGCGACCAGTCGGCTAGCGCGGACCACGCCCTCGCGGCTGGAACGAACTCGGGTTGCGCTGCTGGGCATGGGGGTGGTCTCCGATACGCCGACGACAAGAGTGTACCTCAAGATCGGGCCAAATCGACCCTTCCCTGCCTCCCAGGCCGCGCATTAAGCGGTCTTTGCGGGCCCTTTGAGCGTGCTGGTTGACGGCCCAAGCCCCTTCGCCCCTTCACCCTCAGCCGCCGCGTTAAGCCCCCCGTTCGGCCAGCCGCTCCGCCTTTAGTTCTGCCACCAGCTCAGCGTGTAGAGCCCCCGCCAAGTACTCGTACTGTTCCGGTGCGTTGTAGAGCGCCGCGCTGATTCGCACGACCCGCCCGCGCGTGCCATCGGGCCGCAGGATGCCATAGACCGGCACCTGGATCTTCCAGCGGTTGTACAGCGCGTGATAGAGCGGATCAAAGGGGCTTGTAGGGTCAAACGGGGCCGGCGACGCGCGGTTGGGCAGCACGACCGCCGCCATCTGCCCCACCGCTCGGCGCGGGCACGCAATCTCACCAACACCCTCGCCCAGTTCACCCAGCCGATCCTTCAGCACGCCCAGTGCACCATCGATCATTTCACCACACCTCGCCCGCACCCTCACCCATGAGCCAGCCATCGCCCCGACCTGCGCAATCGCCGCCGGTGCGCAGAGCCACGGCGTGTAGTCCGTGCTGCCCACATAGTCGTGCATCATGCGGAACCTTGGTCGATCCGTCCGCCCCGCGTTGAACCCGTGGCTGACCACCAGCGGCGGCGTGCGGTCGTGCAGATCAGGCTTCACCCAAAGCACCGCGCTGCCCTTGGGCCCGCAAGCCCACTTATGCAGATTGCCCGTGAAGTAGCTCGCGCCCGCCGCCGCCAGCTCGCGCACGCTCAGGTCCAAATAGCCCGGCGCGTGCGCGCCGTCAATCAGCACCGCGAGCTGCGTGTTGCCGACCTCTGCCGCCCGCGTCAGCAGCGAACGGGTCATCTCGGCCGCTGGCAGCGCGATGCCCGAAGCACTGGTGATGTAGCTGACCAGCACCAAGCGTGTGCGTGGCGTAACGCCAGCAACCAAAGCCGCCGTCACCTCGGCGGTGCGTCTAAGCGGCCAGGGGAACGGCACCGCAACCACCTTCGCGCCCCAACGCGCCTCGGCCTGCCGCAGCGCGTTGTTGCAGGCGTTGTACTCGTGCGTGGTTGTCAGCAGCTCGTCGCCCGCGCGTAAGCCCAGCGACGCCACGATCGTGCTGACGGCGTGGGTCGCGTTGACGACCGGCACGATCTGATCCTCGGGCGCATCAATAAATGCCGCGACCTGCGCGCGGGCCGCGTCCATCTGCGGCTCAAGGTCTCGCCCGAACCACGCGACGGGGTCGGCCTCGACGCGAACTCTCAGCCGCTGCTGAGCATCGAGCACCCCGCGTGGCGTAGCGCCAAAGCTCCCGTGGTTCAGGAAGACCAGCCCACGATCGATCAGGAAGTGCTCAATCAGCGGGCCGTAAGCCGGCAGGTGCGCGGGTGAGCTGGCAGGTGCGTTCATGCGCGAACATAGCCAGGCTGATGGGGTTTAGCCCGTCACGTCAAGCCGCTTGCCCAGGCTAAGCACGGTGGCGACCTCGTTGCGGTCCGTCGGGCGCTTGTAGAAGGCCAGGCGGGCCTCAGGTTGAGGCTGGTCGCCCTCAAAGCCCACCGATCCCGGCACGATGCCCGCAACAATCTTGTCTAGCTCCAAAGAGCGCACAGACTGCGCGCTGACCGATCGCTGCGCTCTGGATACAGGCTGGGCCGCGGGCTCAACTTCGGGCTTGGGGCCAACGCGGCCGACCACGCTCGCGGCGTTCACAGACTGGCTGATCCCGTAGACACGGCCAAGGGCGCTGGCCTGCGGCTGGGCGCGAACCGGGTTTGACCGAGGGTCGATGGTCATCGCTCCACCATACCCGATGGCATCGGGATGTGCACGCCCAGGGGCACAAAGAATCCTCGCCTAAGTGCATCGCCTCCCAACCAAACCGCGAATAGCGTTCACGCGACGGGTTGACCACGGACGATCCACCGGCAGACTTTGCCGAAGTCGGGCCGAGACCGAGCCAACAGCGCGGGTCACGCGATGGCGAGGGCCATGCCCCGCTTGTCTTGCGCATTACCCCATCGCCGCAATGGAGGCCTCCGGACTCATGCCCAGCAACGACCAATCCCCGCGTCCACCGCACGAAGGGACCATCGCCCGTGAGATCCGCCTGCTGCGCGACATGGTCATGGCCGAGGCCGCGACCGCCGTGGGGATGATCGAGCAGGCCTGCGAGGCGCTGGTCAACCACGACGATGTCAGCGCGCGGGCGGTGATTGCTCGTGACGACGAGGTCGACCGTAACGAGGTCCGCATCGAAGAAGAGTGCTTCCGCGTCATGGCGCTCTTCCACCCGTACGCGCGCGACTTTCGAGAGATCACCACGCTGATCAAGGTCAACAGCGATGTAGAGCGCGTGGCCGACCACGCCACAGGCATCGCCAAGCAGACCATCAAGCTCAGCGCCCTGGGCATGCGCGGGCTCCCGACGCCGCTGGTCGAGCTGGCCCAGCGCGTCCCGCTGATGTGCCACGGCATGCTCAGCGCGATGAACACCGACGACGCCGTGCTCGCGCGCGAGCTGGTCGCCAAGGACAAGTTCATCGACAGCCTTGAGAAGAAGCTCTTTGAAGAGTGCGTGGCGCTGATGACCAACGACCGCAACTCCAAGGCCGGCTGCCTGATCCTGCACCGCTGCGGGCGTGAGCTTGAGCGCGTGGGCGATCTGATGAAGAACATCGCCGAGGACCTGATCTACCTCTCCAGTGGGACAATCGTCCGCCACGAGGCCAAACGCGACGCCCAGCCGCCAGCCACGCCCACCATGCCTGTCACGCCCACCACGCCGACCACGCCGACCATGCCGACCATGCCGACCATGCCTACTACGCCCGCCACGCCCCCGCCAACCGCCTGAGCGCCCCGGCATCTCGCCCCGGCACCCCTTCGCCCTGCGGCGCTCATCCGCCCCCGAGGCCCTTAAACGCCGCCAGCACGCGGTCCTTCACCCCCGCGCGGTCCACGATCGGGTGCGGGTAGTTCACCACGCTGCGCAACAAGCCCGGCAGCGTTGACGGGTCATGCACGTGCTCATCGTGCAGGTCCGCAAGCTCAGGCACCCAGCGCCGAATGAACACGCCGTTCGGATCGAACCGCTCACTCTGCGTTACGGGGTTGAAGATCCGAAAGTACGGCGCCGCGTCGGTACCCGTGCTGGCCGACCACTGCCAACCACCGTTGTTCTGCGAGAGGTCGCCGTCAATCAGGTTCTGCATGAACCACCGCTCGCCAAGCCGCCAGTCGATCAGCAGGTCCTTGGTCAGGTACATCGCCGTGATCATCCGCAGGCGGTTGTGCATCCAGCCCTCAACCACCAGCGCCCGCATCGCGGCGTCAACAATCGGCACGCCCGTCCGCCCCGCCTTCCATGCTTCAAACGCCCCGGCGTCATCGCTCCACGCAATCGCCTCTGTCGCGGGCTTGAACGCCCGCCCCCGGCAAACCCGCGGAAAGTGGAACAAAATGTGCTTGTAGAACTCACGCCAGACCACCTCGCTGATCCAGTGCGTCGGACCCTCGCGCGTGCTCGCCAGCGCGCCGCCGTTGGCCGCCTGCGCCGCCAGCACGCACTGCCGCGGTGAGATCGTGCCGACCGCCAGGTGCGGGCTGAGCTTGCTGGTCCCCGCCTCACCGGGGAAGTTGCGCCGCTCCTTATACCCCGCGATCGCCGCCCGGCAAAATTCCGCCAACCGCGACTGCGCCGCGCGCTCACCCGCGGGCCACAACGCCGCGGGCACGCTTGAAGCAAACCCCACGTCCGCGGCCGTCGGCAACGGCTCGGACGCGACGCCCGTCTCGGCCTGCACCGCCGGCGTGGCGTGCAGCACAACGCCACCACGCCGCTCAACCTCGCTGATCCACTGCCGCTTAAACGGCGTGAACACCGTGTAAGGCGTCTCGCTCTGCGTCAGCACCTCACCGGGGTTCACCGCGCACACATCGTGTACCCGCCGGCACAGGACTCGCGCCTCGGCGCACAGCGTCTCGACCCGCTCGTCACGGGCCGTCTCGTGCAGCTCGTACTCGCGCCCAAACACCACCGCATCGCACCCGGCGTCGCGCGCCGCAGCCAGCACCACGCCGGGCGCGTCGCGGTGGTGCGCCGCGGTCCGCACCAGCAGCGGGATCTTCAGGCGGGCCAGCTCATCACGCAGGGCCGTCACGCTGCGCAGAACAAAGTCCACCTTCACCGGCGCCCAGTCGTGCCGGCGCCAGTTGGTGGGGTCAACCACGAACAACCCGACGACGCCGCGCGTGGCCAGCGCCGCCGCCGTACAGAGCGCCGTGTTGTCGCTGACCCGCAGATCAACCCTGAACCAGACCATCGCTCGCATGATGAACTCTCTGCCGCCCGCGTGCGCCGCACACGCAGGTGGCGTCAAAAAAGAAACGAGCCCATCGGCCGCACAAAGCTCGATAGGCTCGTTTTGGGGAGCGGCTCGCTTCGGTGACCCACCTCGTCCACCTAATCCTCGGGCAACACACCCGTGGAACCCAAGCCGCCCTTTTCCGTGATTTTCGTTTCTAGTTCGTCCCGGTTCGTCCCTCAGCCTCCGTCCGCAAACCCTCATGCAGAAATCAAACCCGCTTTCAGCTCACGCCGCTGCCCATCAGCAGCGACATGACCTCGCTGCGTGACGCCCCGCCCTGGCACAGCGTCCCGCGCCCGGCGGTCGTCACCATCGACGCCTGCTGCTTGCTCACCCCGCGCATCTTCATGCACAGGTGCTCGCTACTAATCACCACCAGCACCCCGGCGGCCTGCAGGTGCTCCTCGATCGCGTCGGCGATCTGGTTGGTCAGCCGCTCTTGCACCTGCGGACGACGCGCAAACACATCCACCGTCCGCGCAAGCTTGCTCAAACCCACGATGTCACGCCCGTTGGGCACATACGCCACGTGCACCATCCCGCTGAACGGAAGCAAGTGGTGCTCACACATAGAGTGGAACTCGATCCCGCGGCAGATTACCACCTCGCCCGGACCCTCTTGCTCAAAGACCCGGCTCAGGTGCGTGCCCGCGTGCTGGTGCAAGCCCCCAAACAGCTGTGCGTACGCCCGGGCAACCCGTAGCGGCGTATCCAGCAGACCCTTCCGATCAGGATCCTCACCGATAGCTATCAGAATCTCACGCACCGCCCGCTCAATCCGCGGCTGGTCGATCCCGGGCAACCGCCCAACATGATCCACATCAGCACTCTCACCGCCGCCGCAGCCTTGCGAGCCGTTCATCACTTCGTGGTCGACTTCACAGCAGCTCGAAACTTTTATTGGGCTGACCATCGGGAGGCCTTTCTACCAACTGCAGGGCAACAATTCGCACGCAGCAGACAGGGCACCTTGGGGCAGACTTCACAGGTTCAAGCAGCGCCCAAACCTACGGAAGTGAAAACGTTCAATTCGTCCAAAGTGTACATCAGATACGCGGCCCGTCAAGGGCGTGTTCAATTATTTTCGAAACTATGCTGACTCTGAACTTCTCGCGTTTTTGACCTCGAATCCCCGCATTTCTGGGTCCATAGCGGTCGGCTAGGAATCACCCTGCTACTTCGATCGCCCCGAGCCGGAATGGTGGTACTTTGCCCGATCGTCTCGTAAAATCGTTCAGGCTGTTAAGCGCCGGAACCGCCCCGTTCGCCGCCACGTAGTAGGTTGCTGGCCCGGTCTCTGGGCAAATGTAATCGCCGGTCTAGGCACCCTTCGCGCCTCGGAGTACCCCTTGAGGATGGTCTCGCCCAAACAGCTCGCGGTCGCCATAGGCGTCAGTGAGTCCTCGCTGAAGCGCTGGGCCGACGAGGGCCTGCTCTCATTTGTCCGGACCGCTGGCGGGCACCGGCGCATCCCGCTGCCCGAGGCCGTCCGCTTCGTGCGGCACATGGGCATAAAGATCACCGCCCCCGGCGAGATCGGCCTGGCCGACGGGCCCGCCACACTCACCGACTTTGCCGACCCCGCGCTGGTCAACGAGCACTTCCACGCCGCTCTTGAGCAAGGCGACCTCAACGCCGCCCGCGCCTTGATCCAGAACCTGTTCCTGGCCGGCTGGTCCGCCGCCGCGATTGCCGACGGGCCGATCCGCTCGGCGCTGGCCCGCATCGGCACGCTCTGGCAGCACGCCGAGTGGGGCATCGTCGTTGAGCACCGCGCCACCGATGTGTGCTTGCAGACGCTCAACCACCTGCGCTCGATGCTCCCGCCCCGGCGCGAGAACGCCCCGACCGCCATCGGCGGCGCGGGCGAGCACGACCCGTACATGATCCCCTCGCTAGCCGCGGCCGTCGCGCTGGCTGAGGCAGGCTTCAACGAGGTGAATCTCGGCCCGCTTACGCCCGGCAAGACGCTGGCCAACGCGGTGGAGCACTACAAGCCGCAGATTGTTTGGTGGTCAATCAGCCACGCCACCGAGCCGCGCAAGCTTGAGGCCGCGCTGGTGACACTCGCCCAGGTGTGCGCCCAGCACGGCGCGAGCCTGGTTGTCGGCGGAAGCGCGGTGGGCGCAATGACCCCGGCCCAGGCTGGCGGCGCGACCATCGCTCGCAGCATGAGCGAGCTGGTCGCCTTCGCACGTGGACGCTGCGGGCACGCACTGACGCCCGACGCGCTGCCCAACGGGTAATACGGACTCTGAACTGAGCTCGCGGGTCTAAGCAATCCCCACGCTCCGCGCGGATCTTGGCCGAGTTCCCCATGCGCTCCGCGGGGGTCTGGCTCGTGTGTCGGGCTGTATCGCCTTCGGTCCCACTCGCGGGCACAAGTGCGAGCAAGAACCTGTCCCACTTAAGCTAGCTGGGCCGCCACCTTCTGGCGGCCGACGCCGCCACCTTCAGTTCAGCCGCAGCGCAAAGAACACGACGGTGAAAATCAGGTCCGCGATCACGATGCACACAATCGACTGCACGACCGTCTTGGTCGTCGCCTGCCCGACGCCCGCGGCACCGCCGGTCACGCGCAGACCGTTGGTGCACGCGATCAGCCCGATCAGCAGCCCGAAGACCACGCTCTTGAGCATGCCGGTGATGAAGTCCACCGGCTTGGCCTGCTCCAGCAGGTTGTCTACGAACGTCTGCCCCGGGATGCCCACCACCGTGATGGCGATCCCGTAGCCCGCAGCGAGCGCCACCACGTTGCTGATGACGCTCAGCACGATCAAGCCGAGGATCGTTGCCAGCACGCGCGGCACCACCAGGAACCGCACCGGGTTGAGCGCCTGCGCTTCGAGCGCCTCGATCTCCTCTCCCACCACCATCGTGCCAAGCTCGGCCGCGATCGCCGCCCCGGCAAAGCCCGTCAGCACGATCGCCGCGATCAGCGGACCAAGCTCGCGCAGCACGGCGACACCCAAGATGTTGGCCGCGAGGTCCTTTCGCCCAAAGTCATCCAGCGGGGGCGCCATCTGCAGCACCAAAATCAGCCCCACGCACCCCGAGACCAGCGAGACGATAAACACACTTCGCACGCCGACGCGCACCAACTGGGCGATCACATTCGGGCGGCCGATCCGCACCTTCGGACGCACGATCGAACGCCAGATCCAGCGGATGACCTCACGCAGCAGGTTCGCTACCGCCCCGGTCTGCTCCACGGCTTCGAGGGCACGCTGACCGATTAGCTCTACCCACGTGCGCAGCGCCGTGAGCGGCCTGAAAGAAGTCAGACCCCAGCGCGCCAGCCAGCGAGAGAGCGGCTCCATGCAGCAAACGTAGCCCGCCCGAAACCGGCAACAGCTCCCGCCAACATAGTCCGCCAAGTCAGGCCGCCAATTCAGTCCGCCAAGTCAGCTCGCCAAGTCATTCCCCAGCGCGGCCGCCAACGTCGGCACAATCGTGAACACAAGCGTCAGCTTCGCGATATCAAAGATCGCCTTGACCCGCGGCTGCAACCCGCACAGCACCAGCGAAAAGCCTTGCTTGCGGGCCGCCTGCATGCACTCCACCAGCGTCGCCAGGCCAGAGCTATCCATATACGCCACGCCCGACAGGTCAACGACGATCCGCTTAGGGGCCTTGGCCTGCACCGCGCGAAGCTCGGCCTTGAGCGTGGGCGTGCCCATCAGGTCAACCTCGCCGCGGGCCGACACAACCCACGCGCCGCCCTGATTCGCACTGCTGACTTCCAACATTGATGTGCTCATCCGTGCGCTCCCCCGATCTGACCACCGTCCGATTGGCCACCGCCCGATTGGCCACCGCCCGATTGGCTTCCGCCCGATTGGCCCCCGCCCGATTGGCTTCCTCCGCCTGCACCAGAGCCCTGCCCGTTGCCTGGTCGAATTGTTGGGCCACTACCCGCGCCACTACCCGGGCCACTGCTGGGACCACTGCCGGGGCCACTGCCGGGGCCACTAACGGGACCACTGCCGGGGCCACTTCCGGGAACACCACCCGCGTGACTGCCCGCGCCACTACCCGGGCCACTACCGGGGCGGAACTTCACCAGCGTCAGGCGCATCCCGCGCCCGCTGCGACGCTCGTAGATCACCTGGTCCATCACCTGGCGGATGATGTGCACCCCCAAGCCACCGGGCCGCACCTCATCCAGCGGGCGGCTGCGGATCGTCGCCGGGTCAACCTGCTTGGCCTCATCCTCAATCACGATCTTCAGCGCGCTTGTCGGCGAGGAGTCCGCCCCGTTGCTCGCCAGGCCCCCCATCGCAAAGACGCTGATCCAGATCGGCCGCCCGGGATCGCGCGCGTAACCATGGTTCTCGATGTTGCACAGCGCCTCGTCAATCGCCAGCGCAATATGGCCCGCGGCCTCGTCGCCAAAGCCCAGGCGGCGCGCCACCGAAGCCAGCATCTCACGCGCCCCGCTGTTCAGCAGCGGGTTCGAGAGCAGCTCAAGCTTGACCAGCGCTTCGCTCTGGCTCATGGGGTCGATGGCTCCTGACACCGTCAACAATACCCCGTCCCCCTCTTACCCGGCCTGCCTGGGCACGCCCGCCACCGAACAACACCCCGGGCCGGGCTGAACCAGCGGCTTGGCCCGCTCCAGCCGCTTCACCCTCATCGGTCCGATCTGCCCTCGGGCTCAGCCCGCGCCTTCGCCAGCCGCCAGCCGCTTACTCATAATCAGGCTGACGTAATTGGTGTAGAGCCACTGCCAGGTCCCGACGATCCGGAACCCGCGTTTCACGTAGTAGTCGCGCAGTTGATGGTCAGGCTCGGCCATGCTCAGCGCCAGCTCGGCATTGCCTTGCTGGGCGGCCCGCTGCTCCACCTTCTCTAGAAGCCGCCGACCTACGCCCAGGCGCTGCTCGCCGGGATCAACCGCGAACTGGCTGAAGCTGCAGACCCCAGCCCGCGTAAACCACGCCGGTCCCGCGTCCGGCTCGCGCTCGTTGAGGATGATGACCCCCACCAGCCGCCCAAGGCCGGGCATAGACCCAACGCCCGCCCCGCCGGGACGCAGCTCCGCGACAAAGCACTCGCCGCTCGATACGCGCCGCTGGGTTGTTGCGTCATCTTGGCGGGCCGCCAGCGGGCGAAGCCCAAGCTCTACCTGTCGGGCATAGGCCCGGTGCAGCAGGGCGGTCAGCTCAGTAATTGAGTCGCGCGGGGAAATCACGCGGACAACCACACCCCGCGCGTCGGTGCCGGGCTCGAGCTGTCGGGGCACCACGCCGCTCACGGGCCAACAGTATGCCAAACCGCCCCGGCATCGGCCCCACCACCCGAGAACGTCGGCGCAGAAGGAGACGGGCTGCAAAGGCCCCTTCCCCGGCGGGCAAAGACGCAGGATGAAGCCCGGCCGCACGCCACCTCTCTATCACCACTTTCTCACCCACGCCCGCGGCCCGCAAGTACCATCACCCCATGAGCCAGCCGACCAGCCAGCCGACCACAACCGCCCCCAACACCGCCCCCACAACACCCACGCGCCCTCTGCCAACCCATGGCTCGCTCACCCTCCGCCCCCGCTACTGCGAGTGCGACCCCATGGGCGTCGTCCACCACGCCAGCTACATCCCCTGGCTCGAAATGGGCCGCACCGAGCTGCTCCGTGACGGCGGGCTGAGCTACGCCCAGCTTGAAGCCCAGGGCGTGCTGCTGGTGATCGTCAAGCTCGACGTCAAGTACCGCCGCCCAGCGCGCTACGACGACCTGCTGGAGGTCCGCACCAAGCTCACCGGCTCATCGCGCGTCAAGCTTGAGCACAGCTACCAGATCGCGCTGCTGCGCTCAGCCGCCGCACCCATGAGCCAGCCCCCCACCACTGGCGACGATGCCCCGGTGCTGCTGGTGGCGACCACCACTTTGGCCTGCGTTGACCGCCAGGGCGTGCCACAAGCGCTGCCCGAGTGGCTGACCGAGCGATCGTGAATCACCGCGCGCCCGCCTCAGCGCGCTCTCTTGGCCTCTTCCATCCAGGCGATAAGCTCCGCCGGCGCCAAAAACCCGCCCGTCCGCGCCACCTCAACCCCGCTGCGCATCGCGATGATCGTCGGGATGCTCCGCACGTTCAGCTGCGCGCCCATCGCCTTGTCCGCATCGACGTCCACATACACCGCCGTCGCGTTCTGCTTGACCCACGCCTCGACGCTCGCGTCAGGCCAGGTCTGCTCCTTCATCATCTTGCACGGCGGGCACCAGCTCGCCGACGCGTTCACCAGCACCAGCTTGCTCCCCGAGGCATTGACCACCTCCTGCAAGCCGCGCTGGTCAAAGACCGCTGGCAGCCCATGCGCCTTGCCGCCCATAAGCCCAAAGTACAGCGACGCGCCCGCGCCAATCAACACCAAGCCCAGCACCAGGTTCTTCACTGACATGTCGTGTGCCCTCCGGCAATCAATATCGAGTCGCATGCCACGGACCTTCAACCCGCGGCACACCCTTCACATACGCCCACGCGCTCTCGGACGTTCGCATCACCATAGCAATCACCGCTCCCCAGCAGCCCCCACGCCCAACCACCGCCATCGGCTCATCGGCAGCATCCCGTCCTCGGCCAGCGCCACTAACGCCCGCAGGTCGTCAGCGTCAAAGCCCGCGGCACACGTCGCAACACTTCGCCGATCAGCAGGATCGCCAGCGGCTCAATCAACGCGCAGTCAATGAATCACGACTCGACCCCGCCGTCATCTTCACGCTCGCCACCATCTTGGTCCCCCTCACTCTCTACGCCGCCGTACAGGGCCGAATGCTCATCCACCGCCACGCACGGGATATAGCAGTCCTCGGCGTTCCACGCCGGGCCCACCGGCCAATCACAGTCCTGCTCGCCGAAGTGGTCTTGCCCCGCAATATAAAGCACCTGCAACGGTACCTCATCGCCCTCACCGGCGTCGGCTAACTTACCTTTGCTCCCGCCCGCGTCCGCACCCCAATCCGCATGAGCATCGGCACTTGGCACCAGCAGCTCATCGATCCCGAGATACAGCTCGTTGATGTTCGCCCCCGCCTTATCGCGTTCCAGCAGCATCGTCACGTGCTCGATCGCCTCGTCAGCCCACGCCAGCACGCCGATCTCTCGCGCCCGCTCCACCGCGTCCCGGCCGCAGCTCCTTGCTCTCCAGCGCTACAACCTCGGCCCATGCCTGCTCCAGCGACGTGCCCTTGTGCATGTGCGTGATCGCCAGTCCAACCGCCGCCTGAACCAACGCGTCGTCCTCGCTGAAGTCACCACCCATCACACACTTTCGCAACAAATAAACCGCCCACCGACGATCGCCGCGGCGTACGCCGCCAACAAAAAACCCACGGGCCGTAACCCGTGGGCTCATTGCGTCTAATCACTCACCCGCGCGGCAGCTCCGGCTTGCCCGAAGGTCCTTAGTAGTCCATGTCGTCCATGCCGCCGCCGCCCGCTGGCGCCTTGGACTTCTTGTCCTTGATCTCCACGATCGCCGCGTCGGTGGTCAGCAGCAGCCCTGCGATGCTCGCGGCGTTCTGCAGCGCAACCCGCTCGACCTTCGTCGGCACAATCACGCCCATCTTCATCAGGTCGCCGTACTCGTGCGTCAACGCGTTGAAGCCGAAGTTGTTGCCCTCGCCCTCCTCGACCTTGCTCGCAACAATCGACCCATCAAGCCCGGCGTTGACCGCGATCTGCTTGATCGGGTAGCTCAGCGCCCGTCCGATGATGTCGATGCCCGTCCGCTCGTCGCCCCTGGCGCTCTTCTTGAGCTTCTCCAGCGCCTTGCGGGCCCGGATCGGTGCCACGCCGCCGCCGGGCAAGATGCCCTCTTCAACCGCCGCGCGTGACGCGTGCAGCGCGTCCTCGACGCGGGCCTTCTTCTCCTTCATCTCCACCTCGGTCGCGGCGCCAACGTTGATCTGCGCCACGCCCCCGGCCAGCTTGGCCAGACGCTCCTCGAGCTTCTCACGGTCGTAGTCGCTCGTGCTCGACTCGATCTGGTGCCGCACCTGCTCGATGCGGCCCTTGATCTCCTCGCCCTTGCCCGCGCCCTCGACGATCGTGCAGTTGTCCTTGTCAACTGTCACCTTCGCCGCGCGGCCAAGGTCCGCAAGCTCGAGCTTCTCAACCTCGATGCCCAGCTCCTCCATCACGGCCTTGCCGCCCGTCAGCACCGCGATGTCGCCCAGCATCTCCTTGCGGCGGTCGCCAAAGCCCGGCGCCTTGACCGCGCAGATCTTCAGCGTGCCACGCAGCTTGTTGATCACCAGCGTCGCAAGGGCCTCGCCCTCGATGTCCTCGGCGATGATCAGCAGGCTCGCGCCGCTCTCGGCAATCTTGCCCAGCACCGGAAGGATGTCCTTCGCGCTGCCGATCTTCTTCTCCATGATCAGCACGTACGGCTTGTCCAGCACGCACTCCATCGTCGCCTGATTCGTCACAAAGTGCGGGCTCAAAAAGCCCTTGTCAAACTGCATCCCCTCCAGCAGCTCAACCTCGGTGGTCAGGCTCTTGCCCTCCTCCACCGTGATCACCCCGTCCTTGCCCACCTTGTCCATCGCGCTGGCGATGATCTTGCCGATCTCGGCGTCCTGGTTCGCGCTGCACGTGCCGACCTGCGCGATCTCCTTGCTGCTGTCAACCTTCTTGCTCATCTTGGCGTACTCGTCCACCACGCACGCCACGGCCATGTCGATCCCGCGCCGCAGCTCGTTGGGGTTCGCCCCGGCGGTGATGTTCTTGAGCCCCTCCATGAAGATCGCCTCGGCGTAGACCGTCGCGGTCGTCGTCCCGTCGCCCGCGTCCTTGCTGGTCTTGCTCGCAACCTCCTTGACAAGCTGCGCGCCCATGTTCTCCAGCGCGTCCTCGATCTCGATCTCCTTGGCGACCGTGACCCCGTCCTTGGTCACCGTCGGTGCGCCAAAGGACTTCTGCAAGACCACCACGCGCCCCGACGGGCCCATCGTGATCTTCACCGCCCGCGCCAGCTTCTTGACGCCCAACAGGATCTTCTCGCGTGCCTCGGTATCGAACGTGATCTGCTTCGCTGCCATGACTTGTCGTCCTCTCGGAAGTTGATTGCTTGCTCAGCCCGCAAAGCCGCCTCACGCGCGACCCGCCGGACACTACCCACGAAACCCACCATCACCATCGCCATCAATATCACTACGAATATCACAGGCGCCGCGAACCCGCCGCCAGCTCGTCGCCCGTCGCTCTTCACTCGCCACCTACCCCTCAATCACCGCCAGCACTTCGCTCTCGCTCATCACCAGCATCTCCACCCCGTCGAGCTTGACCTCGGTGCCCGAGTAGCTGCTGAACACCACGCGGTCGCCCTTCTTCAGGCTCAGCGGGATCAGCTCGCCAGTCTCGTGGTTCAGCGTCCCGGTACCCACGGCCTCGACCACGCCGGTCTTCGGCGCGTCCTTGGCCCGCTCGGGCAGGAAGATCCCCGACGCCGTCTTGCCTTCCGCCGTATCACGCTTGACCAGCACCTTGTCGTGCAGCGGACGGAAGCCCGAACCATTCTCAACGCTCTTCTTCGGCATAACGCTCCCTTTCGTAACTCGTTCCAACCACCGTCTCACGCCCGCGCACGACGGCGGGCAGGTCAATCACTTTGTACCAGCGGTCAAACAAGCCCGCCAGCATCTAAACTCTGCCCCGGCCCACTACCGTGAGGCCGGCCCTGCCCAGGCCATCGCCCTTGCCCAGGCCAGCGCCCATGATAATGCCGCGCCAGCACGCGCTGCATCAGTTGCAGCATCATCTCAAGGTCCGCGCCGGTCCGATCGACCACCGCAAACGCCTTGCACCGCAGCGCCACCTGCATGTGCCGATGCTCTTGACGCGCCACGCTCGGGCCCTTGAGCACAAGCGTCGGCGGCGCTTGCTCAAGACGGCTCAGCAGCTCAAGCACACGCCCGCCCGCCTCGCCGCTCTCGTCACTGCTCGCGCCATGCTCGTCCATCGGCAGCGTCAGGTCCACCACCGCCACGTGTACGGCCGTCGAACGTATCACACGCTCGGCCTCACGCGCGTTGCTCGCTCTAAATGACGACACGCCCATCGGCTCAAGCACCCGTGGCAGCGCCTCGGCCCACGGATCAGGACGCCACGGCGCCGTCGACAGCAGCAGATTCAACCGCCCGCCACGACGAAAACCCGCCGCATCACTCACCAATCCGCCGCCCCCTCCACCACTCTCACTCCCCCCATCGCCACCGGCAACGCCACCGCCACCCCCCGCGGGGTCGCCCTGATGGTCATGCTGTCGGGGGACGTACTGCATCCGCCAGACCCCTAGGCAACGGCGGTGCCACTCAATCTCCCGCATCCGCCCCGCCCACGCCCCCGCCCAAGCCCCCTCACGCCCCGCCCCTCCCCCCTGAGTCCAGCAACTTCCAGGACTTTTCCCGCGCGCCGCCCCAGCCAGCCTCCCGGCGATAGAGCCCCCGGCCTGCCGCCAAACTCTCCACCGCCCCGCCCAAGGTGCCAAAGTGACAGTCACCCACCGCCTTTGCACAGCCCATCTCAAGTGAGAACGCCGTGGCCTTGCGCAATCTCGCGCGGCTACCAAACAAAGCCCTTGTATCGCCCCGCCCACACGCTAGACTCCCGGTCATGGGTGCCTTCGAATCCATCATCGCCGGGCTGCTCTTGCTCGTGATCTGCGTCGCGCTGTGGCTGCTGATCCAGCGCGGCCATCTTCTCGCGCGCGTCGCCAGCGCTGAGGCCGCCAAGGCCAGCGTAGAAACGGCCCTCAATCAAGCCCTCGCCCAAACTCTCGTTGACCGCGCCGAGGCAGCCCGCCGCACCGAGGGAGATAAAGACGAGCTCCGCCGCCTCAACGATGAGCTCAACAAACTGGCGATGGAGGCCAGCGAGTGCAGGGCCCGCCTCGATGGGCTCGAGCTGCGCCGACAAGAAGATGTCGCGCACCTCCAGCGCCTGCACGGCCAGCAAATCCACGCACTCGCCGATCAGCACGCACTTGAGCTGCGCGGGGCCACCAGCCTGGCCGATGAGAAGGTCCAGGCCGCCAACCGCGTCGCGGCGGCAGCTCGCGATACTTTGGCCCAGGCCCAGACCGAGCTCAAGGCCGTCTTCGCCTCGCTGGCCTCCGACGCGCTGCGCGGGGCGACGAGTCAACTGCTCGAACATGCCGGTGCCAGCTTCGCGCACCAGCGCGAGCTGAGTAGCCAAGAGTTCCAGACCAAGCACGCGACCTTCGCCGAGCTGGCCCGCGCGCTCGAGACGCGCTTAAAGGAAACCGGCACACGCCTTGAGAACCTCGACAAAAGCGTGATCGCCCAGCATGGGGCCATCGACGCACGCCTCCGAGGCGTGCACGAGGCCAGCAACCGTCTGCGCGATGAGACCGGCAAGCTCGTCAAGGCCCTGCGCGAGCCGCAGGTCCGCGGACGCTACGGGGAGATGCAGCTGCGCCGTGTCGCAGAGCTCGCGGGCATGCGCCCATACTGCGACTTTGTCGAGCAAGACTCGAAACGCGACGATGACGGGACCGTCCAGCGACCCGACATGATCGTCCGCCTGCCCAACAAACGCGAGCTGGTGGTGGACGCCAAGGCCAACCTCAAGCCCTACCTTGACGCGATGGAGGCGAGTACCGAGGAAGAGCGCCAGCGGCACCTGGGCGCCTTCGCCGACGGGATTGTTGAGCAGGCCAAAAAGCTCGCCGCCAAAGACTATTGGCGCTCCTACAAGGGCTCGCCCGACTTTGTCGTCATGTTCATGCCCGGCGAGCAGTTCGTTGATGTCGCCCTCTCGCACCGACACGACCTGCTGGATGTGCTGGCCCAGCACCGCGTCATGCTCGCAAGCCCCGGCACGCTCATCGCCATGCTGCGGGCCGTCTCCGTGGGCTTTCAGGAGCAGAAGCTCAGCGAGACCGCGCGCGAGGTCGGCCAGCTTGTCCGCAAGCTTCGCGAGCAGCTCGGCGTCACGCTCACCCACGTGCACAAGGTCGGTGAGAACCTCGGCCGCGCCGTTGCCAGCTACAACGAGTTTGTCGGCAGCTATGAGAAGCGCCTGCTCCCGCAGGTCAACCGCCTGGCCGACACCTCGCCCACCGAAGACCGACCGATGCCGGAGATCAAGCCGCTGGACACCACGCCCCGGGTCAGCGGGTTGTTCCCTTCGTCAGGTGATGACGCGCCCGCCCCGCCCGGCCCGGGTGCGAGTCTAAAGGTGGAGCAATGAGCGCCGCGGCCGCCATCATTGTCACTGGCTTTGGCTTCGGGTTGTTGGCCGCGCTGGCGATCGCCCGGCCGCCAGCACAGCCAGTCACTCCCGCCCCCACGCCCGCCCCCACGCCCGCCCCCACGCCCGCCCCCACGCCCGCCCCCACGCCAGCCGCACAGCACCAATCGCCCACCGAGCGCATCGAGCTGATCGGTGAGGCGACCATCCCCGCCGTCGCGAGCGACCTGAGCGGGCTGACCGGCGAGATGCCGTCCGCCGGCGGGCCGATTCCCGCCAGCCGTCTCGGCTCGATGGGGGGCGCCATTGATTGGATGGGCCCGGGCGCCAGCAACCGGTGGCTCATGGCCAGCGACCGCGGCCCGCTCGACGGCGGCGTCGATTACCCGTGCCGCTGGCATGTGCTTGAGTTCACGCTGCCCGCGACCAGCGGCGAGCCGAGCTCCGCGACTGTGCCGACAGTTGCCTGGAAGGTCGTGAACACCACGATCTTGAGCGGTCCTGACGGGGCGTTCACGGGTCTGGCCGCGCGGTTTAATCGGGCCGCAATGGCGCGTTCGCGCCGGCTTGACCCCGAGGGTGTTCGCGTGCTGCCCGGCACAGCGGGCGAGGGTGCCGCCCTGCGGGTGCTGCTGAGCGATGAGTATGCCCCGAGCGTGCGGCTGTTTGACGAACAGGGCGTGCAGATCAAGGCCTTACCGATCCCCGAGCTGTACGCGATTGCTCGCGCGGACGCGAACCCGGTCAATGAAGACGCGATGAACGCCGCCGGTCGCGTGGCCAACCGGGGCTTTGAGGGCCTGGCGCTCTCGCCCGACGGGCGGCTGGCGGTGGCGGTCCCGCAGTCGCCGCTGCTGCAAGATGGCGGCAAGATGGGGCGGTTTGTGCGGCTGCTGAGGCTCGAACTTGGCACCGGCGCGAGCACGCAGATTGTCTATCCGCTGGGCGACAGCAACTACGTGCTCAGCGAGGGGCTGTGGCTTGATGAGCACCGGCTGCTGACTATCGAGCGTGACGGGCAGGTCGGGAAGCGCGCGGGCTTCAAGGCGATCATGCTGGCCGACACGCGCGGGTGCAGTGATGTGAGCGGTCTGAGCGCGCTGCCCAGGCGGAGCCTGCCGGGGATGGTCGTGCCCGCGCGGACGCGCGTGCTGATCGATCTGCTGGATGACCGCTTCAGGCTGGCAGGGGCGAACTTTCCGGAGAAGATCGAGGGGCTGTGCTGGGGGCCGACGATGCGCGATGGGCGGCGCGTGCTGGCGGTCGCCTCCGATAACGACCTGCTGCCCGAGCAACCAACGCGCGTGTGGTTCTTTGCCGTGCCGATGAAGGTGCTTGAGCCTTGAGTGGGCCAATGAGCTGAAAGGACGGCGTGGATGGCGAGCCTGAGCTATCAGACGGCGGGTGAATCGCACGGGCCGGGGCTGCTGGCGCTGGTCAGCGGTCTGCCCGCGGGCGTGACGGTGGACATGGGCGTGATCGACGGCGAGCTTCGTCGTCGCCAGGGTGGGTACGGGCGCGGGGGGCGGCAACGCATCGAGACGGACGCGGCGCAGGTGCTCTCGGGCGTGCGGCAGGGCAAGACCATCGGCTCGCCCGTGGCGCTGCTAGTACCCAACAAGGACTCGAGGCTTGATGACGCGGCCCGCACGCCGCCGGTGCACACGCCGCGGCCTGGGCACGCGGACATGGCCGGGAGCATCAAGTACTTGACGACCGACTGCCGCGAGACGCTCGAGCGTGCCAGCGCGCGAGAGACGGCGGCGCGCGTGGCGGCTGGCGCGCTGGCGCGGTGCCTGCTGCGTGAGCTGGGCGTTGAGGTCTTTGGTTTCGTGCGGTCGGTGCACCGCGCGCGGAGCGAGGTTGAGGTGACGGAGGCGAACTGGCGCGAGATGCTCGCCCTGCGCGACGCGAGCGCGACATACTGCCCCGACGCGTCGGCGACGGCCAAGCAGGAGGAGGCGATCCATCTGGCGAAGGTCGAGAAGACGACGGTGGGCGGGCTGGTGGAGGCGCACGTCTTCGGGCTGCCGCCGGGCGTGGGCAGCACGATGAACTGGTTTGAGAAGCTCGACGCCCGCGTGGCGCTGGCGGTGATGGGCGTTCAGGCGATCAAGGGCGTTGAGATGGGGCTGGGCTTTGGGTGCGCGGAGCGGTTCGGGCACGAGGTTCACGATGCGATCGGGTTTGACCCTGCGCACCGCGCGGGGCGAACGCTCGGATTTACGCGCGGCAGCAACAACGCGGGCGGGACCGAGGGTGGCATGAGCAACGGGGCACCGCTGGTAGTGCGGGCGGCGATGAAGCCGATCGCCACGCTGCTGCGCGGGATGCCCAGCGTTGACCTCAACACCAAGCAGGCGGCGCCCAGCGCCTATGAGCGCAGCGACGTGTGCGCGGTCTCGGCGGCGAGCGTGGTGGTCGAGAGCGTGGTGGCGTTTGAGGTTGCGCGAGCCCTGCGCGAGAAGTTCGGGGGCGACAGCCTGCACGAGGTGCGCGGGCAGCTTGAGTGGTTCTTGGGCGAGGCGCGTCGGCTGCCGCACGGGGGATAGGGACTCTCGCTTAGCCTTGAGGTCGCGACGTGAGCCAACGGCTAAATAGCCAGTACGCGCGAAGCGTGGGGCAGCCAGACCCAGCAAGAATCTGCGTTAGTCGCACGCGCCGAGCACGGCGGAGGCGTGCGCGGGCAGGCGGTGGCGAAGGCGGGCGATCTCGCGGTGCAGCACGCAGCGGTAGTGCTTAAGGCGGGCGGCGGGGTCGCTCAGTGCCGGGCCGAAGGTGCGTGAGAGGTCCTTGTAGATCAGGTCGACCGAGAGCTCTTCAACGCGCAGGTTCATGGCCGCAACCTGGGCCCAAAGCTGCATGGGGAAGGCGTAACCGGTCTCGGTCAGGTCGAGCTGCGCAAGGGCGCTGACGCGGTGCGACTTGTAGCCGCAGAACGTGTCGGTCAGCGGCGGCTCGAAGCCCAGGCGCTCGTTGACCTCGGCGGTGACGGCAAGATTGATTGCGCGGCGGTCGGCCGGCGGGACTGAGGGCGGCGTGAGCGTGGCGTTCACGTCGCCAAAGTGTGCTACGCCAGAGTAGTTTGAGCTCGCGGCGTAGCGCGTGCCCGAGATGATGTCGGCCCCGCTTGCATCGGCGGCGAGCTGGCGATCAAAGAACAGCGGCAAGCGGCGCGGCTCGTGCTGCTCGTCGCAGTCCATGGTCAAGGCCCAGTCGTATTCGTGGCGGCTTGCGTAGGCGAAGGCGGCGATGAGGCTGGCGCCGTAGCCGCGGTTGTGGTCGTGGCGGAGGATCGCCAGCGGGTGCTCGCGTGCGGCGGCGGTCAGGAGCGCGGGTGTGGCGTCGGTTGAGCCGTCGTCTACAACCACGATGTCGGCGCTGGCGGCGGGGTGGGCCCGGGTGAACGCGTCAAGCTGGGTGCGGACGGCGCGGAGGACGCTTGTGAGGTAACGCGCCTCGTTGAAGACCGGGATGGCGATGAGGGTGCGCATGGTCTGGCCCTTGAATCGAGGCGCAGGTGGGGACGAAACCGTACGCGGGATGTGGCCCGACGGTTCGATTGCGGTCAAAGGTTGGCCCGTTGGCGGAACTATCCTGAGTGAAGCATGAACACGGACTCAAAGCGGACGGGCCTTGGTGGTGAGCAGCCAGCGGCGGGTGTGGAGGGCGCGGCGATGGACGCTGGGGGGGGTGCCGTGCGGCCGATAGTTACGCGGTTTGCGCCCAGCCCTACGGGGCATCTGCACGTTGGCGGGGCGCGGACGGCGCTGTTCTGCTGGGCGTTTGCGCGCCGGCTCGGCGGGCGGTTCATGATCCGCATAGAGGACACCGATCAGGCCCGCAGCAGCGACGAATCTGCGCGGGGAATCTTGGAGGACCTGGCATGGCTGGGCCTGAGCTGGGACGACGGGCCGGTGCTGAAGCGGACGGGCGCGGGCGGAGAGGCGGAGGCTATCGGGGCTGGCTCGCGCGCGGTCGGGCCGTATTTTCAGGCCCAGCGGCTGGCAATCTACAACGCGTACATCGAGCACCTGGTGGGTGCGGGTCTGGCTTATCCGGCGTTTGAGAGCGGGGCCGAGCTTGAGGCGCGCCGCAAGGCGGTGGTGGCGCTCAAGCAGACGTACCGCTATCAGCGCCCGGCGGACATTGTGCCGGGGGTGGTGAGCGAGGCGCGCTGGGCGCGGGCCCGCGCAGGTGAGTCGCACGTGGTGCGGTTTGTGAGCCCCGCGGGCGAGGTGCTGGTGAAAGATTCGGTGCTGGGCGATGTGCGGATCGCGGCGGGCGAGCTGGACGACTTTGTGGTTCGCAAGGCCGACGGGTTTCCAACGTACCACTTTGCGGTGGTGATCGACGATGAGCTGATGGGCGTGACTCACGTGCTGCGCGCGCAGGAGCACCTGATCAACACGCCCAAGCACGTGGCGCTGCAGGCGGGGCTGACGCGGCTGATCGATGACGCGGACGCGAGCAAGGGCAGCACTGGCGTGCGGTTTACCACGCCGGTGTACGGGCACCTGCCGCTGATCTGCAACCCCGACGGCAGCAAGATGAGCAAGCGCGACAAGGCCAAGGCGGCCCGCAAGTTCCTTAAGGACCAGATGGGCAAGGACGCTGGGCTGACGGCGGCGGCGGTCGCGGCGAAGATCAAGCTGGATGAGAAGATGGTCGCGGACTTTGTCGCTGGCGAGATCGACGCGGTGGAGGTCGCGACGGCGGTGGCGGGCGCGTACGGGCTGAGCCTGCCGGAGATTGACGTTTGGGACTATCGGGCCAGCGGGTACTTGCCCGGCGTGGTGATGAACTACCTGTCGCTGCTGGGGTGGAGCACGGGGCAGAAGAACGCCGACGGGACGGATGTTGATCGGTTTGAGCTTGGGTTCATTGCGGCGAACTTCAGCGTCGAGCGGATCGGCAAGAAGGAGGCGCGGTTTGACCGCGCGAAGCTGCTGGCGTTCAACGCCGACGTGCTGGGCAAGATGCCTGATGAGGAGTTCTTGCGGACTTGGTTGCGCTGGCTGGCGGTGCATGAGCCGTCGGTGCACCGCGGGCTGGTGGGCGCTGACCGTGCGGGCGGGGGTAAGGACGGGGGTGCGGGCGGGGGCAGTGCGAGCACGCCGTTCACGCACGAGCAGTTGCTGTGGTTGGTGCAGGCGGTCAAGCCGCGGGCCAAGACGCTGGCGGACGGGCAGCGTGCGATCGGCTTTGCGCTGGTGGATGACGGCGCGGTGGTGTTTGATGTTGGCGCGGTGGCCAAGGTGCTGCGCGGGGCGTCGGCACCGGCCAGCAAGGACGCGGCGCCGAGCGGGCGGACCGGGCTTGACGTGCTGCGGCTGGCTGCGGCCGAACTTCGCGGCGCGCAAAGCCCCGACCAATCCGGGCACTGGAAGTCCGAGCTGATCGAGATGGGTTCATTACCTGTTGGGCCTGCCGGATTGCCGGTTAGCTTGCCTGCCGGAGTGTCGGTTAGCTTGCCTGCTGGGTTGCCTGCTGGGTTGCCTGCTGGGTTGGACTCGCTGATTGCGGGGCTGGCTCAGCGTGAGGGCCTGGCGATCGGCGGCGTGGCGCAGCCGCTGCGGGTGGCGCTGTGCGGCTCGACGGTCAGCCCGGGGCTTGGCCACTGCCTGGCGATTTTGGGCCCGGCCCGCGCGCTGGCCCGCGTTGCGCGATGCTTGAAGGAGTTCGATGGCTGAGGTTGACGTGCCGAGCGCGGGTGGCGCAGGGCATGGGAAGGGTTGAGGCGGGGCGTGTTGAAGTTGTGTGATGAGCGTCGAGCCGGCGCCGAGGTGGGCCTAGTAAATGGACCGCTACGACCTCTATGAGCTGTGCGTGCAGTCGGTCCCGGTGCTTGGGCGGCTGCTGGAGAGTGTTCACGGTGCCGCGCCGGTGGTGCTGCACGAGGATTTTTGCGGCAGCGCGGCGCTGAGCCGTTGGTGGGTCGGCCAGAGTGCAACGCGGGTCGCGGTGGGTACTGACATTGACGGCCCGTGCGTGCGCGAGGCCCGCGTTCGGGCGCAGCGTGCGGCGTTGGTTTCAGAGCCGGGCATCGGGCGGCTTGTGCTGCGCGAGGGCGATGTACGCAACTGGCACGCGCTGACGGATCCGGCCGGTGTTGCTTGGCGTGAGGTGGTCAGCGCCGGGGCGTTGGGGCCCGCAGGGAAGATGGCAGAGGTGGTCTTTGCCGGGAACTTTTCGATTGGGTACCTGGAGACCAGGACCGAGCTAATGAATTATCTGCGCGGCGCGCACGCGCGGCTCGCACCCGGGGGCGTGCTGGCGTGCGACCTTTACGGCGGGGCCACGGCGTTTGCCACCGGCGCGACGACGCGGGTAATTGATGCGGGCGAGGGGCGCGTGGTGCGGTGCGTGTGGCGGCATGACGCCGCGGACCCGCGGACGGCGCGGGTGGTCAACAGCCTGTCGTTCCGCGTGATCGAGCGCGGCGAGGTGACGGCGGAGTTGCCCGAGGCGTTTATCTATCGCTGGCGCCTGTGGGGCCTGGCGGAGCTGCGCGAGGCGATGATCGAGGCGGGGTTTGCCAGCACGCGGGTGATTGCGGGGCTTGGCGGACCGGCTGGTACGTTGGTGCCGGGCGAGAGCGGAGGCCAGAGCGCGGGCGAGAGTGCAGAGGATGATGAGCTGCCTGCAGACTGGGCGGCGCTGGTGGTCGCGCGCCGGTGAACGGGGTTGTTTTTGGGGCGATTTCGGCACGGGCCGGGGTTAAAGCGGTGCTGGGTAGGGTTTAGTCGGCGCTGGGGCGGTGCTGAGGTGGTGCCGGGGTGCGGATCTATGATGGGCCCCTATGGGTGCTGAAGCTGCGAACGCTGGGCCTGGTCCGAACGACGCTGCCGGTGGTGAGCGGTCAGTGCCTGCGGCTACGCGCCCTCCGCACTTTGTCGAGCAGATCGTGGAGGCGGACATCGCCGCGGGGCGCTGGGACTTGGGGCGCGCGGAGAGCGCCGGCGGCACGTGCATGCGGACGCGTTTTCCGCCAGAGCCCAACGGGTACTTGCACGTTGGGCACGCCAAGAGCATCTGCCTGAACTACGCGCTGGCGATGAAGTATGGCGGGCGGTTCAACCTGCGCTTTGACGACACCAACCCCGCGAAGGAAGAGCAGGAGTACGTCGACAGCATCGTGCGTGACATGCGGTGGCTGACCAGCGCCTTTGGCGGAAGCTTTGACAGCGGGCCGCACGCGGGGGGCCTGTACTTTGCCAGTGATTACTTTGGTTTCATGTACGCGTGCGCGTGCGACCTGATCGGCAAGGGCCTGGCGTACGTCTGCGAGCTCTCGGCGGCGGAGGTAGGCGAGCGGCGCGGGTCGGTGGGCGTGCCCGCGACCAGCCCGTTTCGCGACCGGCCGCCGGCGGAGTCACTCAAGCTGTTTGACGAGATGCGCCGCGGCGAGCACGCCGACGGACGGATGACGCTTCGCGCGCGAATCGACCTTGAGAGCCCGAACTTCAACCTGCGTGATCCGGTGATGTACCGGATCGTGCGCGAGCACCACCACAACACGGGCGGGGCTTGGTGCATCTACCCGATGTACGACTGGGCGCACGGGCTTGAGGACAGCCTTGAGCGCGTGACGCACTCGGTATGCACGCTTGAGTTTGAGAACCACCGCCCGCTGTACGACTGGTTCGTGCGCGCGGTGAACCAGGGGCGGAGGGCGGGCGTCTTGCGCACGAGCGAGGGCGGGGCGCTGGCGGACCGCTCGGGCCAGAGCGCGGCACCGACGAGCACCGGCGCGGACTGGCCGCCGAGCGCTGAGGTCTGGCACAGCCAGCAGATCGAGTTCGCCAAGCTGCAGCTGACGTACACGGTCTTGAGCAAGCGCAACATGCTCAAGATGGTCAGCTCAGGGATCGTGCGCGGCTGGGACGACCCGCGGATGCCGACGCTCTCGGGGATGCGTCGGCGCGGGTACACGCCCGGGGCAATCCGCGCGCTGTGCGAGGACGTGGGCGTGACGAAGGTTGATTCGGTGATCGACCTTGTGCGCCTTGAGAACGCGCTGCGCGACGACCTGAACCGCGCAGCGCCGCGGGCCATGGGCGTGCTGCGCCCGCTAGAGCTGCTGGTTGAGAACTGGCCTGTAAGCCCCGACGGCAAGCCCGTGGTGGACATGCTGGACTTTGTGGTCAACCCCGAGCGGCCCGGCGCGGGCACGCGCAAGGTGCCCTTTGACGGGCGGCTGCTGATCGAGCGTGACGACTTCATGGAGACGGCAGGGGCCGACTTCTTTCGCCTGGCGATCGGGCAAGAAGTGCGGCTGCGCTGGGCGTACTTCGTCACACCCACCCGCGTAGACAAGGACGCGAGCGGCGCAGTCACGCGCGTGATCTGCACCTATGACCCCGCGACGCGCGGCGGCGATGCGCCGCACGGGCCCGACGGAAAGCCGGTCCGCAAAGTTCGCGGTACGGTGCACTGGATCAGCGCCGCGCATGGCGTGCCGGCGGAGGTCAGGCTTTATGAGCGGCTGTTCGCGGCGGAGTTTCCGGGGCAGGCGACCGGGAACTGGATGGATGATCTGGCCCCAAGCTCGCTTGAGGTTGTCAGCGCGGTGGTCGAGCCGTTGCTGACGCAGGGCGAGGTCGGCGCGACGTTCCAGCTCGAGCGGCTGGGGTACTTTTGCGTTGACCCCGACAGCGGGCCGGCGCGCGACGTAGCAGCACGCAAGCTTGTGCTGAACCGCGCGGTGACGCTCAAGGACGGGGCCAAGGGCGCGGCCGGTGCTCTCGCGAGTACGAAGCCGGCCAGCGGGGCCGGGCCCTCGGGCAAGACTTACAGCTTTGGGCAGACGGCCCACACGCTCAAGCTCAGCAAAGAGCGTTTGGGCGAGGTGCTGGTCTCGCTGGGCATGGCCGCGGCGCCAGAGAAGCTCACGCAGGCCGAGTTTGACAAGGTCCGCAAGCACGTGACGGGTCGGTGATTGAGCGGGCGGCAGTGCGCCGTCTACGCAGGAGCATGTCGATGGCACGCCTTACACGGCAAGAACTCACGCGGGCCGAGGTGCTGGTCAAGCAGGCCAGCGCTGATGACACGGGCCCATCAGACGAAGCGGTCGATCTGGTTGAGCGGGCGCTGGCTGACGTGCTCGAGCAGGCGCAGAGCCAGGGGCTTGAGGCACTCAGCCGTCCGCGCCGATTGCTGCTGGGGCTCTGCGAGCTGCACATCGGCGTGAGCACCGAGGGGCTGGCCTTCACGCTGCTAAACGGGTGGAACCTGCTACCCGCGATGCGCGAGGCGTGCGCGGAACTGAAGCTCGCGGGCGCGCTGGACGTGCTGGAGCGCGGCGTAGAGATGGTGCCGCCGAACCTGCTGAGCGAGACCTGCAAGGACGAAGACGCGGAGGCGTGGCTTGAGTCTCTGGGCGAGCCTGACCTTGAGGCGTTTGAGGATCTGGAGGATGAGCTGCTGGACGCCGAGCCGCCGGAGGGCTATCCGGGCGTGGCGCTTAAATGGATCGTGCGGCACGGGCGCGACTTTGCATGAGCGTGCTGCTAGCTTCCGCGGTTTGTGATGCGTCGCATCAGCCAGCTGGCGGGGTAGCGCAGCACCCAACCTTTGCGGCCGGCGCGCCACGAGCAGCCCGCGCCGAGACGGTACATCGCCCAGGCCAGCGCATGATCGCCCTCGCGTAAGAAACGCCGTGCGTGCGCCCGCATTTGCTGGGCCATGAGGCGGATGACGATGCGATCGAGCGCGTCGTTGTGCGGGCCGTAAGCGCTCATCGCGTGCTGTCGAACGATGTACCGCCAGCCGTCAAGTGTGCGCTGGTTGGCGCGGCTGGCCGAGCCCGGGAGTTGGCGGTAGGCAAAGAGCGAAGGCTGATCGATGGTGACGCACGGGCCGAGCCGCCCGAGGCGCAGTTGCAGATGGATGTCCTCTGAGTTGATCCTGTGCTCGGGGAAGCCGCCGGCGGTCAGCAGCGCGTCACGGCGCACGCACAGCCCGCCAGCGCCGAGGAACGCCCCGGCGTGGGCGTAGGCCTCGAGCCATGTTGGCCAGGTGCGCAGCTCGGGTGTGTTGGCGGCGGGTTTGGTCTGTTGAGCCGCGCGGCGCATCGCGGGGTCTTCGGGGTCGTGGTTGACCATCAGTGGGCGAGCGACGACGGTGGTCGGGGGTGAAGTGGGCGCCAGGTGCAACGCGGCGCTGACGGAGGCGAGCGCGCCGGGCAGAAGCGTGTCGTCGCCGTCAAGGAAGAGCACGTAGGTTCCCGCGGCCGCGCGCGTGCCGGTGTTGCGTGCCGCGCCCGCACCGGCGTTGGGCTGCTCGATGATGCGGGCCAGCAGGCCCGGTGTTGATTTGGGCTCTTGACCAAGTGCTGGTCGAGGTTCGTGCTCGGTGCCCAGTTCGTACCCCTTTCTTGGCGCGATGATCGTCGCCGGGTAGTGCTGGCGCAGGTGCTCGCGTAGCACGTGGGCCGAGGCGTCGGTCGAGCCGTCGTCAACAACGATGACCTCGATGCGGTCCGCGAACGCGTCGGCCTGCGCAAGCACGGAGTCAACCGCGTGCGTCAGCAGCGCGGCACGGTTGTAGCTAGGAATGACCACCGAGAGGAGCATCTCGTGCATGTTGCCTTGCTGCGTGGCGCTTCGGTTCACAGGCACCAGGTCCAGTCCATGGCCTTGACGTTTCGGCGGCCGAACCGCGCGGCAAGCGCCGCCACCAGCACCGCGTCGCCCGTACGGGTCCAGAGCTTTCGCAGCGGCGCGGGCAGGCCCCGAGCCGCGAGTTGGGCGGGCAGACGGGTGCGCCGGTACCAGCCCGGTAGTGAGCGCTGGCTCGCCGGCGCATGCTCGCGATAAACCCGCTCCATCTCGGCCGCGATCTTGCGTCCACCGACGGTGCTCTTGGCCGCGGCCCCGACGCTGAAGGTCGCCAGCACGCGATGCGAGAGCGTGAAGCCAGCACCCGCGGCCCTGGCCCGGCACCAAAGGTCCTGATCC
Organism: Phycisphaerales bacterium PN19_bin_20; assembly: GCA_021173225.1. GTDB lineage: Bacteria > Planctomycetota > Phycisphaerae > Phycisphaerales > UBA1924 > JAJTGZ01. The sequence goes on along the minus strand of JAJOLK010000004.1, from coordinate 94,007 downwards.
ATCGCAAAGTGCAGTTCTTCTCGCACAAGCTGCCCGGGCGGGAGGCTGAATCGTTCGGCGGCGGCGCGGGCCGCGGCACGCGTCATGAACGCCGCGGGCTGCGCGAACGGCGCGCGGCAGTGCATCACCTCAAGATCCTTGCTGCGCGGCGTCCACGTGTAGTCGGTGCCCGCAACATCCTCGTGCACCATCCGGCATGCGCCGGCGAGCACCACAGGCCGATCGGCGTGCGCGGCTTCGTCGAGAACCTCACGCGCAACGGCGATCGCGCCCGGCTCGTACACGTCGTCAGCATTTAGCCACGCCACGACCCGCCCGGTTGAGAGCGCGAAGCCCTTGTTGATCGCGTGCGACTGGCCTCGGTCGGGCTCGCTGACGCAGCGGGTCAGGTGTGCTGCAAACCGCGCGAGCACCTGCGCCGTTGCGTCGGTTGAGCCGCCGTCGATCACCAGCAGCTCAACGCCCCCGGCCTGCTGCGAGCAGAGGCTGTCGAGCGTTCGCGCCAGCGTGGCGCTCGCGTTGAAGCACGGGACGATCACGCTGAGCGTCGGCAGCGTGGCCATCAGCGTGATCCCGGGTTGCGTAGGTCGATAAGCCGCTGGTAGAACTCAACATAGTGCTGGGCCTGCAGCTTCATGCTGAAACGCTCGCGGGCCTGCTGGCGGATGTGACGGCGAAGCTCATCGCGCTGCGCCTGCGTGCCGCCACCCAAGTCGAGCGATGCTCTGGTTGCTGCTGCAAGGCCCGCGCCGGTAACTTCGCGCGAGAGGCGGCCCGAGACGCCCTCGGTCACGATCTCAGGGTTGCCGCCGATCTCAAAGCACGCCACGGGCAGCCCGCACACGCCCGCTTCCATCAGCACGTTGCTGAAGTTTTCCGCCGTCGCGGGGTGAACCAGGCAGTCGGCGGCGGCCATGGCGGCGGCCTTGAAGCGCGGGTTTGCGTTGTAGCCCAGCGCCCGCACGCGGTCTGATGCGAGGCCCGGAGGCACGTTGCCGGAGCCAAGCAGCAGCAGCGTGGGCTTGATGGGTTCGAGTTCCGCCAGCGCGGCGGCCAGCAGCGCGCCGCCCTTGTGCGGTGAGCCCCAGTCCACCGCCACGCTCAGCAGCACCGGCGCGTCACCGTTGATGCCCAGCTCGCGCCGACTCTCGGCGCGGTCAAGCGCGGGGTACTGGTCGCTCTTGATCCCGTAGTTGATCACGCGGGTTGGGTGCTGACCCCACACGCTCGCCGCGGCCTCGCGACCGATCCACGCCGATGCAGGCACCACGCCAATGTTCGGGTGTGCCTGGGCGATCAGCTTGCGCGTCAGCCACGCGGGGTGGATCAGCTCCGGGGCCAGCGCGGGGTACTCAGTAGGCGTTGGACACTGGGCATCGCAGCCGGTCTCAAACTTCCGGCACTCGTGCGAGTATGCACACCGCCCGGTGAGCCACCACATGTCGTGCATCGTGAAGCACGCCGCGGTGGTCGCGGCCGCGAGCGCAAGCATGCGGTCACTCCAGCCCGCGTCGAGCACGCCGTGGATATTGGCGAAATTGACCACGTCGGGCCGCACGCGGTCAATCGTCTGCGCAAAGGCCGCAAGCACCGCGCGCTGGTCGCCAGTGCGACGCCGTGACCTGGGAGTGAGCTTGCGCAGCAGCTTCGAGCCGCTGCCGCGGGCCCTGCGCCAGTGCAAGATCGTGGCGCTCCAGGGCTCTTGCGCACCAGAGGGGCGGCAGTGAACGTGGTGGACCTCGTGCCCGTCGACGACGAGCTGCTCGCACAGCAGGCTGGTGGCAAGGGCGGCCCCGCCGCGGCGCTCATAATCCGAGACGACAAGGATCTTCATCGGTGGTGCTCGTCTGCGCCGCACGGGCGGCAAGACCCAGTCAGCAGAGCGTAATGCCCACGGCGGCTGCACCGAGATTAGCGGCGTGGCCGGGGGCTTGCAAGAGCCAGGGCCAACGGGACGAACGCTGCGCCAGCGGGCTCGCTCGGACGCTACGCGGGTTGGGGCCCGTCAGCGGCCCCGCAGCCAACGCCGCACACCACCGAAGGTTACCGGGCGCTGGGCGTGAAAGACCTCGCGCTGCGTCCAGCGCGTGATCTGCTGATCAGGCGCGACCTGGTCGGGGTGCTTCAGCGGAAAGACCACTGCCTCAGCGGGAATGTTGGATCGCGGGTGCGTGGCCTCGGTGGTATTGGTGGCCCCGTCGCCAAAGCCCACGTTGGTCACCAGGTTCTGCTCGGGCCCGACCGCCATCGTGCCCGCCCTTAGCTGCTCAACGGTAAACGGCAGCGCCCAGCTCTTGATCTTCCCGTTGCGCACGTTCCGGATCGTGTGGTACCAGCTCAGCGCCAGGCCAAGGTCGCCAAAGCAACGCCAGAGCCAGAACAGCTCGCGCCGCCCACGCCACCAGCGCATGTCGGCGTCGAAAGACTGCCAGACGCGCGCCCAGGTCGCCCAGCCCCAGATGTGCGGGAAGGGCGTGAAGTGATAGCTCGCGTCGCGGTGAATACCGCCGAGGGTGCCAGCGAAATTGTTGCCCGAGATCGCCGAGACGCGCGGGTTGTCCGCGTATCGCTCCAGAAGCTCCTCGCAGAACGGGAAGAAGCTCGGGTGCGGCACGCAGTCGTCCTCGATGATGATCGCGCGGTCGTGCCGTGAGAAGACCTCACTGAGCCCCGTGCTGATGCGAGCCCTGAGCCCCATGTTGACCGGCGAGGCGATGACCTCCACCGGGCAGGGCCAGGCGCTCTGCGCGAACTGCGCGGCCACCTCGGCGCACAACGCATCCTCGCCGGGCTTGTGCGGGCGCGGGCCGTCGAGGACCGCGATGACCCGCGCCGGGCGCGCGGCCTTGACGGCGTCCAAGACCATCGCCGTGCTCTTGGGCCGGGCAAACGCCATGATGACCACCGGTACGCGCGGAGCCATGGGGCATGTTATACTCCGCCCCTTCGTCACTGGCCGCACCGGAGCAAACCGTCCTTGAACGACACATTCATGGTGCTGATGCTGGTCGGGCTGCTGATGTGCGCAGTGGGGCTTTTGGCGCTCGCGGTGCAGGCCGCACGCCTGCGCCGCCAGCTCAGGCTGATGCAATCGTGGCGCCGTGCCGAGCGTCGGCGCGCCCTTGAGGCTTCAGAACACTGGCGCACGCTGTACACCACGCGGGCCAAAGTTCAGTTGGCTCGGGCCGGTCGCAGCGTCGCGCTGCCGATGCGATTCCTCAGCGAGGACGGCGAGGACCGACTGCTGTGGGACCTGCTAGGCGACCGCGCGCCCGGGTTCTATATCGAGTGCGGCGCCGCCGACGGGCTGATCAACTCGGTGACGTATGTGCTCGAGGCCGCAGGCTGGCGCGGGCTGCTGATCGAGCCCCAGCAGGCGTGGGCCCAGCGCGCAAGGGTCAACCGCCCGGGCTCGACGGTGGCGCACACCGCGTGTAGCGCGCCCGGTGGGCCGACACAGGTCACGTTCCGGACCGTCAGCGGGGGCGAAGAGTCCGCCGGGCTTATGGCCTCGCTGGCGAGCGTTGACGACCAGCGCGCCCTCGATAGCAAAGGCTTCACGCTTGGCAGCGTCCAGGTGCCCTGCACCACGATGGACGCGCTGCTAGCCCCGCTGACTACCCACGTTGATGTGCTGGTGCTGGACGTTGAAGGGGCCGAGCTCGACGTGCTTAAGGGCTTCAGCCTGAATGTCTACCGCCCATTGGTGCTGGTGATCGAGAGCATCAACCAGCAAGATGACGCGATCCGCGCGCTGGTTGAGCCCGCGGGCTACGTCTTCATCGCGCGCGTGGCAAGAAACCTGCTGCTAGTCAGGGCTGATGAAACCGGGCTGGTCGATCGCGCACTGAGCCTGGTGACTCTGCCCGCGCACCTACCGGGCCCGAGCCAAGCGTCCTTCGGCGGCAGGTAGCCCGCTCCGCAGCGCGCGCAAGAATGAAAAACGCCCGCAAGCGTGTACTCGCGGGCGTCGGCTTATATGCCATCGGGGCTGGTGCCTTGGCGGGCGGTTCCGGGCACTGCGCGAGCGCAGGCCGGGCGTGCCACGGAGGGCAGCTCCGTCGAGCGACCTCAGCCCTTGCGGGCTCCAAGGTACTGCCCCATCTTCGATCCGTAGGAAATCTGCACTTGATCACCTCCTTTGCGATGCTCGCCTGCTCATCGCAGGCCAGCGGGCCTAGCCGAGCCGCCGCCGGGGGATCGCCCGACCGCCCGACGATTTTCCGCAGGCCGTCGCCCGCGGCACTTAGCCCTGGCACGCTCCGATGCTTGGCGGCTCTTCGCTCGCCTCACACCTGGTCGTCCGGAGCCACTGATCCCAACGCCCAAACCCAAGGCCAATGCGTTCACATTCAGACCAACTCGCCACCAAAACACGCTCAGGGCACCGTCATGGCTTGCACTGGCGCGGGGCGGGTTCGTGTGTGTCCGCCGCAGGCCACGCAAGCCGTGTTCAACATATCTATTCGGCGATCACATGCCCCCGGGTTCGCTGATTGTGGACAATCCGGGTCAAGATCGTTTGACGGCTGAAGCCGGCCTCGCCAAGATTCGCCAGATTCACCCTTAGGGCGGGCGGTCAGGACTCCTCTGCATCCTTGAACGCGCCTAGCGCTTCCTGCTCAGCCACGTACTTTCTGAATTCCGTCATCTTGTAGCTGACAAAGCAAAAAATATGGTGCAGTGTCAGCCACTCAAGGTCGCTGGTGTCCTTGGGGGCGTCCTTACGCAGACGGTCGAGCTCGGCGATCAGGCGCTCAGCTTTCATGCCGTGACTTTAGCGCCCGCGCCAGCACGCGCCTTGCCCGGCACCAGGTAGGTCATGAAGAAAACCCCCGTCAGCACCAGCACCAAACTCGGCCCGGCCTGCACGTTGAACTGCAGCGCCAGCGCCATCGCCAGCACCAGCCCCAGCAGCGCCGCCCCCACCGCGAGCGCCAGCACAAGCCAGAGCCGATCGGCCAGCCGCAGCGCAATAGCCCCAGGCAGCACCAGCAGCGCCGTCGCCGGCACCACGCCCGCGAGCTTCATGCTCGTGACCACCGCCAGTGACAGCAGCACCATCAGCACCGCACGGACGCGCCGCACAGGCACACCGAAGGCCTCCGCCGCCGGCTCATCTACGGCCCAAAACAGCAGCGGCCTGCGGACCAGCCACAGCGTTGCCAGGACTCCCGCGCACACGCTCCATGAAGTCACCACATCAATTGGGCCAACGACCTGGATCGAGCCAAACAGCACGCTCTCCCACGACCGCGCCGGTGCCGCGACGCCGCGCAGCTCCGCGGCGTGACGGGCGACATCCACCAGCACCCCGCCCAGGGCCATCGCGGCCACCAGCAGCAGCCCAATACCTGTATCCATCTGCACGCGTCGTCGGTCGCTGATGTGCGCCATCAGCAGCGCGCAGCTTGTGCAAAAGCCCAGCACGATCAGGAATTCGATGCCCGGCGCGAGAACGCCGCCCACGCCACCTAGCAGCACGCCCAGCACCGCTGCGACGCCAACCCCGCCAAAGGCGCTGTGGCTGATGCCCTGGCCCGCGAAGCTCAGCCGCTTGAGCACCACCAGCACCGAGAGCACGCTGGACATCAGCACCAGCGCGGCGGCGACCAGCAGCGGCCGCCAGACCAGCGGCCAGGCCAACGCCGTATCAGCGAGATAGTCGGCCATGTTCACCGCGGGCCCTCCGGCGGGCGCAGTGTCGGGCGGGGCGGCGCGTGGGGGTGCTCGTGCGCGTGCTCACGCTGGTGTTCATGAGCGTGCGATGACGCTTGCCCAGCAGCGTGCCCAGCATCGTGCTTAGAAGCGTGCTCAGAAGCGTGCTCGTGAGGGCACGCCTCACCCGGGCCGTGCGCGTGTACGTGCATCCCCGCCAGCGGGCCCGCGGCCGCAAAGCCCGCCAGCCCAGCAACATCATGGCTAAAAACCTCGGCCAACACCTGCGGGGTCAGCCCACTTGGTGAGTCGTGGTAGTGCAGCGTTCGCGAGAGGCACGCCACACGGTCAGAGCCCGCCGCGACCGCACGGATGTCATGGCTGACAATCAGCGTCGTCAGGCCAGATCCGTTCTGGCCCGCTCCAGATCGGCCCGTTCCGTTCCGGCCCGCACGTTCGTGAACGCTCTTGAGCAGTTCGGCAAACTGCTGCTGACCGGCGGCGTCAATCCCCACCGTCGGCTCATCAAGCACCAGCAGCCCCGACCACTGGCGATCCGCCCCCGCGCCCTGCGGCCGCAGCCCCGCCAGCGCGCGGGCGATCAGCGCTCGTTGCAACTGCCCGCCCGAGAGCGCGCCGATGGGCTTCTCGGCGAACGACTCAGCACCAACCAGCGCCAGCGCCCGCGTGACTCGATCAGCAATCGCCCCGCCCGCGCCCTGCCAGGGCCACAGCCGCCATGTTGCACCAAGCGCCACTACCTGACGCACGCTGAGCGGAAAGCCGAGCTCCGCCTCGGCCCGCTGCGGCACGTAGCCGATCAGCCCGCGATGGCGCGCCTCGACAGGGTCGAGCCCCATCACACGCACGCGCCCCTGCTGGGCGCGCTGCAGGCCCATGATCAGCTTCAGCAGCGTCGTTTTGCCCCCGCCGTTGGGCCCGAGGATGCCCAGCCGCTCGCCGATTTGGACGCGCAGTGAGACACTTTGTACTGCGGGCGTCGCCGCGCCGGCATACGTAAAGCTGACGGCGTCGAGCTCGACCGCCGATTCGATCAGTTCGCTGGCATCGCTGCTGGTCACGCCGTGCATGGTAACGACCTGCGCACGCTTACCGCGCGCCCTGACTTCGCGCTCACTTCGACCTCACTTCGCGCTCACTTCGCGCTTTTACTGCGCCCCTTTGCCTGCGTCACCTCAACGCCGCTCGGGAACCCCGCCAGCCCCACCACTACCACCGCCACCACTCCCTCCGCCGGCGTCGTCTGCGCGTACGCCGAGTCCTTGGGCGATCGCCGCGAGGTTCTGCCGCATAGTTGCGAAGTAGTCGCCCGCGCCCAGTGGGTCAAGCGTCAGAACCTTCGCGCCCGTGGCCTCCGCGACGCGCTGGGCCGCGCGGGGCGAGATCTGCGGCTCAATAAAGACCGCCGGGAGCTTGTTGTCACGCACCGCCGCGATCGCCCGCGCCAGGTCTGCGGGCTTGGGCTCTCCCGCGCTAAGGCCCGCGATCGCCACGGTCTCAAGCCCGTACCGCGCCGCCAGCAAGCGGTACGCATCATGCCCCACCACCAACATTCGCGTGCTGGCCCGCGCGACCACGCCCTTGTACTCCGCGTCAAGCTGATCCAGCGCCGCCATCTGGGCCCGCGCGGCCTTGCGAGTCGGGTGGTCACGCAGCTCGACACCCGCCAGCGGCCGCAGCTCGATAATCCGCGAGCTTACCTCACGCACCAGGCTCTTGGCCGCGATGGGGTCAAGCCACAGGTGCGGGTCACTGCCAGTGGAAACGATGCAGTTGCCGTCCTTGTCGTGGCTGTGCGTGGCGTGGTCGCCGCCGTCAGAAGCGTGTCCCATGACCTGCGCAAAGACCACCACCACGCGCGCGGGCGCGGGGCTTGAGCGCAGAAACTTCTCCAGCCCCGGCTCAAGGCCCAGGCCAACTTGCACGACAAGGTCGGCCTTGACGACCGCGGCCAGCAAGGCGGGCGGAATCTCAAAGCCGTGCTCGCTGACGCCCGGTGGGATCAGCACCTCAACGCGACTGCCCGGCGGGAGCAGCGGCTCAATCAGCCCGCGCAGCGGCGGAATGCTGACCACCACGTTTAGAGGCGTGAGTGCCGCGGAAGGCGCGACGGCCGCAAGGGGTGTGACCGCCAACTCGGGCGGAGCGATCGCCGCCGAAGCCTGCGGGACTGTAATTGAGCTTGCCGTCGTCAGCAGCGTGAGCAGCATCAGCCACGCGGCGCGGCTGACAAACCTTCGGGTGTATGTTGGTGTGGTCATCATGCTCACGGGCCTGTAAGGTGGTCTGCCTGGCGTGGATCGCTCGGTGTAACTCTAGCCCACCTGCAATCCGGTTGCATGTGATCTACGCGGAGCGCGGCCAGACCCTGGCCCCGCCCTCCCCAGCCCGACAGGCCTGCCCGATAGGCCAGCCCGACACGGACGCGCCCGTAAGACGGCACGGCTCGCTTGGCGAGCACGCGGCCCCCGGCTATACTCCCCTCCCAACCGCCGAAACGCGGCAATCGGGGCGGTAGCTCAGTTGGTAGAGCGCGTCGTTCGCAATGACGAGGTCGGGAGTTCGACCCTCCTCCGCTCCATTCTGCATCTTTCGGCGTGCCCATTGGCACGACCCTGAGCTGCCACCTTTGGGGTGCCCCGCTCGTGGAGGCATCTCGTTGAAGCTTCGAGACCGCCTGTTCCGCGCTCTCTGCTCGCTCGGTTGTCGCCCGAAGCTCCGCCCCGGAGACCAGATCATTACCCGGCCCGACGGTGCTTCCGGCCAAAAGAAGCTCGGAACTCTCGGTGCGCTTGTTGAACGAAATGGTCACATATACGCGCTCTCCTGCGAGCTCATGGTGGCCAGCCCCACCCGGCCGTTGAGCGCCGGGCTCGATGTGCGAACGCGGTCAAGCGACCCCTCGGCTACGAAACAGCGAGCCTCTGCACTCGGGACGGTCAACGAGATCGGCGGGATCGATTTCACGCGCGCCCATTCGTCGATGGATGCCGCCCTGATCGCCCTGCGCAGGCCGCGCCGTTCGGCACCTGAGCCGCACAAGCTCGGGCCTGTCAGCGCCGAGCTGGTCTCCCTCGAGCAGGCCTGTGAGGGGGAGTTCCGCGTCACCTACTTCGGTGCCAAGAGCGGTGACCGCGCAGGGACGGTTATGGGCTTCGCGAAAGTGACCATCGATGAGTTGACCCCCCACCCCTATCGCGTCGATGTGCTGGTTATCGAGGCCGACCCCCAACATCCTTTCCTCTGCGATGAGGGCGACTCGGGCTCAGTGCTCTGGGAGGCCAGCCGCTCGCCACGCCGCGCCGTCGGGCTGCTGGTGAGCATGACCAACATGCACACTGGGTACGCGATACCGATCGGTCGCGTGCTCACGCACTTCAACGCGAAGATCGTCTGTTCCAATCAGCACTAGTCCGCATCGGCAGCGGGACTCAGGCCCTTCGAAGCGCGGCCCGCGCGGGCTGTTTGACGTCCTCGACACTCGTCGGGAAGCCGCCGATGGTGTCAGGCACTAGGGCGCCGACGTGCGGGTCGTTGGTCATCACCACAAACTTGATAACTCCTGCGCGACGCAGTAGAGCCACGCCCTTGACTCCTGGGGTGCGCATCCACACCTCGCCGTACTGAGCCAATACCGCCTCAGGATCCTTCGGGAACGGAATGGGTGCATTGTCCAAGTCTGACACTCCAGATCAAACTCTCCGCTCCGCAAGGGCGGGTTGGGCCGCGGCAAGGCCGGGGTCTTTCCTTCACAAGGCTCGGAATCATGGCATCGGTACACGCGCGCCAGAAACATCACTCCCGGCGATAGACAACCCGAGTCCGAGACTTTAAACTCTGCCACGCCTGCCGAGCTTTGCAACCCTTGTTCGCACTTTGCTCGCATATTTCGTCGGCCTCGCCGTAGACTTGGCCCCATGCCCCCCCAGGGATCAATCCCGCCCGAGAACCCAGCCACCGGCGCGGCTCCCACGGCTGTTGCCGCGCATGCCGTCGCGGCCCCCACCGCTCCCGCCCCATCCACGCCGCCCCCCGGCAAGGACCCGCGCGACACCCCGGCGATGCGCCAGTACGCACGCTTCAAAAAGCTTCACCCAGAGTGCCTGCTGCTGTTCCGGATGGGCGACTTTTACGAGATGTTCGACGACGACGCCGTCAGCGCCGCCAAGGCCATCGGCCTGACCCTCACGCAGCGAACCAGCGGGATCCCGATGGCCGGCGTCCCGTTTCACCAGATCGACGTCTACGTCCGCAAGCTCATCGCCGCGGGCTTCCGCATCGCCGTCTGCGATCAGATCCAAGACCCTCGTGAGGCCAAGGGCATCATCGAGCGCGCCGTGACGCGCGTGATCACCCCCGGCACGCTCGTAGATGAGAACCTCCTCGACGACGACCAGCCCAACGTCCTCGCCGCCGTCTGCTTCCCGCCAGAGGCCCCCACCACCCGCGGCAGCGCGCCCTCGCTGAGCGCCCAGCTCGCCGCCGTCGCCATTGCCGAGCTCTCGACCGGCGCGCTGACAGTCACGCTCGTACCCGCCGCGCAGCTCGCTGATGAGCTTGCGCGGGCCCGCGTCCGAGAGCTGCTCTACCCCGAAACCGCCGACGGCAAGACGCCCCCGCGTATCGATCAAATCGCCCGCGCCCTGGGCATCTCGACCGCCGCGCTCCCGGGCTGGCACTTCCGCCCGCACGAGGCCCGCCAAAGTCTTTGCGAGCTCTACCGCGTCCAGAACCTCGCCGGCTTCGGGCTGCCGGACGGCGACCCGCTGATCCTGCCCTGCGGCGCGCTGGTCCGCTACCTGACCAGCACCCAGCTCCCCGCCGGCGACGTCTCACCCGCCGGCAGCGGGGGTTACTCGCGCAGCGGCGCGGCACTGGCCCACCTGGCCCCGCCCAAGCGCGCTGACGCAGGCGAGTTCCTCATCATCGACGCCGTCAGCCTCCGCGCACTCGAGGTCGACCGCGCAATCCGCGCCGGCGGCGCCATGAGCGCGATCTCTGGGACCGACGGCACCGCCGGCTCACTCATCGGCACGTTCCTCTCGCACACCGGGCGTCACCTTTGCCGCACGCCCATGGGGCGGCGCCTGCTCCGCGCGTGGCTCGTCCGTCCGCTGCGAGACCTTGACAAGATCATCGCGCGCCAGGCGTGCGTCGCGGCCCTGGCCCAAGACCGCCGTCTCGCCCTTGAGCTCGCAACCGAGCTTGACCACATCCAAGACGTCGCCCGCATTGCCGCCCGCGTCGCGCTGCGCCGCGCCACCCCGCGTGATGTCGTCGCTTTGGGCCGCTCGCTGGCCCGCTGCGCGCAGCTCAGTGAGCGTGCCGACCGCACCCCCGCGCTGCGGGCCCACCAGGCCCAGCTTGCGCAGCTCGCCGCCGAGCTCGCGCCGCTGAGCGAGCAGATCGCCCGCCTGTGCAAGGACGACGCGCCGGCCCACCTCCGAGAGGGCGGGCTCATACGCGACGGGGTCGACCCCGAGCTTGATCGTCAGCGCACGCTGACCACCGACGCCTCACACTGGATGGCCCAGTACCAGGCCGCACTGGTCGCACAGCACGACCTGCCCAACCTCAAGGTCGGCTTCAACAGAGTCTTCGGCTACTTCATCGAGCTGCCCAAGGCCCAGGCCGCCCGCGCGCCCGCGGCGTTCTCGCGCCGCCAGACCCTCACCGGGGCCGAGCGGTACATCACCCCCGAGCTCAAAGACTTTGAGGACAAGGTCACTCACGCCCAGGCCCGCGCAGTCTCGCGCGAGCAGGCCCTCTTCGACGCGCTGTGTGAACAGGCCGCCACCCTGATCGCCCCGATCAACCGCTTTGGTGAGCTCGCCGCCGAGCTCGACGTGCTGAGCGCCTTCGCCGACAAAGCCGCGGCCTCACGATGGACGCGCCCGACACTCGTCCCCGAGCCGCTGCTGCGGATCATCCAAGGCCGCCACCCGGTGCTTGACACGCGGGCCGAGCGCGACTTTGTGCCCAACGACCTGACCCTCGGCACGCCCGACGAAACCGCCACTCTCGCGCTGATCACCGGGCCCAACATGGCCGGCAAGAGCACCTTCATCCGCCAGACGGCTCTGATCGTCCTGCTCGCCCACACCGGCAGCTTCGTGCCCGCCGAGGCCGCGACCATCGGCTTGACCGACCGCATCTTCACTCGCGTCGGCGCCGACGATGCGCTCTTCGCCGGGCAGTCCACCTTCATGGTCGAGATGACCGAGACCGCCAGCATCCTGCACCACGCCACGCCCGCGTCGCTGGTGATCCTTGACGAGATCGGCCGCGGAACTAGCACCCTTGACGGGCTGAGCCTGGCCTGGGCCATCGCCCAAACCCTCGCGCAAGCCTTCGTCCAGCCAAGCTTAAACTCCCACCCCGCCACCGAACCAACCGCGCCCTCAGCCATCGAAGACTCGCTGCCCAGCGCACCAAGCCCCGGCCCGCGCACGCTCTTTGCCACCCACTATCACGAGCTCACGCAGCTGCCGGAGGTTTTGCCCGGGCGCGTCGTCAACCTGCACGTCGCCGTCCGTGAGTTCAACGACCAGATCGTCTTTCTGCACCGCATCATGCCCGGGCGTGCCGAGAAGTCCTTTGGCATCCAGGTTGCCCGCCTCGCAGGCGTCCCGGCCCGCACCATAGAGCTGGCTAAAGAAGTCCTCGAAAACCTCAGCGTTCAGCACGCTGGTTTGGGCCACGGCAGCGCCAACACCCCCGGCCCCAGCGGCTTAAACGAACCGGCCTCGACCGGCCAGCCCGCCGCACGCCGCCCGCGCGGCCCACGCCTTGACCGCCTGATCGCCGCCCAGCCCTCGCTGTTTGAGTCGCACGCCGCGCCGCACGCCGCCGTCAGCGCACTGGCCAAGCTCAAGCTCGAAGGGCTCTCACCAATGCAGGCCTTCGACGAGCTTCGCCGCCTCAAAGACCTGCTGAAGTAGCCCGCAACCGCCGCTCAGAACGCCTGCGGACGATCGCTCAGCGCCGCCGGTAGCGTCGGGCGCGTTTCGACAAACCCCTCGTCCTCCAGCGGGCTAAACCGCGAGCCCGCCAGCGCCAGCCTGCGGTTCACGTCCGCCTTGGGCAGGAACGGCTGCACCAGCAGCAGCCCCGCCGTCACAACGGCGTTGGCGATCAGCAGTTGCCACCACGCCGTCACCCCGTAGAACACCATCATCGTCGTCACCAGCATCAGCACGATCGACAGCGGGATCAGCCCCTGCCACCCAAGGTACATGACCTGATCGAACCGAAACCGCGGCAGCGTCCAGCGGATCGCGATCATCAGGCACACCAGCAGCGACGTCTTGCCGAACAGGATCCCGAAGCTCACCAGCACCATCCAAAAGCTGCTCGCCGCCGCCGTCCCCGGCCAGTCAACAAACGGCAGCAGCTGCCCGCCGCCCAGGAACAGCACGCTAAACAGCGCACACCCGGTGATCAGGTGCGCGTACTCAGCCAGGAAGAACAGCCCGAAGTGCATGCTGCTGAACTCGGTGTGGTACCCGCCCACCAGCTCGTTCTCGCACTCCGCGTTGTCGAACGGCGCACGGTTGCACTCGGCCATGATCGCGACAAACAGGATCAGCGCCGGCAGCGGCTGCGCCAAGATCAGCCACCCGTGCGCGTTCTGGTACCGAACGATTTCCATCGGCAGCAGGCTCCCGACCGTCAGCAGCACCACCAGCAGCATCAGCCCCATCGGGATCTCGTACGCCAGCATCTGGCTGGCCGCACGCAGGCCGCCCAGGAACGAGTACTTGTTGTTGCTCGCCCACGCGCCCAGTGTCAGCCCGTATACACCCAAAGACGCCACCGCCAGGCCGTACACAATCCCGATCGAGATGTTCGCCCCAGCCACGATCACGTCCTGCGCCGGGACGATCCAGTTCAGAAGCGGGATCGTGAACTGCGGCACCGACCACGCCCCGCCCCAAGGGATCACCGCAAACCCGATCAACGCAGGGATCACCGCCAACCCCGGCGCGATGAAGTGCATCACCTTGTCCACACCCTTGGGCGTGAAGTCCTCCTTGAGGAACATCTTGATCCCGTCCGCCAGCGACTGACCAAGCCCAAAGAAGCCGCGCAGCCCCGGATTGGTCTGCTTGTCACCCACGCGCCCCGGCTGCTCGCCCAGCGCTTTCAGCGCCGGCAGACCCAGGTTGAAGCCCACGCGGTTAGGACCGATCCGGTCCTGCATCCACGCCGAGATCTTCCGCTCAAGGTACAGCGCGATGCCCACGAACCCCAGGATGATGTGCACCACCAGCACCAGCGTCACGGTGTTGACCAAAAACTGCGCAGTCAGAAAGTCCGGCTTGGGGATGTCCATTGCGCGAAGTGTTCGAGCCTCAACCCCCGGAGGCAAGCGGAACGCGGATGGGCAGCCGGGATTGGCAAGGAGACGGCCACGCAATTGCCGTCGCCTGCTCCCCTCGATACCTTGCCCCCCCGCTCGCTCGCTACCTTGATCCCTCAATCTCTTCCCAGCGTCTTCCCAACTAAACGAAAAACGCCCCCGCGTGCTATCACGCAGGGGCGCTCATCCTTTAGATCTCGATACCGATCTTAAGGCTTCTTCACTGCCATGAGCGGGCTGTCTGGTGTGGGGTCGAGGTTCTTCACGCCGCGGACCCGAGAAACCAGCCTGTTCCATGACGCCTCAAGCGGGGGCCCATGCCCCATCCGTCAACCAACATCTCGCCTTAGCGGCGACGACGGCCGAAGGCCAGCGCGCCCAGGCCCAGCAGCGCCGCGGCGCCCGGGGTCGGGATGAGGTTGAAGCCGATCAGGAACTTGTAGTCGAAGTTCTCGCCGTGACCAACGCCCTGGCCGGTAACGGGGGCCGGGCCGCCGTTGAAGCCGTCGGGAAGCGCGGGGACGCCGACGGTAGTGCCCGAGTCGTTGTCGCCGGTGATGACGAGGAAGTAGGTGCCAGCCGACAGGTTGGCGGTGATCAGCGAGCTCATGAAGCCCGAGCCGCCGCCGGGGTTGCCGTCATCGTTGAACGCGATGATCGTCGTGCCGTCGGCACCGATCAGGTAAATCTCGCTGTCAGCGCTGGTGTTGTTGAGCGAGAAGATGCTCATGACCAGGTTGCTCGCCGTGTTGGCGATAGTGAAGCGGAACCAGTCAACGTCGCCCGCGACGTTCTGACCGCCGCCGGTGAGCGACCCGTCGACCAGGATCGACCCGCCCGGAAGCGTGAACGGGAGGTTCCCATTGACCACGTTCAGGTTGTTCGCGGTGCCGGAGGAGTTGTTAGACTCCTGCTCAACGTACAGGCTCGCGCTCGCCGTTCCGGCGGCCGCAGCCAACGCCAAAAGACCCATAGCAATCTTCATAATGACCACTCCTTCCACTCTTGCCCGTGTGAGGCTCCACCCAAGGCTCCCACCTTTGGCAGACGACGCGACGATCACCGCTGGACGACGCTTCCAGCGGGTCCCTGGTGGCATAAAGCCACCACCGGCCCCGAAAGGGGCTTAAGATCGTTCAAAGAATGGGCATACCCCTTCCCTAAACGACGCGACGCATGAACATACATCCCATTTGCGCCTCAGGCAAGGAATCCGCGCGGGAACTCGTAGGTGAAGTTTCCGCAAAGGCCGATACCCACGGCACTTTGGCCCAGTTTGCCACTGTAACCACGTGATTCGGGCCCGATTACTCCCCGATCGCCGCATAGACGTCCGACAATCGGTCTATGTTCGGACTTCAAACACCCCGCGAAGCTCACTCACAAGCCTTTCCGCCGCAGATCGCACAGACGCTGTCCAAGCGTCGGCCCCTGTCCCGACCCCGATCCCGACGCCCCACCCGACCGCACTCGGGTAAATCACTGAGCGGCTTGCTGTCACCAGCACGCCCGCTCGGGCCACATCCTCGGGCCCACCCTGACCCGCGCGGCATAAGTCGCGCACATCCTGCGCGGCTCCGCCCTGCGCCCCATACCCCGGGATCAGGAAGACCTGGTCGGGCATTGACGCGCGCATCGCCGCCGCGTCGCCGGGCTTGGTCGCCGCCACCACCGCCCCCACATCACTGAGCCCGCACGCACCAAGACGCCCCGCGCCCAGCCGCGCGATCATCTGCCCCACGTGCGTCGCCAGCGTTTGCTCTCGCCCTTCGCCACACTCAACACCCCGATCAGCACCCGCGGCAGCAACGCTCAAGCTCTGCAGCGCATCGCTCTGCAGGTTGCTCGTCCGCGCCAATACAAACACGCCCGTCCCCGCGTTTGTTCCCACCTGCGCTAAAAACGGTTCGATCGTGTCCGGCCCCATGTAAGGGCTCACCGTCAGCGCATCAGCCCCCATCCGCGCAAACGCCGCGAACGCATAGTGCTCAGCCGAAACACCAATGTCGCCGCGCTTCGCGTCCAGAATCACCACCAGGCCCAGCGTCTTGGCCAGTGCAATCCCGCGCTCAAGCTCACGCACGCCCTGCCACCCGTAACGCTCGTAGCACGCCGACTGAAACTTCACCGCCGGCACCAGCCCCGCCACCGCCCGCAACACGCCCGCCGCAAACGCGCCGATCGCCTCCACCGGCTCGCCATGCGCCGCGCGAACCGCCGCCGGCAGCTTCTCAAATACCGGATCAAGCCCCACGCACGCAACGCTGTTGCAGCGGCCAATCGCCGCAGACAATCGGTCAGCAAAGTGCTCGCCGGTGCTCATGCGCGAGCGTACGCCAAGCCCCGCCACCGCCCCGGCTACTTCACTGGCCCGTCTCTACCATCCCAGCGTGGAACCGCCCCCCATCGCCCTCGACCTCAAGAAAGACCGCGGGCTCAGCGTTCAGTGGGCTGACGGCACCACCAGCTACTACTCCATCAACTACCTCAGACGCATGTCACCCAGCGCCGACATGAGAGAGCTCCGCGCCCAGCAAGCTAAAAACCCCCTCACCGTCCTGCCCGCCTCCGCTGCCCGCGCCAGCAACGGCCCACTCACCGCCCTCGAAGCCGAGCTCGTCGGCAACTACGCCCTCCGCATCCGCTTCTCCGACGGGCACGACACCGGCATCTACTCCTGGCAGTACCTTCGCGAGATCGACCCGCCCGCCCAGACCTAGCTCGGGCCAACCCCGCGCCGCGCCCTAGACGCAACACCCCTACGCCCGCGCCCTGCTCGCACAAGCAACTGGGATGCTCGACGCGAGTCCCAAGCTCGCGCCCCCGCCCACGGACGGCTGACAACTCGTCGCACATCGCAAAGAACGCCAGCCCGGGCGTGCGCGCCAGCAAAAACTCCACAAGCACAGTCGCGCCACTCTCTGGCGTGAAGTCCTCGTCTAGCACGCTGCCAAACAAAGATAGCCGCGCGAGCCCGCGACCCTCGCTCAAAGCGACGATCTCCGCCTAGGAAATCCCAATCGGCAAGTCGCGGTCGATGTGCAACTGTTTCGCCGCCGCAAGCACCTTCGACCCCCCACAGCCCTCCCCCACCACCCCTCCTCCACACCCCTCCCCCACACCCCCATACCCTCTGACCATGGCCACTCCGCACGCACCCGGCTGCCTCATCATCGTCTCGGGCCCGCAGGCAGGCACCTTCGCGCCCATCGGTGCCAGCGGCAACCCCGTCATCGTCGGGCGCGAGCCCGGCTCGGGCACCGGCATCCAACTGCTCGATCCCGCCGCCAGTCGCCGCCACCTCGCCGCTCGCTTTGATCCAGACACCAACCGCTTCCTGGTCGCAGACCTCGGCAGCGCCAACGGCACCTTCTTCAACGGCCGCGCCCTCGTGGGCCCGCCACCCGCCGACCCATCCGCCGCCGCCCTCGACGCGCACGGCACCGAGCCAACGCTCTCAGAGTCCACACTCACCGAAGACGACGAGCTCCGCGCCGGCGACACCACCATCATGCTCAGCCTCGCCATTCCCGCAGACCGCGCCAGCGCACTGGCCGTCGTTCGCAAGATCACCGAGGGCGGCAAGAGCACCATCGTCCGCAAGCCAGATCGCCACCACTAAACCGCCACCGCTCCGCACGATTCAACGAACCAACCGCCCGCTCCTGACCCCGCGGGCCCGCAGCTAAACGACTTCGCCGACCCGCTCTCCTATCATCTGATTCGGCCCGCCCAGAACCCATCCTCACCACCCTCTAGCCACCACCCGCGACCTCGCGAAAAAGAAGACCTGGAAGCGTCCATGCCCAAGAACATGTCCATGCCGCGCCTCTCCGACACCATGGAAGTCGGCACCATCGTCAAGTGGCACGTCAAGCCCGGCCAGAAGGTCAAGTCCGGCCAATCCATCGCTGATATCGAGACCGACAAGGCCACCATGGAGCTGCAAACCTTCGACGACGGCGTCGTTGGCGAGCTCACCATCGCCGAGGGCAAGTCCTGCCCCGTTGGCCAGACCATCCTCAAGTGGGAAGGCGGCGATAGCGCCGCCGCCCCCGCCAAGCGTGCAAGCACCAACACCACCGACACCACGACCAGCGACACCGCTACCAACTCTGCCGCTACCAACTCCGCCGCTACCAACTCCGCCGCGGCCAACGCTTCCAACGGCGTCCACAGTTCTACCGCGCTCGCTGAGCCAGCCGTCCCGCGCAAACGCGTCTTCGCCTCGCCGCTGGCACGAAAGATCGCCGCCGACAATGGGCTTGAGCTCGCGGACATCGAGGGCTCGGGCCCCTCAGGCCGCATCATCCGCAAAGACGTCGAAGCCGCCCTCGCCGCGAGCGCCACCTCCCCTACTGCGCACTACGCCGCCCCCAACATCGCCGACCCGATCGCCGCCCTCGCCCGCCACGGCGGCACCATCACCGATTCCGCCCCTATCTTCAGGCCCAAGCCCCTGCCCGAGACTGGCGCAAAGACCCCCGCCGCCGCCGCCACCAGCGTGCCCCCCATCGCCGCGCTGATGATGCCCAGCATCGCCAGCGCGCTGGCCAAACGCAGCATCCCGCTCAGCAACATGCGCCGCACCATCGCGGCCCGCCTGGTTGAGAGCAAGCAGACCATCCCCCACTACCAGGTCACAGTCAGCGTCCGCATGGACGCGCTGCTTGACCTCCGCAAGCAGCTTAACGACCAGCTCGGCAGCCAGGGCGTCAAGCTCAGCGTCAATGACTTCATCGTCCGCGCCTGCGCACTTTCCATGCACGCGCACCCCGGCGTTAACAGCCGCTGGAACCCCGCCAAGGGCGCAGAGTCCATCGAGCTGCTCGACCAGGTCAACGTCGGCATCGCCATCAGCCTCCCCGAAGACCGCGGCGGCGGCCTGGTCGTCGCCACCCTTCGCCAAGCCGACGCAAAGGGCCTCCGCCTTATCAGCAACGAGTCCAAGGCCCTCGCCGAGAAGGCCCGTACCAAGGGCCTCACCCTCGACGAAATGGCCGACTCCACCTTCACCATCAGCAACCTGGGCATGTTCGGCGTTGACCACTTCACCGCCATCATCAACCCGCCCAACACCGCCATCCTCGCCGTCGGCGCAGCCCTCGAGCAACCAGTCGTTGACACCGACGCTAGTGGAAAAAAGTCCATCGGCGTCGGGCACGTTATGGCCATGACCATGTCCAGCGACCACCGCCTCATCGACGGCGCCATGGCCGCCCAGTTCCTCGGCACCGTCAAGCAGATGCTCGAACGCCCCGCAACACTGCTGGTCTAAGTCAGATTCTTACTTACGGTCTTGCATCTGTGAACACCCACGCTCCGTGGTTTATGTTCAGAACCCCGCCTCCGAAGGCAGGGGCAGAGCCAGGCGCAGCCGCGAAGCGAGGTTTAGTCCGCCGCATCAAACCCGCAACGAATTAGCAGGCAAATGACGCGCCCAGCAAACCCGCACGCCCCGCCATATGCCGCGCCCTATCCCCCGTCCTACGCCGCGTCCTCGGCCCGCAGCCCCACCAGCACCTCGCGCTGCGCATCGAGCCGCACCGCCACCTTCCGCTGGCGGATCAACTCCAGCATCGCCAGGAACAGCCCGATCGCCTCGGCCTTGGTCCGCCCACCCAGCAGCTCAGCCAGCCGCAGCCCGCGCCGCGCAAACGGCAACTCGCCGCCCGCCGCGTCGGTCCCAAACTCAGCCAGCTCGCGCCCGTCCCTGGCCAGCCGGTCCAGCAGGTCCGCCGAGTGTACTTCAATGGGCGTCTCATCGTCCACCACGCGCAGATCGCCCACGCGCGTCAGGTCAATGGTCTCAATGATCCGCCCGAACGCCTGCACCAAGTCGACCAGGTCCAGATCGCCAAGGTCCAGCCCGCCCGCCTCGCCATCTTCTACACCATCCTTCGGCGCCGCCCGCGTCGGTAGCGCCGCGGCACCCGCGCCGTGCCGCCCTTCCCACGCCGACATCCGCGCCTCCAGCGCGCTCGCCGCGTCGCGGTACCGCTTGTACGCCACAAGCTCCTGGACCAGCTCGGTCCGCGGATCGACCGCCGCCACCGGCTCGTCCGCCGCGCCCTCGTCACCCGCCTCCACCCGCGGCGCAAGCATCCTCGACTTGATCTCCATCAGCGTCGCGGCCATCACCAAAAACTCCCCCGCCTGCTCGATGTCAATCGTGTGTATCTGCCCAAGGTACCCCATGTACTGCCGCGTAATCTCCGCGATCGGGATCGCGTGCAGGTCCACCTCCGCGCGCCTGATGAGGTACAGCAGCAGGTCCAAAGGCCCCTGGAACGCCTCGAGCGAGACCGTGTAGTCGCCGTGCGATTGACCGCTCACTTGCGCCGCCTCCATGCCGCCACAACCACCCCAACAGCCGCCACCGGCGAGGATAGCGTCCAGCGCGCACAAACACGCCCGAGGCCTCCGCATCGCGGCCGCCACGGGCGTGGGTGAGTCAATCACGCACTCGCCAACCCTCAATCGAACATGCCCGTGACGTTCGGCAGGTCCGCACGCCGCAGCGTAATGGTCGTCTCGATCCGGAAGTTCGACTCGTTCGTCGCGCGCTCGGCGTGGAACACCGTCAGCTTGTGGCTCTTGCCGTGCTCAAGAAAATCCACCCGGTCAAGCTCAAGGGTCTGCTCGCGCCGCGGGTGCAAGCCGCCCAGATCCATCAGCAGCCGCCCGTCGATGAACACCCACACGTCGTCATCACCGCTAAAGGTAAACGACTGCCGCGACCCCTGGTCGTACACAAACTCCGTCATCAGCTCGGTGGTAAAGTGGAAGTTCTTCCCCCAAGACCCGTAGTTGCCAAAGCCCATCCCGTTGATCGGGAAGAACCCGCCGCGCGACCGCCACGGCTCGTCTGCCGCCGAGTCAAACACGTACCGGTTCGTCCCCGCTACGCGGTTGAACGTGAGGTTCACCAGCGATGACACGTTCACGCCCGGCACGTCCGCATACCACTCCGCAAACCGCTCCGCGCTCGTCAGCTGGTTGCTCGACTGGCTCATCGAACCACGCGAGTCGCTCACGGCCGTCCGCTGCTCCGACACCGCAACGCTACCACCGGCATCACTGCGCCCCTGGCCCACCTGCGCCGCAGCTTGGTTCGCATCCGCCGGGCGGTTCCGCAGCCCAACCCCAAAGAACATCGGGTGGATCGGCTGCCCCGCCTGGTTCCTGAACTCGCGGTCGATCTGCTGGCCCCTGCGACCCTTGAACACCGGCTTGCCGTTGCGGTCCAGCCGGTCCTCCACCAAACCCGTTGTGATTACCGGATTGCCATACGCCTGAAAGTCAGCGTGACCGCGCTCGCCCGCCGCTTTGAAGTCACGGATCACCGCCGGCAGCACGATCGAGTTCTGCAGCACACCCGCCCACGGGTCACCGCTCACGCCCTGCCCGGCGGCGCCCGACACCGCCTGGGTCTGCGAACGCCCGTGGCCCATCGCCACCGCCGCCGCGCCAGCCACCAGCACGAGCCCCATCAACGCCGCCCGACTACCTGCACGATTGCACTTGATCATGTCCGCTACTCCTGTGCCCGCTCCATTGATTCGTACCCGCCTCACCAACACTCACGTCTCACATCCCTTACCGCCACAGCCCACGCACACCCTTCGTCCCCTTAGATGTGCCCATTGGCGGCCTCAATCAAACATGCTGTTGCTCTGCGGCAGCTCCGCGTTCTTAAGCTCAATTGTCGTGTCGATCCGCATGTTCGACTGCGTCCGGTGCCGCTCGGCAAAGAACAGCCGCAGGTCGTAGTCCTTGCCGTCCTGCAGATACGCAAGCGTGTCCAGCGACACGCTCTGGCTGATCGCCGAATGCACGCCGCCCAGGTCGATCACCAGCACCCCGCCCACGAACACGTACACATCGTCATCGCCCGTGAACGTGAAGACCTGCCCCGTCCCCTTGCGGTACGTGAACTTCGTCGCCACCTCGAAGGTAAAGTGGAAGTTCCGGT
The DNA here is from genome assembly GCA_021173225.1 of Phycisphaerales bacterium PN19_bin_20. GTDB lineage: Bacteria > Planctomycetota > Phycisphaerae > Phycisphaerales > UBA1924 > JAJTGZ01. Next base: position 71,991 of record JAJOLK010000004.1, on the reverse strand, counting down.
TGTTGCCCGCTGAGTTCCCGAACCCCTGGCTGTTGATCGGGAAGAACCCGCCGAGCCTGCTGAACGCCGGATCGGTCTTGTCGTCGAACGTGTACAGGTTGCCGCTGCCCTGCTTCCGCAGCGTGATGCTCACCGGGATCGAGACGTTCACGCCCGGCACATCCGTGAACCACTGCCCAAAGTTCTCAGCCGTCGTCAGCGAGCCGCCCTGGTTCGAGCTCACAAACGAGGCGTCCCACTTGATCGGCGCGGGCATGCCGCCGGAACCTACCCCCAAGTCCATCTCGCCCGACTCCGACGCGCTTAGCGACGTGTCCGCGGCTCCCGAGCTCCCCTTCCCGCTCTTTCCGTCGTCCTTGTCCTTCCCCTTGCCTCCGTCATCCTCAACCATCGACCCGATCGCAAACCCGCTCGCCACAGGCATCACGGCACGCCCCTGCGCGTCACGCTTGTCGCCACTCACCCGCAGCCCCGTCCCCGCAAATACCGGCTTGCCCGCCGCGCTCAGCCGAGGCTGAACCTGCCCAACATAAAACCCAAACCCCGATGTCGGCTGACGCTCAAAGTCCGGGTGCCCGCCGCTGACTGTCCGCTCACGAAAGTCACGCGCAATCCCGTGCAGCACGATCGTCTCAGGAAGCACCGCCGCGTTGTTCGTCGGCGTCGCCGTCGTCGCTGTCTGACCCCACGCCATACCGCCGGCACTCGCCGCCAAGATCAATCCCATCGCCACACCAACGCTGTTCGAGAGGGCCATCGGTTCACTCCAGCGAACGGACTTCGGCCAAGGCCAACGCCCTAGCACACCACGCCGTCCACACACATCATCGAAAACGCCGCGCCTCGGGGCAACCACTCGGGCCCCGAAGCGCGGCGTTCACAGGCCGACCACAACACCCGCGACGCCCATACGCCCTGGGATGGTCCCAAAACCAGACCCCACCCCACCGCACACGCCGCCTCAGTTACCCCCACGCCCCGCGCGGGCCACGCCGCCTCGGGCTCAATCGAACAGGCTCATCGCCGTCGGCAGCTCAGTTGGCCGCAGCTCCAGCGTCGTGTCGATCCGCATGTTTGACTGCGTCCGGTGCCGCTCAGCAAAGAACAGCTTCAGCTCGTAGTCCTCCCCGTCCTCAAGCCACGCCAGCTGGTCAAGGTTCACAGACTGACTGATCGCCCCGTGCACACCGCCCAGGTCGATCACCAGCCGGCCGCCGATGAAGACCCACACGTCGTCGTCACCCGTGAACGTGAACACCTGCCCCGAGCTGCGCCGGAACGTGAAGTTCGTCGCCACCTCGTACGTGAAGTGAAAGTTCCGGTCGTTGCCCGCCGAGTTGCCGAAGCAATCGCCGTTGATCGGGAAGAACCCGCCGCGACCGGTGTACGTCGAGTCGCTCTTGTCGTCGAACGTATAGATGTTGCTCCCCGCCTGCTTCCGCAGCGTGATCGGCACCGGCTTGGAGAAGTTCGTCCCCGGCACGTCGTTGAACCACTGATTGAAGTTCGTCTCGGTGGTCATCGCGCCGCCCAGAGTCGTCTCTACGAACGACGCGTCCCAAGCCACCAGCCCGTTCTGCAGCGCCGCACGCTGCGCCGTCGCGTCACCGCTCTGCGGCATCACCTGCCGACCCGCGCTGTCCCTCTTCTGGCTCTTGACCTTGTACCCCGTGCTCGCAAACACCGGCTTGCCGTTGTCGTCAAGCACCGCCTTGACCTGGCCCACATAGTGCCCGAAACCACGCGTCGGCTGACGCTCAAAGTCAGCGTGACCTCCCGACACCGTCCGCTCGCGGAAGTCACGCACAATCCCCGTCAATTGCACCGCCTGCGGCAGGCTCTCGGTCGCCTGACCCGTCCCGCTGCTCAGCGCAGAGCTCGTCCCAGCCAGCGCCGCCAAGCCCACACAACCCAGCGCCACCATCCACTTGAAACCAGGCTTGACCTTGACAACAGGCTTGACCTTGAAAAAATCCTTCATCGTCCGCATCGAAGGCTCCTTGAGCTGAGGCCACACCCAGAACTACGCCTCCGGCTCCACTCGCCGGGCCCGCGGGCCAACCCGCACCGTCACAAACTCCGCCCAGCACATTCCGATCCACCCAACCCGCGCCGGCACTCGCTCACACGCCGACACAGGCACACACATTCTCCATTTCACCCAACGCCCCGCCACCGCAACTGACCCCCAAAGCCCCCACCACATGCCGACGGCGCGGACCGGGCAACCCTTGACGCCTGCAACGCCCACTTGTTTTGCACCCGTTGGGGCCCAGCGTCCGAGATATGCTGGGTCGCGCGCGGGCCACGGCACGGACGCCAGCCGCGCCCAGCACAGACTCACCCCCACCACCCTCGCCGCCAACGCCACACCACTACCAGGCCACGGCCGGCAAACTCAGGAAGGACCTGCGATGGATCGCTTCGACATCCGCGGCGGAACTCGGCTCGCCGGACGCCTCTCCGTCAAGGGCAGCAAAAACGCCGCGCTCCCGCTCCTGGCCGCCACACTCCTCACCGACGAGCCCGTCACCTTCCGCCACGTCCCAGACCTCGCCGACATCCGCAACATGCTCCGCCTCCTCGGCGAGCTTGGCTGCCAGGTTGACTCCTCCCCCGCCACAGACACAGACTCACCCGGCGGCTCCGTCCGCCTCCATGTGACTGACCCCACCGTCAGCCACGCACGCTACGAGATCGTCCGCACAATGCGCGCCAGTATCTCCGCACTCGGGCCCATGCTCGCCAAGCGCGGCTACGCACGCATCTCGCTCCCGGGCGGCTGCTCCATCGGTGAGCGACCAGTTGACCTCCACCTCCGCGGCCTGCAAGCCCTCGGCGCTGACATCACCCTCGACTCGGGCGACATCATCGCTCGCGTCCCCAAGGCCCACGGCAAGGCCGGCCGCCTCCGCGGCGCACGCATCTTCCTCGGCGGGCCCTTCGGCTCCACCGTCCTGGGCACCGCCAACGTCATGTGCGCCGCCGCACTCGCTGAAGGCACCACCGTCATCGAGTCCGCCGCCTGCGAGCCCGAGGTCGTTGACGTCGCCAACTTGCTCATCGCCATGGGCGCACGCATCACCGGCGCAGGCTCGCCACGCATCACTATCCACGGCGTAGAACGCCTCCGCGGCGCCGACCACACCGTCATCCCCGACCGCATCGAGGCCGGCACCTACATGTGCGCCGCGCTGATCACCAACGGCGACATCACCCTCGACAACTGCCCCGCCGACGCACTCATGGCCCACATGGACCGCCTCACACACGCCGGCGGACACTTCGAGACCGACGACAAGAAAGACCCCATGCGCACCACCGTCCGCTGCCAGGGCGCGGGCACCCGCGGCATCCAGCCTATTGAGGTCACTACTCAGCCGCACCCGGGCTTCCCCACAGACCTCCAGGCCCAGCTCATGGCCGTGCTCACACTGGCCGACGGCAACTCGGTCATCACCGAGCGCATCTTCACCGAGCGCTTCCTCCATGTCGCTGAGCTCTCACGCATGGGCGCGAACCTCTTCCGCCAAGGCCCCACCGTCATCGTCTCGGGCGTCCGCCGGCTCGTCGGCGCGCCCGTCATGGCCAGTGATCTGCGCGCCAGCGCCTGTCTGGTCCTCGCGGGCCTCGCCGCAGAGGGCACCACCGTGGTCAACCGCGTCTACCACCTTGACCGCGGCTACGAACGCATGGAAGACCGCCTCCGCGCCCTGGGCGCCAACATCGAACGCGTCAACGAGAAAGAGCCCGCAATCAGCGCCTGACCGCGCCGCTGCATCCGCTCTTTGCTTGCTGTCTTCCGCGGGGCGGGTTCCAACCCGCCTCTTTGCATTTGCGTCGCGCGGAGCAGGGCTCCATCCTGCCTCTTTACCTTCTGAGGCGCCGCATTTTCAATGCGCCATCGGGCCAACGGCCTAACCCTTAGCGCCCATCCGCTGTTCCCTCTCCCCTTCGCGATCTTGGTGACCTTCGAGTCCCCCCCGCTTCTGCGTCGCGTTCTTCCACGTCCGCGCCCGCCGCGAACCTCCTCCCCTCTGCGGTCCGCCTCCTCCTGCGCACCCCTGCCCCACCCAACCCAACCCCGCCGCTACCCTCAACCCACCATGGCCCAGAACAAAGTCTTCCGATCCACCGACGACGCCTTCGCCGACCTCAAAGCCCGCGGCATCCTCCACGACGGCATGACCGTCATGGTCGGGGGCTTTGGGCTCTGCGGCATCCCCGAGCAGCTCATCCTCGCCCTGCGCGACTCAGGCGTCAAAGACCTCACCTGCATCTCCAACAACGCCGGCGTTGACAACTGGGGCCTCGGCCTCCTGCTCAAAACCCGCCAGATCAAAAAGATGATCTCGTCCTACGTCGGCGAGAACGCCGAGTTTGAACGCCAGTATCTCAGCGGCGAGCTGGCCATCGAGTTCAACCCGCAGGGCACACTCGCCGAACGAATCCGCGCAGGCGGCGCAGGCATCCCCGCCTTCTACACCGCTACCGGCGTCGGCACGCCCGTTGCCGAGGGCAAGCAGACCCGCGCATTCAAACGCCCCTTCGAAGACACCAAGAACATGAACCGCACGCCGGACGCAGCCTCTGAAAGGGCAACTTCTCAACCCGCAAGCTCTGGGGGGCCTGACTTCAAACCCGCCGGCACCCGCGATTACGTACTCGAAACCGGCCTCTTCGCCGACCTCGCTCTCATCAAGGCCCATACCGCCGACACTCACGGCAATCTCATCTATCGCAAGACCGCACGCAACTTCAATCCTATGATGGCCTCTGCCGCCAACTTTGTTATTGCCGAGTGTGAGCACCTTGTCCTCGCTGGCAACCTTGACCCCGACCACGTCCACACTCCCGGCAACTACATAGACCGCGTCATCCAGACCACCAGCGAAAAACGCATCGAGCAACGCACCGTCCGCAAGGCCTGAGCAAGGGAACACGCTATGTACCCCAGCGATTCGGCCGCATCCTGGGCCCAGTCCCTCGCCATTGGCTATGTGTTCGTGACCGCCTTCACGCTCGCGTGCACGGGCGTGGCCGCCATCGCACTCTGGCGCATCGCCAGCGCCCAGCGCTTACGCGCGAAGCATGTTGAGCGTGAGGCCGCGATCTCACTACGACGGCTTGAGCTTGATTACCCAGATCAGGCCAAGCGTCCGGCCCCCGGCAACGCCACGCCATCCGCGAGCCTTGCATGAACCCCGAGAGCTTCGACCAAACCCGCCTAGTACTTTCCACGGACGCAGCACTCATCTTCGTCTCGTACGCGGCGCTGACTCTGACCGCCGCCGTCGCCATCGGTGTGCTGGTTCGCCCGCTCCGGATCGGCGGCTTCCCCAACCCTTCCTCCGAGCCCAAACCATGAAGCTCAAGCTCGGCGTCGTGCTCTTGGTCGTCGGCCTGGCGCTCGCCCTTTACGGGCTTGTCGCGGCTCTTACGTCCATCGGCTCGATCTACAGCCAGGCCTTGAGCGACCCGATGGCCGCTCGCGGGCCAGACGTGGACAGCAAGGCCGTCAGCGCCAGCGCGCTTAACAGCGCGGTCATCGGGCTGCTTGGCGCGGTGCTGGCCAGCGTCGGCGGGTGGCTCGCGTCGGTCGGCTTCTTTCGTCGTCGCAAGGCCCGCGAGCGCGCGCAAGAACAGGCTCAACAACAGGCCCAACAACAGGCCGAGCATTAACCCAACGCCGCCAAACCGCCCGCGCCCACGCGTACACTCTGCCCATGCCACTGACACGCGACCAACTCGCCCAGCGCGCCGCACGAGAGCTACGCGACGGGTTCATCGTCAACCTCGGCATCGGCATCCCCACGCTGGTTGCCAACTTCATCCCCAAGGGCGTTGACGTCAAGCTGCAGAGCGAGAACGGCCTGCTGGGCATCGGCCCCTTCCCGCTCGACGCCGACGTTGACCCAGACCTCATCAACGCCGGCAAGCAGACCATCACCGCCCTGCCCGGCAGCGCGTTCTTCTCCTCCAGCGACTCCTTCGCCATGATCCGCGGCGGGCACGTAGACCTCTCCATCCTCGGGGCCATGCAGGTCTCACAGCGCGGCGATATCGCCAACTGGATGGTCCCGGGCAAGCTGGTCAAAGGCATGGGCGGCGCGATGGACCTGGTCGCTGGCGTCAAACGCGTCGTGGTCGTCATGGAGCACAACGCCAAGGACGGCGCCGCCAAGCTCGTCAAGGCCTGCTCACTCCCGCTCACGGGCCAGGCCTGCGTAGACATGGTCATCAGCGACCTGTGCGTGCTGGTGATGGACCGCGCCCGCGGGCGCTTCGTGCTCACTGAGCTTGCGCCGGGCGTGACGCTCGAAGAGATCAAGGCCAAGACCGAGGCGAGCTTCGACTGCGCCGAGCGGCTCGAGACCGTCGTAGTTTGAGCCGCCGCCCAGCGCCGACCCACTTTCAAGGCGGACCGCGCCCAAGGGCATTAGAGGCCATTACAGCCGCGTGCGGGTTGACCCACCCGCTGGTAGCTTCCAACCCTTGGCAGCGATCCTGACGCAGATACAGGTTTGAGCGCACCATCGCGGCGTTCGCAGCAGCACGCGCGGGTGATTCTGGCGTAAACCGCGGGGTCGAGCGAACATTCTGCCGGCGCGCAATCGCGCTCATGGCCGACTGAAGAACGCCTTGAGGCGCTCGCCGACGGTGAACTCAGAGAGGTCCTTGAGCTCGCCGGCATCCAGCAGCACGCCGCCACACTGGCGGCAGACGTCGATGACCACATGCGGCTGGCGCGGGTCGGGCAGGGCGATCAGCTCGGCCTGGTCGCGCGGGCAGTGCTTGGGCAGCGGGTTGTGGACGTCCTGGTCGTACTTCTTGGCGATGCCGTAGTCGATCTCCTCGACCGCGTTCTGGCGTTGCAGCGTTTCGGCGAGCTCGTACGGATCAAACCACAAGCACCCGCAGCGGGCGCAGTGCTCGACCAAGAGCTTTTTAGTGCCGCCGATGGTCAGCTTCTCCATGAGCGTCCCGTCCTTGGGGCAGCGAAGGCGGTCGTCGCCCGGCTTGTTGGGCACGGCGTGGGGGTTGATGGCCATACCGCAAGTGTACCGAGCACCCCCGCCAGCCAAGGGCGATACGCTGGCGATATGCGATGGTTTGACGCTCACCTTGACCTGGCGTATCTAGCGGAAAACGGGCGCGATCTGGGCAGGATGCTCTCAGCCGCGCAGGCCGAGGGCACCAGCCCGCACGCGCCGGCGTGCGTGACACTGCCAGCGCTGGCGACCGGGGGCGTGACGCACGCGCTGGCGACGGTGTTTACTGAAGCCGTCGCGCCCGGCGCGCTGACTGAGTCGCCTGGGGTGGGGCTCGCGCGGGCGCGCGAGGCGCAGATGTACGAGCAGGGTGATGCCGTCGGCGCGCACGCCGCGGGCATGAAGCAGATCGAGCGGTACGCGAAGCTCCGGCGTGGCGGCCGCTTGACGGACCTGCGCAAAGCCTTGGCGGCGGACCCGACGGGCAGTCGCGCCCCGATCGGGCCGATGGTCCCGCTGTGCGCGGGCGTGCTGCTTGAGTGTGCCGACCCGGTCCGCGAGCCCGCAGAGCTTGAGCGCTGGGCGGGGCTGGGCGTAGTGATGGTCAGCATGGCGTGGGTTGGGCCCGGGCGATATGCGGGCGGTAACAGCACTCAGCTTGGGCTGACTGCGCTGGGCCGTGCGCTGGTGCCGGAAATTGATCGGCTGCGGCTGGTGCACGACGCATCGCACCTGAGCGACCTGAGCTTTGCGCAGCTCGCGGCGAGCACGGATCGGCTGATTGTCGCGAGCCACAGCAACTGCCGCAGGCTGCTGGGCGGCGGGGCGGCGGGCGTGAACCAGCGGCACCTCAGCGACGGGCAGATTGTCGAGATCACGCGGCGCGGCGGGGTGATTGGGCTGAACCTCTTCAGCGCGTTCTTGAATTCTGCGTGCGCCAGCGCCGGGCGGGCGACCATCGCCGACGCGGTTTCGCACGTAGATCATGTGTGCGCGCTGGCGGGTTCGCGCCGGCACGTCGGGCTTGGCAGCGATATGGACGGCGGTTTCTCGGCCGCGCGGTTGCCCGAAGGCATTGACGGGCCCGAGGACCTTGATCGCCTGGCCGAAGCGCTCAGCGAGCGCGGCTGGAGCGATGAGGAGGTCGCGGGCTTCGCCTTCGGCAATTGGGCGCGCGTGCTGAGTGGTGTGCTGAGTGGTGTGCTGGGTGGGGTGCTGGGTGGTAGCGCGGGTAGTGACGCGGGTAGTGACGCGGGTAGTGACGCGGGTAGTGACTTGGGTAGTGGCGCGGCGCAGTAGGCGGCGTGCGGCGCGCAGAGGCGTGATCGCATACCCTAAGCGCATGGGCGAGGGTGTGGTCGACCGTGTCGGGGCGAGCGTAGTTGGGGCGTGATTCAGTGAAGGGATTGAGCGGCAATGACTTCAAGCGAGCAGGCGTCTGGTGTCCAAGAGTCTGGCGTCCGCGACTCTGGCGTGCACAAGCTGGTGATCATCGGGTCTGGCCCGGCGGGCTGGACGGCTGCTATCTATGCCGCGCGGGCCCAGCTTGAGCCGACGGTCTTTGTGGGCGTGCCCAAGAGCGATCCGGGGCCGGTGCTTCCGGGCGGGCAGCTGATGCTGACGACGGAGGTTGAGAACTACCCGGGTTTTCCGCAGGGGATTACCGGCCCGAAGATGATGGAAGATTTTCGTGCGCAGGCCGAGCGGTTCGGGACCAAGGTGGTTGACGCGGACATCACGAAGCTAGACCTGAGCCAAGACCCGGTCCGCTCGCCGCACGTGCTGCACACCAGCGACGGCACAACGGTGCGTGCACACGCGGTGATTGTCAGCACCGGCGCGGTGGCGAACTGGATCGGGCTTGAGAACGAGATGCGGCTTGCGCGGCAGGGCGGGGGCGTATCGGCGTGCGCGGTCTGCGACGGCGCGCTGCCGGCGTTCCGCGGGCAGGCGCTCGCGGTGGTTGGCGGCGGTGACACGGCGATGGAAGAAGCAACATTCCTGACCAAGTTTGCGTCGGTGGTCTACGTGATCCACCGGCGTGAGAGCCTGCGTGCCAGCAAGATCATGCAGCAGCGGTACATGAGCCGCCCGAACGCGAAGGTGCTGTGGAACAAGGTGGTGGTGGATGTGCTGGGAGCAGAGCACATCGATGGTCTGTTGCTCAAGGACACCGTCACCGGCGAACAGAGCAGGCTTGATGTGAAGGGGTTGTTCGTGGCCATCGGCCATACGCCGGCGACGAAGTGCCTGGCGGGCAGCGGGATTGAGCTGACGGACAAGGGGTATGTGCTGCTGCGGGGGCGCAACAGCGCGACGAACATGGCGGGGGTCTTTGCGGCTGGCGACGTGGCGGACGAGCACTACCGCCAGGCCGTATCGGCGGCGGGGATGGGCTGCGTCGCGGCGCTAGACGCGGAGCGTTGGCTGGCGGCCCAGGGCATCGATTGAGGTCTTGCAGGCCGCGGTAGACGCTAAGGCCAGTGCTGCAACGGATGGCGTATGGCGCAGCGGGCATTGGCGACTAACCTGAACCGTTTGGCGGCATGTGCGTAGTAAACCACGCGTGGGGCCTGCGGCATGGAGACGTCGATGAAAGCGCGGACTGGTGCGTTGAAAACTGGAACCGGGATTATCGCGGCGCTGGGCGGTCGCTCGGGCGTGAGCTCGGGCGTGAGCATGGGCGTCGCCTTAATTGGGGCGCTGCTAAGCGTTGGCTGCGCGGGGTGTGACGCGCGGAGTGGCACGGCCCAACAGGGCGCGAAAGAGGCAAAGGTAATAACGACGACAGCTGCGACGGGTGACGGCACACGCAAGGAGGTTGGCGACATGGGTGACGTACAAAGCAAGGGTCCGCGGCGGCCGGCGACGATCGAAGGCGTGGCGGAAGTAAAGCCGCTGGAGATGACCGAGGAGCAGTGGAAGGCCAAGCTGAGCAAGGACGAGTATTACGTGCTGCGTCAAAGGGGCACTGAGCGAGCGTTTACGGGTGAGTATTGGCGGACCAAGCCAGCGGCGGAGCAGGCCAAGGACATGGCTGTTTACAAGTGCCGTGCGTGCGGGCTTGAGCTGTTCCGTGGTGATAGCAAGTTTGATAGCGGTTGTGGCTGGCCGAGCTTTGACCGGATGATCAAGCGCGGGACGGTGAAGGAAGTCCTGGACACGTCGCACGGGATGGTGCGGACCGAGGTGGTCTGCGAGCGTTGCAGCGGGCACCTTGGGCACCTGTTTGATGATGGGCCGACGGAGACGGGGTTGCGTTACTGCATTAATAGCGTGTCGATCGTGCGCGAGGTGGTGCCGGGGCAGAAGGCCGCGGCACCGAAGGTAGAAGAGAAGAAGTAACGAGACGGTGAGGGCCGGGGCTGTTGCATAATGACGGGTTAAATAGCCGCCGCCTCGCAAGGCAAAGGCATGGCGGCCTTGGAGCCCTGCGTGACGCGAGGGAGTGCCAAAGAGGCGGGTTGAAAAGCGCGCGTTACGGAAGGCAAAGTCAATGGCCCGGGCAAGGGCAGCGCGTGCGCGTGCGAATGATGTTGTATGGACAAGAGCGAGTTGGTCAGAGGTGCGTTGGTGAAGGCGTTGGCTCTGCTGCTTGGAGCCAGTGTTGGCGGCTGCGCTCAGGAACGGCGTGAGCTGGGGTACTGGACGCCGCTCAGCGGGGTGCCGGGGTCGTTCCGCGGAAGCGACGATCCGCTGGCGGGCGATCCGCAGCGGCCGGACGGGGTGCTGCGCGGGGCGGCGGCGCAGGCGGAAGCGGAGCGGCTGTTTGAGGTTGACCCGCGCGGGCGTGAGCGGCTGCGGTTGGCGTCGCCGGGGCTGGCGATGGGGAACCTTCGACGGCTGCTGCGGATGGAGGACGTGGAATCGGGCAAGCGTCTGATGGTTGAGCAGCTTTTGAGCCGCCAGACGTTTGAGCAGATGTACCGCGAGGGGCGTGGGCGCGAAGAGGCGGCGTCGTTCTTCTTTGAGAACCGTCAGGACGTGCTGGCGACGCTGGCGCGAATGCCGTTTGGCGAGCAATCGCCTGACGTGGCGTTTGAGCGCGCGGAGGGCAAGCTGTACCAGTTGCGGCTTCGGCGTGGGCCGGCGCGCGGGCTGGTGTTTGACAGCTTGTGGCTTGCGTTGGAGGGGGCGGAGTGGAAGGTGGTGTGGCTGAGCCCGGCGAGCGGCGAGGTGCCAGCGAGGTAGGGCGGAGCGGCGATGAACGATGAACGATGAGTGAAGAGTGAAGAGTGATGAGTGACGAGTGACGAGTGACGAGTGAAGAGAAATAAGTAATAAGTATAAGGTAATAGATAATGATGGTCGAGCCTGTAGCCGAAGGCCGGTTGGAAACCAGCCCCTTCAAGGCAAAGACACGGCAGGATGAAGTCCTGCCCGACATTTAGCAAACGCAAAGCAAGACGGGTTGGACACTCGCCGTCCTCAAGGCAAGAGGCTGGATGCAATCCTGCCCCGAGCCTTGATGAACTACAAGCAGCCTTTAGTCTCCGAGCTTGCCGCGACTCACACAGTAAGCCGACCGCAAGACGCCGTCATTGACTCCGGTAACGCCCAGCTTACGACACGATCGAGCCAGGCTCGATGTCGACGTCAGGCCGCAGCAGCACCACGCGCCGCGGCGTGCTCGGGTCGGCCGCATCCTTGGGCACGTTGCTCGCCGCCAGCAGCATCCCGCGTGACTGCTCGCCGCGGATCACCTTCGGCTCTAGGTTCGCGACGATGATGATCAGCCGCCCGACCAACTGCTCGGCCTGGTAGTACTCACGCAGCCCCGCGCACAGCTGCCGCGGCGTGCCAGACCCATCGTCAACCTGCAGCTTATAGAGCCGGTCAGCCTTGGGATGCGCCTCGGCCGTGATGATCCGCGCGACCCGCAGATCCAGCTTCGCAAACTCGTCAAAGCTCACGATGGGCTTGGGCGCACCGGGCGCAGGTGTCGCGGCAGGCGTTGCGGCAGGCGTTGCGGCAGGCGTCGTCGCGGCAGGCGTTGTCGCGGCAGGCGTTGCGGGATGCGCCGGCGCGGCAGGCGTCGGCGCGACTGGATTGGCAGGATTGGCAGGATTGGTCGGGCTTGGGTTTGTCATGATCAGTCTCCGGCGGCCAGCATAGACCGCGCACCACCACACGCGCCACACCAACCCACGCGCCACACCAACCCACGCGCCACACCAACCCACGCGGCACATCACCACACGCGGCACATCACCACATGCGCCCACCACCACACGCGCCACACCACCACACGCGCCACACCAACCCACGCGCCACAACACCACAACCGCCACACCAACCCACGCGCCACACCAACCCACGCGCCACAAACCCGCGTCCTCAGGGCTTCGACCACGCCCCGTTACGCCACACCGTCAGGCTGCCGTCCACGCCCAGCCGCTCACATAGCAGCGACGGCTCCGGGTCGCGCAGCGGCTCGCCACGATCTGCCAGCGTTTGCGCCGCCCACGACCGGTGCACGCCCCGCAAGAACAAACTTTCCGCGCGGTACTGAACGATCAGCGCCTCCGCCGAGAGTCGCGGGCCAGGCACCCCGTTGCACTCGCTGCACAAACGGCTGCTATCACCCCTACGCAGCACACGCCGATTGTCGCACGTGCGGCACTTGGGCCAGCGGTCAATCCAACCCTGCACAGTCGCCTCCGCGTCCGCCATGCCGCCCTCGGTCAGCACGCCCTCATACTGCCGCAGCAGCTCGCGCACGCCCGGCTTGCCCAAAAACACCGCGGCTCGCCGCCCTTCGCCGGCCCGCGCCAAACCCAGCGCCGTGCACAGCTCCAGCGCGACGCGCTGCTGCTCGCCCTCGTCGGCGTTGTCGATTGTGAGCACCTGCGCCGCGTTAACGCCGCCCTGCCCCTTCACGCCCGACGCGTTACCCCCACCGCTGCCAGCCGCCGGTGCGAGCCCATCGAGCGTCCCGCCCTGTGCCGCCGGCGACATGATCGCCGCGATCGCCCGCAGCCAGCGCCGCTGATCGCTCCGCGCCGTCAGCTCTGTGAGCCCCAGCGCGCAGCTGCTCGCGAGCCGCGTATCGCCGCCCTTGCGCGCCAGCTCAAAGCCCACGGCGTACAGGTGCCGCGCCAAAGCCCGCGCATCCCGCGCCTGCGGCTCCTGCCCAAGCTCCTCAGCCAGCAAGAAATAGTCCAGCGGCTGCGCCGGCACCAACGCGCTTAGCCGCGCCGCCAGCCCCGGAAGCGGGATCTCTGACAGCGACGGCGCCACCACGCCGCCGATCTGCGAAGCGCGAGCCGTCGAACCCTGCCCCGGCACCTGCCCCGGCGCGAGCACAACCGGCACCTGCACGATCGGCACCGCCGCGGCCGGCTCTCGCCCACTCGCCGTCGCAAGCCCCGCGTTGAGCCCAGCGACAAGCACCACCACTCTCACAGCGAGCACGCGAGCAAGGCCCAGCGCTGCTGCGAGCGAGCGCGCACCAAGTCCACCACGCCTATCAAGTCCACCACGCCCATCGAATCCACCACGCCCACCAAGTCCACCGCGTCTTTGCGCGCCCACGCTCATAGTTGCTCTCCAAGTCGCACGGCCCACAGCCGCACGATCGCTTCCTGCGTCACACGCACCTGCTCGCCCGCGCTTTTGGCCCGCCCGCGCGCCTGGTTCATCGTCGCGATCACCGACAGCACCTCTTCCACGCGCGTGGGCCGCTCGCGTGCCGCCAGCACCGCCAGCAGCTCGGCCGCCGCCGCCTGGTGCGCCACAAACCGCTGCACCAACCCCGCGCTTACCAGCACGCGCCCGCGTTGCCGCTGGTCAATCTCCACTGGGCTGATCACCAGCGCTGCGCCGGGCAGCAAGCCGGTGACCTCCTCGCGCAGCGTCCGCGTGAGCAGCTCGGCGCTCTGCGCCGCCAGCAGCCCCGCGCGCGGGCTCTGCATCCCGGGCAGCGGTCGCCCCGCCGTCATGCTGTACGCCTCGGCAATCAGCAGCGCTGAATCATCAATCGACAGCGCGGGGCTCGCACTGGCCGTCTCAAACAGCAACCGCTCAACCAGCCCGCGCCGGTAGTGCAGCATGTACCCGGGGCTCGTGTGCGAGAGCAGCCCGACCCCCGCCATCTGCGACAGGAACCCGATGTTCCTCGCACCCCGCGGCGCGCGCGGCAGCACGTCTAGAACCGCGTTGATCATCGACGGGCGGTGCGCATAACGCAGCGCTGCAGACTGCGCCGCCAAGCGCACCTCTAGTGCCGCGCCCAGCGCCGCCTCTGCCAACGCCCCGGCATCCACCGGGCCAATCTCATGAACCCCGCCCAACTCGTCCAGCCGCGCCACCCGCGCCGCGACCGTCTTGCTCTCAACCAGGAAACGCAGCGTCCACTGCCCATCATCCTCGCTGGCCCTGTGCAGCGCCTTGGGGTCGATAGACGCCGCCTGCGCACCTGCAAACCGCCCGCTCGCCGCCTCTGTATCCAGCAGTTCCGTTGGCACCGGCTCGCCTCGCTGACGGTGCGCCGCCGCCCGTGCCACCCGGGCCAGCGTCGCGGCGCTCGCGAAGTGCTCTGTATCGATCGCCGCCGTGGTCGCCTGGTTCAGCGCCACGCGCGCCGCCGTCAGCCAGTCCGCCGCGAGGCCCCCACCACTCGCCGGCGCAGCGATCGCCCACGCCGAGGCCAGCGTTGACCGCGCGTTGTCGCGGTCCAATGGCGTCGCCCCCAGCGTGAAGGTCATCGTCGCGTCCACCCCGGTAGACGACCCCAGCGCCGCCAGCATCTGCATCACCGCGCTCGCGTCGCCGATGCTCACACGCTCGTCCGCCAGCCACGCCAGCACGCGCCCGCGCGACGCATCAGCCTCGCGGTACCGCAGCTTCGCCAGCACGCCCTGCACAAAGTTGAACGCGCCGGGATGGTCATTGAGCTCCGGCCCGCTGATTAGCACCGTCTCCACCGCGTCTAGCGCCAGCAGCAACTGGGCGCGCTGCGCGCGCTCAACGCTCTGGCCCCCGGTCGCGCCACCCGCCGCGACCAGCCAGCGATCCGCCGCCAGCGTTGCCGCCCGCGCAACAGTCGCACGCTCGCCGGGGCCCAGCGGTGCCTCGCCCGAAACAATCTTCAGCGGCATCAGCCGTAGCGCCGCCTCGGCACCCGCATCAAACGCCGCACCAGGCCGCGCGCCACCCGCTGCCGCACGCACCGCGCCCTCCACGCGCCGCAGCACGCCACCGGGCAACTCACGCTCACGCAGCAGCCGAGCCAGCAGCCCAAGTCGCCCGGCCTCGGGCCAGATCAGATCAGCGCCAAGCACGCCCGCCGAACCACCCGCACCAGCCGCCTGCAGCGCCGTCGGCGTCAGCATCGCAACAAACCGCTCACCTTGCGCGTCGCTCGCGCATTTGTACCCGGCCTCCACTACCAGCTCAGCCACCGCGCGGCGCGTCGCCTCATCAAGCCGCGGCCACCAGGTCACAAACGCCACCACCGATGCGGCGAGCCGATCGATCGCAGCCAGCACCTCGGCCTCGCCCGCCCCCGCAGCGTTGATCAACACGCCCGCGTCGCGCATCTCCTTCAGCAGCAGTGCCGCGTTCGGCAGCTCAACCCGCGCGCTCACAGCCTTCGGCACCGCACTGCCGTTGCCAGTTGCGCCAGTGCCAGTTCCGCTAGTGCCAGTTCCGCTAGTGCCAGTTCCGTCAGGGCCAGATCCGCTTGAACCAGTTCCGCCGGCGCTACCGCTCCGCGCCTCCGACGATGTGCTGCCGCCCACCGCTCCCGCTGCGCTTCCACCTATCGCCGCGCCCGCACCGCCCTGCACCACCACCGGCCGCGCCGGGCGGCCCGACTTCATGATAAAGACCGCCGACACCACCACCGACGCCAGCGAGATTCCCGCCCCACCAACCCACCACACCCACGCCGCGCTGCTCGCCGCGCGCCGTTTACCACTTGCCGCGCCGCCGCGCTGGACATCGCGTGCGGGCACGCCGCGCTGAACATCCGCCGCGCGAGTTTCGCCAAACGGCGAGCCGGCAACTGTGGTCATACCACCGCCTATTGCTGCGCCGCCACCAATTGCTGCGCCGCCTGCGCCCATCGCGCCGCCTGCGCCCATTGCGCCGCCTGCGCCCATTGCCTCGACTGCGCCCAGCGCCGACGCGTCATCTTCCAGCCCATCAGCGCCCGCCACGTGTCGAACCACGCGGATCGCCGTCGCCTCGTCCAGCCCCTCGGCCAGCGCCAGCATCCGCACCCGCGCAATCGCCACCGAAAGGTTCGCCGTCGTCGCCACAATCGCGCGCGCCTGCGCCAGCAACTCCTCGGGTGCCACCGCCTCAGGCCACATCACCACCGGCTCAACGCCCGGCGGCGCCGTGGGCACCACCACCACACTGCTCGCCGTCGGCATCGGCACCTCGCCCACCAACGCCAAGAGCCCCGCGCTCCAGCCCGCCCCCGGCCCATCGATCATCTGCGCCGCCACGGACCGCACCGCCGCCGCCAAGTCCTGCCCGTCGGGGCCCTGCCCATCGGGGTGCGCGTCGATCCGCGCAAGTTTGCTCACCACCGCCGCCAGCACCTGCTCACGCGTCGCGCCGGGGCTAAGCTGCAGCATCGTCTCGGGCCAATCCGCGTCGAAAAGCGTCCCAGCCTCGGGCCCAAAGAACCTCATAATGAGCGCGCGAGCGCGGGCCGGCTTCATGGATTCCTCAAACGATCACACCAACGGGCAGGCACACTCAGGCACCGGCCGACATCACGTTGAACGCCGCTACACACTATCGAACCGGCCCATCCTTCGTGCCCCCGCCGCCGCTCGGCGGGCCCAGCTCGCGCGCAAGCTGCACAATCTTTGAATGCCACGGCTCAACCCCGCGCGGGTTCATCACCACGTGCTGCGAAGCCGCCACCGCCGCCCCCGCGCGATCAACCATCGCCAGCAGGCGAATCACGTGATACTGCGCCTCAAACCACGCTTCACCTGGGCCCCCACTGAGGCCGCCACCGGCGTGCTCCGCGTCGCCCTCAGCCCGCCCGTTCGAAAGTCCAGACGCCAGGCCCGTCGCCAGCTCACGCCACGCCAACAGCGCCTGCGCGTTGTCGCCAGCGCCCTCCGATAGTTCGGCGACACGCCGCAGGCTCTCCGCCACGCCCGACCTGCCCTTTAAGATCAGCCCGTCAAGCCGCAACGCCGCATCTCGCGCCGGCGCATCTCCTTCGCCGCGCCAGAGCTCGGCGCACGCCGCCGCCGTCCGCGCCGCGAGCGACGCTGTCGCGCCTTGGGCGTACGACTGATCGCTCGGCGCGGTCTGCGCCAGCAGCGCCAAGCCCTGCACCATCACCGCCCGCGCCTGCACGACGCGCTCTGGCCCCTGCGGCGCTTCACGCCAGCGACGCTCCACCTCGCGGAAGATCGCCGTACGAGCCGCCACGTAAGTCCGCCCACTACTCGCGCTATTACCCCCGCCACCAGTCATGCCAGCAGTCACGCCACCAGCCCCGGCGCGCCCCTCAAGCTCTGTGCGCCACCGCTCAACCAGCAGCGCCGCGTCCGCAACCCGCCCCCGCGCCAGCAGCACCTGCACACGCCGCAAACGCAGCTCATCGCCGATCTGCACCATGTCTAGCCGCGAACCGCCCGCCCCCTTCTGCGCATCCACTTGCGCCACCATCTGCTCCACCGCGTTCAGCACCGCCTCCGCGCGGTCCGCGTCTGGCCCCGGCATGCCCAGAAGCGCATCAAGCATCTGCCGCGCCACCGTCACCGCGCGTTCAAGCGCCGCGCTCTGCTCGGGCCCCGCCGTCGCCGCCGCCCGCTGGTCAATCCCCAGCGCCTCGTCCGCCGCACGCAAGAAACGGCTCGCCGCAAACGCCTTGTCGCTCGCCCCCGCCGCACGATACTGCCGGTACAGCAGCCTCGCGAGCTGCCGACGGCTCTGCTCAAAGAGCGCCGACCCGCGCGTGACCGACTGCAGCGCCCGCACCGCACGCTCGTCCAGCTTGTCGTTGCGCGCAAGCTGCCGCAACGCCAACGTTGCCGCTCGCTCGCCCGCAGGATGGTCCAGCAAGTACATCTCACTCAGGCTCGCCAACCGCTCCTCGATCGCCGCCAGCTCCGTCACGTTGCTCTCACGCCGTGACGCCACGTCCAGAGCGCCCACCGCCAGCCACAGCGCGCTCTCGGCCTCGGGCGCGTCGTTGGCCTTCTTCGCGGCCTGGGACGCCAACGCATAACGCTCCGCCGCCTCGCGAAGCCGACCCGCCATGAACAACGCTCGCCCGCTAAACCGCAGCGCCTGCGGCACGTCGCCCGCAAAGTAACCCGCGTCCTCCTGCTCGCTCGCATCGTTCAGCAGCCGCGCCGCGTCCGCAAACGCGTTGACGACCTCCGCCTGCGTCGCCGGCTCATCGGTCTTCGCGCCGCCCTCCTCGTGCGCCTTCTGCGCACGCTCAAGGGCCTGCTGACCCATCACATAAACACCAACAAACCCCTTGGTAAAACCGCCTTCGCCAAGCACCTGCGGGCCAACCTTGCGCACCAGCTCAAGCACGTGCGCCAGCTCACGTCGCGCTACCAAGTCCTCAATCGCCACGCGCATCAGCCCGCCGGTCAGGGCCAACACCAACGGGTCCTTACCCACCTGCGCCGCGAGCCCAAGCTGGATCAGCAGCCGGGCGCCGCTGACCGTCAGCGGCTGGCCCTGCTTGCCCTCACGGCTCACACGCACCGCGCGGTCAATGTCACTCCACCGCCCGCCACCCGCCAGCACAGACACACGCCAAGACAGCAGCCCATCACGCACGCCCGCGGGCGTCGCGGGCTCGCGCTCCAGCGCGTCCAGCCACGCGCTCGCTGGCGTCGTCTTGCGCGCGAGCCCAAGGCTCAGTGCCATACCCACCGCCGCGCGCGCCAGCCCCTCATCACTGAACGACTCGGTCCGGTACCCCTCGGGCTCGGTCTTCTCGCTCGGCACGCGCAGCACCCGCGCGAAGATTAATACCGCCTCGCCCGCCCCTTCGTTGCTCGGGTGCATCAGCGCCATGTAATACGCGCACCACCCCGCGTAATAGTCCGCCTGAATCCGGTACCCCTGCAAGTCACGCCGCTCGTTGTCCAGCGCCACCGGGTCGCTCGCGGCCGCGTTGTCCAAAGCCGCAGTCACCTCGCGCTCACGCCGCGCTACCTCCGTGATCACCGCCATCAGCTGCGACCGCACGCCCCTCAGCTCCTCGACCGCCGCGCCGCGCTCAGGCTCGCCCGCCAGGCCCAGCCGCCACCGCTCCGCCTGGTCCTCTGACGGCCGGTATCGCTCGCGCAGCAGCGTCAGCCGCAGCCCATAGCCCCGTCCGCCCAGCCCCGTCCGCAGCAGCTCGCTGCCCTGCGCAATCAGCTCCGCTCGCCGCGCGCCGTCACTGGTGCCCGCGAGCATCTGCGCGTACAGCTTCGCCAGCCGCTCGGCCACCCGCCCACGCTCACGCACGTCCGTGAGCGCTTTGTCTGACAGCCGCGCCCGCAAATGCTCGGCCAACAGTTCCTGCAAGCCCAGCCGCTCAAGGTACTGCTCAACCCGTTCGCCCTCGCCCGCGGCAAGCAAGGGCGACTTCACCGGCGCACCCGGCACCGCCGCGCCACCGCCCTGCGCCAGTGCTGCGCTTGTCCCAGCCAGAACCACCGCGCAGCCAAGCGCCACCGCGCACCGGCGCGACAACACCGCGCAGCCAAGCAAGGGCTCGAAGCCCAGCGCGCCAGCGCCGCGCCCTCTTCGTGCCGATCTGTCCTTACCGGATTGTCGCATAGCTCACGCGTGAAAAACCCGCGTCGCGCACCGCCTGCAGCGCCATCGCCGCCGCGTCGACCGGAACGTCATCGTTGGCCCGCAGCACGATGCCCGGCTCCTTTGGCAGCTTTTCTAGCAGCGCCCGCAACGCGCCCTGCTCCGTCACCGTGTTGCCGCCAAGCCGGAACACCACTCCGCCACCCGCCGCACGCTCAACCCGCAGCACCTGCGGCGAGAGCCCCGCGCCCGCGCCCGAACCCTGCGCCTGCGTCGTCAACGCCGAGGGCAGCTCGCCCTCGCTGGGCGTCAGCGTCCCCGCCATGATGAAGTACAAAAGCAGAAACAGCACCACGTCGATCAGCGCCGCAACCGGCAGGCGGATCAGCGAGACCTCCTTGCGCTGCCTGCGAAAGTTCACGGCTTGCTCCCGTCGGCACCATCACCAGTTCCCACACCCGCGCCCGTACCCGCGCCCACACCCGCACTGTTTGTCGCCAGGCTCCAACGCGTGATCCCCACCCGCGCAAGCTCAGCCGCCAGCGCGTTGAGCACCCGCGCCGGCGCACCACGATCAGCACGGATCGTCAGCTCAAGCCCCCCGGGTCGCTTCGAGTCAAGCGCCAACGCCGAGGCGAGCTGCGAGACAGAGACCGCGGCACCATCTGCAAACCGCACGCTCCCGTCCGCCAACAGGTCCACCACCACCGACCGCTCGCTGTCGGCCCGCGCCGTCTCGCCCGGCTGCCGCGGCAGGTCCATCGGCCGACGCATCGCCTGCGCAAACTGTGAGCCCATCACAAAGAACGTCAGCAGCAAGAGCGTGATGTCGATCATCGGCGTCAGATCGAACTGCGCCTCGTCACGAACCTTGATGCGTTTGCGAAAGTTCATCGTGCCTCAGCCACCAACCTCCAACTTCCAACCTCCAACCACCACCACTCGTTATCACGCCGCCGGCGCGCTGCCCGCCGCGCCAAGCAACGCCGCACGAACAGCAGGCTTCGCTCCACCCGCTGACGGCTTCGACGCCGCCGCGATCTCACCCAGCAAACTCTCCGCCACGTCGCCCACCTCCGCGGCCACGCGGTCGGTCCGCCGCTTGAACAGCGAGTACGCGAACGTGCACGGGATCGCCAGGATCAGCCCCTCAGCGGTCGTCACCAGCGCGATGGCCATGTACCCCGCCAGCTTCTCGTTCCTGCCCGCCCCCGTGTCACCACCGATGGTGTTGAACGCAAGGACCATCCCGATCACGGTGCCCAGCAGCCCGAGCATCGGCCCAACCTGCGCCAGCATCCCGATCGCGTGGTTGACACGGTCCAGCCGGTCAAGCTCGCGCGCGCCCGCCTCTTCAATCGCTGGCTTCAGCTCAAGCACACCAAACTGGCTACGGCTCACGCGCGCCAACCCACCGCCCACCACCCGTGAGAGAAAGCTGTCGTTCTCAGGCTGCACACAGAACGCGTTCACGCCGTCGAGCCGACGCTCCGCGATCAACCGGCGCAGGCCCTCAATCACATGCGGCGGTGCCAGCGAGCTGCGCCGCAGCATGAGCGCGTTGGTCACCATCAGCGCCACCGCCACCACGCTCAGCAGCACCAAGATGTAAGAGATGATCCCGCCCGAGTGGATATACCCCAGCAGCGACCGATCAGCACCACTACTACCCCCGCCGCCCCCACCACTCGCGCTTGCACTACCGCTTGCTTGTGCCGCCGGAGAAGTTGGAAAGGCCGCCCCACCGCCACCGGCCCCGCCCTGCTGCGCTGCGCCCATCGCCGCGCCCTGCGCCAGCGCAAGCACCCCCAGCACGATCACCGCCAGCATCATCCACGGCTTCATACGCATCAGCAAGGCTCGCTCCTGATCAGTGACTTCACCCGCCGGTCATCGACTGTCCATCCATACGCCCATCAACCGCCACCACTCGCTGGCGGCGGCCCGCTTAGCCCCTCACCCAACCCCAGCCCCTCGCGCAGCTCACGCTCGATCGCCTCGATCGCCCCCGCGCCCAGGTTCATCCCGCCCGCCTCGCTCCGCGCCTCAAGCAGCGCCAGCGCCGCCAGGCTCGGGTGCTCAACTTGAAACAACGCGGGCACGTGCAAAAGCTCAACGAGCCCGCGTCGACGCTGGTCCGCCTCGGTCTCACGCAGCAAGCTGCGCCCAAGCCCAAGGTGTACCCACGCGCGCTGCCAGGTTCGATCAATCGGCGCATCGTCGGGCTCGATCTCGTTTGTGGTCTCATCGCGCCGAAGGCTCGCCAGCCGCTCGCTCAGCCGCTTGCGTGCCTCGACCCGAACCCCCGCGTCGCCCACCCGCGCCGCGACGATGTCCAGCACCAGCCCCGCGGCCTCGCCCTGCTTCTGCTCCGCCAGTTTTACCACGCCAACGCCCGATGCCCCAGCCGCCCCCAGCGCCGCTTCGCCGCCAGATTCAAACTGCGCGGCCACGCGGTACGCCAGCGCGATCACCAGCGCGTCACGCCGCGGATCGCCAGCCGCGCCCCCTGCGCCAGCCGACATGATCGACTTCTCATCCGTCGCTGGCCACTCGGCGCTCGCCAGCATCGCTACCAGCGCCGGGCCCGTCAGCCCACGCCCAAACACCGGCGGAAGCTGCGGGCAAAGCCCCGTGCGTTCATCCACCACCGGCGTCAATGTCGTCCGCTGCCCAACCCACTGCGCCTTGGTCCACGAAGTTGCCTGACTTGCGCCACCACCACCGCCACCACCCGCACCACCAACACTTGGCGCGTGCTCAGCGGCAACCTGCAACCACCGCAGCCACGCCAGCGTTGCGCCACCGGGGCCTTGCCGCTCCAAGCGCACACGCGTTACAACCTCGCACAGCACAAGCCCCGTCGGCCCGCGCAGCTCACCAGCGCCCAGCAGCCGCGCGTACAGCGGCTCGGCTACGTCGCCCGCCAGCGCGCCATCGCCACGTTCAATCCGCGCCACCGCGCGCATCAGTTCTTGCCCAACCTCGCCCCACGCGCCAACGCTCAGCCCGTCGCCGCGCACGTCGCGGACGCGATGCCACGCCACCACCTGCGTTGTCTGCCCGCCCGCGGCATCACGCGGCCGCACCAGCAGCCCCGCGCTCAGCACCTCTACCGGTGCCTCGACCACGCCGCCGCTGCCGCGAAACTCAACGCTCGCGTTCACGCCCTCGTTCGGCTGGCCCGCCTGAACCTGGCCCGCTTGGCCCAGAACCTGGCCCGCCGCCAGCACGATGGTCATCGCGCACGCCAGCACAACAGCCCGCGTCACCCGCCCGGCCCGCTTCGGGCCACGCGCGATCAAGGCCGCCCCCTGGGCAAACCGCCGACGAATGTGTACGTCCCGTCAGAGTCGTTCGCCAGCCGCCGCATCAGTGACTCTGATGAGTTGTCAATCAGCGCGATGCAGTGGATCGGCACCCGCCGCCCCGCCAGGTTCAACTGCCGAACCTGCCCAGGAATCTCACGGTCAAACAGCCCGTCGGTCATGAAGTAGATCGCGTCAGGCCGCGGCTGCATCCGCAAGATCATGGTGAACGCCGGCATCGGCTGGGTCCCGCCGTCCGCCCTCAAAGTATCGATCTGCGCGATCACCTCACGCTTTGATCGCGAGGTCGCGTTGTAGTACCGCACCGGCGTCGTAAGCGGGCGCGCATCACTCTCAAATGGCAGCACCACAAACTGCGCATCATCAGGCAGCCGATCGATCGACCGCCGCAGCTCGGTCTTGAGGAACTGCAGCTTCTCGCCGTCCATAGAGCCTGAAACGTCCACGATGTACGCGAACCGCGTCCCGCGCGCCGCGACATTGAAGAACGACGTTCCGCCGCCGCCGCCAGAGCCGCCCGCGCCGGGCCCAACGCCCGTGCCCGTCCCAGCGCCAGAGCCGCCGAGCCCTTCGCCGGGCGTACCACCCAGCTCAGAGAGATCGGGCGTGCCCGAGCCCCCGGGCACCTCGATAGTCGGCATCGTCACGTCGCCCGCAGGCAACTCGGCCACGCCGGGCGCCTGCACCGTGGCGGGCCCCTCAGAGAGCGACGCAAGCTCAGACTCACTCATCACCGCCACGTCTACCGGCAGTGACGCGCTCGCGCCGCCGCCGCGCTCGCCGCCAGAGCCAGAGACCAGAAACGCGAACGTCACCAGCAGCACCGCGTGCAGCACCACTGAGGCCGCCATCCCGATTGCCGCCGCCCGCTGGGCGACCTGCGACCAAGGCCGCTTGGCCAGGACGGCGTCCGCATCCACGTTCACGCCAGCGCCAAGCACAGGTGCCAGTGCTGGCCCCGACGCAGGTCCGCGTGCTCCGTTGTTTGCAAGCGTCTGCTCAACCACGCCCAGGTTCCTTCAGTACAAACAATCACGCTTGGTCCGCACCCACGCCACAGCACCGCCCGGTCTAGATCGGCACTCCGCCCGCCCAAGCTTGCCCAATGGGCATCCGCCCGCCCGCCAGCAGACAGACTCGCGTGCCTTCCGTTTCGTTCCCAAACCCCCAAAGGTTCCGCCAAACCTCGCGACGCCACCCAGGCCCCGCCCCAGGCCCCGCTCAAGCCCCACCCAGGCCCCGCGACGCTGGTACACTCGATCAAGGACACGCCGCCCGCCGTCCGCCACTCGCCGCACGCCACAAACAACGCCCCCACCGCCAGCACCCGCATGACCAGCGCCGCCACCTCACAAAGCTCCCGCCCCAACCCCGCCCCGGCGCCCACTGCCGCGCCTGCTGCCAACCCCGCCCCAGCGCCCGGCAAACCCGCGTACAAGCGCGTCTTGCTGAAGCTCTCGGGCGAGTCGCTCGGCGGGACCGGCGCAGCAGGGCTCGACCCGCGCGAGATGGACCTGATCGCACAAGAGGTCAAAGAGGCCGTCGCCACCGGCGTGCAGATGGCCATCGTCATCGGCGGCGGCAACTTCATCCGCGGGGTTCAGCTCACGCAGTCGCTCAAAACGATCCACCAGGCCACGGCCGACTACATGGGCATGCTCGCGACGATCATCAACGGGATGGCCCTGAAAGAGTCGCTCAAGGCCGTCGGGCTCGAAACGCGCGTGATGTCCGCCATCGAGATCAAGGCCGTCGCCGAGCCGTTCATCCGCGGGCGGGCCCTGCGGCACCTCGATAAAGGCCGGGTCGTGATCCTGGTTGCGGGCACCGGCAACCCGTTCTGCACCACCGACACCTGCGCCGCGCTGCGGGCCAGTGAGCTTGACTGCCAGGTGATCCTCAAGGCCACCAAGGTTGACGGGATCTACGACAGTGACCCGCGTAAGAACCCGAGTGCCAAGCGATTCGACCGCCTGACCTACGACCACGCGCTGCAGTCACGCCTGGCCGTGATGGACATGACGGCCTTTGCCATGTGCCAGGAACGCCAGATCCCCATCGTCGTCTTCGACTTCAAACGCCCCGGGAACATCCGGCGCGTTGTCGAGGGCCAGAGCGTCGGCACGATCGTCAGCGGGACCGCCTAACCCCCACAGCCCACCGGAGCAACAACGTGCAAACCCCCGACGACATTCTGCAGGTCGCGCAAGCGACCATGACCAAGGCCGTCGATCACCTCCGCAAAGAGCTGCGCGGCATCCGCACCGGGCGGGCCCAGCCGAGCCTGGTTGAGATGGTTCGTGTCGAGTACTACGGCAGCCAGTCAGACCTCAAGAGCATCGCCGCCATCAGCGTGCCAGAGCCCAGCCAGCTGCTTATCAAGCCCTTTGACGCGACGACCATCACCGACATCAAGAGGGCCATCGAGACCTCGGGCATCGGGCTGAACCCGATGGTCGAGGGCAAGCAGATCCGCCTGAATATTCCCGCCCTGACCGGCGAGCGCCGCAAGCAGCTCGCGACGCTGTGCAAGAAGATTTCCGAAGAGGCCAAGGTCGCCGTCCGCAACGTGCGGCGCGACGCCAACAAGCACGCCGAGGGCATCAAGGGCAACATTCCTGAGGACGAGCTCGAGACGCTCAAGACCGAGATCCAGGACCTGCTGAAGAAGTACGAGACCGAGATCGACGACGCCGCGGCCAAGAAGACCAAAGAAGTCGAGACGGTCTAAACGAGCATGTGCGGGCGGGCAGGTGCGGACGCTCAGGTGCGGGTTAGAGGTTGCGGGCGGTTCTTGCCGTACAGGTGGTTTCTTGCCGTGCTGCGTGATGAACGCCGCGCTTATGCGCTCAAACCTGTATCTGCGTCAGGATCGACGCCGAGGGGTCGGGTGGTACCGCAGGGTGGGTCAGCACTCGCGTGCGGCAGCCGCGGTCTAATGGCCTTTGGCGCGGGAGGTTCATCGTTCCAACAGGGGCGTCATTGCGTGGCGGGCTGAAGCTCGCGCGGGGTGGTAACGCCGTTGGTTTGGCCGTTGGCGTGCGCGTTCAACTCGCTGCCGTTGCCGTTGGAGCCGGGGGTGCTGGAACCGGTTGTTGGCATGTCGGCAGTGATGTCAACGGGGGCCTCGTGCTTGCTGGCGATGAGCACATAGAGCACAGGCACGACAAACAGCGTGAAAATGGTGCCGATGGACATGCCCGTGACCAGCACGATGCCGATGCTGTTGCGCGCCTCAGCGCCGGGGCCTGAGACAAACACCAGCGGCAGGTGGCCAAAGACGGTCGCGGCGCTGGTCATAAGGATGGGTCGCAGGCGAGTGAGGCAGGCCTCGTGAATGGCTTCGAGCTTGTTCTTGCCGTGCTCGCGCAGGTGGTTGGCCCACTCGACCATCAGGATGCCGTTCTTGGCGACGAGCCCGACGAGGGTGATGAGCCCGACTTGCGTGTAGATGTTGATGGTCGTGAGGCCCAGGAAGGTAAAGACCAGCGCGCCCGAGAGCGCCAGGGGCACGCTGCCGGCGAGCACAATCAGCGGGTCGCGGAAGCTGGCGAACTGGGCGGCCAGGACCAGGTAGATCAGCGCGAGCGCGAAGCCCAGCGTGCCGACGAGCTGCGAGCCCTCTTGGCGGATCTGGCGGCTTTCGCCGGCGAAGTCGACGGCATAGCCGGGCGGGAGGATCTTCTTGGCCTCTTTCTCAAGGGCGGTCAGAGCCTGCTCCTTGGTGACGCCCGGGACGACGCCGCCGAAGATCTTGACGCTGTTGCGCTGCTGAAAGCGGTTGAGCGCGCGCGGCGCGACCTCGCTGGCGATAGAGGCGAAGCTGGAGACCGAGATGAGCTGCCCGGTGGGGATCGCGAGCTTGAGATCGAGCAGCCGCTCGGCCGTGGCGCGGTCGCGCAGCTCTACTTGCGGGATGACCTTGTAGCTGCGGCCCTCGAAGTTGAAGCGGTTGACATACCCGCCAGCGAGCAGGGTGGCGAGCTGCTGGCCGACGGTGGCAAGGTCGAGCCCGAGGTCTGCGACCTTGGTGCGGTCGATGACCACGCGGGCCTGGGGCATGTCGATCTTCAGGTCGGTGTCTGCGAACATGAACATGCCGCTGTTGAACGCGGCGGTGACCATCGCGGTGGCGACGGGCTCCATGTCTTTGGGCTCATCTGGGCTGGTGATGAGCAGCTCAACGTCGTAGTTGCCTGCGCCGGGCAGGCTGGGCGGGAGGATGGGGAAGGCCTGCACGCCGGGGATGGCGCCGACGCGACCGAAGGCCTCGCCGATCATCTCGTGGGTGGTGCGGTCACGGTCTTGCCAAGGCTTGAGCTCGACCCCACCGAAGGCCCCGCCGCCGAAGATGACCTGCCACACATAGTCGGACTCGTTGAAGCCCTGGAGTGCGGCGGCGATCTTCTCACCTTGCTGGACCTTGTACTCGAGCGTGGCCTCTGGCGGGCTGGTGAGGATGACGAACATGCCGCCCTGGTCTTCGGTGGGTGCGAGCTCTTTAGCGCTGAACATGTAGAGCGGGACGCCCGCGAGGATGACCAGCACCGAGCCGGCGACGACGGCGGGGCGGAGCTGCAGGACGCGGTCGAGCAGGGCGGCGTAGCTACGACGGACGGTCTCGAAGCGGCGGTTGACCCAGCGGGTAAAGGCGCCTTCCTTGCCGCCCTCGTGCACGAGCCGCGCGGACATGATGGGGCTAAGGGTGAGGGCGACGATGCCCGAGACGACGACGGCGGCGGCGAGGGTGAAGGCGAACTCTTTGAAGAGCACGCCGGTGAGCCCGCCTTGGATGCCGATGGGCGCGTAGACGGCGGCGAGGGTGATGGTCATGGTGATGACGGGGCCGGCGAGCTCTCGAGCGCCGATGAGGGCGGCCTGGGGGCGCGACTTGCCCTCGCGGACGTGGCGCTCGACGTTCTCGACCACGACGATTGCGTCGTCAACCACCAGCCCGACGGCGAGCACGATGGCCAGCAGCGTCAGCAAGTTGAGGCTGAAGCCGAGCCCGGCCATGAGTGCGGCGGCGCCGATGAGGCTGACGGGCATGGCGATGAGCGGGACCAGGGCGGTGCGGATGCTGCCCATGAAGAGGAAGACGACGAGGCCGACGATCAGGACGGTTTCGCCGAGGGTTTTGGAGATCTCCTTGATGGAGTTGCTCATGAACTTGGTGGCGTCGTAGGCTAGGCGCTGGTCAACACCTACGGGCAGGCTGGGCTTGATTTCGGCGAGCTTGTCGCGCAGCGCAGCGGCGACGGAGATCTCGTTGGAGCCGGGGAGTGGCCAGACGCTGATAAAGACGGCGTCCTTGCCGTTCATGCTTGCGCCGCCGGTGGCCTCTTCTGAGCCGAGCTCAACGCGTGCAAGCTCGCCAAGGCGGACGATGGCGCCGTCGCGCTCGGCGACGACAAGCTGGCGGAACTCTTCCTCGTTGCGGAGGTCTGTGTTGGCGAGCAGGTCGATCTGAACGCTGGCGCCCTTGGCCTGCCCGACGGCGGAGAGGAAGTTGTTGCGTTGCAGGGCGGTATTGATCTGCTCGGCGGTGATGCCCAGGCCGGTCATCTTCTGCGGGTCTAGCCAGATGCGCATGGCGAGTGGGCGGCCGCCCTCGACGCCGGCGCGTTGGATGCCGGGGATGGTGGAGAGCTCGGGCCTGATGACCCGCTCGAGGTACTCGGTGAGCTGCGTGCGTGAGAGCTGGTCGGTGGTGTAGGAGACATAGAAGCTGGCCCACGGGCGGTCGGCGCGCTGGATCTCGACGGCGGGCGGCTCGGCCTCGCTGGGCAGCTCGCTGCGGACCTGCTGAAGTCGCGCGGAGACCTCGGCGAGTGCGGCGGTGGCGGCGTAGTTGAGCTTGAGGCGGACGGTGACGGTGGAGACGCCGGCGATCGAGGCGCTCTCGACATAGTCAACGCCGCCGACGGCGGAGACGGCCTTCTCGATGGGGGTGGTGATGGATGCGCGGATGTTGTCGGCGGGCGCGCCGATGTAGACGGTGGTGATGACCAGCGAGCTGCTCTCGATCTTGGGGTACTGCTGGACGGGCAGCGTGAAGACCGCGCGGAGGCCGATGAGGATGATGACGAGGTTGATCACGACCGCGAGCACGGGCTTGCGGATGAAGATGTCGGTGATGGACTTCATGAGGTTCCTGGGCGGCCCAAGCCGGGGCGGGAGAGGGAGAGGTAGCGATGAGTAATGAGTGATGAGTGACGAGCGATGAGCGAAGGCGAAGATTTAGTGAGCGCGGAACGCGAGCGGAAACCGTGCGTCGGCGCTTACAGCTTGGACTGTTCGGTTTGCGCGGCGGGCGTGCTTGGTGCGGCGGGTGCGGGGGGTGCGGGGGCGAGGTTAATCAGGAGGCCTTCGCGGAGCTTGAAGGCCCCGCTGCCAGCGATGCGTTCGCCGGGCTCGACGCCCTCGGTGACGATGACCATTTCACCCACGCTTCCGGCTGTTTTGACCATGCGTTGGTGGACGCGGAGTTTGGAGGCGTCTTTGGGGTCTGGCTTGATGGTGAAGACATGGTCGCCGTAGGCGGCGCGGCGGAGCGCGGCGGTGGGGACGACGACGACTTGGCGCGGGAGCGCGACGGGGACTGAGATCTCGATGAACATGCCGGGGCGCAGGCGGCCGGCGGGGTCGGCGATAGAGGTGCGGACGCGGATATTGCGTGAGCGGTTGTCAACCTGGGCGTCGACGGCCTCAACGGTCAGTATGTTGGTGCCGGGGCCGAGGACCGAGCCGGTGGCGGGGATCTTCATGCCCGGGACGGCCTGTGCGGCGACGCTCTGGGGGATGAGGAAGTCGACATAGACCTTGTCATCGACGCTGGTAAGGGTGGCGACCTGGGTGCCCTCCATGAGGTATTGGCCGGGGTAGACCGAGCGGATGCCGACGCGGGCGCGGAAGGGCGCGCGGACGGTTTTCTTATCAAGCATGACCTGCCAGGGGACGACCTGTGCGCGGAGCAGCGCGAGGTTGGCTTGATCTTGTATGAGCTGGGCGCTGATGGCGTCGAGCTGGGCTTGAGTGCGGGTGACCTCGGTGCGGGCGCGGTCGGCGTCTTGCTGTGAGACGCCCCCGACGGTGACGGCCTGCTGAAAGCGGGCCTGGTTTGACTGGGCGAGTTGGAGGTCGGCTTCGAGTGCGCGGACCTGGGCCTTGGTGGCGTCGATGGCGCGATCGCCCGCGACGGCGGCGGCCTCTGCGGCGGCGATGTTGGCGCGTTCGGCGGAGGCGTCAAGTTCGAGCAGGACGCGGCCGGCCTCGACGACCTCGCCGCTGGTGAAGCCGACCTTGGTGACCGAGCCTGCGAGCTGGTTGCTGAGCCCGATGCTCTGGAGGGAAAGCACCGACCCTACGAGGCTGCTGACGGGCGACCAGGTGGTGGTGCTCACGGTGACGGCCTCGACGGTCTCTGCTTGCTCGGGGGCGTTGGCGGCGTCGGCGATGGCGGTTTGGATGGAGTGGTACTTCCAGTAGGCGAGGGCGGCGACGCCGAGCAGCAAGCTGCCGACGATAAGGAGCGAGCCGACGAAGCGGCTGCCGCGGGCCATCGGGGCTTTGGGGGGCAGCGGCGCGGCGGGTGCGGCGGCTGCGGCGGCGCTCATCGGTGCGGCGGGTGCGGCGGAGCTGGTGGAGGCGGCGGAGCTGGTGGGCTGGGGTTCGGTCATGGTGGAATCCTACTGAGGCGTGAAGTAGAGCAGGTGCCGGGGCGAGTGCTTGAGATTGATGTTCAGCGGCCGTGAGTGCGGCGCGCGTTGGTGCTGGGCTTGGTGCGGGCAGATGCGCGAGGTGTTGTTGCGCGCGTGGTGGTTGCGCGAGGTGATGTTGCGCGGCGCGCGAGAGGCGCGGATGGTTTGGCGGTGGCGTTTGTTGGCGCGGGTGAGTTGGTGTTGGAGGTGGTGAAGATTGTGGGGACGGGATGGAGGAGTGTGTCGAGTGCGTCGATGACCCGGGCCATTCGGCCTGCGGGCGAGCCGGGGTCTATGCCGGGGATATCGAGCATCATCCAGAGCCACATGCCGTCGAGTGCGGCCATGACGGCTTCGGCGTGTCCTGGCGGGAGGTCGTCGGCGTCAAGGCGGCGGAAGATGTCGCGATAGGAGTCGCGCAGGGGCTGAAGGTGCTGGGGGCTGCTGACCATGGCGGCCATGAGGGTCATGCTCATGCGTCGGCAGCTCTCGGTCCAAGCGACCGCGTCGGGCCCGGGGGTGGGGCCGGGGGTGGTGTTGGCAGTGCTGTGTGTCGGGGCGTCGGGGCAGGCGGGTGAGTCAGCGACCATTGAGCGCAGCGCGCGGGCGGTACGGCCTGGGCCGTGCGGGGCGCGGTCGACGGCGGCGAGGAAGAGCGCACGCCAGTGCCCGACGATGCGCTGGATCAGCGCGGCGATGAGGGCGTCCTTTGACGGGAAGTGGTGCAGGAGCCCGCCCTTGCTGACCCCGGCGCGGGCGGCGACGGCGTCAAAGGTGAGGCCCGAGATGCCGGCGGTGGCGACGACCTCCTCGGCGGCGTCGAGCAGCGCGTCCAGCGACATGGGGGGGCCTTTGGTCCTCATGGGTCCATCGTACCGTCCAGCCGGTCGGTAGTCAAACCAGCCGGACGGTCGGGTGCGGGCATTGGGTGCGGGTGGGTGAGCGGCCGCTGCACGACGCGGATGCGCCGATTGCCTGCTCCTCTATGGCTATTTCCCAGCCGCCTTCCCGATTGCCTCTTCGCTTACCACTTCTTCTCGGCGGGGCCGGTGTAGATGCTGAGCGGGCGGATGAGGCGGTTGTCGGAGTGCTGCTCGATGATGTGGGCGCACCAGCCGGTGATGCGTGCGGCGACGAAGATGGGGGTGTATTGCGGGACGGGGATCTTCATGGTGAAGTACGTCATCCCGCAGGGGAAGTCGACGTTGGGGTGGATCTTCTTCTTGTCGAGCATGATCTTCTGGACCTGCTCGCCGAGGGCGAACCACCTGGGTGCGCGGAGGGCGCCGAAGGTGGGCTGGCCGGCGTTGTCGATGCTGTCGGCCATCTTTTTGCCCAGGCCCATGAGGATGCCGGCGCGGTGGTCGCCGTTTTTGTAGACACGGTGCCCGAAGCCCATGAGCTTGCGTTTGGTCTCGAAGGCGTTGTTCATCCAGTCGTCAACTTTGGATGTGCCGATGCCGGCCTCGCCGACGTCATTGACGATCTCTTTGAGCATCTCCATGGCCATCTCGTTGGCACCGCCGTGGAGCGGGCCCTTGAGGGCGGCGATGCCGCCGCAGACGGCCCCGTGCATGTCCGAGAGGGTGCCGCTGATGACGCGAGTGGTGAAGGTGCTGGCGTTGAACTCATGCTCTGCGTAGAGGATGAGGGAGACGTCCATGACGCGTGCCTCGTCTGCGGAGGGCCTTTTGCCGGTCATCATATAGAGCATGTTGGCGGCGTGGTCGAGGGTGGGGTCGCCGCCGCGCTCGAGGCCGACGATGGCGCGGGCGTCGATGACGTTCTGCATGTGCCCGATGATGGTGGGGATCTTGGCGGTGAGGCGTTTGGCCTTGCGGAGTTCGGCGGGTGCGGCGTTGTCCTGGCACTCAGGGTCTGTGTGGGCCAGGATGCTGACGGCGGTGCGGAGGACGTCCATAGGGACGGCGCGGCCGCTGGCGAGCCAGCCGGCGCTGGACTCAATGAACGAGGTGACGGCGGGGTGCAGGGCGCGTTCGGCGATGAGCTCAGCCTTGAAGCGGGCGAGCTCATGCTCGCCGGGCTTGCGGCCTTCGAGAAGCAAGAATGCGACTTGCTCGAAGGTGGCATGAGCGGCGAGATCGTGGATCTCGTAGCCGCGGTAGATGAGCTTATCTTGCTCGATGGAGCAGACGGCGGTCTGCCCGCCGATGACGCCGTCGAGGCCTTTGGCGAAGGCGGCCTGCTTGTCGGCGGTGTGGCTTGCGGCGGCGGCGGGCGCGTCTTTGGCGGGGCTGGTGCTCATGGCGTGAGGTTAGGCGGATTGGTCGAGAGGGCTGGTGGGGCGGGGACGGTGGAGCAGCGATGAGCCATGAGGGTCGGGCCTGCGGCCCGATGGCAGGATGAAATCCTGCCCCACGCGAGGCAAGGAGCAAAGGCAAAGAGGCTGATTGGAAACCAGGCCTGACGCGAGGCAAGGAGCAAAGGCAAAAAGCCCGGTCGGAAACCGGGCCTGACGCGAGGTGAAGAGTGAAGGCAAAGAAACGGCCGCTGGCCGGGGTTACTTCTTGGGGCCGAGGACGAAGCCGATGATGGCGGCGATGACGGTGATGCCCGCGAGCGCACCGGCGATGGGCATGAGGTTTTCGCTGACGGTAGCGATGAGGCCGCCGGTGGTGCCGGTCATGGCCAGGAGGATGACGGCCATCGCAACGGCAACGCTGATAATGGTACCGACGGCGAAGCCGGCGGCGGGCCCGGTGAACTTATCGATGGGGAAGGCCATGGCCATGGGCATCATGCCCGCGTTGGCGGCGGCCATGCCGACGTCTGACGGGACGCCGGCGTTTTCGAAGAGGGCGTTGCGGTCTGAGGTGGACATGGGGCCGGCGGCCATGTCAGAGCCGGTGCCGTCCTTGTCGTCGTTGCCCTTGTAGACATCGCTGAGGATGCCGGCGCCGATGCCGGTGTCGTCTTTGCTGTCACGGGTAAGGTCGAGCAGGCCCGAGCCTGAGCCCGAGGGGTCGTTCATCTTCATGCCGCCGACGGAGCCGGTGATCTGGGTTTGGGCGCTGGCGTCAACCGCGTCGTCAAGGTCGTCGGCCTCGAAGATGGAGATGCCGGACTTTTCTTTGGTGCTCTCGCCTGGGCGGCCCGGGTCCGAGTCGTTGAGGCTGATGGCGTCTGAGCTTGCGGAGTCGGCCAGCGGGATGCTGCCGCCCTCGTCATCACCGGTGGTGAGCAGGTCGATCTGCTCTTTCTTGTAGACCAGGCCCTCGCGCTGGCGGAACTGATCAAGCTGGCCTCTGTCGGCCATCTCCTTGACCTGATCGGGCGACTTGCCCAGCTTGGCGGCGGCTTCCTCGAGCGAGTAAAACATCTTGGCCATGGCGGGCGTTCTCCGGCGAGAGCTGGGTTCCACGATGCTCAGCTCCGAGCGTCCATACGCACGGGAACGGCACCGGGGTCCGGCCTCGACTGCGGGCGATGATAACCCCTGTCGGCGCGAGATGCTGGGCGGGGTTGAGCGCTGGTTGGAAGGTGGGGTTGATCGAGAAATTGACCTGCTGCTAGGGCAGCGGCTGCTTCCAGGCTTCGCTGGGGCCGGGGGCCAGGCGGGCGGAGCCGTCAATGCTGACCCAGTTGAACTGGCGGGCGTCGGCGTGCGGGCGGGCGAGGCGGACGGCGACGTGGTCTGGCAATCGCCAATCAAGAACGCTGGCGGTCCGTTCTGGGGGCGCGTCTGGCGCGAGGGCGGAATCTACCAGCAGGGCCATGGCGCTAGGCTGCTGTACGAGGTCAAGGCGGATCGCGACGGGCTGGTCGTCGTAGTCGTCTGGGTCTTGGGTGAAGGGGTTTTTGTTGTGCCCGGTGACGGTGACGGCGTAAGTTCGCTGAGTTTGTGGGCCGAGCTTGGCGGCGGTCTGTGGGCAGATCAGCGGCGAGCCAGAGCCCGAGGCGTAGACGTCACGCGCGAGGCCCGAACGGCCCATGGACTCTTGAACGACAAAGGCCCAGTTGGGCAGCGCGCCGTAAGGAATGCCGAGCGCCGGCGAGCGGCCTTTGTTGTCAAGGGCGTATGTGCCGATGAGCAGCGAGAGCTGGCGGAGGTTGCTTGCGCAAGCGACGGTGCGCGCGGTGCGTCTTGCGCCGGCGAGGGCGGGCAGCAGCACGCCGATAAGTACGCCGACGATGGCGATGACCACCAGCAGCTCGATGAGCGTGAACCCGAGGTGTCTTGCCCGCGCGTGCATGGAATGATTAAAGGGTAGAGCGCGGCGGTGGTTGGTCGCTGGACGAGCTGCGCGAAGAGCGCATAAAGAGGGGGGCCGTGGTGGCCCCCCTTGGTCAACGTTCAAGTTAGGGGAAGCGGGCCTGGCGATTAGAACTTGGGCTTGCCTTCGTTGGCGGGCTTCTCTTCCATGGGCTGCTCATCGGGCGCTTCCATGTTCTTCTGGGCGTCTTGGAAGGCCTTGGCGATGTCGCCGCCCACCTTGAGAACCTGGTTGGGGATGAAGATGGTGCCTTGGAGGGCGTTGCCCTGGGTGGGGCTCATGCCGATGGCGACTGGGGGCAGGTTGCTGGGGATGTCAACGCTGATGGGCATGCCGGTGAACATGGCGGCCATGGGCAGGACGCTGTCGATGATGCCCTTTGCGCCGACATAGATCTCGGCGAAGCGGGCGGGGGGCAGGTTCTTGGCGGCATCGGCCAGGGGCTTGTCGGCGCCGATGGCGTTGTCGCCGTTGGCGGCCTTGATGGCGGCGGACATGAGCTCTGAGGACTTGCCGACGGTGGTGACGACGGCCCCGTCAACGGTGGTCATGTAGCCTGCGGGCCCGCCGGTCATCCCGAACATGAACTGCATGGCCTGCGGGGGCAGGCCCTCGATGGGCGTCATGGTGATGCCGTACTCAAAAATCTTCTTGCCTTCGATGTCATTGGCGGCGGGCTTGACGGTCATTTTGCCGAGCTTGTCTTCCTCGTAGGCCCGCGCCATCTGAAGGTTGGAGGCGGCCAGATAGGCCGCGGGGTCCTTAACGGCGGTGTAGGTGACCATGCGGTTGAGCAGGCCGTTCATGATCCCGCCCGGGTTCACGCCCAGGACTGCGGCAACGCCGGTGGCATTCTCAAGCATGAGTCGGTTGTTGACCTGCTGGACCTTGGCACCGGGGCCGTCACCCGTGGGCATGTCGCTGATGAAAGCGCGGAGCTCGGCGCTGGAGAGGTCGGCGGCCAAGGCCATGATGTAGGGCCCGGCGGGCACGCGGTTGAGCAGGGCCTGGGTGTTGCCCTTGAGCTTGCCGAGGGAGGCGACCTTGGACTCGGGCTTAAAAGCCCCGACCATTTCGAGGGCGATGCCGGCGTCGTTGATGTCCAGGAGCATGGTGGTGCTGTTGGCCTGCTTGACGATGTTGTCGACCAACCACTTCACGGCGGCGGTGTTGGGGGCCTGACCGCCCATGGCGGCCATGTCCTGCAGGTTGCCTTCCATCTCCTTGATGCCCTCGTCGATCACGGTCTGGAACTTGGCGACATCGATCACGATCGCCATGTCGCTCTTGTCGGCCATTCGAGCGGCGTGCGCGCCCATGAAGGCGGCGTGCTTGGCGGAGTTGCCGGGGGAGAAGTCCATGGCCTCGAGGAGGGCCTTGTCGTTGCTGGTGGCGGCGAGAGTGTCGCCGACCTTGCGAAAGAAGTGGTCCTCACCGTCGGCGGTCCACTTGTCGACGCCGCCCTCGGTGGTGGCGCCGACGGCCTTGACGAACTCGGCGTAGCTCTTGACGCCGAAGAGCACGGCACCCTTGGGCTCTTGCTGCTCGCCCTGGGCGTCCTTCACAGGGGCGCTAGGCATGACAAACGCGATGGCGCCTTTTTCGTCAAGCTGTGCGACAATCTTGCCCGGGAGCTCATCGCTGAGCATGCTCTTAAGCGAAAGGGGAGACTCGGCGCTCTGACCGATCAGGGCGGCGATGCGTGCGGCGTCCTTCTCGAGCTGCTCAAGGCTGGGGATGACAATGACCACCGCGCTGTTGGCGGGGACGCGGTCCATGATCGGCGGGAGCGCCAGGGCGGACCCGGCGCTCAGAACGAGGGCGGACGCCAAGGCCGAGGTGCGAAAACGGTTCATCAGGGAGGTCCTTTCTGCCGGCGCGGCGCGTGGCCCGCTCGGTCATGGTTGTTCGCTTGTGTATATCGGACACGAGCCCGTCCGGATGCATTTTGTCGATCGGGTTCTGCTCGGCTGTAAGCAAGGGCCGAGTTGTAGGCTCGCGCGACGCGTGGGGATGCTCAGGGGCGCGGGCTCTCGGTCTTTGAGCCCGCATAGCCGCCAGGCTCGCATGGGTTGAGCGCCGATAGCCACGCGGGTGCTTGTATTGAATGATGGCGGGGGCAAGCAAACTTGCTGAGATTTGCGGACGCGGTGCTGAGCCTGGTCGCGCTGCGCGGCAAGGTGAGCCCGTCCGGCACGCGCCGCGTGTCCGGCGCAGACGCGGGTACCGAGGGGGCGGTGCGTTCAGTGCGCGGGTGGCGGGCCCGATCAAATAGGTGCACCGCGGCAATAACCGCGGGGCACCGGAGGACCTTGATGGCGCTCAACACCAACCACAACACTACCGACCGCAACGAGAAGCTCGGCGACGTGCTGATCCGCCAGGGCAGCCTGACGACCAACCAGCGCAACGAGCTGCTCGATCATCAGCTGACCAGCGGGCGGCCCCTGGGCCTGCTGGCCGAGGAGCTCTTTGACGTTGCGCCCAGCGAGATCGAGCGGGCCTGGGCGGAGCAGTATGCGGCGCTGGCCGAGCGGGTCAGCGCGGCGGACATCAGCCCGCTGCCCGAGCTGCGCGGCGCGGTGACTGCGCGGCAGGCGTGGCAGTTCCGCGTGCTGCCGCTGCGGGTGGACCGGGGCACGGTGGTGATCTTGACCAGCCCGCAGCACTTGGTGCGGGCGCACAAGTTTGGCGTGCGGACGCTCAGCGCGGTGGTGGGCGCACCGATCCGCGTGGCGCTGTGCGATGAGTTTGTGCTCTTTGACGCGCTGGAGCGCTACTACCGCCTTGACGGCGCGCGCGAGTTTGTTGTACGGGCCGCGTGAGTGGCTGGCGGGTTCTAAACCTTGCGGTCGAGCAAGCGGTACTGGACGGCCTCGGCGACGTGCTCGATGCTCAGCTCATCAGCGCTGTCTAGGTCGGCGATGGTGCGCGCGGTGCGGCGGATCTTGTCGTAGGCACGGGCCGAGAGGCCAAGCTCGGTCATTGCGCGGCCGAGCAGCTCACGGGCCGGCTCGGAGAGCGGGGCGAGTGTGTCTAACTGGCGGCCGCTGAGGCGGGCGTTGGGAGTTGCGGCACCTTGACGCTTTGCTTGGCGGGCGCGGGCCGCGTGGACCTGAGCGCGCATCTGGGCGCTGCTTGTGCCCGGGGGCGAGCTGGTGGCACTGAGCTGTTTGAAGGGGACGGCGGGGGCTTCGACGTGGATGTCGATGCGATCAATCAGCGGGCCGCTGAGCTTGGAGAGGTACTGGTCCATGGCGCGTCGGCCAGCCTCGCCGCGGGGCATGTCGCCCTTGGGGGTGGGGTTCATCGCCGCCACGAGCATGAAGCTGGCGGGGAATCGCAGCGTTGAGTGGGCGCGGGCGATGGTGACGACGTGGTCCTCCAGCGGCTGGCGGAGAGTCTCAAGCACATCACGCGGGAACTCGGCAAGCTCATCAAGAAAGAGCACACCATGGTGCGCGAGGCTGACTTCGCCCGGGCGCGGGACCGAGCCGCCACCGATGACCGCCGAGGCGCTGGCGGTGTGGTGGGGCGAGCGGACGGGGCGGGTCGTGATGAGCCCAGCGCCGCCCGCCAGCAGCCCGGCGGATGAATAGATGCGGGTGACCTCGATGGCCTCGTCGGGCGTCAGCGGCGGCAAGACGCCGGCGAGGGCCTTGGCCATCATGCTCTTGCCGGTGCCCGCGGGCCCGAGCATGAGGATGTTGTGCCCGCCGGCGCAGGCCACGACGATCGAGCGTTTGACGGCCTCTTGCCCGCGGACGTCGGCGAAATCAACATCAGCAACCGCGGAGCCCAGCAGGCCTTCAACATCCAACGGTGGGTGCGGGGTTGGCGCGATCGCGCCGTTGAGCAGGCCGACGACCTCGATGAGGGTCGAAACGCCGATAGCCTCGATGCCCTGAACGGCGGCGGCCTCTGCGGCGTTTTGGCGCGGCACGACCACGCCCGCGAGACCGCGCGACTTGGCGAGCGCGGCCATGGCAATGGCGCCCTTGATTGGACGCAGCCGACCGTCGAGGGCAAGCTCACCGGCGAAGACGTAGCGGCGCGGGTTCAGCGCCTCGATGGGCACTGGTGCTGGGCCTGCAGCGGGGCCCGCGGCGGGGACGCGGGCTGGGTCTCGGGCTGAGTCTCGGGCTGAGTCTCGGGCTGGGGGGCGCGCAAGCCCAGGCTTGCCGAGCACACTGATGACGCCCGAGGCCATCAGCGCGGCGATGGCGATGGGCAGGTCGTAGAGCGGGCCTTCTTTTCTCACATCGGCGGGCGCGAGGTTGACCAGGACGCGTCCGCCGGGCCAGACGTACCCGCTGTTAGCCAAAGCGGCCTGGACGCGTTCGAGCGACTCTTTGACGGCGGCGTCTGGCAGGCCGACGACGCCGGAGCGGTTCATGGCCGTTTCGTCAACGTCAAGCTCGACCTCGCAAGGCAGGGCGTCAATGCCGTGA
Organism: Phycisphaerales bacterium PN19_bin_20; assembly: GCA_021173225.1. Taxonomy (GTDB): domain Bacteria; phylum Planctomycetota; class Phycisphaerae; order Phycisphaerales; family UBA1924; genus JAJTGZ01. The sequence goes on along the minus strand of JAJOLK010000004.1, from coordinate 32,537 downwards.
AGGAGGTAGGACTGCACCCGTGCGAGCATGGGCGGATACTACCAGACTTTGGGGCGTTGGCAAGGCCAGATAGTGCGGGCAGCGCGGGGGTGCTCGGGCCAACTGAGTCCGAACCAACTGAGTCCGACAGCGCGGGCGCGGCCGAGGGGCCAACGATGCGGCGATGATCTGGACCAGCTCATATCACGGCGGGGTCGGCCGCACGCTTGACCTGAGCGTGCCGCGGCTCATGGCGATCTTGAACGTGACGCCCGACAGCTTCTCTGATGGTGGCGTGCTGAACGTGGGGACGGCCGAGGGCGTGGCGCAGGTGGTGCTTGCCGCCCGACGCGCGGTAGAGCAGGGCGCGAGCGTGCTGGATATCGGCGGTGAGTCAACGCGGCCCGGCGCGGAGCGCGTGGGCGCTGATGAGCAGCTTGCACGCGTGATCCCGGCGATCTTGGGCGTGCGGGCCGCGCTGCCCGGGGTGGTTATCACGATTGATACGACGCTTGCGGCGGTGGCGGCTGGTGCGTTTGACGCGGGGGCGGACGCGGTCAATGACGTCTCAGCCGGGACCGAGAGCCGCGGGATGCTGGCGCTGTGCGCGGCCCGCGGGCGCGGGATCACTTTGATGCACCGGCGCGCTGTGCCCGGGGCTGACAGCTACAGCACGCGGTACGGGCTTACCGGCGAGCGCGAGGCGCCGACGTACGGGGATTGCGTGCATGAGGTTGGCGAGTTTCTGGCGCGGCGCGCGCTGGCGGCGATGGACGCGGGCGTGCCGCACGGGGCGATTGTGATCGACCCGGGGCTGGGCTTTGGCAAGACCGTTGAGCAGAACCTTGAGCTGATCGAGCGTACGGGCGAGCTTGCGGAGCTTGGTTATCCGGTGCTCAGTGGGATCAGCCGCAAGAGCTTTGTGGGCGCGTGGGCGGCGGGCGGGCAGGCGGCGGGGCTGGGCGTAGAACCACTTGGCCCGGGGCACACGCCCGCGCAGCGCGATGACGCGAGCGCACTGTTGGCGGCGCGACACGTCGCGGCGGGCGCGCGGCTGGTGCGGATCCACAACGTGGCCGCGCACAGCGCGATCTTGACGGTGCGAGGGTGAGGGCGGAAAGCAGCGATGAGTAATGAGCGCTGAGTGATGGGGGATGAGCGATGGGGGATGAGTGATAGAGTCAGGCGTGCGGCCCGACCGCGGGCGGGAAACCGGCCCCCTGCAAGGCGAAGCGGTAGGAAAGTTCCTGCTCCGCGCGCTCGCTTCTGCAATGGCGTGCCAGCCGCGCGTGCAAGGCGCTAGCATCGGCATCGACGAACCATCGTTCGTCAGCGCTCGTAAGGAAACGACCGCCGGGCAAGCCCCCTTGAGGCGTCACAGGGCTTGAGGCCGGCGCGAAAGAACAGCAGGAGCAGAACCATGGCCAGCGCCAACGTGCACGAGTTTACCGACGGCAACTTCCAGACCCAGGTCATAGATAGCGACCAGCCAGTGCTGGTGGACTTTTGGGCAGAGTGGTGCCAGCCGTGCCGGATGCTGACCCCGACGATCGAGAAGATCGCGACCAGCTTCGCGGGCAAGGCGAAGGTCGGGAAGGTCAACACCGATGACTCTCGTGACATCGCGATCAAGTACGGGATCAGCGCGATACCGACAGTCATCCTCTTCAACAAGGGGCAGATCGTGCAGAAGTGGGTCGGCCTGAACCCCGAGGCCGCGTACGCCGGCGCGATCACCAGCGTTGTGGGCAAGTAAGTCTTCGTCAGCAGCAGCGTTCAACGTTAAGTCGACAACCCCAAGTCCCTGTAAGGTGCCGAAACTCGGCCCGTGCAGGGACTTGTTTGTTTTTGGCCGTGCTGACTTGCGGGTGCGTGTGGGCGTGAGGGCGCTCGTGGACGGAGGAAGCACTCTCGCACGCCGCACCCAACAGGCCCCGTATGCTGAGTGAGCGTGCGACGCCCCGAGCGTGACATCCTGGGCCCTGGCGGGCCGGTGGCGCGGGCCCTTGGCCCGGGGTTTGACGCGCGGCCGCAGCAGCTGAAAATGGCCGAGGCCGTCGCGCGGACGCTGGCGTCCAAGGGGCGGCTGGTGGTGGAGGCGGGCACGGGCGTGGGCAAGAGCTTCGCCTACTTGGTGCCGGCGATGCTGCGGTGCGTGGCGCATCACGAGCGGGTGGTGATCTCTACGCACACAATCAACCTGCAAGAGCAGCTGCTGCGTAAGGATGTTCCGCTGCTGACTGGGACGATGGGCAACGACGCCGCGCCTTGGGGGCTTGACGGCGGCGCGTGCGTCCCGCTGGCCCCGGTGCTGGTCAAGGGGCGCGGCAACTACGTCTCGATCCGTCGGCTTGAGATGGCCAGCAAGCGGCAGGGCTCTTTGCTGACCGACCAGGCCGAGCGGCGCAGCTTGCACGTGATCGAGGACTGGGCGTACACGACCGACGACGGCAGCCTGCAGACGCTGCCGCCGCTGGAGCGCCCTGGCATCTGGGACCGCGTGCAGAGCGACACGGACAACTGCATGGGGCGGCGGTGCCCGCGCTATCAGCAGTGCTTCTATCAGAAAAGCCGGGCGGCGATCGAGCTGGGCAACCTGCTGATCTGCAACCACGCGGTGTTCATCGCCGACCTCAAGCTCAAGGCCAACGGCACGGGGTTCCTACCTGAGTATCAGCACGTAATCTTTGACGAAGCGCACAGCCTTGAGGAGGTCGCTAGCGAGCACTTCGGGCTCTCGCTGACCGAGGGTCGCGTCGAGCATTACCTGCGCGTGCTGTGCGACCACACCTCCGGGCGCGGGTACCTGCCTCAGCTTGCCGCGAGCGTGGTTAAGCGCGGCGGCGGCGGGGCCGGTGACGTCAGCGCGCAGGCGCTCATTGACCGCTGCGTGGCGATAAGCGATGAGGCGCAGGCCCACTCACGCGCGCTGTTTGAGCAGCTGCTCTCGCTGGTGCGCTCTGGCGAGCTGCGCGGCGGACGGCTGCCCGCGGGCCGCTTGGTGCAGACGCAGCTGCCGGTAGTCTTGCGGCGCCTGGGCGTGCAGCTTCGCGCGCTGAAGGAGGCGCTCAAGGGCGACAGCGGCGAGGAGGACCGTTTCGAGCTCAACGCCTATGCCGTGCGGGCGGATGCGATCGCGTTTGACGCCGAGGTGCTGACGCAGCAGAAGCAGAGCGCGAGCGTTTATTGGGTGGAGGGCGGGCTTGAATCAGGGGCCGACGCGGCGCCGGGGCGCGGGCGGCCGCGGGTCAAGATTGCGTGCGCGCCAATCGACGCGGGCGCCTCGCTGCAAGAACACCTGTTCAGCAAGAAGCTGGGCATCGTGATGACCAGCGCGACGCTGGCGACGGGGACCAGCGCGGTAGATTCCGCAGCCGCTGGCGCGCCTGGATCAGAGGGTCGAGGCAGCACGCCAGAACGCCGCGCCGAGCCGCGGTTTGTCGCTGACGTGGACGCGGAGGCTGACGTTGACGGTGACTCGCGCACCAGCGCGCCTGAACGCAGCGCGCCTGAACGCAGCCCGCCCGAACGCAGCCCGCCTGAACGCAGCCCGCCCGAACGCAAGGCGCGCAAACAACCCGCAGATCCCTTCGCCCACTTCACCGCGCGGCTGGGGGTGGCGGACGCACAGACGCTGCAGCTCGGCTCGCCCTTTGACTACGCCACCCAGGTTGAGTTGATCGTTGACCTCACCGTACCCGACCCGCGCCGCTCGGCTGGTGGCGCGGCCGGTCGCACACCCATAACACGCCGACCCGGGCGCGCCCAGGAGCCAGAAGATGGCCTGAGCGCAGGCTGGGCCGGTGGCTGCCAGCCCGCGGGCCCGGTTAATGATCATGAGCGGTACATCCAGCGGTTGGCGGATCGCATTTTGCACCACGCCGCCAGCACGAATGGGGGCGCGTTCGTGCTGTTTACGTCGAATGCGACCATGAACGCGTGCGCCGCTCTGCTTGAGCCCGCGCTGCACGCCGCGGGGCTGCCGATGCTCGTGCAGGGGCGCGACGGGCGGCCCGGCCATGTGCTGGACCGCTTCCGGACCGACCCGGCCAGCGTGCTGCTGGGCGCGGCGAGCTTCTGGCAGGGCGTTGACGTCCGCGGCGACGCGCTGCGCAACGTCATCATCACCAAGCTGCCCTTTGACCCCCCCGACCGCCCGCTGATTGAGGCCCGCTGCGAGCGCATCAAGGCCCGCGGCGGAGACCCGTTCCGCGAGGAGAGCCTGCCCCGCGCGGTGCTGCGCTTCCGCCAAGGGTTCGGGCGACTGATCCGCAGCAGCACCGATCGCGGGCAGGTCGTGGTGCTCGACCGGCGGATCGTGGCGACCGGCTATGGGCGCGCGTTCATCGCGGCGCTCCCGCCGGGCGTCCCGGTTCGGACCATCAGCATGCCCACGGCCCAGCCAACACCCGGCGAGCCGACGCCCGACGAATACTGGGGCTGAGCGGCGCTGCGGGCCCCAGCTCGCAAGGCAGATCGCGCGGCTATCGGTCCTTGGTGGCCTGGCATCCGCGCGGTTGGTTCAAGAAGCGTGGGCGATGTGCCGACTGCGGAGAGGTGTCCGCATATTCACACCCATCTCGGCGTTGCGGCGCCTTCACGCTCATTGAGCTGATCGCGGTGATCGTGGTGCTCGCGGTGATCGCGGGCGTGGCGATCCCGAGGTTCTTTGACTTCAGCCAGCGGGCCCGCGTGAGCCGAATGGCGGAGCAGTTCAAGCTGCTAACCCGCGCGGTGCAGCAGTATCAAATGGACAACGGCGAGCCCGCGCGCGAGGTCGTCTGGGAGGTAATGTTTCCAGGGCTAGAGCGTTACCTGCAGTCTGCCGGTAGCGTGACCTCGCCCTATGGCGGCACATGGTACAGCCATAACCTCAATTCCCAGCCCGGCACCGCGATGGTCCTGGCCAACAGCACCGTCGGCGGCGCCGATGCCCAGCAAGTCGACGCGCTGATCGACGACGGGAATCTCACTACGGGCAATATGCGGCGTATAAGTGCCTGGTGGTGGGTCTGGATCAACAGGCCCTAATAGCGGGCAACGCGGGCAACGCGGGCAAGGCGCGCCCACCGAGCACGATCACGCGCGGTGCTTTATCCACAGGGGCTTGATTGGGGGCTGCAGAGCTCGCGATCGCGCGGGCTAGGCGGCGTGTGCCTGATCGTAGCGGGTCCACACCTAGCGCCAAGGAGATCTCTCGGGCGACCTCCAACGGCAACACCGGCGCAGAAGTGAAAGTGGTCATGGGGTTAGGCATCAGTTCCTTCCGCGGCGTCGAACAAGCATGGTTCGACCGCCGCCTCGATTCGGCGGGCCTTGGTGCGTTAGATCTTGCCTAGCAAAACCAGAATGAGCAGCACAATCAGCACGGTGCCGAGAAGGCCGCTAGGGGCGTACCCCCACTTGCGGTTGTACGAGAACACCGGCAACGAGCCGATCACGAGGAGTACAAGGACGATGAGAAGCACGGTTCCGATCATGGTGGCCCCTTCAGTTGCGACCCCGGCAAAGCCCGGCGTCAGGTATGGTCTCTCTGCACTGAACAAACATGTACCAAGCTTGACCCCGCTGCCACACGGAAAGTTCCTTTAATATCCGCTCTACTAGTCATTGAAACTTGCGGCGGGCCCGGGCGTGGTTAAAGTGAGCAGATGCCCGTGCGAACTAATCCCGCCCGAGCCGTCGGCCGCGTCGATGCGCGAGCCGCTGCGCCTGCCTGGGCCGCGCCCGCCCGGGCCGCATCACAGGTTCGTTCAGCAAAGTCGTTGTCGCACAACGGCGTTCACGCGCCCACGCGGATGGCCCGCAGGGTTCGTCGCGGCACCGCCCTGGACCCGATCATCACGATGAACGACCAAGGGGTCATCCAGTCGGCGAGCGACTCGATGCGCGAGGTCTTCGGGTGGACGCCAGACGAGCTGCTGGGCAAGAACGTCAAGGTGCTGATCCCCGAGCCGCGGCGCTCAGCGCTGGACCGCTACCTTGACCGCTACCGCCACGCCGACGTGGCCAAGACGCTGACCCGCACGCGCCGGTTTGACGCGATCCGCAAGGACGGCAGGGGCATCCAGATCGAGCTGTCGATGTCTCGCGCTGACCTGCCAGCGCACGCGGGCCCCTACTTCATCGGGATCGTCCGTGACGTGACCAGCGAGATCGACGTCAGCCCCTCAAGCCCCGCAGACCGCACTCGGTTGCAGCAGCTGATCACCGCCCAGACCTGCGCGCTGGCGAGCGCCAACCTGCGCCTGCAGATGGCCGACCGCCTCGCCGCCTTGGGCACGCTGGCCGCGGGCCTCGGGCACGACATGAACAACGTGCTACTGCCCGTGCGCGCGCACCTTAACGCCATTGAGCACAAGGGCCTGCCCGATGCTGCCGCGCCGCACTTGGTGGCCATACGCCGCTCGATCGCCTATCTTCAGCACCTCAGCGACGGGCTGCACTTTCTGGCGCTCGATCCTGATGACAGCGGGGCCGCCGATCGGGCCGAGCTCTCGACCAACCTTCGCTCCTGGTGGGACACGGTGGGCAACTTGCTGCGCAAGGCCCTGCCCAAACGCGTCCGGATACAGGTCTCGCTGCCCGCAACGCTCCCGCTGGCGGCCATAGCGCCGCACTGGCTGACACAGGCGGTACTGAGCCTGATTGTCAACGCGGGCGAGGCGTTGCCCGCAGTGCGAGCGCGGCCGACAGTCAGCATCCGCGGCGTGCCCAGCGGCGATGGGCAGTCGATCCGCCTGAGCGTGGCTGACAACGGCACCGGTATGACCCCCGAGGTCCGCCGTCGCGCGCTGGACCTGTTCTTTACCACCAAGCCCCGGCGCATGAGCACCGGCCTGGGCCTGACGCTGACCCAGCGCGTCGTCAGGCGAGCCCGCGGCGAGCTTGAGATCGCCTCGGAGCTTGGCAAGGGCTCGACTGTGACGCTGGTCATTCCCATCGCGCCGCACAGCCCCAATGTCCCTGCGGATACCCGCCCCGCGGTCGTCGCCGTCATCACCTTGCGCAATCACCGCACCTCCGCCTTGGTCGCGCAGGTCCTATTGCTGGCCGGGGTTCACATCAAACCCGCGGGCGCCTCTGGCCTTGGAATGGCCCAGCTCTGGGTCACTGAACCAACACGCGCCGCGCTGAGCAACGCAACCCGCTGGCGCGCCGCCCGCGCCGAAACTCGCTTGGTGCTCTTGGGCCCACCACCGCAACGCGACCTGGCCGGCTGGACCGCCCTCAACCCCACCATCATCGACCCGCCCGACGACTTCCCAACGATCCGCGGCACGCTGGCCGAGATCGTCTCACGCCTCGCACCACCAGCACTGGAGAGCCCATGAAGCCGAGCAACCCATCAAGTTCCGCCGCCCACGCCTCCACCACCAACGCCATGACCACAGCGCCGGAACAGGCCGCAGTTCGCGCCCAGCCCCAGGCCACCAACCTGGCCTCCAATTTGGCCACCAATTTGGCCTCCAATCTGGCCACCAAAATGTCCGCGAGCCCGGCCGCTCTCGCGCCAGCGCCACGTGCCCACGCCCCCTCGACCAACGGTGCGGCACGTCCGTCGCTTGCCTCCCCTGCGTCCAGCACGCGGGGCCAGATCGCGCCGCACGCAATCAAGGTGCTGTGCGTTGACGACCACGCCGTGCTCATCGAGGGCCTTCGCGCGCAGTTCGGGATCACCGGGCGCCTGACGATCGTCGGGAGTCTTCCCTCTGCAGCGCGGCTGGTCGATGAGGTCCGCCGCCTCGAGCCCGACGTGGTCCTGCTTGACGTCGAGATGCCCGGACCCGACGCGTTCGAGACCGCCGACCGTCTGCACCGCGCGTTCCCGCGCGTGCGGACCATCGTGCTCAGCGCGCACGTCCGCGACTCGTACATCAGCGCGGGGCACGCCGCTGGCGTCAGCGGGTATTTCTCCAAGGGCGAGGAGCTCAGCGAGATCGTCGAAGGGATCATCGCCGTGGTGCAGTCGCGCCCAGGCTCTATGACCCTTGGCCGGAAGGTCAGCGAGCGGTGCCGCCCGGCGGTGCAGGGCGCAAGTCAGAACGGGGGGGGCCAGCACGCTGGGACCGGTGACGCACCGGCCGCGCCAAAGACGATGGTCAGCTCATTGAGCAAACGCGAGGCCGAGGTGCTGCGCCTGATCGGCAAAGGCCTCTCGCGCTCGCAGATCGCCGTCCAGCTCAGCCGAAGCGTCAAGACCATCGACGGGCACCAGGAGCGCATGATGCGCAAGCTGGAGATCACGACGCGATCTGACCTCATGCGTCTGGCGATCCGCGAGGGCTTCGCCGAGGCGTGATTGGCCGCGGCGACAATCCAGCACCGCTCCCTCATGGCCCGCGTGCGCCGGCGGCCCATGCTTATCTCGTGCATCGACCTTGCCGTGCCCTGGTCGCCGCCAAGTCCCCTCAAGAGCGAAGAACCATGATCATGACCATCCGAGCGTCCGCCACCTCCGCCACGTCCATCACCGCCGCCACGGCCATCACCCCCGCCACCGCTACCGTCTCGCGGAAGGCCAAACGCCGCGTCTACTCCGCGCAACTCACCGCCACGCTGCTGACGATGGCTCTGCTGGTGCCCGCACTGATGGTCCTGCCCGCCTGCGGCACCACCGAGGGCTTCGGCAAGGACGTCAAGAACCTCGGCGATAACATCGAAGACAGCGCCGCCAAGAACAAGTAAGTCGCGCCGCTCACGCCTCTACCTCATGTCCCGTCCGCGGCACCGCTTAAGGGCTCTGCTCACAGGGCCCCTCACAATGCTGTGGCTCGCCTAAAGAACACTGCGGACGCCGTCTGCCCGTGTAGACGCACTTCGCCACCCACCGGGCCGATCTCGCCAGCTGCGAACATTCCTGCTAAGGGCACGAGCCCGGAGCCCCCATAACCCGCGCCGCCCGCGCCACCCATCGCACTCCCGCTCTTGGCGGCGTGCTCTCCAGGCACCGGCTCACCAAAGGCGCGCTGTACGCAGCCCGGGTCGTGGTGCGGCCCGCTAAACATCCTCGTCCCGCGCCCGTTGCACGTAAACAGCAGTCCGCCCAGCGGGGGCGCGTGCAACGCCTGCGCGGCCATCAGCATCTGCAAATCATCGCTCGCCGCCTGCGCATCACGCACGTGGAACCGCACCGTGATCCCCACGCGCACGTGGTCAGCCACCATGATCGAGCCCTCCGACTCGTTGACGCTCAAGATCCCGCGGAGTAGAAAGTCGTCACGCCCAAACCGGTCGCGGAACTCGCTGACCGCCAGCCCCAGCATCAGCCCGCGCCCAAGCTCGCGCCGTCGCACCTCGTCAAGCTCTTCAATCAACCCGCGCAGAACACCCAACGCAGGCCGACCGCCAAGGGTCTTGACCACCGGGCCCGAAGCGCCGGTGACCACCAGCACCGGGCCCAAGGGCTTGCACCCCTGCGAGACCACGGCCTGCGCTTCAATCGCCCCGCTCATTGACAGCCCAACAAAGCCGCCAGCCTGCACGCGCCCGTCAAGCAGCAGCCGCGCCTCGCCGGGTCGCGTCAGCCCCGAGCAAAGCCCACCGACAATCACCGGCCCCGCGCCGGCCGCAGCAAGGCCCGCGTGCCCGACAAGGCCTGCCCCAACCCCCGCGCGCGCTCGCGCCGCACCGATGGTCAACCCCGCCATCAACTTGTCTACCGGCGTGCTGAACGGATCAGCCATCAGCACGCTGCAACGGTGCCGCACATCAAGCCCCGCGGCCTGCGCCAGCGCGTCAGCCATCGCGGTCGCGTCCGAACTTGCCACGCGTTCAATGCTCCCCTGGTCAAAGACCCTCAACTGCACGCCGGGCAGATCGCACGCCAGCAACGAGACAGCCGGCGATGACTCAACCTCCAGCGCGCCACCCACCACGCCCTCGGCCCATGTACCCACCACATGCCGCGGCGCCAGCTCACGCGAGATAACCCGCTCGACCGCCTCAAGCTCGTTGGCGTGATGCTTGCTGACAAACACCAGCACCACATCAGCCCGCGCCGCGACGCCGCCACGCGACAGCCCCGCCCGCGCCATCCCGCACGCTTCCTCGGCCGCCGCCTGCGAGTGCCGCTCGCCGGAGAGCCCGCTCGACACCCGCGGGCCCGCGCCCGTCGCCTCAGCCGCGCCCAATGTCTGTCCCAGGTCCGTGCCCATGAGCCCGAGCGTACGGCACGACCCCGCCCGGCGGCTCTCACGCACCCGCCTGCGCCCGCCCGGCGGCTCACCCGCGCCCGCTCGCGCCCGCCCGCACACTGCGGCCCAACCCCTCGCTACCTTTGCCCGTGCCGCAACCCAAGCGACAACCCGCGCGGACCGCGAACAACAGCCCCGCCCGCACCACGAACAGGACCGCGCCGCCACTTGTGCCAATCTCATCGCGAGAGATTCCTCCGCGTGACATACCACCGCGCGAGATTCCATTGCGCGAGCTGCCTCTTCGTGAACTTCCGCCGATCCGCCGCCTGGTCGTCAAAATCGGTAGCGGCGTGCTCGCGCCCACCGGCACGCTGCTGCAGCCGCGCGTCGCGGCACTCGCCAGCCAACTCGCGCAGCTCCACGCGCGCGGGCTTGACGTGGTAGTAGTTTCCTCCGGCGCAATCGCCAGCGGCTACGCCAAGCTCGGCTTCGCAAAGCCGCCCAAGTCCATCAGCCACAAACAGGCCGCCGCCGCCGTCGGCCAGCCGCTGCTGATGGCCGCATGGACCGCCGCGCTCGCGGGCCACGGCATCACCGCCGCGCAGGCGCTCTACACCGCCGATGACCTCTCGCGCCGCGACCGCGCGCTCAACACGCGCCGCACACTTGCAGAGCTTCTCGCGCGCCGAGCCGTCCCGATTGTCAACGAGAACGACACGACCAGCTTCGCCGAGATCAAGCTCGGCGACAACGACCATCTCTCGGCCCTGACCGCCAGCGCCATCGACGCCGACGCGCTGCTCATTCTCTCCACCGCCCGCGGGCTCTACGAGCACAACGACCCGCAACGCATCCTCGCCACCGTCAGCCCAGACGCGCTCGCCGCCGCACGCTCGCACATCGCCACCGGCACAAGCGCCGTCGGCACCGGCGGGTTCACCACCAAGCTCGCCGCCGCGACCCTGTGCGCACGCTTTGGCATCACCACCATCGTCGCCGGCGGCGCTGACGACCGCGTCATCACGCGCGTACTCGCCGGTGAGCCACTGGGCACGCTCTTTACCCCCGCCCGCGCCGCACGCACGCGCGCTCGCCAGCGCTGGCTCGCCGGCGCGGCACGCAGCGCCGGCACCATCACCGTTGACGCAGGCGCCGCACGCGCCATCACCACCCGCAACGCCAGCCTCCTGCCCGGCGGGATCACCGCCGTCCACGGCTCGTTCACCCGCGACCAAACCGTCGATATCGCCGGGCCCGACGGCATTACGATCGCCCGCGGCCTGTCCGCCTACGACGCCGACGACGCCCGGCGCATCATGGGCAAAAAAGCTTCGCAGATCACCATTACCCTCGGCTTCTGCTACGCCGACGAGGTCGTGCACCGCAGCGACATGGTCGTCATCATCCCCGAAGTACCCGAGCAGCGCCCATGACCCCCCCGTCAATCCCGCTACAACCTACACACCCAAACACTCTCACAGGTTCGAGCGCACAGCCCGAGCTGACCACCGCCGACATCGAGCCCATGGCCCGCGCCGCTCGCGCGGCATCGCGCGTGCTCGCCACAGTCCCAACCACTGTCAAAGACGCCGTGCTTCTCGCGCTCGCCGCGCTCCTGCAGCAGTCCAAGCCCGCGATCCTCATCGCGAACGCCGCCGACTGCGACCAGGCCCGCGCCGAGGGCCTCGCGCCAGCCAAACTCCAGCGCCTCGCACTTACTGACGGCGCCGTTGACCAACTCGCCGAGCAGCTCCGCGCCGTCGCCGCGCTGCCAGACCCAGTGGGCCAAACCACCGCGCAGTGGCGCGGGCCCAGCGGGATTGATGTCAAAAAGATCCGCTGCCCGCTGGGCGTCATCGCCATGATTTACGAGGCCAGGCCCGGCGTCACCATCGACGCCTTCGCACTCTGCTTCAAGGCCGGCAACGCCGCGATCCTCAAGGGCGGCAAAGAAGCCGCACGCTCAAACCGCCTGCTCGCAAGCCTCGCCCACCGCGCGCTCGCCGACCACGGCCTGCCCGCCGCCGCACTCACCGCCATCACGACCACCGACCGCGCCGCCCTCCTCGAACTGCTCAAGCAGCGCGAACATATTGACCTGGTCATCCCCCGCGGCGGTGAAGACCTCATCCGCTGGGTCGCCCAGCACAGCACCATCCCGACCATCCAGCACTACAAGGGCGTCTGCCACGCGTACATCGACACCGACGCGGACCTTGATATGGCCCTGCGCCTGTGCGTTTCCGGCAAGACCACAGCCCCCGCAACATGCAACGCCCTCGAGTGCGTGCTGGTGCACCAGGCCGTCGCCGAGCGCTTCATCCCCGCGCTGCTGAGCGCGCTGGCCGCCGCCGGCGTGCAGACCCGCGCGTGCCCGCAGACGCTCCGCCTCGCGCTCGCCGCCCGACTCGACGCTCGACTCGACACCTCACCCGCGCACCTCGTACTCGCAAGCCCCGATGACTTCGGGCGTGAGTTCCTTGACCTCACCATCGCCGTCAAGCTCGTCGCCTCGCTTGACGAAGCCGTCGCGCACATCGACCGCTACGGGTCGTCACACACCGAGTCGATCATCACGCAGAGCCGGCTTGCCGCAGACGAGTTCCTCACGCGCGTCCAGGCCAGCTGCACACTCCACAACGCCAGCACACGCATGAACGACGGACACGCCCTGGGCCTGGGCGCCGAGATCGGCATCAGCACCACACGCCTGCACGCCTACGGCGTCATGGGCCTGCAAGAGCTCACCACGCAGCGCTACGTCGCCATCGGCACCGGCCAATCACGCTAGCTGCGCGCCGTACACACGCGTAACCAGCCGCAGCGTCACGTGCCCGTCGCCCTCGGCGTGCCGCGACGCCAGTTCACGAAGCTCACGCTCAAGCCGCGCCCAGCGCGGGCCGCCCTTTGGGCAGTACGACGCACTCCGCGCCCGCCCCAGCAACCCCTCGGCATCAAACCGCTGCTGGTTCGCAAACTCACGCTGCTCAAGCCCGCTGAACAGCGCGCTATCACGCAGATGCTCGTAGTGCTTATTCCGCGCAAACCCGTTCGCCGCCGGGTGATCCTCGCTGGCCTCCAGCATCGCGCGGCGATAATCCGCCGCCAGCGCGTCGCTCTCGTCAAGGTCGTTCCACACCAGCCACGCACGCCCGCCGGGCACCAGCACGCGCGCAAACTCCGCTATCGCTTCCGACGGCCTGAACCAGTGAAACGCCTGCGCCGCCACGACCGCGCCCACGCTCCGCGCCGCCAGCCGCGTCGCCTCCGCCGTCCCGTCACGCGCGTCGATCAAACCATGCGGCACAATCTCTGCACGCATCGCGCTGTTGGGCTCGACCGCAATCACACGGCCGCGAGCCACACCACCGCCGCCGCCGCGCGCAGCACCCCTGGCCCCGCCGACAGACGCGCCTCCATCGCTGCCCCCGCCACCGCCGCCGCCGCGCTTTAGCAACTCATCAGCCAACTGCCGCGCGAAGATCCCCGTCCCCGCCCCCACATCAGCGATCACCCCGCACGACACCGGCAGGCTCGACACCACCAGCGCAACCGCCCCCGCCGCGTACGACGGTCGGCACGCCACATATTCAGCAACACGATCGGTAAACCTCAGCGTCGGTGACATCTCCGGCAGCGCGCCCCAACCGCCGCCCGGCCCCCCAGCCTTGTTCTGCTCGCCGCTCACAGCGTCACCGCGCCCGGCTCGCGCGCCAGCGCCCCGTCCTCTACGCCCCCCACTCTCGCCGTCGCCCGCCCGGCTTCGCCGCACAGCTCGCGCACACCCTGTACCGCTACGTCCACGTCCGCGTCGGTGTTGAACGGCCCGACACTCAACCGCGTCGCGCCCGACACACCCGTTCCCAGCGCCGCGTGCAGCAGCGGCGCGCAGTGCAAACCGCTCCGGCTAATTACCCCAAACCGCGCTTCAAGCCCCGCGCTCATCGCCGTCGGCGTCACGCCCGCGTGCACAAAGCTCACCACACCTACGCGCCGCCCCACTCCACTTTGCGCGTCGCCATTCTTCCCTAGACCCACCTGCGCTTCACGCTGCGCCCGTGCCTGCGCTTCGAGCCGCCCCCCACCATGCGCCCCAGCACGCGCCTTGCTCTCACCACCAACTGACGACTCGCTCAGCTCTCGCGCCAGCACTACCGGCCCCAGCACCCCCGGCCCCAACACCCGCAGCCCCGGCACCCCGGCCAGCCCTGCCAGCAAACGCGACGTCAGCCGCGCCTCGTGCTGCATGACGTTCAAAGCCCCGCGCGCCAGCAGCCATCGCACGCCCGCGCCAAGGCCCGCGATCCCGATCGTGTTGTGGCTCCCCGGCTCGAACCGCTCGGGCAACTGCTCGGGCATCGCCTCAAGCTCGCTGAGCCACCCAGTCCCACCCTCGCGCACCGTCACCATCCGCCGCTCAACGCCCGGCCTGATCACCAGCCCACCCGTGCCCGTCGGCCCCAGCAGCCCCTTGTGCCCAGGGAACGCCACTAAATCCGCGTCCATCGCGCGCATGTCAAAGGGCACGTGGCCCAGCGATTGCGCCGCATCCACCAAGTACAAACCATCGCACCCGGCCCGCACAACTCGCGCAATGGCGCCCACGTCCTGCACCACGCCCGTCACGTTGCTGGCGTGGTTGACCGCCACCAACGCCGTCTCTGCACGCAGCACGCGCGAAAGCTCATCAACGTCCACCAGCCCGGTCCGCGCATCGATCCCGACGCGTGAGACCTCAACACGCACGCCGCCCACCTCGCCAACTATTTCGCCACCCACCTCAATTGCCGCGATAGATCGCGCCGCCAGCGTGCTCATCGGCCGCAGCACGCTGTTGTGGTCCGCCGCCGTCGTCACCACATGAACCACGCGCCGCGCCCGCCCGGCACCCTGCACCACCAGCCCCGCGGCAAACCCCACCACCCCGCGGATCGCCATGTTCAGCGCGTCAGACGTGTTCAGTGTAAAGACCACGTGCCGCGCGGTGCCGTCAGCCCAAAGCCCCGCCCCGGTAATCTCCGCGACCGCACGCCGCGCATCGTCAACGATGCCACCCGCCTCGCGCGCCTCGGCATACATGCCCCGCGCCGGGGCACCTACCTCCAGCGCGTACCGCGTCATCGCCGCCAGCACCGCCGGTGGTTTCGGAAAGCTCGTCGCCGCGTTGTCCAGATAAACCCGCCGCATCGTCACCGCTCCGCGCTCAGGCCGTCGCCCCCGCCGGCTTGCCCGCGCCCGCAGTCGCGCCCGCCGCGCCCGAGCCCGCACTCGCGCCCGCTTTCGGCGCCTTGTAGAACGGCAGCTTCGTCACCCGCGCCGACAGACGCTCGCCCTTGCCCGTATCAATTTCCACGCTCAAACCCTCAACGCAGCTCGCCGCCGGCACATACGCCATCGCGATGCACACGCCCAGCGTCGGCGACGGCGCCCCGCTGGTCACCTCGCCCGCCACCGCCCCGCCCACCAGCACCTTCATGCCCTGCCGCGCCGAACGCTTGCCCTCAACCATCAGCCCAGCCAAGCGCTTCGCCGGCCCGCCCGCGTCCCGCGTCCGCCGAAGCGCGTCGGCCCCGATGAACGCCTCGCCGCCGTCGACCGCTTCCTTGTCCAGCGAAACCGCAAAGTCCAGGCTCGTTCCCAGCGCGTTGGTCTCCTCGCCAAGCTCATGCCCGTACAACGGCATCCCCGCCTCCAGACGCAGCGTGTCACGCGCGCCCAGCCCGCACGGCTTGATCAGCCCCGCCGGCGCACGCCCCACGATCATCGACATCGCCATCCCCACCATCCCCGCCGGCAAAATCACCTCCACTCCGTCCTCGCCCGTGTACCCGGTCCGGCTCACAATCAGCTTCGCAATCAGCAGGTTCTTGACCGCGAAGGAATACCGCTTCAGCCCCGGCACCTCCTTGCTCACGCCCGCAATAAAGTCAATCACCTTCGGGCCCTGCACCGCCACCATCGCCGTGCTCAGCGTCACGTCCTCAAGCTTGGCCACAAACCCGCCCAAAGCCATCACCGCATTCATGTGCGCCACAACCTTCGCGCGGTTGCTCGCGTTGCACACCACCATGAAGTCGTCCTCGTCCATCCGGTACACGATGATGTCGTCGTGGATCCCGCCCTGCGGGTTGCACAGCAGGCTGTAACGGCACACCCCCGGCTTCATATCACGCACACGCCGCGTGCACAGCTTCTCCAGCAGCTTGCCCGCCTGACGCCCCGTCACCTTCAGCCGACCCATGTGCGACACATCAAAGAAACCCGCGCTCGTCCGCGTCTGGTGGTGCTCAGCCGTGATCCCGCCGCCACCGCCGTTCTTCTCGTTCCACGCGTACGTCAGCGGCATCTCCCAGCCGGCAAAGTCCACCAGCTTGCCACCCTGCTCGACGTGGAACGCGTTCAACGGAGTCTTGCTCAGCATGGTCGTCTATCCAGTATAAAAGTCAGTGTAAAGGTGCCCTTTGGTGCGCCCGCCCGCCAGCTTGCCGCCAGCGCGCACGCCCCACACGCTCAAACCCGCTTCACGGTAGCGCGCCCATCAACCCCGTCTAGCACCAGCACCTCGCCCGCCCCCGCCACCAGCAGCCGACCCTCGCCCGCCGCGCCCGCCGCCGCCAGCAGCCGCGCCAGCGGCTCGCCCGACGGCTCATCCCCAAGCTGGAACGTCCCGTGATGCACCGGCAGCATCAACGCCGCCCCGCTGCGCTCAAACATCCCCCACGCCTGCTCGGGCGTCGCGTGATGGTGCACCCAAGGGTCGTAAGCGCCGATGCCCAGCACCGCCAGCTCCACCGGCCCAACCCGCTGCGCCAGCCCGTCGAACACGCCCGTCTCAGCCGAGTCTCCCGCCAGCAGCACCCCCCCACCCCCGCCCCCATCCCCACCCTCACCAGCTTCATCGCGCACCACATAGCTGTTGAAGCCGCGGTGCCGGTCCCACACCATCCGCGCTCCCCAGTGCGCAGGCCGCAGCGCAAGCACGCGCACCCCCGCCACACTGACCTGCTCCTCCCAACCAACCTCCACCACACCCGCAAACCCGCTCGGGATCAGCCCCCTCGCGCCCCGCGGCACCACCACCACCGCCCCCGGGCTCACCCGCGCAAGCAGCCGCAACGTCGGCTTGTCCAAGTGGTCAAAGTGCGCGTGCGTGATCACCACCACATCAACCTGCGGCAAGCCCTCCGCCCCCACCGGCGCAGCCACCAGCCGCCGCGGACCAAGCACCCGCCCCCGCGCGCCCACCCCCACGCGCAGGCCGATCCGCTCGCTCAGCACCGGATCGCACACCACCGTCTTGCCCCCAGCCAGGCGCAGCAGCACACCCGCGTGCCCAAGCCAGCTTACCAGCGGCGAACCCCGCGCCCCAGCCCCAGCCCCAGCCCCAGCCCCAGCCCCAGCCCCAGCCCCAGCCCCCGCGCCTGCGCCCGCGCTCACGTTCGCGTGTTCCTTCGCCTGTGCTCGCGCCCACCGCGCCGCCAACGGCTCAGCCGCCGCTGCCACCGCCAACGATCCCGCCTCGCCCTCACCGCCTTGACCCTCCGCGCGCAGCGCCCGGGCGAGCTCTGACGGATACCGCCGAAGCTGCGACGCCGCCGCCTTGCCCATGAACCGCAGAGGGCCCCACACCCCAGGGCCCAAACTCGCGCCAATCCGACCCGGCATTCCCGAACCCGCCCCCGCCCCACGCATCGGCACCTCGCGCCCGCTATTCATGCTTCACCTACGACCCCTCGCCCTCAAAGTTCGGCGCGCGTCCAGACAGCCACCACCGCCCCCACCACTCCGCACGTGCAACCAATAAAAAACCCGCCTGGTTTTACCCGGACGGGTCTCAATGCGGTCGAGAGGACTTGAACCTCCACGCCTTGCGGCACTAGAACCTGAATCTAGCGCGTCTGCCAATTCCGCCACGACCGCTCTGTGGTCGAGATTCTAGACCGCCCCGCCAAACCCGGCAACCCGGGCACCTACGCGCACCAAACCGCCACCCCTACTTCCCGCCACCCACCTCACTTAAAAGCTCCGAAACCGCCGCCTTGAGCTGCGCATCAACCCCGGACGCCTCGTCCCCCGGCATCTGCGGCACATCCACATGCGGCCGCGCGCCGTTGTTCTCCATGTCCGTCCCGTCGGGCAGGTACCACCCGCGGAACGGCGTCCGCACCGTCGTCCCATCAATCAGCGTTGCCGCGCCCGTGCTGATCACCCCGCCGTACGTCGCCGTCCCGATCAACTTCCCCCGCCCAATCGTCCGGATCGCGTGCGCGAAGATCTCCGCGTTCGAGAAACTGTTCTCGTTGATAAGCACTACCACCGGCCGGCTATACCCGTAAATCAGCCGACGGTCACGCGGGTACGCGTCCGCTGGCACGTCCTTGGGCTCAACCCCGCGCGGCTGCGTCTTGGCGTGCCGCGGCGATGTCAGGCTCGAGAGCAAAATGTCCGCCGTCGAGCCGCCGCCGTTGTCGCGCACGTCAATCACCAGCCCCGCCTTCCCGTGCGCCGCCGCGAACAAGTCGCGCTCAAAGTCACGCACGCTCGGCTCGCTCATCCCGCGAATGTGCAAGTACCCAAGCCGCCCGCCAGAGAGCCCTTCGACCACCTCACGCCGGCGCAGCACCTCGTCGCGGTACCGCAAGTCCCCGTCCTCAGCGCCGCTCACCGGCACCACCAGCACGCGCTGACCGCCACCGGCCTTCGGATCCGCCTTCGACTCTGGCTTGTCATCCGCCTTCACCTCAGCCGGCGCGTCCGCCTTCACCTCAGCCGGCGCGTCCGCCTTCACCTCGCCCTTCACCTCCGCACGCTTGATCGTCACCAGCGTCTCGCGCCCAGCACGCCCCACCAGCAGCGTTGAGAGCTCGATCCCCGCCGTGCTCTGCTCATCAATGTGCGTGATTACATCGCCCACGCGCAGCCTCAGCGGCGGCCGCGCCGCGGGTGAAAACGCCACCACACGCTCAACCCTGAAGCCCTCGCCCGTCACCGCCCCATCAACCCCCAAGTACCCCGCGCTCAAGCTCGGCGGCGTAAACGCGTCCGGCCCGTTGATCCCCAGGTGCGACCCGTCCAGCTCACCAAACAGCATCGACACAACCCGGTCAAACTCATTCACCGTCCGCGTCCGCCCCGCCAGGCTCAAGTACCGCCCGCTCAGGCCCTTCCAATCAAGCCCCTTGAGCGTCGGGTGATAGAACCCGTTGCCCAGCACCCGCGCCGCCTCCATGAACTTCTGCCGCTGCTGCGCAGGCACGTCAATCACTAGCGGCGCATCAATCGCCAGCGCATCAACCTTGCCGCCCAGCACCGGCGCAATCGCCGCACCCGCGCTCCGCGCACTCGCAGCACCACTTGACCGCACCATCACCACCTTCTCGCCGCCAAGGCTAACACCCACACCAAACACCCCGCCGGTCGTGATCGACTTACGGTCGTCGCCCTTGTAGCTCACGCTCACCAGGCTCGTCTCAGCACCGGGAGCCGCCCCACCCGCCGCAGGCGTGACCGCCGCCGCCGGCGCCTCGCTGCCCTGTGAGAAGATCACCCGCTCGCCTCCAGGCGTCGCCTCCAGGTTTGAAACACTCGCGCTCCCGACGCCCAGCCGCCGCACGCGCAAAAACGCGTCCTTGACATCAAACGTCAGCGCCTTCTCGGCGAGCTTGCCGCCATCTTTAGCTTTGGCCCGCGCTGCCGCGTCCTTCTCAACCCACCCCGCATCATCCCACAGCACCGCGTCAATGGGCTTGCGCGCCTTCGCCGCCGTCGCCGCCTTCTTGAAGTAGTCCTCAAGCTCGTACCCCCGCATCGACTCCAGCTTGCTGTCCAGCATCAACACGTACACGCCAAAGTCAAAGTTCTCGCCCGAACGCTCAGACCGGAAGTACAGCACCTTCCCGTCCGCCGAAAGCCGCGGCGAGTCGTCAAGGTCAGGGTGCCGCGTCAGGTTGACCGCCTCCGACACCTTCCCGCCCTCACCCGCCCGCGTGTCCAGCAAAAACACGTCGCTGTTGAAGTCCAAATCCTCGTTGGCAAACACCACGTGCCGTGAGTCGCTCGCCCACTGCACGTCCGCCCCAGACCACCCCTCCATCAGCACCCGCGCGCTCCGCGCCGACAGGTCGATCACCACCAAGTCGCCCAGCCCGCGCGTAACGATCAACTGCCGCCCGTCCGGCGACGCCACAGGCCCTCTGATCTCCACACCCAGCACGCCGTCGTTCTTCCCCACAGGCAGCCCCGCCACGTCAAAGCCCTTGACCTCAAACCGCAGCGCCTCCGCCCAGCGCTTGCCGTAGTCAATCTTTTTCTCCCGCGGCTTCTTCGCCGGCTTCGCCGCATCAGGCTTGGCCCCGTCTGCCTTCGCACCGTCCTTGCCCGCCTCGACCGGCTCGCCCGCCTCAGCTGCCTTCACCTCAGCGGCCTTTGCCTCGTCGTCCTTCTTCTCTTCGGCCTTCCCTTCACCATCCTTCTTCTCGTCCTTCTTCTCCTCCTCCTTCGCCTCCGCCGGCTTGGGGTCGATGTCCTCACGCGTCAGCGTCACCAGCGCATAGCTCAGACGGCTCGGCCCCACCCCGCCCCCAACCGCCGCCTCATCAGTGGTAAACCACAGCACACGCCCGTCCGGAGACCACGCCAGCCCGCGCTCGCGCCCCGCCGTGTTCGTCACGCGCCGCGTCGGCCAGTTCTCCTCCACACTCCGCACAAAGACCTCGCCCCGCGCGATCTGCGCCACCGTCTTGCCGTCAGGGCTCAGCGCCACCTCGCTCACCTCGCGCCCAGCGCTCAGCCGCTGCTGCTCCACCTCCGTCAAGTCCGCCGCCGCCCGCACGCTTACCGCCACCGGCTGCGCGCCACCTGCCGTCAGGTCCAGCGTCATCAGCTTGTCCCAGACCACAAACACCGCCGCCTTGCCCGAGCTGGCCACCTGCAAATCGCGCACCCCGTGCCCGATTGTCAGCTCGCCCTCCTTGGGCGCAAGCCGCGTCAGTTGTGTCACCTCGCCCCACGGCTCACGCGCCCGGTACAAGTTAAACATCCCGTCGCGCGACGAACTGAACACCACCGACCCGTCCGGCATCCAGTACCCGTCCGCGTCGCTCGCCGGGTTGTCCGTCATGCGCGTAAACGCCCCGCCCTTGTCCATGATCCACAAGTCAGACGTCGCGCTGCCCACATACCGCGGCCGCGTGAACTCCGCTCGCCGCCTCGTAAACACCACCGCACCGCCATCCGCACGCTCACGCGCCGCAGACCCAAACGCCCCCGTCAGCTCCACGCTGGGCCCGCCGTCCACCGGCGCCCGGCGCATCTTCGTGCCGCGGAACACCCCCGTCGCCGCCTCGGTGTACAGCAGGCTCTTCCCGTCCGCGCCCCAGCCGCTCAGGCTCTGGGCTCGATCACTGATTGTCACCCGCCGCACCTCGGTCGTCCGCACCGCGCCCGTTGCGTCGCGCTGCACGCCCATCACGTACAGGTTCCGCGCGCCGTCGCGATCGCTCTCAAACGCCAGCATCATCCCGTCGGGTGCGAACAGCGCCCGCCGCTCACTGGCCGGGTGGCTCGTCAGCCGCGTCGCCGTGCCGCCATCATCACCACTGCCCCCGCCCATCCCGCTGGGCACGATCCACAGATCGTTTAGCCAGTGGAACACAATCAGCGTGCCGTCGGGGTTCAGGGCCGGGAACTGGATAAACCCCGCCTCGACCGGGCCCGCCGGCGCGGCCGCCGCCGCAAGCCCCGCCACGCGCGCCTCAAACCCACGCGCGCCGCCGTTCACCGCCTGCCCGCCCAGCGCCTGCCCGCCCGCGCCCATCCACATTCCAGCCGCCACCATGGCAACCATCACACCACGCACGCCGATGTTGTCATTCACGCGCCAGCACTCCAGTGGCCCCAAGAACCCCGCGGGGCCCGCCAGCATACCCGAAACTGCAGCCCCCGCGTCCGCCACGCCGATTCCCTCCCAAGCCTCACCCCGATCTTCCTCCCGGTGGAACCCCGCACATGCCCAACACCCACACCAACACGCACACCACTACCGCCCCCACCACCACTGCCCCCACCACCTCGCCCACCCCCTCGTGCCTCATCATCGCCGACGGCTCGCCCCCGGCCCTTCTCTCGGCCTGGCTCGAAGGCGCCTGCCTGCCCACGCCCCCAGGCACAGACCCCTTCAGCACCACCGGCCCGCTCCTATGGCGACCCGCCGGGCTCTCGACACCCGCCGCCCTCAGCGTTGAGGCCCTCGCCCAGCGCTGCCACGCCTCCGCCATCGTTGATGCCGCCGTCCCGCACGCCATCACAGGCCTCGCCGCCTCCGCCATGCTCATGGCCGCCGGTGAAGAGGCCCTGGCCCGTGGCATAGACCGCGTGCTCTGGCCCATCCAGTTCCCGGGCGATCTGACCAGCGACGCCCGCCTCACCCTCGTCGCCAGCGCCCTTGACCGCGCCATGCTCGCCGCCCGGCTGCTCAGCATCGACAGCCCAAGCCCCGGCCTGCTCATCCAAACCCCCATGGTCGAACTCACAGACCACCAGCTCATGGACCTCGCCGGCGATACCGACGCGCCCCTTGGCTGCGCCGCCTGGACCCTCACCGCCACACCCAACACTCACGATCAAACCGCACGCGAACAGATCAAACGCTGGCAGGCCGCCATGCTCGCCGCAGGCATCGTCCCCGCCATCGCCGGGCTCGACGCCGCCGAACACGCCTCCACCAGCACCCTCACCGCCACCGCCTAAGCACCCCGCACCACACCCCGCGCGCACCACCAACGACCCCACCAACGACCTCATCCATGAACCCTCCCCCACACACACAAGCCAACAACAACACCCACGCCGCCCACGCGCGCCCCCAGGTCATCGTCCAAAAGTTCGGCGGCACCTCCGTCGCTGACGCCCACAAACTCCGCGCCAGCGCCAACCACGCCCTCGCCGCCCGTGCCAGAGGCCTCGACGTGGTCGTGGTCATCTCCGCCATGGGCCACAGCACTGACCACCTCCTCACACTTGCCGCCACCACCACCACCACCACCACCACCACCACCACCAACACCAACGCCGACCACGCCAGCCACAGCCCCGCACTAGACCCCCGCGAGCTCGACCAACTCCTGGCCACAGGTGAGCAGGCCGCCGCCGCCATGATGGCCCTCACGCTGCTCGCCATGGGCGCCAAGGCCACCAGCCTCACCGGGCAGCAAGCCGGCATCGTCACCGACCACGTCCACGCCCGCGCCACCATCCAGCGCGTCGATACACACCGACTCCGCCGCCTCCTCGACCAAGGCATCATCCCCGTCGTCTGCGGCTTCCAGGGCGTCACACCCGAAGGTGACATCGCCACCCTCGGCCGCGGCGGCAGTGATATCACCGCCGTCGCACTCGCCGCCGCACTCAACGCCACCTGCGAGATCTACAAAGACGTAGATGGCGTCTTCACCGCCGACCCACGCGTTGAGCCCTCCGCACGCCTCCGCGCCAACATCACCTACGAAGAAATGCTCGAAGCCGCCAGCCTCGGCAGCCAGGTCATCCACCCACGCGCCGTTGACCTCGCCAAGCGCTCACGCGTCCCCGTCCGCGTCCGCCACAGCCAGCGCGACGCGCAAGACCTCATCACAGGCACGCACGTCATCGATTCGCCCGCCGACGCGCTCGCACCCGTCGTCTCCTCTGTCGTCCTCAAACCCCGCGTCGCACGCGTCAGCCTCCGCGGCGTGCCCATGACGCCCGCCGTCCAGGCCGGCGTCTTCTCGCCCATCGCCCGCGCCCACATCCCCGTTGATGACATCATGCAGGAAGACGACGGGCCCACCCCTACCCCCACCCCCACCAACACCACCACCACGCCCGACCCCAGCACCCCCCACCGCGTCAACATCACCTTCACCCTTGACCGCGCCGACCTCCACCTCGTCACCCCCATGCTTCCCGACATCGCCGCGCACGTCGGCGCCACCGCCACACGCGTTGATGACCACCTCTGCACCGTCTCCGCCGTCGGCGCAGGCATGCGGACCGCCCACGGCGTCGCCGCCGCCATGTTTGACGCCCTCGCCCGCGCCGGCATCCTGGTCGAGAACATCTGCACCAGCGAGGTCCGCATCTCCGCCGTCATGAACGCTGACCTCGGCCCAACCGCCGTCCGCTGCCTGCACCAGGCCTTCGGCCTGCACAGCCAGGCCACCGAGGCCCTCGCCGCCGGCCAGCTCACCGGCAGGCGCGAAACCCCCGCCACCGAGCTCAAGCCCTCAACCACCAGCGCCGCCACCTCCAGCGCCGCCACAACCAGTGCCGCCACAACTCACGCGCTGCGCTAGCCCGCCATCGCCAACCCCACCGGCGTGCCGACCCCCTAAAGCACACGCAGCCGCACCTCGCGCGCCGTCACCACCAGCTCAAGCCCCTTCCAACCAAACACCTTCGGCTCTGTCGAGGCTGACCGCACCAGCCGCACCGCCGGCCCCAGCTGCCGATGCCCCAGCGCATCGCGCCCGCGAACGCCGCGCAGCTCGCGTGATGCTCCAAGCAGCGCCGCCGTCACCTCGGCCCCGGGCGCGCCCCGCAGCACGCCCCGCGCCCAGACCACCTCGCCATTACCCTCTCGCACCCTTGAAGTCACACGCGCGATCCCCGCGCCGGCCCGCTCCAGCAGCCGCCCCGACCGCCTCAGCGCACGCCCCTGCCACACCAGCCGCTCCAGCAGCGCGCCCGCCTCGACCCCAGGCAAACCCAGCAACCCCGGCAGCACCGCGCCCCGCACCGCCGCACGCAGCCGCGACCGATCCTGATTCGTGTGATCCTCACGCCACGCCCAGCCGCACGCCACGCACAGCCGCTGCGCCATCGAAGGCTCAGCGCTAAGCATCGGGCGGATCAGCCGCACCCCGCCCGCAAGCCGTCGGCTCGGCCGCAAGCCGCCCACCGCCGCCGGCCCCGCGCCGCGCACCAGCGCCATCAGCACCGTCTCGATGTTGTCATGCCCGTGATGCCCCGTGACGACCACGCCGCAGCCGTTCTCAGCCGCCGCCAGGGCCAGCGCCGCGTACCGCGCAACCCGCGCCGCGCCCTCCAGATTGCCACCACCACCACCACCGCCAACATCACCACCCGCGCCCGCGCCGCGCACCACCACGCGCCGCTCGATCAACCGCACACCCACCTGCGCGCACAGCGCCCGCGCCGCCGCCGCGTCCGCTTCGGCAAGATTCGCCTCGCGCAGGTCATGCACCACGTGGCACGCCACCAGCCGCTCGCCCCGCGCCGCGCCAAGCCCCGCCGCCAGCGCCAGCAAGAGCGCCGATGAATCCGCGCCCCCACTCAGCGCCACCATCGCCTGCGAGTTCCCCGCGTTCAGCCGCCGAAACTCCGCCATCACTAAACGCACCAAAGCCGCGCGGCGCGACGGCAGCGCCACCGCTCCGCCCCCGCCAGCGCTCCCGCCAGCGCCCCCGCCAGCGCCCCCACCAAGTGTGTTTTCGCCAGCGTCCATCCAGCGATGCTAGCGTCCGCCATGCAGGCCCCCGTCGGCCAGACCGTGACTCCAACCCCGCTCCAGACCGCGCAGCCCGCTGCGCTCCAGAGCCCGCTGCTCACCACGCCGGTGCTCTTTGGCCTCGGCTTGCTCGCAGTCGGCCTCACCCTCGCGCTGGTGCTCGCAGCGATCGCCACAATCGCCAAACGCCGCGGCAGCGCCGCGCCCGCGCTCACGCTCAGCCCCGCGCAAACCTCACCCCCGCCACCGCCAGACGCCCGCACACAGGCCACCGAGCTCGCCCGTCTCATCCGCGAGCTGACCGCCGAGCTTGACGCCCGCGCCGCGCGACTCGAAGCCCTCATCGATCAGGCCCAGCACCACGCCGACCGCCTCGAAGCCCTCAACAGCACCGCCGAGCACGCCCTTGAGCATCCCGCGCGCGCCGCTGCTTCACCCGCCGCCCCACTGCCCACCACCGCGCCATCAAACACCGCCGCGCCCGAAGCCACTAGCAACACCAGCAACCCAGACGACAAGCCCGCACGCGCGCTCCGCCTGCACAGGCAAGGCCTTTCGCCCGTCCAAATCGCGCAAACCCTCGGCATGCACGTCGGGCATGTCGAGCTCATCGTCGCCCTTGACCGCGCGCAAACCAAAGCCGCCGCCACCCGCTAGCACCACCCGCTGCCGCGGCTTCTCGCTCAATCTCAAGCCTCTAGGTTAACGCCCACGCTCCGCGCGGGCCCAACAGCCCGCGAGTCGTGATGCTGAAAGGCCGCGCCTATCGCTGCACACATGCCCCATCACTCGTGCTGGAACGGGTACACCGCGCCGATGCCCAAAATCCCCGTCAGCTCATCGAGCGCATCAAAGCTCTCGCGCATCAGCGCCGGGTCTGCAAGGTCCTTCGGCGCCAGCGTTTCGCGATAGTGCTTCTTCACCCACGCCTCCAGCCGCGCAAGCTGACCGCTGGTACACATGCACCCCTGCGTCACGGCCTGCAGCTGTTCATCCGTCAACGGCACCCGTAGCCGCAGACACGCCGGACCGCCGCCGTTACGCATCGACTCGCGGACGTCTACAAACTCAGCGCTCAGCCGCAACCCTCGCCGCGTCCCCATCGCCTCCACGGCCTTGCGCGTCCGCGCATTCTCACGCGCCTCTGCCGGCGCCACCAAGTGGTACGTCCGGTTGTGCAGCGTCAGCAACTGGCTGTTAAACAGGTACGTCCCGACCGCATCCTTCAGCGTCACCGCCCCGCCAACTTCTACCGCTTCAAACCCCGCGCCTAACAGCGCCCGCAACTGCTTCAGCACGCCCACGTTGTCCGCAAACGCTCGCGCGTGATACACCAGCACCCGCCCCGTGCCCACGCAGACCACATCGTTATGAAACGCCCCCGCGTCGATCGCCTCCGGGTTCTGCTGCGCAAACACGCACCGCTTCATGTCAAGCCCGTGCCGGCGCGCCACGGCCTGGCTCGCCTCCAGCGTCTGACGCGCCGGATACTTCCTGGGCCGCTTGCCCGTTGCGCTCCCCTGATTCACCCCCGCGTGATGCACCCCGTATACGAACAGGTGCACCCCCGCGCCGGGCTTGCCAACGCGCCGGTCATCAAACAGCCGCGTGTGGTTCGCCGCGCCCTCGTCGCCCATCGCGTCGCTGCATGGCAGCGGCTCGTGGATCGCAAACTGCCGCTCATCATGAAACACCGCCCGCAGCACCCGCGCCGTCTGCCCCGCCTCGATCGACCTGTGCAGCATCGTCCGCAGATTCGCCGGCGTGAAGTGCACGCGCCCGTCCGCCGTATCGGCACCCGGTGAGACCGTCGCCGCGTTCGCGGTCCACATGCTGCTGGCGCTGTACACCTGCGCAAGCAGCACCGCGTCGACCTTCGCACACTTGGCGATCATCTGCGCGGGCGTGCCCGCAAAGCCCAGCGCCCGCAGCGTCGGCAAGTGCGGGCGCTGATGCGGTGGCAGCAGGCCCTGCACCACGCCCATCGCCGCCAGCCGCCGCATCTTCGCCAGCCCCTCAAGGGCCGCGGCCATGGGCTTCGATACGCGCCCGGCGTTGCTCGACGCCGCCACGTTGCCAAGGCTCAGCCCCGCGTAGTTGTGCGTCGGGCCAACCAGCCCGTCAAAGTTCGCTTCCACCAGCGTCATGCCCGCAGCGTACCACAATCCCGCGCCGCGTCAACACGCAAGCTCACTTCAGCCAACCGTCCTCCCAGCGCATCCCTTCGCTGGGCGCAATTGCCACTGACCGCTCGACCATGCTCGCCACCGGGTACGCGCAGTAGTCCAGCGCAAAGCTCCCCGCCGGGCGGTGATTGCCGCTCAGGCCCAGGCCCCCGAAGGGCAGCTTGCTGCTCGCGCCCGCCGTCCCGGTGTTCACGTTCAAGCACCCCGCGCGCACCTCGTGCAAAAACCGCCGCTGCGCGTGGGCGTCGGGCGTAAAGATGCTCGCCGCCAGCCCGTATCGCGTCGCGCCCGCCTGCGCCAGCGCCTCGTCAAGCCCGCGCACCACCTTCACGCGCAGCAGCGGCCCAAAGACCTCGACATCAGCGCCCGGCTCATCCTCCGCCTCGCTGATCACAAACCCCGGCACCTCAACCACGCACGGGCTGATGTAGTACCCGCCCTCGGGCGTGTCGATCGCGCTGCTCCGCAGCAGCACCCGCGCGCTATTGCCCTCGCACCGCCGCTGGTACTCAAGCACCGCCTGCCGCGAGGGCTCGCTGTTGATCGGCCCCATGAACACCGGGTGGCTCGCCCGCGGGTCGCCCACGATCAGATTGCTGGCAACCTTGCACACCAGCGGCACCAGCTTGTCCGCCACCGCCTCGTCAACAATCAGCCGGCGCGTGCACGTGCACCGCTGACCCGTCGTGTTGAACGCGCTGCGAACCACCTCGATTGCCGCCAGCTTCAGGTCCGCGCCCGGCATCACAATCGCCGGGTTGTTGCCGCCAAGCTCAAAGGCCAGCACCCGCCCGGGCCGGTCCAGGTTCGCCTCAGCGATCTTTCGCGCCACCGGCCAACTGCCCGTGAACGCGATCGCGTCGAGCCCTTCGTGCCTCACCAACAGGCCCGCTACATCGGCCTTGCCCTGCACCAGGTTGATGACGCCCGCAAACCGCGCCGCGTCAACCCCAAACTCTTCGACGATTGCGCGGTCAA
This sequence comes from Phycisphaerales bacterium PN19_bin_20, assembly GCA_021173225.1. Taxonomy (GTDB): domain Bacteria; phylum Planctomycetota; class Phycisphaerae; order Phycisphaerales; family UBA1924; genus JAJTGZ01. The sequence goes on along the minus strand of JAJOLK010000004.1, from coordinate 3,750 downwards.
ACCACCGCACCAGCAGCTCGCCCACGCCCGGGGCCTTGTCGCTGGGCTTGAAGACCACCGTGTTGCCCATCGCCAGCGCCGGCACGATGTGACCGTTGGGCAGGTGCGCCGGAAAGTTGAACGGCCCGAGCACGCCCACCACCCCGTGCGGCCTGAACAAGCAGTGCCCGCTGCGCGTCTCGCTGAGCTTGATCTCAAAGTCACTGACCCGCGCAAGCCCGCCCTCGGGCGCCGCGTCCAGCGTGATATCAACCTTGCCAGCCAGGATCGACGCCTCGCCCTTGCACTCCCACATCACCTTGCCGATCTCATCGCACAGCAAGTCGGCCATCTGCTGCTGATGCTGCTTGGAGATCGCCGCGTACCGCCGCAAAACCGCGAAGCGCGCCTCGCGCCCGAGCGCGCTCCACGCCGGGAGCGCTCGCCGCGCCGCACGGACGGCGGCGTCCACATGCCCGGGCACCGGCACGCATGAGTAGACCACCTGCGCCGGCCGCGCGGGGCTGCGCGAGACCAGCGCCTCGCCGGGGATCGGCACCCACGCGCCGCCGACAAAGTCGTGCCCGCTGATGGTCGCCCGCGCCGCGCCAACGCCCACACCTGCACCCACACCTGCACCCCCGCCTGCGCCCTGATCGGTCATCATCGCCGATAGTACCTGGCACACCCGGCACGCAGTGAGCGGGGGCTTCGTGGCCCTTTGCAGCCCACCCGCCCACAGGCCATTAGACCGCGGCTGCCGCGTCCGAAGGCCGACCCACCCCGCGGTACCGCCGGAGGCCTTCGCGTTGATCCTGGCGCAGATACCGGCTTGAGCGCACGGCCGCGGCGTTTACGACCGCTTTCGCAGGGGGTTTGTGCTCACTTTGGCGCCATCTGCCCGCTAGCGCGAACCAGCGTCTGCCCGCGCTTAACCCGCGCGAATCCGCGTTAGCCCGCGCGACCTGCGTGAACTCCGCGCCGCTCGCGGCGATCACCGCGCGTGCCGCTAGCATGAGCCATGGCTGACGTTCAGAACGCGACCGGCGCACCCGAGCTCTCGGGCGCGCAGGCCTCGCTTGACTCATCTCGCAACCGGTATCAGGCGTACCTGGCCAAGCGTCGCGCGGCGATCGCTGCGCAGAAGGCGGGCAAAGACGGCAAAGCTGGCGCGCCCACCAACGAGCAACCCAGCACAGATCAAGGCGCTGGTGCCGGGGCGCTGGCCGTCCCGCGCTGGGCTCAGGGCAAGCCCAAAGAGGGCACCAAGCCGCAGATGGCCCGCGGTAGCATCGCGCTGGCGCGCGCATTCTGGAACATGTTGGGCGGGTACCGGCACCTGTTGACGCTGGCGCTGGTGACGATGGGCGTGAGCGTGATGCTCGGGCTGGCGACGCCGTGGGTCACGAAGCTGGCGATCGACCACGCGGTCGAGCGTCGCCCGTGGCCGGCGTGGGTGCTGAGCTTGATGCCTGATGGCCTCTCGCCGTCAGGGCAGCTTTGGTTGCTGGGCGGGGTGATCGCGGCGCTGGGTCTCATGGCGGCGGTGCTGCCGATCCCCGGGCGCTACCAGTTGACGCGCCTGGTGCAACTGGTGCAAGCGCGGCTGCGCCGGCGGCTGTTCGCGCACGTGGCGCGCCTGCCGCTCGACAAGGTCTACGCGCTGAAATCTGGCGGAGTGACAAGCCTGCTGCGCGAGGACCCAAGCAACGTGGCGGAGCTGATCTTCATCGGGGTGTACAACCCGTTCCGCGCGGTGCTGACGTTCGTGGGCGGGCTGGCGGCGATGGCGACGATCGACTACCGGTTGCTGCTGGGCGGGGTCGCGGCGCTGCCGGCGGTCTGGCTGACGCACCGGACGTGGATCGGTCGGATCCGCCCGATCTTTTCGGCGCTCAAGCTGACGCGTCAGCAGGCCGACGGGCACGCGACGGAGGTGTTCTCGGGGATGCGCGTGGTGCGGACCTACGGCGGGCTGCAACGCGAGGCGCGTCGGCAGGCGGTAGCAACGCACCTGCAGAACCGCCAGCAGATTTTGGTGTGGTGGTGGTCGCGGATGGTCGAGGCGTTCTGGGTGGTGCTGGTGCCGATGGCCTCCGCGGGCGTGCTGGTGTACGGCGGGCTGCGGGTCATGGATGGATCGCTGACTATCGGCGCGGTGATGGCCTTTGGCGCGTACCTGCTGATGTTGCTGGGGCCGATGGAGCTGCTGGTGGGCACGGCGAGCCAGCTTCAGAACGGGCTGGCAAGCTTGGACCGGTGCTTGGACGCGCTGGAGGAGCCGCGCGAGTTTGCGGGTGTGGCTGGCGCGGGGGCCGGCGCGGGGGCTGGCGTAATGGGCGTGGCGGCGGCGGCGGCGGACCGCGCCATGGGCGAGCTGGGGCGTGGCGCGGCGCGGATCGAACTCGATGGGGTCAGCTTCTCGTACCCCGGCAGCAGCGAACGGGTGCTGCAGGACATTAATTTGGTGATCCCGGCGGGCCAGATGGTGGCGCTGGTGGGGCCGTCGGGCTCGGGCAAGACGACGCTGTGCAACCTGATTGCGCGGTTCTATGACCCCAGCGCCGGGCGGGTGCTGCTGAGCGTGCCCGCAGAGGCGGCCCGAGGGGCGGCCCGCGGGGGCAGGGGCGGGGCGCGAGACCTGCGTGAGCTGCCGGCGGAGGCGTACCGGCGGCTACTGGGGATTGTGGAGCAGGACGTGTTCTTGTTTGATGGGACGATCGCGGAGAACATCGCCTACGGGCGGCGCGGGGCGAGCGCGGCTGAGGTAGCACGGGCGGCGGACGCGGCGAACGCGACAGAGTTCATCGAGCGCTTCGAGCGCGGGATGGAGACGCTGGTGGGCGAGCGCGGGGTGCGGCTGAGCGGCGGTCAGAAGCAGCGGCTGGCGATTGCGCGGGCGGTGCTGGCCGACCCGTCGGTGCTGATCCTTGACGAAGCGACCAGCAACCTTGACAGCGAGAGCGAGCGGCTGATTCAGCGGTCATTGGGCGTGCTGATGAAGGGGCGGACGTCGGTGGTCATCGCGCACCGGCTGAGCACGATCAGGCACGCGGACTTGATCGTCGTGCTGGAGCGCGGGCGGATCGTTGAGCGCGGGACGCACGATGAGCTCGTGGCGCGCGACGGCGGGCGGTATCAACGGATGCTGCACCTGCAGGTCGACCCCGTGACGCTGGAGCAGTGAGGCCGGTGGGGCTTTGTGGGCGCCCGGACTTGGTGCGAGTGAGGGTCGGCTGGGAGGGGGCGTTTGCTTGATAATTGCGATGGACGGGGAGTGGAATGGCAGTTGACTGGGCTTGACTGGACGGGGGTGAGTTGGGGTGGCTATACTCACCCCGTCTCCGGGCTTCTTTGGTTCGATGCGAACCAGACCCCGATAGTCACCGACGCTGACGGCCCGCCCGAGTTCAAGCACCGGTTTCGATCTGACCTCCGGGCTTTGGACCGTGCCTCATGAAGCTGTATGTCGGCAATCTCTCGTTCAAGACCTCGGAAGCTCAGCTGCAGGACCTCTTCGCCGCCCACGGGCAGGTCGCCTCGGCCTCACTGGTGATGGACCGCGAAACCGGTCGTCCCCGCGGATTCGGCTTTGTCGAAATGCCGAATGACGCGGAGGCCAACGCCGCGATCGCGGCCCTCAACGGCAAGAACATCGACGGCCGTGACCTGACGGTCAACGAAGCCAAGCCCCGTGAGGGTGGCGGCGGCGGCGGTCGTGGGTCTGTCTCTTATACACATCTGACGCTGCCGACGAGTATACAGAGGTGT
>JAJOLK010000044.1 GCA_021173225.1 Phycisphaerales bacterium PN19_bin_20 | reverse complement strand
CGGCGAGATGCTCCAGGCCATGAGCCTCCGCCCCGAGCTGCTCGCGGGCTTCTCCAAACTCGGCGAGGGCTTTTATCCCGGCGGGATCGTCGAGCGCGACCTCAAGGAACTGGTCATCCTCGAAGCCTCAAGGTCCAACGCCTGCCAGTTCTGCACCGGCGTCCACGTCGTCATCGCCCGCATGATGGGCATCGGCGACGACCCGCTCCGCCTGCTCGATGAGCCGCAGCGGCAGACCGATCGCCAGCGCCTCGCGCTCGAATACACGCGGGCCGCGATGGCCGACTCCAACCGCGTAAGCGACGAACTCTTCGCGCGCCTGAAGCTCGCCTTCACGGACGCGGAACTCGTGGAGATCACGTTCCTCATCGGGAACATCAACTGCCTAAACCTGTTCAACAACTGCCTGCGGGTGATGTATCACGGGGAGTATGAGGGGACCCCGAGCGCACTTCGCTCGTGACAGGCATTCGCCCTACCGCATGTCAAAACACCGGCCCCAGATGGGGCGTAACCGCTCCACCTCGGCCTCGGGGATGAAGTCCTTCTTGGTCCAGATGCCGAGTTTCAGAGCGTCGTGGGCTGGGCTCTTATGGTCGCGGAGCATCGACACGTCGCGCAGTGCGGACTCGATCAGCAGGGCGGCGGCATCGGCGCTCTTGTGGAGGTTGCCGATGATCTCCATGAGGAGCGATTCGGGGGGCTGACCGGGCTTTGGTGTCCTCTGTTTCCAGCAGTCGTAGTCGGTGGGCAGCGCGACGAGGGCGTACGCAATCTCGGCCTCGCGTGCCAGACGGGCCTCGGGGAGGGCGGTCATTCCGACGGCATCGGCCCCAAGCGCCCGGTGCATCTCGCTCTCGGCCCGCGTCGAGAACGCCGGGCCGTCGATGCAAACGTAGGTGCCGTCGGGATAGACCTCAACGCCCATCTCGCTGACGCGCGGCGCGGTGGCCTGAAGCCAGCCCCGCATCACCGGGCAGCACGGGTCGGCGAACTCGACGTGGACGGCGGCGTGGTCGAAGAACGTGCGGTTCTGCCCGCGTGAACCAGCCCCGGTCGCCCGGTCAATGAACTGATCCACAAGCAGGACTCCGCCGGGCCGGATTTCTTCGCGGAGCGAGCCGACGGCCCCTGTGGCGATGATGTGCGTCACACCCAGATTCTTCAGCGCGTAGATGTTGGCCCGGTACGGCACCATGTGCGGCGGGATCGTGTGCCCGTTCCCGTGACGCTTGAGGATCGCCAGGTCGATGTCTGTTCCCGCCAGGTGGCCCAAGGCAATCGGCGCGCTCGGCGGCCCGAAGGGCGTCTCGACCTCGACGGCCTCTGGAGATTCCAAGAGTCCGCTGGCCGAGAGCCGGTCTTCCAGTCCACTGCCGCCGATGATCGCGATCCGCATGAAAACTCCCTAATCGTTGAACGGGTCTGGCTGACCACAAAGCACACGCCCCGCCGGAAACGGTACTCGGAGGGCGGCGGCTGGGCGGCCTGCCTGTCATGCAGGGAATAGAGAGGACCCCCTGCCTATTCTTTTAGAGCAAGCCCGCGTGTGCGGGCGGGCATCGGCCGCGCCCGACGGATGGACCACCGGCGCAGCCACCAACCCGACCGCGATTCGGAGCAGACGACCAATGACCACAGCTTCCCTGAACGGCAAAGCAAGCACCGCGGCCCACGGCAACGGCTCGGCCGCTGCGACGAAACTCTCCGCTTCCACACCCCGCAGCGTGGGCGACTTGGAATCCGCCGTGCTCGGGCGCTATGCCGATGCCTCACGCGCCGCCGAGTCCGCCCTGTGCTGCCCGACCATCAACTACGACAAGGCCCTGCTGGCGATGCTGCCACAGGAGATCATCGAGAAGGATTACGGCTGCGGCGACCCGAGCAAGTACGTTGGCGAGGGCGAGGCCGTCGTCGATCTCGGCTCGGGGGGCGGCAAGGTCTGCTACATGATCTCCAAGAAGGTCGGACCGGGCGGAGTGGTTGTCGGTGTGGACTTCAACGACCCGATGCTCGCGCTGGCCCGCAAGTACCAGGTCGAGATGGCGGGCAAGATCGGATGGTCCAACACCCGCTTCGTCAAGGCCCGCATCCAGGACATGGGGCTGGACCTCGACGCGCTGGCCGCGTGGCTGGCCCAGCATCAGGTCACAACACTGGAAGCCGCCGATGCGCTCGAAGCCGAGAAGCGGCGTATCCGTGCCGCGGCCCCGGCGGTGCCCAACGACTTTGCGGATGTGGTCGTCTCCAACTGCGTGCTCAACCTCGTGGGTACGGCGGAGAAGGGGCAACTCTTCGACGAAATCTTCCGCGTGCTCAAGAAGGGCGGGCGGGCCGTGATCTCAGACATCGTGTGCGACGAGACGCCGCCGGAATCCATGCGCAACGACCCGCACCTGTGGAGCGGCTGCATCTCGGGCGCGTTCCGCGAGGACGAGTTCCTCGAACGCTTTGAGAGGGCCGGGTTTCACGGCATCGAAATCCTGGAGCGGGCCGCCGAACCGTGGCAAATCGTCGAGGGGATCGAGTTTCGCTCGATGACCGTGCGGGCGTACAAGGGCAAGCAAGGGCCGTGCTTCGAGCACAACCAGGCGGTCATGTACAAGGGGCCGTGGAAGAAGGTCGTGGACGACGATGGGCACACGTTTGTTCGCGGCGAGCGGATGGCCGTGTGCGACAAGACGTATCAACTCATGACCAGCGAGCGGGGGCCGTACGGCGGGGGGGGCGGGCAGGTCGTGGGCATCGAGCCCCGCACGCCGATTGCAACGGAGGAAGCCAAGCCGTTCGCGTGCCAGAAGCAATCGCTCCGCGACCCGCGGCAGACGAAGGGGTTGGAGTACCGCGAGACGCGCGTGGCAAACGGGGGGGCGGGCGAGGGGTACTGCACCGACGGCTCGTGCTGCTGAACAGCGCCCTGAACCACCCGTGTCCACGGGCACGCCCTGTCCAGCCTCTCTGGAGACTCCATGACGTTCGCTCTCATCATCGCGGTGCTCTGGCTGGCCTACAGCAACGGGGCCAACGACAACTTCAAGGGTGTCGCGACGCTCTACGGCAGCGGCGCGGCCACATTCAACCGCGCCCGGCTGTGGGCGACGGCGAACACCATCGCTGGCAGCCTCGTATCCGTCATGCTCGCGGCCTCGCTGGCCAAACAGTTCACCGGCAACGGGCTCGTGCCCGCGGAGGTCGCCAGCAGTTCGGCGCTCCTGGTCTCGGTTGGAGCGGCCGGGGCGGCGACGGTCCTGCTCGCGACGATCCTCGGCATGCCCACCTCGACCACGCACGCGCTCACAGGCGCGCTGACGGGCATTGCACTGGTGGTCAGCGGCGGAAGTGTCGCCGCGATCCCGTTCGCCAAGCTCTGGTCGAGTTTCTTCCTGCCCCTCCTGGTCAGCCCGGTGTTGGCGGTCGTGCTCGCGGCCGGGTCGTATCTCGTGCTCCGCAGGCTCAGGATCGCGATGGGCGTGACACGCCAGACCTGCGTGTGCGTTGGGCCCGAGCGGACGCCCGTCCCCGTGCTCGCGTCGGTCGCGCTGTCGATCGGGGGACACGTGCCGGACTCGCAGGCACTGCATGGCTCATCGGCGGGCCGCTTGAGCGTGACGGTGGGTGAGACATCGGAGTGTGTCGAGCGCTACTCGGGCACGCTCGTGGGCATCAACGCGCAGGCCGCCGTCGAGACCGTTCACTACGCCAGCGCGGGGGCCGTCTGCTTTGCCCGCGCGGTCAACGACACGCCCAAGATCGCGGCCTTGCTCATGGTCGGCGGGGCGATCGGCGGCTGGAAACTCGCGATCGTGGCCGCGGCGATGGCCATCGGCGGCGTGATCCAGGCCCGCAAGGTGGCCGAAACCATGAGCAAGGGCATTACCGCGCTCAACCCCGGCCAGGGCCTCACGGGCAACCTCGTCACGGCCCTCTTGGTCATCGGCGCTTCGCGGATCGGCGTGCCCGTCTCCACCACCCACGTCTCGGTCGGCTCGATCTTCGGCATCGGCGTCGCGGGCGGGAAGCCCCAGTGGGCGACCGTCGGCAAGATCGGGACCGCTTGGCTCACCACGCTCCCGCTGGGCGGCGTGCTCGGCGCGGGCCTCTACTACCTTTTCACCCATGCGCCCGCCCTCACCGCAGCGATCGGCCAGTAAATCACGCTTGGAGTTCCTCTTGATGTTCGTTCCCGGCTCCCCCAACTCCGTCTCAAGCCCCCGCCCATCCTCGTGTTGCGCCTCCGACGCGCAGCCGAACGGCGACCCAATCAAGCTGACGCTCAAGGGCAAGCGCGCGTGGGAGCCCAACGCCTTCGACCGCGCCGTCGAATCCGCGACAAGGCATCCGCTGCGGGCGGCAGACATCCGCACATTCCAGGTAAACGTGGGCCTGCGGTGCAACCTCGCGTGCCACCACTGCCACGTCGAGAGCGGCCCCAAGCGGACCGAGGAGATGAACTGGGAGACGATGGCGATGGTGCTGGAAGCCGCCCGGCTTGCGGGCGCAGAGACCATTGACATCACAGGCGGCGCGCCCGAGATGAACCCGCACTTTCGCCGCTTCGTCGCGGCCGCAAGGACGCAGGGTGGGAGGGGGGGCCACGAGGTCATCGTCCGCACCAACCTGACGATCGCCTTGGAGAAGGGCTACGAGGACCTGCCCGAGTTCTTCGCCGCGCAGCGAGTGCATCTGGTCGCGTCACTCCCGTGCTATCTCGAAGTGAACGTGGACAAGCAGCGCGGGCGGCACGTCTACGCTGAGAGCGTCGAGGTCATCAAGCGGCTCAACGCCGTCGGCTTCGGCATCGACCCCGGCCTCCCGCTGGACTTGGTCTACAACCCCGGCGGCCCGTCGCTGCCGCCGCCGCAGGCCATGCTGGAGGCCGACTACCGCCGCGAACTCGCCCGCCAGTTCGGCCTGCGCTTCACGCGGCTGTACACGATCACGAACATGCCCATCGGCCGCTTCCAGCACGACCTCGAACGAAGTGGCAAAGGCGGGGCCTACAAGCAGAAACTCATGGATGCCTTCAACCCCGCGACCATCGAGCCGCTCATGTGCCGCCACCAGGTCCACGTGAGCTATGACGGCACGCTGC
>JAJOLK010000016.1 GCA_021173225.1 Phycisphaerales bacterium PN19_bin_20 | reverse complement strand
CCCAGAGTCATGATGAAGGGGTGGTTGCCGTGCGTCCAGTCCCAGTGCGGGCCTGCGGGCACAAAGAATTCCTTCATGTCTGCCGAGTAAGTAATGTGCGTAACGCCCATCTGCTGGCCCTGGACCAGCACGACCACCTTGCGGGCTTCTTCACGGGCCGCCTGCAACGCCGGCAGCAGAATCGAGACAAGCAAAGCGATAATCGCGATTACCACCAGCAATTCGATAAGGGTAAAGGCGTTTCGGATCGACCGCATATGCACGCTCCTGGCAAGAGGACTGCACTGCCCGGGGCCGGGCCGCCCAGAACGGGCAGCGCGAATTGGGCCACAGGGCAAGAACACACCCACTGAAGGGCTCTGAAAGGTACTCGATGGATCGGCCCTGTCAATGGCCCAAACACACGATTCGCGAAAATCTAGAACAACTTTGCTCGTCAAAAGACCGGGACTCTGGAACCTGAAAACCCAAGCCCTATCCTACTAAACTCCGATCAAATCTCTTCACGTCGCCGAAAAATCCCTCAAATCTGCCGCCGGTGAGAGCCCGCTGGCCAGTTAGCCTCGTGCGTCGAGCACCGTCCCATCGATGCGTTAGACACGGAGGTCGGTCCGCTCCGGCAACGCTCATGGACCGACGCGAACTTCAAACGTCACTTGGACCTTGGGCTGCGAGGCGTCCACGGCCGCCCGAAGTTCCCTCAGCAGCGCCTCGCTCTTCACCTTGCCCGCGATGACCGCCCCGGCCCCGTCTTCAGACGCGCTCATCGTCACCTCGGGCATCTGCAACACCCGTGGGCCCAGTCGGCTTGCCAAGTCTGCCAGAAACGGCGTAGACGCCGCCGTCGGCATCACCACAGGCGGACTCGGGCGCAGGCTCCAACCGATGTACGCCGCGCAGGCCACGATGACCGCCCCGGCGGCGAGCCCCATGAAACGACGCTTGCGGGCGTTGGCGGCCCCGTTGTTACCAGCCGACGACCCGAGACTATCCGTCCCCTCAACGCTCTGGCGGCTCTGCTCAGACATGGCGCGAGAGTAGGCTGGTGCGCACCGCGGCGCGGCGGCCTTACCGACCAACCCGTAGCGAATAGTCGACCGGCACCTGAGGCTTCCCGCTCGCAAAGAGCGCCTTGATCTTCTCAAGGTCCGCCTTAGAGCGAACGGTGCCTGATACAACCACGCGCTGCCCGTCTTCAGACGCCGACCACTGGACGCCGTCAAAGAGCCGCTCGCTGCTGGCAAGCTGGTCCGCGATGCTCGTCAACATCTCGACCGCCGGCGCGAACGGCCTGGAGATCGACTGCGGCCTGCGCGACAGAACCTGGTAGCCGATCAGAAGCCCGGCCACAGCGAGAGCCAACAAAGCGAGCATCAACTTTCTTGTTGAACTCTGATTGCGTTGCGGGCGAGCCAAGCCGGGCGTCGCCGCCGCATGTTCGATGTCCGTCCGATTCGTCATGAGCAAAGGTCTCCAACCAACGGCTGCCAGATTGAAAAGGGCCTCTGGCCGCGTGCGGCAAGGAGGCCCGAGTCTACTCCTAAAGTTGGGTCAATTGGTGCAGAACAGCATAGACTTAGTTCGCATTCTGACTGAAGACCCAGTCCGCATCTGTCGCGCGATTTGACCACCGGCGCATGTCCCGGAAGAAGTCGATCCCTTGCGAGTCAGAGTGGCCGTCGGCAAAGTTGACGACCGCTCGCTCCTGATGGCGGAAGTCGAGACCACCGAATGTGGCGGGTAGCGACGCCGGTTTCCATTTCGCGCCAACGACCCGGGGCGTCGGGGTGCCTGACGCGGCGTCCGACAACCAGCCCGCCCAGCTACCGCGCCGCAGACCACCGATGTTCGACGGCGGGCCCACCATCCACCCGCCCGGATGGACCACCTTGTTGGGCTGGCTTCCGATGTTAGCAAACCAGTTCCAATAGGTCGTGCCTTGAACCTCGGTGCTCCGAGCCGACGAGTAACAGATAAAGTTTCCGGGCGCTCGTAGCTCGCTCCAGGTGCGGACATAGTGCGGCTTCGGCAGAACCTCAGCACCATTGGTGCCCGTGAAGGCCCCGAAGTTGCGCGCACCACCAAGGAAGATCGCGTTCATCCCAAGCGTCGGGTGGGCGGCGAAGGCGCTATGAGCGTACTGGTCGCCGTTGGTATTGGACCATTCAGGATGCGCGCCCGACTCAGGCCCGGGATTTTTAAGCCGGGCGTTGAAGTTGTCGAACGTGGCGGTATCGAGCTGGATGGCCGACGGCGGCATCGCAATGACCGTGTAAAGATGCCAAACCCATGACTTGGCGGCGCCGCCCGCGATGTGGTTCGAGTTCGGCCTGGACGGGAATGCGTCCATCGCCCTCATCCAGAGCTTCGAAGGGCTGCTCCCGGGGTGGATCCAGGCCCAATCGGGCCCAGACGGCACCACCTTGTCTTTATAGTCAAAGCTATACAATGCCGAAGCGCGCGCGTTGTCGTGGGCCAATGCCAACTCGCGGGTCATCTTCGCCAAGGCCCGCGCCTTTGCCAGCGCCGGTAGCAGGATCGCCACCAGCAGCGCGATAATCGCAATCACCACCAACAGCTCGATGAGCGTGAAGCCCTCCGAACGCCGCCGACGCGCCAGAACATGACTCATATGCCTGCTCCTTGCTTGCAAACCGACACACCGGACTCGCCCGGGACAGGACCAGCGGCCAAATGCCGCACACGCGGCCCGGCCGCCCACGCCGAACGGGGAACCCGCCAACGCGACCGACTCGAAGCAGCCGAACTCTCCCAAAACCTTGTCCGTCCGCTCGCTGCGCTATAGCTCAGCCGGACGAATAGACGCCCTTTCAGAAGGCCCCGGACCCTCCGCCCCTAACACCCTCTCCTAAGGTCGGACAAAGGCACCATGAACATAACACAGCGTCCGGGGAGTTCAACCCCCACGAACGCATGAATCTGAAATGTAATATCACGCCTTTGTGGCTCACCCAAAGGGGCAGCGAACAGCGCTACTTGCCGCCCGTGGTGCGAACGACCCAATCGGGCGTGCTCGCCTTGGGTGCCCACCGGCGCATGTCTCGCAGCTCATCGAGCGTTAGTTGCTGAACGTGCCCGTCGAAGTGGGCCACGACCGCCGAACCGACATACCTCGGGTGAACGTGCCCGAACGCCGAGGGCTCGCTGCCAGGATCAAACGCCCCCTCGTTCCAGCGTGACACGAGGAACCGTGGCGACTGCACGCGGTGGAACCCGTTCACCGGCGCAGGCCCGATCAGCGGATCAGCCCCGCGCGCTGAGCAGAACACCAGCAGCTTCGAGGGGTCCGGCACATCCGCGATGCGCCGCGCGTAGAACGCCCCGTACGCCGCGACGCCCGCCTGGTTGAACGCGAGACCGTTGTCCACGTCGCCGCCGACAAAGTCGGTGTTCAGCCCCAGGCTGGGCGTCACCGACACGATGTACTGGTACTCGCCGGTCCGTTGGCGGTAGCTCTCCAGCAAGCGCTGGTCGTCGTAAAGCCCCGCGAAGCTGTAGTCCATGTACGGCACGATCCGCCACGGGTACCGCCACGCCGGCGTGCCCTGAATCAGGCCCCCCGCCTGGTCGCGCGCGATGATCGAGCGTGGGCCGTACCCGGTCATCAGACGCTCTTTGAAATCCGTCGAATAGGCCTGATAAGCCAGCATCAACTGCTGGCCCCCGCTGGACTCACGGCTCTGGCGCGCCAGCGCCCGCGCTTTGGCCAGCGCCGGCACGAGGATGCTCACCAGCACCCCCACGATCGCGACCACCACCAGCAGCTCAACGAGCGTGAAGGCCCGAGAAGATCCCGGGTTCGGCCGAAAAAGCGTAAAAGATCCTCGCATCGCATTCATTCTAGCCCCGTTAGGCCTATCGTCACTCGAGCCCGCGTGGTACACCGCCACGACCTAGGAAAACGACCGATGACCACGCCCATTGCCTCGGCGAGCGCTCCCGTTTCCAGACGCTCCGCCTTGAACTTTTCCACCCTCGTTGCCGCCCTCTTCGCCGCCACAGGCGCGCCAGCCGCCCTCGCTGCGGTGCCCACCGTGATCGAGCGCACCATCACCACGCCAACCATCGATCGCTGGGTCTACCCCTTTGGCGACTTCAGCGGACGCTCCACCGGCGCGCCAACCTTTACAACCCTCTGGGCCAACGACACCGGCACCGTCTTCGACGACCGCGACAGCGAGTTCCTCGTCGGCTTTGACCTCACCGGCACCCTCACCGGCCCGTTCCCGCTCAGCCGTTACCGCGCCGAACTCGTCGAGCTTTCGGCCTTTGTCAACGTCGCCGCGCCCTCAGAGGCCATCACCTTCGACGCCACGCAGGACCCCGTCACCACCTACCTCTTCCCCGGCAGCCAGACCCAGCCCGCCGACCCCAACCGCACGCTTGACGTAGACGCCGGCCGCCCCATTGAGCTCTACGCCGTCGCCTACCGCAACGCCTTCACCGCGGCGACCTACGCCGAGAACACGCCCTATGCGCCCAGCGGGACGTACAACGTCCGCAACGCGTTCCCCGTCGACTTTGGCGGGCCCGCCGCCAGCCCCCGCGACGTTTCCAACAACGTCACCGGCCTGATCGCGGGCGTGCCGACGAGCTTCGAGCCCGCGCCGCTCGCCGTAGGGCAGGCCTTTGATTCCGCAGGCCTCGCCCTCGCCCCGGGTGCCGCCGTCCAGAACCTCGGTCGCTTCGCCTTCAGCGTCAGCGGCCCCGCGCTCGCCGTGCCCAACCGCGGCTTTGATGCTTACCTTCGCGCCGCCCTCGCCGCCGACGCGGCCACCAACGGCCGCCTCAATCTGCTCGTCAGCAGCCTGCACACCGCCACCGCCTTCGGTGCCGGCCCTGTCGTCTACCCGCGTTTCTTCACGAAGGAAGCACCGCGCGGCACGCCCGAGGCACCACTCGCCATCCCCGCCTCGCTCAAGCTCCGTCTGCGCCTGTGCCTCGGTGACGTCGCCGGTGCCGGCCAAGTGCCAGGTGCTGACCGCGAGTACACCGCCGACGACATCATCGTCTTCGTCGGCGCGTTTGTCAGCGGAAATGCCGCGCTGGCTGATGTTGCCGGCCCGGGCCAGGTCGTCGGGCCCGACGGCGAGCTGACCGCCGACGACATCATCGTCTTCATCACCGCGTTCATCGCCGGATGCTGATCGCCAAACCCCCGCTCCGCCAGCCAGGCGTTGTGGGCGGCGTCTAACGCAGCAGCAACTTGCGCCCCAAACCACAGCATCAACCGCCGCCGCTACTCGGCGTTGTTGATCACATGGTCGAAGTTCGCGCCGTCCGTACGCAACGCGCCAAAGCTCGTGGCATGCGTGCCGGCGTTGTCTGTTCTGTCAGCACCCACAGACCACAGCAGGTAGTCATATCGCGTCGCCTCCACATCGCTTAGCAACCGCGGCAAACTACGGCCACTCGGGCCCCGCGTCACCTTCGCCTCTGCCGCTGTCCTGTCAAGCCTTCGATACCCAAACGCCAGTCCGCTATACGGATCGATCAGATCACCGACAACCAGCCCGTCAGCCGTGCCAAGCTCGATAAGCCCCGCGGGGTACGCGCCGGTCCGACGCTTGAACCGCTCTAGCGTCAGCATCACGCGCGTCCCGCGCAGCTCGGTTTCCCGTTGATCGCGTGACCGCGCCGCGCTGCCGTACGCCCCGGCAAGCATCTTCATCAGCATCAGCGACGGCGGCTCTTCCTGCCCATCGCTCGCGATCGGCTTGGCCCGCTCAAAGGGCCACTTCTCCGTCTCGGCCTTGCCCCGAGCGACATACGCGTCGACCGCCTCGATGTTCTCGCGGTACCGCCCGATGCGGGCCAGCAGAGGGTTGTTCCTGCTGTTCACCCCTAAGACTTTGCCAGTCAGCATCGCCGTCCGCACGCGCGTGGTATCACTAAAGAACCACTCAACCACGTCACGCGATATCAGCCGATCACCATCCAGCGCGTGCGAAAGACCCACGCGCGGCCGACGCGCCTCCAGCACGCCCTGTACATCCTTGATCCACCCCTCGTCGGGTATCGACATCAGGTGGGCGCGGACGCGCCCGGCCCCCAGGCTGTCGATCGCAAACGCTACCAGCAACGAAATCAGCGTCGGCTGTGTTTCAAGGATCCGCGCCATCGCTAGGTTTTGATCCAGCGCCGCGAGGTACTCGGCCTTGTCCTTCGCCGCCAACGCCAGCCCCATCCGCGCCGCGCTCAACCGGGCGACGTTCCGCGCCGCGGCCAAGTGCGGCAGCATCACGTTGATGGCGTTCCCGCCCGGCGGCACCACCATGTCGCCCTCCACCCGCGTGATTGTCCGTAGCTGGTCCAGCTTCGCCAGCTCACCCGTGGTCCGCAGACGCTCAATCATCGCCATCGCAAGCTTCCGGCGCGCGTCGTCGGCCGCTCGGCGCTCCTCCACGCGAAACTCAGAAGTCTGCGAGTAGTCGCGCAGTTCCGGCGCGAACAGCACGCTGTAGTCAAGATAGAGCTCGTTGTCGCGCACACCCGCGAACTGCACACTCTTGGCCAGCGCTGCCGTCTCCATACTCTCGCGCTCGCGCACGTCATAGATGACCTGCAAGAACACCGGCCAGCCGTTGGGCGCCGCCTCACTGCCTGCTGGCTGCGCGCTGGCCATCAGCGCCGCCGCGTCCTTGTCGAAGTTTCGCGCGGCGCGTGCCGCACGCGCGTCGATGAGCATCTGCAAATAGATCGTCAGCAAAGTGCCGCCTGCCACCATGACTAGGCCAACCACGCCAGACAGCAGGCCGCGCCGCCACCGAAGCCGGCGTCGCGCACGCCGCGCCGCGCGA
Organism: Phycisphaerales bacterium PN19_bin_20; assembly: GCA_021173225.1. GTDB lineage: Bacteria > Planctomycetota > Phycisphaerae > Phycisphaerales > UBA1924 > JAJTGZ01. The sequence continues at coordinate 81,974 of JAJOLK010000016.1, read as the reverse complement.
ACCGGGTCGTCGGCTCCCTGCGCCGGGCGATATGTCACCTGCCCGCCAGCGTCCATGACCAGCTCGTTCATTGCCGGGTCGGCGGTGGTCACAAAGCCGCACTCAGGGCAGTGAATCTTGAGATCAGCGCCCACCGGCATGCCCAGCAGCACGTACCGGCAGTTGATGCACGTCCCGCGCAGGGCAATCACCCGCCGCACACGCCTACGCAGCAGCGTGTCACGAACCAGCATCGCTGAGCCGAAGGCCACAAGGCTCAAGACGCAGAAGCCCAGCACCCACGCCAGCGTGATGCCCGTCCCACCCCGCCCACCCAACGAGATCGCCAGCGCCAGCGCCGGCACGATCAGTACCAGGCCGGTGCCCAGCGTCGCCACCCAGCGCACAGTCAGGGCCCACAGCGAGCGCCCCGCCGCGCGGACAAACGCCGACGCGTGCTTGTCGTCGAACCGGTCAAGCTCCGGGAACGCACGCCAGATCTTGCGAGTAACAAGGCGCATGGGCAAGCGTACCCGCCCGACCATGAGCACCCCGGACCCCAGGGCCAACTCGCCGGCAGCAAGCTCGCCGCGCCGCTGGTCTCGGCGCCAGCCGCCCTCAGGCCGCGCGCCCGCTCGGCGGCGTGTTATCTGGCGCTGGGAACTTGAAGTTCTCAACGTCCTCGTGCAGCTGATTGACCAGCTGCTGCGCGCGCTCAAGGTGCTTGTTGATCCCCGCCTCAAGCTGTGAGAGCGAGGCCTCGGCGTTCTGCACCGGCGTCGTCAAACGCCCGATCCGCTCGCGGTTCAGCACGTGCACCGCCGCGGTCGGGAACGGCAGCGTCGCCAGAGGCACTACCGCCTGCGGACCCGCAACCGCCTTATCGCCCGCGGCCCCCGATGGGCCCACGCCCTCGAGCACCTCGGCATCCTGACTGTCAACCAAACGAAGATGATGCATGGCACACTCCCGTGCCAAGTTGGATCGGTGCTTCGTGCACCGCGATGAAGCGCACGCCGCTGACTTGCAGAAATTCTTGACAGAACATGGACCTTCCGCGCGCGGGCCGCCGCAGAACTCGCACAACTTCACGCCCGGTTTGTACGCCTACGCGCTCGCGGACCTTGCCCACCCAGCAAGGTGTTCGGGGTTTCCCCCTGCGTCCAGTGATCAATGCGGCCGCACCCTCAGCGCGGCGATGCGACTCGCTGGCCAATCCGCGGCTCGGTCCCCGCCCGCAGCCGGGCGATGTTCGGGCGGTGCTTGATGATCACCAGGCACACCAGCACGCTGGCCACCAGAAGCTCAGGCCAAACCCGCCCGAGCGGATTGTCTACGCCCGTCAGCGCCGGGATCGCGTAGATCAAGGCCGCCAGCGCCGCCGACGCCGCCATGCTCGCCACGCTCACATACCGCGTTGTTCTGGCCAGCAGAAGCCAGAGTACAAGCGCGCCCAGCGCCGCAAGCGTCACCGTCGGCCACACGCCCGCCAGCGATCCAAACCCCGTCGCCACGCCCTTGCCACCCTTGAACCTCACCCACGGGCTGAACACGTGCCCGAGCACCGCCGCCACCACCACCACCAGCCAGGCCCATGTCAGCCAAGGCTGCGGCTCGGCGCTGCTGTACCATCGCGTCAGCGTCCCAAGCCACCATCCAGCCCCCAGCACCGGGGCCGTCCCCTTCAGCGCGTCCAGCACAAAGACGGTAAACCCCAGCGGCCGACCCAGCACACGCACCGCGTTGGTCGCGCCAATATTCCGGCTGCCGAGCTCGCGAACATCCACCCCGCGGACGACCTTGCCCACCACCAGCGCCCACGGCACCGATCCGCTCAAAAACGCCGCCAGCACCAGCAGCCCATAGACCGCCCACCACCCAAGCGTTGATTCGTAGATCCCTGAGCTGTTCATCGCGTTGGTCATCAGGCCCGATCTTGCCCACCAGCCCACCCGCGGCAGCGCTCCGCCAGCGCCACGCAAAGTTGTCGCCACACATGCTCCGGCGGCTTCGAGGCGTCCAGCACCGCGTACCGCCGCGGATCACTGCGCGCTTGCTCAAGATAGCCCCGCCGAACCCGCCTGTGAAACTCGGCCCCCTTGGCCTCCATCCGGTCCAGCAGTGGGCTCAGGCGCCGCGCGGCCGCGTCGGTATCGACATCAAACAGCACGACTAGGTCGGGCATTAGCCCGCGCGTAGCGACTCGCGCCACCGCCGCGATGTCCACCGCCGGCAGCCCCCCGGCGGCCCCCTGATACGCCAGCGTAGAGCTGACAAACCGGTCCGCCAGCACCAGCTCACCGGCGCGCAGCGCAGGCAAAATCACGCTCTCGCACAGCTCGGCCCGGCTCGCCATGTACAGCAGCATCTCGCAACGCACCGTCATCTCCGCGATCTCACGCGTCAGCAGCGCCTCGCGGATTTTGTCGCCCACCGGCGTCCCCCCTGGCTCACGGACCTGCCGAAACACCACCCCCGCACGCTCAAGTTCCGCCACCAATAACCGCAGCTGAGTGCTCTTGCCCGAGCCGTCGCCCCCCTCAAAGACCACAAAACGCCCAGCCAGACCCGGCAAGAACGACATGTCCAGCCCGTACGCCATGACCGAAAGCTTAACCCGAAACGCCGATGTTTGCAAGTTGTTTGGTCATCTAAACCAATGGATATACGGACTTTACACCCGGTTTCATTTGCCAAACCCCTAAGGGTCAGGTACACCACTATTGCACACACCCACGCCCGGCCCAATCGAACGCTGGCTCGAAGCCTTCGAATCGAGGTCGGGGGGGTAATACCCTGAAGGAGCCCATCATGCGCACTGCTTCATCCGCCCGCACCGCCCCGATCGCCTTTGGCCTGTCCGCACTTGTTCTGGCTGCCGGCACCGCCTCGGCCCAGACGTATTTCATCACCCCCGGTGGCCTGCTGGCCAACAACGGGACGTTCCGCTACACGCCCCCCGCAGGGACCATTACTCCCGCTGGCGTCGGCTCCTTGACTGCGGGCGGCGCGCTGCGGACAAACTACTCCTTCAGCCCCAAGCTCGTCGCATCGCCGGGCGATCCGGCCAGCGTCGGCGACGTCGCGTGGCAGCTGGGCTGGTTCTTCCGGGTTCAGGGCGAAAACCGTGAGTTCGCGTTCATTAACGCCGCAACCTCCACTGCCGCGGGCATCACCTGCACGCGCACGGGCAGCGTCGGGACCAACCTGGGCACGACGGCCAACTGCGCGTACGTCTATGAGGTCCAGCGCAACGTCGCTGGCGGGTACAAGTTCCGCAGCGATCAGCGCTTCGAGATCCTGACCACCGCCCTGGGCCCCGCGACGGTCATCCGCAACATCGTCAGCAACATCGGCACGGTGGACATCACCTTGAACCTCTACTGGATGGGCGACCTGGACTGCCAGCCCAACTTCGGCGACGACCGCTTCAGCGTCATCCCCACCGGCCTGCTCTTCAGGCAGAACGGGGTGCCGAACCCCAGCGTCTTCGCGGCCCGCGGCAACGCCGACCGCTTCGCCGTCCGCGCCTCGGCCATCCCTGGTTTCAACACCACCATTCAGGACACGATGACCAACAACATCGCTGAGAACCTGCTGAACAACTTCCCGCCCGTCACGACCACCGTCGATGACCTCAGCTACGGGTACCAGTGGACCATCGTGCTTCCGGTAGGCTTGAGCTTCGCTGCGGAAACCTACCTGCAGCACCAGAGCCGCTCGAGTTGCACTCTGTCAGACATCGCCGGCCCCGGCGGCCTGCCGCTGCCCGACGGCGAGCTGACCGCCGACGACATCATCCTCTTCATCGGCTGGTTCATTGCGCGCGACGCGCGTGCCGACATTGCCGGCCCGGGCGGGGTCGTAGGCGGCGAGGGTGAGTTCACCGCCGACGACATCATCCTGTTCATCGGGCGCTTCACGGCGGGCTGCTGAGCTAGTGCTGCTTGCGCCGCGCGTGCCCGCGCAGACCTCAAGCGTCACCTTGACGACCAATTACAAGCCCCCACAGGCCGGGCTGCGGGGGCTTTGTTATTGGAAGGACTTCTCCCGGCAGGGCTTAGGTGCTTGGCGCGCTGCCGGCAGAGGTGGCCGGTGAACCCGGGCCCGAAGTGCCCGAGCCGCTTCCCGCCGTTGGGGTCGTGGAGGTCGGGGGGATCGAGGCGGTTGTCTCGGTCGCGGGGGTAGTCAAGTCCGGTACCGGCATGTCGCTGGCCCGGACCGGCTCCGGGCGAGCGTCGCCCGAGACGTCAAAGTAGAGGTGATCCTCGTCCTTGCCCTCGGCGTCGGTCTTGCGAGTCACGTTGACGGTCTGCCCCGGGCGCATCGTGCCCATCAGCACCATCTCGCTGAGCGGATCCTCAAGGAACTGCCCCACGGCCCTGCGCAGCGGGCGTGCGCCGAAGTCGGGGTTGTAGCCCTTGTCGATCAGGAAGTCCTTGGCCTTCTGGTCCAGCTCAAGCTTGACGCCCTGCTGCGCGACCCGGCCGGTGACCTTGGCGGCCTCGAGTTCAACGATGTTGACCAGATTCTCCTTGGTCAACGGGCGGAAGACCACTACGTCGTCAAGACGGTTGATGAACTCGGGGCGGAAGAACCGCTCGATCTCCTTCATCAGCACGGTCTTGATGTTGTCGAAGTTGGAGTTGTCGCTGCGGCGCTGGAAGCCGAAGCCCCCGCCGCCCTTGATCAGGTCTGCCCCGATGTTGCTGGTCATGATCAGCACGGTGTTGCGGAAGTCGATGTTGCGCCCGAAGCTGTCGGTCAGGCGCCCCTCCTCCATGATCTGCAGGAGCATGTTGAACACGTCAGGGTGGGCCTTCTCGACCTCGTCGAGCAGGATCACGCTGTACGGACGCCGGCGGACCCGCTCGGTCAGCTGCCCGCCCTCCTCGTAGCCCACGTAGCCGGGGGGTGCGCCCACCAGGCGTGAGACGTTGTGCTTCTCCATGTACTCGCTCATGTCCAGCGTGATCAGCGCGTCCTCGTCGCCGAACATGAACTCCGCCAGCGCCTTGGCCGCCAGCGTCTTGCCCACGCCGCTGGGCCCGCAGAAGATGAAGCTGCCCATCGGGCGGCGCGGGTCCTTCAGGCCAGCGCGGCTGCGGCGCACGGCCTTGCTGATGGCCTTGATCGCGTCGTCCTGGCTGATGACCTTCTTGTGCAGCTCGTTCTCCAGTTCCATCAGGCGCTGCGCCTCTTCCTTCTTGAGGCGCTTGAGCGGGACGCCGGTCATCTTGCTGATGACCTCGGCAATCACTTCCTCGTCGACCACGCCCGCGGTAGCGTTGGCCTTCTCGCGCCACTCACGCTGCAGCTGCTCCTTGCGCTTGCGCATCTGCTCGGCCTTGTCGCGCAGCTCGGCGGCCTTCTCGTAGTCGGCCGAGCGTACCGCGTCGTCCTTCTCGAGCGTCAGCTTCTCGATCTCGCCCTCGATGTCCGCCAGGTTTGGCGGCTTGGTCATGCTCTTGAGCCTGATCCGCGCGCCCGCCTCGTCGATGGCGTCGATGCTCTTGTCAGGCTGCACGCGCCCCGTGATGTACCGCCCCGACAGGTCCACCGCCGCCACGATCGCGTCGTCGGTGATCCGCACCTTGTGGTGCTCCTCGTACTTCGGGCGCAGGCCCTTGAGGATCTCGACGGTCTGCTCGGCGTTGGGCGGATCGACCGCGATGGGCTGGAACCGGCGCGCCAACGCGTTGTCCTTCTCGATGTACTTGCGGTACTCGTCAAAGGTGGTGGCGCCGATGCACTGGATCTCGCCACGCGCCAGCGCGGGCTTGAGCACGTTCGAGGCGTCGATGGCGCCCTCGGCACCGCCCGCGCCAACCAGCGTGTGCAGCTCGTCGATGAACAGCATCACGTTCTTGGCGCGACGAACCTCGTTCATCACCGCCTTGATGCGCTCCTCAAACTGACCGCGGTACTTGGTGCCCGCGACCATCATCGCCAGGTCCAGCACCACAAGGCGGCGGTCGCTCAAAATGTCAGGCACGTCGCCGCTGATGATCTTCTGCGCAAGGCCCTCGACGATCGCGGTCTTGCCCACGCCCGCCTCGCCCAGGAGCACCGGGTTGTTCTTGGTGCGCCGGCAAAGGATCTGCACCAGCCGCTCGATCTCGTTGGCACGCCCGATTACCGGGTCAAGGCTGCCCTCACGGGCCAGCTCGGTCAAGTCACGCCCGAAGCTGTCGAGCGCGGGCGTCTTGCTCTTGCCGCGCGCCGCGCCGGGCTCGCCAGAAGACGAGCTCGAAGAGCTGGACGTCGGGTTTGAAGCTGGCGGCTCCTTGGAAGAGCCCGGCTCCTTGCTGCCCGTCTCGTCGTCGCTCTGGCTGCCAGCGCCAAGAAGGTTTAGCACCTCTTCGCGAACCTGCTCGAGCTTGAGCCCAAGGTTCATCAGCACCTGCGCCGCAACCCCGTCGTGCTCTCGCAGCAGGCCCAGCAGCAGGTGCTCGGTGCCCACGTAGTTGTGGTTGAGGTTCCGAGCCTCTTCGATGGCGTACTCGATGACCTTCTTGGCCCGCGGCGTCTGCGGCAGGCGGCCCATCGTCACCATCTCAGGCCCCGCCTTGACCAGACGCTCAACCTCCAGACGGACCTTGCGCAGGTCAACGTCCAGGTTCTTGAGCACGTTGGCACCAACCCCCGAGCCCTCTTTGACCAGGCCGAGCAGGATGTGCTCGGTCCCGATGTACTCGTGGTTGAAGCGCTGAGCCTCCTGGTTGGCCAGGGCCATCACTTTGCGGGCACGGTCGGTAAAGCGTTCGAACATGCGTGTCTCCTGACCTGCCCCCGGCTTGCGCCGACGACCGGTCCAACTGTTGCCCAAGCCCGGCGTGTGAACCGAAGGGTGGTATGGTTCGCCCGCCGACCTGCGATGGTCCTGCACAACTCTTGTTCGCACCAGAGCCGTGCCGGGATCGCCAACCCCACCAGTTCGTCGCCGGTGCGTGGTTGTGCCGCTCAATCTTCAATCGGCGTGCCGGACGTGTGGTTTGTCGTCGCGGCGCGATTTCCTTGTCCGGATGAGTGCTTGGTAGTGGTGCAGATCGGCGTTGGTGCGGGCCTCGCGGCCCTTAGCAGAACCCCTTGCCCCGGCGAACAGGCCCATATCTCGGGGCTTTTGTGTGTTCGTGGGCGGTTGAGCGGGGATTCAGCCGTCCATTTGGAGACAAGGCGCAAACTTGAGCAGTGCGCAGCGAACGCGCGGGGGGCCGGACGAAAGCCCGCCGCAAGGCCTTAGGGTGGTCCGAGCGGGGAACTGTCCTGCCAGTCACTTTGGTCATCGGCGCTGGCGGCCGAAGGTTGGAACCCAGAGTTGGCAGTGACGCCAAGGGCCCTTGCTGCCACATCGGCAGTTGGCCGGCGAAGGGGGTGAGAGTGGGAGTGAGGAATTGTGAGGGTGCCGCGCGGCGATCAGCGCGCTGGGATGATCGTGAACGACAGGCGAGCCTGGTCGGTCGCGTCGGTGGCGATGTCACGGGCGGTCACGACCATCGAGTACCCGCCCGGCGGAAGCGATGCGGGAATGGTGACGCGCTGAACCAGGTAATGGTCGCGGCGGCGGCGCTTGGCCTCGTCTCGGGCGATCTGCTCTGGGACCTTGAACTGCAGCCGCCCGGCGGCACTAAAGACCGCCAGCTCTTGGCCGACCTCGACGATCCACTGCGTGCTGCCGTCGTCAGGGAGGCCCGCGGCACCCGGCGGGGGCGCGAGGCCGGCGGCGGTCCGGTGCGCGAAGCCGTCAAGCTCGACGTAGATCAGCAGCGGCGTGGCGCGGCCGGCGATGAGGCGCGAGACGTCGGCGCGGGTGAAGCGCCCGAAGCCCTCGATGCGCGTGCAGGCGTGCAGGGCGCTGATGTGCAGCCCGGTCTGCTCGCTTGCGAGAGCCATGGCGGGCGCAGCGGCGGCGGCGAGTTGAGGCGTGTTTGCCGTGTGCTGCGTGGACACGGGTGCTTGTGCGGCAATTGGCGCGGGTGCAACTTCGTTTTCAGCCGTCGTCGCAGTGGCGCTGGCCGTCGTCATGACGGGCGCGGCGTCCGCGTCAAGCTCTGCCCGGAGTGGGTCTGATGAGAGTGGATCTGCCAGAAGTGAGAGTGGCGCTGCGGGCGACGGCGGGGCCTCGTAGACGCGCGGCGGGCGAGCTTTGGACTCGGGCTTGGGCTCGGGCCTGGACTCGGGCTTAGTTTGGGCGATCGCCTTGGACTTAGGCGCGGGTGTGCGTGATGCCAGCACCGGGGCCTTTGGTGTGCTTGCGGCGTCTGTGCTTTGCACAGCGCCTTGGCTAGCAAGAAGGGTTTGCAGCTCGCTGGCGGCCTGGTCGTACGGGCCGGGCTTGATGCTCAAATCAGTGCTGGCCGTGCTGGCGGCGGGCTTTGCAGCGGAAGCTGCCCCCGCACACGCGCCCAGCGTGCCGAACATAGCCGGGGTGACCACGCCCAAGGCGCCAGCCAACAGCGTTGAACGCCAAAACGTACGCCAAGAGGGGCGCCGAGATGTGCGGTTTAGGAGCTTCATCGGGCCACCTCCATGCGGCCTGCTGCGCGTCGTCGGTGACGGATCCTGGTTCAGGATAGCCGAAGCTGGCCCCGGTTGTAGCTCTCAGCTGTGCCCGCCAGGCTGTGCCCACCATGTGCGCTCACGAGGCGCGGCCCAAAGTGGGGCCAGTGCCGCGGATAGTGGGGGGCGATACATTTGTGCTTCCGCTCGGCTGGGTCTCTCACTGGTCCGGATCAGCAACTGGAGTCTGGCATGATCAAGTCTGTCACGGTCGCCGAGGTCGCATTGCCCGAGGTTGTTGTCGTCGGCCACTTCCAGAATGAGGACCTGTTGGCGACGCTGCCCAAGCGTGCGGCGTGGGCCGATGCGGCGCTCGCGGCGGCGAAGCGCGGCGAGGCAACGGGCGAAGCGGGCAAGATCGCCGAGGCCTTCCCGGTTGGCGAGGGCCAGCCGCAGCGCGTGATCGTGCTGGGCCTTGGCAAGCGTGACAAGTTCAAGCCCGAGGGTCTGCGGTCGTCGTTCGCGGCCGTCGTCCGTCGGCTTGGCACCACCAAGCAGACGCAGGTGCTGCTGGCCTTGAGCCCCGCGCTGGACTTTGCGGAGGCGAGCCTTGAGCAGGCCGGGCGTGCGTGCGGCGAGGCCGCCGGGCTGTTGGCCTGGGACAACACGGTGTTTAAGGGCAAGGCGACGGACAAGAAAGAGCGGCCCGCGCTGACGCTCTGGGGCGACAAGAAGGGCCTGGTCAAGGGCCTGCAGCACGGGGCGGCGCTGGCGACGAGCGTGAACTACGCCCGCAGCCTCAGCGAGACGCCCCCGAACATCGCGACCCCGGCGTACATCTCCGAGCTGGCCAAGAAGCTGGCCAAGGAGTGCGGGCTTGAGTTCAGCGTGCTGCGCGGCAAGGAGCTGGAGAAGGAGAAGCTCGTCGGGCACATCAACGTGGGCAAGGCCAGCGAGAACGAAGCGCACTTCATCCGTCTGAAGTACACCCCCGAGAAGACCGGAAAGAAGAAGGACAAGCCCGCGGTGCTCATCGGTAAGACCGTGACGTACGACACCGGCGGGCTGAGCTTGAAGGTCAATAACGGGATGGTCGGGATGAAGCGTGACAAGGACGGCGGGTGTGCCGTGCTTGGCGCGATGCACGCGATCGCGACGCTGATCAAGCCCGACCGCCCGGTGGTAGCGCTGCTGTGCAGCGCCGAAAATAGCATCAGCGACGAGGCCTATCGCCCCGACGACGTGCTGACGTTCCGCAACGGGGTGACTGTCGAGATCACCAACACCGACGCCGAGGGGCGGCTGGTGCTTGCTGACGGGTACTGCTGGGCCTGCGACAAAGAGGACCCTGCGTACATCGTCGAGCTCTCAACGCTCACTGGCGGGGTCGTCACGGCCCTGGGCAGCACCTACTGCGGGATGTTCTGCGACGATGACAAGCTCCGCGCGCGCATCGAAGAGGCCAGCGGCGTCAGCGGCGAGCGCGTCTGGCGCATGCCCATGCACCAGGAGTACCGCGACATGATGAAGTCGCCCATCGCCGACATTCTCAACAGCAACCCCAACCGCAAGGCCCACGCCGGGCAGGGCGCGGCGTTCCTGAGCTACTTTGTCAAGGACGGCGTGCCGTGGTGCCACCTTGACATCGCGGGCGTGCACGTTGCAGAAAACGACGGGGGGGCGTTTGTCAAGGGCCCCAATGGATGGGGCGTGCGGATCTTGGCTGACCTGCTAGCGCAAGAGTGAAGCAGACGCGTGAGCTAACGCTTGGTGTATGGCGTTCAAGCGGGCGTTGGGCCCTCGCGCAGTTTCCCCTTGCTCAGCGGTGGTCGTTCGAACCTAGAGCTTGGCGGCCGGGTCTTTGCCCTGCTCGATAAGCAGGATCTCTTCGAGCCGGCGCGCGTGCCGCCCACCCTGGAACGGCGTGACCAGCCAGGTGTCAACGATCTTCTCGATCAGGCGCTGGCCCAGCAAATCGGCCGAGAGGCACAGCACGTTGGCGTCGTTATGGGTGCGTGAGATCTCGGCCGTCAACTCGTCGTGGGCCAGCGCGGCGCGAACGCCCTTGACCTTGTTGGCGGCCATGCACATCCCGATGCCGGTACCGCAGATCAGCACGCCGCGCTCGACGGTACCGGCGGCAATCGCGGTGCCCAGGGTGAAGGCCGGGATCGGGTAGTCGCACGTGTCACCCGTGAGCGTGGAGAACGCGCGGACGTCATGGCCCGTGCTCAGCAGGCGATCCAGCAGGGCCTTGGCCGAGTGTGCGCCGCGATGGTCAGCGCCAATCCCGAGTTTCATCCGTTGGCTCCGTTGGCGATCGCGCCCTGGAAGTACCCGTCGTTGCGGGCCGGGATCCCGGCGCTGCCCAGCTCGCCGGCGGTAAGCTGAGTAAGGCGGGCCGCGATCATGCTGCTGATGGCACGGGCCGTGCGCACGTACGACGCCACTTCGCTGCCGAACGGGTCGGGCACGTCATCACCGCTCGGGTCCAGCAGGGTTGCGCGGGCGGCGGCGGCGGGGTCTAGCCGCTCGATCTGCCTTAGATGCTCGCTGGTCATCGCGAAGATGACCTGCGAGCCATCAAGCGCCTCGGGCGTCAGCGGGTGCGAGAGCCCAGCGCGGGCACCGACACCACCACGCGGCGCTAGAGGCACGCCCAGCTCAGCCAGTGCGGCGACGGCCTGCCCGCTCATCGGCTCGCCCCCGGCGGTGTGTATGCCCGCGCTGCTGATCCGCACAGGTACGCTGCCAGGGGCCAGATGCTCAACCTGCGCTCGCGCGATTGCCTCGGCCATTGGGCTTCGGCACGTGTTGCCCGTGCAGACCATCAGCACCCGCAAGCACACGCGGCTCTCAACCTGCTGAGCACTCACGGCCCCGACGCGATCAATAAAGAACCCGCCCCGGCGCGGTAGACGTACCACTGTTGAGAACCGCCCGCTGGGCAGCGCGTCGGCCTCGAAGAGCTCGATGGGGCCATGGCCAAGCTGATGCCGCGCGGCGATCATTGTCCGGAACGCGCGCGGGCCGTCGCCGGTCCCGATCGCCACCAGCCCGCCAAGCCCCAGCAGCAGCGCGCCGGCCCCGGCGTGGGCCACAGCCCTGATGTTCAGCGTCGCGCCCTCGTTGGCCAGCCCGGGCTCGAGGCCCGCGCTGCTCAGCACGCCTTCAAGGTGCTCGGGGGCCAGCTCAAGGCGCAGCGTGACTGGCCCGGGGCACAGCCGCTGCACGGCCCGGCGCTGGATCGGCGTCAGCACGCCTGGACCACCGGCAACTCGCAAAATCGCATCCACACTCCCGACGTGCCAGGTCGCTGGCCCGGTGTTCGCATCACCCAGCAACGTCCGGGCGGCCTGCAGACGGGTCAGGGCAAAGGCGTCGCTGCGGGTCGCAATCGCCCAGACCGTTTCAGTCGGAAAGATCAGCAAGCCCGCGCGGGCCGTCAGCCCCGGCGCGTGCTGAAGTGCCGCGGCCAGCGCGGCCCCGGGATCAAGTCGCATCGGGGTGTCGGAAGAGACGTTCATGGCGTGCTGAGGGCGGTTGGGCCGGTTGATCCCCATGGCGGGCCAGTCAAATGAGGACTGGACTAAATGTTCTTCCACCCAATTGCCCGGCTCGTCATTGTTGACCCGGCGGGCGCGGGTTTGGCGCAGGCGGTGGACGAAACTTCCGGCCGTTTAGCAGGCTGCACTTGAGCTTGTCGGGTGTGGCGAGCTATAGCAAGCGGCGTGCCGGGCCGATCTACACTGCGTCATGCCCGATCAGTCGCCCACTCAGCCCGGGCCCAACCCCAGCGCAAGCAGCATCCCCCTCGGGCCCGTCGCGCCCGTCCGGGCTAGTGGCCGGCAGGTGAACGCGAAGCCAGTGGGGCCGAAGCCAGTGGGGGCGAACGCCGTTGGCGGGCGCGGTGTTGGCGGGCCGGGTGCCGCTGGGCGCGATCGCGAGCGGACGCTGGCCTACCCCGGCCCCGTAGCACGGCTGATCGATGATCTGGCCCGGCTGCCCGGCATCGGGCGGCGCGCCGCTGAGCGCCTGGCCCTGCATCTGCTCAAAGCCCCGCGCGAGGTCGGCGAGTCGCTGGCGGCGGCGATCCAGCAGGTCAAGAGCCAGGTTGGCAACTGCCGCGTGTGCTCAAGCCTGACTGAGCACGATGTGTGCGGGATCTGCGTGAGCATGAAGCGCGACGCGGGGGTGGTGCTGGTGGTCGAGCAGCCGCGCGACCTGCTGGCGCTGGAGGCGGCGGGCATGTACGCGGGCGTGTACCACGTATTGCTGGGCAACCTCTCGCCGATGGACGGGATCGGGCCTGACGCGCTGACAGTCGAAGACCTGGTGGCCCGGGTGCGTGACGCCGGTGCCAACGCGCGGTCAGAGCCGGTCCGCGAGGTCATTTTGGGCCTGAACCCGACGATGGAAGGTGACGGCACTGCGCTTTACCTGGCGGGGCGGCTGCGCGAGGTCGCGCCGGGACTGAAGGTCTCGCGCCTGGCGCGGGGGCTGCCGACAGGCTCGAGCCTTGAGGTGGTCAGCAAGGCGGTGCTGGCCGACGCCGTCAGCGGGCGACGTTCGATGGACTAGGCGCGTGGTGTTGGCGTTTGGCGTTGCTGGCGGTGCCGATGCCGTTGACGGCGCGGCGGACGGTTTGGGAAGCTCTTCATGCGGTTTGACGTCTCCCAATCAATGCGCATGGGCCAGCACATGAAGCTGGCGCCGCAGATGATCCAGTCGATGGAGATTCTGCAGATGTCGATGGCCGAGCTCGAAGAGCGGATCGATCAAGAGCTGGAGAGCAACGCGACGCTGGAGCTGGCCGAGGCCGGGCCCGATGGTGACGCAGAGCTGGCCGCCGCCGCGCGGGCCGGGGCCGACGACACGCCGATCGGGACGCGCGAGGACCTCCCGCTGGAGATGGGCGACGCCTCGGGTGCCAGCGACTTTGAACGGCTCGACGCCTTTGAGCACGAGCACCCCGACGCGGCCGAGAACGACTTTGACCAGCGCCCCGAGCCGCCCGAGCGCGCCGACGCTGACCGTTCCGGCGAGCTTTCGCGCAGCGACATCGACGCGGGGGACGCCAAGGTGCAGGCCATGGCCAACACCGCAGCCCGGGGCCAGAGCCTGACCGAGCAGCTTCTTGACCAGTGGCGGTTGTGCGACGTGCGGCGTGACCTGCGCCCGCTGGGCGAGGCGCTGATTGGTGCCGTGGAGGCCGACGGGCTGATCCGCACGCCGCTGGAGACGATCCTGCAGCGCGTGATCGAGCAGCGCGTGATCGAGCAGCGCGTCAGCGAGAAGCGCGTGATCGAGCAGCGTGATCTTGCGCAAGTGACGCTCGCGCTGCTCACCGAGGCCCTGCGTGCGGTGCAGTTGATGCTCGAGCCAGCGGGTATCGGGGCCCGCGATGTGCGCGAGTGCCTGCTGCTGCAGATCGACGCCCGCGCCGAGCGCCAGCATGAGCAGGACGAAGCGGATGACCTTCGGTTTATTCATGGCCCTCGCAATCAGTTGGCCCAGCGCGAGCAGTTGGCCCAGCGCGAGCAGTTGGCCCAGAGCGAGCAGTTGGCCCAGAGCGAGCTGTGGGCGCTGTCGCGTGTCTTGGTGGACCAGCACCTTGACGACCTGAAGAACAACCGCCTGCCGAAGGTCGCCGCGAAGCTCGGCACCAGCGTCGAGACGCTCAAACGTGCGATGGAGAAGCTGCGCGGGCTGAGCCTGGCGCCCGGGCGGCAGCTGGTCAACGACGCCGCCGCGGGCATCGTCCCCGACGGGATCGTTGAGTACGACCCCGAGCACGACCGTTACGTGGCGTACCTCAACGACCGCAGGCTGCCGAACCTGCGCGTCAACCAGGAATACGCGCGCCTGGCCAAAGACCGAGCGGCCCCCAAGCCCACGCGAGCGTTCCTGAAGGTCAACATCGGCAACGCGCAGTTCCTCATCGACGCTATCGAGCAGCGCAAACGCACGCTGCTGCGAGTGCTTGAGGCCGTCGTCGCGGCGCAGCGCGAGTTCTTTGACTACGGCCCGCAGGCCGTCAAGCCTCTGCCCATGACCAAGGTCGCCGAGCAGCTTGGTATCCACGTCGCCACCGTTTCGCGGGCCGTGAGTGAGAAGTACATCCAGACCCCGCGCGGGGTTGTGGCGCTACGCAAGTTCTTTACCGGCGGCACGACGACCGACACGGGCGAGGAGGTCTCGTGGGACGCCATCAAGGCCGCCCTGCTGGAGATTGTCGCGGCCGAGGACAAGAAGAACCCGCTCAGCGACGACGACCTGGCCGAGGCGCTGAAGGTCAAGGGCTTTGAGATCGCACGTCGCACGGTGGCGAAGTACCGCGGGCAGCTTGACATCCCGACCGGGCGCTTGCGCAAGGCGCACTGAGCAGAACACCCCAACGCGCCGGCCCGTGATAGCGCCAGCGGGCCAGCGCCGCGGGCTCGAATGCCCCCCAAAAACCTGCGGCCACGCGCCCGCACGCGCCGATACCCACAAACTGCCTTTTGGAGTGAGCCCATGCGCGTAACGTCAATGCTGACCGGTCCATTCGTGCTTTTGGCCGCTGGCCTGCTGATGCTGGACGCCCCGGCGTTGACGCGCCCCGCATTGGCCCAGCCCACCGAGGCACCGGCCCCTACGGCTGGCGGTGCCGCCGCGGCAGTCGGCCTGCGCGCCGAGCGCGAGCCCCCCGAGTTCCCTGACTTCAAGGACGTCACCAAGGGCCTTGACAAACTCGCCAGCGAGGACGGCTCGCTGTGGACCCTCTACAAGCGCGACAAGGACGCACGCCTGCTCGCCGAGCTACCGCGTGAGTTTGAACGCCAGCGCCTGTTCATCGCAACAACTTATGCCGGGGGCGTGCCCGTCACCGGCATCCAGATGGGCGACTATTACGTCTACTGGAGGCGATTCGACAAGCGTCTGGCTTTGATGGTGGTCAACACCGAGACCCGCAGCACCGGCGACGCCGAGAACAAGAAGAGCGAGGAGCGCCTCTACACCGACCGCGTGCTGCTTGACGTGCCCATCGCCACGATGGGGCCCGGCGGCGGCCCGGTCATCGACGCAACCGACCTGCTGGTCGGCAAGGCCGACCGCTTCTGGGGCGGGATGCTTACCGGCTCCAACCGCGCTCTGGTCAAGCTGGCCAAAGTCAAGGCCTTCCCGCAGAACCTTGAGCTGGCCTTTGAGCTGCCAGCCCGCGGCGGGCAGCTTGTTACGATCCACTATTCCATTAGCCTTGTCCCGCCGAGCACCGGCTACACGCCGCGTGAGGCCGACGCGCGCGTGGGCTACTTCACCACCAGCTTCCGCGATACCTCACGCCAAGACAAGGACACGCAGTGGGTCCGCTACATCAACCGCTGGCAGCTTGAGAAGCGAGATTCCAAGCTGGAGATGAGCCCCCCCAAGCGCCCGCTGGTGTTCTATATTGAGGCGACCGTCCCCGTGCAGTACCGCCGCTATGTGCGTGAGGGTATCCTTGAGTGGAACCGCGCCTTCGAGCGCGTCGGCATCGAGAATGCTATCGAGGTCTACCAGCAGGACGTGACCACCGGCCAGCACATGGACAAGGACCCCGAGGACGTCCGCTACAACTTCGTCCGCTGGACCAGCGGCGACCTGGGCTTCGCCATCGGCCCCTCACGCGTCCACCCCGAGACCGGGCAGATCCTTGACGCTGACGTGGTTATCGACGACGGCTTCTTGCGCGGATGGTTCCGCCAGTACAGCCAGCTCCTGCCCGAGGTCGCCATGATGGGCAGCCCCAGCGAGCTGGCCCAGTGGCTTGATGACAAGCCGCAGTGGGACCCGCGCGTCCGGCTCGCGCCCGCGGCGTTCCGTGATGAGATCGTCACCCAGCGCGCGCTGCTGCGCAAGGCCGCCCACCAGGCGTTTGCTGACCAGACCCGCCAGGCCGGCGACGAGGCTGGCGCGATGCCCATGCTGACGATGCGCTCGGGCGCGCCGCTGCAGTTTGGCAGCGTCGGGCTCGACCCGACCGGCTACGCGCTGCCGATGCGCCAGAAGCTCAGCTGCGCGCTGATGCTGGGGCGCTCGATGGACGTCGCGCTGCTGCGGATGAACACCGCTGACCTGCTCGCCATCGCCCGCACCGCCAGCAAGGCCAGTGAGAGCGACGACCCGCCCGCCGCCGAGCCCAAGGCCGACGACGAGAAGGACGCCAAGAAAGAAGAGAAGAAGGACGACGCCAAGAAAGACGACAATAAAGAGGACAAGAAGGACGGTAAGCCCACCAAGAAGAAAGAGCAGCTCCTCGACGGGCTGCCCGCCAGATTCGTCGGCCCGCTGCTCAAGGACCTGGTCTCCCACGAGGTCGGCCACACCCTGGGCCTGCGCCACAACTTCAAGGCCAGCACCACCTACACCCTGGCCGAGATGAACTCAGACCAGGTCAAGGCCAAGGCGCCCATCGCGTCGTCGGTCATGGACTACACCCCGCTGAACATCAACTTTAACGACGGGCAGATCCAGGGCGACTATGCCCCCATTGGCGCTGGCCCCTACGACCTCTGGGCCATCGAGTACGGCTACACCACCGAGACCGACCTCAAGCCCATCCTCGCACGCGCCAGCGAGCCCGCGCTCGCCTTCGGCACCGACGAGGACATCGGCGGGCCCGACCCGTACATCCAGCTCTTTGACCTCGGCAAGCAGCCGCTTGATTACAGCGACAGCACCATGCGCCTCACCCAGCACCTCCGCACGCGCATCGTTGACCGCGTAGTCAAGGACGGCGAGCCCTGGGCCCGCGCACGCTCGGCCTACCAGCTCCTGCTGGGCCGCCATCTCGCCGCGGTCCGTATCGCCAGCGAGTTCTTGGGCGGCGCATCGACCAACAAGTCAAGCAAGGGCGACCCCGGCGCCGCTGCCCCGGTGGTTCCGGTCGAGGCCGCCGTCCAGCGCCGCGCGCTCAAGTTCGTCCTCGACAACACCTTTGACGAGGCCGCCTTTGGCATCACCCGCGAACTGCTCAGCAAGATGACGGTCGAGAAGTGGTCTGACCAAGGCGGGTTCTTCAGCCTCTTTCAGGACGCGACCTACCCGATCCACGACACCGTCTTGGGCGTGCAGTCCTCGGCCATCACGATGGTGATGAACCCCATCACGCTCCAGCGCGTCTACGACAACGAGTTCCGCAAAGAGCCCGACGTTGACGCCGTGACTGTCCCCGAGGTCCTCGACACGGTCGTCAACTCCGCGTGGCGCGAGCTGGACAATCTGGGTGATGGCACGGTCCGCAAGCCGAGCATCTCGAGCTTCCGTCGCAACCTTCAGCGTGAGCTGCTGGCCCGGCTGATCGACCTGACACTCCCCGACACCAGCTTCACCGCCGCATACCGCCCGATCCAGAACCTCACGGTGCTCAAACTGCGTGAGCTGAAGGGGAGGATCGATCGCGGCCTGAACAACGGCGGGCTTGACCCTTACACCAAAGCCCACCTCACCGAGTGCTCGGTCCGCATTGGCAAGGCCCTCGACGCCGGGTACATCTACAACCTCTCGGGCAACTGAAGCCCGTTGAAGCCCACTCCAGCAGCGACCGCGGGGCCTCAGGGGTGGCCGCGGGCCCAAGCGGGCCCGATGCGACCGATAAACCCGAAGTTCGGACTGCATTCGGCTTGCGCGCATCACTGGCACGCACGCGATTTGCCCGTACACTCTTGCAGGGCTCGCGCCCGTGACCCAAGACGTCCATGCCCCGCTGGTTCCTCGCCCATCCCGGCGCTGGCCCGCGACGGCGGGAACTTTGCCCGGGCACGGACGTATGGCCCTGCGTCGTTACGCACCGGCGATCTTTCCGGCGCGGTGGTCCAGATCAGCTTCGTGATTCGGTGCATCGCCGCCATCTTGCGTTCGTTCTGCTGCCAACCTTAACGGCCCAGTCGTCGCCACGGAGTTTTGCATGCCTGATGCCCGGACCGCTACCTCCGCCCCCGCTGTCAGCAACCGCGCCCCGCTCAGCCTCGTGCTGCTCGCCGGGCTGGCCGCGCCGTTGCTGACCGTCAGTGTTGCTCGGGCGCAAGATTCAGTTGCCAGCACGCCCGGCATGCCCGGAGACGCGACCAGCGCTTACGCCGCCGGCGGGGCCACCGGCACCACCGAGCAGCAAAACAACTACGTAGTTGACCTCACGCTCAAGCGCTCAAGCTGGGGCAAGCGTTACCGCTTCGGGCCCATGGTCAAGGCCAGTTTGGTGTCCAACAACCAGATTACCGGCCAGCCGCTGTTCTTCAACCACCTGATCGCCTCGACCACCGCGAGCTCTCTGTTCACACAGCCGCAAACGCTGCTGCGCTCCAGCTACAGCCTTTGGACCGCCGCCGGCCAGGGCGTGAACGCGACGCGCAACTCCGCCCCGAGCTCGCTCTCGGCGACGGGTATCAGCGCTCAGCAGTTTGGCGCGGCTTTCCTTGAGTTTGGCCCCGGTGCGAACGCGACCTGGGGCGACACCGACGATGAGAACAACATCATCGCCGCGATCGCCGGCGTCCGCCCGCGCTTCCCCGACCGTCTCTACGTCTCGCGCATCGTCGCCGGCACCAACCGCACGCAGACTAGCCAGGGCAACAGCACCCTGGGCCTGGGTACCATCGACACCGCCGGCAACCTGCACCTGCTGGCCGATGGCTTCAACATGACCCTTGGGCCCGACCCGGTGAGCAACAAGAAGACCTTCCGCGTCACCAGCAGCGCGCGGCTTACCACCAACTCCAACCAGATCACCGAGTCAGGCGGGACCGACAGCGCTGCGACGCGCTTGCTCAACCAGACCGCCATCACCGTGACGACCCCGTCGATCGTCCCCTCGGTTCTAGGCACGCGGCCCGTGCTGCTCACACTTGACCTGACCAACAACCTGCTCGCCGAGACGACTGCCAACACCATCACCACCACTCAGACCTACCTGCCCACCGGCGCTTCAGCCCGCGGCAGCATCGGCCTTGCGCCCATGCCCTTTGGCCCGCTGAACACCACCGGTGCGCCCGTAGCGACCGCCGCCGCCTTGGCCCGCAACACCGCCAGCACCAAGACGCGCAGCCTGGCTGCGTGGGGCGTGAGCAACGCCGGCGCCGTTACCGGTCGCCTGCTTGTTGAGATGCCCACCGCCCCGGGTCTTCTGATTGATCGCGACGATAACTACGACCCCTCGGGCGTCTTTGGCTCACTGGGCAACCAAGAGTTCACCAACTACCAGAGCCAGGCGACCTTCCGCGGGGCCAACGGGCCGGTGGCCGTCACTGTGCTGCCCGGTGGTGACCTGCTGCTGGCCGCGACCGTCGCCGCCACAGGCACCGGGTCTGATGTCCCGCAGGGCTTGAACAATTACATCGCCGTGGCGCGCGTCTCGGGCGCAGACACCGCGAACGTGACATGGACCATCGCCGCCCACACCGGCAACGCCGCGGGCTCCGTTGGCGGGCTTTCCAAAGTGGTCTATGGCGACAACGGTGCCGACGGCCTGCCCAACACCGCCGACATCGGCGAGAACGACGGGCTCGTTGACGCCAACCCCATCGGCGACCTCGCGCTGAACTCTGAGGTCTTCATCGGCACCACCAACGGCGCGTCGATCTCGTCGCCCGCATTTGATTCCTCTGGCAACGTTTACTTCATGGCCGGTGTTGAGCTGAAGGTCACCGTCAGCTCTAGCCGCAAGGCCATCGGGCTCTTCCGTGCGAACTTCAACCAGGCCACCAACGCCTACCGGCTTGAGCTTTTGGCGACCGTGGGTGACACCATCGCAGGCCGCAACAGCGCCCGCAACTACCAGATCCAGTTCATGTCCGTCGCCGACGCCGACAGCGTTGACTCCGGCTCGGTCTGGTCATCCTCGACCGTTCAAACGCCGCTAAGCGGGCTTGACCCGGCCAACGGTGTCTACGCGTCGCCGCTGACCCTCGGCGCGCTGGTCTTCCGCGCCAAGATCACCTACGACACCAACAACGACGCGGCGTTCAACGATCCCAACGCGCCCAGCGGCACCGGGACCGACGAGGCCTACAACGTTCTGATGGTTGTGATGCCCGACCGGCCCCTTGCCGACATCGCCGGGCCCGGCGGCAACCCTTGGCCCGACGGCGAGTACACCGCCGACGACATCATCGCCTTCATCAGCGCCTTCACCGCTGGCTCAGGGCTGATTGCTGACATCGCCGGCCCGGGTCAGAGCCTTGGGCCTGATGGAGAGTTCACCGCCGACGACGTCATCGTCTTCATCAATGCCTTCAGCAACCAGCAGTAAGCCAAGGGTCCACGTCGGCGGTAAGTCCAGCACGCCCAGCATGCCCAGCACCGAGAGCATTTCCAACACAGAACCCAGCGCGCAGCTCTGAACGGCGCCGCGTTGAAGAGACCCGGCCATGCCCAAGACCACGCGTTGCGCCGCCGTTGTCGGCCTCGCCATCTCTGCCGCCGCCACCTCGGCCCACGCCCAGCTCCGCGTCTGCAGTTGGAACATCACCAACTACACGTCCGGACGCATCAACGAGTTCCAGACCTCTATCTACGGCGTCGTCCCCGCCCTGAGCGCCGGCGGCCAGCCCATGGCCCTCGCCGGGCAGCGCATGGCCCCTGACATCATCCTGGTTCAGGAGATTCGCTCCGCCGCGGGCATCATCAACTTCCGCAACCTGCTTAACTCTGCCCCGGGCTCGCCGGGTGACTGGGCCGCGACCAACTACATCGACGCTCCGGGCGGCGACACCAGCTTCGCCATGTTCTACCGCACCAATAGGGTCCTGCTGGTCCAGAACACCACGATCATCTCGCAAGGCGCGGTCGATACCGACGGCGTCGCGCCGCACATCCCGCCCCGCAACACCGAGCGCTACGTCGTTCGCCTCGCCGGGTACAACGACATCCCGACGACCAACCTCGCCTTGTACAACAGCCACATGAAGTCCGGCTCGGGCGTTGATGAACTCCGCCGCCAGACCGAGGCCCAGCGCATCGCCGCTGACGTTCTCGCCCTCACACCTGGCTGGCACGCGATCCTCGGCGGTGACTTCAACTGCACCGGCTTCACCGACGGTGGCTTCGCCCCGCTCGTCGGCGCGGTCAACGGCAACCCCGCCATCCAGAATGGCCCGCTCTACGACCCCATCCGCGCCCTGGGCGGGTGGGAGAACAACGGCACCTTCCGCTTCATCCACACGCAAGACCCCGGCGCTGGCAAGCAGATGGACTCGCGTTTCGACTTCGTCCTGCTCTCTGCCAGCCTGCGTGACGGCGTGGGCCTTGACTATATCGGCAGCCTAAGCACCCCCTGGAACCTTGCCACCTTCAACGACACCAACCACTCCTACCGCTGCTGGGGCAACGACGGCTCAAGCTTCAACACCTCGCTGAACATCGCCAGCAACACGATGGTCGGCAACGCCATCGCCACCGCGCTTCAGCTCTCCGCCGTCGGCCTCGGGCACCTGCCGGTCTACCTTGACCTCCGCGTGCCCGCCAAGGCCCAGGCCTCGACCACCACGATCAACTTCGGCAACGTCCCGCAGAACTCCACCCAGAGCCTCACCTACACCGTCGGCAACAGCGGTGACGTTTCGCTCTGGACCGTCGGCGGCATCGCGCCGCTTAACTACTCATACGCCGCGCCGGGCAGCGGGTTCACCGTCACCCAGGCCGGCGCGCAGCAGACCGACGCGCCCGGTGGCGGCGTCAACACGCACACCGTCACCCTTGACACTACCACCGCAGGCCCCAAGGCCGGAAGCCTGATCATCACGACCAACGCGCCCGAGAACCCGACGATCACCATCGCCCTTGCGGCGACCGTCGGCCCGGGCGGGCCCACGCGCTGCGGCCGCTCAGACATCGCCGGCCCAGGGCTTTCCGTTGGCTTCGACGGCGAGACCACCGCCGACGACATCATCCTCTTCGTAAGCTGGTTCACCAGCGGCGACCTCCGCGCCGACTTCTCGCAGCCCGGGCTCATCCCCGAGCCCGACGGCGAGCTCACCGCCGACGACGTGATCACGTTCATTGGGTTCTTCACGATCAGCTGCTAACCCCCCTGAGGGGTCGCGGCGATTCACGCCACGAACAAATTGGCACTGGCAACCGAGCGGGGCTTGAGGTATCTTGATGTAGTTGGGTCCGCCGGCGCACGCCTCTCCAGCGCAGCGCGGCTTGCGGGATGTGTGGAGCTTGTGGTGCTGGTGGTGCTCGTGGTGCTCGTGGTGCTCGTATGGCTCGTGGGGCGTGTGGATCTTGTGGGGCGTGGGGGTTGGTATCGCTTGGGATCGTGATCTGTTTTAACGCTGGCGCGCCGCGCTTTGGGCCGCCACAGTCTCCGGAGCCCCAGATGCCTACACGTGTGCAGCGTTCTGTTCTTGCCGCTATTGCGCTTGTCAGCGCGCTCTGCGCCACGGCTCACGCCCGCGCCGATAAAGCCCCTCTCGACCAAGCCCCTCTCGACCAAGCCCAAAGGCTTGCCGACCTCGCCCCGCGCCTGCTGCGCCAGGCCGGCGTCTTCACAGGCGACGTGCAGGTCCTGCCTGACGCGCCAAAGCCCGCCGCCGGCGCACGCGCGACCGACCTGCCCGCGCCCTTCACCCTTGTGGTTCGCATCGACGGGCGCGACGTCCTGCTCATGCTCGAGCCCATCGCCCTGCGCGCCCCCAACTACACCGCCACCGTCATCACCGACGGCGTCGCCCGCCCCGCCATCGCGCCGCCCCAGCAGCACTACGCCGGCGTCATCGCGGGCCTGGCCGGCTCGGCCGTCCGGCTCTCGGTGGTCCCTACCGGCGTCCGCGCGATGATTGACCTGGGCATCGATGCCGACGGCACCGACCGCACATACTTCCTCCAACCCGCCGCCGATCTCGTGCCCCGGAGCTCAGAACTGGCCGCCCAGCTCATCCCCGGCACGCACGTCACGCACCGCGCCGACCAGCTCCGCCCGCTCGCGCAGGCCGCGCTGTGCGGCGGGGCCATTCAGGGTGCTCTGGCCCAGGGCGCGCCCAAGGGCAGCGTCTCGCCCACCTGCGTTCGTCAGCTTGAGCTCGCGGTTGAGGCCGACTTCCCTTACTACGAAGCTAACGGGTCGGTCGTCGCGACAACCATCGCCGACATCGAGAGCATCATCAACATCATGGCGCTGATCTATCAGCGCGACCTGACGGTCATCCCCGTCATCGTCAACTCGTTGGTCCGCGAGACCGCAGACCCATACACCACCACCGCCGCCGGCACGCTGCTCGGCCAGTTCCGATCTGAATGGTTGACCAACCGCACCGCCGTCACCCGTGACCTCGTCCACCTCTTCACCGGACGCAACCTGGACGGCTCCACCATCGGCATCGCCTATCTCAACGCCGCCTGTGGCAGCGTCGGCTTCGGCGTCTCGCAGGCCCGCTTCACCGCCAACCTCCAGAGCCGCGTCGGGCTCGTCGCCCACGAGATTGGCCACAACCTCAACGCAAGCCACTGCGAACCCGACTCCGACTGCGCCATCATGTGCTCAGGCCTGGGCGGGTGCTCGGGCAACCTGACCCGCTTCGGCGCGCGCTCGGTCAACTCCATCCGCAGCAACCTTCCGAGCGAGGCGTGCCTCACGCTGACCACCCCGCCCACCAACCCGGTTGACCCGCGGGCCGTCAACGACGCCGTCGCCGTCGCTGGCGGCGGCACCATCAACATCGATCCACTCATCAACGACTTTGACGGCAACTGCCAGGCCGTCATTATCTCCGCCTTCCCCAACCCCACCCCGCGCGGCGCGACCGTCACGCGCCTCACCGGCGCTGGCCCCAACGGACGCGACCTGCTCCAGTACGTTGCCCCCGTCGCCTTCACCGGGACCGACCCGTTCAACTACACCATCACCGATGGCGCCCGCACCGCCACCGCCACCATCACCGTCACCAGCCTTACCTCCCGCAACCCTGAGAACCCGCCCTACTTCCGCCCAAGCCTGGACGTCAACTTCTACGCCTTTACCACCGCCCCCAGCGTGCTGCCCAACTACGCCGCCTTGACCCCCTACCTCACGACCATCGCCGCCAATATCAATATCGCCACTAGCAACGGCAACTTCAGCGACTCTGGCCGCGCTGATAACGTCGGCGCCGTCTACACCGGCTTCGTCGTCGTCCCCACCGACGGGCTCTACACCCTCTTTACTGAGTCTGACGACGGCTCGCGTTTGTTCATCGGCACCGAGCGCGTGGTCAACAACGACGGGCTCCACGGCATGGTCGAGCAGTCCGGCGCCATCAACCTCCGCGCTGGCCGTCACGCACTCCGCGTTGAGTTCTTCGAGGCTGGCGGCGGCGCGGGCCTCATCGTCCGCTGGCAGGGCCCGGGCGTCACCAAGGCCCCAATCCCCGCCGCAAACCTCGTCCGCAACACCCAGCGCTGTACCCTCTCAGACGTCTCGGGCCCCGGCGTGCTCGACGGGTTTGACGGCGAGCTGACCGCCGACGACGTCATCTTCTTCATCAACCGCTTCACCGCCAACAGCCCTATCGCCGACATCGGCGGGCCCGGCGGCTCAACAACGCCCGACGGCGAACGCACCGCCGACGACATCATCTTGTTCATCGGCCGCTTCACCACCGGGTGCTAAAGCGTCTACCTCTGGCTCTCGAAGGGCGGGTTCTGCAACCCGCCCTCTTTGCGTTTTGCCAGGCGGGTGCTCCACACACCTAGTGCCTCGCGTGGGGCACGATTTCATCCTGCCATGCCTTTTCCTTCCGCGGGTCCGGTTTCAACCGAAAATCGGGCCGCAGGAACGACCCTCGCCGCTCGTCGCCTCCCGCTGCTCTCACACCGCCGCAACCACCTCTGCTGGCTGCTCCGTCGGGTGGAAGTCCCACGTGATCATCCCGGGTAGGAACGGCGTCACCAGCCGGTCGTCGTGCGGCACCACCCGCACCGAGTACCCGTGGCTCCCGCTGCTGCTGGGCGCAAACGCCCCGACAAACACGTGCCCGCCGCCGCCCAGCTCCTCGGCGTGCTGCATCGTGATCGACTCGCCGGTGAGCATCTCACCTAGCGCGTTCAGCGGCCCGTGGTAAAGCTGCACGCTCACCTCGCTGGGGATCAGCTCGCCAAGCTGGACCCGCGCCAGCACGCGCACCAGGCTCCGCACGCTCACGCTGCCGGCCTGCGCCACCTGGCTGCTAGAGCCCTCGACCCGCACCTGGTGCCAGAACGCGCGGTAACGGTCCACGTGGTCAGACAGCTCACGCGCTTGCGCCAGGTTGCCCGCCATCAGGCGTGACGAGATGTTGTGCGCCGGCAGGTAGTACTGACGCACATAATCGCGCAGCATCCGGTGCGTGTTGAACGCCGGCGCCAGCGCCTTGATGCAACGCTTCATCCGCGTGATCCAGCGCCGCGGCAGCCCGGACTCGTCGCGGTCGTAGAACTCCGCCACGATCCGGTTCTGGATCACGTGCTGCAGGCTTCGCCCCTCGATGTCGTCCATCACCTCGCGAGGCTGGTCGTCGTAGCTCTCGCCACGACCGATCCCAAAGCCCACCTCGGGGTCAAACGCCTCCGCCCACCAGCCGTCCAAGATCGAGCAGTGCATGCACCCGTTCATCGCCGCCTTCATCCCGCTGGTGCCCGAGGCCTCCAGCCCGCGGATCGGCGTGTTGAGCCAGATGTCGCAGCCCTGCACCATTCGTCGGCACGTGTCCATGTCGTAGTCCTCAAGGAACACGACGCGGTGCTGCACGTTGAACTTGCGGACAAAGTCGATGATGTCACGGATCAGCTGCTTGCCGCCGCCGTCGGCCGGGTGGCTCTTGCCCGCGATGATTAGCTGCACCGGGCGCGTCGGGTCGCGCAGCAGCGCCAGCAGCCGCTCCTGGTCGCGGAACAGCAGCGTCCCGCGCTTGTACGTCGCGAACCGCCGTGCAAAGCCGATGGTCAGAATGTTCGCGTCCAGCCCGCCCGCGGCCTTCTCAATCTCCAGCGCCCCCGCGCCGCGCGCCGTTAGCTGCTGACGCACGCGACGGCGCACCCACGCCACCATCTTCTCACGCCGACGGTTGTGCGTCGCCCACAACTCCTCATCCGGCACCTCGTCGATCGCCAGCCAGGTTGCCGGGTCGTGCGGGTCGCTCCGCCAGCGGTCGCCAAGGTACCGGTCGTACAGCTTGACCATGTCAGAACTCAGCCACGTCCGCGCGTGAACGCCGTTGGTCACGTGCCCGATAGGCACCTCACCCTCGGGCGTACCGGGCCACATGTGCTTCCACATGCCACGGCTCACCGCGCCGTGCAATTCGCTGACCCCGTTGCAGAACCGGCTCGTTCGCAGCGCGAGCACCGCCATGCTGAAGAACTCGCGCTGGTCCGCCGTGTTCTCACGCCCCAGCGCCAAAAGCCCCTCAAGGTCAAGCCCCAGCGCAGGCAGCATGTGCCCGAAGTACTGCTCGATCAGCCGCGGCGGGAAGCGGTCGATCCCCGCCGGCACCGGCGTGTGCGTCGTGAACACGCAGCTCGCCGCCACCGCCTCGCGCACCTGGTCAAAGCTCAGCCCCGTGCTCTCGCGCAGCCGCGTGATCCGCTCCAGCGCCAACAGCGCCGCGTGCCCCTCGTTGATATGAAAGACCGTCGGGTCCTCGCCCACCAGCGCCAGGGCCTTCACGCCGCCGATGCCCAGCACGATCTCCTGCTTGATCCGCGTCTCGACGTCGCCCCCGTAAAGGTTCATCGTGATGTCGCGGTCCTCGCGCGTGTTCTCAGGCAGGTTCGTGTCCAGCAGATACAGCGGCACGCGCCCCACGTCACACCGCCAGATGCCCACCGCCACCTGCCGCCCCGGCAGCTGCACATACACCGTCTTCTGCTTGCCGGTCTTCACGTCCATCACCCGTGACACAGGCTGATTCGCCGCGTCAATGTCCGGGTAGAACTCCTGCTGATAGCCGTCCGGGTTCAGGTACTGATGGAAGTAGCCCTTGCGGTACAGCAGGCCCACCGCCACCAGTGGAATGCCCAGCTCGCTGGTGCTCTTGAGGTGATCCCCCGAGAGCCCGCCAAGCCCCCCCGAATAGATCTGGAAGCACTCGGTCAGCCCGAACTCCGCGCAGAAGTACGCGACACGGAACGGCTTGGCCGTCCCCGCCACGCCCGCCGCCGCCTGCGGCGAGACGCTCGCAAACCACCCGCGCCCCGTCACGTGCTCGCTGAGCTGCGCGTGCACCGTGCTCACCGCGTGCAGGTAGCTGCGGTCCGTCGCCGCCTTGTCAAGCTTCTCTTGCGCCAGTGCGCCCAGCATCTTCACCGGGTTGTGACCCGTTGACTCCCACAGCTCGCGGTCCAGCCGCGCAAACAGCGCTACCGCCTGGTGGTTCCAAGTCCACCACAGGTTCTGGGCAATGTCCATCAGCGGCCGCAGCGGCTCAGGCAGATAAGGCACCACCCGGAAGCTCTGGATACGTGCCTGGCTGGGGCTCAACGAAACGTGCGTGCGATGCGCCATGTGCGTCCGGTTCCTCTCGTGTCTGAGCTTCCCGCGGGCACCGGCCCGCATCAAACTGTCAACGGTAACACCACGCCCCGCGCCCGGTCCGAGAAAACCCCGGCCAGCCCACGCGCAAGGCCGCCCCCGTCACGCCCGCCCAACCAATGCCCGCAAGCCCCACACAGCCCGAGCACCGCGGCACGTCCAAAGGCCCTTAGTCGTCCCCGCCTTCATCGGTCGCTGACGCCCCCGACTGCGGCTCATCGCGGCGTGTCTCTTCGTCCTCGCCCGCGCCGGTCCCCTCAGCCCGCCCCTCACCAAAGATCCCAGACCCCACCCGCACCATGTTCGAGCCTTCCTCGATGGCGACCTGATAATCCCCGCTCATCCCCATGCTCAAGATGTTGAAGTGCTCGCCGCCCAGCCCAATCCGCCGGGCCTCCTCGAACAGCTCACGAAGACGCTCAAACGCCGGGCGGGCCCGCTCGGGATCCTCGCCGTAGGGCGCCATGGTCATCATCCCGCGCACCCGCACATTCACCATCGTCTCGACCATCTCGATCAGGTGCATCGCCGCCGCCGGCGCGCAGCCAGACTTGCCCTCTTCGCCCGAGGTATTGACCTGCAACAGCACGTCGCTCATGACCTTCAGCCGGTTCGCCGCCTGCTGCACGTCCTCGATCACCCGCAGGTTGTCGCACGAATGGATCAGCCGGCACAGCTCCACCGCCTTGCGCACCTTGTTGCGCTGTATCGGCCCGATCATGTGCCAACGCACAGGCGCTACCTTCGGCGGACGCACGCTCGGCAGCGCCTTGCTCCGCGCCCACCACTCGTCGATCACCGCCGCACGCTGCACGATCGACTGCACGTGATTCTCGCCAAAGTCGCGGTGCCCATAGCCCACCAGCTCGCGCACGGCGTCGATGTCGGCGTACTTGCTGACCGCCACCACCACGACCTCAGACGCCGCCCGCCCCGAACGCCGCGCCGAGACCGAAACGTTCGACATCACCCGCTCGTACCGCTCGCGCAGTGAGTCAGCACCCGTCTCCGCACCCTGCCGCTGGTCCGTGCTCGCCATGCGCCCAGTATAGAGAACCCCGCCGCGCCCGTGTACGCGCCGGAACCAACGACATCGCCCCGACCAGCGAGCCCCATCGAGCTATCCTCGCCCCGACCCACCCACAGCCCCCAGCAGCCCCCAGCAGCCCACAACGGCCCTCATCGGCACACCGCGCAACGCACACACAGAGCACACCATGTCAACCACCCTCACCCCGCGCGACACTCTCATCACCCCCGGCACACACGCCCCGCTCTTTGAGCTCCCCACCACCGTCCGCGGCGAGACCTGGAAGCTCGCCGACGAACTCAAGAAAGGCGACGTCGTCCTCTCCTTCTTCCCCATGGCCTTCACCGGCGTCTGCGGCACCGAGATGGAGTGCATCACCAAAGAGCTCGCCAAGCTCACCGCCAAGGGCTCTGCCGTCGTCGGCATCTCGTGCGACTCAGGCCCCGCGCTCGGCGCGTGGAAGACCCAGATCGGCCTTACCCATACGCTCCTTTCAGACATGCACCGCCACGTCTGCAAGGCTTACGGGCTCTACTGGCCCGACATGAACATCGCCTCACGCGGCACCGTCATCGTCGCCGCCAACGGCACCGTCAAGTGGGCCCAAAAGCGCGACATTCCCAACGCCTTCAGCCTCGAGCAAGTTCTTGAGGCCATGGCCTAACCCGCGCGGCCCCGCATCCTCTTTGCCCCTACTACCCGCCGGGTGGGCCCGATTTCCAATCGGCCATCTCTTCGCCTCGCGTGGGGCAGGATTCCATCCTGCCATGTCTTTGCCCTCTAAGAAGCCGGTTTCCAATCGGCCATCGGGCCAACGGCCCGACCCCTCCTTCCTCCTCCCTCGATCCCTCCTCCACTTCCGCACTCATCCACCCACACCCACGTACCCTCAGGCATGAGGTATCTCACGCTTTTCTCTCTCGCCCTCACCATCACCCTCGCGCTCCTGCCTGCCTGTGGCCGCTCGCCCACCGAGGTCCGCCAGTACGACCCACCCGCCCGCACGCCCGACGCCACCTACGTCACCCGCGCGATCATCGATGCGCTCCCAATCCCGGGCGACCCTAAAACCGAGCTCCGCGCCCACCATGAGGCCGTCGATGACTTCAAAGATCGCACCGGCAAGATCGTGGGCATGGGCGCCATGATCATGGACTTTCCGCCCGCCAAGGGCGTCTCACTCGCCGGGCTCAAAGTCGGCGACAAAGTGACCATGACCTGGAGCGTCTGGTGGGACTCCACACCCGCTTGGCTCGCAGTCAAGCTCGAAAAGCTCCCGCCCGACACCAAGATCGAGTTCCGCAAGGCCAAGCCGCCCGTCAGCACCCCACCGGCTGACGCTAAGTAAACCATCACCGCGCGTTTCCCTCTCCCCTCAGAATTGTCGATTCTTTGGCTTGCAAAGCCGCAGTCCTCCTTTAGGTTCTGACCCGGAGTTTCGCGGGATTGCAGTGGGCTTACACCCACCAATCCTCTGCGTTCGCGCCGATCACCTCGGCCCGACGCCAGGGGAGATCTCATCATGATTCGTTCCAATCTTGGCGCCGCCCATCTGCGCGCCGCCGCATTGAGCACGGCCATAGTCGCGCTCGCCGCGACATCCGCGCTCGCCGGCACCACGCCCACAGTCTTCATCCCCGCCGCCTCCAGCGTCGGGCCCGTCACCGGCACCCCCGGCACCGGCCTGCCCGGGCAGATCTGGCTCCCGCCCTCCACCGGCAACCTCGCCGCCAACCTCACTTACGCCGCCAGCAACACCGCCAACGCCACCTTCCTCGCCTCCAGCGTTGACTACCCACGCGCCGGCCAAAACTCCAACGTCGGCGACCCGCTCTCAAGCTTCCTCGGCAACGACGCCGCCTCCGTCGTCGGCATCAATCCCGCCACAACCCCCTCAGGCCCGCTGCTCATCCGCCTCACCGGCATGCTCGCCTTCAGTGTCACCGGCACCTTTACCATCGGCGTCGGCTCAGACGACGGCTTCGACCTCCGCCTCGGCGACACGAACGTTTCACGCTTCGACGGCGACCGCCCCTTCACCTACACCTACGCCTCCATCAACATCACCCAGCCCGGCCTCTACCCCATCGATCTCTTTTATTGGGCCAACAACTCGACCTTCTCCGGCCTCGAACTCGTCTGGGACATTGACGACAACGCCGCCTTCGACCCCATCACCGTCCCGACCGCCAACCTCTACATCCCCGCCCCCTCTGCCGCCGGCGCCCTCGCCCTTGTCGGCCTCGTCGCCACGCGCCGTCGCCGCTAAGCCCGCCTCGCGCAGCGACAATTCGTTGTCCTCACCAAGCCCGGGCCCGCGCCCGGGCTTTTTCATTTGGTCACCGCAAGCCCCGCTCAGCCCTTACTCCGCGCATGAAACGACGGGTTGTCCACACCCCACCCACGAAATCACCCGCCTTAAACCCGAAAATGTCAAGAAGTGGGGGGCCGAGTTGCTTTGTGGGGCAAAGTGGGGCATAATCCCATGCAGAGGCGGGGCCGATCTTCCAAGCGACCCGCCTCGACCAAGGCCGAGCCGACCGAGCGAGGTTCATGCGTGCTCTTCACAGGCCAGTCTGAGCAGACTATCGACGCCAAGGGGCGTCTGGCCATTCCTTCCCGATTTCGCGCCCAATGGAACGCCGAAATCCACGGGCCCGTCTGGTACTGCATCCCCTGGCCCTCGGGCCACCTTCGCATCTACACACAGAATGTCTTTGAGGCCCTTAGCGCCACCTACGCCAACAGCCTGACCCCCGGCGAGGACGCCGCCGAGATCGAAGCCCAGCTCTTTGGTTGGGCCGAGGGCATCGCCCCCGACACCGAGGTCCGCCTCACTCTACCCAAACGCCACCTGGAGCTCATCGCCCTGCCCAAAGACGTCATGGTCGTGGGCGTCCGCAACCGCATCGAAGTCCACCCGCTCGAATCCTGGAAGCTCAAGGCCCCCGAGAGCTTCCGCCGCCTACCTGAGAAGATTGCCCGCATCGAAGAGACCAACCGCCACAAGCCCTGACGATTCAACAGCCTTTCCGCGGAGTCGGCATCGGACGCCGACCATGGAACACACGCCGCAAGGACGCGGCGAAAAGCTCCACGCTCCGCAGAATTCCACGCCCGCGGCGGCACACGCTCCCGCGGGCGTTTTCATTCCCCGACACCGCTCTTTGTTACTAGGGCTCCGGAACCGGCCCGATTTTCCCGAGCGCACAGACATGCGCGCAGAGCGCCTTGCCCTGCGCCACGCTCAAGGGGGTCCAATATTGTCGAATCTTGTTTCCCGGCGTTCCGCTGGCATCCTCGCCACCGCTCATGCTGCGCATGACGCACCCGTCAACACCTCGCCGAATCCGGCACGCGATCCAGCCCGCCGCGGCGTTGTCCTGGCCCTCGCCAGTGATCCTCGCCGCCGGGCCACTCGCGCTGCCACATGCAAACGCCCGGTGCGGCCCCGGTTGGGTCTTCGGCGCAGGCTAAAGCAAGAGGGTTCGCTGTCCTCCCCCCCGACACCTTCGGCGGGGGAGGCGGCGAGCAGCGCGAGCCAGAGGGGGCCGCAGCAAGCAATCAAGGCGACAGCGAACGAGGGACCTACTACAAACCGTTGCGCCTGTCGCCAAGTACCGACTCGCTATTCGCTTTCATACTTTTATTATCTAACGACCAGTGCCTATTACCCTTCCCGCTCCCAGTACCTTTGCCCATTCCCTCTTGCCTTCCCCACCCTAGCTAATGCCCACCATCCGTCGGCACAGCCGTCACCGACTGCTTGTGACCATCATCAGGCCCGCCGTCCGCTGAGCTGCCGCCCGCCGCGCTCTCGCCTGCGCTCCCGCCGCCGTGGGCCTTCGCGCCCGCCTCAGCCGCTGGCTTGACCCTCTGCGCCTCGGGCTTCGCCAGCGCCGCCACCAGCGCGTCCTGCCACGGGTGCTCGCCCAGCCACTCAACCTTTCCCGTGCTGACATCCAGCACCGCGCCGATGACCTTCAGCTCGCCGCGCTGCGCCGCGCCCGCAAGCGCAGGGCTGCCCTTGTACAGGTCAAACACCGTCTGCCACACGTTCTCGCGCACCGCCGCCTCGACCAGCGCATCACCGCTCGCCTCCGGGTTCAGCCGCTTCGCGCGGTCCACGGCCGGGCGGATCGTCTCAACGATTTCGGCGAAGTTCGGCCCTACGCCCGCGCCCCCAGCCTGCGTGCTCTCAACCGTCGCCTTCACCGCGTGGCACTTGGCGTGCCCCATCACCACCAACAGCTTGGTGCCAAGGTGCCCCACGCCATACTCCACCGTCCCGGTCAGCGCACGGTCGGCGATGTTGCCCGCCACGCGCACCACGAACACCTCGCCCACGCCACGGTCAAACACGCGTTCCACCGGCACGCGTGAGTCCGCGCACGTCAGCACCGTCACAAACGGGTGTTGACCTTCGCTCGCAGTCGTCTGCCGACGCAACATCCCCGTCGCCGGGTTGCTCGGCGTCCCGCTCATCCAACGCATGTTGCCCTCTTGCAACGCCGCCAGCGCTTGCTCGGGGCTCAGGCCACCATCAATCTCATCGCCGCCGGTACCCGCACCCGCACTCACTGGCTTGGCCGCGCCGCCACTCTTCACCGGCCCGCGCGCCGCCGGAGCCTTGCCCGCCGTCGTGGGGCCCGTCGCAGGCTTGGCTGGCGCAGCGCTCGCGCCGTGACCGTCAGCCCGAGCGTCGCCGCGCGCGCCACTTGCGGCACCCCCGTCATCATGATCAGTCAACGCGCCCCCCTTCGCCGCGGGCGTCTCCAAACTTACCGGCATGACCTGCGGCAGCGCCGGAGCCGCTGGCTTCACCGGGGCCTTCGCCGCGGGCTTCGCAGGTGTTGCCTTCGCCGGCGTCCCACTACCACCACCCCCGCCCCCGCCACCAGCCAACGCCGTACCCGCCAGCAGCGCCAGCACGCACGCGCCCAGCGCGAGCCCTCGAACCGTACCGCCCTTGCCACTCGCACCGCTATTGCCGCTCGCACCGCCCTTACTGCTCGCACCGCCCTTACTGCTCTTGGTGTCCTGGTTCATGCGGTCAAGATCGGCACCCGCCGCGTCCACGCCCGCACCCCACGCCACCCGCCAAGCCACTTCCACCCAACTCAGTCATCCAGCCGCGCCAGGTGCGCCGCCGATGACGCGTGGGGGTTATGGTTATCGCTCAGCCAGCGAGACCCCTCATGAACACCACCACCGCCCCCTTCACCAAGCCCACCATCAAGCCCAGCACGCACGAGGCCACCCGCGCCCTCGCGCCCTGGGCAATGACTCTGGCACTCGCCGCGCTCAGCGCCTGCGGCAGCCAAGCGTCGCGCGCCCCCAACAACGCCGCGCTCGCCGCACCATCTCTCATCGCCCCCGCCGCGCGCGCCGGTGAGAGCACCGCCCTCACCGCCGCCGCCGCCACCCCCGGGATGAAGCCCACCGCCCTCGGGAACGCACCCGCCAACACGCCCGTCCCGCCCGCCGCCGCGCCCAGCATCAACTTCCCCAACGGCTCCAGCGCCTCACCCAGACCCACCCCCAGCGCCACCGCCACCACATCCTCTAACACCGTCACTGTCGTGCGATCGCAAACTGGCTCTGCCAACACCAAGTCCTCCACCCCGCCCGCCACACCCGTAGCCGCAGCCGCAGCCGCAGCCATTGACTTCTCCGTGCTGCCGCCCACCATCGGCACGCGCACTCCCAGCAACCCCTTCGCCCCTCAAGCCAGCATGCCCGCGCTCAGCGCGCTGCCCGCGCCCATCCCATTGCCTGTGACGGCGCGAATCGCCGCGCCCGCCGCACCACTGGCCAACCTCCCCGCCGACGCCTTCGACCGCCTGCTGGCGCTCATGGCCGGCTCATTTAGCAGCGAGCAGCAGTCCATCGACGACCGCGCCTTCTTCGACATCCGCCTGCACATGGCCCGCATCTGGACCAGCGGCCCCCGCGCCCAGCCTGCATCGCCGCATACGCGCACCGCGTGGCTTTACGTTGAGCAGGCCATGGCCACCACGCTTGACAAGCCCTATCGCCAGCGCATCTACCGCCTCACCCAGCTCGACGCCACCACCTTCAAGAGCGAAGTCTTCGAGCTTCCGGGCGACCCGCTCCGCTTCGCCGGGACCTTTGCCAGCCCGCAAGCCTTTAACAACCTCACACCCGACCAACTCTCCGCTCGCGCCGGTTGTGAGATCCTCCTGGCCTCACTCCGCGACGGCACCTTCGAAGGCACCACCAACGGCCGCGACTGCCCAAGCTCACTCCGCGGCGCCAGCTACGCCACCAGCCAAGCCCGCATCACCGCCGAGGGCCTCATCACCTGGGACCGTGGCTTCAACGACAAGGCCGAGCAGGTCTGGGGTGCCACCAAGTCCGGGTACATCTTCCGACGCGTTCAGTAAGTCCGTCCGCCCGCGCGCCCGCACCCTCGCGCCTCCAAGCCCGCCAACACCTCCATGGACCACTTCACCTACCGCCACGGCACACTGCACGCCGAGGGCGTACCGCTCGCCGACATCGCCGCCGCCGTCGGCACGCCCACCTACGTCTACAGCACCGCCACGCTCACGCGCCACGCCACGCTCCTTCAAGACGCCTTCGCGCCGCTGCGCCCGCTGATCTGCTTTGCCGTCAAGAGCTGTCCGAACATCCACATCCTGCGCCATCTCGTCTCGCTCGGCCTGGGCATGGACGTCGTCTCCGCAGGCGAGCTCACCCGCGCGCTCGCCGCCGGGTGTGAGCCCGCCAACATCGTCTTCGCCGGCGTCGGTAAGGCCCGCGCCGAGATCGACCTCGCACTCAGCACGCGCCCAGCGCCCGTCGGCCAGTTCAACGTCGAAAGCGCCCAAGAGCTCGAAGCGATCGCCGCTAGCGCGAGCGCCCTCGGCGTCACCGCGCGCGTCGCGCTCCGCGTCAACCCCATGGTCGCCGCCGGCGGGCACGTTCACATCCAAACCGCCACGCCCACCAGCAAGTTTGGCCTCAGCATTGACCAGGCCCGCGCCCTCGCCCGCGCCTACTCGCCCAACCACGCCGACCACACCGCCGGTCACGTACGCATCGCGGGCCTCCACATGCACCTGGGTAGCTCGATTGTCACGCCGCAGCCCTACCTCCTGGCCATCCCTCGCCTGCTCGCCCTTGCCGACGAGCTTGCCGACATGGGCCACACCATCGACACCCTCGACCTCGGCGGCGGCTTCGGCGCTGATTACAACACAGGCGACGCGCCCGCGCCAACCGCCTTCGCGCACGCCATCATCCCGCTGCTCCAAGCCCGCGTAAACGCCGGGCTCAAAGTCGTCATCGAGCCCGGCCGCTTCATCGCCGCCAACGCCGGAATCCTGCTCACACGCGTGCTCTATGTCAAGCATGATCAGGGCACCGGCCGCACCTTCATCGTCTGCGACGCCGGCATGAACACCCTGCTCCGCCCCGCCCTTTACGACGCCTTCCACTTCCTATGGCCCGCCCGCGTCCCGCCTGAGCTAGTCCCGCTCACGCGCGGGCACACGCCCACCTTCGCGTCCACCACTGCGCAAAGCCTCGCGCACGCCCCGCACCCGCAACTGACCACCGTTGACGTCGTCGGCCCGATCTGTGAGAGCGCCGACGTGCTCGCCAAAGCCCGCCCGCTCCCGCCCATCGCGCAAGGCGATCTGCTCAGCCTCTTCGCCGCCGGCGCGTACGGCATGAGCATGGCCTCACGCTACAACAGCCACCCGCTCCCCGCCGAGGTCCTCGTCAACGACCGCGCCTTCACCACCATCCGCCGACGCGAAACCCTCGACGATTTGCTCGCCCATGAGCGCGATTAGAGGGATCGAGGGATCGAGGGATCACCGCCTAGGGAAAAGGGAAAAAGCAATCAAGACAATAGCGACCGAGGGCACTCAGCACACACCTCTGCGCCCATTGCCTATTGACTATTCCCTATTACCTTCCCCGCCTCACTCCCCCTACCGATCCAGCTCAGCCGCGATCACGTTCACGCTCCCGATGATCGCCACAACATCGCTCACAAGGTGCCCCTCGGTCATCCGCGCCATCGTGCTGTAGTTGATGAAAATCGGCGGCCGCACCTTCACCCTGAACGGACGCGGCCCGCCGTCGGCCACGATGAAGTACCCAAGCTCTCCGTTGGGGCTCTCGATGCTCGAGTAGCACTCGGCGATCGGCGCCTTCCAACCGCGGTTGCTCATGATCAGCTCGAAGTGCTGGATCAGCCCCTCGATCGACCCGTACACCTGCGCCTTGGGCGGCTTGACCATCTTCGCGTCCGCGAACGTGTCGATCGGCCCTTCAGGGATCGCGTCGATCAGCTGCTCGATAATCAGCGCCGACTGCTTGATCTCCTCCACACGCACCCGGAACCGCGCGTACACATCGCCCCCGGTCATCACCGGCACCTTGAACTTTACCGCCTTGGCACCCTGCCCGTCCCAGTTGTCCGCGTAGCACAAGAACGGCGCGTCCTTCCGCACGTCACGCACCAGCCCGCTCGCACGCGCCATCGGCCCGCTCAAACTGCACGCGATCGCCTCGTCGCGCGTCAGCGTGCCGATCCCCACCGTCCGGTCCACAAAGATCCGGTTGTTGTTCAGCAACCCCTCCACGTCCGCCAGCGCACCCGCAAGGTCGTCACGCAAGAAGGTCTTGACCATCCGCTGGAAGGTCGCCGTGTCGGGCAGGTCCTGCATCAGCCCGCCGACCCGCGTCCAGTCCGGGTGAAACCTCTGCCCGCTGATGTAGTCGATGATGTCATAGATCCGCTCGCGCGGGTTGAACCCGTACAAGAACGCGCTGAAACCGCCAAGGTCAAGCGCCGCCGCTCCGCAGCACAGCAGGTGGCTCTGGATCCGACCAAGCTCAAGCATGATTGTCCGCAATACCTTGCACCGCGGCGTCACATCAATATCAAACAGCTTCTCCACCGCCTGGTGCCACGCGATGTCATTGACAATCGGCGCCGAGTAGTCCATACGGCTCACGATGGTCACGTACTGGTTGTAGTCCAGGTGCTCCGCCAGCTTCTCAAACCCCGAGTGCAGGTACCCAATGTGCGGCGTGCACCGCACAACCCGCTCCCCGTCCAGCTCCAGCACCAGCCGCAACGTCGTGTGCGTCGCCGGGTGCTGCGGACCAAAGTTCAGCACCCACCGCTCGCCCGTGTCCGGGTGCTTGTTCAGATACTCAGTTGACTCGACGTCCACGTCAAACGCGTCTGCATCGTTCGGGCCGCCGTGAGGCTTGAGGGTAAAGGGCATAGGCCGCAAGCGTACGCCAGACGCACCGCTAGCCGCTCACCCAGTGCCCCTGGAAACCTTCGTGTCAGGCAGAAGAGATCCTGCCGCGGCCCCCTCCGTCGTGGGTGCGCTCGCCATCACCCATTCGGCCGCCGGGCTTGACCCATCCACAAACCCCCTCCCCTCACGCTTGCCGCACATTGTCGTGTCAAGGATGTGTGAAGAAATCATGAAGACGTCTTCAGCCACCGTGCGCCGGTGAAGACCCTGACCAACGCTTGCCCTCCCCGTCACCTCTCCAAGGGGCGTCGGGGCAGAAACTCCAAGGTGCCCCAGCGCCTCACACGTCCCAGCGCACCTCGCGCGCTCAAGGTCTTCCAGTCTTAACGGTCCGCTCTCCAGCTCATGCCCCACACCATGCCAACCACCCACGCTCGCCGCGCCGTTGCCGCCTTCACGCTCATCGAGCTGCTGGTGGTCATCGCGATCATCGCTCTGTTGGTCAGCATCCTCTCGCCAACCTTGGCCGCCGCACGAGACACCGCGCGCACCAGCAAGTGTCAGAGCAACCTGCGCCAAGTCGGCATTGGGATGCTGACCTACGCCGCGTCGGCCAGGGGCTTCTTCTCCTCGGGCCGCTTTGACAACCGCCTCAACAGCGGCTCGGGCCCTATCGACCGCGTCGGCTGGCTTGCCGACCAGGTCAACGGCGAGATCACCAACCCCGGCCAGCTCCTCTGCCCCACCAACCCCGCGCAGCTCACCCAGGCTATGACCTCAGGCCGCCTGACCGACCGCCCAGCCAAGGTCTTCTCCATCCCTACCGACCAAGTCGACCTCTTTAAGCGCGGCTTCAACACCAACTACACCATGGCCTGGTACACCGCGTACACGGGCTTCAAAAACCCCAAGGGCTCCACCAACGACGGCCAGCGCGTCCGCTTCACACTCGGCGCACTCAACGAGCGCTCCATCACCGGTGCCAGCCCCAACCAGGTCCCTCTCTTTGCTGACGGCCGCGTCGAAGACGACGCCGCCGCCGGCACCACCCAAGAAGAGATCGACGGCAACTTCTACCGCTATACCAAAGACCTCACCGACGGGCCCGCCGGACAAGTCTCCGACGGCACCTGGGCCCGCCAGAAGTATTCAGACTTCGGCCCCGCCCACGGCAAGTCTTCAAAGGCCAACGCTGGCGTCGGTGCCAACAACAAAAACCACGACAAGTACAACGGCAACTTCCTCTTCGCCGACGGGCACGTTGACCTTTTCGCCGACACCGACCGCGACGGGGAGTTTGGTTGGACCAGCGGCGCACCTCGCGCGTCGAACGCCGCGTACGACGACACCATCGAGGGCAAGGTCTTCGGCGGCGTCCTCGCCACCGGCCGCTTCTGGCGCCCCAACGACTAAGCCGCCCGGCCCACGCGCCTTCCGTAGCTCAACCCGGCCACATGGGCCCGTTCGATCAAGCCTTGACCCCAGTTCGTCCAGTCCGTCCAGCCCAGTCCAGCTTGCACAGCACCCGAGAGATCACCATGAAGACTCTGTCCCGCGCGTTCGCCACGTCCGCACTGCTGGCCCTCGCCGGCCTGGCCGCGTCGCTCACCAGCGCCGCCTCAGCCCAGGTCGTCATCAACGAGGTCTATTCTAACCCGCCCGGCAGCGGCTCAGCCGCCGATGACCGCTGGGAGTACATCGAGCTCTACGGGCCCGCAGGCATGAACCTCACCGGTTACGCCATCGCCAGCGTCTTCGGCGGCGGTGATCCCAACGGCAACGACATCCCCGGCCCGCTCCCCGCAGGCTGGGACGCAGGCGACGAGGTCCCCGAGATCGACGAGGCCTGGAGCCTTGACGGGCTGACCATCGGCAGCAACGGACTGCTCGTGGTCTACAACGCCAACGGCACAGCCGCCAACCGCCCCTCTTTACTGCCACCGTTCTTCGCCCAGGCCACGACCAGCGGCACCTACAACGGCACCCACATCCCCACCGTTGACGCCGCCGGCCGCATCAAAAACGACGGCTCCGCCAACATCGTCCTGCTCCGCAAGCGCCCCTTCCACGCCCTAGACGCGCAGGGCCGTTCGCTCTACGACGGCGTGCTGGGTACCAACATCGTCAGCGGGTCCGGCTTCCCCGCCAGCATCCGTTACGCCTGGCGCAAGGACATCAATCAGGATGTCAACTTCAACGGCCGCATCGACCTGAACGGCATCGCCCCGTATTCCAACCAGCCGGGCAACCGCCCCGCCGAGACGCCCGTCAACTCTGAGCGTCTGGCCACCCCCGGCGTCCCGGGCCCATCAAGCCTCGAGCCCTACCAGATGGTTGACGACATCGCCTGGTCCAACGGCGGCGGCAAGGAATACGTCCGCTCAAGCCAGCAAGAGCTCTCCGACACCCCCAACTTCAACCCCGACGCCGTCTCACGCATGGCCTACTTCGGCGTCAACCCCAACCGCGGCGACGTCCTGGTTAGCGGCGTGATGAAGCCCACCCGCATGGCCGACGAAGAGTTCATCTACGGCGACACGCAGGACCTGCTCTCGGACCTGCTGCAGTATTCAGCCACCGTCATCGGCGGGCCCA
This sequence comes from Phycisphaerales bacterium PN19_bin_20, assembly GCA_021173225.1. Taxonomy (GTDB): domain Bacteria; phylum Planctomycetota; class Phycisphaerae; order Phycisphaerales; family UBA1924; genus JAJTGZ01. The sequence continues at coordinate 41,116 of JAJOLK010000016.1, read as the reverse complement.
CCAGCACCACCAGCACCAACCGCTACAACGCCCTCGGCCAGCTCGACGCCAACGGCACCTTCAAGCTCGACCGCATCAACCTCGTCGGCTTCCAGCTCACCCCCGGCGCGTTCAACGATGTGGATGCCACCGCTAACGGCGGGGCCAACAACGTCCAGTTCCGCTTCGTCCGCGGCGACTTCAACTTTGACGGGCGCGTTGACTGCGCCGATTACAGCCTCATCCAGCAGCGCCTCGGTGCCTCGCTGGACGACATGGCCGTCATCCTTGAGGACAACAACACCATCACCACCACCGATGACGTCGCCTACAACGGCTGGCGCTGGCAGGGGCGTGACTTCAACGCCACCCTCGCCATGGTTCGCATGAGCACCACCGACGGCACCAACGGCCAGTGGAACTCGGGCACCACCGTCACCGCCGCAGACGTTGCCGCCACCCTCGCCCTGCTGCCCCGCTGCACCCAGAGCGATATCGCCGGCCCCGGGCCGACGACCTGCCCCGACGGCGAGCTGACCGCCGACGACGTGATCTTGTTCATCAGCTACTTCACTGCCTCCAACCTCCTTGCCGACATCGCGAGCCCCGGGCCCGTGGCCGGCAGCGACGGCGAGTTGACCGCCGACGACATCATCCTCTTCATCAACCGCTTTACCGCCGGCTGCAACTAAGACCAGCCGGCGCGCCGCGAGACGACAACTTGCACCAAGGGGCGGGCTCAGGCCTGCCCCTTTTTCATTGTAAAAACGCCGATCGCGCCAGAGGCCATTAGACCGCGGCTGCCGCACGCGCGCGACGACCCACCCGCCGGTACCACCAGCCCTTCGGCGTCGATCCTGGCGCAGATACAGGTTTGAGCGCACAGCCGCGGCGTTTGCAGCTCACACCAGCAGGCTCTTGCCGGTCATGGCCGCGGGCTGGGGCATGTTCATGAGCTCAAGCAAGGTTGGTACCACGTCGGCCAGGCGGCCGCGTGCGGCGCGGGCCGCGGGGCTGAGGAACCCGGCGCGGTCCTGGTCGCCACGGAGCGTGCGCTGCGCGTGCAGGGGGCTGACGACGTAGAGCGGGACGTCGTACATGGTGTGCGCGGTGTGCGGGCTGTTCGAGATGGGGTCGAACATCTGCTCGCAGTTGCCGTGGTCGGCGGTGACGATCAGCCGCCCGCCAAGGGCAAGGGTTGCGTCGATGATCGCGGCGACGCACGCGTCAGTGACGGCGACGGCCTGCACCGCGGGCTCGAGCTTGCCGGTGTGCCCGACCATGTCGCAGTTGGCAAAGTTGACCACAATCACGCTCGGGGGCGTGGGATGCGCGAGTGCCGCGAGCACGGCGTCGCGCACGGCGGGGGCGGACATCTCGGGCTTCTGGTCGTAGGTGCTGACGCGCGGGCTGGGCGGGTTGACGCGCGACTCGCCGGGGAACGGCGCCTCGCGGTAGTCGTTGAAGAAGAACGTGACGTGCGGGAACTTCTCGGTCTCAGCGACGCGGAGCTGCGTGAGCCCGGCGTTTGCGAACAACTCGCCGGCGATCAGCTCGAGTTTAAGTGGTTTGTCGAAGGCGACGTGCATGAGCAGGGCGAGGTCCTGGCTCCAGGCCGTCATGGCGACAAAGTGGGTTTGAGGGCGTGTGCCTCGGTCAAAGCCGCGGTGGCCTGAGTCTGGGCTGGGCTTGACGTTTGCCCAGGCGTGGTCGGCCATGACAAAGGCCATGGCCAGCTCGCGCGGGCGGTCGCCGCGGTAGTTGTAGAAGATCACGCTGTCGCCGGTGGTGATGCGCGTGGCCTGCGCGTCTTGGTCAGTGGCGGCGATGATGCGCGGGGTGATGAACTCATCACCGCCCATGCTGGCGCTGGTGGGCGCGGCGTAGAAGGCGGCGATAGCGGCATCGGCGGTTGCGAAGCGCGATGTGGTGGTCTGCGTGGTCAGCGCGTCGTACGCGAGCTTGACGCGCTCCCAGCGGAAGTCGCGGTCCATGGCGTAGTAGCGGCCCGAAAGGGTGACGACGCGGCCCACGCCGAGCTGCGCACACGTGCGCTCGACCTCTTGCACGAAGCCGCGGCCTGACTGCGGGGGCGTGTCGCGCCCGTCGGTAAACAGGTGAATGAAGACCTTGTCTTGCCCGGCGGCCTTGGCGGCCCGCAGCAGCGCGTAAAGGTGGCTGAGCAGCCCGTGCACGCCCGCGTCGCTGGCGATGCCCATCAGGTGCAGCGCTCTGCCCGCGCCTTTGGCGGCGCTGATGGCACCGGCGATGGCGGGGTTGTGCGCGATCGCGCCCGAATCGCACGCCTTGGAGACACGGACGACCTCTTGATCGACGATGCGGCCAACGCCGATGTTCTGGTGGCCGACCTCGCTGTTGCCGGTCTGATCGGGGGGCACGCCGACGTCAAGCCCGCAGGTTTTGACGTACGTCCAGGGCCAGCGTGCGCGGAGCTGGTCGTCGCAGGGCGTGAGCCCGCGCCGCCGCGCGATCAGGGCGGCGTTGAAGGCGTCGTGCGCGGGGTGCGGGTTCTCACCCCAGCCGTCGCGGATGATCAGGACGGCGGGGCCTTTGGGCGTCGCTCCGACAGGGTTGCTCATGATGAAGTGAAGGTAGCGCCGGGGTTACTTGTTGGTATCGCAGATGATGGTGAGCGATGAGTGATGAGCGACGAGCGAGAGCGATGAGGGGCGGGCGGTTGGCCCGATGGCAGGATGGAATCCACCCCACGCGAGGTAAAGGCAAGGCAGGATGGAATCCTGCCTCACGCGAGGCGTATAGGCGGCGGCAAAAACAAGAAAGCGGGTTCGAAAACCCGCTCTTCGGAAGGCGCTGGGATGTTGTTGGCCGCGCTAGTTAGGCGTTGGAGATGGTCAAGCACTCGGCGACGGAGGCGAGGTCGTGCTTGATGGAGAAGTCAAAGGGCATGGTCCAGGTGGCGCCGGGGGTGACGCGGGCGATCTTGCCGCACTTGACGCGGCTGGTCCAGTCACGGTTGCCGCGGATGTAGACGTTGAGGGTCTGCTGGCGCTGGCGATGGGCCTTCCTAAGGCCCTTGGCGACCACAGGGTTGCGGCGCATAAGGCGCTCGATAGTGGTGATGCCGTCGGACCAGGTGGGGATCTTGGCGACGGTGCAGGTGATGTTCTGGCCGGGCTTGAGGGCGCTGATGACATCGGACATGGTGTTGCTCCGTCGAAAGGTCTGGTCGCTGCCGGGGCGAGTTCGCTCCGGGCAGGGTCGAGATAGTAGACGCGCCGTGTTGGTGGGGCCAGCGGTGGGGCCAGCGGGGGAGGTGGTTGGGGAGCTGGTGTGGGTGTGTTGGTGGGTTTGAGTGGGTGCGTGGGCGTAGGATGGGCTTCACCTGCTCAGGAAGCCTTGACTATGCAACCATCGGCCCAGCCTTACCCGCCGTTTGATCCGAGTGCGAGCCACCAGCAGCGCCCGCGTTTGCGTCCTGTTCGGGGTTTTCCGGCGCGGGCGCAGACGCCCGAGGGGAACACGGTGGACATGCTGGGCGTGGCGGACGCGACGCAGATCAGCGACAAGGTGTGCTTAATGTTGCCGGCGGTGCAGTTGGTGCTGCCGCTGATGGACGGCTCGCGCGATCTGGACGGGTTGGTGCAGGAGGTTGGTCGCGGGCTGACGCGGGCGGTGATGGAGCAGATCGTTGCGCAGCTTGACGACGCGGGGCTGATCGAGGGCCCGATGTTCCAGGCGATGCTGGCGAAGATGCGTGAGGAGTTTGACAAGCACCCGACGCTGCCGCCGGCGAGCACGGCGAACTTTGTGGACCAGCTTGTGGCCGACGGGCAGGAGCAGGGCCAGTTGAGCAAAGAGGCGGGCGAGGAGGAGAAGGCCGCGTATGGGGTCAAGCGTCTGCGCGAGGGGCTGGACCAGTTCATCGCGGCGGCGCTAAAGGACGCGGCAGACCCTGGGTGGAACGACCTGCCCAAGGCGATCATCGCGCCGCACCTGGACTATGGGCGCGGCTGGCTGAACTATGCAGGGATCTACGGGCGGCTGCGCGTGGCGGAGCGGCCCGACCGCGTGGTGATCCTTGGCACGAACCACTTTGGGCTTTCGACCGGCGTGTGCGCGTGCGACAAGGGGTACGAGACGGCCCTTGGCGTGTGCGAGGTTGACGCGGAGCTGCTCGAGAAGGTCAAGGGCAAGCTGGGGGCTGAGAACGCCCAGAAGCTGCTGGCGAACCGGTACGACCACGAGCGCGAGCACAGCGTTGAGCTGCAGATCCCGTGGGTGCAGCACGTGTTTGGGGTTGGGGCTGATGGGAAGTTTCCCAAGGTGCTGGGCGTGCTGGTGCATGATCCGGCGGTGAACAACGGCGAGAGCTACGACGGCGCGGGGCTGGCGCTGGACCCGTTTGTCGAGGCGATGCGTGCGGCGATCGCGGAGCTGCCGGGGCGGACGCTGGTGGTGGCGAGCGCGGACCTGAGCCACTGCGGGCCGGCGTTTGGCGATCAGGCCCCGCTGGCGGGCGACGCTGAGCCGGCGGTGAGCGCGCGGAACAAGGTGTTCCAGCACGATCAGGAGCTTCTGACGCATGTGGCGAACAGCCGTGTGCCGGAGCTGATTGCGTCTATGGCGTGGCAGCAGAACCCGACGCGCTGGTGCAGCACGGGCAACCTGATTGCGACGCTGCGGATCACCGAGCCCAAGGACGTAAAGCTGCTGAACTACGCGGCGGCGATGGACCCCGAGGGGATGAGCATGGTGACGTCTGTGGCGGGCGCGATGCTTTGAGTGGGGGGGCTTTGAGCTGGGGCACGGTAATGGCGGACGTGAGCGCCTGGCTGGCCCGGTGGTCTGCGGGGATGGCGTGGTGGCAGTGGCTGCTTTTGGTGCTGAGCGTGCCGCTGGTGTGGGGGGGCTTTTTGACACTTGCGCGGGCGCGTGATGCGGGGCTGATAGCGCGGTTTGGGATCAGCGTGCCGACGGTGCTGGTCTCGGCGCTGGTGCAGCTTGCGCTGGGTGTGCACGCGATTGCGTGGACGCTGCCTGCGGGGAGCGACCATCCGTTTGTGAAGCTGGCGTGGTGGTGGGCGCTGGTGCTGGCGTGCGTGGTGGCGGTTGGGTTGAGCGTGCTTCTGGACCGAGGGATGAAGGTTGCGAGCGCGGGCGAGGTGGGCGCTGGTCCGCCGCAGGAGCGGTAGGAACGCGCGCGGGTACGTGACGCGGCTGGCCGCGCGCGGCAAGTAGGCGCGGCTAGGAGGCGCGGCTAGGTGGAGTATGCGGGCGCAAGCAATGCGAGGAACTCGGTGTTGCCGTCGCCCTTCGCGCCGCCGCGGATGGGTGACTGGGTGCAGGCGACGACGCGGACGCCGAGTGCGGGGAGCAGGTTCAGGACGCGCTGTTTGACGTCGGCGGCGAGCTGGTCAGTCAAGACGCCGGCGCGGAGCGGTGGCGGTGAGTTGGGGGCGCTGTTGGGGGCAGGTTGGGGGGCAGGGTGGACGTGGTGGTGCTGGCGGCGGAGGGCGGGGTTATGAGGCTCGATGTCGGCCAGCTCATAATGCGGCTTGATGAGCGTGATGATCTGCCCGTGCGGCTTGAGCCAGGCGAGTGCGGCGGGGATGGCGAGGCGCTGGGGCGTCCAGCTGAGGTCAAGGACGACTAAGTCACAGAGGTCTGGAGAGCCGTCGGGTTGGTTGGGCGGGCGCGTGTGGAGGGCGTTGGCGCGTTCGATGGTGGTCACGCGTGGGTCTGAGCGGAGCTTGTAGGCGAGGACGCCGTAGCCGGTGTCAACACTGATGACGTGCTGTGCGTGGTGCTGGAGGAGGCAGTCTGTGAAGCCGCCGGTGGAGCAGCCGAGGTCAGCGCAGCGGAGGGCGGCGGGGCTGAGTTTGAAGGCGGCGAGGGCGTGTTGGAGCTTGATGCCGCCGCGGGAGACGAAGCCGTCGTGCTGCTGGGGCATGAGGTGAAGGTAGGTGGCGGTGGATCGGGCGGGCGGGGTGCGGTGGCCGATAGAGTTGCATCGAACCGCCTTGGCGTGGCGAACGTTGTGACGAGCGATTTGACGAGCGATGTGGCAGGCGACGATGGTGAGCTGCCGCGAATGATCTTCTGACTTGCCGAGAGTACGAACATGCCTAGCCAGAGCCCGAGCTTCCGAGTCCGCGCCGCTGTGATGATGGCGGTGGCCGCCGGCGGCGTGCTGGTGGTTGGTGATGGTGGTGGTGGTGTGTGGGGGGTGGGGGGCGTGGTGCTGGCAGCGGAGCGTGGGTTTGCGCCGCCTGCGTCTGGCTCGGGTACTGGTGCGGGTGCGGACTTGACGAGCGCGATGAAGCTTCGTGAGCGTGCGGCGGGGCTGCTGATTGAGTACGCGGTGAAGGGGCAGCCTGAGCAGCAGGCTAACGCGCTGGAGGCGCTGCTGCCGTTGCCTGCGCGGTTAGAGAGTGCGGCGCGCCTGGGGATGACCAGCAGCAGCCAGGGTGTTCGGAGCGTGGCGGCGCTGGTGGCCGGGCGTGCGAAGCTGACGCGGCTGGTGGACCACGTGCGTCCGCTGCTGAACGACGATTCGCCCTTGGTGCGGGCGTCGGCGTTGTATGCGCTGTCGCGGCTGGGGGTGACGGTGGACCCGACGCCGCTGGCGTCGATGCTGAGCGACGGGCCGATGCACGTGCGGGCGCACGCGGCGTTTTTGCTCGGTGAGATGCGGAACGCCTCGGCGGTGCCGATGCTGCTGGAAGCCTCGGGTGCGCCGGCGGTGCGGGCGGACGCGGTGCGCGACCGGCTGATGCGGCTGCAGATCGCCGAGGCGCTGGTGAAGCTTGAGAAGACCGAGGCGATTGGCGAGGTGCGTGCGGCGTTGTATCCGGCGCGGCCCGAGGACTTGGAGGCGTGCGCGCTGGCGGCGCAGATTCTGGGGCAGGTGCGTGACGAGGCGAGCCGTCCGAACCTGAGGGCGCTTTTGGCGGACAACTGGGAGCAGGGGCGCCCGATGCCAATTGAGGTGCGTTTGGCGGCGGCGGCGAGCTTGGCGCGGATGGACAGTGTTTCTAGCCCGCGCGAGGAGCAGGCGTTGGATCTGGCGCAGAAGCATCTGGCGGCTGAGAACCCCGCGCACCGGGCCCAGGCGGCGATGGTGCTGGGCGAGAGCGGGCAGACCAAGGTGCTGGCCCTGCTGGCCCCGCTGCTGGACGATCCGCAGGCGCTGGTGCAGATTTCGGCGGCGGCGGCGGTGCTGAAGATCACCGAGGTTTCGGCCAGAGGTAGGTAGGGTTGGGGCGGGTTGCCGACCGTTGGCTGCAACAGCGGGCGGGCGGGGCTCGTAAACCCTTCCGGTCCAAGGTGTTGAGGTTCTGGCGGCACGGCGGGCCCGACTTGAAGTTGGGTTGGCTTTCAGGTACTACTGTCGCTGCCTACCGTCGGCCTCTTCGCTGGGTGCGCGGGCGGCCTGGTGATGTGGCGGGGCTGGTGTTGGTGGATGGTCGGGCCGGATTGAGTCAACTGGGCCCGCAACGGGCTTTGGTCATCGGGCCCGCAACGGGCTTTTGAGGAGTCGCAAGTGAACCTGCTTACCAAGATTCTGGTCGTTCTGGGCGCCTTGCTGGCGGTGGTCCTTGCGGCGCTGTCGATGGCCTTTGCGGCCAACGCGGCGACGATCCGGGCCAGCGTGGACGCGGAGCGGTCGATGCGGATGGCCTCGCAGTCTGAGCTGGACCTGGAGCGGACCAAGAACCAGGGCGAGATCTCAACCCGGAAGGCGGCGCAGGACGCGGCCCAGTCTGAGGCGACGCGTCTGGCTACGGAGATTAACAGCTTGCAGGCGGAGCGCAAGACGCTGCTGGCGGAGGTGCGTGATGCGCGGCTGAACGCCGAGCGGTTCCGCAACCAGGCCGCGGGCAAGGATCAGGTCGTGCAGACCAGCACCAAGCTGGTTGACACGCTGACTGGCGAGGTGACCACGCTGCGTGACAAGACGATCTCGACAGCGAAGCGCGAGGCCGAGATGACTGAGCGTCTGAGCGAGCTTGAGGCACAGAACCAGGTGCTGACGCAGAACGTGCGGGCCCTGCAGGAGCAGCTGGCCGAGACCAGGACCGCGATGGAGCGTTCGGCGGGGCAGACGCTGGCGTCGGGCACTTCGGCGGCGAGCGGCGCGGCGGCGGCGGTGGCCTCGGGGTTTGAGGCCGCGGGCCCGCTGGTGACTGGACGTGTTCGGACGATCACACGTGCGGAGAACGGCGAGGACCTGGCGTTCATCACGGTGGGCGGGTCATCGGGTTTGAAGGTCGGTCAGCGTCTGAGCATCGTGCGTGACGGGAAGTTCGTCGCGTCTTTGGTGCTGACGGTGGTGGATGCGAGCGAGTCGGCCGGGCGGATCGATCGTCTTGGTCGGAGCGTTGACGTGTTGGCCAACGACCTTGTGCTCTCGCGCGTGAACTGAGCGTTGTCCGGAAGCCCGGTCGGCCAGAAGCTGGTTGATCAGAACAGGAAGAGCACATGAGCCAGATGGGAATGAACATGCCGGGGGGCCTGCGCCGGACAACCGCACCGATGGACGTGTACACGGGCATCCTTGCCTTTGCGGTGGTGGCGCTGACGGTGGCGTGCGTGTTTGTGGCGACGGCGGGCGGGACCATCGGCAAGGACGGGAGCCCGGTTGGTCTGCACGGCAAGCCACAGGGTGGGACGAGCAACCTGTCGTTCGTGAAGTGAATAGCGCGCGGCCGCCGGGCGGGCGGCGGGCTTCTTGACGCTGGGTGCGTTGTCAGGGATGGCTCTTGACTTTGGCCCCGGCGCGACTAGATTTCTGCTCGGCGTTTCGCGGTCCTTTGGGGGCGCGAGGGGCCGGGTTGACAAGCGAGTTTCCCCCGTGCTGCGTGCGTGATGTGCTTGCCGAGGCGTTGGTGCCTTGGGGGTAGATCAGGCCGCTGCAAGGCTGAATTGGGGGCGTAGCTCAATTGGTTAGAGTACCGGACTGTCGATCCGGTGGTTGCGGGTTCGAGTCCCGTCGCCCTCGCTTGAAAGCGGCCCTTTGTGGGCCGTTTTTCGTTTGATGGTGAAGGAGGTTGGCGGCGGCGAGTGGCGGTTTGCGGGGGCGAGCGATGTTGTCTGGCGCAGTGGTGCGGAGTTTGCCCGAGCCGGCCTGCGAGGTTCGGCCTGCGGTTGTTGTGTGCGCGATCCAGACGCCGCTGGGCGAGGTGATCGCGGGGGCGACTGACGCGGGCGTGTGCATGGTGGAGTTTGCGGGCCGCGCGGGGGTTGATGGGCGGCTCGCGGCGCTGGGGGGGCGGCTGAAGGCGGTGGGGGGGCGGTTGCAAGGGCGCGTGAAAGCTGCTAAGCCTTCTGGGTGTGGGGCGAAGGGTTCGTTGGCGAGTCGGTGGCTAGAGCAGATCGAGGGCGAGCTGCGCGGGTACTTCGCGGGGGAAAGTGGCGGCTTTGAGGTGCCGGTGGTGATGGTCGGCACGGAGTTTCAGCGGCGGGTCTGGGCGGCATTGCGGGCGCTGTCGTGGGGCGGCACGCGGTCGTATGCGGCGCTCGCGCGCGACATCGGTCGGCCCAGCGCGGTGCGTGCGGTGGCGCGGGCGAACGCGTGCAACCCGCTGGCGCTGGTGGTGCCGTGCCATCGAATAACTGGTGCTGACGGCGCGTTGGCGGGGTACGCCGGCGGGGTATGGCGCAAGGCGTGGCTGCTGCGGCATGAGGGCGCGGCGGGCTACGGGCAGCCAGCGACGCTGTTCTGAGTGAAGCGGTTGATGAAGAGGATGATGTCGTCGGCGGTAAGCTCGCCGTCGGGGCCTGCGACGGGGCCGGGGCCTGCGACATCAGCGATGGCGGGGTTGCCACTGGTGAAGGCGTTGATGAACAAGATAATATCGTCGGCGGTGAGCTCGCCGTCGGGGCCGGCGGTGGGGCCGGCGCTTGCGATGTCGCTGGGTCCGCAGGCCAGGGGCGCGCGGGCGAGGAAGATGCCACGGCCGCCGGCGGCGAGGGTGGCGCCGAAGACCACGTCGCCGCGCTCGTTGATGCGTGGGTTCTGGAGGAAGCCGGTGAAGGTGGTGGGGCCGAGGTCGGTAGTGATGCTCTGGCCGATGGACGCGATGGTGGTGGTGGTGGTGGCGTTGCTTACAATGATGCTCTGGGTTGAGCCGGCTTGTGTGCGGAAGACGACCTGGCCTCTGTTATTGATATCGGGGTTGAAGAACGCGATGGTCTGGCTGGGGCTTTGTACCGCGATTGTTTGGACGTCACCGGCGAGCGTGACGATGTAGACGCCGCGGCTGACGGTGCTGGCGAGTGTGCCGAGGAAGACGACGCGGCCGTCGTCGGTGACGCTGACGCCGTTGTCGATGCCGGTGAAGAGCCCGGGGTTTGCGGCGCCGGTTTCTGCGGCGACGCGGACGGGGGCGGAGCCGCTGGCGGGGTAGACCCAGACTTCGTCAGCGGTGATAAGGCTGCCGCGCTGGAGCTTGATGGCGGCGGTACCCAACGGGCTGATGGCGGGGTTGAAGACGAAGTTGAAGGGGCTGGTGGCGTCGGCGGCGACCTCGCGCACGAGGCGGACGGTGCCGGCGGGGTTGACGGTGTGCAGGTCAAAGGTGCGCTGGGCAAACTGGCCGTTCTCGCGTCCGCGGTAGGCGATGCGGCCGGTATTGCTGAGGCGGGGCGACTCGTAACCGAAGGTGCCGGGGACGCCGAAGGTCAGGGGTCCGTCGATGGTGGTGACGGAGTTGTACGCGCGGAGCCCACCGGCCGGGGCGGCGCCGTAGACGATCAGTCCGCTGTTATTGATAGTGGGGTCGGTGAGTGTTACATCGTTACCACCGTTGTAAACAATTGCGCTGCCGGTCTCGTTGCCGACGAAGATGCCCTGTCGGAAGTTGGTGGAGTCGGTCGAGACGCGGGCGGTGACGAGCCCGGTGTCATTGACGTCGGGGGTTGCGTCGAGGATGGTGGTGCTGATCGGCAGGCGGAAGGTGCTTGAACCTGTGGCGCTGGCACGGCAGATGAGGATGGTGGTGTATTGCGCGCTGGCGGCGGTGCCGGTGAGGGTTACGAGCGCGATGACGGCGAGCGTTTGGAGGGCGCTGTTAGCTCGGGTAGCGCGGACGGCGGTAGCGGAGAGAGCATGGGGGGTGTGCATGGGATGCTGGCCTTGGTGCGGGGTGGGGGTGGGCGGGGAGAGTGGGAGGTGAGAGTGGGGGTGAAGGTTTGTGCGGGAAAGGGGTGAGCGTGGGGCGGGCGGGATCTGGTGGGCGTGGCAAAGGCTATTCGATATCGGGGGCTTCAGGTTCGCCGCGGCGCGAGGTATGGGCCGTTTCGCGGGGGTTTCACTAAGGGAAGAGGATCCGGGCGGGCTTTGGGCAGGACGCGCGGGCGGGTTCGCCCCGGCACGCCGAGCGCGACCAACGATGTCGCGTGGTGACTTGGGCGAACATCGTGAGTGATCGCGGACTGCTGGTGCTGGCCGCGACGCTGCTCCCGTTAGGCGTGGCGCTGCTGGCCGCGGGCTGGTGGTGGGACCGGTCGCGCGGCAGAGCGCGCTGCCCGAAGTGCTGGTACTTGCTTGCGGGGCTTGAGCCCGTTGGTGATGTGTCGGCGCGGGTTGAGTGCCCTGAGTGCGGCGTGTGGACGACCAGCGCGCGTAACCGCCGTGGTGTGCGGCGGCAGCGTGCGTTTCTGTGGCTGGGCGCGCTGCTGCTGGTAGTTGGTGTGTGCATGGGGTTATTGCGAGCGGGGCGCGAGCGTACGTTCTGGCCGTTGCTGCCGGGGCCGGTGGTGTTTGGCGCGCTCAGTGTGCTTGGGCCTCGGGAGCTGGCCCCTCGAGCGCTGATCAGTGATGCGACGGTACGGTTGCTCGAGGGGCGGGCGACTGTTCGGCAGGCGCGGCGGTTCGCGGTTGCGACGGCGGTGCGCGGCGAGGCCGCGCTGCCGAGGGCGGCGGTAGTTGGGCTGGCCTGGCCGATGCGCGAGGTTGAGAGCATTGGAGGGCTCTTGGGACCGAGGGGCGCGTGGGCTCGGATGACGTTTGTGCGTCGCGTAGCGGCGCCGGTGACAGAGCGGTTTGTTGGGCTAGCTGAGCCGCCGATGGGCGAGAGCAGCGCGCCGTGGCTGCGGATGCCGGTGGTGTGGGGCAGAGCACCGAGTGCAACAAAGGCCGGGGGCGCTGAGCTGAGTATGTTGCGAGTAGAGCTGGTGACATGGGGGCTCTCGCGGGGGCTTGACGGTATGGTGATCGCGTCGTGGACGGAGCGGCTGCCGGTGGTTGCAAGTGTTGAAGAGCTGCGTGAGGCCGGGACATTAAGCGGCACCGGCGTGCCGGCAGTCGTGGGTAAGCGGCTTTTGGATGTGTTGCGTCCGCAGCTGATCTTTCACCCCGCGGCGCAGCGGTACGCGCTGATGGTTCGCGGGCTTGACGGCACGGCAAGCGGCGATGTGACCGTTCGGCGCAAACTCGCGATGGGCCTGCGGCTGGAGATTCTCCGCGATGGGCGGACGGTGGCGACGGCCCGCTGGGTGCAGTCGTATATGAAGCCAGGTGCGCTGGTGCTGCTAGAAGGTGAGCTTGCAGAGATCGACGCGATGGGGACGGGCGCGGGATGGACGGTGCGATTGAGCGACGATGCGCAGCTCTCGCAGCTTGGCTTTGTGGCCGCGCGGGTCTGGCGCGGTGTCGAGGAATCACCAGCAGATATTTTGCTGAACTAGGGCGCTAGACCTTGCCGGCGAGCAGGCGGCCGAGGCGCGACCAGACGCCCGGCGCGGGCTCTGGGTTGTGCAGCGGCGGGGCGTGCGCGGGCAGCAGCTCGCGATGTAGCGCGACGGCGACAAGTTCGAGTGCGCCCGTTGCCGGGCACGTTGGGTGCGCGAGGGCGAAGGGCACGCGCGACCTGACCGCCATCGGCACCCGCGGGTCAGTTGGCACCCAGCCTGCGAGCCGGATCTGCGTGCCCAGGAATCGCTCCGCCACGCCCGAGATGCGCGCGTGGACGTCGTGGGCCTCACTAACGCTAGTAGCTTGGTTAACCAGCAAACGCGGCGCGCGCAGGGGCACGCCTGTGCGGCGCGACTGCTGCCAGAGGCTCTTGATCAGCGCATAAGCGTCAGCGATCGATGTAGGCTCGGGCGTGGCGACGACCAGTGTCACGTCGGCGCTGCTGGCGCACGCGCGGACCATCGGGCCGATGCCCGCGCCGGTGTCAAGGATGAGCACCTCGCAAGCGCCAGAGAGCCCGCGGGCGGAGGCGAGCAAGCGCCGACGCTGGTCGTCGGGCAGTTCGGGCAGGCGACCGAGGCCGACGCTGCCGGGGATGAGCTTGAAGCCGCCGGGCGCGTCGACCGCGAGTGTGTGCAGCGGCGCGCCGCCGTCGAGGCTTGCGTCAAGGCGTGCGCGGGGTGAGAGCCCGCAGAGGACATCGGCGTTGGCCAGGCCCAGGTCAAGGTCGATGAGCATGGGGCGTGCGCCGATGCGGGCGAGCAGCACGCAGAGGCTGACGGCGAGGTTGCTCTTGCCCACGCCGCCCTTGCCGCTGGTGATCGTGATAAGCTTGGGGCCGGCGAGGTTCGGGGTCAGTCGCGGGATGGTGCCCGGTGTGTGATTAGTATCTTGATTAGTGTTGTGAGTGGCATTGTGAGGATGAGTGCAGTAGCCGGCGCTTGCCCCCACGTTGGCCGCCACGCTGGCCCCGAGGTTGGCCGCCAAGCTGGCCCCTACAAGCGCGCGCAGGCGAGCGGCCTGATCGACGGTGTCGGGCGAGTGTCTGGTGCCGGGCGCATCGCGGACGCCGGGCGCATCGCTCACGCCGGGCGTGTCGCTGATGATGCGTGCCGCGCTCATGGGGTGAGCGTCCCTTCCAGCACCAGGCGCGCGAGGCGTTCGGGGCGTGACGGCTCGATGTCGTCGGGGACTTCCTGCCCGGTGGTGAGGTACGAGAGCTTGCAGCCCAGGCTTGCCGTCACCTTGCGCGCGGTTTCGACCAGCACGCCGAAGCTCACGGCCTCGTCGAGCTTGGTGAAGATTACGTGGTCGGGGCGGATGGGCGCGAAGCGCTCAGCGGCGCGCGTCATGGCGCTGACCCCTGCGGCCGAGGAGAGCACCAGGTGCGTTTGATGCGGGCGGGCGGCGGCGACCATCTCGCGCAGCTCGCCTAAACGCTGCGCGTCGCTGGGTGAGCGTCCGGCAGTGTCGATCAGCACGACATCGCACGCTGAGAGCTGCTCCATCGCGCGAGCCATCTCGCCGGGGGTGAGCGCGACCTTCAGCGGGACGCCGATGATCCCGGCATAGGTTCGGAGCTGTTCGACGGCGGCGATGCGGTAGGTGTCGCACGTGACGAGCCCGACCCTGCGCCCGTGCCTGAGCTTGTGAGCCGCGGCGAGCTTGGCCAGCGTGGTGGTTTTGCCCACGCCGGTGGGGCCGACCAGCGTGATGGTGAAGGGGCGGTCAAGGCTTGATCGCGCAGGGGCCAGGTGGGCGGTGGCGCTGGGCAGCATCTGGGCCAGGCGCGCACAGACGGCCTCGCGCACGGTTCTTACATCGGCCAGCTCGGCGGCGGTCAGCTCGTCGCGAACCTGCGCGGTGATCTGATCCGCAAGCTCACGCGAGACCTCGGCCTCTAGCAGTTGTAAGTACGTGGCCAGCAGCGCCTCGGGCATGGGCACGACGCCGGCGCTGCGTCCATCTTGCAAGACTTGCCCGACCATGCGTCGGATGGCCGCGAGCTCGAGACGGAGCGACTCATCAGCGACCGGGGCGAGCGCCGAGGCGAGTGACGGCTGGACGAGCTTGAGTGCCGGGGCCGCGGTAGTGGTGGGGTTCGCTGCGATGGTGGACGTGGCGGTGCCTGAGCCGCCCATTGAGGCGTGCAGCAGTTCGGCGCTTTGGCCTGCGCTGCCAGTGCGGCTGGCGGCGCGGATGGCGGCTTGCGCGAGGCTGCGTGCCGCGGAGGGGCCTGAGCCGAGCGCGGGTGCGGCCGAGGTCTCGGTGGCGATTGCGACTGAGTTCTGGGAGCGCGGGCGGTCATGCGCGTAAGCCTTGTCGAGCGCGGAGCGGCGCGGGCCGGTTGGCGCGTCGAGTGTGCGCTCGCGGGTGGGGTCACGGGTCGGGCCGTGGGCGGTTGTTTCGCGGCGGGTGTGCTTGGCGATGGTGGCGGTGACCTCTACTTGCGGGCGTCCGCCGAGGCCGAATATCGCGCCGACTTTGTACGCGCGTGTGTGCAGGATGACCGCGTCGCTGCCGAGGTCAGTTTTGACCTGCGCGAGGGCATCGCCCATCGTGGATGATCGGTAGGTCTTGAGCTTCATGCCGTCCTGGCGTCGTCGGCGGGCCTCCGGCCCGCACTGGGGGTACGACGGAGCAGATCGGCAAACGATGCGCAAAGTCTGCACAAGGGTTGGGCGGGCAGAGCGCAAAGCCCGCGCGACGGGGTGGGGCAAGAGGGACCGGGGCGCTCGATGCCCTTGGCACCGACGCAGTCGGCGGGCAGGTGGCCAGCGTGAGCGAGCCAGAGGGAGCGCCGGAAGAATGAACTATGCCTTACGCGAGGGTTGCGACAAGCCGGTTGGCCACCGGCCCGCCCAAACGCACACAAGAACTTTGGAAGAATTGCCCCGCGCCAGCATCCTCAAACGCCGGCCTTACTCAGGCTCAGGGATCGATGCGATCGGCTCCGCCGAGTTGGCTGGGACCATCGCCTCGGGGCTCGGGGCTGCGGCGGTCGTGGGGTCAGGCTCGGTGGGTTGGGCGGGTGTGTTGATGGGGGCCGGGGCCTGCATGGTGCTCGGGCTGAGGCCACTGGCCACGGGCGTAGAAGGTTCGGGCTGCGCGGCGGGGTTGGCCGGCGTGGCGCGGCTAACGCTCCGGGCGCTGGCGGTCGGCGCGGCGTTTGGCCCGGCGGTCAGATTGCTCTGGCCAGCCTTGGGCAGCGCGGCGATGGCTCGCTGCGTGCCGACGGACCAGACCTGATCGCGTCCGGCGCGGTTGGTGACAAAGAAGAGCCGGTCGGTGGCGGCCCAGGTCGGGGCCAGGGCGACGTCACGCCCGGCCGAGACGTTCACGCGTGCGGCGCCGTCGGCGGTGGTGATCCACAAGCCGCTGGCCTTGTCGGTGTTTTTGTCAGAGCTCTTCGGTGCGCCGGCCTGGTTCTGGCTGCTTGCGACCGGCACGCTGGCGTACGCGATGAACTGTCCGTCGGGGCTCCAGGCGGGGTTGATCGCGGCGGCCTGCTCAGCGGGGACGATCTGCACGGGGCTGCCGACGTTGCCCGGGCGGTAGTCGATGCTCCAGAGGCTGTACGCGCGGTCGCCGCGCTCGCGTGCGCGCTGGAAGGCGATGCGGTCGCTGCCGTCTTCGCCGGTGCCAGCAACGGGGCACCAGGTGGGCTTGAGGCCGAAGCCGATGAACTCGGCCTGCGCGGGGTTGGAGGTTGGCGCGACCCACAGCTCCCAGCGGCCCGACATCTGGCCCAGGCGGCTGAAGGCGACGCGTGAGGAGTCGGGGCTGAAGGTTGGGTGCATGGCGGGGGCGGCGTCGTCGGTCAGGGCCACGGCGCGCCCGCCGCCGATGGGCATGATGTAGACCTGCCAAACGCCTGAGCGGTCAGAGGCGAAGGCGATGGTGCGGCCGTCGGGGCTGATCGCGGGCATCGCGTCGCTGGCGGGGTCGGTGGTGAGCTGAGTAATGGCGCGCGAGCCGACGCGGGCGAGGTAAAGGTCAGGGCTCGGGCGGTGCTGGGTGCTGGCGAAGACAATCACGCGCCCGTCGCGCGAGACGACCGGGTCAAAGTCGTTGCCCGCGGTGGTGAAGGTCACCTGCGTCAGGCTGTCGGCGACATCGGCGTACGCCAGCGACTCGCTGCTGGTGGCGCTGGAGGAGGCAACTGGCCGCCGCTCGCGCGGCTCGACCTTGGTTGCGCCGGCCTCGGCGTCGGCGAGCGTGTCGAGCGTCCAGCGGAAGTTTCGGCCTGTCGTTGACGCGGGCGTGTTACTGATGTTGGCGGCGAACTGATCGCCAGTCGGCATTGCGGCGGCCGCGTTGGCGTTGGTAGCCGCGGGCGTGGCGGACGCGGTCGTGCCGGCAGGGAATTTGGCGGGGGCGGTACCGATGCTGGCCTGGCGCTGGGTTGCGCACCCAACGGAGAGCACCAGGCTCAAACCGGCCATGAGCGTTAGAGCAGCGGGAGCGACCGGGACCGGGTGTGAGCGGTGGCGGGTCGGCCGCGTGGCGCTGATGGCCGTGGTGGCGTTGTGGGTCGTGGTCTGATAGGTGCTTTGGGTGGGCGGCATGGTCGGTGCTCCAAGGTGCCCGACGGCTCGAGCGCGGCCAAGGCGCACCGATCAGGGCACGTAGTTTCTATCGGGCAATCACGCGCCCGGCTCAAGCAATCCGGCGGTGAAGACCCTTGCACAAGTTGGCCCCGGCACGCGATTCACGCGGCAGCCGGGACCGCTTACCAGTCGCTGGGCATCGCGTTGAGGGCGGCGGTATCGCCCTTGCGAACCCACCCGCGGACCGGGCGCGTGACAACGCTCATGGCCTCGGCCGAGCCTTCTTCAGGCTGGTAGGAGTGGTCAAGATGGTCCAGATAATCGCGCAGCTCAGGGTCGCTGAAGCCATCGAGGAACTCGACGGTCGCGCCGCGGTTGATCCGCATGATGTGCTCGAGCACGCGGGCCCGTGGCAGTGGGGGACGGGTCTCGGTGGGGGCGTGCAGGCGGTCGGTGCGTGAGGCGGGGTTGGCCAGGTGGGCGGCGTGGGCGATCAAGCGCATGGTCTCATCCTTGAGTGTGGGCGTGCGAACGCAGCACCGGCCGGCCATGGCCCGTGCGGTGGTCTTCGCTCCGCGTGATGTTCAGGGGTCGGGCTCCGCCGACCGCGCCGGCGTCGAGCTCCGGCTGTTCGTCCATCGGAGCCGCGGGGCGGCTGGCCGCAATCTTGGCGAGCAATCATGCTCGTCTGCGGAAACCTCCCCCTGGCGCAAGAGGTGCGCCGTGCCTTTGGGGCCAAAAAATGGGGTTGTCGTTCTCAGAAGTGCAGGGGCGGCGGCCTCGACTACGCTCCGACCATGACTTTCAATAGCCGTCCGCCGATCCTGACGCTGGCCGAAATAGGCTGGACTGGCGGGCTGCTGGTGGCGGGGGGCGAGCCGTCGCCAGCTGGGGGCGCACTAGGGCGCACGGTCTGGTCTGGCACGGTTGAGGATGAGGACTTTGCGCCCAGCCTGCGCAACTGGTCGCCGGGTGCGCGGGCCCTGCTTCACAGGGCCTGTGATGCGTGGGGACAAGACCGGTGGGTGCGCGATCAGTGGTCAGCCGCCGGAGCAATGCCTGAGCGGCTGATCCGCCCGCATCACCGGCACATCTTGAGCGACCACCACTTTGCCAAGCGATTCATGGCTGAGCGGGACGCGCGGGGCGACGTGGGCCTGGGCTTTATTGCCGACCCTGCGGCCTTGCTTACGCGGGCGATGCTGGCGCTCGCGCCCGAGCACTTGGCCCGGGCCGTCGAGGACGCGCTGGCGACGCCCGGGCTCGCGGGCGTGCTGATGACCAACTTGGTTGCCCCTACAGCCCAGGTAGGGCTTGAGGTGGGGGAACAAGCGGACGGTGCGGGCCAGAATGAGCATGAGGCGGATGATGTCAGGCTCGATCACGGGCTGGCGCTGGTGGCGTGCCCGCTGGGCACAGCGGGTGGCGTGCTGGACGAGCGGGCGATCGCATCAGCAGTGGCCACCGCGTGGCGGGTTGGGGTGGCGGTGATCGTGCTGAGCGAGGCCGAGCGGCAAGGGGCACGGGCACTGCTAGAGGCGGCGGTCGCCGCCCCATCTACGGCCCAAGGCCTAACCTGAGTCCGCACGAAAGGACACCGCGCTGCTATGACCGCGACTAAGCCTCAGCCCAACCTTGACCATCCGAGCTTCGCCCTGGCCAAGGGCGCGTTTCCGGCATTGAAGTTTCGGGCCACGGAGTTTCGCGGTCAGAGCACGCTGATTGTTGAGCCTGGGCAGGTGCATGCCGTGCTGAGCTTTTTGAAGAGCGACGCGCGCGCGGGGTACAACTATCTGGTGGACGTGGCGGGCGTTGACTATCTGGGCTACCCGACGCCGACGATCGGGCGTTTCGCGGTGGTGTACATCCTGCGGAACCTGGACAAGGACGACACGTTCTTCGTCAAGACGTTCCTTGACCCCTCGCTGCCGACCGGCGGCATCGAGGCGGACCCGGCGCTGATGCTCGAGAGCGTGACGAACCTCTGGCTCGGTGCTGAGTGGATGGAGCGCGAGATCTTCGACATGCTGGGCATCCGCTTCCGCAACCACCCCGACCTGCGCCGCATCTTGACGTGGGAGACGTACCCGGCGCACCCGCTGCGGAAGGATTACCCGCTGCGCGGCGAGGGTGAGCGCGAGATGTTCAAAGTCGTTGACCGCACGAGCGCGTAAGCGCGCGGTGTAACGCGCAGAACGCGGAGCGTGGAGAGTCTGGCGGAGGGAAGCGGGGAAACTCAAAGAGCTGAAAGACCGCCCTATTGTAAAGGGCAGCGGGGGATGCGGCGCGCGGGCGCAGGGAAGATGTAATATGGGCGAGGCTGTCTGCTTCGCGCCGACGCTGGGTGCCGAGGGTTGGACTGGCGGCCCGACGGCCGGTGGGAAGCCGGCCCTCCAGACGACAAAGAGGCAGGATGAAATCCTGCCCCACGCGAGCAAAGAGGGCGGGTTGGAAGACCCTCTCTGCGGAAGGCAAAGAGGCAGGATGAAATCCTGCCCCACGCGAGCAAAGAGGGCGTGTTAAAAGTCCCTTCTCCGGAAGGCAATGAGGCAGGATGAAGACAAGGCCTAAGCAAGAGGTGTTTTAACGCTTGCCGTCTTTGACCTCAAAGTCGGCGTCAATGACGTCATCGCGCCCGGCGGGGCTGTTGGGCTTGGCCTCGGTCTGCGAGCCTGGGCCGCTGGCGGTCGGCTCGCCGTTTGCCTCGCCGCTGGGCCCTGCGCCTTGCTTGTACATCTCTTCGCCGACGGCCATCAGCGCCTTTTCGAGTTCCTTTAGCGTCTTCTCGATGGCATCCTTGTCCTCGCCCTTGATGGCCGTCTCGACGGCGGAGGTTGCGCTCTCGGCGCGTGAGCGAAGCTCGGGTGTGACCTTCGCGCCAAACTCCTCAAGCTGACGGCGCGACTGGATGACGGCCTGATCGGCGCGGTTCTTCAGGTCGACCAGCTCGCGGCGCTTCTTGTCCTCGGCGGCGTGCGCCTCGGCGTCGAGCTTCATGCGTTCGATCTCGGCCTTGTCAAGCCCACCGCTGTTGGTGATCTTGATGTCGGCCTTCTTGGCGGTCTTGCGTTCGGTGGCGGTGACGGTCAGGATCCCGTTGGCGTCGATGTTGAACTCGACGTCGATCTGCGGGACGCCGCGCGGCGCGGGGGGTAGCCCGCCCAGGTTGAACTGCCCGAGCGTGCGGTTGTCCTTGGCAAACTCACGCTCGCCCTGCAGCACATGGATGGTAACCTCGGGCTGGCTGTCGGCGGCGGTGCTGAAGGTCTCGGTCTTCTTGGTCGGGATGGTGGTGTTGCGTTCGATGATCTTGGTCATGACCCCGCCCATGGTCTCAACGCCAAGCGAGAGGGGCGTGACGTCCAGCAGCAGGATGTCCTTGACCGCGCCCGTCAGCACGCCGCCCTGGATCGCCGCACCGATGGCGACGACCTCGTCGGGGTTGACGCTGCGGTTGGGCTCTTTGCCGAAGAGGTCCTTGGCGATCTGCGCGGCCTTGGGCATGCGTGTGCTGCCGCCGACGAGCACGACCTCGTCGATCTCGGAGGCCTTGAGCTTTGCGTCAGCAATCGCGTTGGTGCACGGGGCCTTGAGGCGCTCAAAGAGGCTTGCGGTGATGCTCTCAAACTTGGCGCGCGTCAGGCTGATCTGCAGGTGCTTGGGCCCGCCCGCGTCAGCGGTAACAAACGGGAGGTTCACGGTCGTCTCTTGCATCGTCGAAAGCTCGACCTTCGCCTTCTCGGCGGCCTCCTTGAGGCGCTGCAGGGCCATCGCGTCCTTGCGCAGGTCGATGCCTTCCTTCTTGCGGAACTCCTCGGCCAGGAAGTCGATGATCGCCTGGTCCCAGTCGTCGCCGCCCAGATGCGTGTCGCCGTTGGTGCTCAAGACCTCGAAAACCCCGTCGCCGATCTCGAGGATCGAGACGTCGAACGTGCCGCCGCCAAGGTCGAAGACGGCGATCTTCTGATTCTTGGCCTTCTTGTCGAGGCCGTAGGCGAGGGCCGCGGCGGTCGGCTCGTTGATGATGCGTTCGACCTTGAGGCCTGCGATCTCGCCGGCGTCTTTGGTGGCCTGGCGCTGCGCGTCATTGAAGTAGGCCGGGACGGTGATGACGGCGCGATCGACCTTCTCGCCCAAATAGTCTTCGGCAGTCTTCTTGAGGTCTTGCAGGATGAAGGCGGAGATCTGCTGGGGCGTGAACTCGCCTTGATTGACCTTGACCTTGACAAAGTCGTCGCCGCCGCCGGTGATCACGTAGGGGACCATGCCCTCTTCGTTGCCACTCTTGCCGTAGCCCGAATCGCTGCTTGAGGTGACCTCGCTGCGGCGACGGCCCATGAAGCGCTTGACGCTAAAGACGGTGCTCTTGGGGTTGGTGACCTGCTGGTGCTTGGCGGGCTGGCCGACGAGCCGCTCGCCCTTGTCGGTGAAGCCGACGACGCTGGGGGTGGTCCGCGCGCCGCTTGAGTTGATGAGCACCTTGGGCTGCCCGCCCTCCATGATGGCGACGCAGGAGTTGGTGGTGCCGAGGTCGATGCCGATGATCTTGGACATATTCGGGCCCCTGAAGGTGCGGCGGTGCTTAATGCGTACGGACGGCGCTCAGAGGCAACTGGTGTGCCAGAGCGGGGGAAGATGACTCAGGCGATGGGGCCCTGCTGGGCGCGAGAAATCAGGAACTTCTTCGCGTCAAGTCTGGGCTCTGGCCGGGGGAAGTGTCAGTGGAACCTGGACGGGCGGTCGAGGCCAGCGTTGCCTGGTTGTCGGTTCAGGTTTCGGCCCTGCCAGTCTGGCAGTCGCCCGACTGAGCACGGCTCAGGCCACTGCGCGGTGGGTGCCGGCGAGCGTGAAGTAGAGGCGCAGGGCGTAGACCGACAGCGCCACCGCGGCGAGGGTCATGATGGCGATGATCGTGCCCGCGGCGACGAGGCCCGCGGTGTGCGACTGGCTGACGCCGTCAACCCCGGCCATCCCGAGCATCTGATTGCTCTTGGCGGCGGCCTGCTTGGCCGGGCCGGGCGCAAGCCAGACGATCAAGGCGGCCTGGAAACTCAGGCTCAGCAGTACGCCGGTCTGGATCAGGAGCTGGAAGCCGATGGTCCGCCACGCCGCAACGCTGGAGCGCCCGCGCAGCAGTCGGTAGAACTCGATGAACGGCATGGCGATCGCGAGGAGGAGATAGAAGATGCCGCCGATGCCGGTGATGGGAAGTCCTGCGATCATGGTTGCTCAGGGGGGGGGGGGAAGGGAAAGATGGTGAGAGGCAGTCGGCAATCGGCAATGGGCGGGAGGCAATGGGAGGAGACGATCGGCGATGGGCAGCGGGACATGGACAGTCGGGAGAGCGGCACGGGCCCTTCTCCACATTCCTCGTTCCCTTGATGCCTGGTTCGCCCGTTCTCTTCTCAGTGCCCCTTCTCAAACTTCTGCAGTCGCTTGCCGACGATGAACTCATTGAAGAACGCTGCAAACACGAAATAGAAGTTGACGAAACGCAGCACGTAGAAGGCCGGGATGCACGCCAGCGCGCGGCAAACCTGCTTGCGCCGGGCGGCCTCGACGACCACCGGGATCACGATGCCAGGCAGGTCAGCCAGGTAGCCCAGCAAGAACAGCGGATGGACGGTGATCGCCAGCACGGGCAGCAGGATCAGGAAGGCCAGCGCCGCGATCGTCGCATCCCACAGAGCGGTGGCGACGATCATCCGCAAGAACGGCACGTGCCAGAGGCTGCGCCAGTGCACGCGCAGGCACTGGACGAACCCGTGGCTCCAGCGCGTGAGCTGCTTGCGCATGAAGGAGAAGTTGTGCGGCTCGATGGGGTAACAGACCGCCGAGGGCGCGTAGCGGACCTGCCGGCCCATCTCGTAGAGCGACCAAGTCAGGTCCATGTCCTCGCCGACGGTGCGCTGGCTCCAGCCGCCGAGCTTCAGCACGTCGGCGGTGCGATAGATGGCGAAGCAACCCGAGGCGATCATGGGCTTGCGGTAGTAGTCTTGGATGGGTTTGTAGAACGCGAAGGCGTAGAGATACTCGATGTACCGCCCGCGCTCCCAGATCGTGCGGACGTGCCGGGGCAGGATGAACCCGCTGGCGGCGCTGGTATTCGGCTCGCTCATCGCGCTAAGAAGTCCCGCGATCGCGCCGTCGGCCAGCGCGGTGTCGGCGTCGATAGTCAGCAGCAGCTCGGTGCGGACGAACGTGAGCCCAAAGTTCAGGGCCGTGGCCTTGGAGCCTTGGTTCTGCCGGGGCCTGATGACCGTCGCACCAAGGGCCCGCGCGATGGCACCGGTGCGGTCGGTGCTGCAGTCATCAATGACGATGACCTCGACTGCGGCGGGGCTCTGGCGCTGCACACTGGCGACGGTGTCAGCGATCGAGGCTTCTTCGTTGTACGCCGGGATCAGGACCGTGACGCCCGGGAGGAGCGGTAGTGGGCCGATGTTCTCGGGCGTGCCCAGCGCGTGTGGGCTGTTCTGAGATGGAGCTGTGATCGTGGCGTTCATAGGGCTGAAGGTCCCCCCAGGGGGGGGAGCTGTCGGCGCGACTTCGCCCTTGCGGGGCGGTCAGATTCGGGGTTGGTCGCCGTCTGGACGTAGAACAAACCCCTGTTTACGCGCGGCGCACCCTTCGCAATTGGTCCGCTCACCACGAGCGGGGCGTGAAGAGTGCGCAAAGCGCCGTGCGAGTGCGCAGGCGGCGGTCGTGTTCACTACAATGAGGCCATGATGTCGGCCGCGGCACGCAAGCTTGGGTCAGTGGCGGACACGGCGGGTTACCGCGTGACGGTCGAGCCGCAGTTTGTGCCCGAGCAGTCTGATGTGGACGCGCGGCGTTACGTGTTCAGCTACCGGGTGCAGATCGTCAACATCACCGGGATGGTCGCGACGGTGCGCCGGCGCGCGTGGAACATCGTTGATGCGGTCGGTCGTGTGAGCCAGGTGCGCGGCGACGGCGTGGTGGGCCACCAGCCGCGGCTGGCACCGGGGCAGTCGTTCATCTATTCGAGCTTCAGCAGCCTTGAGACGCCGTGGGGCACGATGGAAGGCGTCTACGAGCTGGAGACCGATGAGGGTGACGTCTTCGACGTGGTGATCGGCCGGTTCTACTTGGTGGCGAAGGTGGGCACGGCCCAGCGCGAACGCGCGGGCGGAGTGGGGAAGTAGCGGCGGAGCACTAAGAGCAGAACGCAACACCCGCAAGCCCCTCACGGCGACTGGTGGACGGTGCGGAGCTTGGCGTCGGTCTGGTCGCTGGTGAATGTTGCGTTGCTCATCACGTAGAGCCCCAGCAGATAGTTGCTATCGATGTACGGATCAACCTTGAACTGGCCGGTGACGCTGCCGTGGACGGCGAAACGCTGCTCACCCTTGGCGGGCTTGCCGAGCTTGACCTCGACGGCGTCGTAGGCGGTCGGCGGCACGCCGATGCAGCAGCCGTCCCACTGGTTGAGCATGACCAGCAGCTCGCTGGGATCGGCGGCGGAGATCGGGAACGCAACATAACCATCGAGCTTGACCCACGCATCGTGCAAGAAGGCGACGCGTTGCGGCAAGCGCATCAGGCCCTTGCGTGGCTGGAAGGTGTTCTCGGCGCTGGTCAGCAGGTCAAAGGGGAGTACGTACGGGTCGGCCTGCGTGCCGGTGCCGCGGATAGTGAACTGCTCATCAATAAGCAGCGAGCCATCGGCGAGTTTTTCGGCGCGGGCCTTGGAGATCTTGTCAAGCGGGTGGGCTTGGGTGATGGGCAGGTCGATGGGCGTGCCCTTGGGCGCGGCAGCTTGGGCGGGTGAGGGCACAGCGGCGGGCGTGAACGATTGCTTGCCGGCGTGCTCACCCGAGGTGCCGAGGGCTTCGTCGAGTGCGCGCTCGATATCAGCGGCGGTTGTGCCGGGCTGGGGCGCACTGGGCAGGCTTGAGGCGGGCGCGAGAGTTGCGGGCGCAGCGGGCGCGTCAGTGGCGGTTGTGGGCGAGACGAGTGCGGGAGCGGCTTCAGTTGTTTCGGGCCGCGCGGGCATGTTGGGCACGGCGCTTGGCAGATTTGCCGCGGCTGGCGCGGCTGGCGCGACCGGCGGCAGCAGGGTGGTGCCCGGCGATCGCGGGCCCATGAGCAGCACCACAAGCCCGCCAAGCAGAAGCAACGCCAGCAAAGACCAGAGCACTCGCATGGGGAGAGTTTAGGAAGGGGACGGGAGGCGGGGTGGGCCGATCAGGTGCTCGCTGCCGGTGTGCGCGCAGGTGCCGTAATCCAGCGACGCCCGCCCGTTAGCCGTTGCGGCTGGCCAGAAGCTCGCGCGGGCGGGCCTTGGCAAGCCCGAACGCCGGCGGGAGTGCCGCCGCCAGCGTGATGAGCACCACGGCCAGCACGCTCCAGGCGATCGCCGGCCACGGCGGGTCGATTGGCACATCGATCCCGATAGAGCTGGTCGTGACCTGCTGGCCACCCCACGCGCCTTGCAGGCCCAAGGCGGTACCGAGGATCGCGCTGGCGATAGCGACGATGAAAGCCTCACCAAGAACCAGGCGTGCGAGGGTGCCGCGAGTGGCGCCGACGGCGCGGAGGACGCCAAACTCGAAGGCGCGGGCCTGCACACCGGCGACGATGACGTTGGCGACCCCGAGGCTGGCGATGACCATTGCGGCGATGGCGACCAGCGAGAAGATGCGCAGGGCGCCGGTGAGGAACGTGCGGACCTCATCCTTGATGGCGGTGGCGGTGCCGCCGGCGAGGATGCCAGTGCGTGGGAGGCGTCGGACGGCCTGCATGGTCGCGTCGGGGTTTGCGCCGGGGGCAAAGGCGATCTGCACGAGGTTGACGCTGTCGTTGCCAAAGAGCGTGAGCATGTCGGCGCGGGTGCCAAAGACGCTGTTGACGGCCTGATCTACGTAGTTTTCGCCGATATCAAAGAATTTGCTGGCGATATCCAGCCCCGGGCTGGTGACGACGCCGACGATGCGAAAGTTGTGGGCCGGCGTTTCAGTTGCACCGGTGCCTGGGCGCGCTGAGCGCAGGGTGATGCTGTCGCCCACGCCCAGGCCGCGCGTGACGAAGAACTCACGGGCTACCAGCACCGCGCCGCCCTTGGCCAGCTCTTTGGCGGCGGTTGCTTCGTCACCCTGGATCCATTGCAGGCGGCTCATGGCAAAGAACGGCCCGGGCTCGAAGGCGATAAAGGTGGTGCGATAGCTGGTAAGGCCCGCGATGCCGAAGGCGTCGGTCTGGACGTTGTAGAGCGTGATGGCCGAGGCGCTGGCGACGCCGGGCACGGCGCGGATGCGTTCGGCGGTATCTGGCCGCAGTGAGAGCCCGGTGACGAAGGCGTCGGGGAACTGCAGGGTGTTGAACCAGCGGTCAAGGACGCTTGAGCCGTTGGTCCAGATCGAGACGAGCATCGAGAGTCCGAGCATCATCGAGCCGGCGGTGAGCCCGTGGCGGACGGGGGTACGGGCCATCGAGCGCCGTAGCAACAGGCCCGGCAACCCCAGGGCCGCGCCCAGAGGTCTGGCGAGCAGCGCGGCGCAGGCCATCGTTACCGGGACGCTGAGCAGGAAGTATCCGATGAGCATCGTCGGGACGCCCAGCGGGGCGTAGAGCCAGAAGAAGCGGTCGGCGCTGACGAGCTTGGCGGTGCCCTCGCCCAGGAGGCCTTGCGAGAGCGGGCCCTGGCTCAAAACAATCAACGCCTGCACGCTGATGAGCACGAGGCCGATGATTGCGAGCTTGACGATCGTGCGCCGCGACGTGGGCCTGGCGCGCGTCGCCAGCCCGGCCAGCGGTGTGACGCGCGCGGCGGTCCAGGCGGCGAAGCCCGCGCCGACCATCCCAGCGAACACTGAGCCCAGCAGCCCGCTGGCGATGCCCGCCGGAGAAGCGATGAAGCCCGCAGGAAGCTGGTCTGGGAAGAGCTTGACCAAGGCCAGCGAGCCGAGCAGGCCGATGGGCACGCCAAGGGTTGAGCCGATGAGCCCGACGAGCGCGCCGGTAAGAAGCTGGGCGCTGGCCAACTGCCAGCGCGTCGCGCCGATGCAGCGCAGGATCGCCAGCTCGCGGGTCTTCTCGCCCACGGCGGTGGTCATGCCGGTGCTGATGATGAGCCCCGCGGCTAGAAACGCCACCACGCTCGCCAGCAGCAAGCCAACCTGGCTCGAGGCCTGCTGTTGCTTGAACCCCGAGGTGATCTTGGCGGTTGCCTGCAGCAAAAGCCCCTCGGGCAGCGTGGTGCGGTAGCGCGAGGCGACAAGCTCGGGCTCCTGCCCGGGCGTAAGCAGGATGTCAAGCTCTTGAACCTGCCCGGCGCGCTCAACCAACCAGCCAAGGTCGGTAATGGTCATGTACGCGAGGAACTGGTTCTTAAACAGCGCCGAAAGTGGTGGCGGCTTGGCGATGCCGACCACGCGGACCGACGCCGGCGCGCCGAAGCGCTGAACCTCCAGCACGTCGCCCACGGCCGCGCCCAGTTCTTCACTTGTGCGCTGATCGAGCACAACCGGCGCGACACCTGTGGGCTTGGCGGGTGCGGGCTTGGCGGGTGTGAGCGTGGTGGGTGGGAGTGTGGCGGGTGCGAATGTGGTGGCGTCGAGCCAAGTGCCCTGCGCGATGGGCAGTGGCCGAAGCGCGGCCTCGGCGGCGGGGTCAACCCCATAGGCGATCACGCGGACGCTCTTGAGGGTGCGGGCGTTGACCAGCGCGAGCCCGTCGACCAAGCGCGGCGCGACGAGCTTGACCTCTGGCCAGAGCCTGACGCGCTCGACCAGCGCGGCGTCAAAGCCGGCCTTGCCCGGGTGCTCTACGCGCAGCTCTGCGGCGCCCAGCGTGTCGTTGATGCGCTGGTCAAGCCCGGCGTTGAGGCTGGCAATCGCGCAGCGGATGCCCACCACCAGCGCGGCGCACATGGCCACGCAGAGCACCAGCAGCGCGGTGCGCCCGCGTTTAGCCGACAAGCTGCTGGTAGCGAGCCGCCACGCCGCGGGCATCGAGAGCCTCCGTTTCAAAGTTGGCGATAAGCGTGCCGTCACGCATGACATAGACGCGCTGGCAGTGCACCGCCGCGGCGGGCTCATGGGTCACCATGACCACCGTCGTCCGCTGGGCGCTGGCGACCTCCGCCAGCAGCGTCCAGAGCGCTTCGGCGCTGGCGCTGTCGAGCGCGCCGGTGGGTTCGTCGGCCAGCACCAGCGCAGGGCGGAAGAGCAGGGCGCGAGCGATGGCGACGCGCTGCTGCTCGCCACCCGAGAGCGCGTCGGGGCGGTGGTCTGCGCGTTGCAGCACGCCAAGGGCGCTCAGCAGTTCGATTGAGCGGGCCCGAAGCTCAGCGGGGTTGCGACCGGCCAGAAGGCCCGGCAGCTCGGCGTTCTCGCGGGCCGACAGTGTTGGGATCAGGTTGAACTGCTGAAAGACCACGCCCACGCGCTTGCGCCGAAAGAGCGTGAGCTGGTGCTCACTAAGGCTGGCAAGGTCCTGCCCGTCGATGGTGATGGTGCCTTGGTCGGGCGTGTCCATCGCGGCTAGAAGGTGAAGTAGGGTCGACTTTCCTGAGCCGCTGGCACCCATGATGGCGTAGAAGCCGGGCGCGTCGATGTCGAGGCTTACGCCGCGGAGCGCCTGAACGCTGCGCTCCCCGAGCTGATAGGACTTGTGGACGTTGAGGGCGTGGATCATGTGGGCCGGCGTGAGGCGGTGGGTGTTGGTGGAGCGTGAGCGTAGCGGCGGCGCGCGGTGCGTGACGCGTGGCACGTAACGCGTGGGCCGTGGGACATCGTTCGTGGGCCGAGGGCCGTGGGCCGAGGGCCGTGGGCCGAGGGACGGGTGGGCGGATCCAGCAAACCTCCGCAAGGAGCAGCGCGGCGTAGCGGGCAAAGTATCAGTGAGGCCGGACCAGTTCGGTGAAGGATCCTCTCGGGCCAGAACGCTTGAGCCCGGGAGCAACAAAGCCGTCTGCTATCTCGCCCCCGTGCCCACAGGCAACAGGCTCACATCGATCGCCGGCCTGCTGCCGAGATGGCTCTGGGCCGTGCTTCTGCTCACGGCGTCCAACATCTTCATGACCTTCGCGTGGTACTACCACCTCAAGCAGAAGGCCTGGCCGCTGCTGACCGCGATTGTCATCAGTTGGCTCATCGCGCTGCCAGAGTACATGCTGCAGGTGCCGGCCAACCGCCCCGGCCACGTCTTCAACGGCGGGCCCTTCAGTGTGCCACAGCTCATGATCAGCCAAGATGGCATCACGCTGAGGGTCTTTGCCGTCTTCTCGATCCTGGTACTCAAAGAGAAGCTGCGCTGGGCCGATGCCGCCGGGATGGGGCTGGTCTTCGCGGGCGTGGCGGTGGTGATGTGGGGCAAGGGCCGCGGTTAGCCGCGGGCGGCGTGACAAGTCTCGCAGCGATCACGGCTTGGGCGCGTCCGGCTTGGGCGCGTCCGGCTTGGCTGCATCCAGTTTGGGTGCGGCTGGCGCGGGCTCGGCCTGAGGCACCACGGGCTGCGGCGGCTGGTCGCGCATCTGGCGGTACTTCTCGCGGTACTTCTCGGCCAAGTCGGTCTGCTTATTCCGCAGGTCGATGGTCCGCCCATCGATGAACGCCTGGCGCACGCGCGTGCGAACCTCCAGCGGGTTGCCGGTGGTCACAATCAGCGTGGCCGACTTGCCGACCTCCAGCGAGCCATAGCGGTCGGCGATGCCAAGCAGCTCCGCCGGCCCCAGCGTGATCGCGCGAATCGCTAGCTCGGGGCTCAACCCATGGGCCGCGGCCATCGCGGCGGCGTACGGCAGGTTCCGCTCATGCGGGGTCTCTTCACCGCTTGTGATCGCGTAGCTCAGCCCCGCCGCCTGCAGCCGGGCCGGGAGCGTGAAGTGCTCGTCGTACGGCGCGTCGTCGCGGCGCGGCAGGTCCAGCACGCCGGTGATGACTACGGGCACACTCTGACGCTTAAGCTCATCGGCCACTGCGCCCGCGTCGTGCCCGCCGACCAAGATCGGACGCATCGCAAACTCGCGGCACACGTCCAGCGCCTGCATGATCTGGTCCGCGTCGGTCGCCTGGATGAACACCGGTCGCTGCGCGGGCTTGCCCTCGGCTCCGAACACCGCTCGCATCGCCTCCCAGCGAACGTCGGGCTTGAGCGTCGGGTCCTTCAGGTCTGCCCGGCGCGCGTAGTCGCGTGCCTCGGTCAGCGTGTCGCGCAGGCGCGAGAGGTTCTTGCGGTTGTTCTCTCGCTGCTGCTCTTCGGGCGTCTCCATCCACCACGCGCGGACAACGCGCGTCATGGGCCACTGGATGACCACGCCCGCGTCGCGGACCACGCCCATCTGCTCCCACGTCCAGCCGTCGAGGCGGATCACGCTGACGCGCCCCGGGATCGTCCCGCCCGACGGGAAGACACCCGCCAGCAGCACGCCGTTGGACCGCGCCACCGGCAGCAGCGTGCTGTCGGGGTTGACGGCAATCAGCGGGATGGCCTCGGGGCTGAACCCGCCGACTTCGTTGAAGTCACGCGAGGCACGCACCGACGCAAGCTCAGTGATGCCGAGCTGGCTGTACGACGCGATCAGTCCCGGATAGACGTGCAGGCCCTTGGCGTCGATCAGACGTGTGTCGGCCGAGAACACGGGCCGGTCCGCCGCCGCCACCTCGGGCTTGCCACCCTCGGGCTTGGCCGCGCCAGGCTTAGCGCCTTCAGGCTGGGGCATCGGGCCGATCTGCTTGATGATTCCGCGATCAAACAGGATGAACCCAGACTCGATCGCCGGGCCCGTCACCGGGTGGATCGTCGCGTTCATGATCGCTATCGGCGCGTCCTGCGGCGGGGCCTTGGGCCGAAGGTCTTGGGCGCTCGCAAAGGACGGCATGAGCGCCGCGGCGAGCGCTAAAAGCCGCGCCATAGTGACCGTTCGTGAGGCCCGCGCGTTACTCGCGGTGCAGGTAGTCTGTGAGGGCGAGTGCATCATGGGGCTGGGCCTTGCAGTGTTGGTTGTGCCGCAAGAGGTGTGCTAGGCGGCGTGAGCGGGTCAGAAGAGGTCGTGACGCCGAGCGTCTGGACTTCGGTTGTGCTGCGGGTGCGATTGGGTTGAGCGTGCGTTCAACGAAATGAATTCCGGCCGCTTATGGCATGTCGCAGCCGCACTGACCCGGGAGCGCTGAGTCCGGATCCTTGCCGCGCCGCACCATGTCCAGCCGGGCCGCGCGGATGGCCGCAAGCCGCTCGGTCAGCAGGCGGTCCAGCAGCCGGCCATCAGTCTTGGGCGGGATAGACGCCGGCACCTCAAGTGTTGGCGGGGCCGCGCCACCCTCGGGCGCTGCGGGCTGTCCATCAGCCAGCCGCTGGCGCCGGCGGGCCGGATCGGCCAGCACCTTCTGAACCAGACGCGCCCGAGTCTGGGCATTGACGGCCCGCAGCTCGCTGTCGCGCTGCAGGCTCCACCACTCGGCCCCGTCAATGAACGTCCGCGTCGCCCGTGACAGCGTGCTCAGCGGGTCGCCCGTCCAGAGCACCAAGTCGGCCTGCTTGCCGACCTCGATAGACCCGACGAGCTGCTCGATCTTCAGCTGCCGCGCGGGGTTGATGGTCACAAACTTCAGCGCCTCCTCGGGTGAGACGCTCTCGCGCCCGCCGGGCAGCTCGCTGTACCGCTGCGCCTTGGCGGCCTCGACGTTCATCCGCCGCGCCATCTCGTCGCTATCGCTGTTGTAGCTCACGACCACGCCCTGCTCGTGCATGATCGGCCCACCAAAGGGCACCGCGTCCTGCACCTCAACCTTGAAGCCCCACCAGTCGCTAAAGGCGCTGGCACCGATCGCGCTGTCACGCACGGCGTCGGCGACCTTGTACCCCTCAAGGATGTGCTGGTACGTGCCCAGCTTGAAGCCCAGCTCGGCGCTCAGCCGTGCAAGCATCAAGATCTCGTCCTGGCGATAGCTGTGGCAGTGGATCAACCGCTTGCCTTCCAAAATCTCAACGAGGGCTTCGAGCTCAAAGTCAGTGCGGAACGCCGTGCCCGCGCCGGCCGCCGCCTTGTCCTGCGCATAACGCGTCGCCGCGCCGAAGCGGTCGCGCAGCAGTGCCTCAACGCCCATGCGCGTCTGCGGGTAGCGCCAGTCGTTGCGGTCGCCCCAGTTGGACTGCTTGACGTTCTCACCCAACGCAAACTTGATCCCCGAGATCGCCCCCGCGAAGTGCAGGTCGTCGGGGTTCGTCGCGCCCCAGCGGTTCTTGTTGACTTGGTTCTGCCCGCCGATGGTGTTCGCCGAGCCGTGCAGGTTGCTGACCGTCGTGATGCCACCAGCAAGCTGGCGGTACCAGCTCACCGCGTCGGGGTTGGTCACATCGCCGATCCGCACCTCCGCCGTCACCGCCTGCCCAGACTCGTTGACGCCGCCAGAGATGCCCGTGTGGCTGTGGCAGTCGATCAGCCCGGGCGTCAGGTGCTGGCCCGCGGCGTCGATGACCCGGAAGCTCGGCGGGACGTCCACGTTCCCGCTCACCACCGCCTTGATCTTGCCCTCGCTAATCAGCACAGACCCGCCCCGGATGATCCCCAACGGGCCGCTGGTCCAGATCGTCGCGTTCACGATCGCCAGGTTCTCACCCGAAGGCAGCCGGTCGTACGCGTATGCGCCGAACGGCAGCCCCGGCAACGCCACCGGCACGTCGGGCGTCGGCGCATCGCTGATCGAAGCCTCGGCGACCGCCACATACCGGTGCGGCTTCGCGTCAGCGGGCGGCGGCTCGATCACGCCCTGTCCAACCAGCACCGCCTCGCCCGCACGCGTCTCGACTCGGACCTCGTCACGCGAGAGCCCAGACTGGCCGATGGGCTTGAGCTCGTGTGTGAACTTCAGCACGCTCTGGCCGTCGGCCGTGCTCAGCGTCATGTTCTTTAGTTCGATCACCGTCCGCTGCGTGGTTCGTGCGCGGGCCGAAGAGCCGCCGCGCCGACCCGGGCCGTCGGCCTTCTCCGCGCGCTGGCCCTTGCCCTCGCCCGTGCCCTCGCCCTTGGCCCCGGGCCCCTGATCGGGCTTGGCGGCTTCGTCACCGGCACCAGCGCCAGCGTCTGGAGGGGCGCCTGGGCCTGCATCCGGCTCAACCTCCGGCTCAGCGTCATCGTCAGGCTCAGCGCCAGCGCTGGGCTTGGCATCGGGCTTTGCGTCGGGCTTTGCATCGGGCTTAGCGCCGGGCCTTTCCGCACCCGGTGCGTCAGCCCCGGCCTTGCGCGGGCGGACGAACGTCACCGTCCCCTTGAGCCCCTGCGCCGCCGGCTCAAACTCCAGGATCACTGCGCGGTCGCGCGTCGGTGGGCGCGCCTGCCCGTCGGCCTCAATCACCCTCCACGCGCCCAGGAATGCAGATCCTTCGCGCCGCGTCGCCGTCCATCTAAAGGCCGACCCGTCGGCCCGCGTCCCCTGCCCACGGATCACCTGCGCATCTCCCGCAGCGTCGCGCTGCTGCACCAAGCCCGTCAGGCTCAGCGCACCGGCCCACGTGCCCGACCGTTGCGCAGGCGCGTCAGGCTCGGCCACGAAGCTGACCCGGTCGCCGTCGATCAGCACGTTCTTGGCCCCCGCCTCGTCGGCACTCCACGCCGGGCCGGCCTTGGCCTTGGGCTCTTGAGCAACCTGCTGATCGGCTTTGACCTCGGGCTGGCCGTCCGCTGGTGCCGCGGGCTTGGGGTCTGATTTGACGTCGGGCTTGGCCACAGGCTTCCGCTCACGCTTTACTTCGGGCGTCCAAGTGAACCACTTCACGGCCCCGTCCGGTGTGATCTGCAGCCCGCGAACCACGCCAGCCTTTACGACGGGTTTCGCTTCCGGCTTCGCATCTGGCTTTGCATCTGGCTTGGCGTCTGGCTTGGCGTCTGGCTTGGCGTGTGGCCCTTCCGGCGCGGGCGAGAGCTCGACGTCGTACAGCCCGGCCAGCCGCGCATCCGGCGGGGTGATCTCCGTGGCCACGCCATCGATAAAGACCCTCTTGACCTTGGCGTTCTTGGCAAAGATCGGCGCGTCGACAATCACCAGGCTGGCCCGCTTGCCCGGCGCGATCGTGCCGAGCTGATCGTCAACCCCCAGCATCGCCGCAGGCACAGTGGTCAGCGCCGCCAGCGCGTCTTGCTCGCTGAGCCCGTACAAGATCGCCGTGCGCACGCGCTCGTGGAACGCGCCCTTGTCCTTGAGGCGGAAGGTCGAGAGCGCGATCGTGACGCCGGCCTTGCGCAGCCGCGCCGGGTTGGTCGGCGCCTGCTCCCAGGTCATCAGTTGGCGCAGCTCCGCATTCATCGCGTCCGCGACGCTGGCCACACTCGGCCGCTCCGCAAAGTTCAGCGGCAGCACGATGGCTAATCGCGTCTGCGCCACCGCCTCAAGGCGGCGGAACTCAAACCCGCTGCCCGCCAGCAGCGCTGGGCGCTTGAACTCACCGGCGAGCTTGGCCAGGCGCAGCGCTTCAAGCTCATCGTCCGCCACCAGCATCAGCGGGGCGATACTCTCGCCGGTTGCGGCCAGCGGTGCCAGTGCGGCGGGGATCGCTTCGGCAACTACCGCTCCCGCTCCCGTTCCCGCGCTGCCAGCACCCTTTGCCCCGGCCTTGGCTGCGCTCTGCGCTTGCGACTTTGCTAAGTACTGCGCGTCTGAGAGCACCTGCCGCGCCAGCGCGATCGCGCCCATCTGGCTGTCCGGATACCCGCCCCAGCGCCCGGTGTTCCCGCCGCCGTCACCCGCCCTATCAAGCGCCAGGGTTTGGTACAGCGGGTGCTTGTACGCCGCCGGCCGCGGCACCGCCCGGTCAGCCTGCGGCGCGGCCAAGCTCACCAGAGCTCCTTGCCCACGGAAGATGCCCCCGCGCGGGCTCAAGCCCGCGGCGACAAACCCCATGTCTCGCAGCGACTTGCTCGCGGCCTCGGGCAGGCTAAACCCCGCGCCCGTCACGTCCATCACGCGCCGCTGCGGCGTAACCAGATCGTTCCAGTGCGCACCGGGCGTATCGGCGCTGGGCTTGGGCACGTCCACCTCAACCATCGCGTCAATGAAGCCCGCGTAGACGTGCAGCCCCCGCGCATCGATGATCCGCGCGCCCGCCGGCACGGCCGTGCCCGAAGGGCCCACCGCCGTGATCCGCTCGCCAGTCATCACCACCACCGCCGCGTCAAGCCGCTTGCCCGGCTCCGGATACACCGTCGCGCCCACCAGCGCGACAAGCCCGGGCTGCACAATGCCCGGCCGATTCGGCGGCGGCAGCAGCGCGCTCTGGTCCGCACGAGCCAGCCCCGCGGCGGTCAGTGTTGCCAAAGTCGCCATCGCCAGGGCCAGAAGGCCAATGAGCGTCCAGGACGCTCGCGAAGGGTTCGTCATGTCCTGAGAATAGCAGAAACCGTCCCCGCGATGCCGGGCCAGGGCATTAGCTGGCGGACATTTACGTTTGGACAGCAGGCGACCCGCAATTTCGCTATATTCATCTGGCTCGGGGATCGTGCGCGTCTGCCAAAGGTCCCCACCTGATCGTGAAGGAGCCTCACCGTGGCCATCCCCCGCAGCCTCCCGCAAGGTGCCGCCATCATCGGCCAGTCCGGGGGGCCCACCGCCGTCATCAACCAGTCGCTGGTCGGGGTCATCGAAGGCCTCAAGGGCTTCGCGCCCGTCAAGAAGATCTACGGCATGCGCCACGGCGTCGACGGGCTGATCCGCCACCTGCCGCTTGTTGACCTGACCGCCATCACCAGCGAGCAGATGGAAAGGATCGCCCGCACACCCAGCGCCGCCCTCGGCAGCAGCCGGGCCAAGCCCACTGAGGCCGACGGCCCGCGCATCTTCGACGCCCTCAAGGCCGCCGACGTCCGCTACTTCTTCTACATCGGCGGCAACGACAGCAGCGACACCTGCCGGATCATCTACGAGCTCAGCCAGCGCACCGGCTATGAGGTCCACTGCATCCACGTGCCCAAGACCGTCGACAACGACCTGATGATGAACGACCACACGCCGGGCTTCGGCTCCGCGGCCCGGTTTGTCGCCATGGCCTTCATGGCCGATGACAAGGACAACGCCAGCCTCCCGGGCATCAAGATCAACGTGGTCATGGGCCGCAACGCCGGGTTCCTGACCGCCGCCAGCGTCCTGGCACGCTCCGGCGAGCACGACGGCCCGCACCTGATCTACCTGCCCGAGGTGCCCTTCGACATCGACCGCTTTGTTGCGGACGTCAAGGAGGCCGTCGCCAAGCACGGCCGCTGCCAGATCGCCGTCTCCGAGGGCATCAAAGACAAAGAGGGCGTCGAGATCGGCGCCAAGCTCATCAGCGGCGACAAAGACGCGCACGGCAACGCCCAGCTCTCGGGCTCGGGCGCGCTCGGTGACATGCTCTCGAACCTGCTCAAAGACCGCATAAAGAGCCCCAGCGGCAAGCCCCCGCGCGTCAGGGCTGACACGCTAGGCTACCTGCAGCGCTGCTGGCCCGAGCCCAGCCCCGTTGACGCCGCCGAGGCCCGCGCCGTGGGCGTCAAGGCCGCCCAAGAGGCCATGACCGGCCTGACCGACGGCAGCATCGCCATCGCGCGGATCAGCAACCACCCGTACCGCATCGAGAAGCGCGTGGTCCGCCTCAGTGATGTCGCGGCCAAGACCAAGGTCATGCCGCCCGAGTTCATCAACGGGCACAACAACGTGACCAAGGCGTTCATCGATTACTGCCGCCCGCTGGTGGGCGACCTGCCCAACATGTACCGCCTGCCGCTCTAAACAGTGGCCGCCATCAGTGGCCGCCGTCAGTGGCCGCCATCAGTGACCGCGATCAGTGACCGCCACCAGTGACCGCCACCAGTGGCCGCCACGGGTGGCCGCCACGAGATTCCCGCGAGTGGCGGGTGACGGCACTTGAGTCCGCGCACCACGTCCGGCCTACGGCCCGCGATCCGGCCTGATCTGTTCGTGTTCCGCTCGCCGCCGCTGGTCACAACACGCCCGTTCGACCCCGCCAGGGCGGTCTTTGAGCCGCCAGTCCGGATAAACGAAGCGAGGTTTGCTCCAAAGGTCTTTACGTTGGTTCTGAACGTCGTGCCGTTTGCCGCAAAGGTCATGACGTGGACCGCAAAGGTCATGACGTTTGCCGCAAAGGTCGTGACGTTTGCCCCGTACATCGTGACGTGTACGCCAAAGGTCTTGGCGTTTGCCCGGAACGTCGTGACGTTCTTGGGGTGCGTGCGTGCGTGTGAGTGTGTGTGTGTGTGTGTGTGTGTGTGTGTGTGTGTGGGTGGGTGGGGGGGTGGAGGGTGGAGGGTGGAGGGTGGAGGGTGGGGGGTGGGGGGTGGGGGGGGACCGGGCGCGGGGGGCTGCCGAGCGCTGCGTGCGCTGCGCTGCTGCCTGGCCGCACCGTGCCGATAGTTCATTGCTAATAAGCTATTATTAATAATAAACAATGGCGATGTAATGGCTACGTCTTCGGCGGTCGCTGGCGGGGCCGCGCCCGGCCGGTGCCGGGGTGTTCTGCAAGCTTGCAAGCACGGTTGTAACTGCTCGCGATGCCGGGCGTCGGGCTCGTAGGGGTCGTCGGGCCCGTGGGAATCGTGGGAATCGTGGGGCTCGTGGGAATCGTGGGGCTCGTGGGGCTCTTGGGGTCGTCGGGCCCGTGGGGCTCGTGGGGCTCGTTGGGCTCGTGGGGGCGGCAGCCACGGCATGCGCCCTCCAAGCGCGTTACTCTCATCACCATTCCGGAGCCCCCATGCCTGACCGCCGCGTGAACATCGCCGATCTCGTCTCCAACTTTCGCACGCACATCACGGCGTACAAGTCCAAGGACACCAAAGAAGCGGCGATCCGCCAGCAGTTCATCGATCCCTTCTGGCGGGCGCTCGGCTGGGACGTGGGCGATACCAACAGCATCGGCCCGGCGGAGTCCGAGGTCATCATCGAGAAGAACGTCGAGACGGTGGACGCGGGCGGGCTTCGCAGCCGCCGCCCCGATTATCTCTTCCGGCTCGGCGGGTTCGCGCGGCTCATCGTCGAGGCCAAGAAGCCCGCGATCGACATCGACAACGACAAGGATGCGATCTTTCAGGCCAAGCAGTACGCCTGGAACAGCACGATCCCCTTCGCCGTGCTGACCAACTTCGTGCAGTTCAGGCTCTACGACACCACGCTCAAGCCGATCTTCAACGAACCGGGCCGCGGCTTGGTCAATGATTTCGCGCTCGACTACGACAAGTACCAATCGCAGTGGGACACGATCCTCGCCACCTTCGGCCGCGCGGCTGTTGAGGGTGGCGCGCTGGAACGCTTGCTCGCCACCGTGAAGAAGGTCAAGGCGGGCCGCCGCATCCGCACCGTGGACCGGATGCTCATCGACCTCAAGGGCGGCGAGCCGGTCGATCAGGTCTTCCTCGCGTATCTCGACACCCACCGCCGCCACTTCGCCGCCGCGATCTACAAGGACAACAAGGCCGCGTTCCCCGAGGCCGACACCCTGCACGGCGCGGCCAAGCTCACCGAGGCCGTGCAGCGCATCATGGACCGCCTCGTCTTCATGCGCGTGATCGAGGATCGCGGCATCGTCCCTTACGGCGCGCTCTGGGAGATGCTCAAGCGCATTGGTGGCGAAGGAGGCGACTTCTACGACGCCCTCTCCGCCACGTTCCGTGACTACGACGCCAAGTACAACGGCTACCTCTACAAACCTCACTTCTCCGAGGGGTTGAAAGTCGACGGCGGCGTGCTGGCCGACTTCACGCGGACGCTCTACCCGCCCGACGGCCCGTGGGACTTCGCCGCCATCGGCGACGACATCCTCGGCACCGTCTACGAGCGGTTCCTTGGCAACACCATCGTCGTCAAGCAGGGGAAGGCGACGGTCGAGGAGAAGATGGAGGTCCGCCACGCGGGGGGCGTCTACTACACGCCCCGCTTCGTGGTCGATTCGATCATCCGCCGCGTCATTGGGCCAAAGGTCAAGGGCAAGACGCCCGCCGAAGTCCTGGATGTGAAGATTCTGGACCCGGCCTGCGGCTCCGGCTCGTTCCTTGTCGCCGCGCTGCAATACCTCTTTGACGACTGCCTCACCAAGATTCACGCGAACCCCGCGCTCGCCAAGGCCGTTGTCCCGGCCCTGAGCGCGGGCAGCGGTGCCAAAGGCCGCAAGAAGAAGGCCGAACTCGCGTTCCAGGACAAGCAAGGGCGCTGGTACCTCGCCCCCGACTTCCGCGCAGCGCTACTGACCCACTGCATCCACGGCGTAGACATCGACCAGCAGGCCGTGGAGGTCACGGTCATGTCTCTGTACCTCAAAATGCTGGAGTCCAAGTTGCCCGAGAACTGGGCGACGCTCTGGGTCGAGAAGCAGTTGCTGCCGACGTTGGACAACAACATCCAGTGCGGCAACTCGCTCATCGACCACGAGGGCTATGAGGACTTCACGGTCTTCACCAAAGCCACGATGGGGAGGGAGGATAAGGATGTCACCCACCGCATCAACCGCTTCGACTGGACCAGCCGCACGCGCGGGTTCGGGCGGTTGCTGGATTCGCAGGCCGTCAAGGAGCGCGGCCGCGCGGGCTTCGACGGCATCATCGGCAACCCGCCGTACATCCGCGTGCAGGAGTTGAACCAGTGGGCACCCGAGGAGTGCGAGTTCTATAAGTGGAAATACAAGGCGGCGGCCAAGGGCAACTACGACATTTACGTGGTGTTCACGGAGAAGGCGCTGGGGCTGCTGGCCCCGGACGGCTTGCTCGGGTTCATCATGCCTCACAAGTGGTGGCAGGCGCAGTATGGCGAAGGGCTGCGAACGATCGTCGCCGAAGGGCGGCGCATTTCAAGCGTGGTGGATTTTACGGACCAGCAGGTCTTCACCGGCGCGACAACCTATACCGCGATTCACGTCTTTCAGCAACAGCCGCACAAGGGCGCGGTCGGCGTTGCCGTCGTCACCGACTTGCAAGACGGCCAAACTCAACTTGCGGATATCGACTCGGGACTCAAGCCTTCCGGCATCGGGTTCGTCCGGTTCGCGGCCAACGCACCACAAGACGGCAAGCCGTGGACATTTCAGAGCGTTGCCGATGAAGCGTGGTGCCGAGAGGTCTCTGCCGAGCACCCGCGACTTACCGACATCGCCCCGGACATCTTTGTGGGGTTGCAAACAAGCGCCGATAC
The DNA here is from genome assembly GCA_021173225.1 of Phycisphaerales bacterium PN19_bin_20. Lineage (GTDB taxonomy): Bacteria > Planctomycetota > Phycisphaerae > Phycisphaerales > UBA1924 > JAJTGZ01. Next base: position 785 of record JAJOLK010000016.1, on the reverse strand, counting down.
AGTCTTTGTGTTCGAGGATTTTAAGGAGGGGAAGCGGACGACCGACGTCAAGAGCCTCGAACTTGAGAAGCGGGTCGAACTGGAGAATGAACTGCTGCGCCCGGTCGTTCGCAGCGGGGAGATCGGACGCCATTGGGCCAACGCGACGGCCCGCGTGCTCTTTCCGTACACGGTTGAAAAGGGACGCGCGAAGATCGTGGTGCCCAAAGAGATGGAGAAGGACTATCCGCTGGCATGGGCGTATCTGAAGGCCAACGAGACGTTACTGCGCGGGCGTGAGTCGGGCAAGTTCGACCATGAGGAGTGGTACGGCCTCATGCGCAAGAACCTAGAACGATGGGAAACGCCAAAGGTCATGCTCCCGTACATGATTACCGATCTTGCGGCGTGGTTCGACGAGGCAGGCGATCACTACTTCGTGAACGTCACCACCGGCGGCTTCGGCATCCGCACCGACCGCGTGGATATGCGATACTTGGCTGCCCTCTTGTCGAGCAAGCTGCTCGACCGCTGGTTTAAGTCGCAAGCCGGGCGGTTCCACAGCGGGTACTTCGGCGCGAACAAGCAGTACCTCGAAAACATCCCCATCAAGCTCCCCAAGACCGCCGAGGACAAGAAGCTCGCCGAGCGGATCGTGGGGAGCGTCCGCGCCATCATGGACGCCAAGGCCGCCCTCCGCCAGCCCAAACTTTCCGACCGCGAGACCAAACAACACGAAGCCGCCATCGATGCCCACGAGCACCGCATCAACGAAGCCGTCTTCGCCCTCTACGGCGTCAAGGGCC